>NZ_JXKD01000002.1 GCF_001885765.1 Enterococcus aquimarinus | reverse complement strand
AGGTCAGCGGTTCGATCCCGCTAGGCTCCATATCATTTGAATAAATGATTTTTTCGCGGTGTAGCTCAGATGGCTAGAGCGTCCGGTTCATACCCGGGAGGTCGGGGGTTCGATCCCCTTCGCCGCGATTTTTTTAGAGCCTGGACCTTTAGCTCAGTTGGTTAGAGCAGACGGCTCATAACCGTCCGGTCGTAGGTTCGAGTCCTACAAGGTCCATATATGGGTTTGTAGGAATAAGTCATATTTATTATACCGGAGGATTACCCAAGTCCGGCTGAAGGGAACGGTCTTGAAAACCGTCAGGCGGGTAAAACCGTGCGGGGGTTCGAATCCCTCATCCTCCTTTTTCACGTAACACCATTATTACCTTTGAATGTTTTAAACATTCCTTATCGCGGGATGGAGCAGTTCGGTAGCTCGTCGGGCTCATAACCCGAAGGTCGTAGGTTCAAATCCTACTCCCGCAATTACTGTTTTTATTACGATTTAAACAGTGAAAAGTTCCATGGTTTGGTAGTTCAGTTGGTTAGAATGCCTGCCTGTCACGCAGGAGGTCGCGGGTTCGAGTCCCGTCCAGACCGTTTTTTAAATTTTCAATGGCTCGGTAGCTCAGTTGGTAGAGCAATGGATTGAAGCTCCATGTGTCGGCGGTTCGATTCCGTCTCGCGCCATTATCCATTGCGGGTGTAGTTTAGTGGTAAAACCACAGCCTTCCAAGCTGTCGTCGCGAGTTCGATTCTCGTCACCCGCTTTTGGAATATATTTTTAGGGCCTATAGCTCAGCTGGTTAGAGCGCACGCCTGATAAGCGTGAGGTCGATGGTTCGAGTCCATTTAGGCCCATTTACCAAAACCAATTTGTATTGGTTATGGGGAAGTACTCAAGAGGCTGAAGAGGCGCCCCTGCTAAGGGTGTAGGTCGAGTGATCGGCGCGAGGGTTCAAATCCCTCCTTCTCCGTTTTATGTTTTAGGTCCGTTGGTCAAGCGGTTAAGACACCGCCCTTTCACGGCGGTATCACGGGTTCGATTCCCGTACGGATCATCATGTTTAAAAAGAGAGTTATTAGACTATTTGTCTAGTAGCTCTCTTTTTTGAAATATTTAGGCTTTTTGTGTAGATGTCTAATTGGAAGTTTCAGTCGCCCAGGTCGTCTAGTTTAGCTGTTCAAAATAGCAAAATTGATTTTGTTTTGTTCAAGTTAAAATGTTTCTTGTTTGGAAAACGATTGAAATGATTAAAAATGAAAGACAATGACAAACATTTACAAGAAATAAGCAGAAAACCAAGCATTATCGGTTAGAATTTGCTATAATCATAGCGTTGCAAGTTCCCGAGAGGATTCACTTCATTGTAAACAAAGTGGAGATGCCTTGTAACCGAAAATTAATCAGGGGGAATCAAAATTGACAGAAAGACATTTATTTACTTCAGAATCTGTTTCAGAAGGACATCCAGACAAAGTAGCGGATCAAATTAGTGACGCGATTTTAGATGCATTATTAGAAAAGGATCCAATGGCACGTGTGGCTTGTGAGACGTCCGTTACAACGGGATTGGTCTTAGTATTTGGTGAAGTATCAACAACAGCTTACGTGGATATTCAAAAGGTTGTTCGTGAGACAGTCAAAGAGATTGGTTATACACGAGCTAAATTCGGCTTTGATGGCGATACAGTGGCTGTATTAGTGGCAATCGATGAACAATCACCAGATATTGCTCAAGGAGTGAATCAAGCACTAGAAGCACGAGAAGGGGCTAATGATGCGTTAGATGAAATTGGTGCCGGGGATCAAGGATTAATGTTTGGTTTTGCTGTGGATGAAACACCAGAACTGATGCCATTACCGATTGCATTAAGTCACCGTTTAGTCCGTCGCTTAGCTGAATTACGGAAACAAGGCGAGTTGACCTATTTACGTCCGGATGCAAAATCACAAGTAACAGTCGAATATGATGAAGAAAATCAACCGAAAAGAGTCGATACCGTTGTGATCAGTACGCAACACGATGATGCGATTGATAACGATACCTTACGTCGTGACGTAATGGAAAAGGTGATTAAGCACATTATTCCAAGTGAGTTACTAGATGATGAAACAAAATATTACATTAATCCAACAGGTCGTTTTGTGATTGGCGGACCTCAAGGAGATGCTGGTTTAACAGGCCGTAAAATTATTGTTGATACATATGGTGGTTATGCACGTCACGGTGGGGGTGCTTTTTCAGGAAAAGATGCGACAAAAGTCGATCGTTCTGCCAGTTATGCCGCCCGTTACATTGCAAAAAATATCGTTGCTGCAAAATTAGCGAAAAAAGTTGAAGTTCAGTTGGCTTATGCGATTGGAGTAGCGCAACCAGTTTCAATTTCGGTTGACACCTTTGGGACAAGTACTGTTTCAGAAGAGAAATTAATTAAAGCCGTTCGTGAGAATTTTGACTTACGTCCTGCTGGAATCATAGAAATGTTAGATTTACGTCGTCCGATTTATCGTCAGACAGCGGCGTATGGACATTTTGGTCGTACAGATATCGACTTGCCATGGGAACAAACCGATAAGGTAGATGCCTTAATCGCAAGTGTGAAGGAATAAAAGAGGCGACCTCTATCATTAGGATAACTTTTGATAGAGGTCGTTTTTGATGTTTAAAAAAGAAAGAGTGAGAAGATGGAAAAAAAGAGAGAAACAAATGTACTGATTGTGACAATTGCCGTTTTTGTGGCAACTTTTATGACCGCGATTGAAGGGACGATCGTAACGACTGCGATGCCAACGATTGTAGGGTCTTTACATGGCATTGAAATTATGAACTGGGTATTTTCAATTTATTTATTAACTAATGCGATGTTTACACCAATTTATGGAAAATTAGCAGATAAAATTGGCCGTCGCTCAATTTTTATCTTTGGAACACTTGTTTTTATTATTGGATCAGCCATGTGTGGTTTTTCAAACACCATGTTAACCTTGATTATTTCTCGGGCAATTCAAGGAATTGGAGCCGGTGCGATGATGCCGGTTGCCTTAACGATTTTGGCAGATATGTATTCAGCTGAAAAGCGCGCGAAGATGCTTGGCTTAAACAGTACCGCTTGGGGAATTGCCAGTGTGGTAGGACCACTAACGGGTGGTGTAATTGTAGATACGATTGGTTGGCACTGGATTTTCTTTATTAACGTTCCAATCGGTCTCGTTTTAATCGGACTTGTGTCTTATTATTTAGTCGAAGAAAAACAAGAAAAAGACAATAAAAAAATGGATATTCAAGGAAGTCTTTTCTTGATGACAATGTTATTAACGTTGCTTTTAGCCTTCCAATTTCTAAGTGAATCTGGCTTTGATTTAAAAGTTATCGGTATGTTTGGTGCAACGATTCTCTCTATTTTCCTCTTTATTCGGGCAGAGAAAAACGCCGAAGATCCAGTTATTTCCCTTGAGTTATTTAGTAGCCGTATTTTTATCGTGGTTAATCTTGTTGCAGCTTTAATTAGTGGCTTTTTAATGGCTGTTGAAGTCTATATTCCCATGTGGATGCAAGGTGTTTTAGGGTACAAAGCAGGACTAGGTGGCTTAGTATTAGCACCGCTATCGATTTTATGGGTATATGGTTCTTCTTTAGTGGGTCGTTGGATGGTTCAGCATTCAATGAAAACTGTATTACTTCGCACATTAGGTATTGCTTTAATAGGGGGCGTTAGTCTGTTAGTTATTCCAATGAAAACGCCTTTTATCGTATTTTTAGTGATTTCAGGGATTACGGGAATCGGGGTCGGAGGAACGATTGTCGCGACGACCGTCCAAGCACAAAATAGCGTAGGTATGGATCAATTAGGGGTTGCAACGTCTTTTAATACTTTAAGTAAAACGATTGGACAAACAGTGATGGTTTCAGTTTTCGGATTAATTTTAAATACAATCACGCGTACCGAATTAGCAAAAGCGGCTTTAACAGATGATCCCGATATTATGAATAAATTAGTCAATCCGCAAACAGCGAAATTATTACCAGAAAACTTATTGCTGCCACTGCGAGAAATTTTACACCAAGGATTATGGGGAATTTATGTCGCGGGTGTCGCACTCGTGCTATTAGCGATAGGATCGGTATTGTTACTTAAAAAAGAAACAATTTAGGATTAAAAAAGGATTGATGAGAGATGCCAGTAGCATTCATCAATCCTTTTTGATGATCAGCGTATCAAAGGACACCTAGAAATAAAGTTTCAATGGATAAATTTTTAAAAATGGGCTTGGTAGAATGAATTATTACAAAAAAGCAAAGGAGTATTGATTTGAAGAAAAAAGAAGAGAGTCAATTAATTAATTTGTTTGTAGTTGGTGTATTAATGGTGATTGCATCCTTTCTTTATCCGATGGCGCGTCCATTGAGACTCATGGGCGTGATGGCGATTGTTATTGGAATTGTCCCATTTCTATATGGCACGTTAAGTGAGAAGAAGCGCCATTCGAGAGCGAAGATATCTGAAATTGATGAAATGAAGGGATATGAATTTGAGAGATATATCGTATTTTTATTATTGAATAACGGCTACCAAAACGTAAGTGATACCGGAGAAGGACCGGATCAAGGAGTGGATGTACGTGCGACAAAAGAAGGAGTCACGTATGGGATTCAATGTAAGCGTTGGAAGAAACGTGTTGGGAACAAAGCGGTCCAAGAAATTCATGCAGGAAAGGACTTCTATAAACTAGATAGAGGTATTGTCGTCACGAACAATTACTTCACGAATTCAGCCAAACAGTTAGCGAAAAAACTAAAAATCGAATTGTGGGATCGCGATGATCTCATGAAGATGATTGAAAAAATACCAATCTCAAAATAAGTGTAGCGAAAGAGCTCTTAATCTTTTCTTATCCTTTTATTCATAAATTTGCTTAAATATGAACATAAAATGTTCATATTTTCGAGCTATTATATAGACATACCAAAACAATGCTAACAAAACTTTTCATTTTATTTCTCCCTTCCAAAGAAATAAACTCCTAAAAAAGGATAGTAGACCTGATTATCGGGTCTACTATCCTTTTTATTTGTCTTTTACTTTTTAAGGACAAAGACATCGCTATTGAACGATTCGATGTATTCTTCTTTGGTAAAGTGAAGTTTTTTAAGTAATTGTTCACTCGCATGGTTTCCAGGATGGACAAGGCAAATAATTTCAGATGAGGGAAATCGCTTTTGGAGATACGGGATAAAAGCAGTTAGGGCTTCTAGCATATAGCCTTTGCGTTGATGGAGCGGGCTAGTCGTAAAACCTAATGTGATTGTGTGTCCTTTTTTCGCGATAAAAATATCACCGATTAACTGATCGGTCTCTTTTGCAGCAAGGGCGATTTGGATTTGTTGATCATCTAAGGATCGTGTCATATTTTCTTTGATAAAAAACTTGAGTTCTTCAATTGTCGTGTTTTCCCATGCTTGATAGCGAGCACAGAGGGGGTCATTGCGGTAGAGGTGTAAATGACTTAAATCTTTTAGCTGAAAAGGACGTAGAATTAAGCGATCCGTTTCGATAATCATGTGAATCCCTCCGATATCTTATGATTTCTTATCTTCAATCTAGCATATTTTTAAAGAAAAGACGAAGAATAACATCAGAAAATAATGTTCGCAACTCCGTGGGCGGACTGATATAATGAGACCATTGAACTGAGAGGTAGGTATCTTAAATATGAATATTTTCACCCCACTTAAAAAAATATTGAATAATATTCAACAGCACTTTGTTGTTTATGTCCAAAGCATTGTTTTTTTACGAGTAATCCAAATTGCCGTGGCATTACCTACAATATCTTATTTATTTTTACAAATTCTAAAAGTGACAGGACTATCCAGTATTACGGAAAACAATTTATTTGAAGTGTTTCGTCATCCGCTTGGTATTTTTGCGTTGACGCTGTTAGCGATTATTGTGATCTTTTTTATTTACTATGAGCAAGCGTATTATTTTATTTTAGCTTTTTTCCAACGAACAGGAGAACCTTATGATTTCAAAAAAATTATTCGGAAATTAAATCGCAAAGCTCGTTTCTTTTTGAGTTTACAAAGTTTGCTTTTTCTACTGTACTTTCTCTTAATATTGCCGATTGCTTCCATTGGAATGAGTCCTGGATTGGCGAAAAATTTATATATTCCGCATTTTATTATCGAAGAGTTAGTGAAATTTCCTGGAGGGTTGCAAGTATATGTTGCTAGTTTAATTCTTGTCTTTTATTTGAGTTTACGTCTGCTTTATGCGGTGCCTTTCTTTGTGTTAGAAGAAAACATGACGATTTTACAAGGTGTGAAGAAAAGCTGGATCATGACACGAAGAAAGACGATTCGAAATATTAGTTATCTTGCTGTGATTATCTTAGGTTATGGCCTTGCGATGGCGGCCTTGAGTTTCCTCATTTTGTTACCGTTATTTGCCGTTGAAAGATGGGTTCCTACTGCCGCTCCAATGATGGCGGGTTTGACATTAACGACGTTACAACTTGTTCTTTTCCTTTCATTTGGAATCTTACAAGCAATTTTGGCCGATACACTACTTGGCCTTGCTTATCCGGAATTAAATACGCTTGAAAGACGAACAGAAGAAAATAAAAGTCTTTTTCCTGTCATGTTTTCACGGGGGCTCTATCTAATTGCGGCGGGGATGTTTGTGTTTACGGTAATTGGAAATACGGTTTCGGTTACGAAAATCTTGTATCAACCGAGTACGCAAATTATTGCCCATCGTGGCTATACCGCAGAAGGGGTTGAAAATACAATTGGTGCATTACGTGCGGCGAAAAATGCCAACGCGGATTATGTTGAAATGGATATCTTGCAAACAAAAGATCGCCAATTTGTCGTGATTCACGATACGAATTTAGAACGTTTAGCAGGACGTAATGAAAATGTGAGCGATTTGACGCTTGCCGAGTTGCAAGAAATTGAAGTATCTGCTAACGGATTTACGGATAAAATTCCCTCGCTTGAAGAATATATCGCAGTTGCCAAAGAGATTGATATGAAATTGGTGATTGAAATTAAGTATCACGGAAATGAGTCCGAAGATATGGAGCAACTTCTTGTCGAGCTTCTCCAAAAAGAAGGGGTCGCCCAAGATTATTTAGTGCAATCACTTGAAGAGCGTGCGATTGCCAAAGTAAAAGAGGTTGACCCAGACATTACAACAGGGTATCTTGTAGCTTTAAATATCGGGAATTTACCCCAAACGAGTGCCGATTTTGTCGTGATTGAAGAGTTTTCGTTGAACCAACGCTTGATCGATCAAGCGCGTGATGCGGGCAAAGGAATTGGTGTATGGACGGTGAATCAAGAACAAATAATTCGTCGAGCGTTGCGATTGAATGTGGATGGCTTGATTACGAATGAGCCATCGAGGGCCTATGGATTACGAGCGGCATTTAATCAAGAGCAAACATTTGTCCAACGTGTGCAAGATTTATTAGAATAATCAAGGATAGCATCCAAACGTTTCAAGCACTGTGGTTAAGACCGTGCTCGAAGCGTTCGGATTTTTTTAGTATGGGAATCGAAACGAACTTTTTAGAGTAAGTGCGCTTTGTATGCGAATAAAATGAAGCATAGGAGAGTAAATTTCCTGAAAAAATGAAAAAAATGCTAGAAATTGTTCGTTTTTTAGGTGATAATAGAGCGTGTAATGATCGAATTATCCTTTGGTAGATATGAAATACGGATTATATCGCCTCTAAGTAGGATTGCTGAAAATGGAATGATGAATCGAAATGAAAAAATAACGTTGAGAACATTGTGGAAGGAAATGAAAAGAAAATGACATTTTTAACAGATATGGAGATTGCGAGTCAGTCTGAGATGCTTCCGATCAAAGACGTCGCGCATGCTTTAGATTTACATGAGGATGATTATGATTTATATGGTAAATATAAAGCGAAATTAAATGCTTTTGAATTAGAAAAAATGCAAGATCGTCCCGATGGTAAACTGATTTTAGTGACGGCAATTACGCCGACACCCGCTGGAGAAGGAAAAACGACGACTTCTGTCGGTTTATCAGATGGTCTATCAAAAATCGGGAAAAAGCCGATGTTGGCGTTAAGAGAACCGTCATTAGGTCCTGTTTTTGGGATGAAAGGTGGCGCAGCAGGCGGTGGTTACGCACAAGTAGTTCCAATGGAAGACATTAATTTGCATTTTACAGGCGATTTTCATGCGATTAGTGCGGCGAATAATTTATTAGCTGCGTTGTTAGATAATCATATTCATCATGGAAATGCCTTACAAATTGATAGTCGCCGGATTACATGGAAACGCGTCGTAGATATGAACGATCGTCAGTTACGCCATATTGTGAGTGGTCTCCATGGGAAAGTCAATGGTGTTCCACGAGAAGACGGTTTTGATATTACCGTTGCGTCTGAAATTATGGCCATTCTTTGTTTGGCTAATGGCATTGTTGATTTAAAGGAAAAAATCCGTCAAATTATTGTCGGCTACAATTATCAGGGAGAACCTGTCACAGCCGGCGACTTAAAGGCAGAAGGGGCCTTAACAGCGCTATTGAAAGAAGCGATTCATCCGAATTTAGTGCAAACGTTGGAGCATACACCAGCCTTAATTCATGGGGGACCATTTGCGAATATCGCGCACGGGTGTAATAGTGTGCTCGCAACCAAAATGGCACTGAAATATGCGGACTATACGGTGACGGAAGCCGGATTTGGGGCTGATTTAGGCGCGGAAAAATTCATTGATATTAAGTGTCGTCTGGCAGACATCAAACCCGATGCTGTCGTGTTAGTGGCAACCATTCGAGCATTAAAAATGCATGGTGGGGTCGGCAAAGCTGAACTAGAACCAGAAAATGTGGCAGCGGTCTTAGCAGGACTCCCAAACTTAGAAAAACACTTAGCGAATATGCAAGAGGTCTTTGGGCTACCGGTTGTGGTAGCCATTAATAAATTCCCGACAGATACGGCGGCGGAATTAAAAGCCGTAGAAGAGGCGTGTCAAGAACGTGGCGTAGAAGTCGTGCTTTCAGAAGTTTGGGAAAAAGGTGGCGATGGCGCGATTGCACTGGCTGAAAAGGTCGTTGAATTAGCCGAACGTCCGAATACCTTCCGTTTTGCCTATGAGTTAGAAGATTCGATTGAAGAGAAATTAACGAAAATTGTGCAAAAAGTGTATGGAGGTGCGCAAGTAACTTTAACACCGGGCGCTAGAAGAGAACTATTAGAATTGGAGCGATTAGGTTTTGCCCAGTATCCAATTTGTATGGCTAAAACGCAGTATTCACTGTCCGATAATCCGACACTTATTGGCGCACCGAAAGATTTCACAGTGACGATTCGTCAATTGAAAGTTTCTGCCGGTGCTGGTTTCATCGTGGCGTTAACGGGCGATATCATGACGATGCCAGGATTACCTAAGTCACCTGCTGCTGAACGGATTGATGTGGATGCACAAGGGGTGGTATCAGGATTATTTTAATCAATAAATGAGCAAGTAGTGGCGCCAGAGGTTCTTTCTTTGGCGCTGCTTCACTAGGAAAGGATTGAAGACAATGCAACTCAAGAAACAATCTAAAATCGTCTTTATTGGCGATTCTGTTACGGATACTGGACGCGATTATCAAGCGTCTCCCGGTAGTTTTAATAGTTTAGGTGAAGGCTATGTGGCGGTGATTTCAGCGGCTTTAACTGCCCTGTATCCAGCACATGAAATCATGGTGATTAATCAAGGACTGAATGGTCATAAAGTGACGGATTTACAGGCGCGTTGGCAGTCTGATGTGCTCGCATTCGCACCTGATTATGTCTCGATTTTAATTGGCATTAATGATGTTTGGCGTTTCTTTGATCAATCGTTTCAACAACCGACTGATTTAGTGGATGAAGAATTGTTTACCCAAACCTATCAAGCGCTAATTGATCAAACGAAAGAGCAAGTAAAAGGGATTTATCTCCTGAGTCCTTTTATGTTCGAAAAAAGTCAAGAAGATCCGATGTTACAGAAATTAAAGAAATATCAAGCGATTGTAAAAAAACTCGCCGAGCAAAATCAATTGATTTATATTGATATTCAGCAAGCCATCGATGATTATTTAGCGATTCAATCAAGCTATATTTTATCCAGTGATCGGGTTCACCCGAATCGGAATGGCCATTTCTTAGTCGCAAACCAGTGGCTAGAGGCAGTGGGTTTTAAACAAGAGTAAAAAAAGGAGTGGTGACGATGGAAATACAAGAAGTCGATGCCCAAATGTTGGGCCAATGTTTGGAGAAGATTTTTGATCAACAGACCTTAGAGGCGGGTTTACCAAAAGTAAAGGATCAAGTTATCGCGCTTGCAGCACTAGAAGGCGGTCAAATCATCGGAGGAATTGTCGCGAAACAAACGCATGAATCGATTTACGTTCAATTATTAGCCGTCGATGACAACTATCGTGGAAAACGAGTGGGGAGTCAATTGTTAGAAGCAATCGAAACCTATGCCCGACAACGCGCCATCATTCAGTTAACACTGACCACTAAAAGTTATCAAGCGCTGGGTTTTTATCAAAAAAAAGGGTTTGACATTTTTGGTGAATTAGCCGATATGCCTATGCGTGGTGTGACCAAATACTATTTAAACAAGCGATTACAGGCATGAATCGTGAGAGGGACTAGACTGTTTTTGATGAGAAAAGTTTTTATTTGACAATGCAACCGTTTTATTTTATAGTACTATCTATAGCGTGCAACTGTACACCTTTTGGGTATAGGCATTAGCTTACGAAGAAACCGTAAGCCGAAGTCTGTCTTGGAAAGGGAAAACAGTTGTTTTTTTATTGCCAATTTTTCGGGGAAACGTTAGAAAGGAGGAAAATATGAAAACATTCGAGGTATTAAAAGTGTTAAACCACAATGTTTTATTAGGAGTGAATCAGGGCAAAGAATATATATTAACAGGCAAAGGGATTGGGTTTCAGATGAAACCAGGATTGTTTGTTAACGAAGAGAAAATTAGTAATTTTCATCTTATTCAAGATTCACAAAAATTATCAGATTATGAAAAAATGGTGTTAGATACTCCAGGACAGATTTTACTAGCGACAGAAAAAGCGATTATTTTAGCAGAAGAACGATTACAGACGAAATTCGATCAAACGATTCATTTATCATTGCTCGATCATATTCGTTTTGCGGTTTATCGTTTAGAACATCAAATTGAAGTGCGCAGCTTTTTAACAGAAGAATACCATTTTATGTATGCTGAACTGTATGATATTGCGACTCAAATGGTGAAACAAATCAACGAGACAATCGGGGTGACGTTACCAGATTCAGAAGTCGGTGCCATTATTTTACATTTACATGCAGCATTAAATAAAGAAAAAGTCTCGCAAACAGCGATTTATGCCAAAGTGATTGAATTTTCTTTAATCTTTTTACAAGAAAAATTAGGCGCACAAATTGCAAACAATCATTTAGCCAAAGCACGATTGATTACCCATTTGAAATTTGCGTTAAAGCGTTCGGAAAGTAAAAAGGAATTAGCCAATCCTTTGGCCGATGTCATCAAAAAACAGTATCCAGAAATTTTTCAAATCGCGGAGCAATTAGCGCAAGAAATTCAAGCGAATTTTTTCATCCCATTTTCCCAGTCGGAGATTAGTTACATTGCCCTGCATCTGTATCATTTACAAGGAGAGGAGAAAACAGAATGTTAGATCAAATTAAAGGCAAACTCGTGATTTCTTGCCAAGCATTACCCGGAGAACCACTCCATAGTCCCATGATTATGGGACGCATGGCATTAGCTGCTAAAAACGCGGGGGCAGCCGGCATTCGCGCACAAGGCGTAGAAGATATTATTGAAATTAAGCAGGTGACTGGTCTACCGGTGATCGGCATTATTAAACGAAACTATCCGGACAGTGAGGTCTTTATTACGGCGACCAAAAAAGAAGTCCAAGAATTACTAGCAACGGATTGCGAGATGATCGCTCTTGACGCGACAATTCGTCCGCGTCCAAATGGGGAGTTGTTACAAGATCTCTTAGATCAAATTCATGCTGCGAATCGTTTAGCAATGGCGGATTGTTCTACCGCAGAAGAAGCGAAAATCGCAGAAGAAATGGGTTTTGATTGTGTTTCGACGACGTTAGCCGGGTATACCAGTTATTCTACCCAAACGTCAGGACCTGATGTTGAATTAGTCAAACAGTTAGTCAAAGACTGTCAAATTCCAGTCATTGCGGAAGGAAAAATTCATACCCCAGAACAACTAAAAGAAATCATGGATTTAGGCGTGTATAGTGCGGTTGTCGGTGGTGCGATTACGCGACCACAAGAAATTGCCCAACGCTTTATTGCGAAATTAGAGGAGGAATAATCATGTTTCAACGATTACAAAAAATAGGAAAATCATTTATGTTACCCATCGCAATTTTACCTGCAGCGGGGCTTTTGCTTGGAATCGGGGGTGCGCTATCTAATCCGACCACGATTCAAGCGTATCCATTCTTAGATGTCGCTTTTTTACAAGGACTCTTTCAAGTCATGGCAGCAGCCGGCGAAGTTGTCTTTAGTAATCTTGCCTTGCTCCTTTCGATGGGGCTTGCGGCTGGCTTAGCTAAACGCGATAAAGCAACCGCAGTACTCGCTTCTGTTGTTGGTTTCTTAGTAATGAATGCGACGATTCAAGCGCTACTTGCCATTTTTAGTGCGGAAGATGCGCCATTAATTGACACAGGTGTCATTGGAGCGATTGTTATTGGGAGTGTAGCGGTCTATTTACACAATCGTTATTACAATATTCAATTACCTCAATTTTTAGGGTTCTTTGGAGGTTCGCGTTTTGTCCCAATCGTGACGTCATTTGCAGCGATTTTTGTAGGCGCACTCTTTTACTTAGTGTGGCCACCATTTCAACAAGTATTGGTGTCTTTAGGTGAAACGATTGCGAAAATGGGTCCTTTAGGTAGTTTCTTCTATGGTTTCTTAATGCGTTTAAGTGGTGCTGCAGGGTTACACCATATGATTTATCCAATGTTTTGGTTTACGGAACTCGGTGGAGTTGAAACTGTAGCTGGCGAAACCGTCGTTGGGGCACAGAAAATCTTCTTTGCGCAATTAGCTGATCCAAATCATGTTGGACTCTTTACAGAAGGCACACGCTTTTTCTCTGGTCGTTTTGCAACGATGATGTTTGGTCTTCCAGGAGCAGCCTTAGCGATGTATCATGTTGTTCCTAAAGAACGAGCGAAGAAATACGCAGGTCTCTTTTTCGGTGTTGCGCTAACTTCTTTCATTACGGGAATTACAGAACCGCTAGAATTTATGTTCTTATTCGTGTCACCAATTTTATACGTCATTCATTCATTACTAGACGGCTTATCGTTCTTTATTGCGGACTTGTTGAATATCTCCATTGGGAATACGTTCTCTGGTGGTGCGATTGACTTTACGTTGTTTGGTATTTTACAAGGTCAAGAAAAAACGCATTGGATGTACGTGATTCCTGTAGGGATTGTCTTCTTTATCTTATATTATGTTATTTTTAGAGCGTTTATCGTGAAATTTAACGTGCCAACACCAGGACGCTTTGACGATGAAACGGAAGAAGAGAGTGCACCACAAGTAACGACAAAAGATTCATTGAAGGAAGAGTCTCTTCAAATCATTGAATTACTCGGTGGCGAAGACAATATTCAAGATGTTGACGCATGTATTACGCGTTTACGTGTGAGTGTGGCAGATGCATCAAAAGTCAATCGTGATGGGTTGAAAAAATTAGGCGCTGCTGATGTGTTAATGGTTGGTGGTGGCATCCAAGCGATTTTTGGAGCGAAAGCGATTATTTATAAAAATAGTATTATTGAGATCTTAAATATGGATGAATAAAGGAGGAAATGATCTTGTTTGGATTAAAAAGAAAAGAAACGTATGTTGCTTTTATGGCAGGAAAAGTATTGCCGCTAGAAATGGTGAAAGATCCCGTTTTTTCTAAAAAAATAATGGGCGATGGGTTTGCGATTGAACCGACGAATGGCGAAGTAGTCGCACCTTGTGATGGCGAAATCGTGACTGTTTTTCCAACCGGCCATGCCTACGGGTTAAGAGAAAAAAATGGTCGTGAGATTCTGATTCATTTGGGGATTGATACGGTTGAGCTAAAAGGAAAAGGGTTTAAACCTTTTGTGACAGAAGGACAAAAAGTCAAAGCCGGTGATCGTTTAGCTGAGATGGATTTAGAGTTAGTGAAAGAAGCGGGTAAATTCACAACGTCAATGCTACTCTTTACGACTGGTGAACAAGTGGAAGTCTTAAAAGAAAATCAAGTTGTTGAAATCAACGAAAAAGCGGTTATTCAGGTAAAATAATAATAGGTTCAATAAAGAAGAAGGGAGATCGATTCCCTTCTTTTTTATTAGACTCGTCATTTGAAGATTAACTAACGCCTCACAGATATTCATATGGTTAAGGGCTAACCGAGTTTATAAAGGGTTTTTATTTCATTTTTCTTAAAAGATGAGGTATAATTTAATTATTGGAGTACGGTAACCAAAGATTATATCGTTCTCCACTGCTTTATAGTTGTCAAAAGTCTTACAGGTATTCTTATTTTTATGGTATGAGTCGTTAAAAAGTAAAAACAAGGAGGAAGAAAGTATGACAGATGTAGCAGCACGCGAAGAAAAGTTAATCAGAGAAATTGAAAAGGAAATGGATAAACTGGATCAGACGTTAGCCAAAATGGATGAAACTGACAGTAAAATCAAGCATTTCATCGAGCAAGAAAAAGCCCTTCACGAAATCAGAACAATTATTCGTAAGGAGCACAAACTTGAAAAATTAGAAGAAAAAGATGCACAACACGAAATTGATGCTGTGGTGAATGAGTTAGAAAGAGAAGAGTCACTGATTAACGGGATCAATAAAGAAGTTGAAAAATTAGATAAAACATTAAGTAAAATTGACGGTGATGAAAACCGTGTGAAGAGCTATTTTGAACAGAAAAAAGCCCTACATGAAATTAGAGAAATTGTAAAAAAAGTCAATAAACTATAAGAAACATCGGAATCCAAAAGTCGCCTTGTTTAAATAAAGGGCGGCTTTTTACTTTTGTCTGGTCGAACCTATACACCGCTTAATGGATTTGCTATATTAGATAGAACGAAGGCAGAGGGGGCAAGTGAATGAAGGAGAAATATTATCAGTTGTTGAAAGAAAAGTTTGCGGAAAAAGAAGATGTTCTAACGGAAATCATTAATTTAGAAGCGATATTACGATTGCCAAAAGGAACCGAGCATTTTGTCAGTGACGTGCACGGCGAATATGAAGCATTCAATCATGTCTTACGCAATGGCTCAGGAAGTGTTAGAGGCAAAGTGGAAGAATGTTTTAAGCATGAGACACAGGTGGATATTACGGATTTATGTACCCTTATTTATTACCCAAAAGAAAAAATTATTTTAGAAAAAAGTCGGATTGGTGCGAAGGCGTCGCTACATCAGTGGTATTATGAAAAAATTCTACAACTCGTTCAAGTGACCGACTACGCAGGTAAAAAATATACGCGCTCTAAAATGCACAAAGCATTTCCGAAAGAATTTGCGTATATTATGGAAGAGTTATTAAATGGACTGGATACAAAAAGCGATAAACAAGATTATTATACGTCGATTGTCGAAAAAATTGTGGCGTTAAATCAAGCGCCTCGGCTTATTCAAGCATTGGCTGAAACCATTCAAAGACTCGTCGTTGATCATTTGCATGTCGTAGGCGATATCTATGACAGAGGCCCCCAGCCTGATGCGATTATGGAACGCTTGATTGGCCTGCATTCGGTGGATATTCAGTGGGGCAACCATGATATTATTTGGTTAGCTGCGATGGGTGGTTCTTTACCCGCACTCGTCAATTTAATTCGCATCCAAGCGCGTTATGGCAACTTAGCCATTTTAGAAAAAAGTTATGGCATTCATTTACGTCCGTTAATTGAATACAGCCAACAATATTACACCGTGCAACCTCATTTTAATCCCGTGATGGATGAAGCCGACGAGGTCTCTTTACGGGAGCAAGAAATTTGCAATCAAGTCCAACAAGCCTGTGCCATTTTACAATTTAAATTAGAAGGTCAGTTAATTCATCGCCGACCAGAATTTCAAATGGCTCATCGACTCGTATTAGAAAAAATTGATTATAACGCGCAAACGATTGAACTGCACGGCCGCACGTATCCATTAGAACAATTCCAAGCACCTACGATTGATCCGTCATCCCCTTGCCAATTAACGAATGAAGAAACGTGCTTGTTGCACCAATTATTGACAAGTTATCAAGATTCTGAAAAATTGAAGCGGCATATGGATTTCTTATATGAAAAAGGACAAATGTATTTGTGCTATAACAATAATTTATTGCTACATGGGTGTGTCCCGTTACACGATAATGGCGATTTTAAGTCCTTACGCATCGATAATCACAGTTATGCAGGGAAAGCGTTACTCGATTTTTATCAAGAACAAGTCGAAAAATGCTACGCCAAGCCAAAAGTAACAGATGACTTTGCGACGGATTTAATGTGGTATTTATGGGCCGGTGAAAATTCTTCCTTATTCGGTAAAAAAGCGATGACCACTTTTGAACGCTATTATATCACCGATAAAAAAAGTCATATAGAAGAAAAAAATGCCTATTATTCTTTACGCAATGAGGAAAAAATTTGTGAAGAAATTTTAGTTTCTTTCGGCTTACCAAAGACTGGACATATTATTAACGGCCATACTCCCGTCAAAGAAAAACAAGGAGAAAGCCCGATGAAGGCGAATAAACGAATGTTGGTAATCGACGGTGGTTTTGCTAAAGCTTACCAAAAGAAAACAGGTATCGCAGGCTATACGCTACTCTCCAATAGTTATGGCATGTTACTGGCTGCTCATCAACCGTTTACGTCCATTGAAGATGCCGTCGAAAATGGGACGGATATCGTTTCTGTTTTACGAGTCGTCGAACAAGTTGATAGTCGCAAAAAAGTGGCTGAAACGAATATTGGGGAAAAACTCAAACAAGAGAGTGAAGATTTGTTATACTTGTATCAGAACTTTGATCGATTTTAATCGATGCTTTTCAAGTGTTAAAGGAGGCCATTCGTATTAATAAGCAACAATTACTCGCAGAAAAATTTGGTTACGCGGAGTTTCGCCCCGGACAAGAAACCATTATTGATAAAATATTAAACCATGAGAACGTGTTAGGGATCATGCCAACTGGTGGAGGGAAGTCGGTTTGTTATCAACTCCCTTCGTTAATGCTAGACGGCTTGACCTTAGTGATTTCTCCTTTGATCTCGTTAATGAAAGATCAAGTCGATCAGCTGAATGAGATGGGGATTCCCGCAACGTATATCAATAGTACGTTAACCCAAGAAGAAACAAATCAACGTTTCCGTCAAGTTGGACAAGGCGAGATCAAGCTGTTATATGTTGCGCCGGAGCGTTTAGCGAGTTTTGATTTTCAAGAAATGCTACGTTACGTTGATTTAAGTTTACTTGCCGTCGATGAGGCGCATTGTATTTCACAGTGGGGTCATGATTTTCGTCCTAGTTACTTAAAAGTGGCTGAAACGATTCAACAGTTTGACCAAAAACCACCGATTGTCGCCTTGACTGCCACCGCAACGCCTCAAGTAGCCCAAGATATTTGTCACCGACTCGGGATTCCAGCTGAGAATGAAGTCACAACAGGTTTTGCACGCGAAAATTTATCGTTTCAAGTTGCTAAAAATCAAAAAGACGTCTATCTCTTAGAATACTTACGCTTAAATAAAGACCAGTCAGGAATTATTTATGCAAGTACGCGTAAAGAAGTCGACCGGCTCTATCATTTACTACAACACCAACAGATAAAAGTCGGACGCTACCATGCAGGGCTCAGTGAAGCAGAGCGTTCAAGCAATCAAGAGGACTTTTTATTTGATCGTCTGCAAGTGATTGTCGCAACGAATGCGTTCGGGATGGGGATTAATAAAAGTAATGTGCGCTTTGTGATTCATGCCCAAATGCCTGGAAATATCGAATCGTATTACCAAGAAGCAGGCCGAGCCGGACGCGATGGTTTACCGAGTGAAGCCATCTTACTTTATGGCGCCCAAGATATTCAAATCCAACAATTTTTTATTGAACAATCGGAATCGGATATTACGTACCGCCAAAGCGAGCACGTCAAACTGCAAGAAATGAATCAATATGCCCATACTCAAATGTGTTTACAACGCTACATTTTACGTTATTTCGGTGAAAAAGATCCTCAAGATTGCGGACAATGTAGTAATTGTCTTGATGAACGGGAAGTCGTCGATATTACCGTTGAAACACAAAAAGTCTTGTCGTGTGTCAAACGGATGAATCAGCGTTTTGGGAAATCGTTAGTTGCCAAAGTTTTAATGGGCTCAAGCGATCAAAAAGTCAAACAATGGCGCTTTGAGCAATTGCCGACTTATGGCTTAATGAAAGGTTGGACCCAAAAAGATTTAGTAGGGCTAATCGATTATTTAACGGCTGAAGGGTATCTCACACCTTCAGAAGGCCAGTTTCCGACATTATCTATTTCAGAAAAAGGGATCCAAGTACTCTTAGGTCAAGCGACGGTTTCACGTAAGCAAAATATCGTCAAACAAATTGTAGCGGACGATGCTCTTTTTGAAAAATTACGGACGCTGCGTTTAGAAATCGCGCAGGAACAACAGTTACCACCGTATATCATTTTTTCTGATCAGACCTTAAAAGAATTAGCAGAAAAACAACCTCAAAGTACCTTAGAATTTCTTGAAATCAAAGGGGTTGGCCAAAATAAATTAGAGAAATATGGTGCAGCCTTTTTAGCATTATTAAAGCATGAAAAATAAACCAAAAAACTTCGAACCCTTTCAGATCAGGGTTCGAAGTTTTTTTTACTTCACAGAAAAGCTTTTTCGTTCAATCAATTTGGCACCGACTAAGACGGTTTTGGTGATGTCGCGCGGATAAATCAATTGATTGACTAACATATCAATCGCCGTTTGTGCCAATTCTTCCACATCAATCCGGAAAGTCGTTAATGGCGGCGAAACAAATTTCGCAATTTCGTTGTCATTAATACTAATCAGTTCTAGTCGATCGGGAATCACAATCCCTGCTTCATTGAAAGCTTGTAAGGCACCGACCGCAATCGTGTCTGAAGCAATAAAAATACATTCCGGTAACTGACCATCGAGGTTTTGAATCATTGATTTCGTTAATTCATAGCCTTGGTTGACGGTAAATTTGCCACCTGAAACAATATAGCGTTCATCGAGTGTGCCTTTTTTGGCTAAGTAGTGGCGAAAAGTGGTTTCACGTGTATCTTCCTCATCGCGATCAAGGTCAGGATTGTGATAGGCTCCGCCGATAAATCCAATTTTGTGATAGCCTTTTTGCAAAAACAAGTCAATCGCATGACGGGTCATTTGATCGGTATCGGGTTTGATGGTATCAAATAGTTCAGGTTCTAAATTCATTTCTAAGAAGACACCATTACTACAACGCGCTTTCAGTTGTTTCGTTTCCTCACTTGAAAAAAAACCAACGCCGATAAAACCTGAAATCTGTTTCGGTAAGCTCTCGATGCCATCTTCATGTTTAAGGGTTACAATATCCAAATTATTTTCTTGCGCATATTTTTCGATGGATAAACGTAATTGATGAAAGTACAAATCTTGCAGTTCTTCTTGATTTGTGATCCAAAAAAGCAACGCAATTTTCTCAATCGTTGTTTTGATTTTAGAACGGTCATAGCCTAACGAAAGGGCGGTATTAATAATCGTTTTTCTCGTTTCTTCGCCAACGGATAATGTACTATCACCTTTCAACAAGCGGGAGACGGTTGCTTGCGAAAACCCTGCTTCTTCTGCGATTTTTTTTATGGTCACCATAATATCACCTCGCAACTAGTATAGCGTATATATCGATTTTAGTAAATAAATTTACTTAAAATTATTTTTAGGGTAAAAAGCTTGGTATAGAGCGATTAACAGCTGTTTTCAACACTGATTCAGTTAAAAAAATTAATATTTTTGGTAAAAATCATTTACAAATTAGATAAATTAATTTACTATATAGGTGTAGATAGCGTTTTCAATAAAAGGAGGAGCATTTATTATGAAAAAATTAGTTCAATGTTTATTTTTTAGTACGTTAGCATTTGGTTTGGCAGCATGTGGTCCCGGAGAAGCGGAAACAGGCACCCAAACAAGTAGCAAGAAAAATAATAATGAAGAGTACGATTTACTTGTCTGGGAAGATCAAGATAAGAAAGCGGGTATTGAAGAAGCCGTTAAGAAATTTGAAGAAGAAAACGACGTAACAATTAAAGTCGTTGAAAAAGCACTTGCAGGTCAAATTGAAGACTTACGTTTAGACGGACCAGCAGGAACTGGGGCTGACGTGATTACGATCCCAGGAGACCAAATCGGAACAGCTGTAACAGAAGGATTATTAGCACCGTTAGATGTGAGCGATGCCGTAAAAGAATTGTACACACAATCTGCCATGCAATCACAAATCGTCGATGGTGTCGTTTATGGATTACCAAAAGCAGTGGAAACACAAATTTTATACTATAACAAAGCCTTAATCTCAGAAGAAGAATTACCAAAATCAACCGATGAATGGTTAGAGTATTCAAAAGGCGTTCTGACAAAAGATTCGTATGGGTTATTGGCATTATGGGATCAATTGTACTATGCCCAAGGGGTGATGAGTGCTTACGGTGGTTATGTTTTCGGACAAGATGCTGAAGGAAATTACCAAGCAGACGATATCGGCTTGGCGAGTCCTGGTGCGATTGAAGGAGCAGAATACATCCAAGAATTTTATAAATCTGGCGTTTTCCCAACCGGTATCATCGGCGAACAAGGAATTAACGTATTAGATTCTTTATTTACAGAAGGCAAAGCAGCAGCAGTTATTTCTGGTCCGTGGAATCTTGCGCCTTATAAAGATGCGGGAATTGACTATGGTGTCACAGAATTACCTCTTTTAAGTAACGGCGAACATATGGGGTCATTTATCGGCGTGAAAAGCTATAATGTCAGCAGTTATTCTAAAAACACCGAACTTGCTCAACAATTTGTAGAATATATTGCGAATGCTGAAAATTCCGCTGTACGTTATGAGAAAACATTAGAAGTACCAGCAGTGGCTTCTTTATCAGAAGATCCAATCATTCAAGAAAGCCCAAGTGCGTTAGCTGTTTCTGTTCAATCACAGCATGCAGTGTTAACACCAGGAATTACCGCAATGAACTCTGTATGGGAACCTGTTGATGCGGCATTACAAACGATCGCAACTGGTAAAGGCGTACCAAGTGAAGTCTTACCGCAAGCAGTCGATCAGATCAAAGCAGCAGTTGCAGCGACTGGAAACTAAGCGGATAGGAATCAAGGAAAAGGCGGCGCTTTTGCCGTCTTTTTAAAATAAAAGGAGGGTGCTTTATGGAGAGCACGATTAAAAATGGCATCTCTCATGCCAAGAAAGCGGCATTGTTATCGATTATTCCCGGAATAGGTCAATTTTATAATCGACAAAAGATTAAAGGTTGCTTATTTCTAGGTCTATCCATTTTATATGTATTTGTTTTTGCGGATTTATTCAATATGGGATTTTGGGGACTCTTTACCTTAGGAACCGAAGTACCCCGTGATAATTCGATTTTCTTACTGGCAGAAGGATTAGTAGCACTCATTATCCTGACTTTTGGGTTGTTTTTTTACTATCTTAATTTACGTGACGCGTATAAAAATGGCGAAATGATTGACCAACATCTACGAGTCAACTCAATTAAAGAAAGTTACCATGCATTACTTGCGGAAGGCTATCCGTATTTACTCAGTAGTCCGGCCTTTATTTTACTTGTCTTTTCAGTTATCTTTCCAATCTTATTCAGTATCGCGTTGGCCTTTACCAATTATGACTTATACCACTCTGCACCAGCGAATTTAGCCGATTGGGTTGGCTTAGAGACCTTCAAGCAAATCTTTACGGTCGATATTTGGCGGGCGACATTTATTAATGTATTTGGTTGGACGGTTGTTTGGACACTAGTCGCTTCGACGCTCCAAGTCAGTCTCGGAATTTTATTGGCCGTTGTCGTTCATCAGAAAAAAATTCGTTTCAAAAAGTTTTTCCGCACGATGCTTGTGTTACCGTGGGCGGTTCCAGGTTTTGTCACGATCTTAATTTTTGGTGGTATGTTCAATGATAGTTTTGGAGCGATCAATAATTCAATCTTAAATTTCTTCCATATTGCGCCAATTCCTTGGATGACCGATGCCAATTGGACAAGACTTGCGTTACTGATGATTCAAGCATGGCTTGGGTTTCCTTATATTTTTATTGTGACGACCGGTACGCTACAGTCGATTCCCGATGATTTATATGAAGCATCAACCATTGATGGCGCAACTGCCTTACAACAATTCAGAAAAATTACTTTACCATTATTACTCTATGCAATGGCACCGATTTTGATTACGCAATACACGTTTAACTTTAATAACTTTAATATTATTTACTTATTTAATGGTGGTGGACCGGCTGTGCCTGGCTCGACTGCCGGTGGAACGGATATTTTAGTATCGTGGATTTACAAATTAACGATGCAAAACAGTCAATACGCGCTCGCTGCGGCTCTGACGATTTTACTTTCAGTTTTCGTAATCGGGATTGCGCTGTGGCAATTTAGACGAACAAATGCCTTTAAGGAGGTCGCTTAAGATGCAGACGAAAATGAAAAGTATGAAGTCGCAAACACGGATGAAAATGACGTTCTCTTACTTATTACTCATCTTGATGGTGATCGTCATCGTCTATCCGTTACTATGGACGATTGGGGCTAGTTTTAATCCCGGTAATAGTTTAGTGAGTACGAGTTTAATTCCGGCGAATCCAACATTATCGCATTATCGCCGATTATTTGCCAATGAAGGCAGTTTATTTTACGGCCAGTGGTATTGGAATTCCCTCAAAATTAGTTTCTTTACCATGGTACTATCGTTAGTTTTTGTTTCAATGACGGCCTATTCCTTCTCACGCTTTCGTTTTAAAGGGAGAAAAAATGGCTTAGTTTTATTCTTACTGTTGCAAATGATTCCACAATTTTCAGCGTTGATTGCGATTTTTGTGCTCGCACAAATGTTAGGTTTAATTAACAGTCACGCACTCTTAATTTTAATTTACGTGGGCGGTCAAATCCCGATGAATACCTACTTACTGAAAGGGTACTTCGATTCCATTCCACTCGACTTAGATGAAAGTGCGAAAATTGATGGGGCCAGCAACACACGTATTTTCTTACAAATTATATTACCACTCTCTAGACCGATGTTAGCGGTCGTTGCGATGAATGGCTTTACTGGACCACTAGGTGACTTTGCGCTATCTTCCGTTTTACTACGGAATCCAGAGTATTACACGTTACCTATCGGCTTATACAAATTAGTCACTGACAAAATGGGCGCAAGTTATACAACTTTTGCGGCGGGTGCGATTTTAATCAGTATTCCGATAGCGCTTGTTTTCTTAGCGTTACAAAAACATTTTGTGTCCGGTTTAACGGCGGGTGGAACGAAAGGATAAGATAAAAATGACACGTTACAATTCAGAAAATCGTTTATTACATGGAGGGGATTACAATCCCGATCAATGGTTAGACTATCCTGAAATTTTAGCAAAAGATCTTGAGTTGATGCAAAAGTCTAAATCCAATACCTTTTCGATTGGAATGTTTGCTTGGAGTCAATTAGAACCAACAGAAGGCGACTATCACTTTGAATGGTTGGATAAAATCATGGATGACATCTATGAAATGGGTGGCAATGTGATTTTAGCGACGCCAAGTGGAGCCCGTCCTGCCTGGTTGTCTAAAAAATATCCAGAAGTCTTACGGACGAATGAACGACGGGAAAAAATGTTGCAAGGCGGCCGTCACAATCATTGTTTTTCTTCGCCTGTTTTCCGTGAAAAAATCGGCATCATGAATCGAAAACTAGTGGAACGTTATGGCAATCATCCGGCATTATATATGTGGCATATTTCGAATGAGTATTCAGGTGAGTGTCACTGCGAATATTGTCAAGAAAACTTCCGTCAATGGTTACAAAAGAAATACCCAACCTTGAAAGACTTAAATGATGCTTGGTGGGGACCATTTTGGAGTCATGCCTACTCTGATTGGTCAGAGATTGAATCGCCTTCTAGTATTGGGGAAACGATGGTTCATGGACATAATTTAGATTGGCGTCGTTTTGTGACCGATCAAACCATTGATTTTTATGAGCATGAAATTAAAGACATTCGCCAATTGACACCGGAAATTCCAATTACCACCAATTTTATGGCAGATACGCATGATCTAATTCCCTTTCAAAGTTTAGACTACGGAAAATTTGCCAAACACGTCGATGTGATTAGTTGGGACTGTTATCCTGCGTGGCATAACGATTGGGAAACAACGGCGGATTTAGCGAGTAAAGTGGGATTCATTAATGATCAATATCGCAGTATCAAACAACAACCATTCTTAATTATGGAATCAACGCCAAGTGGGGTCAATTGGCATGAAGTCAATAAAGTGAAACGACCCGGCATGCATTTATTATCTTCCATGCAATTTATCGCGCATGGTTCAGATAGTAATTTATATTTCCAGTGGCGTAAATCACGTGGTTCTTCTGAGAAGTTCCATGGGGCCGTCGTCGATCATGATAATAGTGAAGACAACCGTGTATTTAAAGAAGTTACGCGGGTGGGTGAGGCACTCGAAAAGATCAAAGCAGTAAAAGGTAGTTATAAAAAAGCCAAAGTCGCGATTATTTATGATTGGGAAAACAATTGGGCGCTCAATGATGCACAGGGCTTTTCGAATGCATCCAAACGTTATCCGCAAACGTTACAAGAACATTATCGCTATTTCTGGAATCATGATATTGCGGTAGAAGTGATTACGTCAGAGGCTGATTTTTCGAAGTATGAGTTAATCATTGGACCCATGATGTATTTAATGACAGAAGACGTGATGAAACGCTTAAGTACGTATGTCCAACAAGGGGGAACTTTTGTTTCAACTTATATCACAGGTTACGTCAACGAAAATGATCTGACTTATTTAGGTGGTTGGCCGCAACCGTTACGCGAGCTGTTTGGGATTAAGGTAACAGAAACCGATACGCTTTATCCGAAAGATCGCAATGCGGTCCACTATGCTGATCAGTCTTTTGAAGCAAAAGACTATTGTAGCCTTTTTGAACTTGAAGGGGCGGATGTCCTCGGAACCTATACCGAAGATTTTTATGCAGGGAAACCGGCGATTACGCGTAATCAATACGGACAAGGGGCAGCGTACTTTATTGGCGCACGGACGAATCTGGACTTCCTAGAGCGTTTTTATGGCGAACTAGCAAAAGCCAAAGACTTAGAAAATGCGTGGGTCATCAAAGGGGATCCAGATGTATCCGTTCAGTCGCGTGATTTTGAGGATCAATCTTATCGTTTCGTCATGAATTTCTCAGAAGAAACGAAAGAAATTCAAGTCGCAACAGCAGGTGTAGATTTAATAACACGTACGGCTCATCCAACGACATTGACGTTAGCACCGTATGAAGTCTTACTCTTAGAAGAAAACTAAAAAAGTGGATCTCCAATTTGGGGGATCCACTTTTTTTAGGCTGTCTCATTTTAGCAGACAGGGCGTAATTCACCGGTACTTGGATTAATGACAAAGCCACGGACTTCCACATCTTTAGCAATTAGTGGATGGTTGACGACGGACGCCACCGTTTTAGCCACTGATTCTTCGACATTGGCAAAACCTTCTAACCAACGAGCCGTGTCAAAATCATCGCTGTCAAAGGTTTCAAAAGCTTCTTTGGTAATGCCGCGTTCTTTCATCGTTTCAATTAAAGGAGAGTTATCGACATTACTCATCCCACAGTGATCGTGACCGATAATCATCACTTGCTTAATATCAAAAGCATAGATCGAAACGACGAGACTACGAATCGTAGAACCCACGGGACTGGTGATCATCCCACCGGCATTTTTGATGATTTTCGCATCACCATTTTTAATGCCGAGCGCGGCGGGTAGTAGTTCTGTCAAGCGACTATCCATACAAGTTAAAATCGCTAATTTTTTATTAGGATTACTATCCGTTTGGTAAGGGATATATTCTTTATTTGCCACGAAGGCCTCATTGTGCTTTAGGATTTCGTCAAAAACATGTGTCATATTCATTTCTCCTCGTCTGCAATATTTAGAAGTAACTTTTAATTAAAGAGTCTCTCTTTATCGAAAGTCTGGCTGCTTCTTGTTTAACATTATAATAATAACAATCACCAAAAGTAAAATGATTAAGACTAAGCCAAGGAGAGTTTGTGTTGGAATGTTCGGTTGTAGGATTCCGGCTAAAAACGCACCAGAGACGGCGACGACCCAAATCACTAAATCAAGGAGCGGAGCACTCCATGGTTTGTTTTTTTGCATGGCTTGAGAAATATCCGTCCCGAGCGAATGTAAGACGCCTGAAAAAAAAGTCCGACCAATGATTTTATCGTCGACTCGAATATGCATCGTATTTTGCAGTCCCATGGCGATTGTTAACGGTAGATAAGACCATTCATCTTTGATATCCAGAAAAATCATCATAAAACTAATAAAAATCAAGAACGTTTCAGTTGTTAATATGGCTAACAGGACTTCTCCTGGAAAACGACTTTTGACCACATCGCCTAAAAAAGCCCCAAATACGAAACTGGCGATTAAAAAGATATAAGGAAGTGCTTGAATAAACTCGCCTTCTGCTAAATAAAAAGCCAAGCGAGTGGAGTTGCCGCTCATAAATGAGAGGAACATTTTACCGATACCAAATAATCCTAAAATATCGATAAACCCTGATAAGGCGCTGAGAAATAAGGCTAAAATAATTTTATGATGACGATTCATTCGATTTTCGATGGTAAAACGCTCCTTTAATCCGAGAAATTCAATAGCTTCTTCTATCATAAATTGTTTCACGTGAAAATCATAGCGTTTCATGAATATTTTAGTTGCTAATAGCTTGTATAAGAGATTTTTACGTGTTATTTGACGCACGGAGCCCTCGTTTAGAATAAAGAACGGTAGTATCGTCACACTACCGTTCTTTTTGATATTCTTCTAATAGTTTTATCGCCAGTTGTAAACTTAAAATGACGCGTGGATTGTCAAGGGGATAACCAAGGAGACCTTCTATTTTTTCAATCCGATAGCGCAACGTATTTCGGTGGATAAACAAATCTCTCGAGGCCGTGGCTAAATTAAGTTGGTGGTTTAAATAGACGGTTAGGGTTTCAAGCAAGTACGCATGACTTCCCGATTCCCAAGTTAAAAGCGGTGATAAATAATGCTCGATAAAAACCTCTGCTGCTTCCGGTTGGATATTTTGACGTAAAAACAATTCGAAATAAAAATCTCTCGCAAAATAAATCTGACTTTTCTGTGTTTCTTGATAGGCTAAAATTTGTTTCGCTTCTCGATAACTTTCTTTAATATTCTCGATTGCTTGTTTGGTTCCGATATAGAAATTCATAAATGAGTCTTTCGGTAAATCTGCGAGTAAGTATTGGTGAAAGGCTTCAAAAAATTCTACTTCTAATAGATGTTCATTTGGTCGATTCGCTTGTTTTCGGCCGACGAGACCAATAATGGCTTGACCTTGTTTAAATAGATGAATCACTGGAAACAGGGGATGTTGAAAGAACGTAGCTGCCGCAAAAGTTTTTCGAATCATCCGTTCTTCTTCGTATTTTTGTTGCACAAGACTTTGCTCTTTATGGTTGGCAATCTGAAAATCAATGATAAAAACAGTATAAGGAATATCATAATCAAATTCAATATTAAAGGTATTGAGCTCTTCAATCGAATGAGTACCAAAAAGAAGTTCTCGATAAAAATCACGTAAGACTTTATTTTGGATCCGTTCTTTTTCATTTTGATGAACGATTTCTAAGGCAATCGTAATCGATGTCTGTTCAAGTGCGAGATAGTCTTGGCGTGTTAAAGCTTTGTTTTTTTGAAAGACAATCATATACCCATACGTAATGTCATTAAAAAAAACGGGGAGAATCGTGCCACTTGTTTGGTCATTTAGTAAAAAATTGGAAGGGTGCTTAGAATGATGGAAGTTTTCCGGTAAATGCTTAAATGATTCTTTATCAAATATTTGGTGATGCTGTTGCTGCTTTAAGTAGGGCGTGAATACTGCATCAATCGTTTTGGTTAACACGCTCCAATCGCCATTCGTAATTAAAATCGGATTCCCTAACAAACGTTCTAATTTTCCCTTTAATTCCTCGATTCCTTTTCCTTGTAACCCATATTCAAGTAATTCAGAGTTTAAGTCTAAGGCCATTTGATTGGCCTCATTGACTTCATTTGAAAGTAAATTCATCACCGTATTCAAAATTTTGGAAAAAGCCACCCCGTATGGAATTTCAATTAGAGGAATCCCGCGTTGATTACATTCCTCGAGCAATGCACTGGGTAAGGGGGTTAAATAAATTTGTGGTTTAATACAAATGGCTGCGATATTTAAGCGGTCAAAGTGGGCTAAAAAATTCGCCATCGCACTGGGTGTTTCTTTAAAAAAATAGCCGGAAGTCAAAATTAATTCTCCAGGAGTCAACCAATCAGTCGCATTGGGATTGTCTAAAATATTTATCCCTGTAATTTGATTGATCAGCCCGTTTTCACCCGCGAGTAATTTAAATTCTTTCGTAAAAGGTAATTGTAAAAAAGTGGTCACGTCCATGATAAACCTCCATGATTAGTTATTGGTTAAAGTGTCCCAAAATATGAATCGCTTTTTAAGTATATCATCCATAGTAATAGGGTTGCAAAAAACGTATACTAAGAGAGTAGTTGAGAGTTAAAAAAAAGAGTAACAATCATGACAAGCAATGACCCTATAGTTTTTTTCGTCCAACAATCGTATTAAGATTTTTAAATAAAATCTATATAGGAGTGTTTTGTCGCGTCTTTGAGCATACCACTAATCTTGTGCTAAAGAAACAATTTTCTTGATGATTAACAATCGGAGATATGCAGGTATTGGTGTAATCAGCGCGAGAATACCTTATCCATCACATAAGGTATTTACAACGGAAATTATCGCTTTTAGTAAAAAATATAAGTAAGGTGTGACATGATGCATAAAACAGAAACGATTTTTGACATACTCAATCAGAAATCACAAAAAGCGATTTTAACACAACTTGCTGCCGTGAAGGAGTGGGATTTAGACCTTGTGAACGAACAAGGTCAATCCCCGTTACACGTAGCGGTTATGAAGAATCAGCGTGCGGTTGTAGCGTGTTTGTTAGGGAAAGGCTATTCTCCAAGTCAACGAGATCAAACACAATTGTCGCCTTTTATTGCCGCTGCAGCCAATGGTTTTGACGGGGTTTTTGAACTTATTCTTTCATTTTCACCAGATCTCAAACAAGTCAATCGATTCGGTGGGACCGCTTTGCATCCGTCAGCTGAAAAAGGCTTTATCTCTGTCGTACAAAAAGCATTAGCCGCTGGTGTCCCAGCAGACGAAAAAAATCGCTTGAGCTGGACGCCTCTTTTAGAAGCAGTTATTTTAGGAAATGAAGGCTTTTTGTATCGTGATATGGTCTTGGAACTCGTCCAAGCAAGCGCAAATCCTCAGGTAACCGATGATTATGGTCTCGATTCGATTGCATATGCCAAACAATTAAACCATACGACCATCGAACAACTCTTGCGCCATCCATTGTTGGAAGATGAATTCACGGCGATTCGGCAGTCGTTACGACAAGGGAAAAATAACGAGGCCCTTGCGCAATTAAGTCAGTTACCAAGTAATTTAGAAACCACGTATTATTTAGGACGCACGTATGAACAACTAGGCGATGAAGAAAGTGCGACATACTATTACGAAAAAGGCTTCGAGACGTCAGCAGAATTTGCCTATTACTTAGCGAACCTCGCCAAAAAACAAGGCGACCATGCAAAAGCACAGTCTTATTTTGAACAAGGGATCCAGTCGAAAGATACGACATTCTACTTATATCACTATTCGAATTACTTACGTGAAGTAGGGAAACACGAAGAGGCTATCCAAGTGATGGATCGTTTATTAGAAAAAAATCCGGAACGGGTTGATTATATGTTCCATAAAGCAAATAGTTTGCGAAGCATCGCGCAACATCAAGCAGCGTATGCCGTCATGGAAGAGGCGCATCGCATTCAACCAAATAATTCACTTTATACAGAACACATGGCACAATCCAAGCGATTATTGGAAAAAATGTAGGGATAAGAAAGTAAAAAGTAAGAGATCCGACAATAATTATCTACTCACGAACACTAGAGATTGTTTTCTCTCTGTTTTCTGAGGAACTCCGTCCGAAAACGGTGTAAAATGCGACTGATGGATCGGTAAATTTTGGCTCTTTAACAACTAGGGTTTGTACCATCTTAAACGAATTTTTAGAATTGCGTCACGAGGAGACTGACTCATAAGTAGTTTTATTAGTCGAAAATGACAGTTTATAAAAATAGGAAACGCATCAAATCAACATTCTTGAGAATGGATTTGATGCGCTTTTCTTTATTTTTGGACTTATGAGTCAGCCTCTTTTTTTATGTGTCTTTTTATTGTTCATTTTTTGTATGTTTGATTTCTTTTTCTTTTCGAAGTATTTACCACGATTGATAAAAATTCTGATTTTGAAGTGAATGAAGTTTCTAAAGCCATAAGTCGTTCGTTTTAATACTTTAATATGGTAGTTTGTCGTGCCTCAACAGGGCCATTTAAGTAAGGAAGTTGGAAGGTAAGGAGGATTTCCTTTACTAACGCATTGATTGTTTTCCATACTATATTTGATACAACAATCAGGCGTGTAAGAAAGCGTGGTATGGAAAACATGACACGTTTCTTCTTTAATAAATTCCTTGGTATAAAGATTTTTTTCTTTTTCGCCTTGAAAAATGATAGTAAAGTCTAGAATATCTAGCATGGTTCTGATAAAATGAAGTTCGAGCATCTTGAGTTCCCCCTTGGATTTGTTTTAGACGACTTAATTCTAGGGGATTCAAGATGTTTTTTCAATACACACAAATAATGCGGGTAAATTTCTACCAACACTAGAAAGTATCGAATCGAAATTTACAACTCTTTAGATAGGTTTTGTCCATAATAAAAAAGGGACTATAAACTTACGCGAAATAGATTCGTCTAAAAAAGTCGATGTGGAGTGTGTTTATAATCCATTAGCAGTAATTGTCTTCATCATAAGATTATTACTTCCAATGGTAGACGTGTTTTTTCTAGGAATCGTATTTTTAAATAATATTGCGTTCGTCTCAGCATCAATCAGTGTATTTGTTTTATATATCATTATAATTTTGGCGAAACAGCAACAAGAATAGTGAAGTGTTTGGTATTGTGTAATCACATGAATAACTATTTTGACTGGGCTGCTAAAGCGATAGTAACAGAAGAGAAACGTCAAGCTGTCGGTTTATTGGGGACAGCGCTTGTTCGTCATAACGAAGTGATTGTAGCGATGAACCACACGAGGATGTGACGCGGGGATACCGATCCGTCTGCACATGCGGAAATGGTCGTTGTCCGTGAAGCGTGTAAAAAATTAGGGACCATGGATTTATCCGATTGTGAAGTGTATGCAACGTGTGAACCTTGTCCGATGTGTGTCGGTGTGATGATGTGGGCGAATATTAAAAAAGTCTACTATAGTAGTACACGCGCTGACGCTGCGGCCCATGGATTTTCGGAAATGCACTTACGTGACTATTTAGCTGGAACGGATCAAAATGCTTTTGCAATGGAAGCAATCGGTCCAAGAGAAGATTGCGATCAGTTATGGGAAGTCTTTGAAGCGCTAAACCCAGAAGCTTAATCCATCCCAACAAATAAAAAGCAAATGTCTACCCAAACAGGGAGAGATTTGCTTTTTTTTTAGCATGTAAAAGTGGTGGACGAATAGCGGACTCCCTATCTAAAGAGACAACAACAGTTCTGTTAGAAGGCTAATTTTTGACGACTTCTCCCGCCATACGGTAAAATGAGTTATCACATGCTACACCGACAAGAAGGGTGTTCACCGTAAAAAAGTCATTACTGGAGGCGAAAAGATGAAAGACGTTGTGTTAATTGTCAATCCTAGTTCCGGTCAAGAAAAAGCAAAAACCTATGAAAAAAAAGCAGTTGCTAAGTTAGAAAGTCTCTTTGATAAAGTCACCGTGAAATATACTGAAAAAAGTGGGGATGCGACTCGTTTTGCGACAGAAGCTGCTCAAAATCAGTGCGATAGTGTCATCGTGATGGGAGGAGACGGCACAGTCAATGAAGGGATTAGTGGGTTAGCAGAACAAGACTATCGCCCAACATTCGGTTTTTTCCCTTTAGGTACGGTCAACGATTTAGCCCGGGCTTTATCGCTTTCCTTAGACCCAGAGGAAGCCATTGCCAATTTCTCGCTCGATCACACGACGACACTCGATATTGGGAAGATTAATGATGCTTATTTTATGAATGTGGTGGCGATTGGATCGATACCCACAGCACTCAATGATGTTGAAAGCGAAGAGAAAACCAAACTTGGGAAAATGGCGTATTTCGTATCAGGGCTTAAACAACTCGCGAATACTAAAACCTATAACTTTCAAGTAGTCTTAGATGGCGTCGACAAAAAGATGACAACGAGTACGATGATTATTGGCTTAACCAATTCGATTGGGGGCTTCGAACAATTGTTACCGGATGCTAAAGTGAATGATGGGCTCCTGCATTTAATTTATTTAAAAGACCAAAATGTGCTCGATACGGTCAAATCAATTCCAGATTTAATCAAAGGAGTCCGTGATACAACGGAAAATCTAGTGTACCATCCGTTTAAACAGGCAGTCATCACGCTTGAAGGCGAGGAAGAATTAGTGACCAACATCGATGGCGACGAAGGAGAAAGATTGCCGCTAGAAGTGACTGTCTTACCATCCCATCTCACGGTCTATGGCGGATAATGGTTTGGAGTTGGATGGATAAACTGGCGGCTGCACGTCATTACAGCGAATGACGCAATCAATAAGTGGAAATGAATAAAAAATTCTTTCTTTTCAGAAGAAATACAGAGCAATCGAAAAAATGCTAGCGACAATCTAACGAGTGTTTGCTAGCATTTTTTTCTATGGGCAAGAGAACGGACCCGTCATTAAAAAGCATTTTTGAAAATAATCCTATTGTTACTCCGTACATCACGATAAGTCAAATCAGTTGAATATATCTCGAATTCGTAATAATATACAGATAGAGAAACAAAACAGAGGAGGGAACGAGATGTTAAAAACAACAGGGATTCATCATATTTCATCCGTCGTCGGACATGCGCAACGCAATGTCGATTTTTACGCAAGTATTTTAGGCTTACGGCTCGTTAAAAAAACCGTAAACTTTGATGATAAAGATCGTTATCACTTGTACTTTGGGAACGCGAATGGCAGCACCGGTTTAACGACTACTTTTCCATTTTCAGATGGTGATGAAGGATTTGTGGGTGCGGGACAAGTGGGCGTTACCGCTTATGCGATTTCATCCAATGCGTTTGTTTTTTGGAAAGCACGTCTCGCAGCGTTTAACATTCCTTATTTTGAATATGAACGGTTTGGTAAAAAAAGAATTGGTTTCACGGATCCTGATGGGCTTGAACTCGAACTGATTGAAGGCGAATTTGATCAAAGCCACTCATGGTCCTTTGATCAAATCACAAAAGAGGCAGCATTAATTGGGATTCAACAGGCCGTTTTGTATTCGAAACAACCGGAAGAAACACTCCGCGTCCTAACAGATATTTTGGGATATGAACGGCGCGTAGAAGACGAAGAAATGATTCGTTTAACGGTTAATGACGACTTAGGAGGAGCGCTTGAACTTAATAAAAAACAGCGTACTCCTGGTAAAATGGGTGTTGGGACTGTACATCACCTTGCTTTTAAAATCCAAGAAGAAGACTTAGAGGCATGGCGTGAAAAAATTAAACAAGCAGGTTACAGGCCTACAGAAATCAAAAATCGTAAATACTTTCAGGCGATTTATTTCAGAGAAAAAGGCGGTATCTTAATTGAGTTGTCGACAGTCGGACCTGGGATTTTAATTGATGAAACGGTTGAGGAATTAGGCGAGACTTTACTGATTCCACCACATTATGCAGAGCAAACTGAAGAAATTTTGGCGCATTTAATGCCAGTAGAAGTACGAAAAATTTCGAAGATGGAACATTATGGCTATCGTGATCGCTACGAATACGAGTTGTTACAACGGCGAAATGAAATGAAAAGGCAATGAAATGGTTGAAAGAAATCGAGAAAGAGCGGCCGTTATCTCAAGAAGAAGCAAAAGAACTAGCCGATATTCGTACACAAATCAAAAATAGCAAATAAAGGAGATACACAATGAGACATATACATATTCCCGGAAAAAATAATCATGTACTGATCCTCTTACATGGAACGGGTGGTAGTGCTTCGAGTTTATTTGAAATCGGACAATACATCGATCCGGAAGCAACCATGATTGGGTTCCAAGGTGAAGTAGAAGAACAAGGAATGGCTCGCTATTTTGCGCGCTACCAAGATGGGACATTTGATTTACGTAGTTTAGCTAGTGCAACGTATGACTTTTATGATTCCTTACAAAAAGTAATCACACAATATCAATTAGCAGATAAGAAAATCACTGTCATCGGTTATTCGAATGGAGCGAATCTAGCCCTAAACGTTTTAAAAGAATTCGAAGCGGTCAGCTTTGACTATGCCTTCTTGTTCCATCCATCAACGGTTCGACCAGAAGTAGCTTTTAAGCCCCAAAAAGAGCTCCAAGTCCTGATCACAAGTGGTGCGAACGATCCGTATATTTCAGAAGAAGCGTTTGAAGCACTCTATCAGTCACTAGCAGATACCAACACTAAAGTCGACCATTACCACCATGCGTATGGTCATCAGTTGATTCGTGAAGAATTGGACCGCGCCAAAGCATTACTAAAATAAGCCTAATAACCCCAAGAACCACTTGAAAAAAGCAGTCAACTATTTGCTTTTTTCAAGTGGCTTTTTGCGAATCTTTTTAGTAAGGCCAAAAAAAATCAGGAGCGTCATCTGCTCCTGATTTTTTGTTTTATTTGTTTACTAATGATGTTCCAGTCATTTCTGCTGGTTTTTCAACATCTAATAAATCTAACATTGTTGGTGCTAAATCACATAATGCGCCACCTTCGCGGAGAGTCACATCGTGTTTTGTCACGATAACCGGTACCGGTACAGTCGTGTGCGCTGTATGCGGGTTACCGTTTTCGTCAAATAACGTTTCGGAATTTCCGTGATCGGCTGTAATGATTGCATAACCGCCACGTGCTAGAATCGCATCTACAACGCGTCCTAATCCTTCGTCGACTGCTTCAATCGCTTTGATTGTTGGTTCAACCATTCCTGAGTGACCAACCATATCAGGGTTTGCATAGTTTAAGATAATGGCTTCGTGGTTGCCCGCTTCAATATCTGCTACTAAGGCATCCGTTACTTCGTACGCACTCATTTCTGGTTTTAAATCGTATGTTGCCACTTTGGGTGAAGGGATTAAGATACGATCTTCCCCTGGGAATTCTGCGTTACGTCCACCATTCATAAAGAATGTTACGTGTGGATATTTTTCAGTTTCGGCAATGCGTAATTGTTTTAAACCAGCGTTTGATAAGACTTCTCCAAGAACGTTTGTCATCGGCATTGGTGCAAAAGCCACAGAAGCTTCAATTGTTGGTGAGAATAAAGTGAAAGTTACAAATTTAACGTCTTTTCTTGCGCCACGGTCAAAATGATCCCATGCCTCAAAAGTGAAGGCTTGCGTTAATTCAATTGCACGGTCAGGGCGGAAGTTTGCAAAGATGACAGCATCTTTATCATCAACCGTTGCGACAGGTTTGCCATCTTTGGCAACAATGGCAGGCTCAATGAATTCATCAAATACTTCTTTATTGTAAGAAGCTTCCATAATTGCTTCGGCAGAATCAAACATCGGTGCTTGACCATGAGAAATCGCGTTATAAGCTTGTTCCACACGGTCCCAACGATTGTCACGATCCATCGCGTAGAAACGACCAGAAATTGTCGCAATTTCACCAAAGTTTAATTCAGCTAAGACATTGTTTAATTGCTCAACGTAAGATTTACCAGAAGTTGGTGAAACATCGCGGCCGTCCATAAACATATGTAAGTAAACGTTCTTTAATCCTTTAAGTTTTGCGACACGGACGGTTTCAATAATATGGTTAATGTGGCTATGTACGCCACCGTCAGATAATAAACCGAAAACATGTAATTTTGAGTCATTTTCTTTTACAAAGTCAATCGCTTCGTTAATCGCAGGATTTTCTTCGAATTCTTTATCTAAGATCGCTTTGTCGATACGTGTTAAACTTTGATAAACGGTACGACCAGCACCGATATTTGTATGACCAACTTCTGAGTTCCCCATTTGTCCCTCAGGTAGTCCAACGTCTAGACCAGAAGCTTTTAATTGTGTATGTGGGTATTCATTGTAGTAGCGATCGAAGTTTGGTTTGTGTGCAAGAGCCACCGCATTTCCAACTGTCTCGTCTCGTAAACCAAAACCATCTAAAATAATTAGCGCAACAGGTGCCTGTTTTGTCATGAAAATATCCTCCTCAAGTTAAATGAAAATTTTACATTAAGTTGCTGAAACAACTTCTGTCATTCGTTCTTATAGTAGCACTTTTAGCCGTTTATTTCTAGCATCCTGAGAAAAAGAGTGCGAATTCTTAAGGAGATTTTAGTCTTGAGTGAAAAGATTCACTTCCTAATCAACAATGAAAATCAGTTAGCAAAAAAAGAGAATACGACTTTTTGCTTAAAAACGCTCTGCTAGCAAGGCTTGTAAGCCCACGTTACATCAAAGCACCTTGCAGTTGACAAGTTGTACACTACACTTTCTTGTATGAATTTATTGAAAAACGGTATACTAATAGGTGAAAAAGATATTCTAAAAAAGTTGGAGAAAAAGGAAGTGTTCACGATGTTAGCAGATAAAATTATCTCTTTAAGAAAGAAAGAAGGATGGACGCAAGAAGAGTTTGCCAATCAATTGAAAGTCTCTCGTCAATCCGTCTCAAAATGGGAAGGAAACCAATCCATTCCAGATGTCGACAAAATTGTGCAGATGAGTCAAATTTTTGGTGTGAGCATTGACTATTTGTTAAACGATGATATGAAAGAGCCAGAATATCTTGAAACGAATACCGATTTTGGTACGATTCGTCAAATTTCTTTGGAAGAAGCGCACGAGTATCTTCAAGCAGTAGAAGCTTCTGCCAAAGGTGTAGCGTTAGGTGTCGTCTTATGTATTCTCTCCCCAGCTATCCTCATTGTTTTACTGGGAGCGTCTGAACAAGCCAGTATCTTTTCGCTTTCGGAAAATGTAGCGCTTGGTATAGGGGTTACTGTCTTGCTCCTACTTGTCGCACTAGCGGTGGGCATTTTCATATATTCTGGACTGAAAATTCAAAAGTATGAGTACTTAGAAAATGAGGTATTCGATACGCAATATGGTGTCACACAGATGGTCAAAGCACAACAACAACAATATCAACCGACCTATACCAAAATGATTATTCTCGGTGTCGTTTTATGTATTTTATCAGCCGTACCGTTATTGTTACTCTCGTTATTTACCACGAATCAATCGGCAATTTTTTTGTCGGTGGCCGCTTTGTTAGTCATGGTTTCTTGTGGGGTTTATCTCTTGATTCGAACGGGTATGCGTTGGGGTAGTTACCTTAAGTTACTCCAAGAAGGCGAATACACACGGCAAATCAAAAGTCGTAAGCGATGGACCGATGCTCTTTATGGTAGTTATTGGATGTTAGTCGTGGCCCTATTTTTAGCTTATAGTTTTATTAGTAACGACTGGGGGAGAAGTTGGATTATTTTCCCCGTGGCGGGTGTTCTGTTTGGTATGATGACGTTAGTGGTCCAAATGATTGTCGAAAAAAATCAGCCGTAGTGCGAAACGCTGAAGCCTCGCGACAGGCGTAACCACTATTCGACTAAAAATATGACGACTCAAATCAATGAGATCTCACCAGTGATTCACAAGAATAGAAGCTTTTGAAGTTGAAACGCTTTTTTTCAATACGCGAATCGATCTTTTGAAAGACGCTGAGTTACCACGGGTGAGATTGTGGAAACGAGCGTCTTTTTTTTATCTGGAAGCAGATTCACCGCTTTTAGAGGAGATGGCAACCATTGGAACGAACCTATTTTCAATGAAGCAATCATTATTGTTTACAAAATAATCTTTTTATTATAAGATTGACTCGTCAATGATTGACTAGTCAATTACATATATAAAAGGAGGTATAGTTTGAATCTTAGAGAGTTTAGTAGTCTTCTTTATCAGATAAAGATTGCGAACCAAGAAATGACCTCTAAATTTGAGGAAGTGACGGGTTTTAGTTTGACCAGATATGAATTAATGATGATTCTTAAAGAAACAGGAAAATGTTCGCAAAAGCAAATACAGCATCAGTTACACATCGATAGCGCTGCGGTTACAAGACATTTGAAAATTCTAGAAGAAAAAGAATACGTGATTCGAGAAAGAAATAAAGAGAACAATCGCGAAATTTTTGTAGAAATGACCGAAAAAGCAAGAATGGATCTAGAGAGCTGTGAGAAAGAACAGGATCATTCTCAAAATCCCTTTTATGATCTACTTAGTTCCGTAGAAGAGAAACAATTACGACAATTACTAAATAAATTAATCAAATAAGAAGAGGTTTAATAATGACAATCAATAATAATTTTTCAGATATCACTTATAATAGAAAATCCATCAGAGTATACGATGAGAATATTAAAATTTCTCACGAAGAAATGCTTGAAATGATCCAGAAAGCAACAATCGCACCATCATCTGTAAACATGCAACCTTGGCGTTTCGTAGTGGTGGAGAGTCCTGAAGAAAAACAAAAATTAAAACCATTAATCCGTTTTAATACAAGACAAAATGATACCTCTTCCGCAATGATCCTAATATTTGGAGATATGGAATGTTATGAGTACGGAGAAGCCATTTATAATCAGGCAGTCACTGAAGGTAAGATGTCTCCAGAAGTGCGAGATCAACAATTAGCTGCCATCATTCCTTATTACAAAAATTTTACTAGAGCAGAAATGAATGATGTGGTAAAAATTGATTCAAGTTTAGCTGCGATGCAATTGATGCTTGTTGCGCGTTCTCATGGCTATGATACAAACCCGATTGGTGGATTTGAAGCAGATCAATTAGCTGAAGCATTTGGCTTAGAAAAAGAACGTTATGTGCCAGTCATGATTTTATCGATTGGGAAAGCGTTAGAAGAAGGATACAATTCAATCCGACTAGATGCTAAAGAATTGACTACTTTTAAATAAGAGAGGGAGCCTATCAAATGAAAGTGATTAATGCCTCGTTTTTTATCAAAGAAAATCAACGCGAGAATTTCCTATCGGACGCCGAAGAATTAATTTCAGAAACTAGAAAAGAAGAAGGTTGTTTGGCCTACACTCTTTACGAATCACTAGAAGAAAGAAATACTTTTATAATGGTAGAAAATTGGAAAGATCAATTGGCCATAGTGAGCCATAATCAAAGTCCATTGCTACAAAAATTTGTTCGTAAATTAGCTGATTATAGTACAAAAGCACCCGACTTAAAGATTTTCGACTTTAAAGCATAACTGACACCAATCGTTGCTACTGTTTTTTAAGATAGTCGTTGCAAATATCAGAACGATATTTAGGTGAAAGAGCACTTGTCAGGAAAATCGAATCTTCTGTAGGATGACTGTACCATAGACTGCGGTATCATTCCTTCAGATAAACGATACCTCTTTAAGATAGACCTAATAAAAAAGAGTGATAGATAGAAGACAAAAAACTGATTCCGGTACAGTACTGGAATCAGTTTTTTTGTTTTCATTGTTGGGCACATTCCACGATGGGTCGATTATGGACGTTGAAAGCGTTCTTTATTTTAGGAATACTGCTATAATAATCATAGGAGAAGTGTTCGAGAAAAAAATAAGAGAGAATGCGAGAAAAAGATGGATGCTATTTTTGAAAGTAAGACAAAAATTTTTTAATTCGTTAGAAGGCGAAGGGATTTCTGCAAATGAAACGTTAAGTATTTTGTTGCCGGTAATTATTGATCAATTTTTCTTAGTTAGCTTTAATTTTATGAATACCGCGATGATCAGTTCGTCCGGAGCTGCTGCGATTAGTGCGGTGAATATGGTCGGGAGTATCAATATCTTTTTAGTCCAAGTTTTTGTAGCCATTGGGTTAGGCGGAACGGTATTGATTTCTCGTACCCATGGTGGAGGAGACCATCGTCAACTCGGCCGTTTGAGTGGGAGTGTACTCCATTCAACCTTCTTAGTGGGTGTCCTCTTGATGATTCTTTTTTTAGTGCTTCATCAATTTGTGCTGAACTTATTATTCGGGCAAGCGGATGCGACAGTCATGGCCAATGCGAAATTGTATTTTATTGGGATTTTACTCAGTTATCCGGCGCATGCTATTATTGAAGGGATTAACGGAAGTCTAAGAGGGTTAGGGTTTACTCAAAACTCCTTAAAAAATTCGTTATTCATGAATGTGATGTATATTATAGGAAATCTCTTTTTTGTTATTTATCTTCAATTAGGGATTGTGGGACTCATTTATTCGTTATTGATTTCTCGCTTGTCGGCCGTCCTTTTTGCGAGTTATGCTTTTTATTTACATAGAAGTGATTTTCGTCTCAAACGGTCGAACGTTGTGACGCTTGATTTTAGTATGATTCGCTATATTTTAACGATTTCATTACCGTTTGCTGCAGAATCATTCTTTTTTAATGGTGGAAAAATTATCATGCAAATGATGATTGTGAGCCTCGGAACGGCCCATATTGCCGCCAATGCCATTGCGGGATCATGGATTCAATTAGCAGAGATTATTCCCAGTGCACTCGCTACTGCGCTCGTTCCTATTGTGGGACAATCGGTTGGCCGTAAAAATATCAATGATGTCAAAAAACTGACGAATTCCTTTATTCGTCTAGCCATTATCGCGATTATTACCGTTGATCTGTTACTTTTACCATTGTTTCCCTTCGCCATGAAATTATTCAACCCGCCAACGGAAATGATTCCGATTATTTTTCGAATGTATCTTGTTGCCTTTGTGATGCATGGAATCGCCTGGTGTTATAGTTTTGTGTTGCCGTCTGCATTGCGCGCAGTCGGAGATGGCAAATTTACGACAACTGTTTCGCTGATTAGTATGTGGCTTTTTCGAATTGGTGCTGGTTACCTGGTGGGAATTCAACTCGGTTACGGTTTAGTGGGAATTTTTGTCGTGATGACCATTGAATGGGGGATCCGTGGTTTTATCTTCTATAAACGCTTTAGCAGTAATAAATGGCTGGAGAACTTAGAATAACGATCAAACCGCTATGACTGGCGTTAGTTGTAGCGGTTTTTATGTGGTTGAACAGCGTGTTATTCGCAAAAATGGCGGCACTCCCGTATAATAAAAGAATCAAGAGACGTCGAAAGGAGTATCAATTATGGGATTATTGGTAGAAGGAACGTGGCACGATGAATGGTATGACACGAAAAGCACTGGAGGGCACTTTATTCGCAAAGATTCACAGTTTCGTAATTGGGTAACGGCTGATGGGAGCGCAGGACCAAGCGGTGAAGCCGGCTTTAAAGCAGAAGCGGGAAGGTATCATTTATATGTTTCCTTGGCTTGTCCTTGGGCCAGTCGTACGTTAATTATGCGGAAACTCAAAGGCTTAGAGGACATGATTTCGATCTCGGTGGTCAATCCATATATGGCGGAAAATGGTTGGACGTTTGCGCCGGATCAAGGCGTCATTCCCGATCCTATTTTCCAAGCAGACTATTTGTATCAAATTTATACACATGTGGATCCTCATTATAGTGGTCGCGTGACGGTGCCAATATTATTTGATAAGCAAACAGGGAAAATCGTCAACAACGAGTCTTCCGAAATCATGCGGATGCTCAATAGCGCGTTTGATGAGATTGGCGCAAAAGAAGGGGATTACTATCCAGCAGCGCTGCGGGCTGAAATCGACGCAATCAATGAAAAAGTATACCATCAAATCAATAATGGTGTGTATAAATCAGGTTTTGCTACGAAGCAAGAAGTGTATGAAGAAGAAGTACAACAATTGTTTGCAGCCTTAGATGAATTAGAAGAGCACTTGAGCACGCATCAGTATCTCGTCGGCGAGGTGTTAACGGAAGCGGATTGGCGCTTGTTTGTGACACTTGTGCGTTTTGACTCGGCCTATGTCGGACACTTTAAGTGTAATTTACGAGAGTTAAGAGAATATCCTCATTTATGGCGTTATACGCGTGAACTGTATCAGTATCCAGGAATCAAAGAGACCGTTGATTTTTATCACATTAAACATCACTATTATCGTAGTCATCCAACAATCAATCCGAACCAAATTGTGCCTTTTGGTCCCGTTTTAGATTGGTCACTTTAAAAAAATACCCGTTTCTAGTCCCATGAAAAAGGACTCGAAACGGGTATTTTTAACAGGAAGTGTTGGGTAACGCATCCACAAAATAATGACTATCTTCACGGTACTTAATCAGCGCTTTATCCCATGTGGCTTGGGCATTCATCACACAGGTCCGGCCATTTAAGACGTTGCCGATTTTGTAGTCTTTTTCTTCCTCTAACAGGTCGATGATGCGTTCGTATCGTTGCTCGTGAGCAGAAAAATCGTGGCGTAAGACATTCATGGTGATTTTTTCTTGATTGGCTAATGTGACGTCATAATCATAGTTTGTGGTAAATAAATAATCAGGTAATATCATTTCTTCAACACCGTGTAGACTGGTGTTACGTGCAAAAGGACAGCCTAGTAAGACAATTTTGCCGTTGCGACGATAGACTTCGCTTAATGGCGAATTGACGCCAACAGGGGTATGGTCGAACTGATGGTTTTGGGTGATCGCTTCGGCATCTTTCCCCCAAGCTGCTAAACTATGAGTGGGATGGACGCTACGATAGACATCGTTTGAAAGCCGCATCGTTTCAGGTAAAATCCCAATACAAACAGGGGTGTTTTCGACATCAAACACGCGGTTATCAATCGACACATTTTCATAACTAAAAGTTGGGATGACTAACGTACCTTTTTTGACTGTTTCTTTTAACGCCGCAATAACGGCTTCAGGGCCGCCTTCAATTTGATCAGCGCCACGTAAGCCGTTATAAGAAGAGTGAACAATGATGAGATCATCTTCTTTCACGCCGAGATTTCTTAAATCTTCAATCAGTTGTGTTGGATTTAGCATAATAGACTCCTTTATTCATTGAATTTACTCTCTCTATCTTAGCGATAATAACCCAAAGTTGCAATGGTGAAAGCGAAACCTTCTGCTATTTGACTTTCTTATTTTTCGTAAGTGAAAGGGTTGAAATGCTGTCGGTTTTTTTGTTTCTTTCGCGTATAATAAAAGATAGAAAGTCGTAGATGGAAAAGAAAGAAGGATGAGAATGGCGTTATTATTTTTAGGGATCATTTATGTGACATTTATTAGTTTAGGCTTACCGGATTCTTTGTTGGGAGTGGGTTGGCCGGAAATGTATGGAGAGCTAGGGGTCCCGCAAAGTTACGCTGGATTTTTATCAATGACTATTTCATTGGGGACGATTGTCGCGAGCTTTTTTAGTGGCAAGTGGATTCGGTATGCTGGAACGGGCAAGGTGACAGCCTTCAGTGTTTTGGGGACAGCGATTGCTTTATTTGGGTTTTATCTAGCACCAAGTTTTCTGTGGTTAATCGTCGCCGCACTTCCGTTAGGTCTTGGGGCGGGAGCAGTAGACGCAGGTCTAAATGACTATGTAGCCAGGCATTACCAAGCCCATCATATGAACTGGTTACATAGCTTTTGGGGAATTGGTGCATTGGCTAGTCCGTTAATTATGGGACAAATATTAGCCAATCATCAATCTTGGCGGATGGGCTATCGACTCGTTTCGGTGATCCAGTTTGTCGTATTTCTGTTATTAGTAGTCACTTTACCGATGTGGCGTCGCCGTGAAACACGCCAAGCAATGACCCAGACACCCGTCGAAATCCAGGAGACGAAGTTCATCAATATGATTCGCTTAAAAAAAGTTCGTTACGCGCTCTATGCTTTCTTTTTTTATATTGGTGTCGAGGCGACGATGGGACTTTGGGCGAGTAGTTATCTGATTCAAGCCAAAGGAATTAACCCCGCTAAAGCAGCGATGGCTGTTGCAGGTTTTTTTGGATTTATTACCTTAGGTCGTTTTCTCTCAGGTTTTATGTCGATGCTCTTAACCAATCGCCAGTTGATTGTCTTAGGGCAAGGATTGATTATGGTGGGGAGTGTCTTGTTATGGCAAGGAGCTCGCTACCCACTGCTTGTAGCAGGGGTTTGTTTCATCGGATTTGGTTGTGCCCCGATTTATCCAGCCATGCTGCATGAAACACCGACGCGCTTTGGTCAAACGTTAGCCCAACAAATCATGGGGATTCAGATGGCGATCGCCTACACCGGAGCGATTGCTTTGCCACCGTTGTTTGGATTTTTAGTTCCACAAGTGGGAATTGCTGTTTTACCACTATTTTTAATGAGTTATACGGTCATCATGATTGTGGCTTCAGAAGGTCTACATCGTTTATTAAAAAATAAAAACCATCGGATATGACGTTGACGCCTCTGTTATTCCGTGACATAACCCAAAAGGCCTCATCGAACATACTCGATGGGGCCTTTTGGGTTATTATTCTTCTTTAAAGCCTTTTTCCCAAATGCTGGATTTGAACACAAAGGAAAAAATTGCGAAGAAGGAAATCAAGCTAGTAGCCGTGACAAATGAGTCTTTGTTTAACGAACCGGCTAATAAAAAGGTTGGAAACAACGCCACGAATAGTTTTTCGATAAAGAGAATCCGTTTATGAATCAAGATTTCATCCCATTTGAAGAGGCGTCCTGTTACCCATAAAATAAACGAAGCGCTTAAAAATAACACAAAAAATAGCGCTGCCAAAAATAAGCCAAAGAAAAATAAATCGGTAAAATTAATTTGAAGCATTTCGAGTAACACTGCTTCATCGGATGCTTGGTAAAGAAATAGATTAATGACACGTTTTAAAATAAATAAAAACAAATAGACGAGTCCAAGAGAAAGTAGCATATGCTGCAATGATCGAAAAATACGATTGATTTTTGGCAAAGCAAACAACTCCTTTTTCTTCTATATATAGCATCGAAAAAAAGAAATTCGAGTATGAAACAGTCGATCAATCAGTCAAACTGGCAAATACGTCAAAAAGAGATCCAGTCTATTTCTTTTTCGAATGAAAAAAAAGTACCATAAACAATTCGTTGAAAATTTTTACAACAAATTTACATAAAAACGATGGGACCTTAACAATTCTCTCGTAAGATGAAGGTAACAAAAGGAGGAGAAGTGTTCAATGAAAAAGAAAGCTGTTTATCAATTAAATCAGTCTCAAAAAATGATGGTGTTTGTCTTATCGATGTCTTTATATGGCCTTGCAACATTATTTACCGAGTTAATCCCTTCGATTAATTTAGGGGTGATCGAATTTTCCGTCGAGTATTTTGCATTTATTCCCTTAACATTAGCCATTTTATTTGATCCGCTCTCAGCGGCACTCGGGGCGGCTACTGGTGAAGTGATTTTTAGTGAAATCATGTTGGGTCAGTTTGGTGGACTTGGTGAGGTCGAGAAATTCATTTTATTCTCCTTAGGCATTTACGTGGCAGGGATGCTCGTGCGTGATCCGTTAAATCGCCGTCAAGTCGCGATTGCTTCTATCACCGGAATTGCGATTCACCAACTACTCGCAGCCGTCGTTGATATCTTAAAAGTGTCCTTTGCCATTGAAGAATTTGAAGCAGTAGCGGGTCTACCACAGTCGGTCATTTTTGTTGAAATGCTATCAGCTGTTAACGATATTTTATTTTCAGGAATTTTGTTTTGTATGTTGCCGACCGTCTATCTCGTTCCTCGTTTGTATGGGAAGATCGAACCCTTACTCGGAATCAAAAAAAGAACGCCTGAACTACGCCCTGCACTATCGGACGTCTTGGGATTGAAAGGGATTGTCATTGGATTTGGGCTATTGTTCTTCGCGATTGGGGCCGAATTTTTATCGAATACAGGTTTTAGTTTAATTGAATTTGAAGCGAGTTGGGCAGAAAGTCCCGTAGCAATTCTCGTCGGGATCATTGTGGGCCTCTTATTCGTGGTGATTTTGATTAAAGGAATCATGAGTCGTCAAGGAACTCCTGGAGGCATGCCGAATGATTGAGTTGAAGAATGTTTCTTTTAGTTACGCTGACAGTGCTGTCGCAACGTTAGAAAATCTTTCCGTGACGATCCCCACTGGGAGTTTTGTAGCCATTGTAGGGGATAACGGTGCAGGGAAGTCAACGTTTTGCAAGTTATTAAATGGCATTATTCCAACGTTTATTGACGGGGAACTATCGGGAGAGATTCGCGTTCAAGGGGTGAAGGTGCGAGAAAAGAAACCGGCAGTTCTAGCCAAGACTGTCGGGTATGTGTATCAAGATTTCGAAAATCAATTATTGCGACCAAAAGTCTTAGACGATGCGTCTTTCAGCCTCTTAAACATGGGAGAAGAAGCGTATGAAGAATTGACGATGACGATTTTAGAAGCGCTGGATCTAGACCACTTAGCCGATGAGTATGTGTGGCAACTTTCAGGCGGACAAAAACACTTGCTCGCGCTTGCGGGTGTGCTAGTGCTGTCACCTGAGGTACTTGTCTTAGATGAACCGATCGCTCAATTAGATCCTTATCATGCGAAAAAAATCTATGAACAATTAGCAGTGTTACATCGTCAAGGAAAAACGATTATCGTCATTGAGCACAATACGGCTTTTATTGGTGAATATTGTGACCACGTCTTATTCATGAAAGAGCGAAATATTCGTTGGTTTCTACCTGTCAAAGAGGCCTTACAGCGGGTCGAGGAGCTGACTGCCGGTGGGATTTTCCCACCACAAGTCACGTTATTAGGCCACGAATTAGTGAAAAGAGGCCTTCAACCAGCAGGGACATTACCGATTACGATCCATGAAGCACTCCCCTATTTGCAACCACTCGAAGCGAGAATCTCACGCCGAGAAAAAGAGGTAGCACAAGCGGAAGTCCCCCCTCTAAGACAGCCCGTTTTAAATTTTCAAGAAGTGAATTTAGAATATAAAAAAATCAATGACCGTCCCCATCCTGTGATAACCCAACTGAACTTAACAATTCATCGCGGGGATCGTGTCGCGATTATCGGCAATAATGGCGCAGGAAAATCGAGTTTACTCAAAATGACTGTTGGATTATTAAAACCAAAAAGAGGCGAAATTCGTTTAAAAGAACAATTGATTCATCGCTTAAAGGCAGAAGAAATATCCAATGTGATTGGGTATGTCTACCAAAATCCAGAAGGCATGTTTATTGAAGATAGTATCGAAAAAGATATTGCTTTTTCAATGAGAGCTCGCGGAATAAAAGACTATCAGACAAGGACTGAAATGCTTTTAACCCAATTTGATTTACTGGCATTACGACATCGCGATGGGCGCTTATTAAGCGGCGGGCAAATGCGCAGGGCGTCTTTAGCAATCGGTGTGGCCTTGTCACCCCAAATTTTGTTGTTAGATGAACCGACGGCGAGTTTGGATATGGCGACGCGCAAACGCATTACCTCAACATTGCAAGCACTCTCTGAATCGATTGAGACAGTCATGATTGCCACACATGATATGCAATTGGTCGCAGAATGGGCAACCCGTATTATTGTGATGAACGAAGGGGTGATCTTAGCAGATGGTCCGCGAGAAGTGATTTTTCAGGATACGCATCTTTTAGAACGGGCAGGTATCGTGGTGCCAGAGATTGTTCAACTGAGTCAACAGCTAAGCGGTGTAATCAGCTACAGTGTAGAAGAGTTTGTCCATCAAGTCGAACAAGGAGGGCGTATTTAATGGAAGAAAGTGGCTTACTAGAAAAATTTTCAATCGAAACGATCAAGAATCAAATACTGAAAAATGCTTATGGCAATCATGACACGCTGATTGCCCGTTTAGATCCGCGCACGTTATTTATTTGGTACTTCTTTTTTGGGATCATTCCTTGGTTCATCTCGGACGTATTGGTATTAATGGGGTTATTTTTCTTTGTCGCAGTCATGACAAAACTTGCCAATACGGTTCCTTTGATCTTATTTGTTTTTTGTATCGGTATTTTTTCGCAAACGGGCTTTTTGCTGCTGTTTACCTTGCTCTTTGGGGGTGATTTATCCAGTATCATTCCATTATTAACCCTCACCTTAAAAATCTCGGTCGTTTCTTTAGCAGCGATTTGCGCCTTTGCCGGGATGGATCCCGATAAGTTAGCCAACGGACTGATGGCCATTGGCTTACCAGAAAATTTTGTGTTTAGTGTCTCTTTTGCTTATCGCATTTTACCGATTTTAATGGATGAGTACCAAACGATTTTATTATCCTACAAATTACGCGGGATTCGCCCGAGTTCTCAAGGAATAAAAGGCAAGTACTTGAACGTGGTCTACCAAGTAAAACTCATGATGAAGGCTTTTTATCCTTTAATGCTCAATATGGCTAAACGCAGTCGGACTACCGTCGAAGCGCTCGAAATAAAAGGGTATCAAGCATCATTAAAAAATAAAAAAGTTCGCCAAATGAAATTACGAAAACTTACTTTTGGCCGACGCGACGTGTGGTTTTTATTTGGATCAATCAGCTATTTCATGAGTGTGATTGGCATCCATTTATTTTTATTCTAATATGAAGGGAGAAATGTCAGATGTTCATCGATACACATACACACGGTAAGCTTGCTAAAAACTTGCCTTTTTCCGAACAATTTACGATTCGGCTATTTCAAGAAGCGAAAAAAAGAGGAGTTGAAGCACTCTGTTTAACGGAGCATTTTAATACACGTGATTTTGATAAGATTTATGCCTACATTCAAGATCACTATCCGCGCGAAGGGGATACCTTTTTAGTGGAAGGGGTTCGTGTCTTCCCAGGCATTGAGGTCGATATGGCGGAGGGCGGGCACAATTTAGTCATTGGATCGTACGAAACGATTATCGCACTCCGAGAAGAAATTTTACGTCAAGAGTCCTCAACGGAATTTTTACCGGCAGCACGCTTGTTTCCACTAATCAAACAATACGACGTGATTTTTGGAGCGGCGCATGTCTTTCGTAAAGGGTGTCATAATTTAGAACTGCCTGAAGAATTGATTGCCTATTATGATTTCTTTGATTTAAATGGGAAGGATATGGGAGTGTTAGGTCCGAATAATTATCAAAAAGTGATGGAAGTCGCGGCCTATTATGACAAACCTGTGTTAGCCGGAAGTGACACCCATCAATATTTACAATACGGCTCGGTTACGAATCATTTTGCGCGTCATTTTCAAACGATTGCGGCATTCCGCGAAGAAATGCATCAAGGCGACTATGAAGTCATCGTTAATCCGGCAGTAGCCGAAAAAGTCGAAGGCGCAAATTTAGTTAAGAAAGTGCTAAAACAACTCCAACGTCAAGGTGGCAGTTATGATTTTCCGTTAGCCATCGAATAAAAAAAGAAATTCCGGACAGCTTGTTAGCTAGCGCGGAATTTCTTTTTTATATTGTTCTTTTAATGTATGTAATTGCTGCAGTTTTTCTTGATACGCTTCTGGCGCCAATTGGCTGACTTCGACAATGAAAGCATCGATTAGCGCAATGGCTGTCGTGAGTGAATGGTACGTATCCGGTAGGCCGCGTGACACATAAAAATGATGAAGCGTCGGCTCATGGCTCTCGTAGTATAACTGGTCGCTAAACAAGAGTGTCGTAATGTGATGTTCTTTCGCGTACGATAAGATAACGAGTGTTTCTTTTGGTATTTTACCAAATCCAAATAAAATAAGCACATCTTGGCTCGTAATGTGCGCGAGTGTTTCGAAGATTTCAGAACCACTACTACAGAGATGTTGAATCGCAATACCGAAGCGATTGAGACGAAAATAAAGTAAGTCGCCCAATGCTTTGGTGGCCCCTTTACTAAAAACATAGACTTGTTTCTTTTGTGTAATTGCCCGGGCCGCCTGCTGGAACGATTCTCCTTGTAAATGAGCCGCTGTTTCGTTTAAATGTTGAATTTCTCTTTGGATCAAGGCATTTGCACTCTCAAAAGGAGCGGCTTCTTGCCGTAGCTTTTCTAACTTCTCAGAAGGCGAGATGCGTTGTTGCGTGAGCCAGGCTTGTTTTAATTCTTTATAATTTGCAAATCCTGTTTTTTTAGCGAATCGAGTCAATGTCGCATTGCTAATGCCGATGGTCTCTGTGACCTCGCTAATCGATAAAAAGGGTGCAAGTTGCGGATGATTGGTAAAAAAAGCGATAATTTTATGGTCGCTAGCCGTTAATTGTGGATTACTGGTATCGAATAATTCAGCCATGGATGAGCTCCTTTTTTTAAAACAGTCTTAAGACGATTATAACAAGGAATGAAGAAACGGAGCAAGTTCGAGCGGTTTTTTTAAGAAATTATCAGACGTCTGTATCCAATAACTAAAAATAGCTGCTCATCATTGTCGCTACGATCGTCCGTAGTATTGATCAAAGGTGGTAATTCTCACTTAATTACGCAGAGACCGTACGAGAATATTTTCATAGAAACCGTTCTTTTAGACTCGCGATTCTAGTATAATGGAAAAAAGAGAATCGAGGGGTGTTTATGCAACCGCTGAGTCCACAATTGCTGAATAAAACGAAGGTCTACAAGAAAAATTTGTTTTTTTCCATTATGAGCTTCTTACTGATTTATTTTCAACGTCACTTTTTATTTTGACTCTTCCAAACCCAAGTCTCATTTTCTGTGTTACATATTTCCTACTTACTAATAAGTGAAACACCGTTAACGGATGTGCAGTCAATGGTTACACGAGGTGGTATTCTCGTCGGTATTGTACTGGTACTAGAAGTCTTGCTATTTATTTGGTTTTTCCCTTTATTTCTTCACGGCTTTTTGGTTATGGTTTAGAAGAAAAATCTTCTTTAAACGCGATTTATTACTTGTTTTGGGTTATCTCGTGCTAATTGGCGGAACGATTTATGCGAGCGCGGTGGTGATTACAGAAACGATTGATTTAGGCCTAACGATAGGTGAAATCCTCAATCAACTCTCGCCTCAACAATTAACCCATTTAACCAACGAATGGCGTGAGTTATTGTTCCAACTCGATTTATCCTTGGAACAATTACCGGCGGCTTTAGCTTATGTATCGGAACAATCGAATATCATTATTTCCAGTGTCCAAGAAATTGCGGGCATTCCCTCGCTGCTTCACGATTGGTTTGTTTTTTTAATTAACATGAAAAGTACGTATTTACTCCTTTTAATTGTGAGTTTTATGATTTTAAGTTTAGGACATCTATTTTGGATTGGCAGTACGAATTTTTCATTGCAAGGTTTGCGCTGGTTCCCACGTAAAAAAGACATCGCGGAACCGATTCATCCAGTCGAGCAGCCACTAGACCCAGTCGTAAACGCCCAAGTAGAAAAAGAAATGGCGAATACGCCACAGCCTAAAAAAAAGAAAAAGAAAAATAAGAAGAAATAATACGTTTCTTGACGGACGATGGATCACATTGGAAAACGAAGCTGTATAGGGAGGAAAGAGAAATGAATATCGGTGTCATTGGATACGGCAATATTGCCAAACGATTTGCTCAAAGCATCAAGCATACGAAGAACGGGAAAGTGAGTGCCATTGGATCAAAATCACTCGCGCGAGATACGGCTTTTCAAACGCGTCATCCGGAGATTCAGGTTTATGAAACATATGACGCCTTACTTGCCGATCCAACGATTGAAGGCATTTATATTGCGCTACCGCATGCCTTTCATAAAGAATGGGCACTCAAGGCACTCTCTCTAAATATCCCCGTGCTTTGTGAGAAGCCCGCGGTATTAACAGTCGCTGATATGGAAGAAATCATCGACGCTGCAACTGCACATGAAACGCTATTTGTAGAAGCCTTTAAAACAAAATACAATACCGGCTTTCAACAGTTAAAACAAGCAATGAATACACTAGGTCAAATTAACCGTATCGAAGCAAGCTTTTGTTCAGACGTGATGCCGGCACGTAACAATCATTCCTACTTATTCCAAAAAGGACAAGGCGGAGCGCTCAATGACGTCGGCTCTTACCCTATCGGTTTTGTCTTGGCGCTTATTGATGCTCCACTTGTCAAGCTTGATAGTCAGCGCACGCTCGTAGACGACATCGATACGTATTTTTCGGCGACGCTTACGTTTGATAATGGCAGCGAAGCGTTTGTTGAAGGAGGCATTGACCGTGAGAAAGACCGCGTCGCCCGTATTATTGGTGAACACGGCGAAATCACGATTCCTTTCTTCTATCGCTTAGAAAAATATACGATTCATTTGAATGGAAAAGAAGCGCAACAATATGAATATCCCCTGGTGGGCGATGATATGACGCTTGAAATCCAACAGTTTATTGATTTGGTCCAAGCCCATCAAACGCAATGTCCGGTTCATAATCTGACAGATACAAAGCAGATGATTGCCGTGATGGAAGCCATTCGAATAGGATAAGAACCAAGAAAGAGCGGTGACTGCAGTCATCGCTCTTTTATTTATATGGATATTTGATTACGAAATGGGCGAACCTTACGATATGCGAGTAATGGAACGAGTCCATGATTCAAATGTATCACCAATTTCGCAAAGCAAAATATTTGTTATCACGCCTTATTTATTGAAGCCTCATTTGCACTACGATAAGCTTGTTCAATCAACCAAGTTAATTCGACTGCGGCATCGATATCATATTCTTTGACTGATGGGAGTGTTGGATCATCGACTAATGCCGAAAACACTTCAATTGGATAAGGTTGTTGTGCGAGTGTTTTGCCGTCAATCACCGTTTTTTCGTGATAAGCCTCCACGAGATCAGACTGAATCCAAATGCTTTCGCCAGTTGGAGAATCAGGATTCCCAAAGACCTGTATCGAACCATGTTGGCCAATGACTTCCAAAAAATTCTCTCCAACAGTCGTCATAAACGAAGTATAGGCTGTTCCGATGGCGTTATTTTCGAATGATACGACCGTTGTTGAATTATTTTCCATTCCTTTTTCGCCAAACTGAGTCATGACCGCGTTCACCTTGGTTGGTTTGCCACACAAGTAGGGTAACATCGCGAGTCCGTGGCAACCCAGATCGAGCGTAACGCCGCCCATTTGTGTTTCATCGTACCAATCAGCTGGCAGCCAATCATGTAAAACACCGCCATGCGCACGACGAAAGTAAACCGAAACAACATCGCCAATCGTTCCCGCTTCGATTTGGTCTTTGACGAAACGATAACTCCCTGAAATGAACGACTCTAAAGAGAGGACAAAGCGGCATGAACTCGCCTCTAAGGCTGCTTTTATTTCTAAGGCTTCCGTCATGGTTGGTGCGAGCGGTTTGTCGACAAAGAGATGTTTTCCGTGCGCAATCGCTGCTAAGATTAGCTCTGTATGCATCGTTGTCGGTGCTTCGATGACAACGGCTTCGACAGCTGGATCGGCTAACACTTTTTCGAGATTTTCTTCATAACGTGCGTTGTATTTCTTGGCGGCTTGTTCTCCGCGCGCTCTGTTGAAATCCCAAACATACAGACAATCATCAGTTGGAATTTTACTTAAGAATCCTTCTGTGTGGACGTGCCAGTCCGTTAATAAGGCATATTTCATTCATAACAACCTTTCTTTTTGGGAAATTGAAACCACTTACAGTATACGATTTCCTAAAGAAAAACACCATTGCGAAAAAAATCATCACAAGTGTGTTCCTCCAAATGGCGTGTTATTCGTTCTTTGTTTCCTGATAAACAAATACAAGCTTTTGGTCCGTCGAAAATGATTCTGAAAAACGATAATCGGGATGATCAAAGGCTTGAATTTCTTCAATTGAAACGACTTGATGTTCAGCCATAAAACGAATCATCTCTCCCCGAGCCATTTTGGCTAAGGTTGCTTTGACTTTGGGTTTGCCGTTGACGAGACTTACAAAGGAAATATCTAACAATCGATCGTCTTTTTGTAAGTAAGGCGTGAGGACTTTTGTATATTCGTTTGAGGCGAGATTAATGATGGGACCATTTGCAAAATCGAGTGCTTCATAAAGACGACTTCCCCAAAAAGTATAAAGGTTTTGGGCCGCTCCAATGCGAAGAGGGGCTTGCATTTCTAAACGATAAGGCACAATACCATCAAAAGGACGTAAGAGCCCATAAAAACCAGAAAGAATCCGTAAACGTTCTTGAATATAGTCAAATGCCGGTGCCGTGAATAAATGTGGCGCCATGTATTGATACTGCAAGCCTTGATAACTAAGAATCGCGGGTGTCGTTTGCTTGGTCAAATCCATTTGTAGGAGACGTTCATAATTTTTTTGTCCGAGTGCTTCGCTACATTTCCAAAGTGCGGTCGCTTCCTCTAGCGAAAGCTTTTTTAATTCTTCAAGAAGACGAGTTGTTTCTGCCAAAAATACAGGCTGACTTTCCTGGAAGTCGTGATCACGAGTCGTGGTCATCGTTTTGGTCGGTGAAATAATGATTTGCATAAGTAAATCCTTTCGTAAATAAACTTCTTATTAGTTTACCATGAAAAAAAGAAGCCTTCAAAGGAGAGAGGGTGATTGTGGTGAGATTAAAACTATGAAATTTTTATGAAAATCAGAATGAAAAAATGATTTAGGCGCAAAAATCGCCGTTTTACCATTTTTAAAAGCTAAAACGAAGGATAATCTTCGGGAATTCCTGTTTTATAAAGCCAATCAAGAACTTTTAATCATATTATCATTATTTTCGTTCGTGTTTTATATTGATTATTTTCAGAAATCCTGTTATGATATCCAAGGAAGAAAAACCATATAGTTCTGGTAATACGGTCCAGAAGTTTCTACAAGTTACCCAATAAGTAACTTACTATGGCAAGAGTCCTTTGTGTCCTTCTTGTCATTTGAGTGGATTTTTTTCACAAAAGGAGGAAAAACAAAGATGAAAGAAAAAATTGATCATTATTTTGGAATTACAAAATCTGGTTCTACGTATAAACGCGAATTCACCGGTGGCGTGACGGCTTACCTTGCGATGTCTTACGTTATTTTCGTCAACCCGATTATTTTAGGGCAGGCTGGGATGCCACAAGATGCCGTCTTTATGGCAACGATTTTATCTTCAGCCATTGCGATGTTGATTATGGGGTTATGGGCAAGATTTCCATTAGGGTTAGCACCATGTATGTCCATGAATGCCTTCTTTGCGTATTCAGTTGTTCTCCAAATGGGAAAAACATGGCAAGAAGCATTGGCAGCGGTATTAGTCGCTTCGGTATTATTTTTAATTTTAGCTTTTTCTGGTGCTCGCTCAAAAATTATTCAAGCGATTCCGATGACAGTCAAACAAGCTGGGACAGTGGGTCTCGGTATTTTTATTGCCTTTGTGAGTTTTAAAAATTCAGGAATTATCGTTCCCGATGACGGTTTATTTATTGCTTTTGGTGGGTTTAACAATCCGAATGTCATCATCGCCTTCTTCGGCTTACTAACCGCAGCGTTCTTCTTAGTTCGTAAAAATCAATACGCGGTTTTCCTAGGAATGATTGGTGCGGCATTGTGTGGCTTGTTTATTCGTTTCGGTGTTTCGTTGAACTGGTTTACATTAAGCGAAAGCGTTGTAGCAACGTTGCCTCAATTACCAAAAGGATCGCCAATCGTACTACCCATTGAACCAATGCAATCGATGCTAGACAATACGTTCTTAGTTGCTTTGACAAACTTACCGAAAATGTTGTCATTTGATTCAGTAGTCATTATTTTAACGTTTTTATTTTTAGATTTTTTTGGAACAGCAACAACACTAGCAGCTGCAGCGACTCAAGTTTCTGAAATGAAGAGTGAACACTTCGAAGACAACACACGGATTTATAGTGCGGATGCGCTTGGAACATTCTTCGGATCACTTTTTGGCACTTCTAGCTTATCAACTTATATTGAATCAGTTTCAGGAATTATTGCCGGTGCTAGAACTGGTTTAATGAGTGTTATCGTCGCAGTATTGTTCTTATTATCGGCTTTCTTTTACCCAATGTTATCACTTGTAACGTCTGCGGTAACGACACCTGCGATGGTCGTAATCGGAATTTTCATGATGCAAAATATTACAAAAATCGATTGGGATGGCGGCTACGAAGCAATTATCCCAGCCTTCTTAACAATCGTGATGATGCCGTTAACGGGATCGATTGCGTTAGGACTTGTTTTAGGTTTCTTATCTTATGAAATTTGTATGATTTTTGCAAAACGGACGAAAGAAATCCCGACCATTATGCACGTTATCGCGCTGATTTCAGTAGCATACTTATTTACGATATAACCCAACAGTCTATTCGCTCGAAGTGAGTGAGATTTCCAAAAGAGTAGACGAGGATCATCCGTTGATGAATCAGGTTCTCATATAACAAAAGAGGAGTTGTGACGATTGTCGCAGCTCCTTTTGATTACAGAAAATGAATGATTGATTTGTAGTATGAATCGTTTAAAGTGCCAACTAAAAAAGTGGATGGGTCTAAAACTAGCCAATTGGCTGTTTTGCTTTAGGGAATCTCCAAGTATAATGTTCAAAAAGGATGTGAAAAGATGGTACTTAAAACGTTAACAATCGGTGGTTCCGATACATGGGGTGGCGGAGGGATTCAAACGGATCTCCGAACGTTTGAACAGTTAGACGTCTTTGGATTAAGTGTCTTAACATGTTTGGCCGTTGAAGCGGTCGATGATTTTGTGATTCGTCCATTGCCAGTTGCGCTGGTAGAGGAACAATTACAAACGATTGAGCGAAACTTCGAGTTGGCGGGTGTTAAAATTGGGTTGTTGGCTGATTTAGAGACCGTGTCACTCGTTCAAGATTTTTGTCAAAGAAATCAAGGGAGGTTTCCGATTATTTTAGACCCTGTCATGGCGTTCAAGGAAACAAAAGACGCACTTCAAAGAGACTATATTGAAAAAATAAAAGCATTATTTCCTTATGTTGACTTAATTACGCCTAATCGCCGGGAAGCCCAGTTCTTATCAGGGAGTGAGGAGCTAACGTCAGCCGAAGAATTATCCTTTGCGACGGAGCAGATTGCGAAGAAAACCGGCGTCAAAGTGTTAGTGACCGGTGGCGAAAGTGGGATCGATACGTATCGCGAGGGCTCAATTACCCAGTCGTTTACCGGGCCGATTTCCCTAAAAAAAACCAATCATGGCGCAGGTTGTTGTTTTTCTTCCGCGATTTGTGCCCATCTAGCACAAGGCTTTTCGTTAATCGAAAGTATTGAAAAAAGTAAAAATCATGTCTATCAATCAATTGAAAATGGCGTCATTGTTGGCGAAGCTGGCAATGTTTGGCGCCCAAAAACAAAAAAGGAGTCGGTATAAATGACCTTACAAAAACAATTAGTTAAAATCGCGCTACTGACGGCTTTGACCGTCGCGGTCTCATTATTATTTATTTTTCCTGTCCCTGGCACCAATGGTTTTGTCACGTTAGCCGAAGTCGGGATTTATACGGCTGCCTTTTTACTCGGTCCTTTAGGCGGTTTCTGGGTAGGGGCGTTAAGCGGCGGATTGATCGATCTTTTTTCAGGCTATCCGCAGTGGATTATCGCGTCTGTTTTAATTCATGGCATCCAAGGAGGGATTGCGGGATATTTTTTCCGTAAGAATAATAGATGGTTTGACACATTCGGATTTTTAAGTGGCAGTGTCTGGATGGTGTTGGGTTACGCACTAGCAACTGGACTGATGTATACGTGGCCGGCCGGAGTCGCTTCACTCTTTGGAAATACGATTCAAAATATATTTGGGGTTACCTTAACCATCTTCTTGATGAGTGCCCTTCGTAAAATAAACCACCCATTAATGAAAGAAGGCGTAAGATAGTGGATAGAGAACAACTCGTGGTAGATTTAACTCAAATGATCAAAGAAATTTTAAGCCAAGCCCAACTTCATGCGGGCGATACATTTGTCCTTGGGTGTAGCACCAGTGAAATTGCTGGCGGCTATATTGGGAAAAATCCGAGTCAGGAAATAGGTGAGTGGGTCGTTCGTACCATTAAAGATCTACTAGATGCTGAAGGGATTCATCTTGCGGTGCAAGGATGTGAGCACCTTAATCGGGCCCTCGTGGTGGAACGGGCTGTTGCTCGAGACGCGCAATGGGAAATCGTCGAAGTCTTACCGAGCTTGACTGCAGGAGGAGCTTGTTCCGTCGCAGCCTTTAAGTACTTCGATGATCCAGTTGAAGTCGAACACATCGTTGCTCAAGCAGGCATTGATATCGGGGATACGGCGATTGGGATGCACGTCAAGCATGTACAAGTTCCCGTTCGCCCGACCAAAAAAGAACTCGGCAGCGCACACGTCACGGCACTAAAATCGAGACCCAAATACATTGGTGGACCAAGAGCGCAATATCCCTAAAACGACGCTAGAAAGAGGAGCATTCCGGACTCTTTCTAGCTTTTTTTATTCCTTAGCTGCTTAGATCATGGATTTAACAGCGCATCAATCACACTTCTCGCTGTATATCCGAATCGTTTACGAAGCAAATCATGGATAGAAGTTGAATTTCTTGCCTTTTCATCCCCGTCATCTTTATACTAGAAGATAAAGAAGGAGGCGTTTTTATGTCAGATTATCAGATACCAAACGTATGGCAGTGGGAACCAACCGAACAAAGTAAAACAGGCAATCAACCGATCGCAGGTAGTCGCTTCGAGCAAACCTTACCCGTCGGTCAAAAACCGTTACAAGTATATTCTCTAGGAACACCTAATGGAATGAAGGTGACTATTTTACTGGAAGAATTACGCGAACAAGGAGTAACCGAAGCGGAGTATGATTTATACAAAATCGATATCTCAAAAGGCGATCAATTTGGTAGCGACTTTGTGGCAATTAATCCGAATTCAAAAATTCCGGCATTAATGGATTATTCCGAAGAAGAGCCGATTCGTGTTTTCGAGTCCGTGTCGATTTTACTTTATTTAGCCGAAAAATTTGATCAATTGATTCCGAAAACACTCAAAGAAAAGACCGAGTTAATGAACTGGCTCTTCTGGCAAACGGGTGCAGCGCCCTTTGTTGGCGGAGGGTTTGGCCATTTTTATCATTATGCGCCATTTGCACAAGAATATCCCATTAATCGTTACACCATGGAAACAAAAAGACAATTAGACTTATTAAACCGACATTTAGCCGACAAATCCTATATCTTAGGTGACACCTACTCGATTGCGGATATCGCACTTTGGCCATGGTATGGTCGTCTTGTTCAAGGACACCTATACGGCGACGCAGCTGAATTTTTACAAGTACAAGACTATCCGCATCTCATCGCTTGGGCCGATCGGATTAGTGAAAGACCCGCTGTTCAGCGCGGAATCGAAGTGACGTATCAAGATATTTAATTAGTCGAAAAAAACCGCCTCACATCCATTCTTCATTCGATGGATGTGAGGCGGTTTAACTGTTATTTGACATTCAAAATCGTTGGCGATTCTTGTGGAGCGTATTTGGCATTTTCGCTGCGAATCGCAATCGAAAGCGCTAAAGCGACACAGGATAATCCTGCAAAAACTAACATTGCTGCTGAATAAGAATGCGTCATATCTGTAACCCAAGAAAGTAACAGTGGACCGACCATCCCAGCAAGCGCCCAAGCGGTTAAAATATAGCCGTGGATTGAAGCGACGACTTTATCACCGAACATGTCACGAATATAAATTGGAACCGAAGAAAACCCACCGCCATAACAAGTCATTAAAAGACAAATGATCACGAAAAATAAGACCGGTGATTTCGTGAAGTACAAAATAACAAGAGCAGTCACATCAATGATAAAGAAGGTTGTAAAGACGTTTGGCCGACCGATATAATCGGAAATCATCGCCCAAATAAAACGGCCTCCACCATTAAATAGTCCCATGATTGCCACCATCGTAGCCGCTGACACGGCTGACATCCCCGTTGCTTTTTCTGCTAGAGGCGCGGCAACGGAAATTAAGGCGATACCACAAGTGATATTAATGAACAACATAGTCCACAACATCCAAAAACGCTTCGTTCTTAGTGCATCACTCGCTGAAAACATTTTTTCATCATGAAGTGATGCGACTTCTGGCTCGTTTTTTGGGACAAAACCTTTGGGAACCCAACCAATAGGCGGTTTTTCCATATATTGTGCGCTGAATAAAATAATGACAAAATAACTTACTCCTAAAATATAAAAAGTATTGCTAACGCCGACACTTGCCATCAGCGCTTCTGCGATAGGGGTTGTGATTAACGTAGCAAATCCGAATCCCATAATCGCCATTCCCGTTGCGATACCTGGACGATCGGGAAACCACGCCATCATCGTGGAGACGGGTGTCACATAACCTGTTCCTAAACCGATACCGCCAATTAAACCATAACTCAAGTAAAGCATGGGTAGTGATTGCACGCTAATCGCCCATCCCGTCAAAGCAATTCCTGCTCCGAAGAAAATAGCCGAAATCGTTCCTGTTAAACGTGGTCCATGTTTATCCGTAATCCGCCCCATAAAAGCGGCAGAAAAGCCTAAACAAAAGATTGCCAGACTAAAGGCAAACGAAATTTGGCTCTCAGACCAGGTGCTTGCAGACTGAATGGGATTGGAAAAAATACTCCACGCATAAGCGGAACCAATTGAGAGATGGATAAAAATACCAGCAAGAGCAATCAACCATCTGTTTTTTAGTTTCTTACTGTTTACTGAAGTGTGTGTCATGAAAATACGCTCCTTTATAAATATGATCTAACTGCATTAGTATACAACAGAAAGCAAAAGAAAGCGCCTTGTTTTGTGAAAAAGCCGTTTTTTGTTGGTTTATTCACATGTTTCAGAGAGATTTAGTTAATAGATGAGCAAATACGATTGAATTTACTTAAACGATCTAAGCGAAAATAAAAAAGATTTAGCGATTGACAAGAAAAAGGTAGTCTGATAACATACATATTTGTAAAACGTAATGATTACGATTTAGAAACAAGGAGGTAAGAGATGAATAAGAAAATTTTATGGGGTGCGACGCTTTTGATTCTGGGAGGTGTCTTAGGTGCTTGTACTACGAATCAAGAAGCAACCAATGATTCAGACAAAATCCAAATTATGACCACTTTTTATCCGATGTATGAATTTACAAAAAATGTTGTCGGTGAGGAAGGGGATGTTGAATTACTGATTTCAGCAGGAACGGATAGCCATGACTATGAACCGTCAGCGAAAGATTTACGAAAAATTCAAGATGCAGACGTGTTTGTCTACAATAACGAAAACATGGAAACATGGGTACCTTCCATTGAAAACGTCTTTGAACAAGGCGACGTATTGGTGGTAAAAGCTACCGAAAATATGGTTCTCTTACCTGGCGATGAAGACGAACATGATCATTCAGAGGAAGAAGAACACGGGCATTCCCATGCATTAGATCCTCATGTTTGGTTAGCGCCGAATTTAGCAATGAAAGAAGTCGAAGAAATTCGCGACCAATTAGTAAAAGCGTATCCGGATAAAGCGGATGTGTTGACAGCTAATGCGGAAGCTTATTTAGAAGAACTCGCAACGTTAGATGAGTCTTATCAAACACTGACGGAACAAGCGGTACAAACTAGTTTTGTCACGCAACATGCTGCATTTGGCTACTTAGCAACCGAATATGGGTTGACACAAGTTCCAATTGCGGGCCTTTCAGCCGATGAAGAACCATCGCCTGCGCGTTTAGCAGAACTAAAAGAGTATGTCAAAGCCAATGACATTCAATACATTTACTTTGAATCAAATGCGAAAAATGCCATTGCCAAAACATTGGCGAAAGAAGCGGATGTTGAATTACTCGTATTGAATACATTAGAAGGATTATCAGCGCAAGAAATAGAAGAAGGAAAAAATTATCTTTCCGTGATGCAAGAAAATCTAGAAGCTTTAAGAAAAACAACAGAATCAACCCAAGCATCGCTAGGACAAGAAACAACCGTCGAAAAAACCGTTCAAAATGGATATTTTGAAGATGCTGAAGTGGAAGATCGCCCGCTATCCAATTGGGCTGGTGAATGGCAATCGGTTTATCCGTACTTAGAAGATGGGACACTCGATCAAGTGTTTGAGTACAAAGAAAAATTAACAAAAGACAAAACAAAAGCAGAATATAAAGCGTATTATGAAACAGGTTACCAAACAGATATCGATCAGATTACCATCACGGATGATCGCATCACATTCACGGATCGTTCTGGTAATCGTGTGTCTTCCAACTATCGCTATGTCGGTTATAAGATTTTAACGTATGAAGCGGGTAACCGTGGCGTGCGTTTCGCATTTGAAGCAACCGATCCAAATAGTGGTGCGTATCGTTACGTCCAATTTAGTGACCATACCATCACAGATACGCCGGTTGAGCATTATCATATTTACTTTGGCAATGAAAGCCAAGAACAATTGTATGACGAAATGGATCATTGGCCGACTTATTATCAAGCGGATTTAACAGGCTTAGAAATTGCCCAAGAAATGTTGGCTCATTAGTCTATCGGTTATCTCCAATTCGGCGTAATCCGAATAGATGGACCAACGTCAAAGAATCGTTCCCTACACAAAGAATGTGCGACAAAAGTCATTTTGCTTTGAGAAAATAAAGTAGCGTTTTTTGAAAGAGCAAACTTTTATCGCCCGTCTATCAATCAAAGTTTTCGAACAAAAAGAGACATCCCGTCTAATTCCAGGGATGTCTCTTTTTGTTAAGGTGTTGTCGATTCAGGAGTGTCCACGTCAGTAGTGTCGCCCGTTTTCGCCTCTTATTGCTTGTCACCGGACGGATTAACCGTGTTGATGCCAGTTTAATGTGATTATGACAAGGGCTGGTATTACCTTGATTATTACCGTTGCTTTTAGTATTTCCACTATGCTTTATTCGCTGTCAGCAAGTTCTCCCTTCTTCATGATTATGTTTTTACAAATTGTGACCTTTGCAGGGATTTATTTTAAATTGGGCGATTTAATGAGCCTGTTCTCTTTACAAAGCAACGATTCTCAAAACATGGGCAGACAAGTCTTTCGCAGACCTCGTCAAATGATGAATCGACAAACCAGAAGATTTCAACGCAGTATGAGTAAGGTTTTCCGTGGAAAAGCAGGGTCAATGAAGCAAAAAACAATGACAACAAAGCAGAATCAAACCAATAAAGCTAACCATACTCGTCAAAATGAACGGACTACATCAAAGAAAGAAACAGCACTTTCCAATGTGAAAAAGCAACAAGGCGGTATCGGGCAACGATTAGGTGAAAAGACAGCCCATGTATTGGACACGAAAAATCGTCTAGTCGATAAAGGAAAGCAGGCAAAACAACAGATACAGGCGACACCAACCCATGTCAAATATGCCCTTCATCAAGGAAAAGAGAATGTCACTCATAATGTAACAGACTTTAAACAATCGATGGCAGATACCAAAGCTCAACGCAAACAACAGCGTATGAATCAGCAGGAGCAAAAACGAAAGAACATTGCTCAAAAGCGTTTGGAACTGGATAAAGCAAAAGAAAAAAGACGAAAAGAAAAACCATCATCTCCTGTTCAGAAAAACCAGCAGCATGTACGCAAGCGTCACCAAACTGTCACGTCTGTTGTATCACAAAATATTGACCGCCAAACCCATCAGCGACCATTGAAAAAAGAGCAAACGCAAAAGACGCCACCGAAGCAATTCAACCAGAGGAAGCTTAATAAAAGAACGGATAAGAAAGGTCAACAAATATGAAGCTAAAAATAACAGTGATTTGTAGTATGGTCTCCTCTCTGTTCTTTTTTTCTTATTGTTCCTAGTCATTTTCTTTGCAGATGATACGGAAAGTGATGGAAACAACAAGGATTCTTCTATTTCACAAGGCGGTGTGACCGTTTCACCAGAAGTATTGGCACACCGTCCGTTGGTTGAAAAATATTGTAAGGAATATGGAATTGAAGACTATGTTTCTTATATCTTAGCCATTATACAAGTGGAATCGAGCGGTACAGCAGAAGATGTTATGCAAAGTTCCGAATCTTTGGGTTTACCGCCCAACAGTTTGAGTACCGAAGAATCCATCAAGCAAGGAGTTAAATATTTCAGTGAATTATTAGCCAGTGCAGAACAACAAGGAGTGGATATAGATTCCGTTATCCAATCTTACAATTACGGCGGTGGCTTTTTAAATTATGTCGGGAATCATGGGGAAAAATATACCTATGAATTAGCCGAACAGTTTTCTAAAGAGAAGTCGGGTGGTCAAAAAGCAGACTATCCCACTCCCATAGCCATTCCTGTAAATGGTGGGTGGCGATATAACTATGGAAATCAGTTTTATGTTCAGTTAGTTTCACAGTACCTAACTGCCACTTCCCCAACAGAATTTGATGATGAAACCGTTCAAGTGATTATGGACGAAGCCTTGAAATACGAAGGGTTTCCATATGTCTTTGGAGGGGCTTCACCTACTACCTCCTTTGATTGTAGTGGCTTAACACAATGGGTGTATGACAAAGCAGGCATTACGCTCCCACGTGTCGCCCAAGATCAGTATGACGCTACCCAAGAAATTTCTATGGAAGAAGCCCAAGCAGGCGATCTTATCTTCTTTCACTCGACCTATAATGTAGGTACGTATGTGACCCATGTTGGCATTTATGTAGGGAATAATAAAATGTTCCATGCAGGTGACCCAATTGGTTATACAGACCTTAATAACAGCTATTGGCAAGAACACCTTATTGGGGCTAGGCGTGTTATTCATAACTAAGAAAGGAATGAATCAAATGATTATTAAAATTGAACGAAAAGAAAAAACAAAGAAACCAAAGAAATCTAAAAAAACAAGTAAACAAAGAAAAGTTCCGACGATTAAAGTTGGCACGCATAAGAAATTAACCTTTGTTTTATGGGTTTTATTGATTGGTAGTGTCGGATTTGGAATCTATAAAAATTTTACTGCCATTGACACTCATACTGTCCATGAAACAGAAATCATTGAACAGCAGATTGTTGATACCAACCAAGTAGAAAGTTTTGTGAAATCCTTTGCGAAAGACTACTTTTCGTGGCACCAATCCCAAGAAGCGATTGATAAACGAAATGAAAAATTAACCCATTATTTTACGGAAGAATTGCAGGCGTTAAATGAAGAAATGATTCGTAAGGATATTCCTACCAGTTCTAGTGTGAACGATATACAGGTGTGGCAGGTTTCTCAAGTGAATGAGAACACCTTTGAGATATTATTTTCTGTTGAACAAGTAATTACAGAAGACAAAGACAAGAAAACGGTATCTTCCAGCTTCCATGTGGTTGTCCATGTAGATAAGGCAGAGAATATGGTCATTATCAAAAATCCGACAATGAGTAAGAAACCACAAAAATCGGATTACCAACCCAAACAGCTAGAAAGTGACAGTACAATAGATACGGAAATGACAGATGACATCAATAGCTTTTTAGAAACGTTCTTCCAGCTATACCCTACCGCCACAGAAAAAGAATTGGCTTACTATGTAAGTAATCGTGCGTTACCTGTGATTCATAAAGAATATGTTTTTGAGGAATTAGTCAATCCTATCTATACCAGAAAGGACAACCAAATAATAGTGAATATGACTGTGAAATATTTAGACCAAGAAACAAAAGCAACACAAATCCCACAATTTGAGTTGTTACTTGAAAAGAACGGGGACAACTGGAAGATTGTAAATTAAAGACTATCCGCAAAAAGCTCACAGAATATTTATCTGTGAGCTTGAATGATAGTATTTTCAATTTTGTAGGAATTACATTGTTGAAATAATATTTAATGCTTCTGCAACACCATCTTCATCATTTGAAGAAGTTATATAAGTAGCTATATTTTTAATCATTGGATGTCCGTTGCTCATAGCGAAACTAAAATCCGAATTTTCAAATAGAGAAAGGTCGTTCAAACTATCTCCAATTGCAAATTTTGTAACATTTCTAAGTCCATAAATTTTTTCCAAATGATGATATACTAACCCTTTTGATACATTATGAGGTACAATCTCAAGATTTACTTCTGATGATTCAGTAATAGTGATTCCATGTATGGATTCTAATTTTTCTTTGATTTCGCTTTTTATATTTCTGTTAGGGATAAAGACAAAGAATTTGTATACTTTTATTCCATCAATACCAATTATCTCATTAATATGATTAAAGGAGGCTGATTGGATAGATTTTTCATATTCAAGTTCGTAATTTAATTCATCAATAGAAAATTCATTTCCTATTTCATTAAAAATTTCTTTCAATTTAGTCTTGTATTCTGATGATTCAAAACTGCCGTAATTCGTATAGATTTTCGTTGGAAAGTCTGACACTAAAAAATTTATCTCTTCCATACTTAAATGATTAAAATAGAATTCAAACAATCTTTTTTCGCAGTCATACCCAACTGCTCCATTTAACCCTATAGCAGGAATAGATAGTTTGTTTTCTTTAAGTATATTTTTTATATCTTCTACTTCTCTGCCTGAACATATAAAAGGAAAATGGTTTTCTGATATTTCCTCTAGAATTTCTACATTTCTTTTACTTATTTTTTGTTGTGAATTTAACAATGTTCCGTCCAAATCAATACCTATTAACTTCATAGATATACTCTCCCCTTTATAAAAAAATCTTTTTCTTTAAACGTAATTTAACGATATTTCATACAATAAAAATCCCTTTTTATTCCAGTTTTTCTTCAGTTATGGTAATAATCTGTACTTTATTTTTTTTCAAAACCTTAAGCAAATGACTAGGTAATTGAGCATTTATAATAATGACATCAATATCTTCAATATTAAAAACGCAAAAATTATGAGATTTTTCAATTTTAGTGTTATCTACTAGTAAAACAATTTTTTTGCTTTGTTGTCTAATTTTTCTCTTTAATTCTAAATCTTCCTCATAACCATAATAGACACCATTTTCATCAATACCAGCAACTCCTAGAAAAGAAATATCAAATTTATAATCTTCTAGTTCGTTTAAAGGTTTTGTTCCAACTACACATCTTGCCTCTCTATCTAAGTTTCCACCAAGTAACCTACAGTGACAATTCGAATATCTTAACAATTGATCAGCAATATCAATTGAGTTTGTTACCATTAAATTTGTTTTGTTTTTATCGATATTTTTAGGAATAAGACTAACTGTTGTTGATACATCTAAATAAACTAATTCATTGTCTTTAATTAACTGGCTAGCTTCCTTAGCCAATAAGAATTTTTCTCGGTTTTTATGTGTGCTTCGTTCCAAATAAGAATCAAGTTCTTTAAAAGATTCCAATAAAGCAATCCCGCCATAAGTTCTTTGAACTAAGTTATTTTCAGTAAGTGCTACTATATCACGTCTAGCAGTATCTCTGGATGTATTAGTTAATGAAATAACCTCCTTTAGGCTCAATTTTTTTTCTGTTTTTAAAGTTGTAAGAATTAAATCCAAGCGTTCTTTCTGATTCACATAATAACCTCTTTCCTTGACTTTATTTTTACTACGAAATTTGCTGTTAATATTTCACAAATATTAAACCAGCATTTTCTTTAATGTTAATACTCCTCTGTATAAAAAGATTTACTTTTAAGTATATTTAAGTTATTATATATTATAACTTAAATATACTTAAAAGCAAATTAAATTAAAGGAGACATCAAATGACTATCCATGTATTGAAAAAATATAAGAGATTACTGGCGTTAGCAGAAGCTGGTTTGTTTTATGGGAAAGATGAATTTGATAAAGAACGTTATCAAGAACTTAAAGATATTGCACTTGACCTGTTAACTAATATTAGTGATGAACCCTTAAAAAATATTGAGAATCTTTTTGATAAAAATGAGGGGTATCCAACTCCCAAAATAGATGTTAGAGCATATATCAAATGTAATGATAAAATTCTATTAGTGGAAGATATTAGAACAAAAGAATGGTCGTTGCCTGGTGGATACGCCGAAATAGGGAGCTCGCCAAAGGAGAATATTGTTAAAGAAGTGTTTGAAGAAACAGGACTGAATGTCACTGTTGATAAATTGCTAGCAGTGTTTGATACAGACTTACGAGAAGATATACCACAGCTATTTCAATATTATAAAATGATTTTTAGCTGTACAATAGTTAATGGATCATTTCAGGATAATTTAGAAACTTCAAATATTGTTTTTTTTAATTTTTATGATATGCCTAAGCTATCCGAACAAAGAACAACTAAAGAACAATTAGTCATTCTTGAAAATCGAACAGCAACATATTGTGATTAACAATTATTAACTAAACAAAAATAATTAATTTCCCGTTGGATATTGATTGAAAAGGAGTGTTATAAAATGTTAAGAACAGAATGGGTGTTATGTCCTTTCTGTGGAAATAAAACACGATTAAAAATAAGAAGCGACACAGAATTAAAGAATTTTCCTTTGTACTGTCCTAAATGTAGACAAGAAATTTTGATTAAAATTAAACAGTTTAAAGTAACTGTAATTACAGAGCCAGACGCAAAGACGCAGAGCCGATAAAATGAGATTGTATTAATCTCATTTTATCGGCTCTTTCTGTTATATATGGGTTCTGTTAATTAATCTTTGATATTTCTAGCTTCATTGATACCATCCGCTAAAGATTCCATCAAGGATAGTTCTTTGTCTGTAAAGCTATCCATGTACTTCTCTATCTGTAATCGTCTGGTGCTTTTCACCAGATCATTAGCGGGTAAGAAAAATTCATCAACGGACACATGAAGTAATGATACAAGGTCATAAAGAACTTGTATGCTGGGATGTTGTCCTTTATTTTCAATATTTGTTAAATAACGTGGGTCAATTTCAATCAACGTTCCTACTTGTTCATGAGTTAAACCTCGTTTCATACGAGCATCTTTAATTGCTAAACCAAAGGCTCTGAAATCGTATTTATCTTCCTTTTTACGCATAATAAACCACCTCTATACATTTTACTGTTCCTATTCTGTTAGAAACAGGTATTGAAAAACACATCGTAAGGTTTATTAGTTCCTATTATGCGTGCGGTATAATGAAAAATACTGTTAGTTAGAAGGTAATAAAAAAAACCGTTATCTAACAGTTCTTTTTCTATGCTTTAAATTAACATTAGAACCCCATTTGATTGATGACGGTTTGAAAAAGCCGTCTTCTTTCTTTTACGACATTTGCAGATACTCTTACGTTCACTTTTAGAAATATGACGGCTCATAGGAGGAAGCCGTCATGAAATTCATCACTCCTCAACACTATTTATTTTTAACCTCCGAATTAAAAAAGTGCTTTCACCTACCTTAGATACATACGCCTATCAATGTGGTTTTTTAAGTCATATACAACGAACTAATAAAACACATAAACAGATTAGACTGTCTGCTTATGTGTTTTTTTGTGTGCGAAAAGATATTTTTCAATTCTTTTTTATCAGAAATGCAACAAACAGCCCTTTCGTGTCGGGACTTAGTACGAAAGGAGATAACAGAGCAAGGCTCACTTCCTTTCATGACAAGAAAGGGGGTGAGAAATGATGAAGCCATCTTCTTTTCAAGAAACCATAGAAAACCAGTTTGACTATATCTGTAAGCGAGCTATGGAAGATGAACGTAAAGATTACTTCAAACATCTATCAAGACTTTCCAAAAAAGAAGTTTCCTTTTCTGATACAGGCGATTACCTTGTCAATCAGTTTTCTACCGTGGATAAGCATTCCACTGATTTTCAACTATTTATGTTGAACGGCTTTAGCATTCGTGTGGAAAGTGATTTGTTGAGTGAAGCCTTACGAAATTTATCAGAGAAAAAGCGTGACATCATATTGCTTTATTACTTTATGGATATGAGCGATATGGAAATTGCAGAATTATTGAAACTAAACCGTTCTACCATTTATCGTCACCGAACAAGTGGACTAGCTTTCATAAAAAAATTTATGGAGGAGCATGAAGAATGAAAACAAAATATCCTGTGGTTCCTTTCTCCCTTATTGTAAAAGCGACAGATGGCGATACAGAAGCCATTAACCAGATTGTGAAGCATTACAGGGGCTATCTCACTAAACGCTCTCTTCGCCGAATGACAGATGAATTTGGGAATTCTCACATGATTGTAGATGAAACCCTTCGTGGCAGAATGGAGACCAAACTTATTACTAAAATTTTAGGATTTGAAATTAAATAGCCCTATCTTTTTTCGTGGAAGCGTGTTGAATCGTTCACATGCTTCCCGAATAGGTTTGTTTATCTGCCCAAACATATTGCTATTGCAGTATGTTTGGACAGGCGAATAAGCCACTGTTCTTTGACAACTGAATAAAGCAATCAAATACGTTTCGATAAGAAAAGAGCCGACGAACTGACACGCCATGACCTTGAAAGATAGCTAGCGATACCTGTCAATGCTTCGTAAGTAATCCTTAGCAAGATTACTGCTATGACTTTTTTATCGTGATAATGATACTCCCATACAGCCACAGTCCGAACGAGATAGAAACGTCGCAGGCAATGGGTATGGCTACATGAGAACCATGTAGAGGTGAAAATCCTGTGAGCTTTGCTAGAGCTGTTTGATTGCTGGGATATTCTTCTCTTGTCAATGTATTATCATAAAAATATTTGATATAATTATAGGTGAATATTGGAGTTTTCCTAGCCTATAATGGGAAAGGAGTAATAATGATAACGGTCACAAAAAAAGATTTAGTTGAGCTAGGATATGGAACTTCTTTTTCAGCAGACATCATAAAAAAAGCAAAAGAATTGATGATTACAAAAGGGCATACCTACTATCAATCTCGAAAGCTGGATAGAGTCCCTCGTGAAGCTGTTGAAGAAATTCTAGGAATTCGGTTTTCAAATGAAAACAGGTCTGAGTAGTTTTTGCACAGTAAGGAGTAAAAACTATGGTTAAAGACCCAATAAAAAAAGCAAAGAATGGAACCTATTATTTTCGTGCAAATCTAGGTTATGATTCTAAAGGAAAAAAAATTCAAAAATATCGTAGTGGATTCACTACTAAAAAAGAAGCAAGAGAAGAATATTCAAAACTACTACTGATGAAACCAGAAGAATTAAGTGAGAATAAGGATAAAATGACGTTTAATCATTATATCTTTGAAATTTTTCTTCCATGGTATAAGACACAGGTAAAGCTCAGAACATATGAAAATCGCTTACCAACTATTAAGAAACATTTCTCTTATTTTGATAAAATGGCTGTTTCCGATATTGAGCCTATTGATGTGCAAAATTGGCAACTAAAATTATCAAAGAAATGTAAGCCTTCTTATGTGAGAGCTGTTCAAGGACTATTTTCAGTTGCTATGGATCGAGCAATTGTCCTTGGGATAGCCACCACAAATCCATCTAAGATTATTGGCAATGTGAAAAAGCAAAAGTCTAAAATTGAATTTTGGACAAAAGAAGAATTTGAAAAAGTAATCTCTCTAATTTATAAAGAAGATTATTATCAGCACTTTTTATTTATCTCTCTGTGGTTTCTATTTATGACTGGAATGCGGATTGGTGAAGCCACTGCCATTCAATGGGAAGATATTGATTTTGACTCAGAAGTACTAACCATCAACAAAACACTCTATTACAAGAATCAATCGGATTATAGATTTGTTGAACCAAAAACAAAGGCTAGCGTTCGTCATATTGTATTAGATGAATGCACATTAAATTATTTATCCGAATGGAAGAAAGTGCAACAAAATCTAATTCAGACAGACTTTGTAATGAGCTATAACGGTATTCCTACCCAAAAACATACGCTAGCACATGCTATTGAACGCTATGCTAAGCTGGCTGGTATTCATCGAATCAGAATCCATGGTTTACGGCATTCTCACGCTTCTTTGTTAATCAGTATGGGAGAAAATCCACTTATCATTAAAGATCGTCTAGGACACGAAGATATTGAGACGACTTTAGGAACGTATGGACATCTTTATCCTAACAGTAATTTTGAGGTAGCTAACAAATTAAATGGAGCCATTTCCTTTAAAGAAGCAAAACAAAATTATGATACTTCACCAAAGAATCAATTTACTGTAGACTACTTGCGAAACAAAGAAATGAAAAAAGTGCAATAAAAGTGCAGTGAAAAAATAAGAAGAGCCAGAAACCTTTGATATAAAAAGGTTTCTAGCTCTCCTGCGATTACTCCCACTCAACCGTAGCTGGTGGTTTGCTCGTAATGTCGTACACGATACGGTTAACGTGTGCCACTTCGTTTACGATTCTGACAGAGATTTTTTGTAAAACATCCCATGGAATACGGGCAAAATCGGCTGTCATGCCATCGATAGACGTAATCGCGCGGATTCCGATCGTGTAATCATACGTACGGCCATCGCCCATTACACCAACGCTGCGGATGCCTGGTAAAACGGTGAAGTATTGCCAAATATCACGATCAAGGCCAGCGATTTTAATTTCTTCGCGTAAAATCGCATCTGATTCACGAACGATTTCTAATTTTTCTTCTGTAATTTCGCCAAGTACGCGAACGCCTAAACCAGGTCCTGGGAATGGTTGGCGCCAAACGATATCATCAGGCATGCCAAGTTCAGTCCCTAAAGCACGGACTTCATCTTTAAATAACGTGTTTAATGGTTCGATTAATTCAAAGTCCATATCGTCTGGTAAACCACCGACATTATGGTGTGATTTAATCGTTTGAGCAGTTTCTGTTCCGGATTCAATTACATCTGTATAAAGTGTGCCTTGCGCAAGGAAAGAAACTTTTTTGCTGCCAGCAATCTTTTTCGCTTCATCGTCAAACAAGTAAACAAATTCGTTTCCGATAATTTTACGTTTTTGTTCTGGATCTCTCACGCCAGCAAGTTTATCTAAGAAACGGTCTTTTGCGTCAACGCGGATGATGTTTAGGCCAAATTTATTGCCCAGCATTTCCATTACTTGATCGCCTTCGTTTTTACGTAATAAACCATGATCGACGAAGATACATGTTAATTGGTCGCCAATCGCTTTTTGAAGAAGAACGCCTACGACACTTGAGTCTACGCCGCCTGAAAGGCCGAGTAAGACTTTTTTATCGCCGACTTGTTGACGGATTTTTGCGATTTCGATTTCGATAAAGTTTTCCATTGACCAATCGCCAGCTGCGCCACAAATATCAAACGCAAATTGTTTTAAAAGATCCGTACCATATTCAGTATGACGAACTTCTGGGTGGAATTGTACACCATAAATTTGACGGTCACGATTTTGCATCGCTGCGATTGGGCAATCGTTACTTGTTGCGACAACTTCAAATCCTGCAGGGACTTCAGTGACTAAATCACCATGACTCATCCAAACGACTTGATTTTTTGGTGTTGCACCAAATAAAGGCGCCTCATCTAACTTAATATTAAGTTCGGCTTTTCCGTATTCTTTTTTGTCGGCTCCTTCAACTTTTCCACCTAATTTATGCGTGATGAGTTGCATACCGTAACAAATACCTAAAACAGGGATTCCTAGATTTAGGATTTCTTCGTCGATGTCAAAAGCGTTATCAGCATAAACGCTGTTCGGACCTCCAGAAAGGATGATTCCTTTTGGATTAATAGCTTTTACTTCGTCAGCAGTAATACGGTGGCTCAATAGTTCTGAAAAGACACCAAATTCACGGATGCGACGTGTAATTAATTGGTTGAATTGACTACCATAATCAAGAACGATGATTTTTTCAACGTTCGGCATATTGTCAATGTTTGTCACAATAAACGACCCCTATCTTCTATAATGTGGTGAAAAAGGCGAACCTTTTTCAAATTGAAACTCTTTGACAATCATAATAAAAGATTGTCGCTTTGGCAATTATTAAACGGGAAAAATTAGTGTTTTCTTAGATAAATCCGATCAATTAGATGATTTTCTTGTTTATGTAAAATAATATCGGCTCTTCCACGTGTGGGTAAGATGAATTCTTCTAAGTTTTTTAAGTTCACATTTTTCCAAACGGAACGAGACATCTCTAAAGCGGCTTGTCGATCACCGATCGCAAATTGATAGTAATAATTTTTTGGGTCTAAAAAGGCGGTATCCAGTAGCGATTCGAATCGTTCCAAATACCATTTTTCAATTAATTTCGGTTCGGCGTCCATAAAAATAGAAAAATCAAAAAAATCGCTGACGTAAATTTGTTGATTGGCAGGAAGTTGTAGGGTGTTAATCCCTTCGACAATTAAAATGTCGGGTTGTTGAATGGTCTCAAATCCGCCAGGAACAATGTCGTACACTTGATGCGAGTAAAGGGGAATATCGACTTCTTTACCTGATTTGACTTCATTCAAGGTTTGGATTAATCGCTCCATATCATAACTTTCAGGAAAACCCTTACGGTTCATGATTCCTCGTTCTTCTAAGATGGCATTTGGATATAAAAACCCATCTGTCGTAATTAGTTGCACCATTTTTCTAGAAAAAAGACGGGATAGCAAGGTTTGGAGTAAACGAGCAGCGGTACTTTTCCCGACTGCCACACTTCCAGCAACGCCGATAATAAAAGGGGGCACCTTCACATAGCGGTGTAAAAAAAGCCCTTTGCTAAGGGTTAATGACTCGAATTCTTTCATATATAGATGAATCAAATGACATAATGGCATGTAAATATCTTCCACGTCTTGTACCGAAATACGATCGTTCAAACTTTTAATACCGTCTAATTCTTCTTGCGTCAAAGGCATATGTTCCTTGGCGTAATATCCTTGCCACTCTGACCGAGGAATTTCATAGTAATTGATATTTTCCTTCATTTTGGTAGCAACCCTCCTTTTAGTATTCCGCATTAGTTTATCACAAAACGAAGGCCTTCAAAATAAAAAATTCCACAGAGAGAAGAAAAGATAGTTTACAAGCTTTCAAATATCGTTATGATTAAGAAAAGGATTGAAAAGGAAGCGAGCTTATGACAAATCATTATTATAGTAATCAACCGGATACAGCGCACGAATACCGAACGTTTGACTTTGAATTAAAAGGAAAGACGTTTCGCTTTACCACAGACAGTCATGTTTTTTCAAAAGCCACTATCGACTACGGTTCTCGAGTGTTAATTGAGGCGTTTGACGACCAAGAATTACCAGAGGGCCCGCTATTAGACGTTGGTTGTGGGTATGGCCCCATCGGATTATCATTAGCATATGCCACGAATCGGACGGTGGAGATGTTAGATGTCAATGAACGGGCAGTTGAATTAGCCAAACATAACGCCCAACAAAATCATATCCAACAGGTGGAGATTCATTCATCTTATTTATACGAAACGCTGAATCATGCTGCGTACGCCGCTATTTTAAGTAACCCGCCGATTCGCGCTGGGAAACAAGTCGTTCACGAAATTTTGGAAAAAGCCTATCCTTTACTACTTGTGGGTGGAACGTTAACGATTGTGATTCAAAAGAAACAAGGCGCGCCTAGTGCACAAAAGAAAATGCAAGAAATCTTTGGGAATGCACAAGTACTGCTCAAAGATCGCGGCTATTATATTATTCAAAGTATCAAAGAAGAGTAGAGATTAAAGGAGGTCAAAAAAATGAAATTAACGATTCGACAGATCGCCGAGATGGCGGGAGTTTCTGTCACGACTGTTTCGCAAATTTTGAATAATAAAGGGAGTCGCTTTAGTGAGGATACGCGAAAACGTGTCTTAGATATTGTCAACGAACACCAGTATCGCCCTGATTTTTTTGCCTCGAATTTAATCAATCGCCATTCCAAAACGATCGGGATGATTATTCCTGATGTGACCGATTTTTTCTTTTCAAAAATGGTTGAAGGAGCAGAAAATTATTTGACACCTCTTGGGTACAAATTGATTCTTTGTCATTCTCAACAAAGTTTAGCCAAAGAAACGCAATTGTTACAAGATTTAAATCATCGTTCGGTCGATGGGGTCTTGTTAGCGACACCGAATTTAATGCCAGAAGGATACGCTTATGGGAGTGATTTTTATCGTAAAATGCCCTTAGTGCTAATTGATCGTGGGATTAACCAACGGGATACAGGGCGTCTGATTATTAAGGAGTATGAAGGCGCGTACCAGGCAGTTAGTTATTTGGCGCAGCAAGGACATCGGCATATTGCATTGTTAAAAGAAAACGGTAGTTATTATCAATTACAAGAACGATACAATGCCTATCGCCACGCGCTTAAAGATGCGGGGATTCCTTATAAAAAACATTATGTCGCAACAGGGGATCTTACCATTAACGGTGGCTATCAAGCGGCAAAAGCCATTTTATTGAATCCAGAAGTGACGGCTATTTTTTGTAGTAACGACGCGATGGCGATTGGTTGTTACCGCGCCATTTATGAACTGGGCAAAAAAGTCCCGGAAGAGATTTCGGTGATTGGGTTTGATGATATTGAATTAACGGCTTCGTTGGCACCGGCTTTAACGACGGTGCAACAACCGATTTTTGAGATTGGGTTTACAGCTGCTAAATTTTTGGTTGATGCGATTGAGTTCCCAGAGCGACGGATGCCAAACAAAATTTTTGAAACAAAATTAATTCTTCGTGAGAGTGTGAATAAGATTGCAAAGTCCCCTTCTAGTTAAAAGAGAAGGGGGAAGTGTTTGACACCGTAAAAAAAATAAGATATCATCAGAAATGAAAAGGGTTACAAAATTCTATTCTACTTAGTAAACTGTTTTACTAAAGTGGTTTACCTATTGGATGAGAATGGGTATAATAAACGATGAAGAGGAAGCGAGGTCAAATCTATGCGAATGGTTGATTTGATAGAAAAAAAACGTGACGGGGGTCAGTTAACGACCGAAGAAATTAATTGGTTCGTTACAAACTATACGCAAGACGAGATTCCAGATTATCAAGTCAGTGCGTTTTTGATGGCCGTTTTTTATGAAGACATGTCAGATGAAGAAATTACGGCATTGACATTAGCAATGGCACATTCCGGAGAAGTCATTGATTTATCTTCGATTGAAGGAATCAAAGTTGATAAGCATTCGACCGGAGGCGTCGGTGATACAACGACACTCGTGTTGGCGCCATTAGTAGCCAGTGTGGGTGTGCCAGTCGCGAAGATGTCTGGTCGTGGACTTGGTTATACCGGAGGCACGCTAGATAAACTTGAAGCCATTCCAGGATTTCAAATTGAATTACCAGAAGAAGAGTTCACTCGGTTGGTCAATCAAAGCCATGTCGCGATTATTGGTCAATCAGGGAACTTAGCCCCAGCAGATAAAAAACTGTATGCTTTACGGGACGTAACGGCGACCGTGAATTCCATCCCATTAATTGCAAGCTCGATTATGAGTAAGAAAATTGCGGCAGGTGCGGATGCGATTGTTTTAGACGTTACGACCGGTGATGGCGCCTTTATGAAAAAACTGTCCGATGCACGACGCTTAGCCAAAACAATGGTTCGCATTGGGGCACTGACGAATCGTCAAACGATGGCAATTATTTCCGATATGATTCAGCCTTTAGGTGAAGCAATTGGCAACAGTTTAGAAGTCGTTGAAGCGATCGAAACATTGCAAGGAAAAGGTCCGGCAGATTTACTGGAAATGTGTTACGTTTTAGGGAGTCAAATGGTGGTCTTAGCGAAAAAAGCGCCAGACTTAGACCAAGCGCGGAAATTACTAGAAGAAGCGCTTGAATCAGGAAAAGCTTTGGCAAAATTCCGCGAAATGATTCGGAATCAAGGGGGCGATGACACTGTTGTGGATCATCCACAATCCTTGCTAACAGCGAAGTATGAGCAACCATTTTTAGCGAAAAAATCAGGATATGTCACAAAATTAGTCGCCAATGAATTGGGGATTGCGGCGATGCTTTTAGGAGCAGGACGTCGTACCAAAGAAGAAGAGATTGATTATGCGGTTGGACTAAAATTACACAAAAAAGTCGGCGATAAAGTCACAGAAGGTGAACCGTTATTAACGATTTATAGTAATGATTTAGAACTGAATGAAGTAGAACGTATCTTAGAAAAAAATATTGAAATTGGAGAAGTGGCAGTTGAATTGCCACTCATTCATGAAATCATCACAGAATAGGACGTGGGAAATATGGAATTAAATCGGATGATGGATCATACCGTATTAAAAGCAGAAACAACACAAGAAGGCGTCATGAAAATTATTGAGGAAGCAAAACAACATCATTTTTATTCGGTTTGTGTCAATCCAACGTGGGTTTCATTAGCAGCAAAAGAATTAAAAACTTATCCAACTGCCGTTTGTACGGTGATTGGTTTTCCTTTAGGCGCGAACACTTCAGCAACCAAAGCATTTGAAACAACGGATGCAATCGAAAATGGCGCAGATGAAGTCGACATGGTCATTAATGTCGGGCTATTAAAATCTGGACAAGACGATTTGGTTCAAAAAGATATTGAAGCGGTCGTAGCAGCAGCGAAAGATCGAGCGTTAGTCAAAGTCATCTTAGAGACCGCTTTGTTAACGAAAGAAGAAATCGTTCGTGGATGCGAATTAGCACAAGCAGCAGGAGCGGATTTTGTCAAAACGTCAACGGGCTTTTCAACAGGTGGCGCAACGGTCGAAGATGTCCGCTTAATGCGTGAAACAGTCGGACCTAAAATGGGCGTCAAAGCTTCTGGTGGGATCCATAACGATACGCAAGCATTAGCAATGATTGAAGCAGGCGCAAGTCGTTTAGGAACGAGCGCGAGTATCGCAATTCTTTCTGGCGCAACGGGCGTCGGGTACTAAGATTAGGGAGCGATTAATGAATGGAAAATCAACAGCAAACCTGGATTGATCTTGCGATTGCCGCGATGGATAAAGCATATGTGCCCTATTCTAATTTTCCAGTGGGCGCATGCTTAGTGTCGAAAAGCGGAAAAGTCTATCAAGGTCTGAATATTGAGAACGCGTCGTTTGGCTTAACGAATTGCGCAGAACGCACCGCTTTTTTTAAAGCCATTTCTGAAGGAGAACAAGAATTTCAGTATTTAGTGATTGCAGGCCACACACCAGATCCGATTTCACCTTGTGGCGCTTGTCGTCAAGTAATGGTTGAATTTTGCGAACCGACGATGCCAGTCTTATTAGTTGGCGATGAAGGGGCCTTAAAAGAAACAACGGTCGGTGAATTATTGCCTTACTCTTTCAATGGAAAAGATTTATAAAAACAAAACGATAATTATTCAAGAAATAAACAGGTTTTAATTAGGCGAATCAATTTGAATTCGCTATAATGGTAAAGAAGAAGTGAAATAAACTTGCTTACTTAAAACGAACCATTTGTTTTTACTCCATCATTTGGAGTCTGATCTTTGTTCAATCAGCCGTGAAGGCTTTTGAAAATAAAAACTATTTTATAGGGGGCTTTTCAATAATGAAAAAAGCAAAATTATTTGGTTTTGGTGCAGTTGCAATGGCAAGCGTACTATTACTAGGTGCATGTGGCAGCAGTACTACTGACAGCAGTAGCGCAGACGGATCAAACGCAGCATCATCTGAAGCTGGAGGCACAACAAGTCTTCCAACAGCCGCGTTAATTACAGATACTGGTGGCGTTGATGACCGCTCATTTAACCAATCTGCTTGGGAAGGCTTAGAAGCATGGGGTAAAGCAAACAATGTCACTCGTGGTAACGAAGGATACCAATACTTCCAATCTTCAAATGAATCTGATTATATTCCGAATATTGACCAAGCATTAAATGCAGGATTCTCAACGATTTTTGGGATTGGTTATAAATTACAACCAGCCGTAGCCGATCAAGCTTCTTTAAATCCAGAAGTAAACTTCGCAATCATTGATGATATCGTTGAAGGCGATAACGTTGCATCTGCAACATTTAAAGACCAAGAAGCAGCTTACTTAGCAGGAATTGCAGCAGCTTATTCAACAACAACAAACAAAGTTGGTTTCATCGGTGGTGTTAAAGGGGAAGTAATTGACCGTTTTGAAGCTGGATTTGCCGCTGGTATTGAAGCAGGTGCGAAAGAGTTAGGCAAAGAAATTACGTTAGATGTTCAATACGCAGGTGATTTCTCAGCACCAGATAAAGGCCGTACAATCGCTAAAGGAATGTATGGAACAGGCGCAGATATCGTTTACCACGCATCAGGCGCAACGGGAAATGGTGTTTTCCAAGAAGCGAAATCTTTAAATGAAACAGGCGACCAAGTTGTTTGGGTAATCGGGGTTGACCGTGACCAATCAGATGAAGGAAACTTCAAACTAGATGGCGAAGATAAAAACTTCACGTTAACTTCAACAACAAAAGCTGTTGGAACAGTTGTTCAAGATTTAGCTCAAAAAGCGGTTGAAGGAAACTTCCCTGGTGGCGAGCATGTTGTCTACGGTTTGAAAGAAGACGGTGTTGGCTTAACAGATGGTCAATTATCAGCTGAAGCATTAGACGCAGTTGCAAAAGCAAGAGAACAAATTGTTGCTGGAGAAATTGAAGTACCTGAAACACCAGCAAAATAATCAACGAATGAAATGAAACAATGGAAAAAAAGCCTGAACTGAAAATCAATCTGACTTTCAAGTCAGGCTCTTTTTCTTTCAATTAAGTATTTTGTTAAAAATATTTAATTGAGAGAAAAAGCTCTCTGAAGATACTGCCATTATATGAGTGATTATAAAAAGGATGTGAGCATTGTGACGGAAGAAGAATTTGTCATCGAGATGCGGAATATTACCAAGAGTTTTGGTACCTTTAAAGCAAACGATCAAATTAACTTACAGGTCAAAAAAGGTGAGATTCATGCATTACTAGGTGAAAATGGTGCCGGAAAGTCAACCTTGATGAATGTATTATCGGGTTTATTAGAACCGACATCAGGTGAAATTTTGATGAGCGGTGAGGTTATTAATATCACGAGTCCCACCAAAGCAAATCAATTAGGAATTGGGATGGTTCACCAACATTTCATGTTAGTGGATGCTTTTACGGTGACAGAAAACATTGTTCTAGGGAATGAACCGAGTCAATTTGGCATGTTAAATCGTAAAGAAGCAAGAGCGGAGATTTTGAGAGTTTCTGAACAATACGGCTTACAGGTAGATCCTGATGCCTACGTTCGTGACATTTCTGTAGGGATGCAACAACGGGTCGAGATTTTGAAAACCTTATATCGTGGAGCAGAAGTCCTGATTTTTGATGAACCGACGGCTGTATTAACGCCACAAGAAATCGACGAATTAATCAATATTATGCACGGCCTAGTCAAAGAAGGGAAATCGATTATTTTGATTACCCATAAATTAGATGAAATCAAAGCAGTTGCCGATCGTTGTACGGTCATTCGTCGTGGTAAAGGCATCGGAACCGTTGATGTCGCAGATGTTTCTTCCCAACAATTAGCCGATATGATGGTCGGGCGCGAAGTTTCCTTTAAAACGGATAAAAAAGCGGCCAATCCACAAGAGGTCGTGTTGTCGGTGGAAAACATTGTCGTCAAAGAAAATCGCGGCATTGAAGCTGTGAAGAATCTAAGTTTAGAAGTTCGCGCAGGGGAGATTCTAGGGATTGCTGGGATCGACGGGAATGGTCAGTCTGAGTTGATTCAAGCGTTAACCGGTTTACGTAAAGTCGAAAGTGGCCATATTTACTTAGGTGGCGATGAGATTACGAATTTACGTCCGAGAAAAATTACCGAAGCAGGCGTGGGACACGTTCCGGAAGATCGTCATAAGTATGGCTTGATTTTAGAAATGACCTTAGCTGAAAATATTGCCTTACAAACGTACTATCAAGAACCAATGAGTCAAATGGGCGTATTAAATTACGGTGAAATCAATGATCATGCCCGCGACTTAATTAAAGAATTCGATGTGCGGACCGTCAGTGAGGTTGTTCCAGCAAAAGCATTATCAGGTGGGAATCAACAAAAAGCGATTATTGCCCGTGAAATTAGTCGTGATCCAGAGTTACTAATTGTCGCCAATCCAACGCGTGGGTTAGACGTTGGTGCGATTGAATTCATCCATAAACGGATTATTGAACAACGCGATAACTTTAAAGCCGTTCTCCTTGTGAGTTTCGAATTAGAAGAAATCTTAAATGTTTCTGACCGAATTGCTGTCTTACATGATGGGGAAATTGTCGGAATTGTCAATGCGAATGAAACCTCTGAACAAGAATTAGGATTATTGATGGCTGGCTCTTCCTTAGAAAAAGCGCGTCAAGAATTAGAACAACAGGGGGTGGCAGAAAATGAATAATCGTAATGAAAAAATCCGTAATATTTTGGTCCCAATCCTATCGGTTATTATTGGTCTAGTCTTAGGCGCAATCTTAATGTTGTCTTTTGGCTACAATCCGATTACTGGTTACGGATCGATGCTGGATGCCGCTTTAGGAAATCAACGAAGTATCGGTGAAACGTTACGTCAAGCGACGCCGTTAATCTTTACGGCTTTAGGTTTTTCCGTGGCTAATTCAGCTGGATTCTTTAACATCGGTCTTTCTGGACAAGCGTTAGCAGGTTGGTTAACAAGTGTGTGGGTCGCGCTGTTGTTACCTGAATTACCGAAACTCGTGTTATTACCGCTAGCAGTATTGTTAGGAGCGTTAGCTGGAGCAGTTGCTGCAGCAATTCCTGGCTTACTTCGTGCCTACTTCGGTACAAGTGAAGTCATTGTGACGATTATGATGAACTACATCTTGCTTTACGTGAGTACATACATGCTTCAGAGTGTCATGTCTGAATCATTACGAACAAGCTTAGACTCGTCCAACCAAATTAGTGCCAATGCAAGTTTACGACTCCCATGGTTGACGCAACTATTTGGTGGCTCACGGGTGAATGCCGGCTTAATCCTAGCACTAATTGCGTTAGTTCTGGTCTGGTTCTTAATGAAGAAAACGACCTTAGGTTATGAAATTCGTTCGGTCGGTTTAAATCCTTTTGCCTCTGAATATGCAGGGATGAGCAGTAAACGAACAATCGTAATGTCGATGGTAATCTCTGGCGCGCTTGCTGGCTTAGGTGGTGTCGTTGAAGGACTTGGAACATATCAAAACTTCTTCGTTCAAACAACGTCCTTATCAATCGGATTTGACGGGATGGCCGTCTCCTTACTTGGTTCCGGTAGTGCGCTAGGAATTTTATTATCCGCGCTATTATTTAGTGTCTTGAAAATCGGTGGTTTGGGCATGCAAACAGGAGCAAATATTCCGTTTGAAATCGTGAATGTCTCGATTGCATTAATTATCTTCTTTGTCGGTATTAGTTATGTGATTCGCGTGGCGTTAACAAAATGGATGCCAGATTCCAAAGAAGAATTAGAAATCGTTCAGGTGATTGAGTCGACACCAAATGACCAAAGTCAAGAAGGGGGCGAAATCTAATGACACTAGTAGGAATTATTGCATTAATTGTCACTTCAACATTGGTTTATTCCACACCGTTGATTTTGACGGCACTGGGCGGCACATTTTCTGAACGTAGTGGGATTGTCAACGTTGGTTTAGAAGGAATCATGGTGATGGGAGCGTTTAGTGCTGTCGTTTTTAACTTGGAAATGGCGGATACTTTTCAAGCGTGGACCCCTTGGTTAGCGATTTTAGTCGGTGGGGCTGTCGGAGTGTTGTTTTCCTTACTTCATGCCGTTGCAACGATTACTTTCCGTGCAGATCACATTATTAGTGGGACCGTGATTAATTTGATGGCGCCCGCGTTAGGTGTTTTCTTAATCAAAGTTTGGTACCAAAAAGGTCAAACGGATAATATTCAATACAACTTGGGTTATTACTCATTTCCTGGATTAGATAAACTTCCAGTCCTTGGCCAAATTTTCTTTAAAAACACCTTTTTACCGGCTTACTTAGCGGTTGTGATTGCCATTGTCGCTTGGTTTGTCTTGTACAAAACCCGTTTTGGCTTACGCTTACGTTCAGTCGGTGAAAACCCACAAGCAGCGGATACGCTCGGAATCAATGTTTACAAATTCCGTTATGCCGGAGTGTTGATTTCTGGTTTATTAGGCGGAATGGGGGGCGCAGTGTTTGCCCAAGCCATTTCAGGAAACTTCTCAGCAGGAACGATTGTCGGTCAAGGGTTTATTTCGATGGCGGCAATGATTTTTGGTAAATGGAATCCAATCGGCGCACTAGGCGCAGCATTATTCTTTGGCTTTGCTCAAAGTTTAAGTATTATTGGGGCACAACTACCAGTCATTTCTTCGATTCCTCCTGTATTATTGCAAATTGCACCATATTTAATTACGATTATCGTGCTGGTCGCTTTCTTAGGAAAAGCGTCTGGTCCTAAAGCAAATGGTCGTAACTACATTAAATCAAAATAAAGAATACGTAAGGGTGGGGTTAAGGGCGCAGTACGCTTTGTCCTGCCCTTTTGTGTAGCATCAATAAAAGAATAAGAAAGTAGGGAAACGAAATGTTTAAACGTGTACATTTAATTGTGATGGATTCTGTTGGAATTGGAGAGGCGCCCGATGCGGCTCAATTTAACGATGTTGGATCGGATACCTTAGGACATATCGCGGAAACAGCGGGCTTAACGATTCCGTACTTAGAACAACTAGGACTTGGGACGATTCGTCCGTTAGCGGGTGTTGAGGCAGTCGCAGATCATCAAGGATACGCGACAAAGCTAGAGGAAGTATCCGTTGGAAAAGACACAATGACCGGACATTGGGAGATTATGGGACTCAATATTCAAAAACCATTCCGCGTCTTCCCAGAAGGATTCCCTCCAGAATTATTACAACAAATTGAAACATTCTCGGGTCGTAAAGTGGTCTGCAACTTACCTTATTCTGGGACAGAGGTTCTCGATGATTATGGGCCAGGGCAAATGGAAACAGGCGATTTAATAATTTATACCTCTGCTGATCCGGTGTTGCAAATTGCCGCACATGAAGAAGTGATTCCTTTAGAAGAATTGTATCGCATTTGTGAATACGTTCGTGAGATTACGAAAGACGAACCGTATATGATTGGTCGCATTATTGCCCGTCCATACTTAGGTGAACCAGGGAACTTCAAACGAACAAGTAATCGTCATGATTATGCGCTAGATCCTTTTGGCAAGACAGTGCTAGATTCCTTGAAAGACAACGGAAAAGACGTGATTGCTGTTGGGAAAATCAACGATATCTTTAACGGTCAAGGGATTACTGAAACCGTTCGGACGAAAAGTAATATGGATGGTGTCGATCAACTATTGAAGGTGATGGACAAAGACTTTACGGGCCTAAGTTTTACCAATTTAGTTGACTTCGATGCGCTATATGGCCATCGCCGAGACACCCAAGGCTATGCTCAAGCGATTGAAGACTTTGATCAACGGCTACCAGAAATCCTTGCTGCGCTTAAAGAAGATGATTTACTTATCATTACAGCTGATCACGGGAATGATCCGACGTTCCCAGGAACCGATCATACAAGAGAGTACGTGCCGCTCTTAGTATTCAGCAAAAATATGAAAGCATCTGGAGCATTACCACAAGGATACTTTGCGGATATTTCGGCAACCATTGCTGAAAATTTCAATGTTCCTCAAACGGAAAATGGCAAGAGCTTTTTAACACGTTTAAAATAAAAGGAGGACATCAAAAATGTCATTAACAGAAAAATTAGAAGCAACAGTTTCATTTATGAAAGAACAAGGCGTAGGAGACGTTGAATTTGGACTAATCTTAGGTTCTGGGTTAGGCGAATTGGCAGAAGAAATTGAAGAAGCCATCGTGATTCCTTATGATCAAATTCCACATTTCCCTATTTCGACGGTCGTAGGACATGCTGGACAATTAGTCTATGGGACGTTATCAGGTAAAAAAGTACTCGCGATGCAAGGGCGTTTTCATTATTATGAAGGTCACTCAATGCAAACGGTGACGTATCCCGTACGTGTGATGAAAGCTTTAGCTGCACACTCTGTGATTGTGACGAACGCGTGTGGTGGTGTGAATATTACCTTTACACCAGGGGACTTGATGTTGATTACCGATCAAATTAACTTTATGGGTGATAATCCATTGATGGGTGAAAATGAAGAAGAGATGGGTCCGCGTTTCCCAGATATGAGTCAAGCGTACACGCTTAGCTATCGTGAGGCTGCTAAGAAAGTAGCTGAAGCGAAAGGACTTCACTTAAAAGAAGGCGTGTATATGGGCTTTTCTGGACCAACTTACGAAACACCTGCTGAAATTCGTTTTGCGCGCACAATTGGTGCAGATGCTGTCGGCATGTCGACGGTCCCAGAAGTGATTGTGGCAGCGCATAGTGGGATGAAAGTTCTAGGGATTTCTTGTATTACGAACTTGGCAGCGGGCATGCAAGCGAACTTAAACCATGAAGAAGTCGTGGAAACAACACAACGCGTCAAAGCAGAATTCAAAGCATTAATTAAAGAAACATTAGCAGTACTATAATAAGAAGTAGACCAGGAATAAGGGAGGAAACGAAACATGAGTGTTCATATTGAAGCGAAACAAGGCGAAATTGCAGATAAAATTTTATTGCCAGGAGATCCATTACGGGCGAAATATATTGCCGAAACATTTTTAGAAAATCCTGTTTGTTACAATCAAGTTCGCGGGATGTTAGGTTACACGGGAACGTATAAAGGAGAGCGTGTTTCTGTTCAAGGAACAGGGATGGGGATGCCTTCTGCCTCAATTTATATCCATGAATTGATTCAGTCGTATGATGTGAAACGCCTCATCCGTGTCGGAACATGTGGCGCGTTGTCGACCGATGTTCACGTGCGAGACTTAGTTATTGCGCAAGGAGCGGTCACAACTTCAGGGATTATCAAACGTAACTTCCCGTATTTTGAATTTGCCCCGATTGCTGATTTTCAGTTAATGAAAACCGCGTATGAAGTGGCGATGGAAATGGGAATGACGACTCACGTAGGGAACATCCTCTCAGAAGATAGTTTCTACAAAGATTACACTGCAGAAACATTGAAGCTAGCAGAGTATGGTGTCAAAGGTGTTGAAATGGAAGCGGCGGTTCTTTATTATTTAGGAGCAAAATTCAATGTCCAAACACTGGCAATTTGTACCGTTAGTGATCATCTCATCACTGGAGAAGAAACAACGGCTGAAGAACGTCAAACCACGTTCAACGAAATGATTCAAGTCGGATTAGAAGCCGCGATTCGAGCATAATACGAAAAAATAAACGCTTCATGTAGCAAACCATCGAGGGATGCTACATGAAGCGTTTTTTTATTGTTTAGTTATAAGTAATACTTCTTCATAACGGACAAGTCATCAGCTAACTCATAAACAAGAGGCAAACCGGTTGGAATCTCTAATGCCATAATATCAGCATCCGAAATGCCTTCGATATGTTTTGCTAAGGCTCGTAAGGAATTTCCGTGGGCTGCAACGAGTACTGTTTTTTGAGCCAGCAGCGCGGGCGCAATTTCGTCTTGCCAAAAAGGTAAGGCACGTTCCAAAGTCACTTTTAAATTTTCGCCTTTTGGAATGTCGTTTGGGTCCAATAACTGATACCGCCGATCAATCGCACTATCAGACAATGGAGGCAAGACATCGTAGGAGCGTCGCCAAATTAATACTTGTTCCTCGCCGTATTTTTCGCGCGTCGCTTGCTTATTTAGTCCTTGGAGAGCACCGTAATGACGTTCGTTTAAACGCCAGGTTTTCACTTGAGGAACCCATAATTGGTTGCTTTCTTCTAATATAAAGTTACAGGTTCGGATAGCACGCGTTAAGACCGAGGTGAAAGCAATATCAAATTCAATACCCGCTTCTTTAATTTTTCGTCCGCCCTCAATGGCTTCTTGCACACCTTCAGGAGCTAAATCCACGTCTGTCCAACCCGTAAATAAATCCAGTTTATTCCACTCGCTTAATCCGTGACGTACAAATACTAATTTTGGCATCTTGATCCTCCTCGTTTCGTTTTTAGTGCATCCTTATTTATTTCATACTTATAGAGTACTCCTTCTTTATAGAAAATGCGAATAAAAACAAACGCCACCAAATCCGCTTCTTCAAGGAACAATAAAAAACGATAAAAACGACATCCTCTCGAGTGCCGTTTTTATCGTTAGGGAGTAGACGACCAGTCAATCGTACATGGTAATCTTTGGTTAAAAGCGTTTGACTTAACGGGTTACTTCAAGCACTTCGGGACCACTTTCTTTTCCAATGATGACTCTGTCAACCATGGATAAAAAGAGACCGTGTTCAACAACACCGACGAGTGAATCGAGCTCGTTTGCAAGTGCAATTGGGTCATCGATACAATCTAACTGTAAATCAATAATCGAATTTCCTGAGTCGGTTTGTTTTAAAACTTCTTCTGATTCCATCCGGAAAGAAGGGTGATAATTTTTTTCTTGGAACAAACGGAAAAGTTGATCTTGTCCATACGGGATAACTTCTACAGGTAATGGGAATCTCCCTAGTTTGTCGACCATTTTTGATTCATCGACAATCCAAATAATTTCTTTTGAATAAGTCGCAACCACTTTTTCAAATAACAAGGCGGCACCCCCGCCTTTGATGCCATGGAAGTCATGACTAATTTCATCCGCACCATCAATCGTCAAATCCACATAATTGACTTGATCAATTGTTTTTACCGGAATATTCAATGCCTCTGCTTGTTTCTTTGATGCGTAAGAAGTCGGAACCCCGACGATTTTGAGATTTTCTTCTTTCACACGCCGTCCGAGTTCTTCAATCATATAATACGCCGTAGAACCCGTGCCGAGTCCGACTGTCATTCCATCTGTGACATAACTTGCTGCTTTAATTCCGACCATTTCTTTTAAATTCAATTGTTTTCCCACCTTTAAGATTCTCGTCGATAACGTTTTATTTCATTATATAGTCTTAGTATATAGTGGTTTGAAAAAAAAGAATAGTCTCGTAAAAAAAATAAAAAAATACTCGTGTTAACGGTTGACACAAATGTTCTGTCGTGTTATGATTTCGAAGGTGCTTATATACAGGTCTTTTTTAGACATGCTGACTGTTGAAAAGTACAATTAGATGAAAATGCAAATCTTTGCATTATTTTTTATCGCATAAAAAGAACCACCTGGATGTGTGGGACTATAAAAGCGAATTAAGGAAGGAGGAATACAAGGAATGCCTACAATTAACCAATTAGTACGTAAACCTCGTAAATCTAAGGTTGAAAAATCAAATTCACCTGCATTAAACAAAGGATATAACAGTTTCAAGAAAGCACAAACAAATGTGAACTCACCTCAAAAACGTGGGGTTGCAACTCGTGTGGGAACAATGACACCTAAGAAACCTAACTCGGCGTTACGTAAATATGCTCGTGTTCGTTTATCTAACTTAATTGAAGTGACAGCTTATATCCCAGGGATTGGCCATAACTTACAAGAACATAGTGTTGTCTTATTACGCGGAGGACGTGTAAAAGATTTACCAGGGGTACGTTATCACGTAGTTCGTGGAGCACTAGATACAGCTGGTGTTAACGACCGTAAACAATCTCGTTCTAAATATGGAACAAAACGCCCTAAAGCGGCTAAATAAGCAATAATTGAAACAGTATATAAACGACTAAAAAAATATTTTCGTAAAGGAGGAGTTATGGATGCCTCGTAAAGGACCAGTTGCAAAACGTGACGTTTTACCAGATCCGATTTATAACTCAAAATTAGTCACTCGTTTAATCAACCGTATCATGATTGATGGAAAACGTGGAGTTGCTGCAAACATTATCTACAACTCATTTGACATTATTAAAGAAACAACAGGTAACGATCCATTGGAAGTTTTCGAACAAGCAATGAAGAATGTTATGCCTGTCTTAGAAGTAAAAGCTCGTCGTGTTGGGGGATCTAACTATCAAGTACCAGTTGAAGTTCGCCCTGAACGTCGTACAACTTTAGGTCTTCGTTGGGTTGCTAACTACGCACGTTTACGTGGAGAGCACACAATGGAAGAGCGTTTAGCTAAAGAAATTATGGATGCAGCGAATAACACAGGCGCTTCTGTTAAAAAACGTGAAGACGTTCATAAAATGGCAGATGCTAACCGTGCGTTTGCTCATTATCGTTGGTAAGATCCTCCCTACTTTATTTAGTAGAAGGTATATTGCAACCTTAGCTTAAAAGTAAGAACTTGAGAGGAGAACAGACCTAGTATGGGAACAAGAGAATTTACTTTAGAAAACACTCGTAATATTGGTATCATGGCCCACGTTGATGCTGGTAAAACAACAACAACTGAGCGTATCTTGTATTATACTGGTAAAATCCACAAACTTGGTGAAACCCATGAGGGAGCTTCACAAATGGACTGGATGGAGCAAGAACAAGAGCGTGGAATTACGATTACATCTGCGGCAACAACTGCCCAATGGAAAGGTAACCGCGTAAACATCATTGATACTCCTGGACACGTGGACTTCACAATTGAAGTACAACGTTCATTACGTGTACTTGACGGAGCTGTAACTGTATTGGACTCACAATCAGGTGTAGAACCCCAAACAGAAACAGTATGGCGTCAAGCAACAGACTACAAAGTACCACGTATTGTATTCTGTAACAAAATGGATAAAACAGGTGCTGATTTCTTATATTCTGTATCGACTTTACACGATCGTTTACAAGCAAATGCACACCCAATCCAATTACCAATTGGGTCAGAAGATACCTTCACAGGTATCATTGACTTAGTTAAAATGAAAGCTGAAATTTACACGAATGACTTGGGAACAGATATGGTTGAAGAAGATATTCCAGCCGAATTTCTAGAACAAGCACAAGAATACCGTGAAAAATTAATCGAAGCTGTAGCAGATTTTGACGAAGAATTAATGTTGAAATTCTTAGACGGCGAAGAAATCGAAGAAGCTGAATTAAAAACAGCGATTCGTAATGCAACGTTAACCGTTGAATTTTTCCCAGTATTATGTGGAACAGCCTTCAAAAACAAAGGTGTTCAATTACTCTTAGATGCAGTAATTGATTACTTGCCTGCTCCAACGGACGTTCCTTCAATTAAAGGAATCAATCCTAAGACAGACGAAGAGACAGAACGTGCATCAACAGACGAAGCACCATTCTCATCTCTAGCATTTAAAGTAATGACGGATCCTTTCGTAGGTCGTTTAACATTCTTCCGTGTTTATTCTGGTGTTTTAAGCTCTGGATCATACGTATTGAATGCTTCAAAAGGCAAACGCGAACGTGTTGGTCGTATCTTACAAATGCATGCGAACTCTCGTGAAGAAATCCAAGAAGTTTTCTCTGGAGATATCGCAGCGGCAGTTGGTTTGAAAGATACTACAACTGGAGACACTTTATGTGATGAAAAAAATCCAGTTATCTTAGAATCAATCGTCTTCCCAGAACCTGTTATCGAAGTTGCTGTTGAACCTAAATCAAAAGCAGACCAAGATAAAATGGGTGTGGCTTTACAAAAACTTGCTGAAGAAGATCCATCATTCCGCGTAACTTCAAACCCTGAAACTGGGGAAACAGTTATCGCTGGTATGGGAGAACTTCACTTAGACGTTTTAGTAGACCGTATGCGTCGTGAATTTAAAGTTGAAGCGAACGTTGGTGCACCACAAGTTTCATACCGTGAAACATTCCGTGCAGCAACAAAAGCTGAAGGTAAATTCGTTCGTCAATCTGGTGGTAAAGGTCAATTCGGTCACGTATGGATTGAATTTACACCGAATGAAGAAGGAAAAGGCTTTGAATTTGAAAACGCGATTGTCGGTGGTGTGGTTCCTCGTGAATTCATCCCTGCAGTTGAAAAAGGTTTAGCAGACTCAATGGAAAATGGTGTCCTAGCGGGCTACCCATTAGTTGACGTGAAAGCGAAACTTTATGATGGTTCTTACCATGATGTCGATTCAAGTGAAACAGCCTTCCGTGTTGCGGCTTCATTAGCGTTACGTGCGGCTGCTAAAAAAGCAAATCCATCAATTCTTGAACCAATGATGAAAGTAACAATTACAGCTCCTGAAGATAACTTAGGAGACATCATGGGTCACGTAACTGCGCGTCGTGGACGTGTAGAAGGAATGGAAGCACATGGTAATGCACAAATCGTTAACGCGATTATTCCATTATCAGAAATGTTTGGTTACGCAACGACTCTACGTTCTTCAACACAAGGACGCGGAACGTTCATGATGGTCTTTGATCACTATGAAGACGTACCTAAATCAATTCAAGAAGAAATCATTAAGAAAAACGGCGGCAAATCAGCCGAGTAATCTTTTTGAAACATGAAATTTCGTAAATCACTATGTTTTTTACGAAATTTCGTGTACAATGTTAGCGATGATATGGGCAAGTATTCTTTACGAAGATTGCTTACTTATCAGAATAAAAAATAAAAATTATCTATTTTAGGAGGAACATTTAAAATGGCAAAAGAAAAATTTGACCGTTCTAAACCCCATGTAAACATTGGTACTATTGGCCACGTTGACCATGGTAAAACTACTTTAACAGCAGCAATCACAACTGTATTATCTAAAAAAGGTTGGGCTAAAGCTTCTGACTACGCTTCAATCGATGGTGCTCCAGAAGAGCGCGAACGTGGAATTACAATTTCTACTTCACACGTAGAGTACGAAACAGAAAACCGTCACTACGCTCACGTGGATTGCCCAGGTCACGCGGATTACGTTAAAAACATGATCACTGGTGCTGCACAAATGGATGGCGCTATCTTAGTAGTATCTGCTGCTGATGGTCCAATGCCACAAACTCGCGAGCATATCTTATTATCTCGTAACGTTGGTGTTCCATACATCGTTGTATTCTTAAACAAAATGGATATGGTTGATGATGAAGAATTATTAGAATTAGTAGAAATGGAAGTTCGTGATTTATTATCTGACTACGATTTCCCAGGCGATGACACTCCAGTTGTTGCGGGTTCTGCTTTACGCGCATTAGAAGGCGATCCTGTCTACGAAGAGAAAATCTTTGAATTAATGGCTGCTGTTGATGAGTATATCCCAACACCAGTTCGTGATACAGACAAACCATTCATGATGCCAGTTGAGGATGTATTCTCAATCACTGGTCGTGGAACTGTTGCTACAGGCCGTGTTGAACGTGGACAAGTTCGCGTTGGAGACGTTGTAGAAATCGTTGGTATCGAAGAAGAAACTAAAAACACTACTGTAACAGGTGTTGAAATGTTCCGTAAATTATTAGACTATGCTGAAGCAGGCGATAACATCGGTGCTTTATTACGTGGAGTTTCTCGTGAAGAAATCCAACGTGGACAAGTATTAGCTAAACCAGGAACTATCACTCCACATACTGAATTCGTAGCAGAAGTTTACGTATTAAGTAAAGAAGAAGGCGGACGTCACACTCCATTCTTCACTAACTACCGTCCACAATTCTATTTCCGTACAACTGACGTAACTGGTGTTGTTAGCTTACAAGAAGGTACTGAAATGGTAATGCCTGGCGATAACGTAACAATCGACGTTACTTTAATCCACCCAATCGCGATCGAAGAAGGAACTCGCTTCTCAATCCGTGAAGGCGGACGTACTGTTGGTTCAGGCGTTGTAACTACTATTACTAAATAATAGTCGCTAAAAAAATGAAAAGAGTGTTAAAAGTATTCGTACTTTTAACGCTCTTTTTTTTGTTGTTTCAAAATGTCTGTAATTTTTTTCATTTTCTCAAAAAACAGCATGCGGTTCTCTTCGTTTAGTCGTGTGTAATTCATCCGAAAGTGTTGGCTGTCACGACCAAATAAAAAGGAAGGGGCGACGGCGAGGTTTTCTTCAAGGAAAAGTCCCCATTGAGTTCGGGATAAAGGACCACCTCGCCAAGTGACCCAGTAATAAAGCCCACCTTGGATTGCTTCATAGGACCAGAATTCTTTTAGTGACTCCATCCCTTCAACAAAATAATCACGGCGTTGTATCAACTGATTGCGCAACTGTTGGTGTTTCATTGGATAGTCATTAGCCGTTAAAACAGAAGTTGCTAACAGTTGTGGGAAAAGTTCAGTTTCTTGTTCGGTTTGTTGTTTTGTTAACGTTAAGCGCTTGATTAAGGGGTCGCTTGCGTAAATCCAACCGATTTTAATGCGTGAGCTAAATAGTTTTGAAAAAGAACCTAAATAGATGACTTGTTCGGGCGCTAATTGTTTCAGGGTGGGTAGCGGTGTTGTGAAGTCAAAGTCCGCAAACACATCGTCTTCAATAATGGGGATTTCATATTTTTTACAAAGTTCGATGAGCTCTCTTCGTCGAGATAATGAAATCGTTTGACTCGTCGGATTTTGATAATTGGGATTTAAATACAATAGTTTAATTCTTTTTTGAAGAATGTTTTTTTCTAGTTCACGACAACTCATGCCTTCTTCGTCTTGTTTGATTCCGACTAATTCAATTCCTAATGGCGCGAAAATAGGCAAGGAAAATAAAAAGGAAGGATCTTCTGTTGCGACGCAATCACCGGGTTTCAAGAGATTTTGCAGTAAAAGAATCATCCCTTGTGTAGACCCAGAAGTGATTAAGACTTCTTGGTTTTTACTAGGAAGCGCCATTTCTTCAATTAATTTTTTGCGAATGTATTGTTTTAAAGGTTCATAGCCGCTCGCAGTCACTTTTTTTTCTTCCGTAATCAAATGTTCCCAAGAAATCGCGGGAAATTCAAAATCGGGAATTAAATCAAGTGGCAAATCGCCTGTGAAAAAATCAAGGGTGTGTGGATCCTTTAGTTGTTCTTTGATTGTGGTAGTGTAGTAATCTTCTTGAAAATGCGAGCGACCAAGTAAACGAATTAAGGGAGTCGGAATGTGTCTGGCAGAAGGCAGATTCTCTGATACGATCGTCCCGCTACCATGTTTTCGTTCAATCCAGCCGATACTATTCAGTTCATCTAACGCTCTGACAACAGTTGAACGGTTGACGTGGTATCGATTGGCAAGTTTTCGTTCAGCTAATAAAGTGTCTCCAGGGAGGAGTTCACCGATTTGAATTTGTTGAATGAGATGTTCGATAATTTGTTGGTATAGTGGTTCTTTTTTTTCTTTACTGGGTAGCCACATGACGAGTCACTCCTTTTTTAAAAGTGGATGGTTTAAAAATAGTCCAATTGGCTGTTTTCGTCAAGTGGCATCTTGTGTATACTATGGCATAAAGTAATTGGAGGAGATCACGTGAAGAAAGTATTAACTATTGCAGGCTCAGATTCAACAGGTGGTGCAGGAATTCAAGCGGATTTAAAAACCTTTCAAGAGTATGGTGTCTTTGGTTTTTCGAGTCTAACCTCGATTGTGACAATGGATCCTGCAGCAGGGTGGTCACATGAAGTAACGGAACTATCCACCACGCTCCTTGAGAAACAATTAATTTCGGTGTTTGCCGGTGGTCCTGTCGATGCCTTAAAAACAGGAATGATGGGAAATGAAAAAAATATCATCCTCGCGAGTGAATGGATTCAGAAAATGAAGGTGACGAATGTGGTGATTGATCCGGTGATTGCCTGCAAAGGAACGGCGCAAATCTTACAACCAAAAAGCGTCGAAGGAATTAAAAATCATTTATTGCCGCATGGTTTAATCGCGACACCTAATCTTGTTGAGGCAGGGATTTTGTCTGGATTGGGCGATTTGACGACGCTTGACGAAGTGAAAGAAGCGGCGCGCTTAATTCATCAACGAGGTGTGAAGAATGTCGTCGTGAAGGGTGGTCGCCGTTTCGCTTCAGAAAAAGCGGTTGATGTTTTTTATGATGGCAAAGATTTTGAAGTGTTAGAAGGGGAAATGATTGCTACAGATTTCAACCATGGCGCAGGATGCACGTTTGCAGCGGCCATTACGGCAGGACTTGCAAAAGGGATGCCAGTCCTAGAGGCCGTCGTTTTAGCGAAGGATTTCGTTGCAGCAGCCATTAAACAAGGGGTCGCAATTAATCCGCACGTTGGCCATGTTTGGCATGGTGCGTATCATCAAGCGGAAAACCGGATCGGTAAGGTGAGTAACCATGACTAGAGCGTCTTCTATTAAATCAGTTTTGTTTGTCGCAATGTTTGCGGCAATGACTGTCATTGGGACGATGATTAAGATTCCGATGCCAACAGGTGCCTTTGTTCATTTAGGAAATGCGGTTTTATTATTAGCAGTCTTACTGTTAGGTTATAAGAAAGGCTCCTTAGCAGGCGGTTTAGGCTTTTTGTTATTTGATCTGTTAAATGGTTATCTAACAGAAGCGCCCTATTTTTTCTTTGAAAGTTTCATTGTGGGTGGTTTTGCGTTTGCGGGCTTTCTTCTATTTAAAAAGCATCCGACAAAGGTTTGGCAACTTTTAGTCATTGGGGGCCTAACGGGTATCGGTAAATTACTGATGACGCAAACCAAAAATACGGTAATGTTATATGTATTGGGAAGTGATTGGTCCACAGCTTTTACGGGTGCGCTAATCAAATTACCAGCAAGTGTCATTAATGTGCTTTCGACCATGATAATAGTGTCTGTCTTGTATTTTCCATTAAAGAACATATTTCAGCAGTATGAGTGAGGATGAAAAGAGGGAGAATAGCGTGGGGATTCCTCTTTTTCTTCCTTTTTTAGGAATGAAAACCGCGCTTTACAACTTTTTTCAACTTTTTTCAAAAAAAGCGACAAAAAGGCTTGCTATTATGCTTCATCCGTAATATAATCATACAGGTGCTGTTTACATTAAGAGGTGAACGCATTGGTAGAAAGAGATTTTTACCGGCTAGGAAACGAGAGGTTGCGACACGCCCGGACGCTTTGCCATGGACGAGTGTGACGGAAAAATTTTCGTGGAGCTATGTCTACTTATGAAATAGGCGAGGAGGGAAAAAAATGGCAAAACAAAAAATTCGTATCCGTTTAAAAGCGTATGAACACCGTATTTTAGATCAATCAGCGGACAAAATTGTAGAAACTGCAAAAAGAACTGGTGCTAGCGTGTCTGGTCCAATTCCATTACCAACAGAACGTAGTCTTTACACTGTAATCCGTGCGACACATAAATACAAAGATTCACGCGAACAATTCGAAATGCGTACACACAAACGTCTAATCGACATTGTGAACCCAACACCAAAAACAGTTGACGCTTTAATGAAGCTTGACTTACCATCTGGTGTGAATATCGAAATCAAATTATAATTTAAGTAAAGTGGAGGTGTAATCATGACCAAAGGAATCTTAGGGAAAAAAGTGGGAATGACTCAAATCTTCACGGAATCTGGCGAATTAATCCCAGTAACAGTAATCGAAGCAACGCCAAACGTTGTTTTACAAGTAAAATCAGTTGCGACTGATGGTTACGAAGCTGTTCAAGTGGGTTACCAAGACAAACGTGAAGTATTAAGTAACAAACCTGCGAAAGGTCATGTTTCAAAAGCAAACACGGCTCCTAAGCGCTTCATTCGTGAATTCAAGAATGTTGAGCTAGCGGGCTTAGAAGTAGGATCAGAAATCAAAGTTGACGTATTCCAAGCAGGCGATATCGTTGACGTAACAGGAACTTCAAAAGGTAAAGGATTCCAAGGTGTTATCAAACGTCATGGACAATCTCGCGGACCAATGTCTCACGGTTCTCGTTACCACCGTCGTCCTGGATCAATGGGAGCTGTTGCTGCCAACCGCGTGTTCAAAGGCAAAAAACTTGCTGGCCGTATGGGTGGCAATCGCGTGACAATCCAAAACTTGGAAATCGTACGCGTTGACTTAGAACGCAATGCAATCCTAATCAAAGGAAACATTCCTGGATCTAAAAAATCATTGATTACTATTAAATCAGCTGTGAAAGCTAAATAAACTAGATAGGAAGAAAGGAGGAACTAAGGAATGCCGAATGTAGCATTATTTAAACAAGATGGAAGCCAAATTGGCGAAGTTACTTTAAACGAAGAAATCTTCGGAATCGAACCAAATGAATCAGTTGTCTACGATGCAATTATCATGCAACGTGCTTCATTACGACAAGGAACCCACGCGGTTAAAAATCGTAGTGCTGTTCGTGGTGGTGGTCGCAAACCATGGAGACAAAAAGGAACTGGACGTGCGCGTCAAGGTTCAATTCGTTCACCACAATGGCGTGGAGGAGGAGTTGTCTTTGGACCAACACCTCGTTCATACAGCTACAAACTTCCTAAAAAAGTTCGTCGCTTAGCAATTAAATCTGTATTATCAGAAAAAGTTGCTGAAAATAAATTAGTTGTCGTTGATGCATTAAGCTTTGACGCACCAAAAACAAAAGAATTTAAACAAGTTCTTGCAAACTTATCAATTGATAAGAAAGTATTAATCGTATTAGAAGAAGGTAATGACTTTGCAGCATTGTCTGCTCGTAACTTACCAAACGTTTCTGTTATCGCATCTAACAACGTAACTGTTTTAGACGTCGTAGCAAACGATAAAGTATTAGCAACACAAACTGCTCTTACTCAAATTGAGGAGGTGCTTGCATAATGAACTTATTAGACGTAATCAAACGCCCAGTAATCACTGAGAAATCAATGCTAGCGATGGACGAAAAGAAATATACTTTCGACGTCGATACGCGTGCGAATAAAACTCTAGTGAAACAAGCTGTTGAAGCAGCTTTTGATGTTAAAGTGAAAGACGTAAACGTCATTAACGTCCGTCCGAAATTTAAACGTGTAGGAAAATATGCAGGATATACTAAAAAACGTCGCAAAGCAATTGTGACATTAACTGAAGATTCAAAAGCAATCGAATTTTTCTCAGCTGAGTAAAAGCTGAGACGCAATCTATCAACATAGGAGGGAAAATGACGTGGCAATCAAAAAGTATAAAGCTACTACAAATGGTCGTCGTAATATGACAACTTCTGACTTTGCTGAAATTACTACAGCAACTCCAGAAAAAACTCTATTAGCACCATTAAAAAACCATGCCGGTCGTAACAATATGGGACGCATTACAGTACGCCATCAAGGTGGCGGACACAAGCGTCAATACCGTATCATCGACTTCAAGCGTAACAAAGATAACGTTGTTGCACTTGTTAAAACGATTGAATATGATCCAAACCGTTCTGCTAATATCGCATTAGTACACTACGAAGATGGAGTTAAAGCATACATCCTAGCACCTAAAGGCTTAGAAGTAGGCATGAGACTTGTTTCTGGTCCAGAAGCAGATATCAAAGTAGGAAATGCATTACCATTAGCAAACATTCCAGTGGGTACTGTTATCCACAACATCGAATTAAAACCTGGAAAAGGCGGACAATTAATCCGTTCAGCTGGAACAAGTGCACAAGTACTTGGTAAAGAAGGCAAATATGTTTTAATCCGTTTAAACTCTGGAGAAGTTCGTATGGTCTTAGCAACTTGCCGTGCAACAATCGGTTCAGTTGGTAACGAACAACACGAATTAATCAACATTGGTAAAGCAGGCCGTTCTCGTTGGATGCGTAAACGCCCAACTGTTCGCGGTAGCGTAATGAACCCGAACGATCACCCACACGGTGGTGGTGAAGGTAAAGCACCAATCGGACGTAAAGCACCGCTTTCTCCTTGGGGCAAACCAGCTCTTGGATACAAAACGCGTAATAAGAGAGCTCAATCAGACAAACTTATTGTTCGTCGTCGTAATGAAAAATAATCGCACTAACCATGTGTTGCACATTTTGAGAGGAGGTTCACCATGGGTCGTAGTCTAAAAAAAGGGCCATTCGTTGATGATCATTTGATGAAAAAAATCGACGCACAAGCTGGCGCTGAAAAGAAAAAAGTTATTAAAACTTGGTCACGTCGTTCAACAATCTTCCCAAGTTTTATCGGTTTTACTATCGCTGTCTATGATGGACGTAAACACGTACCTGTTTACATCCAAGAAGATATGGTAGGACATAAATTAGGTGAATTTGCACCAACAAGAACTTATCGCGGACACGTTGCTGACGATAAGAAAACAAGACGTTAATCTGAGGGGAGGATATACAGATGGCAGAACAAATTACATCAGCGAAAGCAACTGCTAAAACAGTTCGCGTTTCTCCTCGCAAATCACGCCTTGTCATTGATTTAATAAGAGGGAAAAGCGTTGCAGAAGCAATTGCAATTTTAAAATTTACACCAAACAAAGCAGCTGGAATCATCGAAAAAGTATTGATGTCAGCAGTAGCTAATGCAGAAAACAACTTCGACTTAGATGTTGAAAACCTGGTAGTTTCTGAAGCTTTTGTTAACGAAGGACCAACAATGAAACGTTTCCGTCCACGTGCAAAAGGCTCGGCTTCTCCAATCAACAAACGCACAAGTCATGTGACGGTTGTCGTATCAGAAAAATAAGGAGGGACATTCAGTGGGTCAAAAAATACATCCAATTGGAATGCGTGTTGGCATCATCCGTGACTGGGATGCGAAATGGTATGCTGAGAAAGACTATGCAGCCTTTTTACACGAAGATTTAAAAATCCGTAAATATATTGCAACAAAACTTGCTGATGCCGCTGTGTCAACTGTAGAAATCGAACGTGCTGCTAACCGCGTCAACGTATCTATTCATACAGCTAGACCAGGTATGGTTATCGGTAAAGGTGGTTCTGAAGTAGAAAACCTAAGAAACCAACTAAACAAATTAACTGGTAAAAAAGTACACATCAACATCGTGGAAATCAAAAAACCAGATTTAGACGCTAAATTAGTCGGCGAAGGAATTGCACGTCAATTAGAAAACCGTGTAGCATTCCGTCGTGCACAAAAACAAGCGATCCAACGCACAATGCGTGCTGGCGCTAAAGGAATCAAAACTCAAGTATCAGGTCGTTTAAACGGTGCAGATATTGCTCGTAGCGAAGGATATTCTGAGGGAACTGTTCCACTTCATACATTACGTGCTGACATTGATTACGCATGGGAAGAAGCAGATACAACATACGGAAAACTAGGAGTTAAAGTGTGGATCTATCGTGGAGAAGTTCTTCCAACTAAAAAGAACACTGAGAAAGGAGGGAAATAAGCATGTTAGTACCTAAACGTGTAAAACACCGTCGTGAATTCCGTGGCAAAATGCGCGGAGAAGCTAAAGGTGGAAAAGAAATAGCATTCGGTGAATATGGCTTACAAGCTGTAGAATCACACTGGATTACTAACCGCCAGATCGAAGCATCTCGTATCGCTATGACTCGTTACATGAAACGTGGTGGGAAAGTATGGATTAAAATTTTCCCTCACAAATCATATACAAGTAAAGCAATCGGCGTTCGTATGGGTAAAGGTAAAGGGGCTCCTGAAGGATGGGTAGCACCAGTTAAACGTGGTAAAATCATGTTTGAAATTGCCGGTGTCTCTGAAGAAGTAGCGCGTGAAGCATTACGTCTTGCATCACACAAATTACCTATCAAGACTAAGATTGTAAAACGTGAAGAAATGGGTGGTGAATCGAATGAAGGTTAAAGATATCAGAGAATTAACCACTGCCGAAATGCTAGATCAAGAAAAACAATTAAAAGAAGAATTGTTTAACTTAAGATTCCAATTAGCAACAGGTCAACTAGAAAACACTGCACGTATTAAAGAAGTACGTAAATCGATTGCACGCATTAAAACTGTATTGCGTGAACAAGTAAAGTAATATTTGGAAGGAGGCCGTTTAGCGTATGACTGAGGAAAGAAATCAACGCAAAGTTTACCAAGGTCGAGTAGAGTCTGATAAAATGGACAAAACAATTACGGTTGTTGTAGAGACAAAACGTAATCACAAGACATATGGCAAACAAATGAAATACTCTAAGAAATACAAAGCTCACGATGAGAACAACGAAGCAAAAATCGGTGATATCGTGAAAATTATGGAAACTCGTCCATTATCAGCTACAAAGCGTTTCCGTCTAGTAGAAATCGTTGAAAAAGCAGTGATTATTTAATTATAATCACCGGAGATTTTCCTATATAGATTGACTTGCAAAATCTGAAAGGAGGATACACATCGTGATCCAACAAGAAAGTCGTTTAAAAGTCGCAGATAACTCAGGCGCACGTGAAATCTTGACGATCAAAGTCCTTGGCGGTTCAGGCCGTAAAACAGCTAATATCGGTGACGTCATCGTTGCTACTGTTAAACAAGCAACGCCAGGTGGGGTTGTCAAAAAGGGTGAAGTCGTTAAAGCTGTAATCGTACGTACTAAATCAGGCGCACGTCGTACAGATGGTTCATATATTAAATTCGACGAAAATGCTGCGGTAATTATCCGTGATGATAAGAGCCCTCGTGGAACACGTATCTTTGGCCCAGTTGCTCGTGAATTACGCGAAAACAACTTCATGAAGATCGTTTCACTAGCACCAGAAGTCTTATAATTCTTACTCATTATCAAAGGAGGTGCGAAACAATAATGTTTGTTAAAAAAGGCGATAAAGTTAAAGTTATCACTGGAAAAGACAAGAACAAAGAAGGAATCGTTTTAGAAACGATGCCTAAGAAAGATAAGGTTCTTGTTGAAGGTGTTAACATTATGAAAAAACACCAAAAACCTTCTCAAACAGCCCCACAAGGTGGAATCGTTGAGATGGAAGCACCCATTCATGTTTCTAATGTAATGGTGATTGATCCATCAACTGGCGAAGCAACTCGCGTAGGCTATAAAGAAGTTGACGGTAAAAAAGTCCGTGTTTCTAAAAAATCCGGAGCAGTTATTGATAAATAATTACAAATTAAGGAAGGAGGGGCTTATTGAATGAACCGCCTTAAAGAAAAATATAATAAAGAAGTTGTCCCAGCATTAATCGAGAAATTCGAATATAAATCAGTAATGCAAGCACCAAAAGTTGAGAAAATTGTTGTCAACATGGGTGTGGGTGAGGCTGTTTCTAATGCGAAAGCCTTAGACAAAGCTGTTGAAGAATTACAAATTATTACAGGTCAAAAACCTTTAATTACAAAAGCTAAGAAATCAATCGCTGGCTTCCGTTTACGTGAAGGAATGCCAATCGGAGCTAAAGTTACTTTACGTGGAGAAAGAATGTACGAATTTTTAGATAAATTAGTTACAGTTTCTTTACCTCGTGTACGTGACTTCCACGGCGTAAGCAAAAAAGCTTTCGACGGACGTGGAAACTACACTTTAGGTGTAAAAGAACAATTAATCTTCCCAGAGGTTGATTACGATTTAGTAGACAAAGTACGTGGGCTGGATATTGTTATTGTGACAACTGCCAACACAGATGAAGAATCTCGTGAATTGTTAACTCAATTAGGCATGCCATTCCAAAAATAAAAAAAGGAGGCGAACTACGTGGCTAAGAAGTCAATGATTGCTAAGCACAACCGTCCGGCAAAATTCTCAACACAAGAAAATTCTCGTTGTGAGCGTTGCGGACGTCCACATTCAGTTTATCGTAAATTTAAACTTTGCCGTATTTGCTTCCGCGAACTTGCCTACAAAGGTCAAATTCCCGGCGTGAAGAAAGCAAGCTGGTAAACAAGAAACTCGCATAAAGGAGGTAAAACATCTAATGGTCATGACAGATCCAATTGCAGATTTTCTAACACGCATTCGTAATGCCAATATGGTAAAACACGATGTATTAGAAGTACCTGCTTCAAAAATTAAACGTGAAATCGCAGAAATCTTGAAAAAAGAAGGTTTCATTCGTGATGTTGAATATATCGAAGATGATAAACAAGGCGTTATCCGTGTATTCCTTAAATACGGAAGAACAGGTGAGCGCGTTATCACAAACTTAAAACGTATTTCTAAACCAGGCTTACGTGCTTACGTCAAAGCTGACGAAGTACCAAAAGTATTAAACGGTTTAGGTATCGCAATTATCTCCACTTCAGAAGGTGTCATCACTGATAAAGAAGCAAGAGCTAAAAACGTTGGTGGCGAAGTAGTCGCTTACGTCTGGTAATTTGAAATTTAATACACAAGGAGGTGTCTCTAAGTGAGTCGTATCGGTAATAAATTAGTTGTTATTCCTGCAGGTGTTGAAGTAACACAAAACGGAAATGACATTACAGTTAAAGGACCTAAAGGGGAATTAACTCGTACTTTCTCTTCAGACATTACAATGAATATCGAAGGTAACGAAGTAACATTCACTCGTCCAAATGATAGCAAAGACATGAAAACAATTCATGGAACAACTCGTGCAAACTTCAACAACATGATTGTTGGCGTAAGCGAAGGATTCCAAAAAACACTAGAATTAATTGGGGTTGGGTACCGTGCACAATTACAAGGATCAAAACTTGTATTAAACGTAGGTTACTCTCACCCAGTTGAAATCGAAGCACCAGCTGGAACTACTATTGAAGTTCCATCAAACACATCAGTCATCGTTAAAGGGATTGATAAAGAAGTATTAGGTGAATTAGCAGCGAATATTCGTGGCGTTCGTCCTCCAGAACCGTATAAAGGCAAAGGAATTCGCTATGTTGGTGAATTTGTACGCCGTAAAGAAGGTAAAACTGGTAAATAATCTTCGTAAAGCTTTTGTTTTACGAAGCGCAGCTTAGGCTAGCAATTTAAAAGAGGTGACAATTGTGATTACAAAACCAGCTAGAAATAAAACACGTCAAAATAGACATAAACGTGTACGTAATAAAATTTCTGGTACTGCTGAGTGCCCACGCTTGAACGTTTTCCGTTCTAACAAAAACATCTACGCTCAAATTATTGATGACGTAGCGGGTGTGACGCTAGCAAGTGCCTCTGCCTTAGATAAAGAGATTTCAGGTGGAAACAAAGTTGAACAAGCACAAGCTGTCGGTAAATTAATCGCAGAACGTGCAGCAGCAAAAGGTATTAAAGAAGTAGTCTTTGACCGTGGTGGATACCTTTACCATGGCCGCGTAGCAGCATTAGCAACAGCAGCTCGCGAAAATGGACTAGAATTTTAAGAAAAGGAGGAACACCATTCATGGTTTATATCGATCCAAAACATTTGGAATTAGAAGACCGCGTTGTTGCGATCAATCGCGTAACAAAAGTTGTTAAAGGTGGACGCCGTTTACGTTTTGCAGCTTTAGTCATCGTTGGAGATAAAAATGGACACGTAGGATTTGGTACTGGTAAAGCACAAGAAGTTCCAGAAGCAATCCGCAAAGCCGTTGAAAGTGCAAAGAAAAACTTGATTGAAGTCCCTGTAGTAGGAACAACAATCCCTCATGATGTTATTGGAACATTCTGTGGCGGCCGCATCTTAATGAAGCCTGCTGTAGAGGGGTCTGGGGTTGCTGCTGGTGGAACGGTTCGTGCCGTACTAGAATTAGCAGGTGTCAATGACATCACAACTAAATCACTAGGTTCAAGCACACCAATCAACGTTGTTCGCGCAGTTGTTGATGGATTAAAACAATTAAAACGCGCTGAAGAAGTGGCAGCACTTCGCGGCAAATCGGTAGAAGAATTAATCGGTTAAGGAGGACAAAAACATGGCAGAATTAAAAATTACTTTAAAACGCAGTGTTATCGGACGTCCTCAAAACCAAAAGGATACCGTTAAAGCGTTAGGTTTAAACAAAGTGAACAGCTCTGTTGTAAAACCTGTCAATGATGCAATCAATGGCATGGTTAATACAATCGCTCACTTAGTAGAAGTAGAAGAAGTTAAATAGTAAATAGAGATAGATTGATTTTGACTAAGGAGGTGCGAAAGCATGAAACTTCATGAATTAAAACCTGCAGAAGGCTCTCGCCAAGAACGTAACCGTGTTGGTCGTGGATCTTCATCTGGTAATGGTAAAACATCTGGACGTGGACAAAAAGGTCAAAAATCCCGTTCTGGTGGTGGCGTACGTTTAGGATTTGAAGGTGGACAAACACCATTGTTCATGCGTTTACCAAAACGTGGATTCACAAATGTGAATCGTAAAGAATACGCAGTAGTTAATCTTGACATTTTAAATCGCTTTGAAGATGGAACTGAAGTTACACCATTAACTTTAGTTGAAGCTGGAATCGTAAAAGATGAAAAGTCTGGAATCAAAGTATTAGGAAATGGCGAATTAACGAAAAAATTAACTGTGAAAGCAGCCAAATTTTCAAAAACAGCCGAAGAAGCAATTGTGGCTAACGGTGGATCAGTTGAGGTGATTTAATGCTGAGACTTTTAAAGGATGCTTTTAAAGTAAAAGAAATTCGTTCAAAAATATTTTTTACTATATTCATTCTTTTTGTCTTCCGCCTTGGAACACATATTACTGTTCCGGGAGTAGACGCTTCTCGTCTGCAAAGTATTTCTGACTTACCATTTCTAAACATGTTAGATTTAGTCAGCGGAAGTGCCATGCAACGATTCTCTATTTTCTCCATGGGAGTTTCGCCCTATATCACTGCTTCAATTATTATTCAGTTGATGCAAATGGATATCGTGCCGAAATTTGTTGAATGGTCAAAACAAGGGGAAGTCGGTCGTCGCAAATTAAATCAAGCAACACGTTATTTGACACTAGTCTTAGGATTTGTACAATCGTTAGCGTTGACTGCTGGGTTTAATATGTGGACAGAATATGGATTTGTTCCAAATCCAAATGCACAAACATTTATCTTAATCGGAATTATTCTGACAACAGGGACGATGGTTGTGACATGGTTGGGAGAACAAATTACTGAAAAAGGAATTGGGAACGGCGTGTCGATGATCATCTTTGCCGGTATCATCTCGCGTGTACCAGTTGACATCAAAGGACTAATCGAAGACTACTTTATTAATATTGAATCTTCAAGAATTTGGCAATCGGCTATTTTCATGGTCGTTTTAGTAATTGCGGTGTTGTTAATTGTAACTTTTGTGACATTTTTCCAACAAGCAGAACGAAAATTACCGATTCAATATACAAAACGAGTAGTGGGTGCACCAACAAGCTCTTACCTTCCATTGAAAGTAAATGCAGCAGGTGTGATTCCAGTTATCTTTGCCAGCTCCATGATCACTACTCCAAATGCGATTATTCAAGCTTTTGGTGGATCATTAGGAGGGAAGCCTTGGTTTGAAACCATCCAAACATTGTTTAATTATAATACGGTCCCTGGGGCAATTTTATATACAACATTGATTGTTGCTTTCACTTTCTTTTATGCCTTTGTCCAAGTGAACCCTGAGAAATTAGCGGAAAACTTACAAAAGCAAGGAAGTTATATTCCAAGTGTGCGACCTGGTAAAGGAACAGAAGATTACGTTTCAGGTGTGTTAATGCGGTTAAGTACAGTAGGAGCACTTTACCTTGGTTTAGTTGCGATACTACCAATCATTGCCCAAATGCTTTGGAACTTACCGGAATCAATTGGTTTAGGTGGAACAAGTTTATTAATCGTCGTAGGTGTCGCTCTTGAAACTGCAAAACAGTTAGAAGGATTGATGTTGAAACGTCAATATACTGGTTTCATGAATTAAAAAGTTTTGTAGGATGTTGAGGTTTTCCTCAACATCATTCAAACACTTATTGGGAGGAATTATTAAAATGAACATCATTTTAATGGGATTACCCGGTGCTGGAAAAGGAACGCAAGCAGAGAAAATTATTGCTGAATACAACATTCCGCACATTTCAACAGGCGATATGTTTCGTGCCGCTATGGCAAATGAAACTGCGTTAGGCTTAAAAGCAAAATCATACATGGACCAAGGAGCATTAGTTCCTGACGAAGTAACGAATGGTATTGTGAAAGAGCGTTTAGCCGAATCCGATACAGAGAAAGGCTTCTTATTAGATGGCTTCCCCCGTACCTTGGAACAAGCACAAGCGTTAGATCAAATGCTGACCGAGCTTGGAAAGAAAATTGATGCTGTTATCGATATCCATGTCCCTGAAGACATTCTGGTTGACCGATTAGCAGGCCGTTACATGTGTCGTGAATGCGGCGCAACGTACCACAAAATCTTTAACCCAACAACAGTTGAAGGTACATGTGATCGTTGTGGTGGCCATGATTTCTATCAACGAGAAGATGACAAACCTGAGACGGTCAAAAATCGTCTTGCAATTAACATTAAGAATAGTGAACCAATTTTAGCTTACTATAAAGAAGAAGGTTTATTGCAGTCTATTGATGGTAATCGTGAAATCGATACTGTCTTTGAAGACGTAAAAAAAATCATCGAATAATATCGTTTGCCCGTAACTGACTTGCAAATGTGAAACTTCTCTTGCTTAGTAAGATGCATTATGCTATAATGTATCAGTCCGACTTCTGAAGCATTTCAGAAGATTGTATTGAGAATCTAAGGTGGGAGCACTGGTTTCCGCCGTTTTATCGTGTGAAAATGCGAAACAATTACAAGGAGGTACTGTGCGTGGCAAAAGAAGATATGATTGAAGTCGAAGGTACAGTCGTCGATACTTTGCCGAATGCAATGTTTAAAGTCGAATTAGAAAACGGGCATCAAGTTTTAGCAACAGTTTCTGGCAAGATTCGTATGCATTATATTCGAATTTTACCTGGAGACAAGGTGACAGTTGAACTTTCACCATATGACTTAACTCGTGGCCGTATTACGTATCGTTTTAAATAATTGTACTCCGTAAAATCACAGGAGGTAAGATCATGAAAGTAAGACCATCAGTAAAACCAATGTGTGAACATTGTAAAGTAATTCGTCGTAATGGACGAGTTATGGTGATTTGCCCAGCAAATCCAAAACATAAACAACGTCAAGGATAAACGGAGGTGTAACGAATATGGCTCGTATTGCAGGAGTAGATGTTCCTCGTGATAAACGTGTCGTTGTATCCCTTACTTACATTTATGGGGTTGGGAATACAACTGCAAAAAAAGTTTTAGCAAATGCTGGTGTCTCTGAAGAAGTTCGCGTTCGCGATTTGACGAACGAACAAGTAGATGCTATCCGTGCTGAAATGGATAAGTTAAAAGTTGAAGGGGATCTTCGTCGTGAAGTGAACTTAAACATTAAACGTTTGATGGAAATCGGTTCATACCGTGGAATCCGTCATCGTCGTGGGTTACCTGTTCGTGGACAAAACACGAAGAATAACGCACGCACTCGTAAAGGACCGTCTAAGACAGTCTCTGGTAAGAAAAAATAAAATCCTAAGTGAAGGAGGTTAAAACTTCATGGCAGCAAAAAAAGTGAGTCGTAAACGCCGCGTGAAAAAGAATATTGAAACTGGGATTGTACATATCCATTCAACATTCAACAATACAATCGTGATGATCACTGATTCTCATGGTAATGCGTTAGCATGGTCATCAGCTGGTGCATTAGGTTTTAGAGGAAGTAGAAAATCAACACCTTTTGCCGCTCAAATGGCAGCAGAAGCAGCTACTAAGGTAGCAATGGAACATGGATTAAGAACTGTAGATGTAACTGTAAAGGGTCCTGGTTCAGGACGTGAAGCAGCAATTCGTTCATTACAAGCAGCAGGTTTAGAAGTGACTGCAATCCGTGACGTAACTCCAGTTCCTCATAATGGATGTCGCCCTCCAAAACGCCGTCGTGTTTAATGAGTGCCCCTCATTTTGAGTCTAACAATCACGTCATTGAACAAGACACTTTTCGTTAAGAAAGGGGTAAGAGATAATAATGATTGAATTCGAAAAACCAAGAATTGCCAAAATTGATGAAGAGAAAGATTATGGCAAGTTCATCGTTGAACCTCTAGAAAGAGGCTACGGAACTACTTTAGGAAATTCCCTACGTCGTATTTTGTTATCTTCTTTACCAGGTGCAGCCATTACTAATATCCAAATTGATGGAGTGTTACATGAATTTTCAACTGTTAAAGGTGTTCGAGAAGATGTCGCACAAATTATTTTGAATATTAAAGGCCTTGCATTAAAAATGTATGGTCAAGAAGAAAAAACGTTAGAAATCGATATTACAGGACCAGCTACAGTAACTGCAGGCGATATTATCGTTGACAGTGATGTTGAAATCCTAAATAAAGAAATGTATATTTGTACTGTTTCTGAAGGAGCTACTTTCCATGCGCGCTTAACGGTTCGCCCGGGTCGTGGTTATGTTCAAGCAGACGAAAACAAAAAAGATGACATGCCAATTGGCGTGCTACCGGTTGATTCTATCTACACTCCCGTTCGCCGTGTAAACTATCAAGTTGAAAATACACGTGTTGGCCGTCGAGATGATTTTGATAAATTAACGATTGAAATATGGACAGATGGTTCAATTGAGCCATTAGATGCAATGAGTTTAGCTGCAAAAATTATGACTGAACATTTAGATATTTTTGTGAATCTGACTGACGAAGCGAAACACGCTGAAATCATGGTTGAAAAGGAAGAAACACAGAAAGAAAAAATGTTAGAAATGACAATTGAAGAATTAGACTTATCTGTACGTTCATACAACTGTCTGAAACGTGCTGGAATTAATTCTGTACAAGAATTAACAAATAAATCTGAGCCAGAAATGATCAAAGTACGTAACTTAGGACGTAAATCACTTGAAGAAGTGAAAGCTAAGTTAGAAGATCTTGGTTTGGAATTACGTAAAGACGATTAATTTTTACGAAGGAGGGAAACCACGTGAGTTATCGTAAATTAGGACGCACATCATCACAACGTAAAGCGATGTTGCGTGATTTAACAACTGATTTAATCATTAACGAACGTATCGTTACGACAGAAGCTCGTGCGAAAGAAATTCGTTCAACGACTGAAAAGATGATCACTTTAGGTAAACGTGGTGATTTACATGCACGTCGTCAAGCAGCTGCTTACGTACGTAATGAAGTTGCTAGTGTGCGTGAAGAAAACGAAGAAATCGTTATTGAATCAGCTTTACAAAAGCTATTCAGTGATATTGCTCCTCGTTATGCAGATCGCCAAGGTGGCTATACTCGTATCTTGAAGACAGAACCAAGACGCGGAGATGCTGCACCTATGGTTATTATTGAACTAGTTTAAAATCACACTTAATAGAAGATTGAAAATTTCGGTGGACAATCTTCTACCATCACTTTATAGATGATTACTTTAAGAGTGTTATGATGTTGGAAGGCAACTTCCGAGTCTAGCTCGTCGCTGGCCCCTTGGTTTTTAATCAAGGGGTAAGCACTCATCATAAAGTGTTTTTTTTATCCTCGAATATCTGTCTTGACAGGTAGTGGATGATGAAAAAAACAGAAAATTCCATGAAAAGGTTCCCAGTAATTGAAAAAAGTAACATTATTTGGTAGTGTTAGTTTAGAAATCAACGAGTAGGAGAGCTAGAATGAAACCAATTATAGAGTTAGAGAATCTAACATTTCGATATCAAAAAAATGACGAACGTCCAGCTTTAGAGGATGTCTCTTTAAAAGTCTATCCCGGTGAATGGATTGCGATCATCGGCCATAATGGTTCTGGAAAATCAACATTAGCCAAAACAATTAATGGCTTGCTTGCACCAGAAAGTGGGAAAGTTCAAGTTGGCGAGTACCAATTAACGGAAGAACATTTATGGTCGATCCGTCGTATGGTGGGGATGGTCTTTCAAAATCCCGATAACCAATTTGTAGGCGCAACTGTGGAAGATGATGTGGCGTTTGGATTAGAAAACCAAGGGATTCCTAGAGAAGAAATGGTCATTCGGGTTCAAGAAGCTCTCAAACAAGTACGAATGAATGAATTTGCTACCAGAGAACCTGCAAGACTATCTGGCGGGCAAAAGCAACGAGTCGCGATCGCAGGAGTTGTCGCATTACGACCAGATATTATTATTTTAGATGAAGCGACTAGTATGCTCGATCCAGAAGGACGTGCAGAAGTCATCGCAACAATCAAAAAAATTAAAGAAGAAAATAATTTAACCGTTCTATCCATTACCCATGATATTGATGAAGCAGCAAATGCGAATCGTATTCTAGTCATGCGTCAAGGAAAATTGATTGATGAAGGCACTCCTGAAAAAATCTTTTCAGCAGGCCCTAAATTAATCGAACTTGGGTTAGATTTACCTTTCCCAGAACGACTAAAATATTCACTACAAAAACGCGGGATTCAAGTCCCTGAAGAATACTTAACTGAAGAAGGGATGGTGGAGTGGTTATGGACATCCGGTTTGAACAAGTAGGTTTTACGTATCAACCAAACTCTCCTTTTGAGCAACGCGTCCTTTTTGACATTGATTTAGCCATTAAAGAAGGTTCTTATACGGCTCTTGTGGGACATACAGGAAGTGGCAAGTCGACCTTACTCCAACATCTGAATGCCTTGTTAAAACCAACATCAGGGACCGTCACGATTGGCGACCGTGTCATTACTGCTGAAACAAACAATAAAAATCTCAAGCCAATCCGTCAAAAAGTTGGAATCGTCTTTCAGTTTCCAGAAGCCCAACTATTTGAAGAAACAGTCGAACGAGATATCGCGTTTGGGCCAAAAAACTTTGGCGTTCCAGAAGAAGAGGCGAATCGCTTAGCGGCAAAAACATTAGAAATGGTTGGGTTAGATGAAAGCTATCTGCAACGTTCACCGTTTGATTTATCGGGTGGCCAAATGCGTCGCGTGGCAATTGCAGGGGTTTTAGCAATGGAGCCTGAAGTCTTAGTTCTAGACGAACCAACTGCAGGACTCGATCCACAAGGTCGAAAAGAAATGATGGAAATGTTTGCCCGTTTACATCACGAAAATAAGATTACCATCGTCTTAGTTACCCACTTAATGGATGACGTGGCTGATTTTTCTGATTACGTATACGTTTTAGAAAAAGGAACATTGGTGAAACAAGGAACACCAAGGGAAGTTTTCCAAGAAGTCGAATGGCTACAGGCGAAGCAACTAGGGGTGCCAACTGCAACGGCTTTTGCCCAAAAGTTGGTGACACGTGGAATCCATTTTGATTCTTTACCACTGACGTCAAAAGAATTAGCTGAAATGCTAATTGCAAAGGGAGGGCTGCCTTATGATGAATAAATTAATACTCGGCCGCTACCTACCTGGTGATTCTCTCATTCATCGTTTAGATCCGCGTGCAAAATTGATCGCTAGTTTCTATTTCATAGGGATTATCTTTTTAGCCAATAACTTTGTCAGTTATGCGATGCTTGGAATATTCACTTTATGTTGTCTATTATTATCGAAAATAGACTTTGGGTTTTTCTTAAGAGGAGTACGACCTTTAATTTGGTTAATCTTGTTTACGGTAGCATTGCAGATTTTTTTCACAGGCGGTGGCGAGGTCTACTGGAAATGGGGCGTTTTTCAACTGACTGAATTTGGGATTCAAAACGGAATCTTTATCTTTTGTCGCTTTGTTTTAATTATCTTCATGTCAACTCTTTTAACGCTAACGACACCACCCCTAGCGTTATCCGATGCGATTGAATATTTATTACGTCCATTAAAACCATTAAAAGTTCCTGTTCACGAAATTTCGTTGATGTTATCAATTGCCTTACGTTTTGTGCCAACTTTGATGGATGAAACCGAAAAAATTATGAACGCGCAGCGAGCTCGCGGCGTCGATTTTGGCGAAGGAAACTTAGTCCAGAAAATGAAAGCTGTTATTCCGTTGTTGATTCCGCTTTTTGTCAGCAGTTTTAACCGTGCCGACGATTTAGCAACTGCAATGGAAGCACGCGGCTACCAAGGCGGCGACGGACGAACAAAATACCGCGTCCTACATTGGAGCACAAAAGACACCATCGTTATTGTGACATTTGCAGTCCTAACAGCAGTGTTAATGTATATCAGAAATTAAGGTGATTTTTGAATCGCTTTATCCTGAGCAATTGGAGAGAATGGGCAGAGTCGGCACTTTCGACGGCGACCATTATTGAAATTGCCGAAGGATAGATACGAAAATCCCGTTCAACTAAGGTGATTTTTTGTCCGGTATGCTCCGAGATACCGCCTCGAGCTGATATTATCCGAGGATAGTGAATGAATCAGAATAAAAAAGTAAGAATCATAATCAAAAGGCTGTGACTTCGGTCATGGTCTTTTTTTGAGGAAAGAAGGGTAATCAATAAAATGGTACGTTATAAAGCAATTATTTCCTATGATGGAACGAATTTTAGCGGGTTTCAACGGCAGCCAAAGGGACGGACAGTTCAAAGCGAATTAGAAGTAACATTAAGTAAGATGGCCAGTCAACCAATTGAAGTCCATGCGTCAGGCAGAACGGATGCGGGTGTACATGCGATTGGACAAGTGATTCATTTTGATTTTCCATATGAACGTCCGCTTGAACGGATGCGTTATGGACTTGATACGCAAACGCCAGATGATATCGCGTGTCGTAGTGTGGAGATTGTCGCGGATGATTTTCATGCGCGTTACTTAGCAACAGGTAAGACATATGAATTTCGCGTTGATATCGGTAAGCCACGGAGTCCATTCCGTCGTTACTATGCCAGTTATTTCCCGTATCCTATCGATGTGAAAAAAATCCAACAAGCCTTACCGGATTTACTAGGGACACATGATTTCACCTCATTTTGTGCATCTGGCAGCTCGGTTGAAGATCACGTTCGAACGATTGATGAGGCAAGCCTGACGGTTAGTCCAGATGGTGATGAGTTGATTTTTACTTTTAGTGGCAATGGTTTCTTATATAAAATGATTCGGATTCTTGTCGGTACGCTATTAAAAATCGGCAATGACCGTATGCCAGTCGATGCGATTCCAGGGATTATTGCGGGTAAAGATCGTAATTTAGCGGGACCGACTGCACACCCTGAAGGACTTTATTTAAAAGAAGTACGCTATTAAGGTGAATTGGCGAGCGCTTTGATACGAGTAATAAGTAAAACTTACAAAAAAATCGTTTTTTGATTTTTATTGAAAGTCAGCTTATTACCGAGTATCAGCTCGCCCATTCCCGTTCAATCAGGTGAATTGGTGAGCGCTTTGATAAGAGTAATAAAAAAGCATTTCATTTATATGCCAAAAAAAGAGCTGGGAATTTACAAATTCCAGCTCTTTTTTGCATAGTCGTACATTTCGTCCATTTCGGTACGACGATCGATGATTAATTGATTAATTTGTTCTTTAGGCATGTCAGATGGATTTTTCCCACTGTCATAATTTAAGGATTGATCAAGAATGACGGAATAAGTGACACCATCAGGACCTAAAATTTGAAGTCCGATTTCAGGTGTAGCGCCGACTGATGGCCAAATAATAAAGGATAAATCATCATTTTTATTTGTAATCGCTAAATTCCCAGTGAAGGTTGGATAGCTAGGCATCGCTACACTCAAATCATAATTATCCGTCATCAAAAAGTACTCGCCACTCTCATGCATGGGTACCGTTTTGGTATAAGGACGATAATTTAAGAAATAATTTCCAGCCCATGCAAGATGAAAGAGGAGAATGGCTCCGAATAATAGGCTTAGTAAAATTTTTGTTTTTTTCTTCATAATTGAATCACTCGCTTTGCACGTTTTTTGATTTCCTCATCGTGGGTGACGACAATCACCATTCGATATTTTTTTATTCACGCTTAACGAACTCCGAGCGATGACTTAACCGTCCTTCTGACATTTCCAAGAAGGTATCGGATAATACGGATAAATCGTCGTGGTTATGTGAAGCGATGATTATGATTCGATTGGGGGCTTTTAATTCGAGTACGAGTTTTCGAAAGCGTTCAATCGAGGCAAAATCGAGTGCGTTAGTTGGTTCGTCCATTAAGATGATTTCAGGTTTTTCAAAAATGGTTTGAGCGATAGCGAGTTTTTGATTCATTCCTAAGGAGAAGTCTTTCACTTTTGTTGGATCATCGGCTTTTAATCCAATAGCATTTAAAGCCCAATCAATATCGGCATCGGTTGCTGTCTTTTTAATATCGCGTAAAATTTGAAGATTGAGTTTCGCGTTAAAGGCTTCTTGTAGTTTAATATTTTCAATCATGAGACCGAGGCTTTCGGGGAAATCGATGTCTTTGGTAATAATCTTATCATTAATTTCAACGCTTCCAGAAGTAGGATAAATCAAACCAGATATTGCACGAAGGAGCATGCTTTTACCACTGCCATTTTCACCATAAAGACCATAAATCTTTCCAGGAGTCAGCTCAAGGTTGATGTCGTCTAAAATGGTTTTGTTGCGAATTTTTTTGGTGTAGTGTTTGAATGTAATTGTCATAATAGAATCTCCTGTTTTTTTATAAAGTGGCTAGTCAATAAGATTAAGAGTAAATCCACGACTAGGGTGATACCAATTGCTAGATAAACATTACCAGTTAAACGAATCGTGTGGATATAGCTCATCCACTGTGTATCAAAAGAATTTAGGAGCACAAACAGAATAACCATGAGCAAGAGAGAAATCGTTGCACTCATTTTTATTTCGATAAATGTCTGTAAAATAATAAAACCGTAAATCGCTAAAGTCTGTAAGATAAAGAAAGGAAGGACCTTAATTGAAAAATGACGGAAATACAGCGATGCAATTCCCAACATGAGTGCATTCATGCTAATAATACTTCGAAAATTATCCCATAAACAAATTAGGTACTGCTTTTGACGATTCTTTTGACGAATCAAAAAGACGACGCGTTTAAAGTAAAAGTTATCACGTGCTTGATCAAAAACAAGTAAATAAAAAATCATTTGAAAAAATAACGTATAAAGCAGTGATAATGGATTCGCAAGGATAAGCGGGAGGCCTTGAATCGTTTGATCAAAGACGGGTTCGCCGTAATGCGTGATATTTAAGATAAATAGGTAAATCAAACCTAAGCTATAGTAATAAAGACGGTTACTTTTCTTTGGCATTTAAGATAAAGTCCTTTCTTAGGAAGAGTAGGCGTTTCATAACTTCTAAGACTAGAATCAAGACGATTAGATACAAACTTTGAGTAACGAGGATTGAGAGCATCTCTGAAGTAACGGCAAAATCGTAATAATAAACCGCTTCGTGGAAAATATTAATACCCAATGCGCCGAGTGCATTCGCTGGTTCCCAGTACGTAAGATGCAAGGTAATCGGTGCAAAGTAATTGAATATTCCTAAAAGAGATGAAGCGATTATCGCCTTACCGAATGATAAAAAGAGTCCGTAAAAAGTTTGGAAAATTTGCGCAAGGGTTAAATAAAATAAAAAAACAATCAATAGCTGTGCACTAAAATAAAAAAGCATTCGTTGTGGGAAAGCCAATGCTTCTGGTAAAAATAACGTAGTGAAAAGTATTGTGATAAGAACCATTACAGAGGATAAAATTAGACTCATATTAATTGCTGCACGTGTGTTATCCCATAATATCTTTTTCTTTGAGCTGCGATAAAGCCAACTGTCTTTTAATGGACGCATTTTAATATAGAGAGCAGTGGAAAAGATAATAGAAAAGAAAATACCATGCATTCGTGCTTCAACAGCTCCTCCAAGTAATAGGTACAATGTAGTGGAACCGAGGAATTGGTCTTTTTGGTCTGCAAATTCAGAAAATGGGTTAAAGGCTGTGAGAGCAATGGAATTCCATAAATTGTAAATAAGAATCACCGCAATTAATCCAATAAGTAAAAGAGCAAAACGTGTTTGTCTTCGGTTATAAGTAGTCATTTGTTGCGTACCTCCGGATTAAAAGATAAATGATTAAAATTGTTGGAATCGTAAAAATGAGTAAAGCAACAATGGCATAGCTTAAACCATACTCTGTAAAGGGTTGGATGGCCATTGATAAGTCATAGGGAATGAACCACCAAATCAACCAATAAATCATCGAAAAAGAATAAACAACTTTTCGATTTGGAAAGACAAGTGCTAGCAATCCAATTAAAAGACACATCAGGAAAAAAATAATACAAGCAAAAAGGACATAAATCATATAAGTAATATTCGTGTGGGCGTAAACCCAAGTCCCTACTTTTTCCCAAGAAGTGAAAACTTCTAGCATTTCTGCATAACGCTGATCAAATACCGCTGTTGGTTTAGGAATTAATAATAAAACGATTAACGAATTTACAAGAAAACCCAAAGCAAAAAAAGAAGTTAACAGACTCGCATTCGTGATGCATTTTGTTAGAAGCCCTTTTTTCTTAGGGGTTCGAATTTGCTCAACTAAAAAAGCATTCGAAGTGCGCTCTTTAATGAAACGTTCAGCGAATAGTAAGAAGGCATAAAGTGGGAAAACCCAAAATAACAAAATCGCTGCGACATGCCCACGGCTATTGGAAGCCAGTATCATTTTTTGGGCAATAAAAGATAAGCCTAAAGTACTTTTAGAAGATAAAAAAATATCAGCCAATGTGATAATGCAAATAAATAATAAAAGAAGCCAAGGGTAGAGCAAGTGTCGATTTTTCTTTAATTCAATTGTAAACATATAAGTACCTACCTTTAAATAAGAGTAAAGCTGCTAAAATATAGGAGCTTTAGAAAATAAAATAAATATATTGTTAAAAACGAATAATAATATCCAACTCAGGAACGGAATCACATGGGAGAATCATTTTTTATGTTATAACGATAAACAGAATAACCTTCGATAGGGTCACCGCCTTGTACAGAAAAAATGGGTGATAGAAATAATGAAAAGGAATCACCAAGTTGATAAGAAGGATAATAAGGATCGCTATCATCGGAAACAATATCCGCAGTGACTTGTAAGCGAATTGATTCACCAGGCTTTAATATACCTTCTATTTGACTTAGAACTAAGTTATTAAAATCTTTTACTTCTTCATAAAATGCAAAGGTTTGATCTTTTGAAAGATCAATGGTTTCGTCTGAAATATTTTTAACAGAAAAAACAATAGGCGTATAAAGTTTATTAATTGAAAACTCTTCATCATAAGCATCATAAGAAGTTTTGATTTCTTCCAGTATAAGCTCGAAAGGTCCTATTGTTATTACTTGTCCAGGTTCCGCGCCCACTTCATTTATTTTATATTTGGAATTATCTTGATTCATTTGATAGATTTTTACACCGCCAAATATTCCAAGTCCAATAAAGAAGAGATTAATGAAAAAGAAGAAATATTTTTTATCCTTCATTGTTCGAGCACTCCTTCATACAAACGGTATTGGATGTCAGAAACATCATCAAGAAAATCCCTATCATGGCTGGTAACAATAATTGTCTTCCCTTCTATTTTCCCCTTTTTAATAATATCTGTAATTATATGAATCCCTTTTTCATCCAATGCGTTAGTAGGTTCATCCAGTAGTAGTAGTGTTTGATTTTCCATGATGGCTTGAGCAATTCCCAGGCGTTGTTTCATTCCTAGTGAGTATCGTTTAAATTTATCATTTTGGGCTGCAACTAAATCAACAGTTTCTAGAACAGCTTGAATTTCTTTTTCACCGATTAAATGTTGAATGGCTGCTAAAAATTGTAAATTTTCTTTTCCTGAAAATTCACCGATGAATTGTGGTGTTTCAATTAAAACACCAGTATGATGGGGATGTTCGATGTCTTTGCCAATGACTTGATCCCCGACTTTGATTTCTCCATTGTTATAGGGCATTAAACCTGCAATACACTTGAGTAAAACACTTTTTCCAGAACCGTTGACTCCAGCGATTCCAGTAACCTGACCTTTAGGAATGGTTAAAGAAATATTTGATAAAATTGTACGCCCGGATAATTTTTTTGTTAAATTCGTAATGATAATCTCCATCAGTATGTTCCTTTCTTTGTTATGATTCTTCGAAAAATAGTTAAATTACCAAATAAAGTGAGATAAGCGCTAATGATGAGTGATACTTCTAACCAACTGTTTTGTTCACTTGAAATCCATTGATTCAACATTGTGATACCAACAAATGTTCCTTTACCAGTAAAGAGAAGGATTAATAGTCCCATAGTAATGACCAAAAAACTAACAGCTCCGGAAAAGAACATAGACAAATATTCATAGCAAAGTCCGGTTAAATAAAGATGGCTGAAAAATAGCATCATGTATAAGAGAAGATTTTGTGGAGTTCCAAAGATATTTTTAATCAACCATGTTTGTTCGAACAACATTGGAATAAAGATGAATACCATAAAGAAAAGCATTGTCCAAATGAGTAAGGAAAGATCTTTGCTTTTTTGAAAACAATGATTACTAATTCGCATACGAATAAATTGCCCATAGAGACGCCAGTCGTCTGAACGAACCGAGGATAACAATACAAGATAGCTTAGTAGAAAACAAAACCAGATTAAAGGAAAAGAGTAGAAATCTCCTTGGAAGATAGCGTCAAATCCTTCTCGACTGATACCTTGAAAAAAATATAATAAATACCAACGTAGGGGTGATATATCTGATTGCTGAAAGTAAAAGTAAAGCATTAAACCAAACAGAACAGAAAAGAAAAGTAGAAATCCTCTCCATTCTTTTATTCGAATGCGTAAGTCCCTATCAATTAACGCGATTCCAATAGTAGAAATAACAGTGCGCAACCATATAGCTAAAAAAATTATTAAATATGATAACGTGTAAAAGCTAAAGTAATCAAGCGTAATGTAGGTTGGTTTGAGTCCAATCATTTTAAAGATCCATTCATCAAACAAATAAAAATCGATGATGAATAGTATGATAAGTGTGAATTGCAGGATGGTTGTGTGCCAAGATTTTTTTAGATGTAGTAAAACATAACTAAATATAAAATAAAATATCCATTGATTTATCAAAATTTGAAAAAGTGTTTCAAGCGATGTATTTTTCCAATTATTTTGATAAATTGCAAACAGCAGTCCTACTAAATAAAAGACAATAAAAAAAGTAGAGCTAGTAAATAAAGCATAAAAAAAACGGGATTCATCTTTTATTCGTTTTTTCATGCGAATTTGAGTAAAAGAGCCATAGTGGTATTCAGTAATAGCATAATGATAGATTAAATAGATAGGATAGATGAATACTGCAAAAATGAATGAGTCTTCTAAAAAAGAAAAATAAGTATAATGATTGATTATTAGATAAAAATAAAAACAAATAGCGGAATACGGTAATAATAAAAGAAGTTTCTTCTCATGACGAAGTAAGACTAAAAATTGCTGACTCATGATATTTGACCTCTTTTTTTTACGTAGTACATGAAAAGAAAGAGAGCTAATAATCCGAAACTAGCTATTAGGGCTAATATTGGGAAGAAATAAACATTATTACTACCAGAAGATACAACGAGAAAACCAAGTGGAGAGAGCGAATAATCACCCGGAATTAAAAATAAAACTAAAGGAATCAACAAAGATAAAGCAAACAGATAAATTGTTTTTTTGATAAATAGTCCGAGTAGTAAAATCAAGTTACTAATTAATATGGCTATAATACCTGTTAATAAAACATATACAATAATATTTAGAAAGGGATGTTCGAGGAACAAGTTTTTAGCGATTGTGCCATTTTCTCTAGGATAAGCACGCATATAATCGGCAAAGCGATACGGTTTTAATGCAGGATAGCGCAGTGCATTAAAAAAAACATTGAATAGTAATGGAATCGTTGCTAAGCCAAATGCTAATAAACTGTTCACACTTAAAAGTGAGAGGAGATACTTTTTTCTATTCTTTCGAATGATTTGTATGTAGTCGTATTGACTGTGACCTTCACGATTTAAATAAAAACCCATAGGTAAAGCTGTTAGCGGGAAAACAGAAAATAAGTAGAGAAAGGGAAAGAAAGAGTTCCCATCATTCGATAAAATCCAAGCATAGTACAAACTCGTTGGATAAGCGTTAGGATTGATTAACTGTTCCGACCAAATATTACTGAAAAATTGACCGAGACTAATTAACATTAAAATCAAAAAAGAAAAGAGGAGTATTTTTTCTTTTAGTACTTGTTTTATACGAAATATAATCATGAGAGGAACCTCCAAATATTTAAAATCTATACAAATAATAGAAGAAGAGTAAGTGTTATTTAGTATTTAAGGTAAGACGATTACTCCACTTTCATAGGTATAGTCAGGTGACCATTTACCTTTAAATGTTAGTTTGGATGCTGTTGAACGCTCACCTCTAAAGCGTACAGGAACTCGCTCGCCAAAATTTTCAACAGCATAATTATAAACTTCATAACACTTTCCTTTTTCAACGGTGCCTCCACTACCAGTATTAACATATTTATCCCCATTAAAAACTTGGGGTTTTATCTTAAAACTACTGCGGCTAGAATCAGATGTAGAGGTTACACTGATATACATCGATGATTTAGTATCTTTTGGATAAGCTGCTGTATAAGTCATTGCTAAAGGACCAGAGGACGAAAAAGTATAGCTTTTATCAATGGTATCTGCTAAGGCAGTTCCGATTCCCATTAAAAGGATACTAGCCAATGTTGCGATAAGTAAAACGTTTGATTTTTTTCTTTTCTTAATCATATTTTATCCCCATTTCTTCTATATGAATAGACTATATATCAAAAAAATAATAAAAATACCCCTTTTACCTGAACGGTCGAAAATGACACCTAAACGGTAAAAGTTAAGAGGGTTTTTATTATTCAAGAAGCGAATATGATATAATAAAAACAATAATATCATTTAAGGAAGAAGTTGTAGCTGTGATTTATGCCATTGATCTTTTGAATATAATTGATACGTTTGTGGCGTTTACCATACTCGATCGTTTGTCAATGAGAAACAAGAAGGTAAGTATAGGTGCGATCATTTTATTATTTATTGTTATTAGTTTGCAGCTTAAACTAGTTATCCCCGTCGTTTCAGAACTTTTTTTTGTGGTACTCTTAGTTTCCTTGTCTTATATGAATCGACGAGAACAACCGATAGGGATTACTTTATTTCATTTTGCTATCGCTTTTGGTGTTTTTAAATTAAACAACTTCTTATTTTATCCAAGAGAAGTCTTAATTTTTTTAGGATTAAAAGCGAGTGAATGGCAAATAATGTTGTATGCGTTGTTCACAATCGGGATAGGCGTTGCTACAAGTCTCCTCGTTCGAAAATATATTACTCAACAAATGAATCAGTTGTGGAAACAACGAATGGGGTATCTGTTATTTGCAGCACTATTAATCAATCAATTTGTCATTCTTGTTCAATATTTAACAAAAATCCCGATAGAATCTGAAAGGTATATCTTAATAGAGATGACGATCTCTTTTTCTATCTTGTTGATGGGCATCTTTACCTTAAGTGTTCTAATTTTTTCAAGTAATCAAAAATTAGCTTTTGAGACAAAAGAAAAGGAAATCAAACAACGGGCGATGCAATTATATATTCATGACATCAGTAAGCAAAATCAGGTTAGTCGTCAATTTAAACATGATTATATCAATATTTTATCTTCATTAGAATGCTACATTGAAGCGGGTGATATGGCTGATTTGAAGGTATATTATGAAGAAACAATTCAATCAACCGATCAATTACTTGATATCGACAGTACTCGATTAGCAGATTTACAAAGAATGGACCATTTAGGACTGCGTAGTTTATTGATAATAAAACTCTTATTAGCCCAAGAAAAAGGTGTACAAGTCCATTTAGAAATCGAAGCGATGAGTTGGCAAGTTAAGGTCGATGAGATTGCTTTGATTCGTGTCGTCGGGATTTTATTAGACAATGCAATTGAAGAGTTAGAATTGCTCGGACAAGGAAGATTAGATATCGCGTTTTTTTCTAAGGGAAATGAAATCCAATTGATGATTCGTAATACAGTGCGAACAATCATTGAGCCACTTTATCAATTAAAAGAACCGGGATTTTCAACGAAAGGTGACGGCCGAGGGTTGGGACTTTCGACAGTCGAAACATTAGTCAATCAATCATCGATTCTCTTTCTTGAAACAACGATTGACTCCAATTATTTCTTGCAAAATTTAACGATTGTAGGGGGAAGCGATGCTTGAAATTTTTATTTGTGAAGACAATCTAGCGCAAAGAGCCCATCTTGAACAGTTGATTCAACAAGCAATTGTCTTGAACGATTGGGAGATGATGTTGCGTTTGAGTACAGAGAGTCCATTAGAAATATTGGCTTATCTGGAAAAACATCCACAAACGCAAGGAATTTATTTTTTAGATGTCGATTTAAATACCAAAATGAATGGGATTCAATTAGGTGCGGAAATTCGTAATCGTAATCCACATGGGAAAATTATTTTTATTACGGCCCACAATGAGTTATTGCCATTGACGTTTCAATATAAAGTGGAAGCAATGGATTATATTGCGAAAGATAATCGAGAAGAAACCAAGCTGCGAGTGACGGAAGCTTTGCGACAAGCCAATCAGCATCATCTGTTAGTAGCGGAGTCTGTAGATGAACGAATCCGATTTGAAATAGGCAATCGAATTCGTTGGGTTGAATTGTCTGAAGTAATGTTCATTGAGACAGTTCCCGGAAATTCTCACAAACTAATCTTACATTTGAGAAATGGGTCAGTCAGTTTTCTGGGGAATTTAAAAGAAATCGAACAACTTTCACCTGCTTTTTACCGGGTTCATAAATCTTTTATTGCAAATAAACAGAATGTTGCTGAGATTGATCAAAAGAATCGCGAATTGATTTTTAATAATGGAGAAAGGTGTCTCGTTGCTAGAAAACAATTGAAACAACTAATTTGACCGTTCAGGGGTGAAATTCAACCGTTTAGGGATAAATTCGTTTCGATGGAATCTTTTGTTGTATGATGAGATAAAAATATAAGAGGTGTCGTTCATGCAAAAGATTCATTTTAGCAGCGTTAGTATTATCGATTGGATTAGGTAGCGCACAAGTTGGCTACACAACAGAATATGTACATAAAGAGGAGTTACAGACTCGAGCTAGCCCGATGAGCGCTTTATTTGAAAATTAACCTCCTAAAACATACAAAGGAATGACGTTAATTAAAGTTGAGAAAATTTCTGGAGGTTATAGAGGATGGTACGTGTAATCCTCTATATTGTTACGGCGCTATTAATTATTTTAACGATTTTTGGTCCGCAAGAAGATCGTTACTAGTTAGTGTTTTTGATGGAGTTGTTTATTTGTTTGCTGATTTTAATCTGTTTGACAGCCTTTGAAAAAGGTGGTACGCGTTTTATCTCCTAATACTCCTATTTTTTGTTGTGCTACATTGCACACCTACAATCGCACTCAGAACCAATCTTTTCTTTGATGGGTATTTTAAAGAGGCACTGACTTCAGGAATCATTGCGATTGAACGGCCAAATAATGAAGTCACGTCGTTATTTTATCAGGTCAATCAAGATCCGGTTGAAAAAGCGACAAATGGTCATTTAGTGACTTATAAAGTGGAACAAAAAATTTGGCTTAACTTTGCTTCTGATTATGGTGAAGTGTAATTAAAAATAAAAATTCGTACATCAAAAATTATTTAAGATTTTCGATGCACGAATTTTTTATTTAGTTTTTTTTAAGATCTTTTTGTTTCTGCCATTTTCACAAAAAGTTTGCAACACATCAGCATAGCGGGTTTCACCAATAAATCGAAACGATTCAATCACTTGAGAACGGAACTTTATCTCTTATTTGAAGAAATTATTTACGAAACATTTGTTCAATTTCTAAAAAATTATTTGCTAAATCATCATAACCGAGAGAATGTAACCAATTATAAGTGAGCGTAGTATCAAAAAGCTGGTGATTATTTTTTAAATCTGTAAAAAATCTCCAGAAAATTCTTCCTAATATATAATCAGAATCCATTGTGCTTTCAAATAAATCTGATAAATATTGGTCTAATAACGATAATTTATTTCGTTCAAAGCATAAAATAATGGAATTTAATAAAAAACGAATTTTAAGATGTTTGAATTTATCAATGTGAGAGAATTGATTCATTTTACGTAAGACGAAGCTATACTGTTGTTCAATAAATTCGTCGTTAAATAGATATAAACTATTTGCATACAATGCAAATTCAAAAAAACCCCACGTTTCGATTTTTGCTAGATATTCTTTAATAATTTGACTTTCTTTGGTTAGATCAATCGCCTTTTTATTGACTTTATGTTGAAGGATTTTTCCTAAGCAATAAAGATACAGATAGTAAAAATCATTCGATTGCAGATACTCATCATGGAGGTTTTGTAAATAAGAATCACCCGTTTGTAGGTTGAGTACTTTGTCTATAAAATTTTTTCTTGCTTCATCTTTTTTAGATAGGAGATTTTCATGTTTATAAAATTGATATTCTTCGAGAGAGACATTCATTCGATTGAGTAAATTAATTAGCATTTCAGTCCTCATATCGAGATCTTCGCTTTCAATCCTAGCTAAAGTGCTACGAGAATAGTGCATGCCAACTAGTTTTTCCTGTGTAATATTTCTTTCTTTTCGTAATTTTCTAATTAATTTACCATCTTTTATCATATAAGACTCCTTTTTGTCCAATTATCGAACAAATTGAAAGAAAAATGTTTCGAATCGATATAATTGGGTTGCGTTAGATTTTTTAAGAAAATATGGAAAGAGATGAGTTAGATGGATTCTTATTTAGCTATTTGGTTTCTTATTAACCCAAGAGATTAATTTCGGAATATTATTTTCTTGTTTTTATTTTAAAATATATAAAGATTGTAAGCAAGTAGAATATGAAATCAACATTTATTAGTATGGATAAGGAAAAGGAGTGTTTATAAAATGAAGAAACAAACAAAGAAAAAATTATTATTAGGTGCGTTTGCTGCCACCGTCATTGCAGGGGGATCGGCGGAAATCGTTGGTGCTAGACAGATAGGTGAATGAATTAATTTTAGAGTAACGAGTAATAGAAACGCAACATCAACATTAAAAAAAATGAATAGTACAAATACAATTTTGAATTTAATGGATACTGTCGGAGGAAAAAGAGAGGATGTAACAAATTATAACTCAAATACCGGAAAAAGTGTGGGGTCAGCACAAGTTTGGACAGCGACTAGAGGCTCGTTTTATGCTGATTCAGCAGCTGGTAGATCTTATTATTTAAAGCTATTTAATAAAAAATTGTTTCAAGATAACTTCACTATTTACGGTTCGTGGAGCCCGGACTCAAATTAATAGAAACAAGCACTAGAAGGTGGATACAGTCAACCATCCTTCTAGTTTTTCATTGAAATATAAGGATGTGTCTTTGTGTACAATAAACGAATTTTTCTTAATAAAAAGTTACTTTTAATCTTAGTAGGATTTCCACTATTCGTATTTACTTGCTACATCATTTTTGATATTCTTCCAGTTTGGGACGTCTTAACGGGACCCGATCAATACAATGCGGAGAAAAATTATAGTTTGAGGCAACAATTTATCATTGCAAGTTTACGATGGGGAAATATTAATAATCATGCAGCTAATTTAACGGTCGTGTATCCTTTTTTGATTTTAATAGGCTTAATGAATTTCAAAGAAGATTTAATGTCTTATTTTATTATCGGGCGACACCGATTTAAAAACTATCCTGTGAAGTTGCTTCAAGCCATCGTTAGTTATTCAGCTATCATTGCTCTAACCGTGACAGTGAGTCATTTGTTGACATATTTTCTTTACTCACTGATTACGCCAGTGACTCACGATATCACTTTAGAGTCAACGGCTTATATTTTTAATTTTTTATTACCAAGTGATTTCTTTGAGGGGCACCCGCTTTATTATTATTTATCCATCACATTATTGAATGATTTACCGATTATTTTTTCATTTTCGATCTTATTCTCCGTGTTTACGTTATTTACGAAAGAAAGCATGTACGCTTTTATTTTGGTTCCATTGGTGTTTAGTTATCTCTATTATTTTATGAGTACGAATTTTGAGCTTCCTTATATGGATCTATCTGTTCCTTTTTTAGGCTACTATAGTAAAATTACGGAGATCTGGAAGTATACCTTTCTTCCTTTAGTGCTAGCAGGGACTGGATTCATTGGGTACTTTAAGTGGGGAACACAACATGACGTTTAAACTTAACTATTTTATGAAAAATATTGGATTAATCACAGGGATCTTGTTATTGATGACTTTTAATATACCCAACAACATTTTCTCTGATATGATCTATAACTGGGATGTTACGGTGAATAATTGGGATGTCATGCATCTCTTGCTAGGATTCTATTCGTCTTCTGTGGACGCGACTCATACTTATCTTGACTTAACAAATACGCAACAACTTTTTTTACCTGTGATTTTTCAAATATTAGGTATTATTGCGACGATTCGATTTTTACGCTATCCGCTATCGTTTCATCTCTTTATCAAACAAAGAGCATCGAGTAAATGGGATTATTTCTTATTTTTTTTCAAGAAAATGATGTTTGATGCCGTCATTTACACGATCTCGCTAATCATAAGTTTGAGTGTGATTCTCTATACATCACCTATACTCTCAACCGAAAGTTCTTTTAACTATCAAGAAGGAAACTTTAAATTAAAACTATTTACGTATGCAGTACTGTTTTTTATCATGCTAATCGTTGCGAGTGTGTTTATTTTTATCGGGTACATACAAAATCAAGCACTGCTATTTTTGCTTATTACAGTAAGTATCTTAACAACTTTAAACGTTCTCGATCGAGTCGTCACTGCGGTGAATCTTATCCTTTTCGATGGGCAATTTTTCTTTATAGATAGTTTCTTTTTTTGGTTGGTTTTATTAATGATAGAAGTGATGTACTTAAGTCGAATGAAGATAAGACAGGAGAGTTATAATGATTAAATTGACAAATGTTTCAATTGAGATGAACAAAAGTAGTATTTTAAAAGAGATCAACCTCTCGATTATCGATGGGAAATGTTATGGTATTATTGGTCGAAATGGTTCTGGTAAATCAGTTTTATTTAAAGCCATTGCGGGTTTTATTCCAATACAAACAGGGGAAATATGGATTGATAGCCATCGAGTAATGGAAGGTACATTCTTGAATAATATGGGGATTATTATTGAAAGTCCTAATTTTATCAACCATTTTACGGCACTAGAAAACTTAACTTGTTTAGCCGAGATTCAAAGAAAAATTCATAAAGAAGAGATCTTAACTACTTTAGAAAAAGTTGGATTGGGAGAGGCGATTCATAAAAAGTATAAGTATTTTAGTTTAGGTATGAAACAACGGCTACGAATTGCGCAAGCGATTATGGAAAATCCTGCCTATTATATTTTAGATGAACCGTTTAATGGCTTAGATGAGCACGGGGTACAAGAGGTCTATCAAATCATTCAAGAATTAAAGCGTTCAGGTAAAACGATTCTCTTGACAAGTCACGACGAAAAGGATATTCAAACCTTATGTGACAGTGTTTTTGAGATTAAAGGAGGTTTAATACATGAAATTTAAAACAGTTGTTTTTCTTATGATTGTATTATCAATAGTCACCGGTTGTAGTATAAAAGAAGAAATAAATGAAGCACAGCGTATTGTGTCGTTAGAAGATGAAGCCAATCGAGAACGCTTCAGTGAAGAAGATCAAGCAATTAAGGACGAGTTAATGTTGACGTCTGGCGTGTTTCAATTCAATATCTCACAGTACTTAAAGTTTATTGAAAAAGATTCTTCTATAAGCATGGAGAAGAGAAGTAACAATGGATTTGATGAGTATCGTATTATCTATGCCGGTGGTGATGTTATCGAAAATATTACTGCTAAAGTAGATGAGAATTATCCGATTTCTTATAGCGTGGATGTTATTGGGACTTCTGAAAAAATAGCGAACACCAATGTGACGCCTGCTGAATTGGCTTTTAACTTGGTGAGTAATTTCTTAATGGATGCTCAAATCACGAATAAGCCACTCGAAATGGTCATCAATTATAATCCAAAAAAACAAGGAGAGTATAAAATCACAGAGAATGTAATTTTGATTGTTGAAGAAGGTGAAGGTCAAGAAGAAGACAAAGGATTAATTTTCAAATTAATGATTACGAGAACAACAGAATAAAGAGTTGACTGTCATTCATTTTTCTAAACAAAAATTCGTGTATCAAAAATCATTTGAGATTTTCGATGCACGAATTTTTTAGTTAATCTGTTTTAAGTTTTGTTGTTTCTCCCATCGTTGCCAAAAGATAAAGAGGGCGATACAGCTAATGAATAGGAACAAGCCGATTAAGAAGCCTTGTGGTAAGAAGCTTAAAACAATGTTATTAGTACCGGATTCAAGAGGAATGCTGACGAATCCGCCTTGGAAGGCTTCGATGTCCACTTTTTTACCGTTGACTTTGGCACTCCAACCTTTGTCGTAAGGAATGGTTGTCACAAGTTGTTGGGCTTCTTTGACATCTACGCTGCCTTTGACTTTACGATTGCTGACGGTTAGATTGGTACTTTGTTGTTGGAGTTGATTCATTGTGCGACTGTAAGCTTCCGTATCCAGTGTTAAAACTTGTGGCGTTTGGAAGGAAACGTCTGACGTTCCATAAAAACTTGCAGTAAACTGGAAAGTCGTCTCTTCCGGATAGTAACCTAAGTTGTAATATTGACCGTTAATATTGATTTGTGTTTTTCGTTGCTCGCCGTTGACGGTAATCGTTACGTTCGAGCTTTTTAATTTGCCAAAGTTGGAAGGATACAAACTCAAGTAAGCTTGGCTGTTAGCGGGAACGGTGACTTCCCAAGTTATTTCTTTGGCAATATTGGGTTCAATTTCGGTAAAGGTTGTACTGTTCCCAGCATCATTGATCGTTGTATTTTTACTATTGATTACCGAAATTGGGTGGAAATTGAAGAAGTTCTCATTTAACCCACTTAGGCTATTAAAAAGCGCTGTTTGATTCCCTAGATTATCATTCTCGCTTAAGGAAACCGTTAAACTTTCTTTTGGTGCAAGAAAAGCAAGGGGTAAGGCATAATCATTTTTGTAAAGTCGATAATTCTCTTCTTCGCCGATTTTATGGAACCCGTATTTTTGCACATCTGTTTTAGAAATGAGGTATTCAATACCGACAAAACTATCCATTAATAACGTATTATTCGGATAGCGAATGTTTAAATTTGTCCCTCGCGAACGGAAGCCAAGTTTATTCAAAAGACTCGATGAATTCCGATTGCGAATGGAGGAAAACTGACTAACACCACTATAATTGTAATTGAGGCCATCATTGGCTGAGACGGGATCTAAGTTTTCTAGTCGATAGAATCCGTCGCTCTCTGCGGCCGCTTGATTAACCAGTGTCTTAATGGGTTGATGTGGTGCGGTATACAAACTACGTGAAGCATAATTCCAATCCTCTAAAATCCCCATCACCATACCATGTGTATTGAGTGCCATTTCGCATGAAACAAATAGTAATAAGAAAATCGTAAAGCGCTTCAAGGAGAATAGCTTGAGTTGATACAAGCTGAATAGTAAGAGATACACGATTAAGAAAACAATCGTTAATAAAAAAGATTGGACATTTAAATAAGTGTATTGATCTTTCGGAATTAAACCATAGGCGATGCTAAAAGCGATGATGAGTGTCAAAATTAAACCTAAGAAAAGCCCGTAATCGTCTTTGGTTAGTTGTTCCCAGCCGTAACCGGCGAGCATTAAGAGAAAGAACGAAAGTAAAAAAGCATAGCGGAATAAAAACATATTTGGCGCATGCATCCCATGCCAGAAAAGATTCAGTGGCACGATGTAGAAACTGGCAATCATGGTACCGAATAAAACGAGTGAAAGTAATTTATCTTTTAAGGCGATGCGTTTTGAAACAAAATATAAAAGCACAAAGACCAATGGTAAAACACCGGCGTAAATAAAGGGAATCGAACCGTATTTGGTCGTATCATACACACCAATCATGTTTTTAATGAAGAAATCGAGTGCACCCGTTGCTTCCGTTTTAAATTTGGTAATCTCAGTTAAGGCTTCACCGTTTGAACGCAAATCAAGAAACATCGGTAAAATCATGACCATCGACGCGCCACCAGCTAATAGTGAAGTTCCAAGATAAGGCAAGATTTGTTTTTTCCCTGTTTGCCATTGTCTGAAGACACGTAAAAAGAAATACAAGAAAGAGAAAACGCCAATCATAAAGCCCATGTAGTAATTGGATAAAAAGAGTAATAAATAACTGACGAATAAGAGAACCGGTTTTTGTTTTTCCAGTAATCGATTGATACCCCAAATCACGAGTGGAAGATAGATGAACGCGTCAAGCCACATCACCAGTTCCGAGTGGGCCGTCACAAACGACATCAGCGCATAACAGACGGCTAAGGCGACATGATTCCAACGCCCAATCTTGAAGGTATGCTTGGCATAAAACCAAAAGGCTAAACCAGCACTTCCGATTTTAAGCAGGGTAATCAGATAGAGCGCATCAGGCATCCATTGATTCGGAAAAAGCAAAACAATGGGCGTAAAGAAACCACCTAAATAATAGGACATTAGTGCCCAATAATTCAGGCCAAGCGATGCATTCCAAGTGTAAAAGAAACTTTGCTTACCAAGCATCGCGTTGCGAAAACTCGCATGGAAATTCGAAAACTGGGAAAAAGCATCACTGGCTAACACACTGCGACTACTGCCAGGATAAATCCCCATCGTTAAATAAATCAGCGCCATGATCCCAAAAGGAATGAAAAAACTTGCCAGTAAATAGCGTTTATTTTCTTTGATAAATGGTCGAATCTGTTGCAAAGAAAGACCTCCTTTAAAACGATTTTTGTCTTGTCACTATTTTACCATAGACGAAAGCAAAGGAAGAAAGAAAACAAAAAAAACTACCGAGAGAGGCAGTTTTTAAAAGATAAAACAAAAATTACTGAATAAATTTTTCGATTTCTAATAAGTTTTCAGCAACTTGTGTATAGCCAAGTGAACGAAGCCAACTATAAGTTGTTTCCGTATCAAAAGGTTGCCCGTGTTGGACGGTACGATTGAGACCATCAAAAAATTTCCAGAAAATACGACCGAGTATATAATCGCTATTTTCCGTGCTATTAAATAATTCAGTTAAATAGGAATCGATTATTTCAAACTGTTTTCTTTCGAATGCTAATGTTAAAGAGTTCAAAAGAAAACGAATTTTGAGATGTTGAAATTTAGCAGAGTGAGAGAAAGCATTGAATTTTTGAATAACTAATGGATAGTTTTGTTGGATATAGTTGTCTTCAAATAAAAAAAAAGTATTTGCATACATCGTGAATTCAAAAAATCCCCAAGACTCAACTTTATCTAAATGTTGCTTAATTATTTGAATGTCTTTTGATAAATCAAGTGGGAGGTTCTGAATTTTATGCCGAAGGATGCGACCCAAAGAATAGAGGTAGAGATAATAGATATCCGAAGATTTCTCATATTCAGAGTATAGCTCTTGTAGGTAACTTTCTCCAAGTTCTGTATCTAATGCTTTTTTAAAATCATTTTTAAGGATTTCTTTAAGGGAAGGCTCCTCCAGTTGTTGGAAAATAGCATACTCTTCTAAAGAAAGATTCATCCGATCAATCGAGTGAAAAAACATATCTAAGTTAATATTTGAGTTGTTTCTTTCGAAGCGAGAGATATTGTCGCGAGAATATAAGTTTCCAGCTAAAGATGCTTGGCTAATACTCCGTTCTTGTCTTAGTTTCCTCATTAATTTGCCATTATTCATTATTTTTAGCTCCTTTTTGCGTAAATATTGCGCAAGAAATTAATTAAATCATTTTGGATGATATATTCTACATGTTACTTAAGTAACATGTAGAAAGTCTTGATAAGGAAGTGAATATAATGATTTCTTTTTTTGATTTATGGTGGCCAGTATTTCCGAGAAAGTGATATTGACAAAATAGAAAGCAAAAAAAAGATTGCTCCTCTTCTAGAAACCTAAATCATTTATTGTTTAAATTGTAACATGAATTATAACAAAAACATATGATTAGGTAGTTGAAATTTAGTTTTAAAGGTGTCTGGAAAGAGAGATACTCGTAAACGGTGTTTGTCAATATAGTTGTCGTATTTTTATTTTCCACCTATCAAAAAGCAGAACCTCCCTATGGTCGGTTGGCCTCGTCATCCAATAGGGGAAGAATAACTTTTTCCCCTATTGGGTGACGAGGGTTATTTGATAATCTTGAAAGATTATGCTCCTGTTAACTTTCTGTTTCTTTTAAAGGATTCAACGTCACCGATTGATGTGGAGTCCAATTTCGAATACCTTTTGACCAGCGTTCAGAATGTCGCTTTTTAGCGTCTTCATAAACCTACTTTCGTTTCTCTAAAATAGCGAAATGTCGGCCTTCATGACGCGCTGCAAGAGAGACAAATTGAATCCCACTATACAAATGAGAATCGTTATACCAATCGACAAACTCTTTCGTCCATTTTCGAGCATCATCTATTGTTTTAAAGCCGTTATTGGGGTATTCTGGTCGATATTTTAACGTTCAAAAAACCGCTTCCGAATAAGGATTGTCATTACTCACTCGTGGTCTTGAATAAGAACTCTGAATTCCTAATTTTTCGAGTAAGACTTGAAAAGTCGCGGCTTTCATAGGGCTGCCATTATCGAAGTGTAAAACCAACGGCTGTCCTTGGATACGTTCCTTAAGCACCGTCTGTTTAATAAATTTTTCGGCATGACGAGCTTCTTCTGATTCCCAAATCTCCCCGCCTACCATTTTACGGCTAAACAAATCAATGATGAGATATAACCGGTAAAAGAGACCTTTTATTGGCCCTTTTAGCCAAGTAATATCCCAAGTCCAAACGTCATTTGGCTTCGTCGCAAAATGACTTGGCGGGATTCGTTTTTTGTGAAACTTGACTTCGGCCACGATGATGTTGCATGTTTTTTTCTCGCAGTACGCGATAGAAGCTAGACTCTGATGCAATGTAAATCGAGCGATCCGCAAGTTTTGGCACAATTTGGCTAGGTGGCAAATTCATAAATTCTTTTTTTGAAACGGTTTCTATTATTTTTTCGCGTTCTTGATCCGTCAGTTTATTTTTGGGTACAGGACGTTTCGCCAAAGGGCGTTGATCATGCGCTATCGTACCTTCACGCGTCCATCGTTCGTAGGTTCGAACGCTAATATTCAGCTCATTACAGGCATAGGTGAGACGCGCCCCATTGCGATTGGCTTCTTGAATAAGTTCAACAGCTTGTTTGCGATCTGAAGATGAAATCATTCTTCCTCTTGGTCCCCCAAAATCGCGCGTGCTTTTTTTCTTAGTAATAAGAGAGCAGCGGCTTCCGCTAATGCTTTTTCCTTATGACGTAATTCTTTCTCTAATTGACGCGCTTGTTTTTTCTCTTCTTTTAGTTCAGTTGCAAGTTCTCTCGTTCGATTTTCTTCCTGTTCATTCGCAGATAAGCACGTTTTCTTCCAAGCCTCAATTTGTTCTTTAAATAAGCCCTTCTTTCGGCAATATTCCGCAAGTTCTACTTGGTTCATTGAGAATGATTCCATCACAATTAAAAATTTATCTTCACTTGACCATTTTTCGACATTTTTTTTCGTTCCGGGTGTAGCATTCCCTTGAATTCTAGCTTTTTTACGCCAAGAATAAAGAGTCGCTTCTGGAATGCCCAAAGTTTGACTTAATTGGCGAATCCCCTTATTTTCGGGTGGCATCATTTTCTTGACGGCTGTCGCTTTCAGTTCGGTAGAGTAACGTTCATTGTTTTTATTTGTCATGGTAATCATCCTCCGTATAGTCTTTATTATAAATTTATTATCCTATACGACAACTAGCCTAACATAGGGGGAGCCTAGGTATACTTTTATTAAAGGAGGGGCTATATATGGCTGAATATAAATACTCTGTCAAAAATACGACTAAATTAGAACGTGAAAAGTTACGTAGCGTCCTTTAAGTTATTCTACCTTGGATGCACTAGAACCTTCAAAAGATACAATGAAACTGGTAGATGCATATGTTGATGGGACGTTGGAAATCGCTGATGCATTAGAAATCGTTTTAGAAAAATATCGAAAATCAGGATCGAAATCACCCGCTTGACAGGTATTTTCAAGGGAATCTTGCAGATAGAGTACTAAATAAAAGACGTCATCGGTTTGTTCGTACTCAAGAAATAGTGACTGTAAGAAATCGGGTGTTAGTGTTCGCTCATAGTGTCGAGTGTGAGGTTCTTTTGAGAATATTTGTTTTTTAGTCGGGGCACCATCATTTATTAAGAGTTGAAATTCATTGGGTGTGATATTTAAGCGGTTTAAATAATGAAATAATAGTTCAGAAGAAAGCAGTGTGTTGCGATTTTCAAAAGATGATAAAGTACTTCTAGAAGAGATACCTTGGACCAAAGTTTCTTGAGAAATGTTTCTTTCTTTACGTAGCTTCTGAAATAGTTGTCCTTGTTTCATTTTAGAAAACCCCTCTTTTTTCCGACGTATTTTCAGTCAAATTCAACTTGTTTTGATTGAAACATGTATAATTGGAGTTGAAAATAATCAATTATTTTTAGGTAGTATTGTTTACTTCTAAATATATTGTCCGGAGGAGGAGGGGAAGTGGATGAGATTATGTTTCCTTATGGGGAGTGGCAGAACATTCCTGTAAGGGGATAAGAAATATTCTACAGATTCTCAAAATTGCAAGTCTAGATATCGCATTAGAGATTAAAAAAATCCTTATTAAAAATAGTGGGTAGTAAACTTAAATAATGGAGGTTAATTGTATGAAAAAACTAATGAAAGTAGCTCTATTAGGCATAACATTGTTAACTGTACCAAGTGTTACATATGCGGCAACATATTATCAGCATTTTCTTTAAGTTTACCGGGATTAAATCAAAGTGTTTCAACCGGATTAGGTCAATCAAAGGCCACTAGTGGGGCTAACGGACAAATCCTTGTTACAGTATCGAAGCAGAAATTTGATGCCAGACAAACAGATGAACAAGGAAATAGTGGTGATTGGAGAAAACAAATAAGTAAGGGAGATACTGCAGGCCTACCAGGTAATTCGAATCAATTAAAAGGAGATAAAATGAAATTAACTATCTCTTCTAATTGGAATGCGACAACCGACAGTAAAAATGGTAGTTGGAAAAGTAATTAGCTAAATAAATAATAACACTACCCATTATTTTTAGTAAGGAGATCATTCAATGCAAAAACATGTAATCGATGCTTTTAAAGAACTGAAAGTAATATTTGTCATGATATTCATCGTGTATTTGTTTTTTCAAATACTGAATATGACTATTATAGGCTCCAACTCTGCAATTTCACAAGGGATTGAATTATGGGTTTATTCAATGGATATCATTGATTTTTTGTCCCCATTATTCTTAACAGCACCTTTTGTTTGGGGTTTGTATTATAAGAAAAAAAGTCGTTTTCTAGAGTATATTAGCGTCAGAATGAACTTTAAAAAGTATTTATGCACTCAAATAATGACGATTGTTATGTCTGTCTTTACTTTAGTGTTTTTAGTGAATTTTATTTCCATTTTATTGGCTATTTTTATTATTCCTTTTGACATCGACACAGACCCCTCAATCTTTCAAATACCGTTTCTACCGTTTGCGTATCGGACGGATTCCATATTGGTATTTTCCGTTGGAGCAAGTTTATGGAAAGCAGTAGTTGCAAGTGTACTGGTCTTTTCAGCAAGTGTATTAGCACTAACTGCTCGTAATTTGTTTATCGTGTTATTTGGTGTTTTCGCATACGTTATTGTTGAAAATATTCTAACTGCAAGTATTGGATTCGATGAATATAGTATTGCGACGAGTAATATTTTAGGAAGGCTAAATGATGAGTATTATACAATATTTAATATGTTCGTGGGTCCAATAATGCTCCTAATAGTAACCTTTATATGGGTTGCAATATATTTGAAACGGGAGAGAAGTTAGTATGATTCGATATTTCTTTAAATTGTATCAAGAACAATTATATAGTAGACGGCTTTTTTTGTTTTTAGTCATAACATCATTCTATTTCACATTAACAATTGACCCAGAATTAACGGCTCCATTAGGACGATTGGTTCAGATACAGGATACATTTTATCTCTCCTTATTATTTTTACCAATGTATTCCATCTTTTTTTTCTCTGTATTCTTTAGGGAACAGGATTTCTTAAAAATTAGAGCAATTAAGAAGAAACGATATTACCTTGCAAATTTGCTTAACATCGTTTTGTTCAATATCATTCTGATGAGTCTTATTTTTTTTATTATTAGTTGGATCTCAATTTTATTTTCAAAAAATAGCAATACATCAATTACCGCTCAAAATATCGCCACTTTAAATAGCAGTGCACATTCTATATTTGGGACAATTAACTTCACTACGTTTATCGCTGGACTCTATATGCTTGTTAATTTTTCAATAATTATTGCGATAATTGTTTTACTAGGTTATACGAAAGGTAAAATTATAGGTTATATTTCTTATAGTATCTTTTATATTTTGATAATGTGGTCTGGTCGAACTGTTTTTTTTGAACAATTTTCTGGGGAGTATGATGTCTTTAATTTGAGTACGTATTTGCTATTACCGATATCGAGTATTTATGAAACACAGACACCGATATTCCAGTACGTATTTTTTAAATTAGTCATTTTACTTTTCGTCTTTTTTTCTATCTTGTTGCTTTACTTTCCGCCAAAAAATCTATTTCGTGTTCATTTTTTTGATAGATTGTTTATCTCTAGAAAAATAATCATGGCTACATTTTTATTTATGGTGGTATATTTCACATTATTCTCAATCTACTATGGTGAAACGAGAGTCCAACAGTTTTTTACAATGTATCACTATGGCTCTTTGACGCCAATTCCATTTTTATGGCTCATTTGTTACTTTTTATTTTCCCCTTTTATATTATCAATACGTTTTTCGGAGTTAGAAGAAAATATTGATTCACTAATTGTTCGACACTATCGTATAAAATATTGGCGAATAAAATGTCTTAAAACGGTCTATCGCTACCTCGCTGTTTACTTTATGTTAACGAGTATTTTTTTATCTGTGACTATGCTGCTAACAGGTTATTCATTTTATTTGGATGAGCTAATATCATTATTATTTATTTTTTTGGAACTAATATTGATTACAACGAGCTATTTAATGTTTTATTTTATATTAAAACAGACAAGTGTTTCATTTTTATTGTGTCTTATAGGTTATTTATTTTTATTGTTCCCATTTGATTGGACTAAATGGCTTCCATTTGGACTATCTTCAACTACTAGGATCAATGAGGTTGGTTACGGAAAAAGTATCCTTATTTTTGGAACAATTCTATTGTTAGAAATTTGGATTATTAGTAGAGGAAAGCAAAGGAATGGGTATGGAAAGGAATGAGTTTGTTGCTAAATATTGTATTAGAACATGTTGAAAAGCGTTTTAAAGGGAAAACTATTTTTGAAGATTTAAATTTCCAAGTAGATAAAGGCCAGACAATTGGGATTTTGGGTGCTAATGGTGTGGGGAAATCTGTTCTTTTTAAATTAATTTGTGGACTTGAACGTCCGAATCAAGGGAGAGTACTTGTTAACAATGTTGAAGTTGGAAGAGAAGAAGATTTCCCGAGAGATGTTGGGATTTTGATTAATGAGCCCGCATTCATCCCTATTTATAGTGGGATAAAGAATTTAATGCTTTTAGCTGAAATTAACAATACTGTTGATGAGAAAACAGTAAAAAGTTATATGAAGTCTGTCGGGTTAGACCCAGAAAATCAAACAAAAGTACAAAATTATTCTCTTGGAATGAAAAAAAAGCTAGCAATTTGCCAAGCAATCATGGAAAATCAATCAATTATTTTGTTAGATGAACCTTTTAACGGACTCGATTTTTCTTCTGTATTGGAAGTGAAAAAAATCTTAGGAGAACTGATTCAAGAAGGGAAAACCATTTTACTCACCAGTCATCATCAGCAGGATTTAGATGCTATTTGTGACGAACTTTATATAATAGATGATTATCATCTGAAAATATTAACAGATGAAATCAGAAATGAGTATTTCCAATGAAAGTAAACAACGAAATTTCTGCCATCTAAGAAGTTTTGTTGTTTTTCTATATTTACGAGACACATTTTATCAAATGTCATGACTTAATGCTAAATTTAACTCGAGCAAATGTTTATTGTACGAATACTATTTTATAAAGCGTAAAACGGGTAGAATTAACGAATAAAAAGTTTTTTTCTGATCCTTATCATTTTATTAAAGCAGTATTTTATGATAACGTATAGTGTAAAGGAGGCATCTAGAATGAAAGTAAACAACAGATATTGTTCATTTTATTACCGAAATGATCCCGTCACTCAGGAAATAAGTTATCGTCCGAATGAAACCGCACTCATGCTGATTGACTTACAAAATTATTTTGTCGATCGACCTGATTTTGGTTCGGAGCAAGAAGCGCATGAATGGGAAGAAATGTATCGCTATATCCATGAAACAGTTATCCCCAATAATGAGCGGTTATTAACATTCGCCAGAGAAAACGAGATTCTTGTTGTACATGCTGTGATTGAATCCAGTTTTGAGGATGGTAGAGAGCGCTCATTATCCCATCGTCGTCCAACCTTTAATAATATTATTATCGCTCCGAATACTTATGAAAGTAAAATTATTGAACCACTTACTCCTCAAAAAAATGAAGTGATGATTAAAAAAACGGCCCATTCCGCGGTCGATAGTTCTTTAGTTTTACTGCTTAACAACCTCGGCATTACTGACATCATTGCGACGGGATTGGTAACCGATCAATGTGTCTCCAGTACCGTTAGAGGATTATCTGACCATAATTTTAGAGTTTGGGTGGTTGAAGATGCCACAATGGCTGGAACCTTTGAACTAAGAGATAACGAACTGACCATTCTTAATAATACGTATTGTAATGTCGTTAATACTGAGGAAATAGTGAACGTCTTATCAAAAGATGAGAGCGAAAGGGAGAACTAGCCTTAAATAATACTCTTTTTATGAACGATGTGCGTCACTAATTTAAACGTTTCTAAAAATCAGAGGGGGTGTGACGGATGTCACAGCCCCTTATTCTTATGCTAAAAGCAGTCGTTTCTTGGTTGATGTTCTTGTTGCGAGTGGAGGAGTAGCCGATTCGTTACGTGATCTTCGCCGTCTGTTATAGGATCTCGCAAGCGCATTTAGCTACTCAGAACAGAGGTGTAACGCTGAAATTCTAGTCAGTTGCTTTATTCGTTCTTGAGGAGATAAAGTAGCGATTAAACACACGAAAAACCCCTAAAGTCGGTTTACTTTTTACAGTGTCTACTTTAGGGGTCTTCTTGGAGTTAACGATGTTTGTTTTTTAGACAAATAAAAAAACCGCTTCTTGACAGAAACGGTTGTCAAATGTCGTATAGAATGGAATTAAACGCGTTCGATTTTACCTGATTTCAATGCACGAGTTGACACCCAAACTTTTGTCGGTGTACCGTCGATCATGACACGAACTTTTTGTAAGTTAGGTTTAACTGTACGTTTAGTTGCGTTCATAGCGTGAGAACGGTTATTTCCAGATCTTGTTTTACGACCAGTGAAGTAACATACTTTAGACATTATTGATTTCCCCCTTTGGCTGTTCTGTTGGAGCACTATTTTTTTCGCTCATACTAAAATAACTTATCATAAATGGCAACTGATTGCAAGTGTTTTTCGCTAATCTCGTTTGACTTCTTCTGTTAAAAAGAGTAACTTTAATCGTAATAACGATAATAAATGCGTTAGAATTGCGAAATAACAACGACTCCTTCTTTTAATTGGGGCGAGGCTATGTTAAAATATTAAAGATAGAAATAAGACCATTTGTCTGTTAAGGAGGCTTTATTATGGCAGTTAAAATTCAAACATCATCTGGCTTAATTGAAATATCTAATGAAGTAATTGCAACCGTTGTTGGGGGTGCTACAACGGATGTCTTTGGCATCGTTGGAATGGCAAGTAAAAATCAAATCAAAGATAATATTAATGAAATTTTGCGCAAAGAAAATTATGCACGTGGTGTTGTTGTCCGTCAAGAAGATAACGAAATCGCAGTCGACGTCTACACCATCGTAAGTTACGGGACAAAGATTTCAGAAGTTTCTCGCAATGTCCAAGAGAAAGTGAAGTACAATCTTGATTCAATGTTAGGTGTAACGGCAAACTCTGTGAATGTATTTGTTCAAGGTGTGCGCGTATTACCAGATTAGAGGCGAGAACCGTTTTGATGACGGTTTATTTTTAAGGAGGATTTATCAGTGGAAGTAACGAATATTCGTGCTAGTCAGTTCCAGTCAATGGTTCAAGCTGGCGCCGATCGTCTACAGGAGCATGCAGAGTATGTCAACTCATTAAACGTGTTTCCTGTTCCCGATGGCGATACCGGAACAAATATGAATTTATCAATGATCAGTGGTGCAAAAGCCGTCAGTGACTCAACTTCAGACAAGGTGGGCGAGTTGGCGACGCATTTATCAAAAGGATTGCTAATGGGCGCACGTGGAAATTCAGGAGTTATTTTATCCCAATTATTCCGTGGTTTTGCCAAACAAATTCCAGATGTTGAAACATTATCTGGCAAGGAATTAGCTGCCGCTTTTACACATGGCGTTAATACCGCTTATAAAGCAGTAATGAAACCTGTTGAAGGAACGATTTTAACTGTGGCTCGTGTTGCAGCGGAGTTCGGTGAGCGCAAGGCGACTGAGACGGATGACTGTGTGGCAGTAATGACTGCGGTCGTTTCAGGCGCGAAAAAAGCGTTAGCGAAGACCCCCGATTTATTACCAATCTTAAAAGAAGTCGGTGTAGTCGATAGTGGTGGTCAAGGTCTGTTATTTATTTACGAAGGATTCTTAAGTGTCCTAAATGGTGAATATGTACCCGAAAATGATTTTGAAACGCCAGCAGCAATGGACGAGATGATCAATGCGGAACATCACCGTAGTGTTCACAGTCATTTGGCAACAGAAGACATTACGTTTGGTTACTGTACTGAAATTATGGTAAAAATTGGCGATGGACCTACGGCTGACACGGCCTTTGAATACGATACTTTCCGTAATTACTTAAATGAACTAGGGGATTCTTTGTTAGTGGTGAATGATGATGAAATCATTAAGGTTCACGTTCACACAGAGTATCCTGGCGAAGTCATGAATTATGGGCAAAAATTCGGTTCATTGATGAAAGTGAAAGTCGACAACATGCGTGTGCAACACGAAACACTATTAGAAAATGATAGTGCACCGGTGAAAAAACCGCGTGTGCCTTACGCAATTATTGCAATTGCGGCGGGCAATGGCGTTCAAGAACTCTTTAAGAGTTTAGGAGCAAGTTATGTCATTAGTGGTGGTCAAACGATGAATCCGAGCACGGAAGATATTTTGAAAGCAATCGATGCTGTCAATGCAGATCAAGTGATTGTTTTACCAAATAACAAAAATATTTTCATGGCAGCAGACCAAGCCGCAGAAGTTGCGGACATTCCAGTCGTTGTGGTTCCAAGTAAAACAATCTCTCAAGGAATGACAGCGATGCTAGCTTTCAACGATCAAGTTGGGTTAGCACAAAACCAAGCAGCGATGACCGAAATGTTAACAAGCGTGGTGAGTGGCTCACTCACACATGCGATTCGCGATACCGCAATTGATGGTATCACGATTAAAGAAGGCGACTTCTTAGGAATGATCGACGGGAAAATTGTCGTGTCAAAAACAGATGCGCTTGAAGTAGCATTCGAAACCTTAAAACAAATGATGGATGAAGAAACGGAAATCGTGACGATTATCATTGGTGAAGAGGGAACACAAGAACAAGCAGAGCAAATGGAAGCTGCGTTACTCGCAATGAATGAGGAATTAGAAGTCGAAATTCACCATGGCGATCAACCAGTCTATCCGTATCTGTTTGCAGCAGAATAAAGAATAAAATAAGAAAAAGCTTGGCGCGAACATTGTGTTTGTCCCAGGCTTTTTTTAAAGAATGGAGGGCGTTCGATGAGTGTGAAAGACTCGGTTACCAAGTTAAGTGGGGTAGGAGCCAAACGAGCTGAAAATTTAGCGACTTTAGGAATTGAAAGGGTTGAAGACTTACTCGAACACTATCCTTTTCGCTATGAAGATATTCAAGAAAGAAAAATCGCAGAAATTCAAGATCAAGAAAAGGTGACGATTAAAGGTCTCGTTGTTTCACCCGCTGTGATGAGTCGTTTTGGCTATAAGAAAACGCGACTACAGTTTCGGATGATGCAAGATCATGATGTCTTTGCGGTCTCTTTTTTTAATCAACCGTATTTAAAAGATAAAGTCGAAGTCTCCACAGAAATTGCGGTCTATGGCAAATGGGATGCCAAGCGTAAAAGTCTGACGGGGATGAAGATTTTAGCACCGAAGCAAGAAGAAGACTTTGCGCCCATCTATCGGGTTAATAAAGCCGTTCGCCAAGCGTCCTTGGTTCAATTGATTAAACAGGCCTTTGATGGTTATTATGATCAAATTGAAGAGAATTTACCATTGTCTTTACTCGAAAAGTATCGTTTGATGCCACGCAAAGAGGCAATGTATAGTATGCATTTTCCTAAGAATATTGAAGAACACCATCAAGCGAAACGTCGCGTAGTCTTTGAAGAATTTTTCTTGTTTCAAATGCAAATTCAAGGCTTAAAACAACAACAGCGAGCAGAAAGCAATGGGCTGGCAATCGCCTACGATGTTGCGGCTTTAAAGGCTTTTACGCAACAATTGCCCTTTGAGTTAACGACGGCACAAAAGCGTGTTACGAATGAAATATGTCGGGATTTACGGAGTCAAAAGCATATGCAACGACTTTTGCAAGGGGATGTTGGAAGTGGGAAAACGGTCGTTGCTGCGATTGCACTGTATGCCACGATGACGGCAGGCTTTCAAGGGGCACTTATGGTTCCCACTGAAATCTTAGCTCAGCAACATATGGAAAGTTTAGTGCAGCTATTTGAGGGGTTTGATGTGAACGTCGCGCTACTGACGGGCTCAACGAAAACCAAGGAACGCCGCGAAATTCTTAGTCAACTAGCCAGTGGTGCTATTCATGTGCTTGTTGGTACGCATGCGTTAATTCAAGCTGATGTCGAGTTTTCTCATCTCGGGCTCGTCATTACGGATGAACAGCATCGCTTCGGGGTGAACCAACGCAAAATTTTACGCGAAAAAGGTTGGCGCCCGGATGTACTCTTTATGACGGCAACACCAATTCCGCGAACATTAGCGATTACTGCTTATGGTGAAATGGATGTCTCGATCATTGATGAACTACCGTCAGGACGAATTCCAATCGAAACACGGTGGGTCCGGCCGCCGCAGATGCCACAAGTCTTAAAAGGAAGTCTGACTCAACTTCAAAAAGGGCATCAAATGTATGTCATCTGTCCGTTAATTGAAGAGTCGGAAATGTTGGACGTTCAAAATGCTGTGGCGATCTATGAAGAACTTCAAGACTTTTATGGAAGTGACTATAAGGTCAGTCTTCTTCATGGGAAAATGAAAAATCAAGAAAAAGAAGCCATTATGGAGGCTTTTAAACAAAACGAAAGTCAAATTCTTGTTTCGACGACGGTAATCGAAGTGGGTGTCAATGTACCTAACGCCACCATGATGCTCATTATTGACGCTGATCGTTTTGGGTTAGCCCAACTGCATCAATTACGGGGGCGTGTGGGACGTGGCGCAGTCGCTTCTTCGTGTATTTTAATCGCCAATCCTAAAAATGAAACGGGTCAAAAACGGATGCAAATTATGACGGAAACGACGAATGGCTTTGTTGTGAGTGAAAAAGACTTAGAACTACGCGGTCCAGGAGAAGTCTTTGGTTCTCGTCAATCAGGATTGCCGGAATTTGCGATGGCTGATTTAGTCGCAGACGGACATATTTTAGAAGTAGCCAGACAAGAAGCCGCGGCTATTTGGCAACAAGTTGGATGGGAAGTCCTGCCTGATTTTGCGCCATTAGTGACGTATTTAAAGACCATTCAACAAGAAAAACCATTTTTCGACTAGTAAAAATGTGCTATACTATTCAAGACAAACGAAAGGAAGTGCCACGTTCGATGAGAATTGCCGTTGACGCAATGGGAGGAGACAATGCACCTAAAGCAATCGTAGAAGGTGTCTTATTGGCTCATCAAGAATTTCCCGACATTGAATTCCAACTTTATGGAAAAGAAACAGAAATCAGACGATATTTAAATGGTGAAATCAATATCCGAGTGATTCATACCGATGAAAAAATTAATAGTGACGATGAACCGGTAAAAGCGATTCGTCGGAAAAAACAAGCTTCCATGGTCTTGGCCGCGCAAGCCGTGAAAAATGGAGAAGCTGATGCCATTTTTTCAGCAGGGAACACGGGTGCCTTATTGGCTGCGGGTTTATTTATTGTGGGACGGATTAAAGGCATTGAACGTCCAGGGTTACTCTCTACGATGCCTGTTATTGGGAGTGAGACGGGTTTTGATATGCTCGATCTTGGAGCAAATGCCGAAAACAAACCGGAACATTTAGTCCAATATGGCATTTTAGGTTCCTTTTACGCAGCAAATGTTCGTGGCATTACCAAACCACGCGTCGGTCTATTGAATAATGGAACGGAAGCCTCAAAAGGTAGTGAGTTGACGAAAAAGGCATTTGAATTGCTTTCTCAAGAAACCAGTATTCATTTTGTCGGCAATGTTGAAGCACGTGATATCTTAACGGGTGTTGCCGATGTAGTGGTAACCGATGGCTTTACCGGGAATGCTGTCTTAAAATCAATTGAAGGAACGGCCTTAAATATTGTGAATCTTTTAAAAACATCGATTTTAGATTCTGGAGTTAAAGGGAAAATTGGCGCCTTATTGCTAAAAGATGCTTTAAAGAACTTGAAAAACGAAATGGATTATGCGAAATATGGTGGGGCTGTTTTATTTGGCTTAAAAGCACCGGTTGTTAAAACGCATGGTTCAACGGGACCAGAAGCCGTAGCGGCAACCATTCGTCAAATTCATACCATGTTAGAAACGCAAGTGGTTGATAAATTGGTGAAACAATTTGAAGAAAATAGTCCAGAATAACCTTTTTTTATGACAGCGAGTGTCATAGGTGCAACAAAATTGAAAAAAAGCTAGACAAAAAGAACATTAATCGATACTATTGTAATAGTTCTTTTTTGACCTTGTTAAAATTCGTGGAGGTGAGTGCAATTGACGCGTGAAGAAGTATTTGCAAAAGTAGCAACAGTTATCGCAAATCATTTTGAAATTGATGCAGATAAAGTAACCGATACAATGAGAATTAAAGAAGATTTGAATGCTGACTCGATCAGTGTGATGGAATTTGTTCTAGAATTAGAAGAAAACTTCTCAACTGAAATTTCAGATGAAGACGCCGAACAAATTCAAACTGTGGGTGGAGCAGTTGATTATATTGTTAGTCATTTAGCGTAAATAAAAAGACAATGAATTATTTTCGAATAATCCATTGTCTTTTTTGTTTGGTACGAGGTAGTCACAGTTTTTTGTTACGCCTCGGTGAGTGGATAGACCATCATCGTGCCTTCATTAGAGGTGAGGAAACCATTTTTTTCATAAAATGTCACGGCTTGTGCGCCACCGGTAAGGAGGAATAGTTGCTGAATCGCTTCTTTCTTTAGTTGCGTGGCGGCAAAAGCGAATAATTGTCTGCCGAGCCCTTGCCTTTGATAGTGCGGTGTCACGTTGAATTCATCGATGCAAAATTGGCGCCAATTTTGAAAGTAATAGTCAATTCGGCCTAAACACATCGCGATGATATTACCCTCATATTCGATAACGTATCCTCGGGCGTTAAAGCCACTCATCGTCGCTTCAATTCGCAGGAGTGCCTCTTCTAGTGTCCAAGGATTATTCCATGGCTCATTTGCGTAGGCGGCGATTAGACTATCAGCACAACTGGTGTAATCTTCTTTTTGGATTTCTCTAAACACAAACGTCATAAAATCGCCTCTTCCTGCTTCAAATTTAGCATTTATCATAACAAATCAGCGGTCTCTTGTCGATGGTTTCTTTTATTGAGCAATCCTGAACGAGGAACAAGCGAAATGCGGGTGTTAAATGGTAAAACACAAAGAAATCATGAGGAAAGAAGGACTTGTATTTCATAATTTGGCAAAAACCATTATAATAGGAGAAGGTGCACCAAAGTAAGAAAGGAATGGATTAGATGGATCAACGGTTATTAAAGGAATTAAAAGAAACGTATCACCTTGTCTTTCATAACGAAGCTTTGTTAGAACAAGCCTTCACCCATTCATCTTATGTGAATGAGCATCGCTATTTACAGCTATCAGATAATGAGCGCTTAGAGTTTTTAGGCGATGCCGTCTTAGAATTGCTCGTTTCCCAATTTTTATATCGGAATTTTCCCAAAGTACCAGAAGGAAAATTAACGAAACTACGAGCGGCGATTGTCTGTGAAGATAGTTTATCAAAATTTGCGAAAGAATGTCATTTTGACCAATATGTCTTATTAGGCAAAGGCGAAGAACATTCGGGTGGAAGAACCCGTCCTGCTTTATTATGTGACTTATTTGAAGCTTTTTTAGGTGCGCTTTACTTAGATCATGATTTAGTGGCGGTCGACCAATTTTTAGCGAAGGTCGTTTTCCCAAAAATTATCGCAGGTGCTTTTTCACATGAGATGGATCACAAAACACGCCTACAAGAAGTACTACAACGGTCGGGCGATGTTGCGATAGAGTATCAATTATTGAGAGAAGAAGGTCCGGCCCACGAAAGAAAATTCTGGACAGAAGTTTCTTGTAACGGTGAAAAAATCGGTGAGGGTTACGGAAAATCAAAAAAATTAGCAGAACAAGCGGCCGCAGCCAATGCGTTGAGGCGACTTGAGAAGTAAGTGAGGGAATTTAGTGTATTTAAAACGAATGGAACTAGCCGGTTTTAAATCGTTTGCCAATCGTACGGTGATTGATTTTGAAGAAAATATTACGGCGATTGTGGGACCAAACGGTAGTGGGAAAAGTAATATTACCGAAGCGATTCGCTGGGTCTTAGGCGAGCAATCCGTCAAAAGTTTACGTGGTGGAAAGATGCCCGACATTATTTTTGCAGGATCGGATTCTCGAAAAGCCTTGAATTTGGCAGAGGTTACGATTGTTTTAGCCAATGAGGATCATTATTTACCGTTAGATTATAATGAAGTCAGTGTCACTCGACGAATTTCACGCAGTGGCGAGAGTGAATACTTTTTAAATAAGCAGGCGTGTCGTTTGCGAGATATTCAAGAACTCTTTATGGACTCAGGATTAGGAAAAGAGTCTTTTTCCATTATCTCCCAAGGGAAAGTCGAAGCGATTTTTAGTAGTAAGCCAGAAGATCGGCGTGGCATTTTTGAAGAGGCTGCGGGCGTTTTGAAGTATAAACAACGCAAGAAACAAGCCGAACAAAAACTCTTTGAAACAGAAGATAATTTAAATCGCGTCCAAGATATTGTGTATGAACTGGAAGAACAATTAGCACCTTTAGCTAGTCAAAGTGCGGATGCTCGTACTTATCTTGGATTGAAAGAAACATTCACCCAGTTAGAAGTTGCGTATATCGTCACTGAAATGATTGAGGCGAAAACCATTTATGATCATACGACGCAGCAATTAACGACCGTCAAACAACAATTGCACCAGATGACTGAAAAACTCGTACGAGAAGAATCGTTAATTGACACGTTGCGTCAGCGAAGAACGCGTTTAGACGATACCCTTGAAAGCCAAAACGAACATCATTTAGCGCTGGTTGAAGCGTTAAAGCAAGCCCAAGGGCAACGAGAAGTTTTATTAGAACGTTCGAAGCATACCGAAAAAAGTACGACAGAATATCAAGAGAATTTAGAAAGTATTGAAGAAAAATTACTGTCTTTAAACCATGAGAAAGCAACTTGTTTAGCCAATCTTTCGCAAAAAAATCGCGAAGTCCAACAACTTGAAAAAGAGTTAGCAGATGGAGAGAAAAATCTCGCGCTTTATCAAAAAACGGCGAAGGAATTGATTGAAGAACTTCGCAGTAAGTACGTGGATTATTTGCAGCAACAAGCAAGTGTCAGTAACGAATTAAAGTACTTAGAACGACAATATCAACAAGAAATGATTCAAAACCAGCACGTTGTCACAAAGCAAGCTGCTTTAAAAGAAGAATTGACCGATAAAGAAGCGCGTTATCAAGTCGTAGCAACACAGCTGCAGTTGAAGCAAGAGGAATTGGCCGAGCAACGAACGCAATACGCACAAACGAAGGAAAAACTGATGCAAAGGCAACAAGAATTTTCGGAAAGTCAGCGCAAGATGTTCCAATTAATCAAAGAATTACAGCAAGCAAAAGCACGAGAAAAGAGTTTGCAAGAAATTAAAGAAAACTATAGCGGATTTTATCAAGGGACGCGAACGATTTTACAACATCGTAAAGAACTCACAGGGATTGTGGGTGCGGTGGCGGAATTAGTGAACGTGCCAAGTGACTATACGTTAGCAATTGAAACGGCTCTAGGAAATGCTGCGCAACATTTGATTGTGGAAACAGAAGCCGATGCACGCCAGGGAATCGCCTTTTTGAAACGCAATCAAGGCGGCAGAGGGACTTTTTTACCGATTACGACCATTCAACCGCGTCAAATTTCGGATATGGTCCAACAACAAGCGGCGCAGGTCGAAGGCTACGTGGGCGTTGCAAGTCAACTTGTGGCGTATCCAGAATCGATTGCGGGAGTCATCGCGAATTTGTTAGGTACGACTTTCATTGCCCAAGATCTGGCAAGTGGGAATGCTTTAGCACGACAACTGCACTATCGTTATCGCGTGGTAACACTCGAAGGTGATGTGATGCATGCTGGAGGGTCGATGACAGGTGGTGCGACACGACGAGGACAACAAGGAAGTTTGTTTAGTCAAACCAATGAATTACAACAATTAACACACAGTGTGGCGCGTCTAAGCGAACGGTTACTCGTTGTTGAAAAGCAAGTGAAGCAGTTTGAAGCAATGATAGAAGAGAGCAAAACACAACTTGAAAGCCTTCGTCATGCGGGCGAAGAAGGCAAAATGACAGAACAAGACATTCGAAATCAAGAACAACAATTGCGTCTAGAAATCGAGCGTTTGAAAAAAGAACTGAAAGTATTCACTTATGAAAACCAACATCTTCAAGAGTTTTTAACGACGTATGAAGAGCAAAAAGAACAAGGGAAAGCGAGTCAAAAAGAGATTGAACACCAACTCGCTACGATTAATGAAGAAATTCAATTATTAACGACGCAAGAAGATCATTTTGAAGAAAATCGCCAAAAAATGGCACAAGAAGTAGCAGCTTACCAAGCTCGCCTAGCTGTGGCAAAAGAGCAAGGACTTCATCTACGCCAAACAATCGAAGCGTTGAATCGGAATATTGAAGAACAAGAAAATCGTCAACGGCTCATCGAACAACATCTTGCTCATTTGACAACCGATTTTTCAAATAATGGTGTGACGGAAGAAAGCTTGAACGAACAAATTGAAGAATACTTGCTGCAAAAAGAAACGTTGCAAACGACCTTGAAAAACATGCGGGATGAGCGCAGTGAGATTCAAACAACGATTCGTGAAAAAGAACAACTTCTTAGTCAAGCCAATCAACAACAAAAAGCATTACTTGAAGAAAAAACAGCCGTGGAAGTTGAAAACAGTCGAGTGGGCATGTTACTCGATAATCGTTTAGACTATTTACAAGAGAGCTATCAGTTAAGTTTTGACCAAGCGAAGGCGATGTATGAAGTGTTAGAACATCCTGAGAAAGAAAAAGAAAAGATTCAGGCGTTACGCCAAGAAATGGCTGCGCTAGAACCTGTTAACTTACAAGCCATTGATCAGTTCGAACAAGTCAAAGAACGCTACGACTTTTTAACGGGGCAGCAACAAGATTTGATTTCGGCAAAAGATCAACTGTTTGAGACAATGTCTGAAATGGATGAGGAAGTCAAGAGTCGTTTTAAAGAAGTCTTTGAGGGCATTCGGAATGAATTTCAAACTGTTTTTCCGAATATGTTTGGTGGCGGTCGAGCAGAGTTAATCTTAACGGATCCGACTGATTTACTGCATACCGGAATTGAGATTGAAGCACAACCACCAGGGAAAAAATTACAAAATTTAAGTTTACTTTCTGGAGGCGAGCGTGCATTAACGGCGATTGCGTTGTTGTTTTCGATTATCCAAGTCCGTCCGGTGCCATTTTGTGTATTGGATGAAGTGGAAGCGGCACTTGATGAAGCGAATGTTTTACGTTTCGGTCGTTATTTAAGAACGTTTGAAAAAGACACGCAATTTATTGTGGTGACGCATCGCAAAGGGACGATGGAATCGGCTGATATGCTCTACGGCGTAACGATGGCCGAATCAGGTGTTTCGAAACTAGTGTCGGTCCGTTTAGAAGAAATCGCTCAAAATGGTCAAATACAAGTGTTAGAAGGAGAACGAAATGATTAAATTAGTTGCTATTGACTTAGATGGGACCTTATTAAATGGGAAAAAAGAAATTACCCCACGCAATAAAGCCGCGTTAATCGCAGCCAAAGCCAAAGGGGTCAAAGTGGTTATTTGTACGGGACGCCCGTTACGTGCCATCCATCCATTTTTACAAGAATTGAATTTAGAAGAGGCGGGCGATTATAGCATCACGTTTAACGGTGGGTTAGTCCAACAAAATGATACCGGAAAAATCATTGAAAAAAATGTATTAACCTTTGAACAAGTTCAAGAATTAATCACGCTTGCGCAAAGCCTCGATTTACCGCTTGACCTGTTATCAGAAGAAAAAGTGTTTAATGTGGCTACTTCAACTGACCATCCATCACTGTATTCTACGATGAATCCATTGTTAACCCATCTTCCGACCCTCATTTCCGAACTTCAAGAAGACCGCGTATATAACAAAGCTGTCATTGGTTTTGACCAAGCATTTTTAGATGCTCAAATCCAAAAAATTCCATCAGAAATTCGTGAGAGCTTTGAAGTGATTAAGAGCCGCGACATGCTGCTTGAATTTATGCCTAAAGGTGTGACAAAAGCTTACGGTCTATCGTTACTCGTTCGAGATTTAGGTCTGAAGCAAACCGAAGTGATGAGTATCGGTGATGAAGAAAATGATTTATCGATGATTGAATACGCCGGAATGGGTGTCGCGATGGGCAATGCGGTCGCACAAGTCAAAGCAGTCGCGGATATTGTGACAGCTACAAATGAAGAAGACGGCGTAGCAAAAGTGGTCGAAACATACATATTACAAGAAGGGAGTGACTAAAATGGGCTTATTCGATAAATTAAAACGAGCGTTTACTAAAGAAAAAGAAGAAACGCCAATTGAAGTAGAAGAATCGGTTGAACGAACTGGGCAAGAAGACGAAGATGGCCTTTCTGACGAAGCACCCGTATCGACTGAGACGGCAACAACAAGTCCTGATTCTGAGCTATCATCTGAAGAAATCGAGTCCCAAATGCTTCCGTTAGAAACGGAAACGATGACTGAGTTAGCAGAAGAAACAGTCGGACAGGAGCTGGCAGAAGAAGCGAGCCAGCAGGAAGAGCGGCTGCCAGAAGCAGTTGTTGTGGAAGAGACGCATGAAGTCGAAGCAACAAAAGCAAGCGAGCCACTTGCCGAGGAAGTCACGGTTCAAGAGAAGTACGATAAAGGATTAGCCAAAACACGTAAAACCTTTAAAGAACGGATGAATGAATTATTCGCTAACTTCCGAAGTGTCGATGAAGATTTCTTTGAAGAAGTCGAAGAAACCTTGATTGGGGCCGATGTCGGTTTTGAAACGTCCATGAAGATTGCCGATGAATTACGCCAAGAAGTTAAATTACGCAATGTAAAGAAACCGGCAGCTGTGCAAAATCTCATCATTGAGAAATTAGTCGATTTATACGAAGCAGAAGGTGTCGGGGAAGTAAACGCGCTGAATCTGCAACCAAACGGCCTCACGGTTATGTTATTTGTCGGGGTAAATGGCGTCGGAAAAACAACGAGTATCGGGAAATTAGCATATGAATATAAACAAGCGGGTAAAAAAGTGTTACTCGCTGCAGCAGATACGTTCCGTGCTGGCGCGATTGATCAGTTAGTGGTTTGGGGCGAACGAGCGGACGTTGAAGTGATTCGCGGAAAAGCGGGTGGCGATCCTGCGGCGGTCGTGTTCGATGCGATGGTCAAAGCCAAAGAAAAACAAGCCGATATCCTTTTAGTCGATACGGCAGGACGCTTACAAAACAAAGCGCACTTAATGCAAGAATTAGATAAAATCAAACGTATTATTCAAAGAGAAGAACCAAACGCGCCACATGAAGTTCTACTCGTACTCGATGCTACTACCGGACAAAATGCGATGAGCCAAGCCAAACAATTTAAAGAAACCACGGATGTTACGGGGCTTGTCTTAACGAAATTGGATGGAACAGCCAAAGGTGGAATTGTCTTAGCGATTCGCAACGAACTTCATTTACCAGTGAAACTTGTTGGACTAGGGGAAGGCATTGAGGACTTAGAGGTTTTCAATCCGAATGATTTCGTGATCGGCTTATTCAAAGGACTACTGGAAGAAGAGTAAAAGTATAAGGTATGACAAATATTTTTTTGTGCTAGGAAATGGTAGGGACTAAAAGGTTTCGTAAGCGCAAAGATTTGTGCATGCTATAATATAACGCATTGTGTTGACGAGTGATATTCGTATCATTCGTCAACACTTTTTTGTGAACGTGTTTTTTAGTATTGATGGAAACAGCGGAAGTATGATTTTTTTCAGCGTTAATGGTCCTTTTGTGACGGTCTCTTTTGCCAAATAAAGGGTCAAATCAAAAAGAATCTTGCGGACAGCGGAGCGATTAGGAGCCTAGCGATAAATTTGAACGTACATAAATACTGCTTGCAATCGCTTTTAAAATACGTTATCATGACTCCATACTCGTAGAATCGGATTGTTACCACGAAGAGTGGGCTATACCATTTTCTGAAGAAGTTAGATTGTCAATCGAAGAAAAAAGGGTTAACGATGAAAATATTAAAAGTGATAAACAATAATATAGTGATTTCCTCCAATAGTGACGGTCAAGAAACTGTTGTGATGGGTAAAGGGTTAGGCTTTAAAAAACAAGTCAACGAGATCATCGATGAAAGTAAAATCGAAAAAATCTATACGAGTTCTAAAGAATGGAATGTCAATAAGTTAACAGATATGCTCTCAGCTATTCCCTTAGAACACGCTCAAGTTGCCAATGAGATTATTGGTTTTGCGAAAGTATCGCTAGGGCGTAAATTAAGCGAGAAGATTTTTTTAACGCTCACAGATCACATTAACTATGCAGTGGAACGACACCAAACGGGAATGGAAATCAAAAATGCACTCCTTTGGGAAATCAAACGTTTTTATAACCATGAATTTCTGATTGGAAAAGAAGCATTAAGTATGATTAAAAATCGTTTAGGCATTGAGTTGCCTGAAGATGAGGCGGGTTTTATTGCCTTGCACATTGTCAATGCTGAATTAGACATGGAACAAGTAAGTCAAGTGTCTGAAATGGCAAAAATCATTCAAACGATTTTAAACATTGTCAAATATCAATTTAAGACAGACTTAGATGAGTATTCGTTAAACTATGAACGCTTTGTCACCCATTTAAAGTTCTTTATTCAAAGACTTTATAGTGATATTACGTTAGAGCAAGATGAAACCGCTAGTTTTATGTTTATGCTAAAAGAAAAATATAGCGAAGAATATGTATGTGCATTGAAAATCAGCGAATATATTTCAAAAGAGTTTGGTCGGACATTAAAAGAAGATGAATTGATTTATTTAACGATTCATATTCGACGAATAACAAAAGATTCATAGGATTGTTACTGGTAAAGCAGGCTATACCTAAATGAAGAGTTGCGCAATTGTGCACTCTCATTTGGGTATTTTTTTATTTTAATGAAATCAATAGTAGGAGGATTTGCAATGAATTATCAAAATTTAGCAAAAATCATCATTGAGAATATCGGTGGAGAAGAAAATATTGGCAGTTTGACGCATTGTGCGACACGGCTACGTTTTAATTTAAAAGATGATCAACAAGCGAATGAGCAACAATTAAAAGATACAGCAGGTGTGATGGGAGTTGTCAATAAAGGCGGTCAGTATCAAGTCATTATCGGAAGTGACGTTGGGAATGTCTACAAAGAAATTGTGAAACAAACGAACTTTAGCGAAAGCGAAACGAACAATGAGGATGATAAGCGGTCTCGTATTTCCAAAGTGATTGATACGATCACTGGCATCTTTACACCAATTTTACCAGCAATTACAGCGGCCGGAATGTTAAAAGCAGTCTTATCGGTAATTGTCGTGTTTAACTGGTTGAGCGTTGAAAGTCAAAGTTATCAAATCCTTAATTTTATGGCGGATTCGGCATTTTATTTCTTACCTATTTTACTAGCAGCTTCTTCTGCTCAAAAATTTAAAACAAATATGTACTTGGCGATGATGGTGGGTGGTATTTTACTTCATCCGAATTTTGTTGGGATGGTCGCTGCGGTAAAAGAAGGCGGCGGAACGATTGCACTCTTTGGGCTACCGATTACGGCGATTACCTATTCATCAACGGTTATCCCGATTATTTTATCCGTTTGGTTAATGTCTTATGTAGAACCGATTGCCGATAAAATTTCTCCTAAAGCGATTAAATTCTTCAGCAAACCGTTAATTACCATTGTCGTTGTTGGCATGGCGGCGTTAATTGTATTAGGCCCCATTGGCTATATCATCAGTGATGCCATTTCTAATGGAATCAAGACATTAGAAACCGTTAGTCCTTGGATTGTGCCGATGTTAATTGGAACGTTCACGCCATTGTTTGTAGCAACTGGTACCCATTATGGATTGGTTCCAATTGGCATTAACAATCGCGTCACTGCAGGATATGACACCGTGATCTATCCTGGTATGCTCGCATCGAACGTCAGTCAAGGTGCAGCAGCGATTGGTGTTGGCGTAAAAAGTAAAAATGCCGCAACAAAACAATTAGCCTTTTCTGCTGGACTAACTGCACTTTTTGGGATTACAGAACCGGCTTTATATGGTGTGAATTTACGTTTTAAAACCCCTTTATATGCAGCGATGATTGGTGGTGGCTTGGGAGGATTGTTCATGGGGATTTCTCGTGTCCGTAATTTCTCTGGTGGTTCACCTGGTTTATTAACATTACCAAGTTATATTGGTGACAATACGCTTAACTATTTTTATTCAGCATGTATTGGAGCAGTTATTAGTATCGTGGTCACATTTATTGTGACATTAGTGTTATTTAAAGATGAAGTCGAAACAACGACAACTTCTGAAAAAACAGAAGAAGTCATGGAACCAACACGTCCTCTCACGCATCAAGGAATCGAAATTGTGTCACCAATAAAAGGAAGTTTACATTCATTAAAAGCGGTAGAAGATGGGATGTTTTCAGAAGAAATTCTAGGTCAAGGAATTGCGATTCAACCAGAAGAAGGCAAAGTCTTCTCACCTGTGAATGGTGAAGTAACGGCATTATTTGAGACGAAGCATGCGATTGGCATTACAAGCGATCAAGGAGTGGAATTATTAATTCATGTCGGAATCGATACCGTTCAATTGGCCGGCGAAGGGTATGAATACTTCGTTGAGAAGGGTCAAAAAATTGCAATTGGGACTCCGTTAATCCAGTTTGATTTAGAAGGAATCGCGGCTAAAGGATACCAAACGATTACACCCTTTGTGATTACCAACTCAGCCGAAGTGGGTGACATTATTGTGGCTAATGAAGGACCAATCGAAGTTGGTTCGCAAGTAATCAAAATTATTCATTAATGGAGGAGGACTACGAATGGGATTTAGAAAAGATTTTTTATGGGGCGGAGCAACAGCTGCCAATCAATGTGAGGGTGGCTATCAAGAAGGCGGGCGCGGCTTAGCCAATGTCGATGTGATTCCAACAGGATCTGAGCGAAGAGCGATTATTACTGGCAAAAGAAAAATGACTTCTTTTGAAGAAGGATACTACTATCCTGCACAAGAAGGAATTGATATGTACCACCAATTTAAGTCAGACATTGCTTTGTTCGGTGAAATGGGTTTTAAAACATATCGACTATCAATTGCGTGGAGTCGGATTTTCCCTCAAGGAGACGAGTTAGAGCCAAATGAAGCGGGTCTTCAGTTTTATGAGGATTTATTTAAAGAATGCCATAAATATGGCATTGAACCATTAGTGACCATTACCCATTTTGATTGTCCAATGCATCTCATTATCAAATATGGCGGCTGGCGAAATCGTGAAATGATTGTCTTTTACGAACGGTTATGCCGTGTGTTATTCAATCGTTATAAAGGGTTAGTGAAGTATTGGCTCACATTTAACGAAATAAATATGATTTTACACGCGCCATTTTTAGGTGCGGGAATCTATTTTGAAGAAGGAGAAAACGAAGAGCAAGTGAAATACCAAGCAGCGCATCACGAATTAGTTGCAAGTGCGTTAGCAACCAAAATTGCTCATGAAGTTGATCCGAATAATCAAGTCGGTTGTATGTTAGCCGCTGCAAGTTATTATCCATACAGCTGTAATCCAGCAGACGTCTGGGAAGGGAAAAATAAAGATCGCGGAAATTATTTCTTTATCGATGTTCAATCGCGCGGCGCCTACCCTGCATATGCCTTAAAACGGTTAGAACGAGAAGGCATTCATCTTGAAATGAGTGAAGAAGATCAAGCACTATTAAAGCAGCATACGGTTGATTTTATTTCATTTTCTTACTATGCTTCTAGAGTCGCAACGGCAGATGAATCATTACTAGCAAAAACGGCTGGAAATCTATTTCCAACCGTGAAAAATCCCTACTTAGAAGCGAGCGAATGGGGTTGGCAAATTGATCCCTTAGGACTGCGCATTACGATGAATGATTTATATGATCGTTATCAAAAACCATTATTTATTGTAGAAAATGGGCTAGGCGCGGTTGATACACCGAATGAACAAGGCGAAATCATCGATGATTATCGCATTGACTATCTGGCTGCTCACATTGGTGCGATGCGTGATGCCGTTGAGTTAGACGGCGTGGATTTACTCGGATACACAAGTTGGGGATGTATCGATTTGGTTTCAGCTGGAACAGGCGAAATGAAAAAACGGTATGGCTTCATTTATGTCGATCGTGACAATCAAGGAAATGGCACGTTAAAACGTTCGAAGAAAAAGTCCTTTGATTGGTACAAAAAAGTGATTGCAACAAATGGGGAAGACTTAAGTCGTTCATAGGATTGTATTAATAAAGAACAGAGGGGTTACTTTCAACTCATCCTGTTTCTTTAAAAAAATTGAGGCACTCAGGTGTCTCAATTTTTTTTATCTAAAAGATAACATAAAAGACAACAAATATTATTTAACCTAGCAATTTTAGTTATCCTGAGCTAATTGGTGATGCGTGCACGAAATAAAGAAAAAGAGAAGCGGATTGGCCGCCGGTCGTAGTTGTTTTTTCATGACTCGCTTTTACAAAATTGCTACTGACGAGGAGAGTGCTAGAAAACCCATCATTCTCCTAATGAGCCAGGCTATTTTTATTTATGAAATCTGTTATTTTTGGAAAACAAAATGACTCACAATTAGCGTGATGTTTGCTATAATAAGAGCAATGACGTAAACCAAAGGAGTCTTACTATGAATTTTAAAACCCTCCTTGAAAACAAGGAGTTACAACCTTATTTATTAAAAGCCCGTTATGGTGTGGAACGAGAAGGGCAACGTGTGACCTTAGCAGGGGATTTAGTGGATACGCTGCATCCGACAACCTTAGGCAATCGGAAATATCATCCGTACATCCAAACGGATTTTGCAGAAACGCAATTAGAGTTAATCACACCCGTTGCGCAAAGTATTTCAGAACTCTTTGATTTTTTAACGGCGATTCATGAAGTTGCGTATCGTTCGATGAATCCTGAAGAAATGATTTGGCCCTTAAGCATGCCGCCAATGTTGCCTGAAAAAGAAGAAGATATTCTCATCGCCCAATTGGATAATTTTGAAGATGTCTTATATCGCCGTTATTTGGCAAAATCATATGGCCGTCGTAAACAGATGGTCAGTGGCATTCATTATAATTTTGAATTTAGCGATGAATTGCTCCAAAAAATGTTTGCTTTACAGTCCGAAATCAAGGAATATACAGCCTTTAAAACAGCCGTCTATTTAAAAGTCACCAGAAATTATTTGCATTATAGCTGGCTAGTAACCTATTTATTTGGTGCAACACCGGTTAGCGAAGCACGTTACTTTGAAGGAGATGAGCGGCCAAACGAGCCCGTGCGTAGCATCCGTAATAGTTCGCATGGCTACAAAAATCATCCAGACGTAAAGGTTTCCTACGAGAGTCTTGAACAATATATTGTGGATTTAGAACGGATGGTAAATGAAGGGAAACTCTCAGAAGAAAAAGAGTTTTATTCCGTGGTACGTTTCCGAGGTGGGAAAAAAATGGCCGATCTAGCAGAGGCTGGTATTCGCTATATCGAGTTGCGTAATCTGGATTTAAATCCATTTGCACCTTGTGGCATTAGCGAGGAACAAGCGGAATTTCTGCACCTCTTCTTATTATTCCTATTGTGGAAAGAAGAAGAAGCGCCCGCTCATATTTGGGTAACCGATGGCGAGCGTAAAAATGAAGAAGTTGCACTCGAACACCCGTTACAAGCGACAAGATATCAAGAAGAAGCGCTTGAGACGTTAATCGCATTACAAGCATTTATTGAAGAACAAGGATTGCGCGTTTCGGACGGATTAATGGGGACGTACATTGAAATGGTCAAAACACCGGCAGAAACTGTGGCTGGTAAATTGTATACCCAAAGCCAAAAAACGTCACAAAAAGAAGTGGCAACCAAAATAGCACTCGAAAATCATGCGCGAGCGTGGGCGAAACCGTATCAACTGGCTGGTTTTACTCAGATGGAATTATCAACTCAAATTTTTATGTTCGATGCGATTCAAAAAGGGATTCAGGTCGAAGTGCTGGATGATCGTGATCAGTTCTTGAAGTTATCAGTAGGCAATCATGTCGAGTACGTGAAAAATGCGAATATGACAAGTAAAGACAGTTATATTGTCCCGTTATTAATGGCCAATAAAACCGTGACGAAAAAAGTATTAGACCAAGCAGGTTTCCGGGTGCCAAAAGGGCGTGAGTTTTCAAGTCTTGAAGAAGCCGTTACTGCCTATCCTGAATTTGCTGGACAGGGGATTGTTGTGAAACCAAAGTCCACGAATTACGGCATTGGGATTTCGATTTTTAAAGAAGGTGCGAGCTTAGAAGACTATCAAGCGGCCTTAAGAGTCGCTTTTGAAGCCGATGAAGATGTTTTGGTGGAGGAATTCTTTAGTGGAACGGAATATCGTTTCTTTGTGATCGATGGCAAAGTCAAAGGCATATTATTGCGTGTGCCAGCCAATGTCAAAGGCGATGGCGAGCGGACGATCGAAGCACTTGTTGCCGAGAAAAACCGTGATCCTTTACGGGGAACGAATCACCGGTCGCCGTTAGAAAAAATTCAATTAGGTGATTTGGAAAAAATCGCCTTGAAATCACAAGGCTATGACATCACGGATGTTCCAGCTAAAGACGAAATCGTCTATTTACGAGACAACTCCAACATTAGTAGTGGCGGGGATTCTATTGAAGTCACAGAAATGTTTAATGAAGACTATAAAGAAGTGGCTGTCAAAGCCGTCAAAGCGCTTGGTGCTGTGATTTGTGGGATTGACTTAATTATTCCTGATCATACAATTCCAGCATCCGAGAAAGATGCGTACGGTATTATCGAAGGGAACTTTAATCCGGCGATGATGATGCACATTTATCCCCACAAAGGCATCGGTCCTCGTTTAACGATGGATGTTTTAGAATTGTTATTCCCGGAGATGTTTTAAAGAGTCTCATCTGTTCGATCGATGACGAAGCAAAAAAAATAAATACCTTATAAAAAAGAAAGAAGTGATTCCTATGAAGAGTCGTGCAGCCGTAGCGTTTAACCCAGGAGAACCCCTTAAAATTGTCGAAATTGATGTAGAAGAACCAAAAGCCAATGAGGTCTTAGTCAAAATACTTTATACCTCTGTCTGTCATACAGATGCCTTTACCTTATCCGGTGATGATGCAGAAGGTGTCTTTCCAGCCGTGTTAGGACATGAAGGCGCGGGTGTTGTTGTCGCTGTAGGAGAAGGTGTGACGTTGGTTGAACCAGGTGATCACGTGATCCCACTTTATACAGCAGAATGTGGCAAATGTAAATTTTGTCTTTCCGGCAAAACCAATTTATGTAGTGCGGTTCGAGAAACCCAAGGAAAAGGCTTAATGCCAGATGGGACGACCCGTTTTTCTTATAATGGTGAGCCAATTTATCATTACATGGGTACGAGTACGTTTAGCGAATATACGGTTGTGCCAGAAATCTCGCTCGTTAAAGTTGATCCGGAAGCACCGCTAGACAAAGTGTGTCTTTTTGGTTGTGGCGTTACGACAGGAATTGGTGCGGTTCATAAGACAGCCAAAGTAGAAGAAGGGGCTGTGACTGCGGTCTTTGGTTTGGGAGCAATTGGGTTAGCCGCAATTCAAGGACTCGTGCAAGCCAAAGCAAAACGAATTATCGCCATTGATTTAAATGAAGAAAAATTTGCTTTAGCGAAAAAAATGGGAGCAACCGATTGTATTAATCCCTCAAAATTTGATCGACCGATACAAGAAGTCATTATTGAAATGACAGACGGCGGTGTCGATTATAGCTTTGAATGTATTGGGAACGTCGATGTGATGCGATCCGCCTTGGAATGCTGTCATAAAGGTTGGGGCGAAAGTATTATCATTGGTGTAGCCGGTGCTGGAAAAGAAATCAGTACCCGTCCATTCCAACTCGTAACCGGTCGCGTTTGGCGAGGTTCCGCTTTTGGCGGTGTCAAAGGGAGAACGGAATTACCAGGGATGATTGCCGATTATATGAATGATAAAATCGATTTAGATTCTTTTATCACGCATCAATTGCATTTCAACGATATTAATGAGGCCTTTGACTTGTTACACAAAGGAGAATCGATTCGAACAATCTTAACGTATGAGGGGTGAGGAAATGACACTGACATTAGTTGAAACAGCCATCGCATTTGGTGGCGAACAACGCAAGTATCGTCATGATTCAGCAGTATTGCAATGTGAAATGACCTTTAGTCTTTACCTTCCATCTAATCAAGCTGGGAAAAAAATCCCACTGATTTGGTGGCTTTCTGGATTAACGTGTACCGATGATAATTTTAGTCAAAAAAGTGGTTTTCAACGTTTAGCCGATCACTATCAAGTTGCCGTGATGATTCCCGATACATCACCAAGAGGAAAAGACGTGCCGGATGATGAAGGTTGGGATCTAGGACAAGGGGCAGGGTTTTACGTGAATGCAACCCAAGCGCCGTGGTCAACAAATTATCAAATGTACGATTATCTAACGGAAGAATTGCCGGCGATTGCTGCCCAGCTTGTGCCGAATTTTTCGGGGAAAGAAAGTGTGATGGGCCATTCCATGGGTGGTCATGGTGCGTTAGTGCTTGGATTAAGAAATCCGGCAAGATTCAACGCCATCTCGGCTTTTGCGCCAATCTTAAATCCGATGCAAGTGCCGTGGGGCGTCAAAGCCTTCACGACTTATTTAGGCGCAGACACAAACGCTTGGAAGTCGTGGGATGCCACTGAATTAATCAAAGAAACGACCTCGCTGCCGATTTTAATTACGCAAGGAAGCAAGGATGGTTTTTATGAAAAACAGTTAAAAGAGACGACCTTCTTAAAAAATGCTGAAGAAGCAAGGAATAACATTCAGTATCAAATGAAGGAAGGCTATGATCATAGCTATTTCTTTATCTCAACGTTCTTAGAAGAACATTTTGCTTTCCATCTTTCTCATTTATAATTAAGGCCAAAAGCACCTCAACCTCATTATTTTGTGAGGCTTGAGGTGCTTTTTAGTTCATAGTGATCGATGTTGCTCAAATATTCGGATTAAAAAACGCTGATTCCAACTAGTAACAAGCAAGAAACATGCTATAATTTAGACAAAATAAGCGTTGAGAAGGGACCTAATGACGTGTTTTATTTAATCGTTATTTCTAATATTTTCCAAATCTTTTTTTCCTTTATATTATTGGACCAAATTTCGTTAAAAAAACGAACGAATCTGATTGTTTCTGTTTTTATTTTATTTTTAGTCAGCAGTGTTCACTTGAATTTACGTTTAGCCAGTCTGGATGAACTTGTCTTAAGTGCATTATTGTTGACGATTTCTTTTATGAATCATCAAAGGCAAGCAGTTGGCGTGACGTTATTTCATCTATCTTTTGCCTTTATCGTACAAAATCTCGCCGTCTTTTTATTATCGCCTAGCGCGGTCTTATTCTATATTGCGACACAAGCAAGTGAATTCGTCATTTTTTTATATTTTCTTTTTACGTTATTCATGGTCGTGCTCGCGAGTCTCGCTATCCGGCGCTTTGTCTTTACCCGCCTGCCACAAAAATGGCAACAATATTCGGGTCCGATTCTGTTTATGCTTTTTTTCACGAATAAGGTTTATGCGTTGTATCAATATTTGTTAGCGAGTCCCGCGGAAACCCAATTTGATACACTCATTAAAATGTTTGTCATCACGTTAGTTTTTGTCGTCACGCTAGGGGGCATTAGCATCTATATTTTTTCCAATAATCAAAAATTAGCCTTCGCGACGCGTGAAAAAGTCATCGAGCAACGAGCGATGCAGTTATATATCGATGAGATCAGTAAACAAAATGAAGAAATTAATCAGTTTCGCCATGACTACTTAAATATTTTATCTTCATTAGAAAGTTATTTAGAAGAAGGGGATCTTCAAGCTCTAACAGTCTATTACCAACAGACGATTCAGCCGACACGGACGTTGTTTTTAGCGAATGCTTCTAAGTTATCAGCGTTACAAAAAATTGACCATCCTGCTATTCGAGGAATTTTCATGACCAAACTTCTGCTCGCACAAGAAAAAGGGATTTCGGTTCACTTAGAAATGACTGGAAAAATCATCTTTCCAAAGCATGTCTTTGATTTAAATCTGATTCGAATCCTCGGTATTTTATTAGATAATGCCATCGAAGAAGTTGATGCCTTAGGAAAAGGTGAATTAGCCGTGGCGTTTTTTCAGGAAAAGGATGCGCTCGTAATTTTAATTCAAAACACCGTCAGAAATCCAGTTGAACCGTTGTATCAATTGAAAAAACAAGGATTTTCGACGAAAGGGAAAGGACGTGGGTACGGCTTGTCAACAGTCGATGAACTGATGAGTCAAACATCTGATTTGTTATTGGAAACAACGATTAGTCAACACCTTTTTGTCCAAAAACTGACATTATTAGGAGGAGGAACGAGTGCTTAGGATTTTTATTTGTGAAGATGACACGATACAACGCAAAAAGCTCGAACGGATCATTCAGCGTTATATTTTAATCGAAGAATTAGATATGCAATTACAGCTGAGCACGGCAGATCCTTTTGAAATTCTGACCTATTTAAATGAACATCCTCAAACGGCTGGTGTTTTTTTCTTGGATGTGGATTTGCGCTCTACGATTAACGGTATCCAACTGGGTTCCCACATTCGCAATCTTTGTATCGATGGGAAAATCATTTTTATTACCACGCATCATGAAATGCTACCGATAACCTTTCAATACAAAGTCGAAGCAATGGATTATATCTTGAAAGATTATCCAGAAGCAATCGAAAAGCGGACGAAAGAAGCGCTAGATCAAGCGTATCGGCACTATCATTCAGAACGTAAGCATTCTGAACAGCGGATCCGCATTGACGTGGGCAATCAAGTCCGTTTATTTGAACTATCCGAAATCATGTTTTTTGAAACGTCGCCCAACTCCCACAAACTCATTTTACACCTTGCAAATGGCTCGTTAGAATTTTACGGCAAGCTAACGCTGATCGAGGAACTTTCGGAAACATTTCTACGTGTACATAAATCGATCGTTGCGAATCTACCTCAAATGGTTCACGTCGATCGTAAGCAGCGTTTGATTACTTTTACGAACGGAGAGACTTGTGTCGTGTCGAATCGTCAAATTAAGTATCTTGAGCGTACGTTCAGGATCGAATAAGCGACGTTTAGGCAATAAATGGTTTTTTGATGTTATTTTCGAGTACAATGAAACAAAAGAAACCAAGGAGTGAAGAGAAGATGAGAAAACGGATAACACTGATGTTATTTTTATTACTTTCAATGACTGCGGGTTACACGCCAACTGTCCAAGCAGACACGCTTTTAGTTGTGGATGTCGAGAGTCAACGCGCTTCTTATGTTGCTTATAACTTTATTTCCTATCCACCACAAACGTATAACGGGAAAACCTTAGTGAAGGTGGACAAAATTAAGGGAGGGTATGTTGGGTGGTACGTCTAGTCCGTCGGTTGTTGTATCCGATCACGGCGATATTTATTGGCCTCTCGGTGTTAGGCCCCATTAATGAAGGGTACCAGTTTATTTCATTAGTCGGTGCCATTGTCTGTCTACTAATTTTAATGATTTTGGTTTCTTTTGAAAAAAATGACTCGTATTAAAAACAATGGCTTTTTGAGTAAGTTCAATCAAGCAGGCGTTTTAACAGGAAGGTACGGGCAAAGATACTGCTTGCGTTGTGTTCGATCAATTTAGACCCAACGCAAGGCAAAAAAAGGGAGGAGTTGAGTGCCATTCAACTTCTCCCTTTTTTATTTGGCGATATAATGGTTATTGTTGATGAGTGCTATTCCTATCATTCTTCAACTCTACTTGTCGAAGAGCCTGAATCCACGATCTCAACGCATGAAGCGATGTTATAGATCTTTGACAGAAATCGTTTGCTTCGTTTCATCGACATGTAAGCCAGTGAGATTCTCCCACCACTGTTTTAGATCGTCTTCATAAGTTGTTGGGAACTCTTGCACGATTTCAAGCAAGGTTTTTTGATGAATTTTTGCATAGGAATAATTCAGTAGTAAGTTATATTTCAACTCGCTTAACAAACTATAGTACTGAAACATTAAGAAATTCATTTCTTCCGGATCGTCGGTTAATAAAACTTGCGGCGCGCGGTCGAAGATGAACCCGAAACTACGCATCATAAACATGACCCCGTCTAAGGAACCTTGGTCGATTGTGGCAGTGTCTTTCAATAAGTCAATGTGTTGGTCGAGGGCGTAGACGAGTTCTTCTTTTAAATCGCGATAGGTTGGCATATACAAAACTCCCTTCTATTTTTTGGTGCTAAAAATTAAAAGATTTTCCGCCAAAATGGTTCTTTTTCTTTCTTTTTTTGAATCGAGGGGACAGGTTTTTCACTCGGGAAAAGGACTTCAATATCAAGGATCTCTTGATGGACCGCCTTGTCAGAAATGACGAGCAACCCGATTGATTGATCATCGCAGTCGTTCGTGGTTGTCACAATTTTAAATGGAATGTTTTCTTTGGTGGCAATTTGCATATACGTTGATTGTACGACGGTCGAAAGACAACCGTTCATTAAAATAGAAGCTTCAGGATAGGTTTTTAAGGCTTTCTTTAAGGCGGTTTGATTGGACGTTTTCTTCATTTGCGCAATTGTCATACTGACATAGCAACGTTCGCGGAAAGTACCTAAATAAATGCGCTGTTCGTCTGGTTTTAATAAGGGGGTGCCAGAAGCGGCTTGGTCGATGCGTTGTTGTAAGTTATCTGCCATATGAAATCTCCTATAAAGTTTGTTACAATGATTATACCATAAATGAAAAAAACCGCAGTAAACGACGTCATTAATCGGCGAATCTAAGAGATGAGCATTCGCCGTTAGCGAAGGACTTCATAGTCAGCGATGGTTAAAACTCTAAAAGAACGGAGACGTGTTGATGGAACAGCAAAAAATCATCCGTAAAGTAAAAGGCTTGCTCGCCATTGCGCGCGATCAGCATAATGATGAAGAAAGTCAGTCGGCGTTTATTTTAGCCCAAAAAATCATGCTTCAATACGGCATCGACGCCACAGAAGTCGAGGATGACAATTTTATCAGTGAGGCCGATCAGATTAACGAAGAGAGCGTCACAGTGGCGAAACGCTTGTACTGGTGGGAACGACGCTTAGCGCAAATTATTTCCCAAAACTTTCGCGTAAAGTATTTTTTGAAAACAGTCGCTAGTCAGCAACAACAGAAGAAACGCATTGTCTTTTATGGTTTCGGCCGTGATTTAGCCTTGGCGAAAGAAATGTATCTGTTAGCGTATGAAGTATTGGTCTTTCACGCTAAGGTGTTTGTGGATCAACTGTATAAAGACAATCCTCAACTAAAACGCACGCGTTACGTGACGGAAAACGTCAAATCTAGTTATATGAATGGTTTTTTGTTAGGGTTAGAGGAACGCTTTGCCGAACAAGTCTCCGCGCTTCGTCAAGTTTATGAACTCCTTGTCTTAGTGCCAGAAGCCGTAGAACTGGCGTATCACGACTACACGCAAGGATGGGGGAAGAGCTCGCTTAAAGCGCCCGCTGTTGAAGTGTCTGCCGCTTATCAAAAAGGCTATGTAAAAGGTAAGGGAATTGATTTTACCAAACGGACTGTCGCAGAGAAAAACAACTAGTCCACAAATCAAAGACAGTAATGCCTGTAAAAAAGTTGCTTTAAGTGAAGAATATTGCCTAAAAGTGTACACTAATAAAAGAAGAACAGAAGGAGATGAACAAGATGGAATTACGGATATCCAAACAAGCACAAGCAGTGATTCAAGAGAAACGCCCAAGTAATGCCCGAATGTTACTTGATTTTGAAGATGCCATCGGTCCTTTTGCCGACGACTCGGTCTCTTGTCAATTATACCCAGCCTTTCGCCTGCTGTTTGTTCCTCAAACCTATCCAGAGGAAGCATTGTCTGATTACAATAAAATCATTGAAACAGAAATCGGTCCAATTTATATGAAGGAACAATCCACCATGCTGCTAGATCAATCAGTAGAACTCGTGCTTGAACCGAATTATCAACGATTGCAATTACGCTCCAAAGCGGGTGTATTGGTCGCAAATCTACCGATCAAACAAATTCTAAGCTAAACGAAGGAGGATTTGCGTGGGAATATTAGCGATTATAAGTGATCTTCACGTCGACATCAATGGATTAGAGGGTGCCTCTCTCCAACGTCTACGTGATTTTTTATTCGAACAAGGCGTCACGCATCTTCATCTAGCGGGTGATACTGCGAACACGCATCAAAAGACGTTACAGACCGTCGCTTTTTTTCAAGAGAAAATAGCAACTACCTTTCATTGGGGAAATCATGAAATGATTGATTTAACCGGTGAAGCTGAAATTGAAGATTTTTCAGCGGAATCTTTTTTAAATTTTCGAACCATTGCCCTTTCACAAGAAACGCTTTTACTTGGGGTTAACGGTTGGTATGACTATGGGTATTCTGATTTACAGAATGAGCGTGAAATTCGTCGCTTGAAAGATCTTTTTTGGTACGACCGTCAGATTATACGGTCTGCGAGTGATCCTCAAATCAGCGAGGCCATTAATCAACGCCTAGCACAAACGCTAAAACAACTCCCGCGTGACAAGCGAATTATACTTGCGACACATTTTGTTCCAAAAAAAGAATTTATTATCCACCATGAAGGGGAGCATCAACGGTGGAACCAATTAAATGCCTTTTTAGGCTCGCAAAGCTTTGGGAACGTCATCGATCAGTTCCCACAAGTAACAGATGTTGTGTTTGGCCATACGCATCGTCGTTTCGCATCCCAACAAATTGAAAAGACGTGGTATCATTGCAGGCCACTTGGCTATTACTATGAGTGGCAATTGACGAGGGACTTTGTCTTTGAGCATCATTTAGTCGAAAAATATCGACCGACGAAATTACGCACGATTTTAAGAAAAAATCAAACGGCATTTATGCAACAAAAAGAACGGTTCTTATTAGATGAATTCCAAAGAAGTCTCACGTTCATCCCGTATTAAAATGGAAGACGTTGAAACGTTCTTAACGAATTCAAAGAATCTGCTTGAAAAAAGGATAGAAACACTTAAAAAAAAGAAGAAACGAAAAGAAAATAGGTCTGAAAAACCTAAAATAATTTTCATCAAAAAAGCTATTATATCAGCTTTTTAAACGAAATTTCATTTCGGTCGCACGTTTTTTCTAATTAATTATTAAAAAAAGAGATTGACGAATAAAATAAAATCGTGTATTATTTTCTCATGCTTATCTAATTTTTCAGACAATTCAAATTTTTGAAAGAATTTTTTAAAGATGGAAGAGGAATGAAAAACGGGAGTGCAAAAGAAAAAGGAAAATGGAGGAGTATACATGAAAGTAAGAAAGGTTTTAGCAACTGTATTGGTTAGTACATTTGTACTTGCGGCTTGTAGTGGCGGCAACGGTAGTGGTGATTCTGCGGGCAAAGGAGAAGGAAGTACTGCACCCGTTGCATTTAATTCGGTCTTTGCAACAGATTTAGAAACATTAGACTACACGGTGTCACAACGTAAAACAAATAGTGATCACTTCACGAACTTTGTTGACGGATTATTAGAAAATGATTCATTAGGTAATTTAGTACCAGCGTTAGCAGAATCGTGGGAAGTAAGCGAAGATGGCTTAACGTATACGTACAAAATCCGTGAAGGTGTTCAATGGCTTGATAGTGAAGGTAACGAATATGGCGCAGAAGTAACGGCACATGACTGGGTTACTGGAATCAAACATGCCGTAGAAAAGAAATCTGAAACATTATACATCGTAGCAAATAGTATCGTCGGCTTAAGTGACTATATTGAAGGAAAAACAAGTGACTTCGAAACAGTTGGCGTGAAGGCAATCGATGATTACACACTCGAATATACGTTAAACCAACCAGAATCATTCTGGAATTCAAAAACAACTTACGGGATTTTATACCCAATCAATGCGGAGTTCTTAGAATCAAAAGGCGATGCTTTTGGGCAACCATCACCAGATTCAATTCTTTATAACGGTGCTTACATCTTGAAAAACAATACAGCGAAATCTGTGATTGAATACGAGAAAAATGAAGACTACTGGGATGCAGAAAATGTGAATTACGATACGGTAAAATGGACATATAACGACGGTTCAGATCCAGATGGCCTATTTAAAGCCTTTGAAGAAGGAACGTTAAGTGCAGCACGTGTTTATCCAAACTCACCAGGTTACAAAGATGTGTTAGCAGCTCACCCAGATGGCGTGACATGGTCACTCCCTGGCGGATCAACATTTAACGTAACATTCAACTTTAACCGTGGTACATATGGTGCGACTTCTAAAGCAACAGATGCTGAAAAAGCGGATACGCAAGCAGCAATTCGTAACCGTGACTTCCGTCTAGCAATCTTATTTGGTTTTGATACGCGTTCATACCGTGCACAAAACGTTGGTGAAGAAGGCGCAGACAACAGCTTACGTAATACATTAGTACCAACACAATTTGTAACGATTGAAGGCAAGCCTTTTGGTGATAGCGTTCAAACAAACTTACAAGCACTTGACACAGAAGCATTTGGCGATGTTGTATTGGCAGAAGGACAAGATGGTTACTTCAATCCTGAAAAAGCAAAACAATACATCGAAAAAGCACGTACAACTTTAGAGGCTGATGGCGTAACATTCCCAATTCACTTAGATATTCCAGTGAATGCAAAAGCAGAAGTATCCGTCAACCAAGTGAAATCATTAAAGAGCACAATTGAGTCTTCTTTAGGAACAGACAATGTTGTAGTGGATATTCAAATGTTGAGTGAAGATCAATACTTACAAGCAACTTACCAAGCGACAACCGGAGCTGCTGGAGACTTTGATATCTCGAATGCATCTGGTTGGGGACCTGACTACGTTGATCCATCAAGCTACTTGAATATTTATGATTCTCGTACTGGGGATATGTTAAAAACATTAGGTCTTGAAGGTTCAGCCCTTGTTGAAGGGGAAGATCCATCAAAAGAAGCAAAAGAAGCAATTGGTCTAACAGAATATGACGCGTTATTAGACAAAGCGAACGCAATCTTTGAAAATACAGATGAGCGTTATGCAGCTTACGCAGAAGCAGAAGCATGGTTATTGAATAATGTTATTCAAATCCCAGTCAACTCTGACGAAGGATTACCACGTGTGACAAAAGTTGTACCATTTACAGCACCAGATGGCTGGGCTGGAATTGCAGCAAATAAATTGAAATACGTTGAATTACAAGATGACATCGTTACTGTTGATCAGTTTGATGAAGCACATGAAAAATGGCTTGCAGACAGAGAAGCAGCAAAATAATGGATTCAAAGTAAAAAAGGCTAATCTTTAGCCTTTTTTACTTACATATAGAAAGTAGGGACAAATTTTGAAGCGATACCTTTCATTTAGAATACTAAGATCAATCCTCAGTATCTTTCTGGTAACGACAATCACTTATGGTGTGATTTATACCTTAGTTCCTCGTAGAAATGTCTTTAAAGACGATATTAACTATGGGAAACTTAAAGGGAAACCAGATGAGTTGGCGAACTATGAGAACACTGCCTTTAGCAAAATGGGATATATTGAATATTTATCTTCAAAGGAATTAATTGATACCGTAAGTCAAGACCATGAAGGATTAACTGGGGAGCCAACTGCAGAGAACAAGGCAATTTTGCAAGAGTGGGCAGACACGAACGGTTGGGAATTACATCAATTGCCAATCAGTAAAGCCTTTTATACGACGAAAGATATCCCATTACCAACGCGTGTGTTCCGTTTTTATGCCAATATGATACAGATTGATCATCCATGGAAGGTGAATGATCCGTCAAATCCGGATCTAGAGCGGTCACTACGTTTCGAAAAAGACGAGACAATTGGATGGGCCTTAGTTGGTTCAGGGACACAATTTAAATACCAAGTGTATTTCAATAAACAGTTCCCGTATATCCATCAAAATATCGTGCACTTAAACTTAGGCGTATCATATCCAACGTTTGCCGGTCAAGACGTGATGAAAGTCATCACTGGTGGACAAGGGAAAACAGATAGCCGTGAGTTAACATTCCCAACAGGGGTTACTGCGAAATCAGCAGCAAATCTTTATTCAAGACAATACCAAGCAACAGAGAAATTATCCTCACAAGAGAAAAAATTATTCAATGATAACTATGCGATTACCGATAACATTTATCAAGATCCTTCAATGATTGGTATTTCATTTAGAATGGGTGTCATTGCGGTCTTACTTGCTTATGGCATCGGCATTCCGTTCGCGATGTTAATGGCACGCTACAAAGGGCGCTTCCCAGATAAATTAGGAATTGGGTTAGTTACCGTTTTAATTTCTGTACCGAGTTTAGCGTTTATTTATTTCTTCCGTTTCCTTGGAAGTAATTGGTTTGGATTACCCGATTCATTCCCAACCTTTGGCGCAGGTGATATTCGTTCCTATGTTTTACCAACCGTAATCTTAGGGTTACTATCGGTTTCGAACATTATCATTTGGATTCGTCGTTATATGATTGACCAACAATCAGCCGACTACGTGAAATTTGCGAAAGCAAAAGGTCTGAATACACGCGAAATCGCGCGCAAACATATCTTTAAAAATGCCGCAATTCCAATTGCGAACCAAATTCCAATGAGTATCATTGGTGCAATTACTGGTGCGACAATTACCGAGACAGTCTTTGCAGCACCTGGGATGGGTAAAATGTTACCGGATGCCATTATGGCCAACAACAATCCGATCGTGATTGCAGTTGTCTTTATCTTTACAACAGTTGCCGTGACGTCTGTTCTATTAGGAGACTTAACGATGGCAATGGTTGATCCACGAATTAACTTAGCAGAAAGAGGAGAATAAAATGGAAAAAACGAATCAAAAAATAAATGATGGCTTTACTTTCGTCACCATTGACTCCTTGTCTTCTGAAAAAATTGATACACCAACGTATTCCTACTGGCGTTCAGTCGGTCGCAAGTTCTTTTCGAACAAAACCGCGATCGCGATGCTCGTATTAATGACCGCAATTTTATTAATGTCTTTTATCCAACCAATCTTTAGTGGTTATGATTTTTTAAACGTAGAAGATATTAATGATTTCTCCAAACGGTACAATCCACCAAGTTTACAGTATTGGTTTGGAACGGATGCAAACGGGATGTCTCTGTTTGACGCTGTTTGGGCAGGAGCGAAAACGTCAATCTCGATTTCTGTTATCGCAACAATTATTACGACTACCATTGGGGTCGTTTTAGGAGCCATTTGGGGTGTGTCACAAAAGTTTGATAAAGTCATGTTAGAAATCTATAATGTCATTTCAAACGTTCCTCAATTATTGATCATCATTGTTATGTCTTATACATTTGGAAATGGATTTTGGAATTTAATCTTTGCCATGTGTGTGACAGGATGGTTAGCACCAGCTTACTTTATCCGTGTACAAGTCATGATTATGCGTGATCGCGAATACAATTTAGCGTCACGAACATTAGGAACACCAAAAGTACGGATGATTTTTAGAAATATCTTACCGTATTTAACATCTATTATCGTAACAGACGTGTCTCGTTCACTTCCGGCTTTCATCTCTTATGAGACATTCCTATCGTTCTTAGGGGTTGGTCTGAGCGCGAATGTACCGTCGTTAGGCCGTTTGATTTCACAATATACAAACAATATGGGGAACTATCCATATTTATTCTGGATTCCAGTTACCGTTTTAGCCTTAGTTTCTGTTTCTCTTTACATTGTTGGACAGACATTGGCCGATGCCGCTGACCCAAGAACACACATGTAAAAGGAGGAATAAGTTAAAATGGCGAAAAAAACAATTTTAAGTGCTGAAAATATTTCCGTTGGCTTTAAAGTTCGTAGTAGTGAATTACGTGCCATTCGTAACGTTTCTCTTGAATTGAAAGAACAAGAAACGTTAGCAATCGTAGGAGAGTCTGGTTCAGGTAAATCTGTATTGACTAAGACTTTTACTGGAATGTTAGAATCAAACGGAGCAATTACTGGCGGCACGATTCGTTATCAAGATAAAATTTTAAGTGATTTGAAAAAAGATTCTGATTGGGATGGCATTCGTGGGAAAGAAATTGCCACTATTTTCCAAGATCCGATGACCTCATTGAATCCAATTAAAACAATTGGTTCGCAAATTTCAGAAGTCATCATTAAGCATCAAAAAAAATCACCAAAAGAAGCAAAACAAATGGCAATTGATTTAATGAATCGCACCGGCATTCCCTATGCTGAAAAACGCTATGACGATTATCCTTTCCAATATTCAGGTGGGATGCGTCAACGGATTGTCATTGCCATTGCGTTAGCGTGTCGTCCAAAGATCTTAATTTGTGATGAACCAACAACCGCATTAGACGTGACGATTCAAGCGCAAATTTTAGATTTAATTCGTGAATTACAAGAAGAATATAAATTTACAACGATTTTTATTACGCATGATTTAGGTGTCGTGGCATCGATTGCCGATCGGGTTGCCGTGATGTATGCAGGGCAAATCGTTGAAACCGGTACTGTGGAAGATATTTACTATAATCCACAACATCCGTATACATGGAGCTTGTTATCGTCATTGCCGCAATTAGGAAACCGTGGGGATCAGTTGTATTCTGTTCCTGGAACACCACCTTCTTTATATAAAGATATTAAGGGAGACGCCTTTGCACCACGTAGTTCTTACGCAATGGAAATTGACTTTGCGGAAGAACCACCGATGTTCCAAGTATCCGAAACGCACTTTGCCAAAACATGGTTGCTAGACCCAAGAGCGCCTAAATCAGAGAAACCAGAAATCATCCAAAACTTACATGAAAAAATGGTTGCTTTACTAAAAGCACAAGCTGGAGGAATTGAAGATGTCGAAAGATAAAGAAGTTTTATTATCCATTAAAGATCTTGAGATCACCTTTGGCGAAGGCAAAAAGAAATTCGTCGCGGTGCAAGATGTGAACTTTGATGTCTATAAAGGAGAAACCTTCTCGCTTGTAGGAGAATCTGGTTCTGGTAAGACGACAATTGGACGTGCGATAGTTGGCTTAAATCAAACGAGTAACGGTGACATTGTTTTTGAAGGTAAAAAAATTAATACGAAGTTATCAAAAGAAGAGATGGAAGATAAAATCCGTAAAATCCAAATGATCTTCCAAGATCCTTCTGCTTCATTAAATGAACGGGCAACAGTTGAGTATATTATCTCTGAAGGATTATACAACTTTGGTTTATTCGACTCGGAAGAAGACCGCCTCGCAAAAGTAGAAAAAATTATTGAGCAAGTGGGTTTGTTACCGGAACATATGTATCGTTATCCCCATGAATTCTCAGGCGGTCAACGTCAACGGATTGGGATTGCGCGTGCGTTAATTATGGAACCTTCCTTAGTAATTGCCGATGAACCAATCTCTGCGTTAGACGTTTCGATTCGTGCACAAGTCTTAAACCTACTGAAAGAATCACAAATTCAAAACAACGTAACCTATTTCTTTGTCGCACATGATTTATCTGTTGTTCGCTTCATTTCTGACCGAATTGCTGTTATTCGTTCTGGACGCATTGTCGAAATGGCTGAAACGGAAGAACTATTCCGTAATCCGTTACACCCTTATACGCAAGCCTTATTATCAGCGGTGCCAATTCCAGATCCGATCTTAGCGCGTAAGAAAGAACTGATTGTTTACGACCCAGAAATGCATGATTACTCGGTCGATAAACCAACCTTTAGTGAAGTAAAACCAGGTCATTTTGTTTATGGAAATGAAAAAGAATTAGAAGGATATCGCCAAACCATTCGCTCGTAAGGGTGCCTTCGTCCAAGAATTGAGGTCGAGAAATGAGTGTCTTAAAAGCGTATCGCTTTAGAATTTATCCAAATGAAGAACAAAAACATTTTTTCGTGACGACGTTTGGTTGTGTTCGATTTACGTATAATCATTTACTTGTTGCGAGGCAACAGTCAGAAGGGGGAAAACTAACCCCAGCGGCCTTAAAAAAAGACTATCCGTTTTTAAAAGCGACGGATAGTCTCGCTTTAGCCAATGCCCAACGCAATCTAGAGAAAGCTTTTCGCCGATACTATACGGGGAAAAGTGACTATCCGAGTTTAAAGAATAAATCGAATCCTCTACAATCTTATACGACAAACAATCAAGGACAAACGATTTGTCTTTCCGATGGTTATTTAAAATTACCCAAATTAAAAAGTTTGGTTGCAGTGAATTGCCATCGTGAAATCAAAGGAACGATTAAATCTGCTACAATTTCTTCGAGAAATAACGAAGAATTCTTTGTCTCTTTTTTATGTGTGGAAGAGGTAGAACCACTACCGAAGACGTTAAAGACCATTCATTTGGTCTATTCACCGAATAAATTATTAGAAAGTTCTGAATATACACCGCCGACTTTATGCAATCAAGAACAATTGCTTGATAAAATCGATCGCGCGCAGCGAAAGCTGAGAGTTCGTGGGAAGATCGCACGAAAACGCCGAGTTCCTCTAGCGTATGCTAAAAATTATCAAAAACAAAAAGAAAAACTTGGTCGCTTGCAACTTTCTTGCCGAGAGAAAAAAGAAAATTATTTTGATCAAGTTTCATATGCGATTGTTCGTCAATTTGATTTTATTCATGTGACAAAAGAGTTGCTGTTTGAAACGTTACCAGATCAACCACTCTATTTCTCTAAAGCAGATTGGCAAATGTTTCTAAAGAAGTTAGAATACAAGGCTGAATGGTACGGGAAAGAACTTACGTACGAATAAGTCGCAGAACTGGAAGGAGCTCCAGGGATCGCCTAGGGTATAGAAAAAGTCTTTGGGCTTTTGTTTCTAGGAATCCGCCTCACTAATTATGAAAAACCGAAAAGAAAAAGCCGGAGAATCGAGTGATTCTTCGGCTTTTTCTTTGGTTGTATCACTTCTATTCTTGGCGACAAATACTAAATCATTTCTTAAACGACGATTCTGTATTATAATCATAACAAATAATGATAGAGGAGTGATATTTTGAAACACGTTACATTTGAGGAATTAAAAGGGGCTCAAGTGATTGATACACGGTTACAACACGCTTTTCAATCCGGTTCTACTAAGAGGGCTCTGAATGTCCCGTTAGCGAAATTCGAAAAAGTGGCGAAGAAATTACTTGATCCGCAAACGCCCCTTGTTTTTCTTCTAGCCAAAGAAGATCAGGCAGCGTTAGAATTGCTAGAAGCACAAGCGAAGCAACAAGGGTTCCAGTCGATTCTCGGTTACGTATTGGTGGACGATATCCCGACAGACCAGATGCATCTAACCAAGACCATTTCTGCAAAAGCATTTTTGGCGCAAGAGTCAGATTATGTGTTGCTAGATGTGCGTGAACCAGAAACCGTCACAAAAAAAGCGCCTGAAAAGAATTTAATCGTTATTCCATTAGCGAATATTGCTGAAAATCACTCGTCGCTCGATCGTCATAAAGAAATCTATACCTTGTGTGGATCGGGGAATAGTGCCACGACGGTAGCCTCTTTTTTAAATAAAGAAGGCTATGATGCGATCGTGATAGAAGGTGGCGTGACCGCCATCTTAAAGGAACAAGAAGCAACAAAATAATCTCCTAAACTCATGAAAAAAAGGAACACAAGTAGCTATGACGAAGTTGTCGCAGCTACTTGTGTTTTTTGTATGAGTCCTCTAACCCTTGAAGGCATCCTCAGCTAAAAATCCTAGATAAAATAGAAATACTTCTCTGGTAAACGTCTTTTTAACCACACGGCGAGTATTCCGACACCGACAGCTTTAATCATCTCTGGTAATAAAAAAGGAAGAAATCCGCTCGAAAATCCTTGAGTAATCGTTAAATTAGCGACGGCACTTAACCAAAAACTACCAATAATCAAGGCAAGAATAAAACCAAGAAAATTAATGACGATAACGTACCAGTAAGACCATGCCCCTTTTTTTAGGAGGCTTCCAATCAAGAGACTTGCTATGAGATAGCCAATCAGATAACCACCTGTTGGTCCAAAGAGCACGCCAATTCCACTTTTTCCACCAGCGAAGACCGGTAAGCCGATAAAACCTAATAATAGATAAAGCGTGATGGCCCATGATCCTGTTCGACGGCCTAATAAGGTAGCAGTCAAACCGACTGTAAACGTTTGGAGACTTAACGGAATAAAACCTAACGGAATGACAATTTGGGCACTAACGGCAATCACCCCCGCAAACATTGCTGCTAATAATTGTTCTCGTAACGCTAAACGCATAAAAAAACTCCTCTCTAAATAATAGCTGTGAGAGGAGTATACCATTACGTTAACCAATTTGTAAATAGAAAGTTAACGAAATTAATGATTTAAGAGGGTGATAAGATACTCACCAAATTCTTGAGTTGAAAGCAAAGTAGCATCGGGTAGTTGATGAGCAAAATCACTCGTCACTTGTTTGCGAACAAGTGCTTGTTCAATCGCCTGTGTAATGAGATCTGCGGCCTCTTGCCAACCGAAGTACTCTAGCATCATCACACCTGAAAGTAAGAGCGAGGATGGGTTGGCTTTGCCGAGACCGGCGATATCTGGAGCAGTACCGTGAGTCGCTTCGAAAATGGCATACCCTGTATGGTAATTGATGTTAGCACCAGGCGAGATGCCAATTCCCCCAACTTGGGCTGCTAATGCATCAGAAATATAGTCACCATTCAAATTGGTTGTTGCCACGACATCATAGCGTTCTGGATAAAGGAGAATCTGTTGCAAGAAATTATCGGCAATCACATCATTGATAATGACTTTACCTGATACTTGAGCCTCTTTTAAGGCCGTTTGAGCCGCGTCAGCACCTTTGTCAGCTTTTATCTTATCAAATTGTCGCATCGTGAAGGTTGTCTCTTTAAAGCTGCTTTCAGCGAGGTCATATCCCCAGTTTTTAAAACCGCCTTCGGTAAATTTCATGATATTTCCTTTATGGACAAGCGTCACACTTTTACGGCCTTGTTTGACTGCGTAATCAATTGCCGAATGGACCAAGCGTTGGCTTCCTTCTTTTGAGATTGGTTTAATCCCAATACCAGACGTTTCAGGGAAACGAATCGATGTAACGTCTAATTCTTGTTGTAAAAAGTCAATGATTTTTTTCGTTTTCGGATCGTCAATGGCAAATTCGATACCGGCATAGACGTCTTCCGTATTTTCTCGGAAAATGACCATATCGGTTTTCTCAGGTTCTTTCACCGGCGAAGGAACGCCTTTAAAGTAACGAACGGGACGCACACAAGCGAATAAATCTAATTTTTGACGCAATGTCACATTAATGGAACGAATGCCTCCGCCGACAGGTGTCGTTAATGGTCCTTTGATGGCGATTTTGGCCTCGTGAATGGCCTCGAGTGTCGCTTCTGGCAACCATTCGCCTGTTTGGTCAAACGCTTTTTCCCCGGCTAAAATTTCTTGCCAAAGAATCTTTTTTTGTCCTTGATAGGCTTTTTGAATGGCGGCATCAAAAACGGGTTGACTAGCTTGCCATATTTCTTGTCCGACGCCATCGCCAGGAATATAGGGAACGATTTTTTCTTCAATATGTGTCATCTTATAGGCTACCTGCGCTTTCACTTAATTTTTTACGAATAACCATTGGTAAAATCCCTTGGTGTTTCCAGTAGCGGATATCTGCAGGCGCGTCAAAACGCAGACGTGTCATAAAGGATGTTTCATGATTTTGCGCGTCGGTCGCGATGACTTGAACGAGTTGGTTGACAGTTGGTTCTTCTGGGAGCAAGACTTGGAAAGTTTCCGTTCCAGTAAGTCCAAGCGACTCTGCGGTATCACCTGCTAAATATTCTAATGGGACAACCCCCATCATGACTAAGTTGCTACGATGAATCCGCTCGAAACTTTCGGCTAAAACGACTTTCACTCCGAGTAATTGCGTCCCTTTTGCCGCCCAGTCACGGGAAGAGCCCATACCGTAATCTTTACCGGCTAAAATCATACAATTGATGTTTGCTTCTTGGTAACGCAAAGCAGCATCGTAAATAAACATTTCTTCACCTGTTGGTAAGTAACGTGTGTAACCACCACTAATTTCAGGAACGAGTTGATTTTGGAGACGAATATTTCCGAATGTCCCACGCATCATAATTTCATGATTCCCGCGACGTGAACCGTACGAGTTGAAATCACTGTAACGCAAGCCTTTTTCTTTTAAATATTTTCCAGCGGCCGAGTGCAACGCAATACTGCCGGCAGGAGAAATATGATCGGTGGTAACAGAATCTCCTAGTTTTGCTAAAATTCGCAAGTCTGTTAAGACGCCTTGTTCAGGTAATTCTCTTGTCAGACCTTTAAAGTAAGGTGGGTGAGCGATATAGGTTGAAAGTTCATCCCATGAATAGCAATCACTGTGCGTGGTATCAATCGCATTCCAACGCTCATTGGCACTAAATAAATCACCGTAAGCAAGGCGGAAAGCTTCAGGAGAAACAAATTGATCGATATAGCGTTGAACCTCTTCTTTATCAGGCCAAATATCGCTTAGCATAATGGCTTGACCGCTTGCATCAACGCCAATTGGTTCCGTCGTTAAGTCTTTTGTGACAGTCCCAGCAAGAGCGTAGGCAACCACGAGTGGTGGAGAAGCAAGATAGTTCGCTTTAATTAATGGATGAATCCGTCCTTCAAAGTTACGGTTTCCAGACAGGACAGAAGATACAAGCATCTCTTCTTTTTGCAAAGCTTCGGTAATTTCATCTGCCAATGGTCCAGAGTTACCGATACAGGTTGTACAGCCGTAACCAACCAAGTAGAAACCGAGTTTTTCGAGATAAGGCATGAGTCCGCTTGCTTCGAGATAGCTGGTAACGATTTTTGAACCAGGAGCTAAGGATGTTTTAACGTAGTCAGGCACTCTTAATCCTTTTTCAACCGCATTTTTTGCAAGTAAACCGGCTGAAAGCATGACGAATGGATTACTTGTATTCGTACAGCTTGTAATGGCCGCTAACAGTAAATCACCAGTTTGAATGACTTTGTCTTCTTTATCCCACTCGATAACGACTTGCTTTTCAGTTTCTTCCGTGCTTAAACCAAAACCTTTTGGTCCGACAGGTGCCGTTAAACTATCATGGAAGTCTTGAGCGACCTCGGTTAATAAGATGCGATCTTGTGGCCGTTTTGGTCCAGCTAAGGCGGGTAGAATTGTTGCTAAGTCTACCGTGATGACTTTTGTATAAGTGGGCTCAATAGTGTCATCGTAGAACAAGTGATTTTGTTTTGCGTAAGTTTCAACACGTTCGATGACAGTTTCTGAGCGTCCAGTAATTTTTAAATAGCGTAATGTTTCGTCGTCAATCGGACAAAAACCACACGTCGCACCATATTCAGGAGCCATGTTGGCGATGGTTGCGCGGTCAGCTAAGCTTAATTCGTGGTAACTTGGACCAAAAAATTCAACAAATTTACCGACAACGTTTTCTTTGCGTAGCGTTTCAGTAATGGATAACACTAAATCCGTGGCAGTCGCACCTGGTGATAAAGTTCCGACGAAACGGACACCAATTACTTCAGGAGTCGGGAAGAAGGACGCTTCGCCTAAAAGAGCAGCTTCGGCTTCAATTCCACCAACACCCCAACCGAGCACGCCTAAGCCGTTAATCATGGTTGTGTGGGAGTCTGTTCCTTGCAAAGTATCTGGCAATAGCCAATCAATCCCAGCTTTATGTTCCGTTAAAATAACTTCAGATAACACTTCTAAATTGACTTGGTGAATAATCCCCGTTTCTGGCGGCACCACATCAAAGTTTTCAAAAGAAGATTGTGCCCATTTTAAAAACTCGTAGCGTTCATTGTTGCGCTCGAATTCTTTGGCCGTATTGAAGGCAATAGCACCTTTGTTGCCATATTGATCGACTTGGACGGAGTGGTCAATCACTAAGGTCACCGGAATATCTGGATTGATATCTGCGGCTTTCCCATCCAATGCAACCATCGCGTCACGCATGGCAGCTAAATCGACAACAGCTGGAACCCCAGTAAAATCTTGTAAAATAACCCGAGCGACCTTAAAGGGCACGACACCTTGAGGATTATCCGCTTGCCAGTTGGCTAAGGAAGCAACGTCGTCTTTTGTGATATCTTCTCCCATCTGACGAGCGACACTTTCTAATAATACTCGGATTGAATAAGGAAGATTCGTTAAATTTGAATGATAAGTTTCTGCGACAGCGCCTAGATCAAGGTAATTGTACGTTTTATTCGACAGTACAAGTTCTTTATGCCAGTTCATAGGTGGTCCTCCAGTCTATAAAATATTAGAGATATGGCATAATTATACGTTCAAAATGAAAAAAAGCCAATAGTAAATGAAAAATTCTTTCATTTTAGTCTTACCGTGCTATAATACATTTTAAGAAATAAATACAAATAATGTGTAATCTAACATAATCATGTTAGAAGATATAAAAAGGAGTCGATGTTTTTGGATCGCGAAAAAATGTTAACGCAAATCGAAGAAAATAATCAAATTGCCAATGAGTTATATTCGAAATACGAGGTAAAACGTGGATTGAGAGATGATCAAGGAAAGGGCGTCGTTGCGGGTCTAACCACGATTTCAACGGTCTATCCAGAGAAAATGGTCGATGGACAAGTCGTTGCAGGTTGCGGTGAGTTGCGCTATCGTGGGATTTCAATTGATGATTTAGTCGAAGGATTTGTTTCAGAAGATCGTTTTGGTTTTGAGGAAGTCGCGTACTTACTGTTATTTGGTGAGCTACCAAACCAAGAGGAGTTGGCTGAATTTCAAGCGTTGATTGCGAGTAATCGGACGTTACCCACGAATTTCGTTCGTGACGTCATTATGAAAGCCCCTTCGGCAGATGTGATGAACAGTTTGTCTCGTAGTGTGTTGACGCTAGCGAGTTATGATGAGGCTTCGGATGATATTTCGTTGGAAAATGTGTTATCTCAAAGTATCATGTTAATTAGTGTTTTTCCGTTATTAGCGATTTATGCGTATCATGCCTACAATCACTATAATAAAGAAGAAAGTATGTATATTCATTTACCAGAAGAAAATTTAAGTACTGCAGAAGCGTTGCTACAAATGTTGCGTCCAGATCGCTCTTATACGAAACAAGAAGCACAAACATTAGATATGGCGCTTGTTTTACACATGGAGCATGGTGGCGGGAATAACTCGACCTTTACGACACGGGTGGTAACTTCTAGTGGAACGGATACATATTCAACCATTGCAGCAGCATTAGGCTCATTAAAAGGTCCAAAGCATGGTGGGGCGAATATTAAAGTCACCCAAATGATGACAGATTTAAAAGCGCAGTTAACGGATTACAGCGATGAAGCGGCTGTTGCGCAATATTTAGAAGATTTACTCGATAAAAAAGCCTTTGATCAAAAAGGGTTAATTTATGGAATGGGCCATGCGATTTACAGTGATAATGATCCGCGTGCCGCCATTTTCAAACGCTATGTTTCAAAATTAGCGGAAGAAAAAGGCGAAGAGGCTTGGAAAGAATATCAACTGTATACGTTAGTCGAACGTCTCGCGCCGGAAATTATTGCGAATAAACGAAAAATGTTTAAAGGTGTGAGTGCCAATATCGATTTCTTTAGCGGATTTGTGTACAACTTGCTTGATCTGCCACCAGAAATTTATACACCGATTTTTGCTATTGCGCGCATTGTTGGTTGGTCTGCCCACCGCATGGAAGAATTAGTTAATGCTCAAAAAATCATTCGACCAGCATATCAAGAAGTGACAGAAGATCGCGAGTATCAAGCGATGGCTGATCGTCAGTCGTAAAGTAGTTGTGCGGAACAAAAAAAGAACGAACACTTCTCGAAAGAAGGATTCGTTCTTTTTTAATCAGTATTAGATTAATTTTTTGTAGTACTCAACGACTAATAACTCATCAATTTCTTGTGGTAATTCGTCGCGTTCAGGTAAACGAGAGAATGAACCTTCTAATTTTTCGTCATCAAATGTTACGAATGGTAGACGACCAATTGTTGATTCAACTGCTGCTTTGATTACAGGAACATTTTTAGATTTTTCACGAACAGATACTAATTGTCCAGGTTGTACGCGGTATGATGGAATATCAACGCGTTTGCCATCGACAGTAATGTGACCGTGGTTTACTAATTGACGTGCTTGACGACGAGTAGTTGCTAAACCTAAACGGTAAACAACGTTATCTAAGCGTTGTTCTAGTAAAATCATGAAGTTCACACCGTGAGTTCCTTCTTTGACTTTGCTTGCTTGTACGAATAACGTACGGAATTGACGTTCGTTCATGCCGTACATGTGACGTAATTTTTGTTTTTCGTTTAATTGTAGTCCGTATTCAGAGCGTGCTCCACGGCTAGTTGGTCCGTGTTGACCAGGTGCGTAAGGGCGACGAGCTAATTCTTTTCCTGTGCCAGATAATGAAATACCTAAGCGACGAGAAATTTTCCAAGATGGTCCAGTATAACGTGACATAATGAGATTCCTCCAATAAATATGATTTTTTTGGAGTAAAATAATCCGATGAAAGTGTTATTCTTCGTGTAGTTCATTCTTCAATCTTCACCTATGCAGCCGTGGCTACGCAATTGAACTTTCGAAAAAGCGATGAACTGGGGACGAGGAACTTGTTTTCTGCTGCATTATTTTACACAACTTACAGTATAGCATTATTTAATATTTAGTGTCAAATAAGAATTTGAAAATGAAGAAAAAAGCTTTTATTAAATTAATATTTTTTTTCACAAGATTGCTTTACAAATGGAACAAATCTATTTAAAATGAAAAAGACAGATTTGTTTCAGAAAATAAATGATTTTAAAAAGGAGTAACCTGAAAAATGAATCCAATTTCACCGCTATTTGAAAAAATTGATGCTTCAATCGGGAAAAAAGTTGATTTGATTGAATCGAGTTATGCTCGATATGCTTTGCGCTCGATTATGGCCTGCGCTTTTCTCACGCTCGGAACCGGTGTCGCTTATGGTATTGCGATAAAAGGTGAGCATATTGTACCAGGATTAGGAAAGATGTTATATGCCTTTATGTTTAGTTGGTCTCTTGTCATGATTTTATATATGAACGCTGAACTCGGTACGTCGAATATGCTTTACATGACAGTTGGGTATTATCGTCGTCGTTTAAATTTTTTAAAAGCTGCAAAGATTTTATGGACATGTATTTTATTTAACTTAATTGGTGGTATTATTTTTGCTTATTTACTTTCATTAACAGGGCCGTTCCAAGATCTTCCACATAATAGCTATTTATTTGAATCAGCGGTTACGAAATTAAGTAAATCGACACTTCAAATTTTTATTGAAGGGATTTTTGCGAATATTGTCGTAAATGTAGCTGTACTCGTTAGTATGCGGATGAAAGATGATGCAGGAAAGATTTTAGCCATTATTTTTATTATCTTTATTTTTGCTTACCTTGGATTCGAACACGTTATCGCCAATTTCCCTTTCTTTACCTTAGCATATTTTGCTTCAAATGGGACTATTGCTGGCATGGACTTTGGAAGTGTGATGCATAATTTAACATTTGCCTTGCTCGGAAATTATGTAGGTGGCGGATTGATTATTGGTTTAGGTTACGCTTGGTTAAATAATACCAAGTCGACGTATGTTGATTAATGATAGGAAGAATGAAAGAACCTTAGAAAACAAATCTGTTTTCTAAGGTTCTTTTATTGGCTCTTCGGTAAAAGGAAGGCTCCATAAAATAACATATCCGAAAAAAGTGTTGAAGACGGACACGAATATCAGTCTTCAACACTAAAAGTTATACCATCCTTTTATTTGAGTTCTTTGATGAATTGCTTTTGTGTTTTATGCGAAACATAGCCTAATTTTTCATAAAAATGATGAGCTTGTATCCGTAAAGTACCAGAGTTTAGGCGGATCACATCGAATCCTCTTTTTGTAGCTTCATTTTCAATGCCCTGCATGAGTAAACGACCAATACCTTGCTTTTCATGTTCCTTAGAGACGGCCAGAGCTAAAATATTACATGCTGGTCTCACAACAAGAGATTCATACCTATGTGCATGAACGTAGCCACAAAGCTCACCGGAATTTGTGTCTTGCCAAGCTAAGAAAAAATGTTCTTCAGAATCATTTAGGAGTTTCGTCAACTGCTTTCTTGTAAAGGTCAACGAGACATCATAACCTAATTGATTTTTATTCAGCTGGTGTAATGCCTCTGCATCTTCTATGCGAACTTCTCGTAACAACATAATCCCTTCTTTCGCGGTATCCTACCAATATGATATCATGTTGGTAGGATACGATGGAAGTGGTACTTTTATTCGTTTGGTAGAGAAATAATCGAAAAATAAAATAAAGGAGAATGCAAATGCGCTTAATGGTAGATGGTGATGGCTCACCAGTCAAAGAAGAAGTCATTCGTTTAGGGCAGAGATTCCAGTTGCCTGTGATCATCATTACGAGTGTGGATCACTATACGACAAAAGAATATCCTCCTTTCGTGCGATTGGTGTATGTTGATAAAGGAGCCGATCGTGCCGATTATCAAATTGTAAAAGAAATCTTGCCAGGGGACATTTTAATCACACAAGATTATGGTCTTGCTTCGCTCGTTTTACCCAAGCAAGCACGTGTTTTTCATCACTCAGGGAAAGAGTATCTAAAAGAAACGATTGATACGTTACTGATGCAACGTTATTTGAGTGCCGAAACCAGACGTGCGGGCAAACGGACGAAAGGTCCAAAAGCTTTTACGCAGCAAGATCGAGAGCAGTTTTATGAAATAGTATCTCAAATTCTGCAAAAAACAGAATAAAAATCAACTTGTGAAAGCCCTATCATTATTTTTTCGTTAAACTATGTTCGTGAACTTAAATCTATGATAAAATGTGTAAGGATTAAACACGCAAGTTCATGAAATTGTTGGAACTATTAGGAGGACGCGTTTTTGAAAATTATCTTATTATATGGCGGGCAAAGTGCAGAGCATGAAGTCTCAATTTTATCGGCTTTTTCTGTCTTAAATGCTATTTATTACAACTACTATCAAGTACAACTCGTTTACATTACGAAAGAAGGGCAGTGGCTTAAAGGACCATTACTGACTGAAAAACCGGCTTCAAAAGAAGTATTATCGTTGACGGTTTCAAATGGAGGACAGCCAGGTGAGACTTATGGTGAGTTAATCATGCCTTGTCAAATTAAAGAAACAAATGCGATTGTGTTTCCGTTGTTACATGGACCAAATGGAGAAGATGGTACGATTCAAGGCTTTTTAGAAACGATTGATGTGCCTTATGTTGGGGCGGGTGTTTTAACAAGTGCTTGTGGCATGGATAAGATTACGACGAAGTACTTATTACAAGCAGCAGGAATTCCTCAAGTGCCATTTGTACCGGTTTTAAAGAATCAATGGAAAGAAAATCCTAAAAAAATCTTTGAACAATGCGAAGGGTCATTATTGTATCCGATGTTTGTTAAACCAGCAAACATGGGGTCGAGTGTGGGGATTTCGAAAGCGGAGAATCGTGAGGAGTTACAGTTAGCCTTAGAAGAAGCGTATCGCTACGACACACGTGCCGTGATTGAACAAGGGATTGAAGCACGTGAAATTGAAGTGGCCATCTTAGGAAATGAAGATGTCCGGACGACAATGGCGGGTGAGATTGTTAAAGATGTAGCTTTTTACGATTATAATTCAAAGTATATTGATAATAATATTACAATGGCTATCCCAGCGCAGATCCCAGATGAAGTTCAAGTAAAAGCACAAGAATATGCGAAGTTAGCGTACACCATGATTGGTGGTAGTGGATTAAGTCGTTGTGACTTCTTCTTAACAAGTAAGAACGAGTTATTCTTAAACGAATTAAACACCATGCCAGGGTTCACACAATTTAGTATGTATCCGGCACTGTGGGAAGCGACGGGCTTACAATATGGTGATTTAATTGAAGAGTTGATTCAATTAGGATTGAATCGCTACGAGCAACGTCAAAAATTTTTAGTTAAGCTATAAAAAAAGTCGGAGGGGATCTAAAAAGCACAGATGCTTTTTAGATGTCTTCCATTTTTAATTAAAGGAGACGCAATTATGAGAGTAACAGCAAAAGAAATTGCTACGGCATTGAACATACCAGGAAATTACGATGATACAGTGATTACTAGTGTCGAATTTGATAGTCGACTCGTCCAAACGCAAAGCCTCTTTGTACCATTAGCAGGTGTCAGAGATGGTCATGAGTTTTGCCAACAAGCAATAGAAAAGGGCGCAGTCGCGACGTTTTGGAGTAGACCGCTTAGTCAAGCACCAAGCGATTTGATTGTTTTTCCGGTGGCAGACGTGGCCAAAGCGTTTCAACAATTGGCGGTCTATTACCAAGCACAGATTGCACCGAAAGTGGTGGCGATTACTGGTAGCAATGGGAAAACAACCACAAAAGATATGACAGCGAGCGTATTGTCGCAACGATATCGGACGTATAAAACGCAAGGAAATTACAACAATGACTTAGGGATGCCGTACACGATCTTGCATATGCCAGATGATACAGAAATGCTTGTCTTAGAGATGGGGATGGATCATGCGGGCGAAATTGCGTTTTTATCGCGTTTAGCGCAACCAGATGCCGCTGCCATTACGATGATTGGCGAAGCTCATTTAGAAAATTTAGGTTCTCGAGAAGGCATTGCACAAGCGAAAATGGAAATCACGGCTGGACTTAAAGCAGACGGATTATTGGTTATCCCTGAACAAGAAATACTCTTAAAACCACTTGTCACAACATTGACGCAACAAATCCAAACAGTAGGCTTCATGCAAGGAGATATTCAAGGGACGATTATTCTTGAAGAAAAAGAACAAACACAATTTAAAGTAGGCGAAGAACAGTTTACGATTCCAGTTTTAGGAAGTTACAATGTCATGAACGCGTTAATTGCCTATACTTTAGGGAACTATTTTGGTTTGACAACCACTCAAATTGCGCGCGGTTTAGCGACGTTTCAACTAACTAAAAATCGGACACAGTGGTTAAAAGCAAAAAATGGTGCGGATCTACTCAGTGACGTTTACAATGCTAATCCCACAGCAATGGGCTTAGTATTAGAAAGTTTCGCGCAATTAACGTTAAATGGCAGACGATTGGCTGTACTAGCTGATATGTTAGAGTTGGGTCCTGATTCAAAAGCGATGCATGCGAACATGGCAGCCTTTTTGACTGAAGCGTATGATGAAGTCTTTCTCTATGGGTCGGATATGCAAGCCCTATATGAAAAGATCAAAGAAGGACCTGTAACCGTTCATTATTTTGAAAAAGAAGCGAAGCCACAACTGATTGCGGCCATTAAAGAGGCACTCCAACCGACGGATAGTTTATTACTCAAAGGCAGTAACGGAATGGGGTTAGCAGAAATCGTAGAAGCCTTACAATGAAAAACAGTGAGAAAACTTTCTGTAAAAGAAACGTGAAACTTGCTGAAATGATTTATCTGTGTTAGAATATTCAGGTACCGAAAGATGAAGTGAATGGTTAATGATTCTTTGAATGATTAATCAATGAAGATAAAAATAAACATATAATGGCTTTTTTAAGTCAGAATGATTTGATATTTGAAATGAGGCTAAGACAAAAAGCAAGATCACATTTGTCCTAGTCTTTTCTAATGGCCTTCGAGAAGCGGTTTTTCGGTGTGAAAATGAAATAAAGTTTGGTTCAGGGACGACCACTTTCTTTCATTATAAAATCTCAACGCTTCAAATTTGTCAGAACAACGACGTTCTGACGGGGGATTATCCCTAAAAAAAAAGCGATGAATATGAAGGAAGACTTGATATTCAATCATCACTAGGAGGATTTATTTGAAATTTAAAGATTTAAACTTATCACCAGATTTATTAGCAGCCGTTGAACGTGCAGGATTTGAAGAAGCAACACCTATCCAATCGGAAACTATTCCATTGGCTTTAGAAGGCAAAGACGTGATTGGTCAAGCTCAAACAGGTACTGGTAAAACAGCAGCCTTTGGACTACCAATGTTAGAAAAAATTGATGCAAAAAGAAGACAAATCCAAGGATTAGTCATTGCACCAACACGCGAATTAGCAATCCAAACCCAAGAAGAATTACACCGTTTAGGTAAAGACAAAAACATTCGTGTATCAGCGGTTTATGGCGGAGCAGACATCAGCCGTCAAATCCGTCAATTAAAAGACAATCCACACATTGTTGTTGGAACACCAGGTCGTATGTTAGACCATATCAAACGTAACACTTTAAAATTAGCAACAGTTGAAACGCTAGTCCTTGACGAAGCGGATGAAATGTTAAACATGGGCTTCTTAGAAGATATTGAAACAATCATTGCCCAAGTCCCTGAAAAACGCCAAACCTTATTATTCTCTGCAACAATGCCTCCAGCAATCAAGAGCATTGGTGTCCGTTTCATGAAAAACCCAGAACACGTAGCAATCAAAACGAAAGAAATGACCGCTGATTTAATCGATCAATTCTACTTACGTGCAAAAGACTTCGAAAAATTCGATATGATGACGCGTTTATTAGATGTTCAAACACCAGAGTTAACAATCGTCTTTGGTCGTACAAAACGTCGTGTTGATGAATTATCTCGTGGATTAGAAGCTCGTGGTTATCGCGCAGAAGGAATCCATGGCGATTTAACGCAACAAAAACGGATGAGTGTTTTACGCGCATTTAAAACAGGTCAATTAGACATCTTAGTTGCGACAGACGTGGCTGCTCGTGGATTAGATATTTCAGGCGTTACTCACGTTTACAACTACGATATTCCTCAAGACCCAGAAAGCTATGTTCACCGTATTGGTCGTACCGGCCGTGCTGGTAAAGAAGGCGTTTCTGTGACATTTGTAACACCAAATGAAATGAGTTACTTACATGTTATTGAAAACTTGACGAAAAAACGCATGACACCACTTCGTCCACCAAGTGAAATGGAAGCTTTCAAAGGACAATTAAGTGCAGCTTTAGAACAAGTAGAAAGCAAATTAGCTGAAAATGGTCTAGACCGTTACTTAGAAGGTGCTGATCAATTATTAGAATCACACAATCCGCAAGATTTAGTAGCATTATTACTTAAAACACTTGCGAAAGATCCATCAGATATGGCACCGGTAAACATCACTCCTGAAAGACCATTGCCAGCAGGCGGCGGTAAAAAAGGTTTTGGTGGCAATCGTGGCGGTGGGAACCGTCGTGGTAGCGGTGGTCCTCGTGGCGGAAGCAACCGCGGTCGTGATGACCGTCGTGGTGGGAACCGTGAAGGCGGCAACCGTAGTCGTGATGATCGTCGTTCAAGTGGTTCAGGTGAAGCAAGTAGTAACCGTGGACGCGATGACCGTCGTACGCGCAGTAACGAAGAGGCAAGTAAGCCAAAACGTCGCAGCAATAACGACAAGAGCCGTAGTTTTGTGATTCGTAACAACCAAGACTAAACCAATTGATTATTTTTTAACAATTAACCTCTAAAAAGTTTCGATACTCTTTAAAATAGAGTCTTTGGATCAAGTAGCTAATTTTGCTGCTTGATCTTTTTTTGGCTCTTTTTTAATTGAGTTGGTTGACTTTTCAAAGGGCTCTGCGACAATCATGTCGATATCCAAGCGAAGGAAAAGTCATCTCATAAGATTCTGTAGGCGATACTTCCGATTAAAAGGATGGTAGTACCGTTTTTATCTGAGTTTTAGCGACTCTTTTTGGGACTCTTTTGCTTTGTAGATGGTTTTTCTTGGTTTTTTTGGTAGAATGAAAGTAATTCAAATGAAAAGAGAAGAAGCAGATGATTCGAGGAATAGGGATTGATGCGGTGGAACTCCCCCGCATGAAAAAAATAATAGAAGAAAAACCAAAAATGATTACACGTATTTTAACGGTACGTGAAAAAGAGTTGTTTGATGGCTTGCCGCTAAAAAGACAAATTGAATTTCTTGGCGGACGCTATGCGTGTAAAGAAGCCTTTTCGAAAGCTTGGGGTACGGGTATTGGCAAAGTCACGTTTCAAGATATTGAAGTGCTCGTGAATGAAAAGGGGGCACCGATTGTAACGAAATCACCCTTTAGCGAAGGGCCTGTCTTTGTGAGTATTACGCATACGGACACGTTAGCATTTGCCCAAATTATTTTAGAAGGAAATGAGGAGAACTAACATGGCTATATCTTATCATCGTCCAACTGCTATTTTTGTTGATTTAGCAGTGATTAAAGAAAATGTCGCACATGCAGTTCTTCAACAACAAGGAAAACGTGACGTGTTTGTAGCCGTTAAAGCAAATGGCTATGGTCACGGAGCTGTACCTGTTGCCAAAGCCGCAATTGCTGCAGGGGCAACAGGACTTTGTGTCGCAACCATTGATGAAGGAATTGCCTTGCGAGAAGCGGGGCTTACGCAAACGATTTTGATTTTAGGACTTGTCGATGTTCAGTGGCTTCCTTTGATTATCCAGTATCATTTAGCGATTCCTGTAGCGACACAAGAATGGTTAGAAGAGGCGTGGTCTGTTTATCAAAACGAACGATTAAGCGGCCAAGTCTACCTTCATTTAGCGATTGATACTGGGATGGGGCGAATTGGTTTTCAAGAAAATCAGGCGGTGTTAGCAGCCGTTCACTGGTTAGAAAACCATCCCTCTTTTGTCTGGGAAGGAATTTTTACACACTTTTCTACTGCGGATGAAACGGATACCGCCTATTGGAAAAAACAAAATGAGCGGTTTAATACCCTTATTGCTACTTTACCTAGGGTTCCTCGGTACATTCATACAAGTAACAGTGCCACGACGCTTTGGCGCGAAGACGTGGGCAATGTGGTCCGTTTAGGCATCGCGATGTATGGACATAATCCATCAGGCGGGCTATTGCCCATGAGTCCGACTCTCAAACCAGCATTGTCTTTAGAATCGGAACTCGTCCAAGTGAAAAAAGTTCCAGCAGGTGCAGGAATCGGTTATGGGAAAAGTTATGAGACAAAACAAAGTGAATGGATCGGGACTGTTCCAATTGGCTATGCGGATGGGTTTGTTCGTGGGATGCAAGGATTTTATGTGTTAGTAGAAGGCCAACGTTGTGAAATTATTGGCCGTGTGTGCATGGATCAATTGATGATTCGTCTGCCACATTCGTTTGAAACGGGGACTAAAGTGACTTTAATTGGAAAGAATCAAGAAGAGGTCATTACCATCGAAGCGATTGCGGAACATTTAGGCACGATTAATTATGAAGTTCTCTGTTTGCTAGCTGAACGAATTCCCCGACACTACTTGAATACAACGGGGATATTCGAATGAAACGAGGGGCTATTTTTTTCGCCGATTTGTCACCTGTTAGAGGGTCTGAACAAGGAGGAATTCGTCCGGTTTTGATTATCCAAAATGATTTGGGGAATCGCTATAGCCAAACGATTATTATTGCGGCTATTACGACCAAGAAAGTCAAAAAATGCTTGCCAACACACATTCACTTAAAAAAAGAAATGACTGGTTTAAAACAAGATTCTACGCTTTTAGTTGAGCAAATTCGAACAATCGATAAATCTCGGATGCAAGAAAAAATTTGTCAGTTACCACTTGAAATGATGACCGCTGTTGATCAAGCTCTAAAAGTCAGTTTGGCCTTATCGTTGCGAACGGGTGATCAATAATGGGTTATATCATCATAATGGTCACTGTACTAGTGTTTTTCGTGTTCATCATTCGCCATTCGCGCCAATTCTTTCAGCAGTTAGCGCGTCAACGCATCGGCTATTGTTTATTAGTGGAAAAATATCAACACGATTCCCAGTATTATCTTGTTTTTCAACAAGGAGAGCAAGAATGGCGAGTAACGTGTCCGCTGGAAGTCTATCTTAAATTGCAACCCCCAACTAGGGGCGAGTTAGTGTTATCGAAAGGCGAATTTTATACTTTTGAAGAATAGGAGTGCACACATGACAAAAAAAATAGGTTTTTATGGTTCAGGAAATATGGCGCAAGGGATGATTCAAGGTCTTCTAGCAAAAGGTGTGTATTCAAAAGAAGCGATTTTGGTTTACAATCGCCGCGATGCACCAACGTTAGAAGCGACGGTCCAACAATTTAGGATTACTCCTATCACAGATGCACAGCAACTTTTTGCACAAGCACAGGTAATCGTCTTAGCGGTCAAACCACAAGTCTTACGGTCGTTGTATCCTGAAATCAAACAGCAATTGGCAAGCGATCAACTACTCATTTCGTTAGCAGCGGGTATTTCATTAAGTGAGTTAGAAAATGGGCTAGGGACGGCCAAGCTGCTACGGGCGATGCCAAATACACCATTAGCCGTTTTAGAAGGGATGACGGCTGTCGTCACGAATGAGCGCGTCACGGAGGATGAATTACAAGAAGTGTTAGCCATATTCAACCATGTCGGAAAAGCGCGTGTGCTACCGGAACAGTTATTTGATGCTTTCATTGGCGTCAGCGGTTCCGCTCCAGCGTATGTCTATTTATTTATTGAAGCATTAGCCGATGGTGCCGTTTTAGAAGGGATGCCACGCGAAGCTGCTTATGAGTTTGCGGCTCAAACCGTTTTAGGGAGTGCGCAAATGGTTTTATCGACAAAAAAACATCCAGGAGAGTTAAAAGATCAAGTTTGTTCACCTGGAGGTACGACGATTGAAGCGGTTAAAGTTTTAGAAGATAATCATTTTCGTAGTACCGTTATCCAAGCAGTTCAAGCTGCTGCTCAAAAAAGCCGTAACATGCAGTCCTAGAAAAGCAAACGTATGGACTTTTGATAATCATTTATTCAAACGACTGCAAAGAATCCTGATTTTTTTGATCAGGATTCTTTTTTATGCTTTTGGCGTAATCATGTGTCGCTCTTCAGTATAAGGAGTCACTTCAATGGCGCGTTGGTAGAATGCTTGTAAGAGCGCAGATTGCAATAACTCCTCGCGGGGACCCTGCTTAAAAAAGTGTCCCTCTTTTAGTAATGCGACATGAGAGATAAAGGGCATAATCTCTTCCGTATGATGGGTTACAAATAAAATTGTAGGAGCATGGGGTTCGCTGGCTAATTGTTCAATCCGCTGTAATAATTCTTCTCGAGCGAATAAATCAAGTCCCGTACAAGGCTCGTCTAAAATCAGTAGCGCTGGCTTGGCCATTAGCGCTCTGGCAATGAGCACAATTTGCCGTTCGCCTTGGGATAGTTGTTGATACGTTTTGCCAATGACGGTTACTGCGCCCAGTGACATTAAAACCTGCTTCGCTTGCTGTAATTCTTCCAGCGTATAATCTTGATAAAGCCCGATACTCGCAAACTTTCCAGATAAGACAATGTTTTCGGCTGTTTCATTCATTCGTAAACGGACTTGAAGTGCCGTGCTCACCCATCCAATGCGTTTACTTAATTCAGGTATGGACGTTTGACCAAAGACTTCTCCTAAAACGGTCACTTTTCCTTTAGATGGCCATAGATTCCCTGTGATAATTTGTAATAGTAAGGTTTTTCCTGCACCGTTTAGACCTAAAATGGCCCAATGTTCTCCTGGATTAATTGTCCAATTAATTTGTTGAAGCAAAGGATTTTTTTCGCGGATATAACTCACGTCTTCTAATTCAATAATCGGCATGTCATCGCCTCCTTTTTGTCTATCCTAGCGAAAAAGGGTAGATTTGACAACTATTTGAAAAAAAAGGACGAAAAAACGCAGATTCTTCTCTTGCGGAGGAATCTGCGTTTGTTTATTTCTTTTTACTTGTTGGATCTAATTTTTTCTCAATCAGACCTAAAAACCAATCGGCGAAAATAGACATCGCAGCGGTCGGTAAAGCACCGGCTAAGATTATCGCTGCGCCATCTGTTGCATTTGTACCACGGACGATAATATCACCTAAACCACCCGCGCCCACAAAAGTACCAATTGCGGTAATACCAATCGCTAAAACTAAAGCATTGCGAATACCAGCCATAATCACGGAAATCGACAATGGGAGTTCCACGAGGTATAAGCGTTGCCACTGAGTCATCCCCATGCCTTTTCCGACATCCAAGATTCCTGCATCTACTTGACGCATTCCCGTATAAGTATTTTTGACAATTGGTAAAAGGGAGTAGAGAAAGACAGTCACAATCACCACATTGACCCCCAGACCTAGGCCCAACATTAAGACCGAAACCATGGCCAAGGCTGGAATCGTTTGGATTAAATTCGCAATTCGGATAATCCATTCGGCAAGTGTGACACGACGAGAAATAAAAATCCCTAGCGGTATCGCAACGATTGCTGCAAAGAGAACACCATAAAATGAAATTAGGAAGTGACGAAGGAATTGAGAAAAGACGTAACCGCCATTTTCATTAAAATAAAGGATGAATTGTTGAAATAAGTTTAAATCATTCATTCACGGTTCCTCCTTCGAAATAATCATGTTCTTCTAAAAATTGTTTGGCTACTCGTGATGGTTCGATTAAATCGTTATCGGATAAATAATTCAGTCGTTGCATCGTTTGGGTATCAATGACACCCTCTAGTTTTAGTAAGATGTCCGTTAATTCAGGCACCTCATCTAACAGCGCTTGGTCGACGACAGGAGCCGCGTCATAAGGTGGGAAGAATTGACGATCATCTTCTAACATGACTAAATCATAACTCGCAATCCGGCCATCTGTTGAGTATCCAAGGACGACATCCATTTGACCAGCCGCTACAGCGTTGTAGACCAAACTAATTTGCATCGGTAAAATGGAAGAAAAACTAAAGCCGTAAGCCTCCGTAAAACCAGCATAACCGTCTCCTTGACGAGACATCCACGCACGGTCAGCGCCAACGACGAGTTGATCGGCTACCGCAGCGAGATCACTTACCGTTTTCAAGCCGAATTCTTCAGCAGTATCTTGTCGCACTAAAAAGACATACGTGTTGGCAAAACCATAAGAAGGAAACCAGACTTGATTGAACCGCGTTTTGAATTCTTCTTGAACAATCGAGAACGCTTCTTGTGGATCGGTCACAGGTTCTAGCTGTAAAGTCGTGGCAATATCGGTCCCCGTATAGCGCGCAGCCGAGATTTGGGCATCGCCATTTAACATGGCTTGATGGTTAATCGTCGTGGTTCCTAAATTATTAATAATGGTCGTATCTTTATCGGTATAATGTTCAATCATTTCAGCAACTAAACTTCCTAAAATTTGACTCTCAGTTGTAATACCGCCTGTAATCGAAATCGTATTTTTATCCGAGCTTGTTTTTAAACCGGGTAGGGAACAAGCGGCTAGGAAAAGCATTACACTAAGAAGTAAACTGTATTTCATTACTCGTTTCATTCATTCTCCGCCTTTCTTAATGCAGAAGGAGTTAATTTGTATTCTAATTTCCCTAATAAAAAGTCTGCCAGTAAGGCTAAAATCGTCACGGGGATGGTTCCCGCAAAAATAAGACTCGGTTGATAGTTATCAAGTCCACTAAAAATCAGAACTCCTAATCCACCAGCGCCAATGTAAGAGGCAAGACTGGCCCAAGCAATGACATAAACGGCTCCTAAACGAATACCCGCCATGATGGTAGGCAAAGCTAAGGGTAATTCGACTTGAATGATGGACTGAACAGGCGTCATTCCCATTCCTTTCGCCACATCTAGATAATGAGCGTCCACATTTTTTAAGCCAATATACGTATTACGTAAAATCGGTAATAACGAATAAATAAAGAGGGCGACAATCGCAGGGAAACGACCAATTCCTAGAAAAGGAATCATTAATGTTAATAGGGCTAACGAAGGAATCGTCTGCAAGGCACTCGTGATTCCCAGGACGATGTTCGCGAGTTTAGGCGTACGTGTCAGTAACACCCCGAGTGGAACCGCAACGATTGCTCCTAACGCCAGCGAAACAAATGAAATATAAAGATGTTGAAAGATGGCGGTGACGAGTTGGTCACCATACAGTTGAAAGAAAGTCATAGACTAAACCCCCTTAATTTCATCGGGATTAAAGGATTCTACGGCATCTGTAATCGTTTCTTCTTCCCCGAATACGACATCATACACAATATCAACTAAGGATGCGCGTGTCAGAATCCCGACTACACGCTTTTGGTCATCGACAACAGGAACATATTTCAATCCTTGTTTTAAGATTCGTTGAAGGGTATTACGCAAGAGAGCATTTTCTTTTACATAAAACACTTCTGTTTGTAAGACATCACCGACGCTACTCAATAATCCACGGTTTTTATTAATGGATTCAATATCAATAAAGCCTTTTAAGATTCCTTGATTATCCGTGACTAATAACGTATCGACCCGTTTTTCACGCATGAGACGTAGTGCTTCTTGCAATGATTTTTCAGTCGTGATGGTAATCGCAGTATTTAGCATGACGTCTTTGACTTGTGTTTTATCAGGTTTCGCTTGTAAAAGACGATCTTCTCCGATAAGTTCTTCCACGAATTTATTCGCAGGATTGCGTAAAATATTTTCAGGGGTATCAAATTGCACCACTTTCCCCTCACTCATAATCGCGATTCGATTGGCCAATTTTAAGGCCTCATCCATATCATGCGTGACAAAGACAATGGTTTTGCCTAAGCGTTCTTGTAAATCTTTGACTAAATCTTGGAGTGAGTCGCGGGTGATTGGATCGAGCGCTCCGAAAGGCTCATCCATTAAAATAATATCTTGATCCGCTGCTAGTGCTCGTACCACACCAATTCGTTGTTGTTGACCGCCTGAAAGTTCGCTAGGGTAGCGATCCAGCATTTCGCGCGGTAATTCGACAAGGTCAATCATTTTTTCAGCCGTTGTTTGTTGCTTTTGTTGATCAACTTTTAATAATTTTTGAACAAGCGTAATATTTTCACGAATGGTCATATGCGGCATTAACCCGATACTTTGAATCACATAACCAATTTTACGACGGAGTTCAACCGCGTTTAACTTTTGGATGTCTTGTCCATCGATGAGAATTTTTCCTTTCGTCGGCTCCGTCATGCGATTAATCATGCGCATGGACGTCGTCTTACCACTACCACTTGTACCGATAAAACAAATAAATTCTCCTTTTTCAAATGACAAGTTCACATCTTCGACAGCCACTTTGCCACCTTTATAAATTTTTGATACGTGTTGGAATTCGATCAAGTTATCCACCTCTATCTTTCTTCTTTTTTGTACTCGTTGTTATAAGTGTGCCAAAAAAAAGAGGGATTGACAAATAATGTGTCTGAAAACAGTACGAAAAAGAGTGCTAAATCAACCTTTTTCGTCGATTAATGAAAAATAAAAAATGGATTCAATCCCTTATGTGACATACGATAGCGAAATTTAACTATTTCTTAAAATTAAAATTTAATGAGAATTTTCAGCAACTAATGAAAATTGAGGTGAAAAAGCCTTTTTCGCTCGCAAACAAAAGGGACAAGAGTTTTCTAAATCAGCAAAGAATGTTAGAATGAGAAGGACTGATTTGGATAAAGAAAAGAGTGGAAAAATGTTAACAACGGAAGATTTTAATTTTGATTTACCAGAAGAATTGATAGCGCAAACGCCGTTAAAGGATCGAACCAGTTCGCGCTTATTGGTGTTGGATTCAAAAACGGGTGCAATGGCGGATCATCATTTCTATGATATTATCGATGAGCTTGAAGCCGGCGATGCCCTTGTAATGAATGATACGCGTGTGCTACCGGCACGATTGTATGGTGAAAAACCAAGTACAGGAGGTCATCTAGAAGTTCTTTTATTAACGAATCTGGAAGGTGATACCTGGGAAACGTTGATCAAACCTGCCAAACGAGCAAAAGTAGGCACAGAAATTTCTTTTGGCGATGGTCGCTTAAAAGCCATTGTGGAAAAAGAATTACCTCATGGTGGTCGTGTGATTCGTTTTACGTATGAAGGAATTTTTTTAGAAAATCTGGAAAGCTTAGGCGAAATGCCTTTACCGCCTTATATCAAAGAACGACTCGAAGACCCTGAACGGTATCAAACGGTGTATGCCAAAGAAAATGGATCAGCCGCAGCGCCAACCGCAGGACTGCATTTCACGGAAGACTTATTGGCAAAAATTCAAGCTAAAGGCGTTCGCCTCGTGTATCTTACGCTTCATGTGGGATTAGGAACATTCCGTCCAGTGAGTGTGGATAACATCGCAGAACACGAAATGCATAGTGAATTTTATCGACTTAGTGAAGAATCGGCCGCTATTTTGAATGAAGTCAAAGCAGCTGGGGGTAAAATTGTCGCAGTCGGAACCACATCTATTCGGACCTTAGAAACGATTGGAACAAAATTTAATGGGGCGATTCAAGCGGATAGTGGCTGGACAAGTATTTTTATTACACCTGGCTATCAATTTAAAGTTGTCGATGCTTTTTCGACAAACTTTCACTTGCCAAAATCAACCTTAGTCATGTTAGTGAGCGCCTTTGCAACAAGAGACTTCACGTTAGCCGCCTATCATCATGCGATTGAAGAAAGATATCGCTTCTTTAGTTTCGGTGATGCCATGTTCGTGAAATAAAAAAATTTCAAAGAATTTGCTTTCAGGTTGAATTCTTTTAGATGTGGATGAAGAAATGCATTCACATCTATTTTTTTACAAAAAAATAGGAACATATAAAGAATCCTGTTAAATGATCATTACGGTCCTGCATTTTGAAAGGAATATTTTGACGGTTGTATACCAAAATCCATTCAATTAAAAAATAGTCATAGGATTTTCGATGATTTTTTTGAATGAATGAAGGAAAAAAGTGTTGAAGAAAGATACGAATAGCCAGCAGCAACACTAAACGTGATACAGCTGATTCTTACATTCGATAAAAAAAGGGAACACAAAAACAGCTATTCAAGATTGAATAGCTGCTTTTTCGGAAGGCATTTGTTGGTTTTGTTGTATGTGTGATGCAAAGTAATACGTTTTCACTCACGGTTTAACAAAAATCTTGTCTTAATTAAAAGATTCGAAACTAACTTCTTTTTTGCAAATCATGCTGCGATAATTAGGTACTGTGTAGTTGTAATGATGCTACTTGTTACATGTGGCCTTTTTATTGCTTTGATTACCTTGCAGTGTGAATATTAGGTGAAACTTGAAGCTCTAACAACTTTTTTGTTACTATTTTCTATTTTCTTTGTTACTCTTTGCTACTAGAAAATCCAACCAACAAATGTTTTATCCTTCCTTACACTCATAGAATAGCATGGATTGGAAGCGATTGCAAAACATATGCTTTTGAATTCAGATAAAAAACCAAGGTGCCAAAGAAATCGACATCTTGGTTTTTTCATTTAAATAGATAAGGAAAAATGCTTAGTCTTGTAATGGTTGAATCAGATTGTTGTAAAAGGCTGCTTTTGTAGCGCTAATATAAGGGGTAAGCCATAGATAACCGATTCCTAAAGTGAAGATACTTAAAATATGCCAACCAATGAAACTTAAATCAAGAATAAATAATTGCGCTTTGTAACCATCCATGATTTGACGACTCTTCGTAATACTATCTAAGTATTTTGGTGGGACACCTGTCCGGCTGTATTCATCATAATAAATCAGATAGGCTTGAGAATACGAATAGCCTTTAATGATTCCGGGAATAATAAAGAGTAATGACCAGAAGAAAATGAAAATAGAACTAAATAAATAAATAACTAAAATACCAATACCGTAAGGCGCTTGGAAACCTCTAAAGACATCCTTGAAAGGTACGATCGTTGTTTTTTTATGACGAAGTAAGTCTAAAAACGTCCAAGAAATTCCGACATAAAAGAAGGTTCCGATAATCCCACTAAAAAAGCTAGAACCGCCTGATTGTCCGAAATCCAGATCTAAAGAACTGTTCAAAGTCCCGTCGTTAAAAGAATTTTGGATAATGTTGGTGTTCCATAATAAAAAAGCGGGAAGCGCTACTATGAGTAGTACAACTAAGACAGCTACAACCGTGACAATCGTTGGAACTAGATTCAGTAAAATTGCTTCTTTCCATCTTCCAGCAAGCATCTCTTTAGCTTCTTGTTTCAATTCAGCGTTTGATTTCATTTCACATCACTCCAATACGTTAATTTGTAGCTTCAGTATATCAAACTCCCCGTGATAAATGAAAGGAAAGTTAAAAAAAGTTTGTGTTTTGGGTTTTATTCGTCTTTAAGTTGCAAAAAGCGTGTGGAAGATTTATGATGAAGGGTGCAATATTTAATTCAATCAATGATTAGAAAGTAGGGAAATGAATGACGGAACCAGCCATTCGTTATCGATTAATAAAAAAAGAAAAACATACCGGTGCGCGCTTAGGAGAAATTATTACCCCGCACGGAACCTTCCCGACCCCAATGTTCATGCCTGTTGGTACATTAGCAACAGTGAAGACAATGTCCCCAGAAGAACTAAAAGCGATGGGCTCAGGCATTATTTTGAGTAATACCTATCATTTATGGTTACGTCCTGGTGAGGATTTAATTGAAGAAGCAGGTGGTCTGCATAAATTTATGAACTGGGATCAACCGATTCTGACAGACTCCGGTGGTTTCCAAGTCTTTTCTTTAGCCGATATGCGGAATATCGAAGAAGAAGGTGTTCATTTTAGAAACCATTTAAATGGATCAAAATTATTCTTATCACCTGAAAAAGCGATTCAAATCCAAAATAAATTGGGTTCAGATATTATGATGAGTTTTGATGAATGTCCACCCTTTAATGAAAGTTATGACTATGTCAAAAAATCAGTTGAACGGACATCTCGTTGGGCTGCCCGCGGCTTAGAAGCCCATGCCAATCCTGATCGCCAAGGCTTATTCGGCATCATCCAAGGCGCTGGTTTTGAAGAACTACGTCGTCAAAGTGCCAAAGATTTAATCAGTATGGATTTCCCTGGTTATTCAATCGGAGGGTTATCTGTGGGTGAAAGCAAAGAAGAGATGAATCGTGTCTTGGACTTTACAACACCACTGATTCCAGATAATAAACCTCGTTACTTAATGGGCGTGGGTGCACCAGACTCGTTAATCGATGGTGTGATTCGTGGCGTTGATATGTTTGATTGCGTGTTACCCACTCGGATTGCCAGAAATGGGACTTGTATGACTTCTACAGGACGTTTAGTCGTGAAAAATGCTCAATATGCCCGCGATTTTCGACCGCTTGATGAAAAATGTGATTGCTATACTTGTAAAAATTATAGTCGTGCCTATATTCGTCATTTAATTAAAGCGGATGAAACATTTGGGTTGCGTTTAACGTCTTATCATAATTTACACTTCTTATTAAATTTAATGAAACAAGTTCGTCAAGCCATTATGGACGATAATTTATTAGAGTTTCGTGCCCATTTCATCGAAGAATATGGCTTTAATAAGGAGAATGCAAGAAACTTTTAGTTTTTTTGGAAAAAAGCTAGTGAAGCAACCGCTTTTTTGGTAAAGTAAACGTAGAGAAAAAATAGAGGTGAAATAAATGTCAGCATTAATCATGATTCTACCAATCGGAGCAATGTTATTTTTTATGCAACGTACGCAAAAGAAACAACAACAAGAACGTCAAAAATTAATGGATAGTATCACTGTCGGAAGCCGCGTGATTACCATCGGTGGATTACACGGGGTAATTTCAGAAGTCAATTCAGATAAAAACACCGTCGTATTAGATTGCGAAGGAATTTACTTAGAATTTGAACGCACATCGATTCGTACAGTTAAACCCGCAACGATTATTGAAAATGATGATTCCGTTACTGAAATTATCGTTGAAGAAGAAACAGAAGAAAAAGCAGCAGAATAATGATCATCAATTGTTCGATTCGTTCAACGTTTTCTTTGACTGCAAAGTAATCGGAACGTGTGGATGAAATCAAACAATAGTGAAAAAAGTCAGTTAGGCTCTCTTGCCCATCTGGCTTTTTTTGTGTTTTGACACGTGTCTAATCTGATAGAACTTAATACATGTTATCTCGTTACAATGTTATGGTGAGTATCAAGAAGTCCCATCGATCTTAGGATTATAAAACGAAAGTAAGTTATTTTTATGATAATAAAGTTCAATCATTCACATTTATTTTAGGTGTCATTTTCATAATGATGAAAATGTTTGACGTATGAAAGTCGGTTTTTAAATTGATTTATTAATTTTATATTAACGGAAAAAGCTTAATTAACAAGGTTTTATCCGTTTTTTTAATAAAAGTTGAAAAATTGTGAAGAAAATCACAGGAAACTATTTACAAACAAAAAGAAATGATGTATCATTCTATGTGTGAAGTAGTTAACAAACAAAACGAAAAAAAGACCCCATTATATAGGAGGATTAATATGAGTAAAAAAGTAGAAAAAAAAGAAAAAGAAGTAGCGACAATTGATGTTTCAGTCATGATTGATGATTTAGCGGCTAAAGGAAATGTTGCATTAAAAGAAATGGAAAACTTTGATCAAGAAAAAGTTGACCATATTGTGCATGAAATGGCAATGGCTGCTTTAAACGAACATATGTCACTCGCAAAATTAGCTGTTGAAGAAACAGGTCGTGGTATTTATGAAGATAAAGCGATTAAAAATATGTACGCTTCAGAATATATTTGGCACTCAATTAAAGACAACAAAACAGTGGGCGTTATCAGTGAAGATAAACAAAAAGGCTTAATCGAAATCGCAGAACCAGTCGGTGTTGTTTGTGGGGTAACACCAACAACGAACCCAACTTCAACAACAATCTTTAAAGCGATGATTGCCATCAAAACACGTAACCCAATCATTTTTGCTTTCCATCCAAGTGCTCAAAAATGTTCTGCAGCAGCAGCTCGTATCGTTCGCGATGCAGCAATCGCAGCAGGTGCTCCTGAAAACTGTGTACAATGGATTGAACACCCATCGATTGAAGCGACTCAAGGCTTAATGAATCACCCAGGAATCGCGATTGTTTTAGCAACAGGTGGCGCGGCAATGGTGAAATCAGCTTACTCAACTGGTAAACCAGCATTAGGTGTTGGACCAGGTAACGTACCAGCATACATCGAAAAAACAGCAAAAATCAAACGTGCAGTGAATGACTTAATCGTTTCAAAAACATTTGATAACGGTATGATCTGTGCTTCTGAGCAAGCAATCATTGTGGATAAAGAAGTTTATGCAGCAGTTAAAGCAGAATTCCAAGCGCACCAAGTATACTTTGTAAAACCAAATGAATTACAAAAACTTGAAGATGCCGTTATGAATGAAGGAAAATATGCAGTTAATCCAGCAATCGTTGGAATGCCAGCAACAAAAATTGCCGAATTAGCAGGAATTACTGTACCAGAAGGCACTAAAATGTTAATTGCTGAATTAGAAGGTGTGGGCGCAGATTATCCACTTTCACGTGAAAAATTATCACCAGTATTAGCAATGATTAAATCAGAAAATACAGAGCACGGATTAGAGCTATGTGAAGCAATGTTAAACTTAGGTGGCTTAGGTCATACAGCGGTGATTCATAGTGAAGATGAAGATTTACAAATCCGTTTCGGTCTACGCATGAAAGCATGTCGCGTATTAGTCAATACACCATCAGCTGAAGGTGGAATTGGAAATATTTATAACGAAATGATCCCTTCATTAACATTAGGTTGTGGTTCATATGGTAAAAACTCTGTGTCACGTAACGTATCAGCAGTCAACTTAATTAACGTGAAAACCTTAGCGAAACGGAGAAATAATATGCAATGGTTCAAATTACCTTCTAAAATTTATTTTGAGCAAAACTCATTAATGTACTTAGAAAAAATGGAAAATCTTGAGCGCGTAATGATTGTCTGTGACCCAGGAATGGTTCAATTCGGTTATGTTGACCGCGTACGTGACGTATTAGCTCGTCGCAAAAACATGGTTCAAATTGAAGTCTTCTCTGATGTTGAACCAAACCCATCAACGAACACTGTTTACAAAGGAACAGAAGTGATGATGAACTTCAAACCAGATACAGTTATTGCAATCGGTGGGGGTTCAGCGATGGATGCAGCGAAAGGCATGTGGATGTTCTATGAGCACCCAGATACATCATTCTTTGGTGCAAAACAAAAATTCTTAGATATTCGCAAACGTACGTACAAAATTGACAAACCAGAAAAAACACAATTTGTATGTATCCCAACGACTTCAGGTACGGGTGCTGAAGTAACACCATTTGCAGTTATTACAGATAGCGAAACACATGTGAAATACCCATTAGCTGACTATGCGTTAACGCCAGATGTCGCGATTATTGATCCGCAATTCGTTTTATCAGTTCCTGCATCTGTAACAGCAGATACTGGAATGGACGTTTTAACACATGCGATTGAATCTTATGTTTCAGTAATGGCTTCTGACTATACTCGTGGCTTAAGTTTACAAGCGATTAAGATTGTCTTCGAATACTTAGAAGCATCAACGAACCGTGCAGATAAAGAAGCACGTGAAAAAATGCATAATGCTTCAACGATGGCAGGGATGGCTTTTGCGAATGCTTTCCTAGGAATATCTCACTCAATCGCGCATAAAATTGGTGGAGAATACAATATTCCACATGGTCGTACGAATGCGATTATTTTACCGCACATCGTTCGCTACAATGCAAAAGATCCACAAAAACATGCAATGTTCCCTAAATATGACTTCTTCCGTGCAGATACTGACTATGCAGATATTGCAAGATTCTTAGGATTAAAAGGTCAAACAACTGAAGAATTAGTTGAAGCGTTAGCAACGGCAATCACTGAGTTAGGTGAAAAAGTTGGAATTGAAATGAACTTAAAAGCACAAGGCCTTACGCAAGAAGTGCTTGATGCAACAGTGGATCGTATGGCTGAACTTGCTTACGAAGACCAATGTACAACAGCAAATCCGAAACAACCACTTATTTCTGAATTAAAACAAATCATTATCGATTCTTATAACGCATAAGCAAAGAATTAAATCAAAAAAAGGTCTGTGACAGAAGTCGCAGACCTTTTTTGACTTCGGTCGCTTCATATTATCAGTAATGAGAAATGCGGGTCGATCCACGTTTTTATCTTGACTCACAGCTTGAGTCAGGTAGACTAGAAAGAAAGAGTAATTGATAAAGGATGGATTATGAATGGCCATAACGGAAACCGTACAAGCATTAGTCAATTCACAAAATAGTTTACTTCAGTTACAAGATCGCCTCGTAAATCAAGGTGAGGTCATGAAAGAAGAATCACTGCAAACGTTTATTTTTGATTTAAGGGATTATGCGGATAGTTTACGCGTAGTCACGGATTTGATGGAACCAACAGAGATTCCGACCCTAGAAGTGGAAGAGATTTCTGCGGTTTTATCAAAGCAAAATAAGTGGTTAAGAGAATTGATTGACACTTTGGAAACATTGGAAGACAATCATACGCCCGAAGCCTTTTTTGGATTGAGTGAAGGAGAAATTCGTCGTTTGAAAGGCAGTCTGCAAGGCGTTGTAGAATTAAACACGTTAAATCTCCAAGATAATTTAACGTTTCAGCGAGTGTTTAAAGATAAAGGCTATCAATTATCAAAGACGGTGGCGCCTCAATCGCAAGACGCAAAACCGAGCTTTTTAAAGCGATTATTTGGTAAAACACAATAAGATAAGAAAAAGGTGTGACTTTCGTCACACCTTTTTCGTTTTTATCTTTGGCTATATTTTGTAAAGTCGATGCCTCTTGCTTCACACCAGGTTTTGTTTTCTCCTGAGAGTAGTAACGGAACTTGTTTTAAATCGGCGGTCGTTTTTGCGCCGACAAGTGTATACAAGGAAATGAGTTCTTGTTGCCATTGTTGAACTAATGCGATGGTATCTTCGAGTTCATTCACGAGAAGATGATTTAAAATACTCGCTGAAATTCCGACGGCGTTTGCGCCTAAGCACAACGCTTTAAAAATATCATAAGTATGACGAATCCCACCAGAGGCAATCAATTCAAAATTCATTGGAATTTCGTTCGCTTCGAGTAAAGAGGCGACCGTTGTGATGCCAAAGTCACTTAAATAAGAAAATTCACGTTTTCTGCGACGCGCATTTTCGATTTGGGTGAAGCTTGTGCCGCCTGAACCCGCAACGTCAATCGTTTTTACACCGACGTCAAGTAGTCGTTGCATTGTTTGGCGTGACATACCAAAGCCAACTTCTTTGACAATCACAGGGACATCAAGATTGGTTGTGATTTCTTCGATTAAGCGTAACCACTGGGTAAAGTCGCGGTCTCCTTCAGGCATGACAAGCTCTTGTGGGGCATTTAGATGGATTTGTAGCGCATTAGCGTTGAATAAGTCGACGCCGCGTTTAGCATCTTCTAAGGTACTCCCCGCACCGATATTCGCTAATAAAATGCCCTCTGGAAAAACCTCGCGCACGATTTGATAAGAATGGGCCACGCTTGGATCTCTTAATGCGGCTGAAATCGATCCTGTTGCAAGCATCAACTTGGTTTCTCGAGCTAAAATAGCAAGTTTTTGGTTGATTCCTGCCGTTTTTTCACTTCCGCCAGTCATAGCATTGATGAAAAATGGCGAAGTTAACCGTTGACCAAAGAGTTCAGTTGCAATCGACGTTTGGTGATAGGCACTTTGAGGTAACGAATCGTGAATAACACGTACGTGATCAAACGAATTTTCTTTAATTTTATGAAATCCTTTAGCAAGAGAAACATGTTCATCTTTACGATCCATGATTATTTTTGACCTCCTTGGTAGTGATAAATATGGAGCGGTAACGGTGTGATTTCAGCTTTCTCCCAAAGTGTCATTAAAGGTAAAATGCCTGTTTTCTTATCGGCAATCACAATGCCGCAATCCCCGCCACCTGCGCCAGAAGACTTCGCAGCGCCGCCACAGGTCTCGGCAAGGTCGCATAACTCTTTTAGTGCAGGCGTTTCAATTGTGACGCCCGTAATGCTTGAAAGGGTGTTTAACAAGGCGCGATTTTTGGTAATCATTTGTTTAATGACTGGAATATTTTTATTGGTAAAACCGGCAATCATTTCCTCTACACACTCGCGACTATCCTTTAAAAAGGTTTGATAGGCACTTTCAGCGACTTCTTTTGATTGGTGCACTTGATCGACTAAGTCAGAAGTGGATGCCGGACTCCCGGTCCAACCAATCACGAGCCGTAAATTTTTGGGTACTTCTAATGGTTGGATGGAGAGCATCGGCCAATCGGTTTCTAATAAAGTCGAAAGCGACCATTGTGCTTGTTTTTCCTTCACCCATTGGCTATCAAACGTTGAAAAGGCAATCCAACCGCCATAACAACTCGCTGCAATATCGCCACAAGAGCCATTTCCTTGAACGGCTAAATGGGCGAGCGCCGCAATTTTGAATTGCGTCAAGGTATCCATTTCTAAATCATAAAAGACATTTAATGCTTTAACTGTAGCGACCGTCACGGCACCACTTGAACCTAAGCCATATTTGCGACCATTCGAGTTATCGAGTTCGCTTTTCACTTTTAAATGGTAAAAAGAAAGGAGTTGTCCTCGTTCTTTGGCATATTGTTCCGTTAGACGAATCGCTTCTAAAATATAATGAAAAGGATTTTCACGATGATCCAAGACAAGCACGCCTTTTTTGCGTGTCCATCGAATGGGTAAATCGCTATATTGTTGGGATTGAATACTTCCATTTTTCACTGCTGCTTCAATCGTAACGGTAATAAATTGATCAACGGCCACGATAATAGCAGGATGTCCAGGTTCGACGACAGCATATTCGCCTGCAATATACAATTTACCTGGTGCACTAACCTCAATCATTTGTTCACTTCCGTTTCTAAAATCGTCAGTCCAGGACCACTATAAGCACACGTCAAGCGGTCTTTGGAAAATTGTGTTTCTAAAGTAGCCATGATTGCTGGGACCTCGCTTTTTTGGCAGAGGACTTTCACGTTAGGACCTGCATCCATGGTGAAATAACACGGCACACCTGTTTGGCGGATATGACGCACGAGATTCATCGCTTTTAAGCTATCGGGCGACCAGTAAGTAAAAGGTGGGTTAGCAGCTAACGTCGTGCCATGCATTTTTAAGGCATTGGCTTCTGCTACGGCACCTAATGCCTGGAAATTTTTGTCGGCAATGGCGGCTTTTGCCTCTTTCAAATCGTCATTCACGCTAGACAACCATCCGTCATAAAAAGCGGAAGTTTCAACGGTACGTTCCATGCCGTCACGACTGGAAACCTCTTTTTGTTGATCGTCAATTAAGATAAATATCATCGCAAGTTCTTCTTCCCAATGATCCGAAAGAATTGGCACAGCTTGTGAAGAGGCATCGTCAGAGCCTTTTTCCCACTCGACAAAGCCACCAAAAATACTGCGACAAGCTGATCCTGATCCTCGACGAGCGAGGCGTGAAAGGGCAGAAGGAGACAAATCAAGTGTCAAGGCTTCGTTACACGCTCCTGCGAGTGCAGCTAAACCGCTCGCAGAAGAAGCCAGACCGGCTGCTGTAGGAACGAAATTATGACTTTCTACGCTAGCAAAGAGCGAACAGTTGGCTTTTTGCCGCACTAAGTCTAAAAAGCGACTCACTTTTTTTGTCGCTTTTTCATCTTGTTGTTGGCCGTCAAGATAAAAAGAATCGGCTAAATAGTCTTTTGAAAAAGTCACCATTGTTTCGGTATAAAAAGCATCGAGTGTTAATGAAAGACTATTATTCATGGGGATGATAAGTTCTTTATTTTCCTTTCCCCAATATTTGATCAACGCAATATTCGTATAAGCGCGTGCTTTTCCTTTATACATGTTCGTAAACTCCTAATCCTTGCATCCAGGTCTCTCGAACCCCAGCATTTTTTAGTTTTGACTGAATCAATGCGGCAGCGGCAGCATCTTGGCATAGCACAAGAAAACAACCGCCACGGCCACCACCTGTTAGTTTTGCGCCTAAAGCGCCATGTCGACAAGCAAGTTCGACAAACGCATCAAGCGATTGATTGCTGACGGTTAACTCAGACAAATCATGGTGAGCGGCGGTCATCACACGCCCTAATAAGTGAGGTTGGTTGGTTGTAATCGCCTCTTTTGCTTGTCTCGTCAGTGAGCCTAAGTGCCTGATTAACTCGTTGGTTTTTTGCGGTTGCGTTCGGCAGAGCTCCTTAACGGCGTCGACAGCTTCTCGTGTTCGGCCTTTAATTCCGGTATCGGCCACAATGAGGTAGGCATCAATATTTAAAGGAAAAGAGTTAAAGGCCTTTCCTTTTTCAAAATATATCGGTTGGTCGCCACTCGTCGTCGCAGCATCGATCCCACTTGGATTTCCATGGGCAATATTTTCGGCATAATTCACATAATGGAGTAAGCGTTCTTTAGGCAATACTTCGTCTATCCAATCAAAGAATGCTCGGGTGACAGCAACCGCCACGGCGGCACTCGAGCCCATGCCTCTCGCGGAAGGAATCGTGCTTTCGATGGTTAAATGAAAATTCTTTTGCCCAAAATCTTGTTGTAGCGTTTGCGTCAATTGTTGGATAAGTCGTAATTCGGAAGGCGCATCACTCAATTTTCCTTCATAATGGCTAGAAGTCAGCGAAGAAGTCGTTGCGGGGGCGAAAGTGCATGTCACGCCTGTTCCTTTAAAAGGAAAGGCAATGGCCGGCTCTCCGTAAACGACTGCGTGTTCACCCATTAATATTATTTTCCCAGTCGCATGACCGACCCCTTGTTTTTTCATGTTCGTCCTCTTCCTAAATCACTTGTTTATAATATACCTATCCATATTACTAGAAAATCTTGTATTCGTTAAGCCCTTGTCCTTGTTTTTAAGTAGAATGCTAACAAAAATTAACATAATTATCACAAATCAATCGAAAAAAAGGTCGTTTTAGCTGAATGCTTCAAAAAATCGAAAGAAACAAAGAATCAAAAGAGATATATGATGAAAGGCACACGACAAATAAACGAAGGAAGTCGCTGTTTTCATCGTTGGTATCTTTCTTTTTGAATGAGTCATTCATCGACAAAAAGGTGCTGTTTGAAAGAAAGGCTTTATGATGAGGTTAGGAACTGAATCAGAAATTCGATTTCAAGCGTCCTAATCGAATGGACGCAAAATAGGACCCTAGGACGGTCTGTTGTCATGGCTTAACAGATAAGGGATTCAGGTTCTTATCATTTTGTTAAAGTTCATCCTGCGTCTTTTGGTAGCGTAGGAAAAAAGGTGAATATTCTCACTAAAAACGTTATACTAACTATACAGGAAAATCATGAGAAATGAGGGAATCGTTTATGTTATCAATCGTCGTCCCTTGCTACAATGAAGAGGCAATGATTGCTTTATTTATTGAAGCGGTCGATCGGGTGATGTTTCAACACCCACAAAAAATTGAATATATTTTTGTCAATGATGGTTCGAAGGATGGAACATTAGACCTCTTAAAAAAATATCACCAGGCGCGTCCTACCGAGATTCATTACCTTTCTTTTTCTCGGAATTTCGGCAAAGAAGCTGCGTTATACGCAGGATTACAACATGCCAAAGGGGATTTCGTGACGGTAATGGATGCTGATTTACAAGATCCACCGGAATTATTACCTGAAATGCTGGCGCTCATTAAAACGAAAAAAATAGATTGTGTTGGGACCAGACGCGAGAACCGTAAAGGAGAGCCGATCATCCGAAGCGCGTTTTCGCGCTTGTTTTACCGCTTGATTAATCAATTTAGTGATACTAAGATGGTCGACGGCGCACGTGATTTTCGTTTAATGACCCGCCAAATGGTCGACGCTATTTTGGAAATTACCGAATACAATCGTTTTTCAAAAGGAATTTTTAGTTGGGTCGGTTTTGAGACCGAGTATTTATCTTATGAAAACCGTGAACGTGTTGCCGGTGAGACGTCGTGGTCGTTTTTGAGCTTGTTACGTTATTCTATTGATGGTGTCGTGAATTTTTCAGAAGCGCCCTTAATGCTCGCTTCTCTTGTCGGTGCGTTATCTTGTATTGGTGCTGGGATCGCGTTGGTTTTTATTGTGATTCGTGCGTTACTGTACGGTGATCCTACAAGTGGGTGGCCATCACTCGTTTCCATTATGTTGTTTGTAGGCGGTTTGCAATTGTTATGTCTGGGAATCATCGGTAAGTACATTGGTAAAATCTTTTTAGAAACGAAAAAGCGTCCAATCTATCTCATTAAAGAAGCCAGCCCATTGCTTTCAAAAACAGCTGAAAACAAGTAAGAAGCACTCTTTTTTAACGAAATCTTAATGAGTTGTTTTTCACAATCAAATTTATTTTTGATAATTTATCGTGTGAAAAGCTTGCTGTATCTGAATTTATTGTCTAATTCTCAATTTTTTATCATGTGCAAAAATAATTGATAGTTTTTAAATTCACATGCTAGGTATACTACGTTTGTAAATGTAAGAGGAGGAAATTATGATGACAAAAACAGTAATCATCGGTTCAAACCATGCAGGAATTGCGGCAGCGAACACACTATTAGATAAATTTGAGAATCAAGAAGTGGTTTTAATTGAAAAAACAGATCATATCAGCTACTTAAGTTGTGGGACGGCTCTATGGGTAGGACGTCAAATCGAAGAGTTTGATGGATTATTTTATACAGATAGCGAAGAATTTAAAGCAAAAGGCGCAACGATTCATATGTCTACCGACGTAACGGATGTCGACTATGCCAATAAAACGGTTCATTGTGTATCAGCCGATGGTACAGAGTGGGATGAAAGTTACGATAAGTTAGTCTTAGCAACGGGTTCATTACCAATTGCACCGAAAGTCCCTGGACATGATTTAAAAAATATTCAATTCATGAAAAAATTCTATGAAGGCCAACAAATTGATCATTTACTTGATCAAGATGAAGTGAAAACCGTAGCCGTAATTGGTGCTGGTTATATTGGCGTGGAAATCGCGGAAGCTGCCAAACGTCGTGGCAAAAATGTGTTGCTCTTTGATGCAGCAGAACGTTCATTACCAAACTACTACGATAAATGGTTTACAGACGATATGGACAAAAACTTAGCGGATAACGGAATTGAATTACACTTAGGTGAATTAGTCGAAGAATACCGTGGAACTGAAAAAGTTGAAGCAGTCGTAACGGCAAAAGGTGTTTACGAAGTCGATGTCGTTATCAACGCGATTGGCTTCCGTCCAAATAGTGAACTTGGAAAAGATCATTTAGAAAAATTTGTGAACGGTGCGTACTTAGTTGACCGTCATCAACAAACAAGCGATGCAGACGTTTATGCTGTCGGTGATTGTGCAACAGTTTACTCGAATGCGCTACAAGACACAGCTTATATCGCTTTAGCAAGTAATGCCGTTCGTACTGGTTTAGTTGCTGGTGAAAATATTGGTGGAAATAAAATTGAATCACCAGGTGTTCAAGGATCAAATGGTATCACAATCTTTGATTTACACATGGTGTCAACAGGTTATTCTGTTCAATCTGCACCACGTTTTGGTCTTGATGTGAAATACACAGATATTGAAGATACACAAAAACCAGCGTTTATGAAAGATAACGACAACGTTAAAACACGTATCGTTTACGATGCTAAAACACGTCGTATCGTTGGGGCACAAATGTCTTCAACAACCTCTGAAATTGGGATGGCTATCCATATGTTCTCATTAGCGATTGCCAAACAAGTAACGATTGATGAGTTAGCATTATTAGACTTGTTCTTCTTACCACACTATAACCAACCATATAACTACATTAATAAAGCAGCAGCTGCTGCAGAATAAGCAGAAAAACAAACGCCAATTCCACTTTAGGATTTGGCGTTTGTTTTTTTGCTTTCATTCCAAGCGATGCTGTCTTTGATAATCGCTTCTAAAATGGCAAAATCAATCGTATGGCTATTTTTTAAGCGTAAACAGACTTTTCCAACGGTTGATGCTGCAAAATGTGCTTGATAAGAGCGCAAAATCGGCGCGCCTGCTTTTTCTCCTACAATATAGCAGGAGAGATAATTTTTTTGTGGGGCAAGGGCGATGAGGGAATCATACACATCGCCTTCTGTTGCTGTCGCTAACTCGCCGTAGCCAATAAAAGTCATGGTGCCACTTTGGATGAGTCGGCGGTCTAACGCAGGGAAAGTGAGTTGTATCCAATGATCTAAAGTCTCAAATAGCGCTTGATGAGGACTCGCCTGAATTAATTCTTCAATTGAATGAGCTGGGACGTGCATAAGCATTCTCCGTTCAAGTTCGTGATGGTGTCTTGATTTTAGCATAAGGTTAGTTTTTGATCGATTAAAAAGAGTTATAAAAAATAATTAGATAAACCTTGACTCGGTTTGTTCAATTTGGTATACTATTGTAGTTGAGAAATGAAAGTAGAAGCACCCGCTTCTCGCCTGAGGGATCATATCGCTGGGCAGAATAGGATTTCAGACTAAATTTAGGCTGAAGTACGCGCGGGTTCTGATAAAGAACTCGTTTTTTTGTATTTTAAGCCATAGAGCTTTCTTTCTCGCAAAAAACTTGGAGGTGAATGACCATAGCAAAAGATATGATGGTAAACGACGGCATCCGTGCCCGCGAGTTACGATTGATTGATCAAGACGGAGAACAACTTGGAGTGAAAACGAAGGCAGAAGCTTTAAGCCTTGCTGAAAAAGCAAACTTAGATGTTGTACTCGTTGCCCCTAACGCCAATCCGCCAGTTGCACGTATTATGGACTACGGTAAGCATCGCTTCGATTTACAAAAAAGAGAACGAGATGCCCGTAAAAAACAAAAAGTGATCAACGTTAAAGAAGTTCGCTTAAGTCCAACGATTGATGTTCATGATTTCGACACAAAACTTCGCAATGCACGTAAGTTCCTTGAAAAAGGTGATAAAGTGAAAGCTTCTATCCGTTTCAAAGGACGTGCGATTACCCATAAAGAAATTGGTCAGAAAGTCTTAGATCGTTTAGCGGAAGAAACTGCGGATATCGCGACAGTTGAACAAAAAGCGAAAATGGATGGACGCAGCATGTTCTTAGTGCTTGCTCCAAAAGGCGACAAGTAAGTAGCGACTCACTAAAAAATTAGTGAAATAGTAAGATTAACGAAAGATTTTGAGGAGGAAATTAGTTATGCCAAAACAAAAAACACACCGCGGACTAGCAAAGCGCGTTAAACGTACTGGTTCAGGCGGATTAAAAAGATTCCGTGCATTCACGAGTCACCGTTTCCACGGTAAAACAAAAAAACAACGTCGTCAATTGCGTAAAGCAGGCATGGTTTCAAAAGGCGATTACAAACGTATCCGTCAACTATTAGCTTACATGAAATAATCATTCCAATAAAGCTTTAGACAATTAAAAAAATTCAAGAGAAGATTTATCTATTTTAGGAGGAATTAAACATGGCACGTGTTAAAGGTGGAACAGTAACTCGTAAACGTCGTAAAAAAGTGCTTAAATTAGCAAAAGGTTATTACGGCTCGAAACATACTTTATTCAAAACAGCAAAAGAACAAGTAATGAATTCTTATTACTACGCATACCGCGATCGTCGTCAAAAGAAACGTGATTTCCGTAAATTATGGATTGCTCGTATCAACGCAGCAGCTCGTATGAATGGCCTAAGCTATTCAAAATTAATGCACGGTTTGAAATTAGCTGAAATCGACATCAACCGTAAAATGTTAGCTGACTTAGCAGTACATGATGCAGCAGCATTTACAGCATTAGCGGACCAAGCGAAAGATGCTTTAGCTAAATAAGCTTCAAAACATTGATAGAACAACGTTTAACCCACTATTGCTAGTGGGTTTTTTTGTTTCAAAAACTAGAGATTTAATTTTCTTTCGTTTATAGTAAAATAAATGAATGAGGGAGTTTTTTTGGATGAGTGCTTTTATTGAACCGATTGAAGTTGCGGTCTTTATGTTTCCGTTTTTAGCGTTATTGCTATCGTTACCCATTTTTGTGAAGCAATATCGGCAATATGGTCGTTTTATTTTGAGTCGTGGAATCATTATTTAAACCTTTATTTTCTATTTACTCTGCGTTTACTTTTTAATTATTTTACCATTACCAACGAGAGAATCTGTGGCTCAAAGGACAGGACCGAAATATCATTTGGTTTTAGGAACCTCCCTAAACGATTTTCTTTCAGAAACGGTTTTTTGCTGGAATGATCCGAGTACGTTTATTCCTGCAATGAAGCAGTCGGTTTTTTTAGAACCTGCGTTTAATCTCTTACTATTTTTTCCCTTAGGTATTTATTTACGCTATTATTTTAAATTCGATTGGAAGAAAACACTAATTTCCGCTTTTTTAGGTTCTCTTTTCTTTGAATTAACACAATTAACTGGATTGTATTTTATCTATCCACGTCCATATCGCTTATTTGACGTAAATGATTTGTTCCATAATACATTAGGTGGCATGATTGGTTATTGGAGTGCTCCCTTATTAACGCTTTTCTTACCAACGAGAGAAGAATTAGATGAGCTTTCTTATGAGAAGGGGTCGGAAGTAACATTGGTTCGTCGTCTAGTAGCGTTCCTGATCGATTGGCTTATCATCGGGCTAGTGACGTTTGCCATGAATGTAACCACTCGTTTAGTGTCTATCCCCTATGAAATAAATAGTGAAACATTCGTAGGTTATTTCACCCAAGTCGTGGGCTATTGGGTCATTTTAAACTATTTCATGAAAGGGCAAACCTTTGGGAAACGAGCAGTAAAAATACAAATCGTACAAACCGGTAAAAAGAATGTTTCGCTTGTGGCATTAGGGATTCGCTATGGACTATTCTATTTACTCCCAAATATTTTCGGCCGGGGAATGGGGCAACTCGCAACGGGGCTAAACAGTTCGAACCATCACATTCAACAAATGGCTCTATTACTCTTTTTCTTGATTTCTGGCTATTTTTTAGTCTTCTTTTTAAGTTTACTGACAACCATTATCTTAAGAAAAAAAGTTTTCTTTTATGAAAAGGCAAGTCATACTCACGTTGAAAGTCGAATGCATGTAGAAATATCATAACAGTTTACATTTTCGAAAAAAACTTTAGTCGAGCAATTAATAATTAATAGAGCCAATTGTCCAAATGTACCTTTTGTTTCTTAGCGCAAAACGATTGTTATCAGTTCTCTTTATGGCTTCTAGAGTGGTTGTTTTGAGTCGTTTTTTCAAAATAACTACGTAAAAGATCATTTTAAACGAATGAACAAAAAAATGATTGGAAAATAGAAATCCTTGACAAAGTGGTTGAACTACATGTATAATCACTTCAATCAAAAAAATATTTCACGTTGAATTGGTAAAGTATATTATCGGATGTAACAAAGAGAGGATCTCACTGGTGGAAGAGATCTATACAGAAGTAATAGAAGTGCGCCAAGGAGTATGTCCATCGAATCAAGTAGATGAACACGGGTGTTCCCGTTATTGAACTAGAGTATGGAAGTACTCGAACTAAAGTTGGGAGCAATCTCAAACAGAGTGGAACCGCGAAATTGACCTTTTGCCTCTGTATATGTTTATTTACGTATACAGATGGCAAAAGGTTTTTTTGATTACCTAAATCAGTAAAGGTGGGCCCCCTTCGGCTGATTGGATTGTCTGTCGCAACCGTTTGGATACGTTGTTATTATAGAAAATGGAGGAAGCATAACATGTTATATCAAAATATTATCGAAACCATTGGAAGTACACCGTTAGTGAAAATAAATCATCTAGACCCAGAATCAGCAGGAATTTATGTAAAGCTTGAAAGTTTTAATCCTGGAGGTAGTACAAAAGATCGTCCGGCACTCTATATGATTCAAGCCGCAGAAAAAGCGGGTCTCATCAAAAAAGGCGACACCTTGATTGAAGCGACTAGTGGCAATATGGGGATTGCGCTATCCATGATTGGAGCAGCTTTGGGGTACAAAATCGTGATTGTCATGCCTGATACGATGAGCGAAGAGCGTCGTAGAATTGTCAAAGCCTATGGTGCAGAGCTTATTTTAACAGAAGGTAAACTTGGAATGGCGGGTGCAGTGGCAAAATCAGAAGAATTAGCCAAGGCGCATGATTATTTTTTAATTCGCCAATTTGAAAATGCAGCGAATCTCTTATCGCATGAAGAAACGACAGCTGTTGAGATTCTTCATGATTTATCCGGTGAAGTGGACGCTTTTGTCGCAGGCGTTGGAACGGGAGGAACCATTAGTGGCGTAGGAAAAGTGTTAAAAGCGCATCATTCAAACGTTTTAAATGTGGCCGTTCAACCAGCGAAATCACCTGTTTTAACGGGTGGTACCCCTGCAGGACATGGAATTCAAGGAATTGGTGCAAACTTTATTCCTGGCATTTATGATAAGGATGTTGTGGATGAGGTACTAGATATGGATGAAGAGACGGCTTATGCGGCAGCGCGAGAACTGGGTAAGAAAGCCGGTCTATTAGTAGGCATGTCGTCTGGTGGGAATTTTGCCGCAGCGAAAATCATTGCGAAAAAACTTGGTAAAGGAAAAAAAGTTGTCACAGTCTTACCGGACACAGGCGAACGCTACTTGTCGACCATTTTATTTGCCGAAGAATAGGAGAGAGAACATGTTTAAGCTGATTTTGAAAGATGCGCAGCTCGTATTGAAAAAAGATCCGGCAACAAAAACATTGTGGGAAGCATTATTTTTTTCTCCGGGTGTCAAAGCACTTTTTTACTATCGATTGGCGCATTACTATTACCAACGGCAGCGATTCTTTTTCGCGCGTTTCTTGACGCATCGTGGTCGTAAAATCACAGGCATTGAAATTCACCCAGGAGCAACCATTGGAGAAGGACTATTCATTGATCATGGAATGGGTGTGGTAATTGGTGAGACAGCCATTATTGGTAATCATGTCACGCTTTTTCATGGTGTTACTTTAGGAGGGATTGGACGTTCTCAGACGAATAAACGCCATCCAACTGTTGAAGACGGGGTCATTATTGGTGCAGGCGCAAAAATTTTAGGCAATATTACCATTGGTCGTGGAGCTAAGATTGGGGCGAATGCCGTGGTCTTAGACGATATTCCGCCTTATCAGACAGCCGTTGGGGTACCTGCAAGAGTTGTAAAAGAAAAAACCAACGCGTATTTGTATGTGATTTAAGAAAGAACTGGTTACGAACATAAAGGAGCGGTTGTTTGAAGTCTGTTGAACGAATCAAAGAATACTTTGAGATTGAAGAGGTACAAGAAGAACGACATAACCAAGCTTATGAAGGGTGTCTGTTTTCAATTGATCAGCATCTTTTTCGCAGTCGATTAGCCAAGAAAACACCGAAGAAAAAAGGATATTTTGTAGTATTTTGGGAAAAAGATTCACAACAGCACAATCAAGCATATTCTTTTGAAGAATCACCGGATAGGGTAATTGTGACGGTGATTGACGATGATAAATGTGGACAATTTCTTTTTCCAAAAGAAGTGTTACGAAAACAGAGCGTTTTACGCACGGAGGAATCAAAGGGGAAAATGGCCTTACGAGTCTACCCAAACTGGGAAAAGGATTTGTCTGATGCTGCTCTTAAAACGCAAAAATGGCAATCACCTTATTTTATTTCGCTCACTCAAGGGCTCAAGCAAGAAGCACTCCGTCCATTTTATTTTGGGTAACATAAGGAAAAGAAAAACTCCTTTTAAAAGAGTCTTAGGACTTTTTTAGAAGGAGTTTTTTGCTCGTCATATTGGTTAAGAAAAGGGATAAAAATCCTGTCCCCAATAAAATCATAGCTGAGACATAGTATGGATAAAAATGATTCAAATCAAAGAGTGAACCTGCTGCCAACGGACCTAAGATGTTTCCGAAACTTGTAAAGGTTGAGTTCAAACCATTGATTGCGCCTTGTTGATTTCCGCCATTTTTGGATAAATAGGTTGTTACTGCTGGACGGAACAAATCAAAGGATAGGAAGACCACAAACGTTGATAAGACAACGACGAGATGACTCGTGGTAAAAGCGATGACCGCAATAAAAGTGGCACTCACAAAAAAGGTAAGTTGGATTAAGCGCATCTCGCCAAGTTTTGAGACAATCCAATCGAACAAAAAGACTTGGCAAATTAGCGCTAAAGACCCACTGATTGTGATCACTAAGGCGATATCGTTTGTGGTAAAACCAAAGTTTATCGTGGCCATGATGGAATAAATCGATTCAAACGCTTGTAAACCAAAAGAAGAAACCAGGATAATGATAAATAACGAAGAGAACACGGGATTTTTTAAAATTCCTAAAATAGACTCCTTTGGGAAATCCATTTGATTGATTTCGTGTTTTTTCGGCTCTTTTAAGACGATGAGCGAAAGGAAAAAGCCAAAGAGCGCTAAACCTGAAGCGACAAAGAAAGGCACTCGTGTTCCGAAGTGGGCAATAAAGCCTCCCACACCGGGGCCGATAATAAAGCCGCCACTAATTGCTGCTGAAACAAGTCCCATTGCTCGAGGACGTTTATCAATCGTCGTCATGTCTGCGACGAAGGCCGTGACAGAAGGCATGACTAATGCCGCCGCAATCCCACCTAACGCGCGCGAAAAGAAGAAGGCATTGGTCGATTGAGCTAGACCAAAGAGTAACTCAGAGATGGAAAAAATCAGCATTCCTAAAACAATGAGTCGCTTTCTGCCAAATTTATCTGAAAGGATACCGGCAATCGGGGAAGCAATCAGTTGTGCAATGGCAAAAATGGAAATCATCATGCCCATCGTGGTTCCCGAAAAATTCATTTCTTCTTTTAATTGTGGAAGGACGGGAACGACGAGTCCAACGCCTAAGAATACAAGGAAAAGGTTGCTGATGGCTAAGTACATCATAGATTTATTATTTTTCATTTATTTCTCCTAAATATAGTTGTTTAAAGTGTCAGTAAAAAATCACAATAAGAGTATTCTAGTACAATTGACGCGATTAATCAGTAAAAATGCTTATCTTTTAGATTAAAAATTTCTCATAAAAAAATGAAGCGCAAAAAGCTTATTCCCATCACTCTTTTTCAAACAGATCGTGCGGAGCTAAGGGACGCTAAATGAGAAACGTATCAGAAAAGATGAAGGAGACTCGTAAGGAATATGGGATTAAAAGTTGTGGTAGAATGATCAAAAGAACATAGGAGGAGAAAAATGATGAAAATTGAGCAACTCAATGATGATTATGCCATCGAAATTGCGAATCATTGGAAATATCCTGATCCCTATTCTTTTTATAATATGACGGCTGATCCCGAAGATTAAGAAGAGATTATCTGTGCGGATTTAAGAAAAGATCATTATTTCCAAGTGGTGAATGACGAAGGCCTTTACGGTTTTTTTGCGTTATATCCTGTCGATGACACGTTAGAGTTGGGTCTAGGAATAAAACCAGAATATACTGGAAAAGGCGAGGGAGAAGCCTTTATTCGATTAATCATGTCTTACATCAAAAACAATTATCAAGTCTCAACGATTTTTTTGAGTGTTATCGATTTTAACATACGGGCACAAAAAATCTATGAGAAAATAGGCTTCAAAAAAACGAGAGAGCTGCTACAAGAGACAAATGGGTCAACGTATTGTTTTATTGAAATGAAGTTTGAGTTATAAATGCGATAAAAAACAGCCCAAAAAAAGTCACATCAAACTGGCAAGACAATCGATGAATGCTATGGGTTTGTGGATTGTGATAACTACTCTCGCAAAATTGACCATTACTTGCTTTTCAATTATAATTTTTTTAGGTGGTGATCAGAAGATGCAAACTAAAATGCACTGCATCCTACATGACTTGAAAGAGTCAGTATTGAAATAAAATCGCAGAACATTCACTTGTTTCAATACTGCATAAAAGGACAAGTGATTATCTAGGAGGCCATGGCAGTGGAACCATTTTTAAAACCCTACAATTATTATTTTTTAAAAAAACAAGCAGCTATCTTAGCTCAAACGCATCGAACAGTCAATGCAAAATCAACGATTCAAGCCGTTCAAGCACAAATTTTTGACAAGGTCAAAGCGACCTTATCTGAACTTAGTGAAGAAGAAATGACGCTTGTAATGGGCATTACCGAAATAAATGATGAACAACGAATTCTCGATCGTTACTTGCAGCGCATGAAGGAACGAGTGATCCCCTTTAAACGACCAAGTGATACGGGGATCAAGAAAGCTTTTCCAAAGACGAAAAAATTGACGATTCCCGACTGGGAGAGGCTAGACCTAGCTGATTATTCATTTTTTGCGTGGAATGATCCAGGGCAACAAAGTAAATTCATCTTGTATACCGTCAACAACAAACTCCAAGGAATCCAAGGACAGTTAAGTACAGAAATCAAAAAAGGGATTTGTACGATTTGTCATGGGGAAAGTAGTGTGGCTTTATTTACTGTAAAAGGGAAAGCGAATAAAGATGGGCACTATAAAACAAAAGGCAATTATATTTGTTACAATAGTGATGAATGTAATCAAAAGATGCAAACTTTTGAGCATTTTATGGATTTTGTGACGATTGTTAAAGAGAAGTAGTTCTGTTAGAGAAAAGGCGAAAATCCTCTTTCCGTGATAGACATAGAGGAACTAAAATCAATGGAAAAGAGGAATTGAGATGTCTGATCCTAACGGTATTATCGCGATTAATCCTATTCCTATAAATGATGACAATTCAGAGGTTGATAAGACGATCATCCTGAAAGAAAAATTTAATGATGACTTCATTAAAAATAGAAGCAGTGGAAGTTTTGCAATCATTTTACCTGATGAGGTAAAAGTCAAAGAGCAAGAGGGAAATCCAAAAAAAGATTGAAATGAAATATAATAAACGAGGCACAATCGAATAACGAGATGTTATTCGTGTTGTGCCTCGTTTTTTCTTCCTTTTTTCATTCTACAGATAAATGTTTTTCAAAGAAATCCGTAACGAGATTCATCGTCTCGCCTTTGACCAAGTGCCTTTGGGCTTCAGAAATCAATTCGATATTTTTTTGTGGGAATTGATCAACGAAGGCTTTAACATGTTCGTATGGAATTTTTTCATCTTCGGTCCCATGCCAAAATAATAAGGGACGTGCGGCTAAAGTCTCGATTTGTGATTGTAAATCATAGTGATCTATCCAACTAACAAGGGCCTCATAATCATTTGGTAAAAAGAAACCCGCAGCGCTAGCATGGTATTGAATTCGTTCACGATATTTTATCATTGCAGGTGAACCCATAATACAAGCGGCTGCAGTGATTTCGGGATGTTTTGTGAGTAATCCACAGGTCGTCATACCACCCATCGAAACCCCACCAACTCCAATTTGTCCATTTGTAACACCGAGGTTTTCAAAGAAATCAACAATATAAGAAAATTCAAAGAGGTTACTTTGAATGCTATTCCAAAAAGTAAGTGACGGAATGGGAGAGCGTTCTGTTTTTCGTTCCCCATGGTTCGCAGCATCGGGTAATACTACCCGAAAACCTTTTTGAGCTAGTTTTCGACCTTGAGTTAAGACGAGTTCTTTGGCTGTTTGCCACCCATGATAGTAAATAATTAAAGGCATTGGTTCATAAATCATCGTTTCGTCAACAACTTCAAGAATGGGAATGTTGCCGATTTTTCGTTTTCTGATCGCTAATTTCATGGATATTCCCTCCAAAAGTAGTCTAACGAATAGGAAATCTTTCGTTAAGTGAGTTGTTTTGCGAAACAAATAAGACGATTGGCTTCGATAAAACCGTGGGATAAATGAAACTTCAAACTTTCCGTATTCTCAATTTCGCAATCACTCGCAAATTCAGTGCAATGGTTATTTTTGGCCCAAGTTTGACAAGCCGTTAATAATTCACTTGCAATTCCTTGCTTACGATAACCTTCTCTCACGTAAATTCCTTCTAAATAACCAACAGGTGAGGAACTCGTTCCCTCTACATAATCATGGCGCAGTTGGCATTGGGCAAAAGCAATCGGTTGATTTTCTGTAAAAGCTAGGAAGAACGCGACGTTTGGCTTTGTGATCGCTTCTTTTATTTCTTTTTCCAACGTATCGACGGTGTGGTTAGGCCAAAGTTCTTGAGCCAAGATTGCTAAGGAGGAAACGTCAGCCAGTTGTCCGTGTCTAATCATTGGTTGTCTCTTTTTGTCGTTCAAATGTTTCGCTAAAAATGCGATGAATCTCAGGATGGCTTCTTCTGAGTTGGAGTAAACGGTTGGTTTCTTTATCTAAGAAGCAATGTTTGCTCGTTCCAGTCGTCAATAAATTTTCGGTTGTTTGGTTGTAAATGTGATAAGAAAATTCAAGACGAGTCCCCGTATAGTGATCGATGGTGACCTCAATCCGCACTTGATCTTCGTAACGAATCATTTCTTTATAGTCACAAGTGACCGCTAAAACAGGAATAATAATCCCTGCTTCTTCAATTTTATAATAAGGAACATCTAAAAAAGTCAGCCAATCGACTCGGGCTTCTTCAAACCACCGAATATAATTCGAATGATGAATAATTCCCATCTGATCGGTTTCATAGTAGTGTGGTTGGCGTAAATAACCAGTGTAATTCATACAATCACTCCGTTGTTGTTTTCTTTTAGTGTACGTTTTTGTGATCAGAGAGGCAAGGGAAAATCCTTCGAATGAAAAAAGAATCGAATGGCGAATCGATGAGATCTTTTTTTCATTCATTCGTCACAATGGCTTATTCCGATTTTTTCATAATCATAAGACTAGTAATCTAGGAGTACTAAAGACAAATAGAAAACGCTTACTTTTTATCGGTATTGTGTTAAAATCAAGGAGAATGATATTGTATTTTTTTCTTTCAACGTAAAATCGATTTAAATTTACGTTGTATCATCTTGAGTAAGAAACACTCTGAAAAATCAAAGGGAATATGATCGTGAGTGTGTGTGAAAGAATCACTGACAAATGCTCCTGTTGCTAAATGCGAACAAAATGGAGGGAAACGTTATGGAACTAAAAGATTATGGGAAAGAACCACTCGCTTTCAATATTGAAGAAGCGACCTTACAAAACAAGGATTATCGGACAACGCTTTGGACGGGCGATTATTTTCAAATTACGCTCATGAGTATTCCAGCTGGTGGTGGTGATATTGGGATGGAAATCCATCCTCATGTGGATCAGTTTTTACGTTTAGAAGCAGGCCGAGGAAAAGTAGAAATGGGCAAAGACAAGGATGTCATTACCGTAAGTCAAATTGTCGAAGCAGACGATGCGATTATTATTCCGGCTAATACTTGGCACAATGTCACAAATATTGGCGATGAACCAATGAAACTCTATTCGATTTATTCACCAGCAAATCATCCCTTTGATACTCATGAAGAGACAAAAGAAGCAGCAATGGAATTAGAAAAAGAATAGAGAATGTGTAAAGGCAAGGTGGTCATCCGATTTTTGGATGGCGTGTACGCAAACAAACATTTCACGTAAAAGCGATGGCCCTTGTCATCGCTTTTATGCGTTGTGATCACAAATTCGTTAAGACTCGTTAGCGGTTGAAATTTTGTCATCAGCCTCTTTTTGAAGAGGAAGACAGCGAGCTGTGTGTTTGATTAAGAAAAATATCGGAAAAACAATTATTTCACCTGCAATAGATTGTCGAATCAATCGGATCACGAACAGTCTCGCTCGTTGACTACGCTAGCTGGAGAGGGAATCGATAGCTTGAATGGGAACTTTGACAACTGCTAGACAGGCGCTTGACTTTCATGGAAATTTCTTGTAATGTATAACTACTATTAAAGAAAAGTCTGTGAAGGATCGAGTAAGTAATTTTTTCACTTTTTAGAGAGAATGACCGAGGCTGAGAGTCATTTAAGGAAAAAATACGGGAAAGACAATCTGGAGATGAGAGGAAGAAAAGCCTCTACGTGCACGAGCGTTAATCGTTTGAGGAAAGTTTGGTTTAGTGTTTAAGACAAACTTTCAAATTTAGGTGGTACCACGTGAAATGTTAACGTCCTTGTGTAGACAAGGGCGTTTTTTGTTGTTTTTTTATTGAAGGAGGAAAAAAAGATGAGTTATCAACGACCAAAAGGGACAAATGATATTTTGCCAGGAGAAGTTGAGAAATGGCAATTTATTGAGGAAACGGCACGTTTATTATTTAACGATTATCAGTACCAAGAAATCCGTACGCCAATGTTTGAGCACATTGAAGTGATTACGCGCAGTGTGGGCGGTACGAGTGATATCGTAACAAAAGAAATGTATGACTTTTATGATAAAGGAGAACGTCATATTACCTTACGCCCAGAAGGTACGGCTCCAGTTGTGCGTTCATTTGTTGAAAATAAATTATTTGGCCCAGAATATACGAAACCGTATAAAGTCTACTACACCGGTCCGATGTTTCGCTATGAGCGTCCGCAAAAAGGCCGTTTAAGACAGTTTCATCAAATTGGGGTAGAAGCGTTTGGATCAGAAAATCCAGCGACAGACGTTGAAACAATGATGATGGCGATGGACTTTTTTGAACAACTAGGTATGAAGCAATTCCATTTAGTGATCAACTCATTAGGAGATTTGGAAACGCGTCAAAACTATCGTCAAGCATTAATTGATTATTTAACACCGCATCAAGAAAAATTAAGCGAAGATTCACAACGTCGCTTGAATGAAAATCCTTTACGAGTTCTAGATAGTAAAGACAAAGGCGATAAAGCAGTGGTGGCAAATGCACCCTCGATTTTAGATTACTTAAGCGAGCCTGCTAAAAAGCACTTTGATGAAGTGGTTGCGATGTTGGATGCACTTGAGGTACCTTATCAAATTGATCACAACATGGTTCGTGGGTTGGATTATTACACGCATACGATTTTTGAAATTATGAGTGACGCCCAAGGAATGGGTGCACAAAACACCATCTGTGCTGGCGGTCGTTACAATCAGTTAGTCGCAGAACTTGGTGGACCGGAAACGCCAGGTTTTGGTTTTGCGTTAGGAATTGAGCGAGTATTACTTGTCTTAGAAGCAGAAGCCGTTTTGATTCCAACAGGAAATCCGCTGGACGCCTATGTTGTGAACCTAGGGGAAGCCGTTAATATTGAAGCATTAAAACTCGTTCAAAGTATCCGTCACGCGGGATTTTCAGCAGATCGTGACGTGTTAAATCGAAAAGCCAAAGGGCAATTTAAAACAGCCGATAAATTAAACGCAACGCTGGTCTTAACCATCGGCGAAAGTGAATTAGAAGCGGGTATGGTCAACGTTAAAGCGATGGCAACTCGTAAAGAAATTCAAGTTCCATTAACAGAAATTTATACGAATTTCTCAGCAGTCTATGATGAATTAACGAAAGAAGAGGATAAATAAGATGGCAAAAAGAACAGTCTATAATGGTCTAGTAAACAAAGAGTATTTAGAACAAGAAGTCACGTTAAAAGGATGGGTTCAAAAGCGTCGGGATTTAGGAGGCGTCATTTTTATCGATTTACGTGACCGCGAAGGCATCGTCCAAGTGGTATTTAATCCAGAACTTTCAAAAGAAGCCTGGGAAATTGCGGATACGTGTCGTAGTGAATACGTGATTGAAATTCACGGAAAAGTGATTGCGCGCGCACCAGAAGCGGTCAACCCGAAAATGAAAACCGGTGAATTTGAAGTGATGGCTGATCAAATTACGATTTTAAGTAAAGCGAAAACGCCTGCTTTCCCAATCGAAGATGAGGCGAACGTTGGCGATGAATCTAGAATGAAATATCGTTACCTTGATTTACGTCGTCCAAAAATGACCCAAAACATTATGATGCGGACGAAAACAACGCGTGCGATTCGTGAATATTTAGACAGTCAAGATTACTTAGATATTGAGACGCCTTATTTAGCAAAATCAACACCAGAAGGCGCGCGTGACTATTTAGTGCCATCGCGTGTGCATCCAGGACATTTTTACGCGTTACCGCAATCACCACAAATTTTTAAACAATTATTAATGAATGCTGGATTTGATCGTTATTATCAAATCGTTCGTTGCTTCCGTGATGAAGATTTACGGGGCGATCGTCAGCCAGAATTTACCCAAATCGATATTGAAACGACGTTCTTATCTGCCGAAGAAATTCAAACCATGACAGAAGAGTTGTTAGTCAAAGTCATGAAAGACGTCAAAGGCTTAGATATTCAAGCGCCGTTCCCTCGTCTTTCTTGGCAAGATGCGATGAATCGTTATGGTAGCGATAAACCAGACACTCGTTTCGACTTAGAACTGATTGATTTATCAGAAACAGTCAAAGACGTTGACTTTAAAGTCTTCCAAATGGCATTAGCCAATGGTGGTGTTGTGAAAGCTTTAAATGCTAAAGGAGCAGCTGCGAACTACTCACGTAAAGACATGGATAATTTTGGGACTTTTGTTAGTCAATATGGCGCAAAAGGGTTAGCATGGTTAAAAGTCGAAGAAGATGGCTTAAAAGGTCCAATTGCGAAATTCTTAGTTGAAGCAACGGAAGATATTATCGCAGCGACTAACGCTGAAGTCGGTGACTTACTGATGTTTGGGGCGGATAGTTTTGAGGTTGTCTCAGCAGCACTGGGCGCATTGCGTTCACGTTTAGGAAAAGAATTAGGCTTAATCGATGACAGTCAATTTAACTTTGTTTGGGTAGTGGATTGGCCACAATTTGAATATGATGCAGAAGCGAATCGCTATGTTTCTGCGCATCATCCATTTACCTTGCCACAAGCAGATGATGTTGCATTACTCGCAACGGACCCAAGTAAAGTTCATGCCCAAGCGTACGATGTTGTCTTAAACGGGTACGAATTAGGCGGCGGCTCATTACGGATTCATACACGTGAACTCCAAGAGCAAATGTTTGAAACACTCGGGTTCTCACACCGCGAAATGCAAAATCAATTTGGTTTCTTATTAGAAGCGTTGGACTTTGGCTTCCCTCCACACGGTGGTATTGCACTTGGATTAGACCGTCTTGTGATGTTGTTAGCCGGAGAAGATAATATTCGTGAAGTCATTGCCTTTCCGAAGAATGGTCGTGCAGTCGATCCAATGTCTGCGGCACCAAGCACGGTTGCCCCATTACAATTATTTGAATTAGGCATTGATGTTACAGTCGTAAACGAAGACTAAAAAGATAAACAATTGGTTAAGACAAGAGTAGAATCTCACGTCTAGCCAATTGTTTATTTCTTTTTTTATAAAACTGCGTATAATGAGAAACGTAAAGGAATACATAAAAAAAGCGAGGCTCCCTAAGTCCATGGATAAGTTCTGGAAATATTTACCCCATTCAAACTATGCAACAAAAATTTCGACATCAATTGTTTACGCGATTACGGCATCGGCCGCAGTCAATTTCTTTTATGAACCTGGAAATATCTATTCCAGTGGGGTCACAGGGATTGCGCAAATTATTAGCACGTTAACGCAGAGTGCCTTTGGAATAAAAATTCCAGTTGCGCTTGCGTTATTGTTATTAAATCTTCCGTTATTTATTTTGGGTTGGTTTAAAATTAGCCCTAAGTTTACGATTTTCACTGGGATTACCGTACTCTTAACCTCTGTTTTTATGCAAATCATCCCAGTTCAAGTCTTATCTACCGATCCCATTATTAATGCGATTTTTGGTGGTGTCGTCATGGGTGCCGGCGGAGGCTACGCATTACGTAATGGTCTTTCTTCGGGAGGCTTAGATTTTATCACGATTGCGATACGGAAAAAAACCGGAAAAACGATTGGTTCGTTATCGATTATTTTTAACTCATTCATTCTACTCGCAGCCGGACTGCTTTTTGGTTGGCAATATGCTTTTTATAGTGCCTTAGCGATTTTTGTGAGTGGAAAAGTCATGGATGCCGTCTTTACAAAGCAAAAGAAAATGCAAGTAACGATTGTGACGTCTTGTGCCGACGAAGTCATTCACGGCATTCACGGCAAAATGCGTCGCGGGATCACCATCATTAATGGCGCAGAAGGGGCGTTTCGCTACGATCGTCAAAAAGTATTGATTACCGTGGTGACGCGTTACGAATTACCATTATTAAAACAAATTATGAAAGAAACAGATCCGCATGCCTTTGTCAGTATTGCGGATAATGTACAGATTCTAGGGCGTTTTTATGAAGAAGATTTATAGATTTTTGAAGAAAAAAACGGCTAAGAAAGCTGTCTTAACTTTTTACAAAAGATACGAAAAGGAAGCTGTATTTTCACCATTTCTATGGCATGATAAGAGTAGATTTTATGAATATGAGGGAAAGTAGATGGAAAACAAACAACAGCATAAACGGCGGTACATTAGTGGCCTAGATGGTTTACGATCATTAGCAGTGATTGGCGTGATTTTTTATCATCTGATGCCAGAAAATATGCGTGGCGGGTATTTGGGTGTACCTGTTTTTTTTGTGATATCGGGTTACTTGATTACAGATGGCTTACGCCAAGAGTGGCAAATAAATGAAAAAATTCAGTTTAAACAATTTTACTTACGGCGCATACGGCGGTTGTATCCTGCTTTAGTCACGTTACTCATTGTTTCGGCCGCATATATTACGCTTTTTCAACGCAACTTATTAAATAATTTAAAAGGGATTGTGTTCAGTAGTTTATTTTATGTAAACAATTGGTGGCAAATTCGGCAAGGCTATTCCTACTTTGATCGTTTTGGGAATGAATCCCCCTTTACGCATCTGTGGTCACTAGCCGTTGAGGGACAAAATTATCTGATTTGGCCCATTATCTGCTTCCTTTTATTGAAATTTGTCAAAAACAAGTCCACTATCATAAAAATTATTTTTGGTGGAACACTTATTTCAGCACTTATGATGGTCCTGCTCTTTCAACCAGGTAGTGATCCAACCCGTGTCTATTACGGAACAGATACGCGTCTTTTTTCGCTTTGGCTAGGTTCATTATTAGCCTTCGTATGGCCGACCGCCCAATTACGAAGTCAAATTCCAAAAGAAGCAAAGAAAGTATTGAATCTGTCAGGTGGCGTAAGTTTAGTCCTCCTGGCACTTGGTTTTTTCTTCCTTGATGCGCGCTATTCCTTTATTTATTATGGTGGTTTCTATCTGATTAGTTTACTCGCTTGTGTGATGGTTGCGGTGACTGCCCACCCTGGAGCGAACTGGAACCGCTGGCTAACCAACCCTCTTTTTACTTATATTGGGAAACGTAGCTATAGTCTGTACCTCTATCAATTTCCGGTCATGATTTTTTATGAAGCGAAAGTAAAAAATATCGCCGATCATCGCTGGTTGCATACCGTGATTGAATTAGTCATCATCTTTTTACTCAGTGAATGGTCTTATCGCTTTGTTGAAAAACCAGGGCGTGAGTGGACATTCAAAGGGATGCTACGCAAGTTAAAAGAGACTGTAAAGATGAGAGGATTCACGGCTCAAGCAGTCAAACAGTGGGGGATTTTATTAGTCGTGCTGATTAGTTTGATGGGCTTAATCATCGCGCCGACGAATACACTGACTGCGGAACAAGAAGCCTTTCAACAAAAAATCGAAGAAAATCAAAAGATAGCGGAAGAAACGAAAAGTCAAACAAATCAACCAAACGAAGCAATCGACACAACCGAAACTTCTGGAGAAATACCTGAAAATATTGCGACCTTAATGACGCGCTATCAATTGACAGAAGAACAAGTCAGACAAGGACAACAGTTAGAGTTAACGGCTTTTGGTGATTCGGTGATGTTAGGTGCCACTTCAAACTTACAAGAAGTCTTTCCGAGCGTCGTGGTCGATGCGGTCATCGGACGCCAGTTATATAATAGTCTTGAGGAAATCAAACAACTAAAAAAAGAAGGCTTATTAAAAAAGAATGTTCTTCTAGGATTAGGCTCAAATGGATTAGCAACCGAAGCACAATTTGATGATTTAATGACAGAGATTGGTGATCGTCAGGTTTATCTCATTAATACCCGTGTCCCAACACAACGATGGCAAAATGAAGTCAATGCCCTCTTTGACCAAATGGCGACGAAATATGAGAATATTACTTTAATTAATTGGTATCAAGCGAGTGACGGACAACCAGATTGGTTCCGTGAAGACCAAGTGCATCCGAGCGAACAGGGACTCATTGAATATACAGGCCTTATCGCTAGAAATGTATTGCTGCCGTAAGAGTGTAGAGTCACTTAAAAAACAGTAAAAGGAAGATTTTCCTTTTGCTGTTTTTTTTTTGGTTGGATTACTTTTAGTGTGGGAGACTGATATTTACAGCATTCTTTAATATTTTTTTGGAGATAATAAAAAAAATAGAGGAAAATGAAAAAAACTATTGAAATGTAATTGTTTTCAAGGTATGATATGTCCGTAAACGCGCGTTCACGAAAAATGTCAATAGAAAATAAAGAGCTATATTTTTTTACATCTCTATAAACACGCGTTTATGGATATGTAAAAATAAATAACGTAAATAGTTATAGCAGTAGATTTTCGTTATTAAGGAGAAGAATATGCAAAAGTATCATTTAGGAATAGATATCGGAGGAACTTTTATTAAATACGCACTGATTGATGATCATTATCGCATCTTTCAAAAATGGAAAGTGAAAGCGGTAAACATGGAATCTTCCGAACAATTCTATGATTATATTTGTTCAAATATTAAACATATTGAGCAGATAGAGAAGGTCGGGGTAAGTGCTCCTGGATTGATTGATCAAATTTCGACTGTAAAGTCATATGCTGCTCCGAATGTGTCCATCATGTATGGAACAAATATTAATGACGAAATCGGTAAAAGGATTAATAGAAAAGTACAATCCATTAATGATGCGAAAGCGGCAGGACTTTGTGAATTTACTTTAGGCAATGCAAAAGGCTGTCAATCGTCAGCATTTTTAATCATCGGAACGGGGACTGGCGGATGTATCTGTGATGAAAATGGGGTGATTTATGGGAAAGATGGCTACGCAGCTGAATTTCATAATATTCCATTTTTTAATCAAGATTCTAATCAATCCCTTAAAAAAATGGGCGATTATACGTCAATTACGGGTCTTTTAAATTTATATAATGAGAATAGTCCTGTCAGTGATCAACTTGATTTAGGTTCTGACGTCTGTAAAAAGTATCTTGGTGGAAATGCAATTGCCCAAAAATCAGTCCAACAATGGATTCAAAATATCACGACTCAATTAATCGCGATGACGGTATTTTATAATCCTGAGGTCATCTGTATCGGTGGTGGCATTTCAGAAGAAGACTGGTTTATTAACATGTTACAGGTGCAGTACAAGAAAATGTGTCAAGAGTACTTTGAATTGGATTTTATTACGACCGCGATTAAAAGATGCAAATACAATAATGACGCTAATATTCTAGGAGCAGTGATTAAAGCTAGAAGTTAAAGAAAAGTGAAAGACTAAAGTTCATAAGTAAAAATCATATCATTTGAAGGAGAGATTGCAGTGATTTACGAAAAAACAGCCAAATTCCGTGATGATTTTCTATGGGGATCGGCATCAGCAGCCTACCAAGTAGAAGGTGCTTGGGATAAAGATGGAAAAGGAGAAAGCGTGTGGGACGTTTACACAAGAATTCCTGGAACAACGTTTAAAGAAACAGATGGTAAAGTGGCAGTCGATCATTACCATCGATACAAAGAGGATGTCGCGTTGATGGCTGAAATGGGATTAAAAGCGTATCGTTTCTCAATTGCTTGGACTCGTATTTATCCAGACGGAAAAACAGAACTAAATGAAGCAGGGCTACAATTTTACGAGCAATTAATTGATGAACTAATTGCTCATAATATTACACCTGTTGTCACGCTTTATCATTGGGATTTACCGCAACATTTACAAGATCTTTATGGTGGATGGGAATCAAGAGAGATTATTGAAGACTTTAATCGCTATTGTGTTACTTTATTCAAACGTTTTGGTGATAAAGTCAAGCATTGGGTATCTTTGAATGAACAAAATATTTTTATGACATTGGGGTATGTAACCGCGATGCATCCACCTGCAGTAAAAAGTCACAAACGAATGCTACAAGCCAATCATATTGCAAATGTAGCCAATGCGACGGTCATTGAATCATTTAAGCAATATGTTCCTGACGGGATGATTGGACCAAGTTTTGCCTATGGACCTGTCTATCCTTATAGTTGTGATCCACAAGATATCTTATCTGCTGAAAATGCGGAAGACTTGAACAACTACTGGTGGTTAGATGTGTATTGCAAAGGGGAATATCCGACATTTGCATTCAAGTATTATGAAAGACTAGGAATTGCTCCGGTTATTGAAGAAGGCGATCTTGAGTTGTTAGCAAGAGCGAAACCAGATTTTATTGGAATCAATTATTATCAAACAGGAACGGTTGCATCTAATCCAATTGATGGGGTTGGCCCGAGTGAAGTGATGAATAATACCGGTAAAAAAGGGACGGCGAAAGAAAATGGTTTACCTGGTGTCTTTAAGAACGTGAAGAACCCGAACTTGGAAACGACGAATTGGGATTGGGCCATTGATCCTACAGGTCTAAGAGTAGGTTTAAGAAGATTAACAAGTCGCTATAACTTACCCATTCTGATTACAGAAAATGGACTTGGTGAATTTGATCAATTGGAAGAAAACGACGTGGTAAATGATTCTCATCGAATTGATTATCTGAGCGCTCATGTATTAGCTTGTAAAGAAGCAGTGACAGATGGTGTCGATCTTTTAGGTTATTGTACATGGTCATTTACAGATTTACTTAGTTGGTTAAATGGCTATCAAAAGCGTTATGGATTTGTATACGTAGATCGAGAAGAAAATGATGAAAAAGAGCTTAGAAGAATCAAAAAGAATAGCTTTTATTGGTATCAAAATGTAATCGAGAGTAATGGTGAAGATTTATAAAAAAGTAATGGTCGAACAAAGAGAAAAAGGAGAGAATAATCATGAAGAAAATTTTACTAGTGTGTTCAGCAGGAATGTCAACGAGCTTATTGGTCACCAAAATGCGAGAAGCTGCGAAAGAAAAAGGAGTGGAAGTGCAAATCGATGCGCTTTCTGTCTCTGAAGCCAGTACAGCTGTGGATCATGTTGACATTGTGCTATTAGGTCCTCAAGTTCGTTTTCAAAAACCAACTGTAGAAAAACTTGTCAAAGGTAGAATCCCAGTAGAAGTAATGGATATGCGCTTATACGGGATGATGAATGGAAAAGCCATTTTAGAAGAAGCTTTACAAAAAATAAATTAAGAAAAGAGGATGGAACATGAGTTTTATGGACAAATTTCAAAATATTATTGAACGTTTATTAGTACCGATTGCTTCGAAATTGAATGCACAACGACATGTATGTGCGGTAAGAGATGCCTTTATTTTATCTTTCCCCCTAACAATGGCGGGATCATTAATGGTCTTGTTAAATAATGTTTTCTTATCAGCTGATGGTTTTATGTTTAAATTATTGCAATTTGATAAGCTGTTTCCTGGGATTGTTCAATTTCAAGCTGTTTTTGCACCGGTTGTAAAGGGTTCTGCAGATATTTTCTCGATTTTAATTGTCTTCTTAATTGCGCGAAACTTAGCGAAATTATTAGATGGTGATGATTTACTGACAGGCTTAACGGCGGTTTCCGTCTATTTCATTATTTATCCTGATTATTTCAACAACGAAGGAATCAACTACATCACTACACAATATACAGGTGCTCAAGGTCTTTTCGTTGCTATTTTAGTGGGACTGTTAGTCGGCGAATTAATGTCACGTCTGTCACAGTCTGACAAGTTAGAAATCAAAATGCCAGAACAAGTTCCTCCGGCAGTTGCACGCTCATTTAAAGTATTAATTCCAATTATTATTACAACAGTCTTCTTCTCAGTTCTTAACTACTTTGTAAAAATGGTTGCACCGGGTGGATTACACGAATTAATTTATAGTATTATCCAAACACCACTGACAAAAATGAGTCAAAGCTTGTTCTCAGTTTTAATCTTATCCTTATTATCTCAATCACTTTGGGCAATGGGGATTCACGGACCAAATACAATTGCTGCGATTAGAGATACCATGTTCTCTGAAGCAGGGAATGCCAATCTTTTACACTTTGCTGAAACTGGAAGTACGTGGGGAGCGCCATATCCGATCACTTATAGTGGTCTCGTAACAGCTTTTTCAGAGTATGGTGGTTCAGGCGCTACCCTAGGATTAATTATTGCGATGTTGATTTTCTCGAAAAACAAAGAATCAAAGAGTATTGCGAAACTTTCTTTAGCACCTGGTTTATTTAACATTAATGAAATGATTATCTTTGGTTTACCGATTGTATTGAATCCAATTTATATCATTCCATTTATTATCACGCCATTAGTCACAACCTTGATTGGTTATACGGCAGTGATGATACTTAAAATAATGCCACCGGTTACAATCGGTATTCCATGGACAACACCAGGACCGTTAATGCCTTTCTTAGGTACAGGTGGTAATATCACTGCCTTATTTGTTGGGTTTCTTTGTTTAGCAGTCAGTGTCATCATTTACTCACCATTTGTGATAGCAGCGAATAAAGCAGCTAGATTAGAAAATGAAGCTTAATTTAGTAAAGTAAAAAGAATAGAATAGGGGTTAAAAATAATGGATGGAATGGAATTAATTTCGTTTAATATCATTAGTAATGTAGGGATGGCAAAATCTTTGGCGATTGAATCATTAAGAGATGCAAGAGAAGGAAACTATGCTGAAGCTGAAAAAAAGCTTGAAGAGGCAAATACATATCTCGTGAACGGACACCATGAACATAAAAATTTAATTCAGTTAGAGGCTTCAGGGGATAAAGTAGAATTCTCATTATTATTGATGCACGCCGAAGATCAAATGATGGCAACCGAAACAATCAAAATTTTGATTGAGGAAATGATTGCAATGTTTAAACAACTAAATAAGCCATCATTGGTATAAGCTGGTAATAAAGCATGTTTGTTAATTGACGTAAAACACCCAAGATCATAAAATCTATGGGTGTTTTATTTTGGATAATGATTGAAAAAACCGAAAGAATCAGATATGGTTACAATGAGAACGCGAGTTTATGATTGGGGGGAGAAGACAAGATGAATAGCACAGAAATTGCCAAATTGGCAGGTGTTTCAAGAAGTACCGTGTCACGTGTGATTAATAATTATTCAAATGTTCCAGCAGAAACAAGAGAAAAAGTCCTAAAAGTTATTAAAGAATATGATTACGTCCCACATGCATCGGCAAGAATGCTAGCAGGAAGTCAAAATAAAGTGATTGGTTTATTCATTATTGATTTTAATAGCGAGGAAGATAGCTTAAAAAATAGAATAACGAAGAGCCCTTATTATTTAGAATTCACCAGTTCAGTTATTGAACGGTCAAGTGAATTAGATTATTTGGTTTTGGTTCAAATTATCCACTCAATTGAAGGATATGAAAAAATTGAAGAGTGTTTTTATAATAAGACGATTTCTGGTGGTATTTTTATTGGACAAAATGATAATGATGAAACGATCAAAAGAATCATTCATAAAGGTTATAAAGTCGTATTGGTCGATCAATCGATACGGCCTGATGTTCAAGCCTACAATCAGTGTATTATTGTCAATGCGGATAATTACAATGGTGCATACGAAGCAACTAACTATTTAGTAGAACAAAATCATCGCCAAATTGCCCATATTACTGGTGGATCGGTGAAGTTTTCTGCGAAGGCTAGAATGGAAGGTTATAAAAAAGCACTCGAAAATGCAGGGATAGCAGTCAATAGTGAGCTAATTATCCAAAGTGAATTTGTCGAAAAAGCTGGGTATGAAGCTGCAAAAAGACTGCTAGGGGGAGAACAGCCTTTTTCAGCTATTTTTGCAAGTAATGATAAGATTGCTTTTGGAGCGATCAAAGCGATTAATGAAGAGGGACTAAAGGTTCCAGAAGATATTTCGGTAGTAGGATTTGATGATATTGAGTCGGCTAAATATTTTCATCCACCTCTTACTTCTGTAAAAATGGAATTGGTCAATATGGCTGATTTAGCTACGAAATTAATTATCGAAGCCATTGAAGAAGACCTTACGCCTTCGATTAATGTCGTGCCCGTAACATTAATCGAAAGAAAAAGTTGTGCCCCGTTAACATCATTTTTGAGCCATTCCGAATCATAATAAAGCGTAGCAAAGAACACATAGTTTATGTGTCCTTGCTACGCTTTATATTTTTTTCCGACGGGCAAAGTCAACGAAACGAAATTTATCGAGGCGATGAATGGATTCGGTGTATTCAAAACAGCGAGTATCTTCTAAATAAACAAGACTTCTCACAACCACGACATGTGTGTCATTGGGGAGTAAATCCATCAATTCTCGCGTTTGCTGTGTAATCGGTTCAACCACAATTTCTTTTTGGGCGTAAGCGATGTCGAGGTGCAATACTTCTTCAAAATAATGATAGATTGATTGTTCGGCTTCTTCTTTCGGCAGTTCGGGTACAATGCTTGTCAATAAGAAATCGGTGTCTAAAATAACGACCTCACCATCAATCTTTCGTTGGCGAACCAAATGCCACACTTCTTCCTCTAAAGACCACTGGGTAGCTTCGTGGATTTCTAGTGACACAGGAATTTTTTTTAAGGTGACAACGGTTGTTTCATTGAGAATGTTTTGCGTATCTTGTAATTCTTTAAAACTCGTTAAGCCTGAAATTGGAAAATCGAAGCGACTAAAGTCTAAGACAATCGATCCTTTTCCTTGTTTTTTTTGGATGTAACCAGCATTGCGTAATAAATTGAGCGCTTTGCGAATCGTTTCGCGTGAAGCTCCGTAAATATCAATTAATTGTTTTTCACTTGGTAATAACGTATGAGGAGGATAGACTTTTGTCAAAATTTTTTGTTCTAAGTCTAAAAAAATTTCTTTGAATTTATTCATATGCAACCCCTTCTTTGAACCTATTATAGCGAGGAATAACAGAGATTGCAATTGGCGGCTGAATCAAAATAACAATCTAAAAACCAGTGAATAACGAGCAAACTCACAGTGATTTCTTCTTACTGAAGCCTCCTGAATGATTTTATAAAACAGGAAATGAGAACGTGCTTCAATAGTGTACTATTTTGGTCAGCTGTTTTTGTAGAAAGACTGTTTGTTCAAAAAGGGCGATTTCACAATCATGACTGCTGGTAATCTCGAGGTAATTGCTCGTCAGACAGACATGAAAATCAATTTTTCGCCAAGTGAAATTGAAACGTAACATTTCCCAATGCTCGGGTAAGCGAGGACGGAACGTAACGGTTCCTTGACGCAAATCTAAACCCGCAAAGGTGCTTAAGGGAATCCATAAAGTAGCAGCCATTACGCCGGCGTGAATGCCTTCTGCCGTGGTTCCTCCTTGAATGTCATGATAATCAGAGGATAATGCTTCTTGGAATAAGCGCCAAGTGAGTACATCATCTTTCACAATGGCGGCGAGTTGGGCATGCACGATCCGAGAAAGCGTCGAACCATGTGTCGTACGCGCGAGATAATACGCTAAATTTTGCTCAACGTAATCTTCCGGAAGTGTGTAATTTAAATCTGTTAAAATATGATCGACTTGCTTCTTGGAAAGATTATAAAAAATCATTAACGTATCCGCCTGTTTGGCCACTTGGTAATCATCGGCAGATAACCCTTCTGCATTTAAAAGGCGATCCATACGATAAATATTCGAATATTTTGCTTGATAGGCTGCCCAATCTAATTCTTTTAACTTAAAATACCCTTCAAACTGCGCAATAATGCCATCCTCATTGATTTCCAGGTAGAGCTGATGCTTGATTTCTTTCATTTTTTGAAGAAAGTTTTTAGGAGCATTGATTTTGCTTAATTGTTCGTCGAGGATCTTAGCATCGAAAGTATTGGTTAAGGTTTCGATAGTTTCAAAGAGCCAGACAACCATCATATTGGTATACGCATTATTTTTGAGCCCGCCTTTTTGCGCAGAGGGATATTTTTCGTGGAATTCATCCGGTCCCATGACATTTTCGATTGAATAGCGCTGATGGTTGGGATCAAATCGTGCGATGCTTTGCCAAAAATGGGCAATTTCTAACAGCATTTCAAGCCCATATTCGTGCATGAAGGGAGCATCATGTGTTTGATTCCAGTATTGCCAAATATTGTAAGCAACCGCTAGTGAGACGTGGCGTTGTAAGCGACTGTTATCTTCTTTCCATTGGCCGCTAACAGGATTCAAATGAATTTTTTGGGATTGCTCAGACCCATCCAATCCGGATTGCCAAGGATACATAGCACCCGCATAACCCGCTTCTTGGGCATTGCGTTTGGCTTGAGCTAAACGACGGTAACGATAGAGAAGTAATTCTTTGGCAGTTTCAGGGAAATGAAGGAAATAAAAGGGCAGAATAAATAATTCATCCCAAAAAATATGTCCGCGATAAGCTTCACCATGTAAGCCGCGAGCCGTGACACTGGCATCCAATCCTTGATTACCGTTGGGTGAAGCCGAAGTTAGCAAGTGATAAGTATGCAAATTTAGGAGTTTTTGCGACATTAAATCGCCTTGAACGACGATTTGGGCTTTATCCCAGAGTAATTGCCAAGCTTTGACGGATTCGCTAAAAGCCTCATCGAACGTTGGGAAATGCTCTTTCCATTGGAAAGAAGGCACCTCATCTTCTTTGCGATACTGAGAAATATCGATGACTTTCTCAAAGGTGTATGACTGTCCTTTAATCGCCGAAACGGGCAGGATTTGGTGCAATTGGTCCGCTGATTGTTCAATTACGAGTTGCTCAAGTGCAACATCGTGGCTTCGTAAGATTCCTTGTTGGACAATCGTACGTTTTGATTGCGTGGTTTGAGCACTGATTCTAAAAGCAGCATGATTGGCTTCTAGCGCTAATATTTGCAGGTGGTGCTTGGTTAATTTACGGTAGCGCGCGACGTTGTAATTGTATACATCGCCGTCTATTTCCGAAACAAACGAAATGTCGCCTGAAAAGTTTAGGGGTTTAAACGTATAGCGAAGGTGAACTTGCTGAACAGCAGCCATACTGACAAAACGCTGTGTGTGAACGGCGATTTGTTTGCCATCCGGAAAAGAGAAAGTGGCCCAGCTTTGGAAGAGACCTGTTTTCAAATCGAGTTCTCTCGTCATTGAAAGCAACTGATGAGGAGCAAAATCGACGGCTTGTCCGTCAATCAAAAGGGTCATTTTTTGTGCGTTAGGAATATTGACAAAGTCTTCATTCGTGATCACTTCTGATTCTACGAGAGACTCGACCGTATTATAAAGTCCAGCCAGATACGTTCCTGGATAACAATCGTCACTGATGTTCATTTCAGGAGTGGTGCCTCGGATTGCCAGATAGCCATTGCCAACAGTTAACAATGATTCGATGGAATATTCATCTATCCCTGGATAATAGCCTTCATAAGTCAGTTTCCAAGGGAGTTCTTGACATTGTTGTTGCCATCCTTCTTTCGTACTGACGACGAAAGGCCGGTTTAAGGTTTCAGTCAAATAAGCATCCAGTGCAACTTTCTTGTGTTGATGTTCAAAGAATACCTTCTCTAAAAAATACCCACCCATTACTTGTTTTTTTTCTAACCAGCTTTGTAAACGCGTAACCTGTAAGAAATCGAATGTCTCAAACAGTTTACTTTCACCACTACTTAAAGCAGCTTCCCATTGCGTTTTAATTCTTGAGAGTCTTAAATACACCATGCGTTAACGGCTCCTTTCATCTTGTCTATACAAGTATGATAAATGAAAATGTAAGGGAATACAAGTAGAAGGGGTAGTTCGATAAAAAATAAATAAAAACGCTTGCAAAAAAAATCAAATACCGCTATGATAAAACTGTACTAAACATGTATATACAATTTAGGAGGAGAGAGGATATGGGGAAATATCAAGCAGATGTCGAAAAGCTCTTGGAATTTGTTGGTGGAAAAGAAAATATTGCAGCAGTCACTCATTGTGCGACAAGAATGCGGTTTGTGTTAAATGATCCTTCAAAAGCAAATGAAAAAGCGATTGAAGAGCTCCAAAGTGTCAAAGGAATGTTTACGAACGCGGGGCAATTTCAAGTTATTATTGGGAATGATGTCTCGACTTTTTACAATGAATTCACGGCCGTTTCTGGTATTGAAGGTGTCTCTAAAGAACAAACGAAGAATTTAGCGAAACAAAATCAAAATGCGTTTCAAAGAGCAATCGCTGTCTTAGCTGAAATTTTTACGCCAATTATTCCAGCAATTATTGTGGGTGGACTTATTTTAGGTTTTCGAAATGTCTTAGGTGAAATTAATTTTGATGGAGCCACGTTGGCATCGCGTTCGGTTTTTTGGAATGGGGTCAATGACTTCTTATGGTTACCAGGTGAAGCGATTTTTCACTTTTTACCCGTTGGAATTACTTGGAGTATCACTCGTAAAATGGGGACAACCCAAATTTTAGGTATTATTCTCGGAATTACACTCGTCTCTCCTCAATTATTAAATGCTTATTCTGTCGGAACAACCGCTGCAGCAGATATTCCGTTTTGGGATTTCGGCTTCTTTCAAATGGATAAAATTGGTTATCAAGCGCAAGTGATTCCAGCGATGTTAGCAGGTTTCTTACTTGCCTATTTAGAAATATTTTTTAGAAAGCGTATTCCAGAAGCAATCTCAATGATTTTTGTACCATTATTTGCCTTGCTACCGACGATTTTAGTCGCGCATGCTGTTTTAGGACCAGTTGGTTGGTGGTTAGGAGATTTGATTTCTAAAGTGGTAAATGCGGGGTTAACTTCTTCCTTTAGTTGGCTATTTAGTTTCGTCTTCGGCATGCTCTATTCTCCACTAGTGATTACGGGGTTACATCATATGACGAATGCGATTGATATGCAGTTGATTGCCACGTATGATACGACAAACTTATGGCCGATGATTGCTTTATCGAATATCGCTCAAGGCTCAGCGGTGTTGGCTATTATTTTCTTACACCGTGGCAACAAAAAAGAAGAACAAGTATCGGTTCCGTCGATGATTTCAGCCTATTTAGGTGTAACGGAACCCGCGATGTTTGGGATTAATTTAAAATATGTGTATCCTTTTGTAGCCGCAATGATTGGTTCAGGTACAGCGGCGATGTTCAACAATATTATGGGTGTTCGAGCAAATGCGATCGGTGTTGGTGGCTTGCCAGGGATTTTGGCCATTAATGGAACAGAAGGTGGCGGTTGGTTATCCTTCGCAATTGCCATGGCGATTGCAGTCGTTGTGCCAATCTTCTTAACGATTTTCTTTGAAAAACAAGGCATTTTTAATAAAGAAGCGCAAGTCGCAACGAGTGGTGCGTCTACGGAAGCTTCGGTTCCAGTTGAACAATCAGTGGCAGAGTTAACCACGAATGCTGAAAAAAATATTCGAAAAGAATTATTATTTTCTCCCGGAAATGGAAACATCATTGCCTTAGACGAGGTACCAGATCCTGTCTTCTCCAAAAAAATAATGGGCGAAGGTTTTGCATTACAACCAACGGACGGCAAGATTTATGCGCCGGTGACAGGTGAAGTGATTAGTATTTTTGAAACGCAACATGCGATAGGTATTTTAACACCACTTGGAGCCGAAATCTTAATTCATATGGGGTTGGATACCGTTGAGTTAAAAGGGACGCCGTTTACGGTAAAAGTTCAAGTGGGCGACCAAGTAACACCAGAAACACTTTTAGCCGAAATGGATTTGGCGAAGGTCAAAGCGGCAGGAAAGAAAACCGATGTCGTTGTCGTCATGACAAATAGTGAAAAAATGGATCATTTTATCTTAACGAAACAAGGAGACCTGAAAACCAAAACGCCAATTGGGGAATTCTTTATTTATCAGTAAAGCTACCAACGTGCTAGGCGTTAGCTATTAAAAACTGAATAAACGACTATTAAAAAGCCAGAAAAGGATTGTCATCCGATTTTTGGCTTTTTGTCGTTCATAGGGAAGGGATATTTGCGAGCCATCATCGAACGAAGAGGAAAAGTAATTTGCCTCTTTTTTTATTTCTTCAAAAAATAAGACGCTTCGTTTGCGTAAATTTATCGATGAAGGGAGGATAAAGATGTGGTACGAATTGAAACGATCTCAGATGAACTAATTACTTATGGTGTTGAACAACGCATGCAAGACTTATACATTTATTTTTTAAATGAAAGTGTCGCGGTTTATTATCGGAAAGACCATCAAATGATTCCTTTTAATAATGAGTTGAGTGTCGAGACCGCCCAAAAATTGATTGCACGCTTTAAATATTTAGGTGAAATGGATGTCGGAGAGAAGAGAAAAGCCCAACTTGGTGCAATCACGTATCCCTTGAATCAAGGCGAGCAACGTCTCAGGTTATCAACGGTAGGCGATTATCGAGGAAAAGAAAGTTTAGTTGTCCGTTTTTTACATCAGATTGAAGAGCAACAATTAGGCTATTTTTATCCCACAGACGTCGAAGTCATCTATGAAAATATGAAGCAAAAAATGGGACTCTATTTATTTAGTGGTCCAACTGGTTCAGGGAAAACAACTTTTATGTACTATTTAGCGCAACAAATGAAAGGCCAAGTGATTACCATTGAAGATCCAGTTGAAATTGAAGCACCTCATTTTTTGCAACTTCAAACGAATGACAAAATTCATCAAACCTATGATCAATTAATTAAGTTATCGTTACGTCATCGCCCGGACGTCTTAATCATAGGGGAAATACGCGATGAATTAACGGCTAAAGCGGCTATTCGGGCGGCATTAACGGGACATAAAGTCTTTGCGACCATTCATGCAAAAGGAGTCGAGGAAACAAAAAGCCGGATCATCGACTTAGTTGGAAGTAGTACAGAGTTAGAAAATTGTTTAATGGGTGTCATCTACCAGCAACTCTTTTTTACGCGCGACGCTCAAAGTAAAGCGTTGTTGGCGTATGAATTTTTTATGACAGAATGCGTGAGTGAGCCTTGGGAAGTTCGCTATCAACGGATTAAAAGCGAGTGCGAAATCATATGAAAAAAGGGTTGAGAGTAAGGTACCAATTTTTAGAAATGTTTGTTTTACTCCTCGAAAATGGTTTTAGTATTCAAGAAAGTCTGCACGTGATGATTCGCAGTCAATCGTTCTCACAAGAGTTATTGACGATCATGACGGAAGCCCTGAGTACCGGTAAATCTTTAGCGGAATGTTTTGATTTAATGGGCTTTACGACCCAAGAAGTGATGCAAATTCAACTAGCAGAAGTCCATGGCAACTTAGTCGAAGCATTACAAAATATCTCGCAACAGTTAACGATCATGAATCAACAAACCGCAGAATTAAAAAAAATCATTAGTTACCCGATCGTTTTACTCGTGTTTTCTTCCGGGATGCTTTTAAGCATGCGTTATATTTTATTACCGCAACTCTTAGCATCAGATATGGTACAAGCCGATCATTGGGGAATTTGGGTGATGCGTTATAGTCCCATTATTCTAGGGATAGGGCTTCTAGGGATGATTCTAGTCGCACTCATCATTCAATGGTATTTTAAAAGAAAATCGATTTTAGCAAAAGCGCGATTCATCAGTCGACTGCCTTTTGTAGGCTCCTTCTATACGCTATATCAAACAAGTTATTTTTCTTTAGAGTGGGGCAAATTATTCAAAGAAGGATTTGAAATGAAGCAAATACTCAGCATCTTAGTGTTATTACCCAATCAAACCTTAATGGTCGCACTAGCCCAAGAAATCAATCAAGGCTTACAAGAAGGGATTTTACTCACGGATCAGTTATCCCATTATTCTTTTTTAACCCCGGAGTTTTCACTGATTGTCTTTCAAGGAGAAATCAAAGGAAGATTAGGGGACGAATTGTTAATCTATCAACAATTATTGATGAAAAAAATCGTTGCAAAAATGGAACAAACCATTCGTTTAATTCAACCAATCGTTTTTGTGTTGATTGCTGTAGTGATTGTGGCCATTTATGTGGCAATGTTCTTACCAATTTATGGAAATATCGGAGGGATGTTAGAATGAAAAAGAAATTACATGCTGGGTTCACTTTAGTGGAAATGATGATTGTTTTATTGATCATTAGTGTCCTTGTGTTGTTATTTATTCCAAATTTAGCGCAAGAAAAAGATACTGTGTTGGATAAAGGCAATCACGCAATTGTAGAGTCAATGAAAACCCAAATTGAATTACAAGAGTTCTCTACCGGAAAGCCAGTCACAGAAGAATACATCAAGGATAACCTCATTAAAGGGGATACCAAAAAGCAAGACCTCTATAATGAATACATCAAAGGGAAATAACATGCATAAGAAATACGACGGTTATACCGTAATTGAGATGCTACTCGTCTTGTTACTCGTTAGTCTTTTTGCCAGTGTCTCGATTGTGTTTGTGCCACGAGTGCAAGAAAGAGTAACCGTGTATCAATTTCTGAATCAATTTGAAAAAAATATCTTATTAACGCAGCAATCTTCCCTTTTTTCAGATGAATTTACCGAATTTTATCGAGAAGCAGAAGGAGAACGCCGCTTGGTATTTGACTTAGATCACGAATACCGAATCATCTTACCGATTCCCCCTGTATTAAAAGTCAGTGACTTTCCACTCATTCGATTTAGTAAAGACACAGGGAATATGGGGATTTCGCGGAAAATTCTCTTTACTTGGAAAAATGAGCAAATAGAAGTGCTCTATTCCTTTTTGTTTGGGAAAGGACATTATGAAAAACAAATTTCACCGACGAAGTAATCGACACGATGGTGTGGTCTTTCTTGAAAGTTTGCTTGCCTTTGCCGTGATCTCATTTGCCGTGATTTACTTTTATCAAGGGAGTCTTCAGTTTCTAATGATGAGTGAACAGCAACAACGAGAGCTGCAACAATACCGTGTCTTGTATGAAGAAATCTCAAAGGCGCGCAACACACAGCAAAAATCAGGTGCGTATTCATTAACACGTGGAGGAAAGTATCAAATAAATTATCAATTGGAGACGTTATTTTATGTCGAAAGTACCGAAGAAAACCAGCACATCCGAATTGAACACTTCCCCTAAATATGCTGGCTTCACCTTATTAGAGTGTTTGGCCACTTTAAGTATGCTTAGTTTGATCTTTTTAATGTTATCAGGTGTATTTACGCAAAGCCAGGAAATCAATCGACGGATTCAGGGGCGGCAAGAATTGGAGTGGCATGTTTTTTTAGTCCAATTAGAAAATCAGTTTACTTTAGGAACATTCAAAAGTGTTGGAAAAAGCGAACTGATTTTCAATCGAACAAAGTTACATGAAGGCAAGCAAGTGACGTTTGCGATTAAACGAAGCCAAGACAAACAAGCGGTTTATTTAAGTGATAATGGCGGAGTGGAGCCTTTACTGACGCAAGTTACAAATCTTATCTTTGAACGACAAGGGGAAACGATTTTATTTACAATTACTTTTACAAATGGAGAGATAAAAAGTGGTCAATGGACAATCCCGCAAGTATCAAGGTAGTGTATTTATCTTAGCCATTTTAACGATTAGCTTGCTAAGTCTCTTGTTTTTATCAATGGCCCAAAACGCACGAATTACAACGCTGTTTACCGGAAGAAGCAAGCGGTACTATGAAATGGCCATCATGAAAGAACTTTTTTTAGCAGAGTATGTCGCAACTCCACCAGCACAACGTGCGTCTTCAGGAGAAATCTTTTATAGTACAGGCAGCGTCAGTTATGTCTATCAAGCACCCTATTTACTCATGACTGCCTCCACGTCAGACTATCAGAAAAAGTTTGAGGTAGTGATTGAAGAAGTTGACGGACAAGACGAGACAGAAGAGACTGTCGAAAGTAAACAGATTACAAGCAAGAATGATACAGAAGACCCTCGTTTAATTCAAAAGATGCAAGCCCCTTCGTTAGACGAAAATCATACGACAAATCGTAAATGAGAAAGAGAAAGAAGAGTCATCTTACTTTATAAAGACTCTATTTTCTCTTTTTTTGCTGATAAAAAAGAGAAAATAAAATTGATAGGTACAAGCGGTTGATTATTTGTGAAAAATCAGCTAAAATTAAACAGGAATATAAGTTGTTATAGTGATTAATTGAAATGAGGTGTCTTATGTCAGTGGAAAAGGTTGAAACAAGCTTTCATCTGAATTTTGAAGCCATTGAATTGTTACAGAAGGCCTTACAAACTTCTTTTTTTGATGCCTATCTCGAGCAAGTTGAAAACCTGTTAGATGACTATCAGATTCAAGTGCTTGAAGGAACGCCAGATGAACCAACCGTTCAAAGACTCCAAGAAATATATCAAGTATTAAAAGAACAAAAGCTAGAAGCAGAAGAAATCCGTAAACTTGCGCAGTTGTTGCTCTTAAAAGGGACGCAAAAAGAACCCGTACAAGCCAACCATCAACTGACGCCAGATAGTATCGGTTTTTTATTTGTCTATTTAATTGAGCAATTCTATTCAAATAAGAAAGAACCCCTAACGATTTTTGATCCGAGCGTAGGGACTGGCAATTTGTTACAAACCTTATTAACGAATTTAGCGCTCTCTGGTTATGATGTTACCGGTATTGGGATTGATAATGATGAAGTGTTAATTGCCATCGCGGCGGCAACAAGTCAATGGATTCAAACAGACGCGAAATTTTATCATCAAGATGCGTTACAGCAATCATTTGATACGCAAGTTGATGTGGTGGTCGGTGACTTACCAGTGGGGTATTATCCGATTGATTCAATTGCGGGATCCTTTGAAATGGTAGCCAAAACGGGTCATACGTATGCCCATCATCTCCTTTTAGAACAAGGAATGAAAAAGACAAAAGAAGATGGTATTGGGTTATTTTTACTGCCAAGTAATTTCTTAGAAAGTGATCAAAGTGATCGATTTAAAGAATGGCTCGGTAAGACGGCTTATTTACAAGGGATTATTCAATTGCCAGATGAGTTGTTTAAACACAAAGCATCACGAAAAAGTATTGTAATCTTACAAAATAAAGGTCCTAAAGCACAGCAAGCAAAAGAAATTCTGGTGGCTCAACTGACGACGTTGAAAGATCCACAAAAGATTAATCAATTTTTCCAACAAGTAGCGAAATGGAAAAAAGAAAATATTTAGTCTCGTTTAAAAAGCGTAAAATTATTTTTGCGGATTTAAAAATATAAAATGAATATTGAGGAGAACAAAACATGTCTAAAACTATTGCAATTAATGCTGGAAGTTCAAGTTTAAAATGGCAACTTTATGGGATGCCAGAAGAAACAGTTATCGCGAAAGGAATCGTTGAGCGTATCGGATTAAACGATTCAATCTTTACCATTAAGTATGGAGAAGGTCAAAAATTCGAACAAATTATTGATATTCCAGACCATGATGTTGCGGTTAAAATGTTATTAGATCAATTAATTGATTTAGGAATCTTAGCAACATATGACGAAATCACAGGTGTTGGTCACCGCGTGGTTCATGGTGGAGAATTCTACGATCGCTCAGTCGTAATTGATGACGAAGTGCTAAAAAATATCGAAGCTTTGGCAGATTTTGCGCCATTACATAATCCAGCGAACGCAATGGGAATTCGTGCATTTAAACATTTACTACCAAACATCATCAGCGTAGCCGTGTTTGACACAGCTTTCCATGCGACAATGCCAGAAGAAAACTACTTATACAGCTTGCCAAGAGAGTACTATGAAACGCTACGTGTCCGTAAATATGGTGCACACGGAACGAGTCATCGTTATGTTTCAGAACGTGCAGCTGAAATGTTAGGCAAACCACTTGCAGAAACAAAAATTATTACGTGTCATTTAGGAAATGGTGCTTCTATTACCGCTGTTGAAGGTGGAAAATCAATTGATACTTCAATGGGCTTCACGCCACTTGCTGGTGTCACAATGGGGACTCGTTCTGGCGATATCGATCCATCTGTTTTACCATATTTAATGGAGAAATTAGATATCGATATTAATGAAATGATTAATATTTTAAATAAAAAATCTGGTTTACTAGGATTATCAGGTATTTCAAGTGATATGCGTGATTTAGAAAACAACATGGATAAAGAAGAAGTTCGTGTAGCGTTAGATATTTTTGCGGATCGCATTCGCAAATACATCGGTAGCTACGTGACAGTGATGAACGGTGTCGATGCGATTGTCTTCACAGCAGGTATCGGAGAAAATGATTCTGCAACACGTGCTAACATCATGAGTAAATTAACATGGCTTGGTTGTGAATTAGACGCAGAGAAAAATAAAGAGCGTGGAGAAGAATTAGAAATCTCTACACCAGAGTCAACAGTCAAAGTCTTCTTAATTCCAACAGATGAAGAATTAGTGATTGCACGTGACGTGGAAGCTTTACGTCGTTAATTAAACAGATTAGTTAATCGTAGGACAAGCTTGTAAAAGTGACTGTCCTACGATTTTTTTCGATGGAAAATACCCACTTTTGAAAACAGAAGTGGTATGATAATAATAGAAACGATCATTTGGAGGGAAAAAGATGACAGTGAATTGGCAACAAGAAGTCGATCAACGCAAAGAAGCGTTATTAGATGATTTAGTAGAACTTTTAAAAGTGAAAAGCGAACGTGAAGACGATAAAATAACGGCAGATGCGCCATTTGGTCCGGGTCCTCGTGATGCTTTATTACACATGTTAAGTTATGGCGAGCGCGATGGGTTTGTCGTAAAAAACGTAGATAATTATGCTGGTCATATTGAATACGGTGAAGGCGAAGAGATTTTAGGGATTTTTGGTCACATGGATGTTGTGCCAGCAGGTGATGGTTGGGATACTGATCCCTATGTTCCAGTGATTAAAGATAATAAAATTTATGCTCGAGGTTCTTCAGATGATAAAGGACCTAGTATGGCTGCCTATTACGGGCTAAAAATTATTAAAGAACTTGGCTTACCAGTGTCGAAAAAAATTCGTTTTGTCGTGGGTTCCGATGAAGAGAGCACTTGGAAAGACATGGATTATTATTTTGAACATGAAGAAATGCCAGACTTTGGTTTTGCACCGGATGCAGAATTCCCAATTATTAATGGCGAAAAAGGTAATATCTCTGTCGCACCTCAATTTGCTAGTACAAATGGTGGATCTTACGAGTTAAAAACGTTTAAAGCGGGCTTAAGACCAAATATGGTTCCCCAAGATGTAACAGCTGTTGTAACGGCTCCTTCTGTTGAAAAAGCAGAATCCTTAAAAGAAGCTTATCATGCTTATTTAGAAAAATCAGGTGTTTCTGGTACAGCGGAACTAAATGATACAGTCGTTTCATTTAAATTAATCGGAAAAAGTGCCCATGGTGCGAGTCCACAAGCTGGCGTCAATGCTGCAACGTATTTAGCTACTTTCTTAAATGAATTTGATTTTGGTGGCGGCGCAAAAAATTACCTGACAGTAGCTGCTCATATTCACTTAGATGTTTATGGCGAAAAATTAGGGGTTGCTTATGAAGATGAAAAAATGGGCAAACTGACAATGAATGCGGGATTATTTGAATTTGTAGCAGGAGAAGAAGGGGCCTATATCAACTTTAACTTCCGTTACCCGCAAGGAACCGGGAAAGAACAATTAGCTGCTGGAATCACGGATTCAATTGGTCAATATGTGACAACCCTAAAAGTGGATGAAAAACATTCAGGTCCCCACTATGTGCCAGTAGAAGATCCCCTCGTTGCAACGTTATTAGCTGTTTATGAAGAGCATACCGGCGAAAAAGGATACGAACAAATTATCGGTGGTGGAACATATGGCCGTTTATTAAAACGCGGTGTCGCTTTTGGCGCAATGTTCCCAGGTTTTACAGATACCATGCATCAAGCCAATGAGTTTATGAGTCTTGATGATTTATTCCGTGCAGCAGTTATCTACGCTGACGCGATTTATCGTTTAGCAAAGTAAGATTTCCTTAAACGTAAAAAAGACTGCCCTTCACTTTGAAGCGACCCCCAAAAGTTAGACCAAAAAT
>NZ_JXKD01000019.1 GCF_001885765.1 Enterococcus aquimarinus | reverse complement strand
ATTCCATCTCCAGTAACTGGAACAGTCACAAATATTGTTGTAGCAGAAGGCGTTGTTGCGAACGTCGGTGATGTGTTAGTTGAAATTGACGCACCTGGTCATAACACTGCAGCATCTGTTGCAGAACCAACAGCAGCACCTAAAGCAGAAACAGCGTCTGCTGGAAGCGCACCGGTTGTGGCGGCAGCGAATCCAAATGCAACTGTTTTAGCAATGCCATCTGTTCGTCAATTTGCACGTAAAAATGACGTGGATATTACACAAGTGACACCAACTGGTAAAGGTGGACGTGTGACAAAAGAAGATATCCAAGCATTCTTAGCTGGCGGTTCTGCAGTCGCAGCTCCTGCAGCCCAAGAAAGTGTGGCATCTACTGCAACGACACAAGCTCCAGCAGAAGCAGCAGCTCCTAAAGAAGCACCAAAAGCATTCAGCTCAAACTTAGTTGAAATGGAAACACGTGAAAAATTAACACCAATGCGTAAAGCAATTTCTAAAGCAATGGTGAATAGCAAACACACAGCTCCACATGTAACCTTACATGATGAAGTAGAAGTTTCAAACCTATGGGATCAACGTAAGAAATTTAAAGATGTTGCCGCAGCGCAAAATACGAAATTAACATTCTTACCATATGTTGTAAAAGCATTAACTGCAACAATGAAAAAATTCCCAATTATGAATGCATCAATTGATGATGCAACACAAGAAATTGTTTACAAAAACTATTACAATATCGGAATCGCAACAGATACTGCGAACGGCTTATACGTACCAAACGTAAAAGACGCTGACCGTAAAGGTTTATTTGCAATTGCAGATGAAATCAACGGTAAAGCAGCTTTAGCGCACGAAGGTAAATTAGCAGCAGATGATATGCGTAATGGTACAGTGACAATTAGTAACATTGGTTCAGTAGGCGGAGCATTCTTCACACCAGTTATTAACTACCCAGAAGTAGCCATTTTAGGTGTTGGTACAATTGCTCAACAACCTGTTGTGAATGCAGAAGGCGAAATTGTCGTTGGTCGCGTAATGAAATTATCATTAAGTTTTGACCACCGTATTGTTGATGGTGCAACAGCACAACAAGCAATGAACAATATTAAACGTCTGTTAGCAGATCCAGAGTTACTATTAATGGAAGGATGATAAACACATGGTAGTTGGAGATTTCGCTTTAGAATTAGATACAGTTGTAATCGGTTCGGGACCTGGTGGCTATGTAGCTGCCATCCGTGCCGCTCAAATGGGCCAAAAAGTAGCGATTATTGAAAGAGAATATATCGGAGGCGTTTGTTTAAACGTTGGATGTATCCCTTCCAAAGCATTAATTGCTGCAGGTCATCATTACCAAGAGGCATTAAACTCTCAAATGTTTGGCGTAAGTGCAAAAGAAGTTGCTTTAGACTTTACTCAAACACAAGATTGGAAAGATAATGGCGTAGTAAATAAATTAACTTCTGGTATTGGTTTCTTATTAAAGAAAAACAAAGTAGAAATCATTGAAGGAGAAGCATTCTTCGTTGACGATAAAACATTACGTGTTATCACAGAAGATGCCGCTCAAACATATGAATTCAAACATGCAATTGTGGCAACTGGTTCTCGTCCAATTGAAATTCCTGGATTTAAATTCAAAGGTCGTGTCATTGATTCGACTGGCGGATTAAACTTAAAAGAAGTTCCGAAAAAATTAGTAATCATCGGTGGCGGTGTTATCGGTGCTGAGCTAGGTGGCGCATACGCGAACTTAGGCGCAGAAGTCACGATTTTAGAAGGTTCACCACAAATTTTACCAACTTACGAAAAAGATATGGTGAAAATTGTTGAAGATGACTTCAAGAAAAAAGGCGTTAAAATCGTTACAAAAGCGATGGCAAAAGAAGCCGTTGATAATGGTTCTGACGTGACTGTTTCTTACGAAGTCGATGGAAAACAAGAAACAATTACTGCTGACTATGTCATGGTCACTGTTGGTCGTCGTCCAAACACTGACGATATGGGCTTAGAATTAGCGGGTGTGACAATTGGTGAACGTGGATTAATTCCAGTTGACAAACAAGGTCGCACAAACATTCCAAACATCTACGCAATTGGTGATATCGTTCCTGGTGCTGCACTTGCGCATAAAGCAAGTTACGAAGCGAAAATCGCTGCTGAAGCCATTTCAGGTGAAAAAGTAGAAGTTGATTACAAAGCAATGCCTGCAGTTGCTTTTACAGATCCTGAATTAGCCTCTGTTGGTTTAACAATCGCAGAAGCAAAAGAAAAAGGAATTGAAGCAAAAGCAATTAAATTCCCATTTGCTGGTAACGGCCGTGCGTTATCACTTGGTAAATCAGAAGGATTCATCCGTTTAGTAACAACTATCGAAGATCACGTTATCATTGGCGCACAAATCGCTGGTGTTGGTGCTTCAGATATGATCTCTGAACTCGCATTAGCGATCGAATCTGGCATGAATGCAGAAGATATTGCCTTAACGATTCATCCACATCCATCATTAGGAGAAATCGTAATGGATGCTGCTGAATTAGCTTTAGGATTACCAATCCACGCATAAAAGCCAACAAACCCTTTAGAAGCCTTGCTTCTAGAGGGTTTATTTTTTATTTCCATCAAAAAGAGGCAAACAAGGAATTCTTCGCCAAATGGTGTGGATGGAATCGCGCTACTCTAAGAAAAATCGCTTTGTAAGGGGTAGATGAGAGACCGCATCGAGCCTACGGATACAGTCACAGGCTTTTGTGTAACACTTCAGCTAGAAAGCTTCAAACTGTAGGAATACTAAAAATGATCTATCCAGAAAAAAGTGTTGAAGGATGATACGAATATCACTCGTGAACACTAAAAGTTGTAGAACCCAGTCTAGTAAACGCCTGACTAGAATAGAATTCGTGGATAAGTTGAACGGGCGGGTCTGGTTGACTTTTGGTTTTCTTTGAAGTTATGTTAAAATAGAAGCAGTAAATATAAAAATGATCGAGGTTTTAAAAAATGAAAGATTATGAATACCCAATTGACATTCAGTGGACCACCAATCAAATGATTACCGTCATGGATTTATGGGAAGCGTTAGAACAAGCCTATGAAAAGGGCATTTCGAATCAAGTGTTTTTAGAGAAATATCAAGCATTTAAAACGGTAGTGAAAAGTATTGGAGAAGAAAGAAGACTAGGCAAAGATTTTGAACTGATTTCAGGTTACTCGCTCTATCACACTGTAAAATTCGCGAAAGAAAATAAAAAAGCCCTGCTCAAAATGAAAGGATGATTGCATGCAAATCTTAATTAATGAAGTGAAATATTGGATGACGGAAGCCGGTGAAATGTTAAAAAGTGCGTTATTAGAAAATCAGCTCGTCGTGGATACAAAATCGAGTCGAACAGATCTTGTGACGAATTTGGATAAAGCGATTCAAGATTTTATAGTGTCGAAAATTGCTACGTTTGATCCGACAGCTAAAATCCTAGCGGAGGAAAATGATCGAGATCGCTTAGAAGACGTCACTGGCCGCGTGTATATTATTGATCCCATCGATGGGACGATGAATTTTGTGCTAGAAGGCGAGAATTTTTGTATCATGGTAGCGGTGTATGAAGACGGAAAAGGAATCCTTGGATTCGTCTATGATGTTATGAAAAATGAATTTCTTTGGGGTGGACCGAGTGTCGGTGTCTTTCGTGACGAAGAACGCCTTGCTCAGCCGCTAGACTTAGGGTTAGAAGATGGTTTACTAGGTGTAAATACAAAAATGTATCGCGAGAATGTACGAGATATTCAACAGGTAACCCAACAAGCGATGGGCGTTCGCATGTCTGGTTGTGCCGGTGTTGAACTAAATCACATGGTCATGGGACGGCGCGTGGGTTATATTTCAAACCTTGCTCCTTGGGATTATGCAGCGGGTGGTGTCTTGATTGAAGCAATGGGAATGAAAATGTCTCGCATCGACGGGAAGCCACTTGATCTTCAAGATCGTCAACATTTTTTAGCAGCTACCCCAACGGCTTATCAGCAGATTTTAACAATTACCCAAGGGAATGAAGAATAATCCGCAAATAGAACGTTAGAACTTTTTTTTAGTTCGTATTTGTTGTATAATCAAGGGTTGAAGAGTACAATGCGGTGCTCTTTGATTTTTTCATTAAAGGAGAAAATATGTTTTCAAAATACAAACCAACTTGGATGTTAGAAGCAATTTATCAAATCACACCAGAACAACTTGAGAAACAAGGTGTAAAAGCGATCTTAGCAGATTTAGATAATACCTTGATTGCTTGGGACAACCCCAATGGTACCGAAGAATTACGGGCTTGGTTAGCAACGATGGCTGCAGCAAAGATTCCCGTCATCGTGGTTTCAAATAATAACCATGATCGGGTAGCAAAGGCACTAACTGCTTTAAATCTTGATTTTATTGCGCGCGCGCTCAAGCCTTTTCCAAGAGGCATCAATCAAGCATTGACGCGTTTAAATTTACCGAAAGAAGCGGTCATTATGGTAGGCGATCAAATCATGACAGACATCAAATCCGCTCACAGCGCTGGTGTTCGAAGTGTCCTAGTGAAACCAGTGATTGCAACAGATAGTTGGAAAACCCAATTTAATCGTTTGCTTGAAAGAAGAATTATGAAGTATTTATTAGCGAAAAATCCAGAAATGAAATGGCAAGGGGAGTTAAAATGACAGAAAAAATCCAATGTATTGGTTGTGGCGTCACCATTCAAACAAATGAGAAGACAGGACTTGGATTCACACCAGCATCGGCTTTAGAAAAAGGATTAGAGACTGGGGAAGTGTATTGCCAAAGATGTTTCCGTCTACGTCACTACAATGAAATCCAAGATGTGTCATTAACCGATGATGATTTCTTGCGATTACTAAATGAAATTGGCGATACGGAAGCGTTGATTGTTAATGTTGTCGATATTTTTGATTTTAATGGTTCGCTGATTCCAGGATTACATCGTTTTGTAGGTGATAATCCAGTCTTATTAGTCGGGAATAAAGTGGATATTTTACCAAAATCATTAAAACCAGCTAAAATGACGCAATGGATGAGAGAGCGTGCGCATGAAGTTGGCTTACGCCCGATTGATGTCTTATTAACGAGTGCGAAAAAGCCACAAGAATTAACCCAACTACTCGATGCGATTGAGGAACATCGCCACGGGCGCGATGTCTACGTTGTTGGTGTTACAAACGTTGGAAAGTCGACCTTAATTAATCAAATTATTAAGCAAACTTCTGGTATTCAAGAGTTAATAACGACTTCACGTTTTCCAGGAACAACATTGGACAAAATTGAAATTCCGCTAGACGATGGCCATTTCTTGATTGATACGCCAGGAATTATTCATCGCCATCAAATGGCACACTATTTGGGCGAAAAAGATTTAAGAATTGTCACGCCACACAAAGAAATTAAACCAAAAACGTATCAATTAAATCCAGCACAGACTTTATTCTTAGGTGGATTAGCACGTTTTGATTTTATTCAAGGTGAGCGTTGTCCGTTTGTGGCCTACTTATCAAATGATTTAGATATTCATCGGACAAAGTTAGAAAAAGCGGATGAATTTTATCAAAAACATGTCGGAGGGTTATTACAGCCACCTCGTGAAGAGGAAGTAGCTGATTTCCCTGAATTGGTTCGTTATGAATTCTCAATCAAAGAAAAAACAGATATTGTTTTTTCTGGCCTTGGGTGGATTACTGTTACAAAACCTTGCGTTGTTGCAGGGTGGGCGCCTAAAGGGGTAGCCGTATTAAAAAGAAAAGCGTTAATTTAAGGAGAAAATCATGGCATTAAGAGGAAAACAAAAAAGTTATTTGCGCAGTCAAGCGCATCATTTAAATCCAATTTTTCAAGTTGGAAAAGGCGGAGTAAATGACGCAATGATTCATCAAATCGGTGAAGCGTTGGAAAAAAGAGAATTAATTAAAGTATCATTGTTGCAAAACACGGATGAAACACCAGAAGAAGTCGCTGGAATTTTAGAACAAGCGTTAAAATGTCAAGTTGTTCAAACAATTGGTAAGATTTTGGTGGTATACAAACCATCAGCGACTGATAAATATAGAAAAATTTCACTTGAAGTTAATAAAATTTAGTGGAGTGTGATATGGCAATGGCAATCAAAAAAAAGAACCGAACATTGGCCCTTGTGGAAGAAGAAAAAAGTGAAACGACCATTCGCAAACAAGTTGGCTTGTTAGGGGGCGCTTTTAACCCTGTTCATATCACCCATTTAATTGCAGCTGATCAAGTTGGTCGTGGGTTAGGATTAGAGAAAGTGTTTTTAATGCCTTCTTATACATCGCCCCACATCGATCCTAAACCGACGATTGCCAGTGAGCATCGCTTAAAGATGTTACAACTGGCGATTGAAGATAATCCGTTGTTAGACGTTGAAACGATTGAACTTGAACGTGGCGGCAAAAGTTATACGTATGATACGCTGGTTGCGTTGAAAGAAAAAAATCCTGATACTGATTATTTCTTCATTATTGGTGGCGACATGGTCGATTACTTACCAACATGGCACCGGATTGATGAACTAGTCGATCTTGTACAATTTGTCGGGATTCAACGTCCTGGTTATCCAAAAGAAACGCCGTACCCACTTATTTGGGTCGATGTACCATTAATGGAAATTAGCTCAACGATGATTCGACAAAAAGTCGCGCAAGGATGTTCGATTCAATATTTTGTCCCTCAAAAAGTCAATCAGTATATTCAGGAAATGGGGTTGTATCGCAATGATTAAACTTAATCCGTATACCGAAGAAGCGCGTTTGCTTTTAGTGCAACAAGTTCAGATGCAAATGAGTGAAGCGCGCTTTGAACATGTGCTTGGAGTGGAACAAAGTGCGATTGCTTTAGCGAAACGGTATGGGTGTTCGGTTGAAAAAGCGAGTATCGCCGCGCTTACGCATGATTACGCGAAAGAACGCAGTGCTGATGAGTTTCGTTTTATCATTGAGAACAAGGGATTTGACTTGAATTTACTTCGCTGGGGGAACGCCATTTGGCACGGCTTAGTAGGTGCCTACTTTGTCGAGCATGAACTAGGAATTACTGATCATGATATTCTAGAAGCCATTCGCTTACATACCACGGGAGCACCTCAGATGAGTCTGCTCAGTAAAATTATTTACGTGGCCGATTACATTGAACCAGGCCGAGATTTTCCTGGCGTTGAAGAAGCAAGGCGCTTAGCGGTACTCGACTTAAATCAGGCAGTTGCTTTTGAAACAAAACAAACGTTACAATATTTGATTGGAAAAAACGTTCCAATTTATCCAAAAACCATTGAGACATACAATCAATGGGTTGCGAAACATTCATAGGAGGAGATTATCATAGATAGTAAACAAATGTTAGAAATTGCAGTCAAAGCAGCCGATAGTAAACGAGCAGAGGATATTATGGCGTTAGAAGTAAAAGAAATCTCACTGTTAGCCGATTACTTTTTGATTTGTTCAGCAAACACAGACCGTCAAATTTCGGCGATTGTGGATGCCATTATTGAAGAAGAACAAAAAGCGAAGGTTCAAATTCGCCGTGTGGAAGGAAAAGACGGTGGAAAATGGATTTTAATTGATTTAGGTGATGTGATTGTTCATGTCTTCAGTACTTCTGAACGAGCATTCTACAACTTAGAAAAATTATGGTCTGATGCACCACTCGTAGCCATTTCAGATTGGATCGACGAGTAAGATGGCTTATGAAACATTTGCTTTTGTCTATGACGAAGTGATGGATACCAGTTTATATCAACGTTGGCTGGAATTTTCATTACGTCATCTTGGTCAAAAGAAACAAATTTTGGAACTCGCTTGCGGTACAGGTGCTCTAGCAGTGGAATTTGCCCGTAATGGGTTTGACGTGACGGCTTTAGATTTATCCGAGGAAATGTTAATGATTGCGAGTGAACGTGCGCGTGAAAGTGATGTCGAAATTCAATTTGTTGAAGGCGACATGCTCGATTTAGCGGACACAGGGACTTATGAAGCGGTCACGTGTTTTTCCGATTCACTGTGCTATATGAAAAATGAGATGGAAGTCCAACAAGTATTTGATGAAGTCTATCAAATTTTAGAAGACGAAGGGACATTTATCTTTGACGTTCACTCCACGTATCAAATTGACGAGGTCTTTCCTAGTTATAGTTATCATTATCAAACCGAGGAATTTGCTTTTCTATGGGAAAGCTATGCGGGTGAAGAAAAACATAGTATTGAACACTTTCTTACGTTTTTTGTGCAAGAAGAAGATGGTTCGTTTACGCGAGAAGATGAATTACATCAAGAAAAAACATATCCTTTAGAAACGTATGGCTTGATGCTCGAAAATGCAGGCTTTCAAAAAGTTGAGGTCTATGCGGACTTCATTGATAGTGAACCGAATGAAAAAAGTCGTCGATGGTTTTTTGTTTGTCATAAATAAAAATGAAACAGAGGAGAGAGTGAACGTTAACTTTTTCCTCTGTTTTTATTGAAAGATGAAGGAGGCTTAAAGATGGAAGCTTGTGGTGTTATCGTTGAATATAATCCCTTTCACAATGGCCATTTATACCACTTACAACAAGCGCGTGCACAATCGAAGGCAGAAGTTGTGGTAGCGGTAATGAGTGGCAATTTTTTACAACGGGGCGAACCTGCCGTGATTGATAAATGGAAAAGAGCAGAAGCGGCGTTAGCCAATGGCGCCGATTTAGTAGTGGAATTACCATTTGAATGGGCCGTACAATCAGCGGATTATTTCGCTAAAGGCGCGGTGGCTATTTTGCAATCTTTAAAATGCACGTCCTTGTGCTTTGGGACAGATAGTGCTGTCTCGATCGATTATCAAGCGTTAGGGCGTCGATTGGTCGATGAAAAAGTAGTGATTGACCAACTTTTTCAAGAAATGACGCAACCCAATCTTTCTTACCCGGAGAAAATGGCACAGCTAACGCGTCATTTATTTCCGACATTGCCACAAAGTGAAAATAGTCCAAACCATATTTTAGGCTTGAGTTATAGTCAAGAAAATACGAAATATCCTGCTCCGATGACCTTGATTCCAATTACAAGGAAATCAGCGCCGTATCACTCGACCAATCTGAGTGGATCAATTGCGAGTGCAACGGCTATTCGTCAAGCATTAAAAGAAGAACGCGCGATAGAAAAGGTCGTCCCTTCTGAAACGGCTGCTCAACTGTTGGACTATCAAGTTTCTTGGGATGATTTTTGGCCGTACCTACAGTATCAACTCGCGGTACAGTCGCCGGAATCGCTCCAACAAATTTATCAGATGAATGAAGGAATTGAGTATCGTTTAAAAGAAGCGGCCAAAAATGCCACTCATTTTGATGAGTTTCTTCAGTTCGTGAAAACAAGACGCTATACACAAGTGCGCATTCAACGTTTGTGTTGTTATGTCCTCCTTAACATGAAAGAGCAGGATATCCACGATGCTTGGAATCACCCATCTATTCGCGTCTTAGGTTTTACTGCAGTCGGAAAAGAATATTTAAAAAAGGTCAAAAAACAAAGTGAATTACCAATTATTGCGAAAATAGGGAAACAAGAAGCGCAACACTATTCATTAACCATTCGAAGTGATCAAGTCTATAAAATGGCAAAAACGGCCATTCTAGAACAAAATTTTGGGCGCATTCCTTTTTCCTATCAAAAATAAACAAAAAAACCTTCACATCTGGACCTTTGACAAGTATAATAATGAAGGATATTTGAGCAATTGAGTACAATTGAAAATAGCAGAAAGAGAAGTGAGACCATGGGTCGTAAATGGCAAAATATCGTAGAAAAGAAAACCGCAAAAGACGCAAATACTAGTCGAACATATGCGAAATTTGGAATTGAGATTTATGCAGCAGCAAAAACAGGAGAGCCAGATCCTCACTTGAATCAAAAATTAAAATTCGTGATTGATCGTGCCAAAACCTATAACGTTCCAAAACATATTATTGATCGAGCGATTGATAAAGCGAAAGGTTCAGGCGATGAACAATACTCTGAATTACGTTATGAAGGATTTGGTCCGAATGGCTCAATGGTCATCGTCGATACCTTAACGAACAATGTGAATCGTACAGCAGCTGACGTGCGTGCGGCGTTTGGTAAAAATGGCGGAAACATGGGCGTATCAGGTGCGGTAGCCTACATGTTTGACAATACGGCATTATTTGGCTTTGAGGGCGAAGATGCTGACGGAATTTTGGAATATTTGATGGAAAAAGAGATTGATGTGCGTGATGTGGAAGAGCAAGACGGACAAATTATTGTTTCGGGTGAACCAGAAGATTTCCACGCCATCCAAGAAGCGTTAAAAGAAAAAGGAATTGAGAAATTCAACGTCTCTGAAATGGAAATGGTTCCTCAAAACGAAGTAACATTAAGTGCAGAAGATTTAGTCATTTTCGAAAAAATGATTGATGCTCTTGAAGATTTAGAGGACGTTCAAAAGATTCACCATAATGTTAGTTACGAAGACGCGTAATGCATCAAAACGACAGAAGTTCTTTTTTAAAAGAAACTTCCGTCGTTTTTTTTCGTAGAATGAACGATAGCCCTCTCAATCAAGAGAAGGCTATCTAACGAATCAATATTCATAATTTAAAGTTGTTGGTGACTATTACTAAAGTTTAATTCTTTCTCATTTAAACGATGTACTCCCTAACCTCTAGTACATCCTTGTAACTCTTTGTTACGCCAGTTTGAATAAATTTCTTCAAAATAAATTAAAGTTATTGCATAAAAATATCTTTCGTATAGTCCTATTATACTACATATTTCCTAAAATGGTTAATTTCTTTAAGAATTTCTTAAGAGGATGCTAGGATGAGGAGACTGTTTGTTATTTCTTCATGAAATCAACGACTGCTAAAAAGAAAAATCCCTGTTCTAGTTGAAAGCGATTTACAACGTATTCTTATCTCACATTTGTTATGCTATAATTGAGGAACTGACGATATTTAATAAAGGAAGCGTGCGTATGAAACAAAAATATATTTTAGCGATTGATCAAGGAACAACGAGTAGTCGTTGTATTTTATTTAATAAAAATGGGCAACCTTACGCCACGAGCCAAAAGGAATTTAAGCAGATTTTTCCGCAACCAGGTTGGGTAGAACATGATCCGATTGAAATTTGGAATTCGGTACAAAATGTCATTGCAGGAGTCTTAATTGAAGGGGACGTCCAACCAAGTGAAATTGCGGCGATAGGGATTACGAATCAAAGGGAAACGACCGTTCTATGGGACAAACAGACGGGTGAACCGGTTTATCACGCGATTGTGTGGCAATCAAAGCAATCTAGTAGTGTCGCAGATGAATGGAAAGCACTTGGCTACGAAGCCTTAATCAAAGAAAAAACAGGGCTTCCGATTGATTCCTATTTTTCGGCTACCAAAATTAAATGGTTATTTGATCATCATCCATCTATTAAAAAACGGGCCGAAAATGGGGAATTACTGTTTGGTACGATTGATACTTGGTTACTGTGGAAACTCACAGAAGGAAAATCGCATAAAACGGACTACACAAATGCGAGTCGCACGATGCTTTTTAATATTCATGAGTTGACTTGGGATCAAGAGTTACTTGATTTATTTGGGATTCCTCGTTGTCTCCTTCCCGAGGTTTGTTCGAATACAGAAATCTTTGGTTACACGGATGACTACTTATTTTATGGACAAAAGATTCCGATTGCGGGAATGGCTGGCGATCAACAAGCAGCATTGATTGGTCAAGGTGCGTTTGAAAAAGGAACGGTAAAAAATACCTATGGGACAGGGGCCTTTATCTTAATGAATACCGGTACGCAACCGATTATTTCAACGAATGGGTTACTGACAACGATTGGTTATGCCATTGGCGGTGAAGTAACGTACGCCTTAGAAGGAAGTATTTTTGTTGCAGGATCGGCTATTCAATGGTTGCGCGACGGCTTGAAATTAATTGATGACGCGCAAGACACGGAAATCGCAGCGGGAAGTGTAACGGATAGTCATCAAATATATGTTGTGCCTGCCTTTACTGGCTTAGGCGCACCTTATTGGGATCAAGAAGCGAGAGGCGCTATTTTTGGTATTACCCGAGGAACAACGAAAGAACAATTGATTCGTGGGACACTCGAGTCACTAGCGTACCAAACGTGCGATGTCGTAAGAACGATGGCCCAAGATGCAAACCTCCCAATTTCACTCTTAAAAGCGGATGGTGGGGCGTCTAAAAATAATTTCTTAATGCAATTTCAAGCAGATATGTTACAAACAACAGTTAAACGACCCCTCTTTTTAGAAACGACTGCTTTAGGCGTGGCTTATCTGGCAGGGATCGCGACCGGATTTTGGGCTGATTTTGATCAAATGAAAGAAATTTCAGCGCAAGTCGAAACCTTTGAACCACAAATGAGTCCCGAAGTGAGTGCGAATTTGTACGAAGGATGGCAAGAAGCGGTCGAAGCAACCATGCACTTTAAACATCGACCATTAAAATAAATCGTGAAGGAGTAATTCAATGGCTGAGACAGTAAAATTAGAACGATTTGATCGCATTTTGAGTGGGTATGAAAAATTAACAGAAATCGCTGTTTCGATTAGTGACTGCTCGCGGTTAAGTCAAAAGTATCGTCACTTAGGTGTGCAAGGGTATCGTTTAGGTGATTATCGAGGAGTGAGTTATCTGAATCGTTACTTGAACTGTTCAGTGCAACAAGCACCGATGTTTATTTACAAAAGGCATTATTTAATTCCACTTGTTTTTCGGAAATCAGAAGATTCTTTTCGCTTATTCGAAGAGACGACGCGAATGACTGGCTTCTTTTATTTACTTGATTGGTATCTTGAAAACGATCCAAAAAAAGTCGTCGTGATAGAACCTGGTATTCAGAAGATTCAGTCGAAAGAAATCGTCATTGATAGTGCTTTTTTGTCTTTTCGACTATCAGAAATTCTTGACGGCGCCGGTTTTCCGATTAGTGAATTTACTGATTTAGAGGAGTTTATGGATTGGAATCGCGTCAATCGATTAATTGATAATGGGGGCATCGGCCGGCACAGTCGGATTTTTGATATTGAAAATCCCCGTAATCTTTCTGAGTTAAAAGTGATTTTAGAAATTATTCAACTAAAGTATTCAGCGTTGCCATTACTTAATTATTTGGAGGTTGTGCATGCAAATTGAAAATAATGACTTATTCAAAAGGAGTAAGCAAAGTGCGTTACAATTAGTCTTTAGCCGGGTTGGTGTTATCTTAGTGATATTATTGGTTCAAGTGGGGCTATTAATGGCACTTTTTAATTATGTGACGACTAACTATGTCCATTTCTATTATGGCGGATCATTAATTGTAACCGTCATCGGTTGTATCGCGTTATTCAATAGTAAGAGTGATAGTAGTGTCAAATTAACATGGATGGTTTTCTTTAGTGTGTTACCGATTATTGGTATTTTTCTTTATTTTTATACCCGTTTAGAATTTGGGCATCGCTTTGAAAGAAGACGGTTAGTTGAAATTAGTAAAAAAAGTAAAAATCAAATTCAAACGGATCCCGTGATTTTCGAAGAAATGAAAACATTAAATGATTCAAAAGATTTACAAGGATTGCACCATTTTGTCAATAAAATAGAAACCTTCCCAATTTATAAAAACAGTCAAGTGACGTATTATCCATTGGGAGAAGACAAATTTGCGGATTTATTAATTGAGCTTAAAAAAGCGGAAAAATTTATTTTTATGGAATATTTTATTGTTGGTAAAGGTCATATGTGGGGATCTGTGCTTGAGATCTTAATTGAAAAAGCCAAAGCGGGTGTCGAAGTTCGTTTTATGTACGATGGGTTTTGTGAATTTTCCTTATTGCCCCGTTCGTATTCAAAGGAATTAGAAAAATGCGGTATTCAGTGTAAAGTATTTTCGCCGATTCAACCCTTTGTGTCGACTGTTTACAACTTCCGAGATCATCGTAAAATCTGTGTGATCGATGGCCATACGGCATTTACCGGTGGCGTTAATTTAGCCGATGAATATATTAATGAGATTGAGCGGTTTGGTCATTGGAAGGATACAGCTGTCAAAATTAAAGGAAAAGCTGCCGAAAGTTTTACCTTAATGTTCTTGAAGATGTGGGCAATCGATAGTAAAGACTTAGATTTTGAGCCGTGGCTTTCGATTGCAGCTCAAGCACCTGAAGGTCCCGTTGAAGAAGAAGGCTATGTGATGCCTTATGCGGATTCACCGTTAGATGATGAACGGGTTGGAGAAATGGTCTATTTTGATTTATTAAATAAAGCCCAAGAGTATGTGTACATTATGTCACCCTATTTAATTTTAGATGGTGAGATGGAAACAGCCTTAACATTCGCTGCGAAAAGAGGCGTGGATGTGAAAATTATCTTGCCGCATATTCCAGATAAAAAATATGCCTTTGCTTTAGCGAAAAGCCACTATAAAACGTTAATCCAAGCAGGGGTTGAGATTTATGAATATACGCCTGGCTTTGTGCATGCGAAAGTGTTTGTAGTGGATGGCTATAAAGCAACAGTGGGAACGATTAATTTGGATTACCGGAGCTTTTATCATCATTTTGAGTGTGGCGTATATTTGGAAGGCGTCCAAGAAATCAAAAAGATGGAAGCAGACTTTTTAGGGACAATGGCATTATCGCAACGAATCACCTTAGAAGATGTCCGAAAAGAAAAGAAATTCACTAAAATTGTCGGTTGGACAATGAAAATTTTCGCCCCATTAATGTAAGACGAGCAATGATATTAGGCTGAACGAACGTTGCTTAGCTTTGATTGTTTCATGATATATGAGCCATAGAAAAAGAGAAAATCTCCTTTCAATAATAGGAAATTTTCTCTTTTTTCGTGCTATTTTTAAACAGGTTTCGTAGACTCACAATAAAGCGTCAAGAAGGTTGTGTCCATCTGATTTATTCTACTTCTTGCCACTGATAAGTCGTAGTATCTAGCTGTTCAAGTAGCGGACTTTGGTTGTTTGGAACCAAGACCGTCAATTCATGCATCCCACGTGTTGCAATCGTATATAAGATTAATTGATCTTGGGAAGTGGTGAAGTTGTCACCAATATTCCAAGCATACACACTATCAAACTCTAATCCTTTAGCTAAAAAAGCCGGAATAATCATGATACGACGCTTCATAAAAGTATCTTCTGTCGTGATTAATTGAATGGCGTGTTGTTGTTCTTCATCGAGTTGGGCATACAACGCTTCACATTCTTGAACGGATTTTCCGATAATGGCGATGCGCCAATGTGGCTGGTTTTGAGCGGTATTCGTCACTTGTTGGAGCAACGCTTGGCCTAAAGCAGCTTGGGAATTAGCTTGGATGATTCTTGGCACTTGGCCATTTCGTGCCGTCGTTTGGACTTGCTCTTCTTGCGAGAGGAACTGGTTGGCAAACGCGGTTATTTCTTGTGTCGAGCGATAGCTGGTGGTTAATTGGTAACGCGCCACAGATTCTTCTGGGAATAACGTATCTAGAGAGTTGACAATCGTTTCATTACCAAAGACTTTTTGGTTTAAGTCGCCACATAAACTGATGCCAGCTTTTGGATAAAGTGCACGGAGTAAGGCAACTTGAGAGGGTGGGAAATCTTGCATTTCGTCAATGAAAATAAAACGAGCTTTTTGTTGGACGTCAACTGGGAACAATCCTCTTGAAAGTAAGAAGAAGACAATGGCATCTTCCTCGGTCAACTCGCGCGTACGAAATTGTTGCTTAACATTGACTAGATGCTCTGACCAGTCTTGTTCAGTCACCATGAACTTCGCTAGTATTGCTTTTGGCACTTGTTGTAAGAAATGTAAATATTGTTTTGGTCGATTAATAAATTGATAATTTTGAACGCCATTGGTCAATGCGCGGAATTTGCGACGAACAATTTGTTGACGGATTTTTTTACGTATCCGGCGTTCGTTTTCTTCCGTCGCTTCTTGGTGCGGATCATTTTCAAAGAAAGCTTGGAGGCGTTCTTCCGTTTCATCCTTCACCCAGGCTTTGTGTGACTCAGCTTGCTCCAAGCCGCGGATTTTCTTCAAAATTTGGCTTTGCAATAATTGGCTGCGTTGATACAAAGGCAGTTGCGGATTGGTTTCTTCGTACCATTGGCGAATTTGCTGTCTTGTAATATACGTTTCACCTTTAATTTTTAAATCTCTAAATAACGGGCCAATACTGGTAATTTTTTCTAAGTATTCTGGAATTAAACTGACTAACGCCAGGCTATTCATCATTCTTTCAATCTGATTGTCTTTACCAGTTAAAAAATGAACTTCTTCCATTTCTTCTTTTTGAATGGTGTACTTTGGTAATAAGGCTTGTAAGAAGTCACGGAATGTTCGTGTTGGCACTTCACTTTCTCCAAGTGATGGTAAAACTTGTGAGATATAGTCAGAAAATAAGTGATTTGGTGAAAACAACAAAATTTGGTCATCGTCTAACCACTTGCGGTTGCGATACATTAAATAAGCAATTCTTTGGAGTAACGCAGACGTTTTTCCACTTCCAGCAATTCCTTCAATTAAAAGAATTTTATTGGTCGTATCACGAATGATTGCATTTTGCGCTTTTTGAATCGTGGAAACAATATTTTTCATTTGACTAGAAGAAGCTTCGTCTAAGATTTCGAGTAAAAAATCATCGTTAATAATTTCAGACGTATCCACCATCGAAAGCATTTCGCCTTCTTGGATTTTAAATTGCCGTTTTAGCAGGAGTTCAACTTCAAACTGGTCGCTATCCGTCGCATAAAATGTCGTGCCTAGTTCTCCTTCATAGTATAAATTGGCAATGGGTGCGCGCCAATCAATGACTAACGTGTCTTCTGCTTGGTTACGCAAAGAAGCGATTCCTAAATACAATGTTTCGGGAGCTTCAAGACCTTCTTTAAAATCGATTCGGGCGAAGTAAGGCGATTTCTCCATCACGCTTAACGTCTTTAAGCGTTTCATTTGTGTTTCTGCTGTTTGATAACGTAATGATAATTCTTGTTCATGTCGTTGATACTCAACAACTGACTCATAAAAAGCGCCTTCTGAACCGGTGTTAATGCGTTTATCTGCCACTTCTTTTAATTGTGTTTGTAGCGTGTCAGCAGCAACTTCTTGCTGTTTTTTAATAATTTCTTGTTCTTTTTGAATCAACGCGATCGTTTGAACGAGTTGTTTTTTTTCTAAATCACGGGCAGTCATCCTTGGCATACCTCCTAAAAATTTGACCCTAAAAGTATAGCATAGAATAGAAGAGAATACGAAAAAAAACGTCAATTCTTAATCTGTTGTCAGAATTGACGTTTGAACGATTCATTTATAAGGGGAGAAAGGGATCTGTTTCTCAGATGATTGCGATGAGGACTGGCAATTAATCACTCGTTCGTTCTTTCAAACGTTATTAATCGACATGGGGTGAATGGCGTGATTGTCTTAAAATAGTCAACTGTTCTTTGGTGGTTCGTTTTGTCGACAAGGGAGGAAGTTGTTCGATACTAAAAAAGCCGATATTACGAATTTCTTGATTCGCAATAAATTCACCACGTAACAGCTCACAAGCAAATACGAGTTTATAATATTGAAAACTTTGCGGTGGATTTCCTTTTTGATTCGTATCAAAAATAGCAAGTAAATCACCGATGTGTGCTTCAAAGCCCGTTTCTTCTATCAATTCTTTTGCGAGATTCTCGCGCGGGGACATGCCGATTTCAGCAAAACCGCCTGGAAGGGACCATTCTTTCGTCTGACGATCTTCAACTAACAAAATCTCGTTTTGGGCGTTTTGACAAAAGGCCCGTACGTCAACTTTGGGTGTCGGATAACCCGTTTCACCTGAGAATAAGTCGGGAATCTGTGCGATTGGTTTATTTCCTAATTGACTAATCAAAGCTAAACTAATACGTTCGAGTTCGGCATAACGCTCTTGATCAAAGTGATCACGTCCAAACTTTTTGCCACTTTGCGCAATGGCTAATAAACGTTGGTATTCTTTTAACGGATTCACGTGCACGCCTCCTTCGCTTCTTTTTTCTATTTTACCAAAAGAATGCGAATTGATGAAATTTTAAGCTAGCATTTCGTTTCACATAGGATGAACGAATGAACAGGTGGGAGACTTGTTCCATGAAAATAGCCAGTATGCTTTTTATGCCCAAGGGATAGCAAAAAATGACCTTTTATCCGAAGGGAGCTTATGGAAAATGATCCTAAACGAAGATTGACGTTCATGATCGATGATTTTTATGTTCTCAGCGCAATTTATTGTTGCAATTTTTCTGAAAAGATGATTAAATGAAGGCATAGTTGATTTATGAAAAAGACACCTGCATTTGAGAGTCTTCAAAAAGAGAGGAAAAGCTTGGCTGAAACTTTTCCAGAAGAAAACCAAAGAATGACCACTTTTTCCAAAAACCTTTGTCGAAACAAAGGCGGTCGTATCCGTTATCACGTTTGAGTAATACCATTAGTGTATTAAAAATTAGGTGGAACCACGATGATACGTCCTAATATCGTAGAACAAGTACGATATTAGGGCTTTTTTTATTGCAAAGAAAACAGGAATTTGTAATAAAAGACAAAAATAGGAGGAAAACAAATGATTAAAGTAACATTTCCAGATGGTGCGATACGCGAATATGAAGCGGGCATCACAACAAAAGAAATTGCAGAAAGTATCTCAAAAAGCTTAGCTAAAAAAGCGTTGGCTGGCAAATGGAATGGTGAGTTGATCGATTTAGATCGCGCGATTGATTGTGATGGCACGCTCGAAATTGTCACACCAGACCACGAAGATGCCCTCGCGTTATTACGTCACTCGACAGCCCATTTAATGGCACAAGCGATGCGTCACCTTTATCCAAAAATTAAATTTGGCGTTGGCCCTGCGATTGATTCTGGTTTTTATTATGATACCGATAATGGCGATCAACCGGTAACTGCAGAAGATTTACCGGCAATTGAAGCAGAAATGATGAAAATCGTGAAAGAAAACTTGCCAATCGTGCGTCGTGTCTTGACGAAAGAAGAGGCGTTAGAATTATTTGCAGGCGATCCTTATAAAGAGGAATTAATTAACGATTTACCAGCCGATGAAGTGATTACGGCTTATGAACAAGGCGACTTCATTGATTTATGTCGTGGGCCACACGTACCGTCAACTGGACGCATTCAAGTGTCTCAATTATTATCAGTTGCCGGAGCTTACTGGCGCGGAAATTCCGATAATCATATGATGCAACGTGTTTACGGAACAGCTTTCTTTGATAAAAAAGCATTAAAAGAATTCATCAAAATGCGTGAAGAAGCCAAAGAACGTGATCATCGTAAATTAGGAAAAGAATTGGATCTATTTATGTTGTCACCAGAAGTCGGTGCCGGCCTTCCATTTTGGTTGCCAAAAGGAGCGACGATTCGTCGGACAATCGAACGTTATATTACCGATAAAGAGATCGCGTTAGGGTACCAACATGTTTACACACCCATTATGGCAAACGTGGAATTTTATAAAACATCTGGTCACTGGGCGCATTACCATGAAGATATGTTTCCGCCGATGGATATGGGAGATGGTGAGATGTTGGTCTTACGTCCAATGAACTGCCCACACCACATGATGGTTTATAAAAATGATATTCATTCGTATCGTGAATTACCGATTCGGATTGCCGAACTTGGACAAATGCACCGTTATGAAAAATCAGGCGCGTTATCTGGTTTGCAACGCGTACGAGAAATGACACTAAATGATGGCCATACATTTGTGCGTCCTGATCAAATTAAAGATGAATTCCGCCGCACATTGGACCTGATGATGGCAGTCTATGAAGATTTTGATATTACGGACTACCGTTTACGCATCAGTTACCGTGATCCAAAAAATACCGAGAAATACTTCGATGATGACGAGATGTGGAACCATGCGCAAAAAGTACTGAAAGAAGTTATGGACGAAACAGGTTTAGACTATTTTGAAGCAGAAGGCGAAGCAGCCTTTTACGGACCAAAATTAGACGTGCAAGTGAAAACAGCATTAGGGAACGAAGAAACACTTTCAACGATCCAATTAGATTTCTTATTACCACAACGCTTTGACTTAACGTATGTGGGAGAAGATGGCGAAAACACGCATCGACCAGTCGTGATTCACCGTGGGATTGTTTCCACAATGGAACGCTTCGTGGCTTATTTAACCGAAACATACAAAGGTGCTTTCCCAACATGGTTGGCACCGATTCAAGCGACAATCATTCCCGTTTCGGTTGACGCGCATCATGATTATGCTCTTTTGGTGAAGGAACGATTACAAGCCAAAGGTGTGCGAGTTGAACTCGATGATCGTAACGAAAAGATGGGCTATAAGATTCGTGGATCACAAATCCAAAAAATTCCGTATCAAATTGTCGTTGGGGATCAAGAAGTCGAGCAAGCAACCGTGAATATTCGTCGTTACGGTTCAAAAGAAACACAAGTTGAAGCGCTAGATATTTTTGTTGAAGCGATTGAAGCAGAAATTTTAAATCGTAGCAGATAAGAGGAACATTTTCTTTTTTAAACTAAAAGAGGACCTGAGGGGAACAAAAACACGATTCTCTTGAGTTTTCTGAAAAAATATGTTATATTTCTAAGAGTAATGATACTAGAGTTGAGTGAGGGCTGTTTTTTCCCTCACTCTTTTTATGGCATGAAATGGATTTTCGTTACGATTATTTAAAGGAGGGATCATATTTTGAGTACGGTTGTGGATACTGTTACAGAGATAGTAACACCGATTTTGGAAGCGGAAAATTTTGAATTAGTTGAGGTGGAATTCACGAAAGAGGGGCAGAGTTGGTTTTTACGCGTTTTTATTGATAAAGACGGCGGGATTGATTTAGAAGATTGTGCCTTTGTTAGCGAACGGTTGAGTGATGCTCTTGACGCAATGGACCCCGATCCAATTCCACAAGCTTATTTTCTAGAAATTTCTTCTCCTGGCGCAGAACGACCATTAAAAAAAGAAGCAGATTATGAAAAAGCGATTGGCGCATATGTCTATGTTTCTTTCTATCAAGCAGTTGACGGGGAAAAATATTATCAAGGATTCTTACAGTCTTTTAATGAAGAACAATTAGTACTAAAAGTACGAATTAAAACAAGAGAAAAAGAATTAACCCTCGATCGCAAAAATATTGCCCATGCTCGTTTAGCGGTTCAATTTTAATTACGGAGGATGCGAAGAAAATGAGTAAAGAAATGTTAAATGCTTTGGATGCTTTAGAAGCAGAAAAAGGAATATCAAAAGAAATCGTGATTGAAGCTTTAGAGGCAGCCTTAATCTCGGCCTATAAACGTCACTATGGTCAATCACAAAACGTTGAAGTTGAATTCAACGCCAAAAAAGGCAGTATTCATGTTTATTCAGTGAAAGAAGTAACGGAAGAAGTCATGGATTCCCAATTAGAAGTATCATTAAAAGATGCCATTTTGATTAATCCAGCTTACGAAATTGGCGATAAAATTCGTTTTGAAGTGACACCAAAAGATTTTGGACGAATTGCTGCACAAACGGCAAAACAAGTCATTTTACAACGTGTGCGTGAAGCAGAGCGTAATATCATTTATACAGAGTTTAGTGCGTACGAAAATGATATCATGCAAGGAATTGTGGAACGTCAAGACAATCGTTATATTTACGTTAACTTAGGTAAAATTGAAGCAGTCCTTTCAAAGCAAGATCAAATGGCAAATGAGTTTTATCAACCTCATGATCGCATTCGTGTCTATGTTTCAAAAGTTGAAAACACGTCAAAAGGACCACAAGTTTTTGTAAGCCGTAGTCATCCAGATTTATTACGTCGCTTATTTGAACAAGAAGTACCTGAAGTCTACGACGGAACAGTTGAAATTGTCAGCATTGCTCGTGAGGCAGGCGATCGTTCTAAAGTTGCTGTACGTTCACATGACGAAAACATTGATCCAGTCGGAACATGTGTCGGTCCAAAAGGCCAACGTGTTCAAACATTAGTCAATGAATTAAAAGGTGAGAATATGGATATTGTAGAGTGGAGCGAAGACCCAGCTGTCTTTATTGCCAACGCCCTTAATCCAGCCGAAGTCAGTGATGTGATTTTTGATGCGACGAATCCAAAAGCGTGTACCGTTGTTGTTCCTGATTATCAATTATCACTAGCAATCGGTAAACGCGGACAAAATGCTCGTTTAGCTGCGAAGTTAACTGGCTTTAAGATTGATATCAAATCAGAATCAGACATGGCGAGTTTTTATGAAAAATTAGAGCAAGCAGAAACAGCCGTGGCGGATGCAGAAGAACTTGTAGTGGAAGCAGAATTGAACGATGAAGTCATTATGGCAAATCCGGATATGACTTCTGATGACTACGAGAACGCTACTTTCGAAGAAGAATAATTTCAAGGTGGGATTTACATGAAAAAAAGAAAAATACCATTAAGAAAATCAGTCGTTTCAGGTGAAATGTTCCCTAAAAAAGATCTTATCCGCATTGCGCGTTCGAAAGAAGGCGTTGTGTCGATTGATCCAACAGGCAAAGCGCCTGGTAGAGGGGCATATGTCGCACTTGAACCCAAAGAAGCACAAACGGCTTGGGATAAAAAGATTTTAGACCGAGTCTTAGAAGTAAAAATAACGGATGAGTTCTATCAAGAATTACTTGATTATGTTACTCACCAAAAAGCCAGAAAAGAGTTGTTTGCCAATGAGTAAGGAAAAAGCACTCAATTTATTAGGCTTGGCGATGCGAGCAGGTAAATTAGTCACCGGAGAAGAATTAACGCTAAAAGACATTCGTGCCCAAAAGGTGAATCTCGTCTTTATCGCAAGTGATGCAGGTAAGAATACCCAAAAAAGTATCAAAGATAAAAGTTTGTATTACAAAGTTCCCTGTTTTGATGTTTTTAATTCAAATGAATTAGGTCACGCGATTGGCAAAAGTCGTATGGTCATTGGCATTAAAGATAAAGGTTTTTCAAAAAAGATCGAGGAACTATTATTAGGTTAGGAAGGTGATTGCATGACGAATAAAAGAGTCTATGAAATTGCAAAAGAAATGAACAAATCGAGTAAAGAGATCGTCGATAAAGCAAAATCATTAGGATTTAACGTATCAAACCATATGGCGGTTATTTCTGAATCACAAGAAAGATCATTACGCCAAGCACTAAGAAACACACCAGCACCGAAAAAAGATACTGGCGCAAAACCTGGAACGCCAGCAGGAAAACCAGCTGACAAACAGTTCCAAACACAAAAAAATAATCCGAATTTCCAAAATCGCCAAAATAAAGGCGCAACGACTACTCCAGGAAATCGCGGACCGCAAGGCCAACAAGCTGCTAATAAACCTGGAGCGAAAGGCCCTGCACAAAATAAAGGACCACAGTCCAATCAGACGGCTCGTCCACAAAACAAACCTGCAACAAATAATGCTAGCAATACCAATAATACGACGGCTGCTAAACCAGCGACACCAAATCGTCAAGAACAAGGCAACAACCAAAACCGTCCAGCGGCGCGTCAAAATTCAAACCAAGGCCGTAATACGGGCTGGGGTAATCAAAACCGTAATCGTTACAACAAAAAAGGCCGTAAAGGTAAACACCAATCGACGGAAAACAAACCGGCTGTTCCAGCGCGTAAATTCCGTGAACTACCAGAAGTGTTAGAATATACGGATGGTATGAACGTGGCAGATATCGCGAAGAAAATTTATCGCGAACCAGCTGAAATTATTAAAAAACTTTTCTTAATGGGTGTAATGGTTAACCAAAACCAACCTTTGGATGCAGAAACGATTGAATTATTAGCAACCGATTATGGCATCGAAGCACAAGAAAAAGTACAAGTGGATATTGCTGATATCGATAAATTCTTTGAACCAGAAGAAATGAATGAAGAAGCACTTGTTTCTCGTCCGCCAGTTGTGACCATTATGGGACACGTTGACCACGGGAAAACAACCTTACTTGATACCTTACGTAAATCACGCGTAACCAGTGGTGAAGCCGGTGGAATCACGCAACATATCGGAGCGTATCAAATTGATATTAATGGGAAACCGATTACGTTCTTAGATACACCAGGGCATGCCGCATTTACAAGTATGCGTGCACGTGGAGCAAGTATCACGGATATTACGATTTTAGTTGTCGCAGCGGACGATGGTGTGATGCCACAAACAATCGAAGCGATTAACCATGCGAAAGCAGCTGGTGTACCGATTATTGTTGCAGTGAATAAAATCGATAAACCTGCCGCAAATCCTGATCATGTCATGCAAGCATTAAGCGAACATGGATTAATTCCGGAAGCATGGGGCGGCGATACTATTTTCGTTGAGATTTCAGCGAAGTTTGCTAAAAACATTGATGAATTATTAGAAATGATTCTATTAGTTGCTGAAGTAGAAGACTTAAAAGCTGATCCAACACAACGCGCAATCGGAACAGTCATTGAAGCACGTCTTGATAAAGGAAAAGGCCCTGTTGCGACATTATTAGTGCAACAAGGAACATTAAAAGTTGGCGATCCAATCGTTGTCGGTAATACTTTTGGTCGTGTTCGTGTGATGACGAACGATATTGGCCGTCGTGATAAAGAAGCAGGTCCAGCAACACCCGTTGAAATCACTGGATTAAATGACGTGCCACAAGCAGGTGATCGTTTTGTAACATTCGAAGACGAAAAAACAGCTCGTGCAGCAGGTGAAGAGCGTGCGAAACGTGCGTTGATGGAACAACGTGGTAGCAACACACGTGTGACGTTAGATAATCTTTTTGCTAGTCTGAAAGACGGCGAAATTAAAGAAGTCAACGTCATCATTAAAGCCGACGTTCAAGGAACAGCTGAAGCGTTAGCAGCGTCATTACAAAAAATTGACGTCGAAGGTGTACGTGTGAATATTGTCCATTCAGCAGTTGGGGCAATCAATGAAAGTGATGTCACTTTAGCGGCAGCAAGTAATGCGATTATGATCGGGTTTAACGTTCGTCCAACAGCGCAAGCAAGACAACAAGCCGAAGCAGAGCAAGTGGATATTCGTCTACACCGAATCATCTATAATGCGATTGACGAAATTGAAACAGCCATGAACGGCATGCTTGATCCAGAATTTGAAGAAAAAATTACCGGTCAAATGTTGGTTCGTGAAACATATAAAGTTTCTAAAGTTGGAACGATTGCCGGTTGTTACGTGACAGAAGGCTATATCCGACGTGATAGTGGCGTCCGTGTTATCCGTGATGGCATTGTCATCTTTGAAGGTAACTTAGCAAGCTTGAAACGCTTTAAAGACGACGCTAAAGAAGTGAAACTTGGCTTTGAATGTGGCGCAATGGTTGAGAAATTTAATGACTTGCAACAAGACGATATTATTGAAGGTTTTGTAATGGAAGAAGTTAAAAAAGGAAAATAATAAAATAGAGTAGGAGGCGTTTCCATGGCTAATTATCGTGATCGTCGAGTAGCTCAAGAGATTTTAAAAGAAGTCAATCAAGTTTTACGTAAAAGTGTACGCGATCCGCGGGTTGAAAATGTCAATATTACAGACGTCCATGTGACAGGTGATTTACAACAAGCAACCATTTACTACAGCATCTTATCTGATTTAGCTTCAGATAAGAAAGCGGCACAAACTGGTTTAGAAAAAGCGACAGGCCTCATCCGTCGTGAAATTGGGAAAGCATTAACCCTTTATAAAACGCCAGAAATTACGTTTGAATTAGATGAATCCGTTGCTTACGGAAGCAAGATTGATGAAATGTTACGCAAATTAAATCAAGAGTAAGTCAAAAACAGATGATGGTGTCATACCACCATCTGTTTTTTGATGCGCGAATCATTGGAAAACATGGTATAATTGGTCAGAAAAATGTTTGTTAAAGGTGTGAAATGTGTAATGGATGGAATCTTACCCTTGTGGAAAGAGCGTGGCATGACAAGTCATGATTGCGTATTTAAATTAAGGAAAATATTACGAACGAAAAAAGTCGGTCACGGGGGAACATTGGATCCGGATGTGGACGGGATTTTACCCATTTGTGTCGGGAAAGGCACAAAAGTCATTGAGTTTTTAACGGATTCCGGTAAAATATATGAAGGTGAAATTACCTTAGGCTATAGTACCACTACAGAGGATGCTTCTGGGGAAGTCGTTGACAGTCAGCCGTTGAGTAGACCGTTTACGCTAGCTGAAATTGACGAAGCAATGGCTCAATTAACCGGGACGATTACGCAAGTACCACCGATGTATTCCGCTGTAAAAGTCAACGGCAAACGCTTATACGAGTATGCGCGGAATAACGAAACCGTTGAGCGTCCACAACGAACCGCTGAAATTGCGACATTTAAGCGAACGTCAGCACCTGTTTGGGATGCTGAAAAAGGAACACAAAAATGGCGTTTTTATGTGGAATGTGGGAAAGGGACGTATGTACGAACGCTTTCAGTTGATACAGGGAAATTACTCGGTGTCCCAGCGCATATGTCGGATTTAACGCGTAGTGCGAGTGCAGGATTTTCGAAGGAGCAAGGTGTCACTTTAGCGCAAGTCGCGGAATTGATGAACAACGAGCAACTACAAGCAGTTCTTTTGCCGATTGAATTTGGTGTGAAAGATTTTGAACGCATCGACGTTTCAGAAGCCCTTTGGCTAAAAGTGAAAAATGGTAGCCGCTTAACCTATCAGGAATTTGGCTTAACAGACATGCCGACGGATTTAGTGGCGATTTTTTACGAAAATCAAGTCGTGAGCCTCTATGAACCACATCCGACGAAAGCTGGAATACTCAAGCCTCGTAAAGTACTGAGAACCGAGATAGGAAAGGAATAAAAGAATGCAAACAATCGAAATACGTCATCCTTATAATCACGACCATATCCCGGCAGAACCAGTCGTGTTAGTCTTAGGATTTTTTGATGGCGTCCATAAAGGGCATCAAAAAGTAATCGAAACGGGTCGGAAAATCGCTCAAGAAAAAGGATTAAAATTAGCGTTAATGACATTTAATCATCATCCTTCAATCGTGTTTCAAAAAGAACCGGCTGAGAAGATGCGCTATTTAACGAGCCTCGAACAAAAAAAGGAATTAATGGCTTCTTTAGGCATCGATTACCTTTATGTCATTGAATTCACTTCCGATTTTGCGAGTTTAAAACCGCAAGACTTTGTAGATCAATATATGGTAGGCTTACACGCACAATTTGTGGTCGCTGGTTTTGATTATACTTATGGGCCAAAAGAGATTGCGAACATGGCTTGTTTGCCAAATTACAGTCAAGAGCGTTTTGAAATTGTGACAGTTGCAAAGGAAACGCTGAAAGGTGAAAAAGTGAGTTCGACACGTATACGGGAAGAATTAGAAAACGGCAATATGGGAGCAGTCCAAGAATTGTTAGGTTATCCTTATCGTATTGACGGGACGGTGGTACACGGCGATGCTCGAGGGCGCACGCTGGGCTATCCGACGGCTAATGTCAAAATTAAGAGCACGACACGCTTACCCAAAGAAGGCGTTTATGTGACGGAAATAAAAGTTGGCAATCAGTGGTATCCTTCGATGGGATCGATTGGCCGTAACAATACGTTTGAACAAAATCGACCGATTACGGTAGAAGTATACATTCTCGATTTTCATCAAAACATCTATGGCGAGCAAGTATCTGTTCGTTGGTTGCATTATTTAAGAGGGCAAGTTGCTTTTGATGGGATGGAATCTTTGATTGAGCAATTAAAAAAAGACGAACAAGATACCCGTGATTATTTTAAAGAGTGAGCGATTCACTCTTTTTTTTGACAACAAAATGAAGTGAAAGGAAGGATGATGATGGTTTATCAATGGCTATATCAATCGATTGTAGGCTCCCTTTATCTAACGGTTGAAAACGACTCACTTACACGCTTAGATTACACACCGCCCAAAGACTGGAACAAAAAAGAGCAATCGGCACAACTGGATCAAACCAAGCAACCCTTATTTCAAGCAATCAATGAATGGTTGGATTGTTATTTTGAAGGTAAACAGTCTCAAGTAGAGGTTCAATTAGCGCCAAAAGGAACGCCTTTTCAGCAAGAAGTTTGGAAAATCATTCAAGAAATCCCTTATGGTGAAACGATGACGTACGGTGAAATTGCTCATAGAATGGCCAAACGGATGGGCAAAGAAAAAATGTCTGCCCAAGCAGTAGGAGGGGCCGTTGGCAAAAACCCGCTCTCGATTATCATCCCTTGTCACCGTGTTATCGGAAAAAGTGGGAATATTACCGGTTACGGTGGCGGGATCAAACGAAAACTGACCTTACTAGCATTAGAACAAGTGGTGCCTGAAACCTATCATGTTCCTGAAAATCAAAAAGAAGCATCAAAGTTCGTGAATCAATCGATTTCAAAATAATAAACTAGGTAAAACACGAATTTTAACTACAAAAACGAATAAAAAGTTGTTGCATTCTCTTCTCATTCATTATTTGGTGTGATACTCTATTCTTGTAAAACATTAAAAAATAAACATAAAGAGGTGCTTCATGAAACGAATTTATCAGGGAAAGACAAAAGATGTTTATGAAAAAGAAGATGGAACCATCCGTTTAATGTTTAAAGATGAAATGACCGGTAAAGACGGCGTGTTTGATCCTGGTGAAAACCAAGTTGGTTTAACCGTTGAAGGGTCAGGTCGCTCTGGTTTAAAAGTGAGTCAGTACTTTTTCGAGTTATTAAATCAAGCAGGGATCCAGACACATTTCTTAGCAGCTGATTTAGAAGAAAAATCAATGGATGTCAAAAAAGCGGTTGTTTTTGGTCAAGGCTTAGAAGTGATTTGTCGCTATAAAGCTGTCGGAAGCTTTATTCGTCGTTACGCAGATTATATTGAATCTGGAGCGGATTTAAATGGCTACGTCGAAATCACAATTAAAGATGATGAACGTCAAGATCCTTTTATTAGTAAAGATGCCTTAGTATTGCTTGGCATTTTGTCAGAAGCAGAATATGACCTGATTAAAGAACAAACGAAGCGTATTTGTGACCTCATCAAAGAAGAACTGGCAACAAAAGGGTTAACCCTTTATGATATTAAATTAGAATTTGGTCGGGGAGAAAAACCAGGCGAGATTATGCTTATCGATGAATTATCGGGCGGAAATATGCGCGTCTTTAATGGCGAAGAGTCTGTTTATCCACTTGACTTAGAAACATATTTATTTTAATCAAAAAGTAGAGCTGGGAGAAATCTCAGTTCTTTTTTTATATCTCTGAGGAGTAAGCAGCGCAATCACGTTCTTCAAATGCTTCATTAAATAGCAGTCCTGGCGTATAATAAAACGATAGCGTCTTTTAAAAAAGAGGAGTGGGTAGAATGACGACGATTCATGATGTCGCCAAAAAAAGTGGCTATTCAGTATCGACAGTATCAAGAGTGTTAAATCAAAAAAAGCACGTGTCAAAAGAGGCGCGTCAGGCCATCGAGTCGGCAATTCAAGCGTTAGATTATGTCCCGAATGACTTGGCGCGCGATTTAAGCCAAGGGAAAAATTTTCATATTGGGATTGTGTTGCCGCATACAAAACATCCTTATTTTATTGAAATGTTAAATGGGATGATTGATTGTGCGTTTTCAACGGTTTACCGCTTAGTTCTTTTACCTTCAGAATATGACGAAAAAGTTGAAATGGAATACTTAGAACAATTAAGAGGAAAAGCTTTTGATGCACTGATTTTCACCTCAAGAGGCGTTGATTTAGACCGATTGGTAGACTATGCAACATATGGTCCCATTATTTGTTCCGAAAACCCTCAACGAACGGATTTACAAGCGGTCTATCTTAATCGACAAGAGGCTTATGAGGAGGCCTTCCGATGGTTCCAATTAAAAGGAAAGAAGGACATCCTTCTGTTGCTCAGTCGTAAATACGAGGCGAGTGTCACGAGTCAAGCAGTCATCAAGGCCTATCAAGCGGTATTTGGGCAATACCCAAAAGAATGTCAAATAATCTCAGGTGTGACGACGTACGAAGAAGGTTTTTTGCTGGGAGAACGACTGGCAAGAATGACATCAGTTGAAGGGATTATGGCCAACGTGGATGATGTCGCTGCAGGGATAACAGCGGCCTATCAACAAGCAAAGTGTCCACCGCCTGTAATGGTTGGTCAAGGAAATCAGTGGAGTAGTCAGCTGCTTCATTTTTCAACGATTGATCATCATTTATATGATTTGGGATACCGCTCATTAGAAATGGCAATCGGTGCGTGTGAACAAACACAAATCGAGTTATGTTCGACCTTTATTGCCCGTGAATAAGGGAACGGCAGCCTTTGCATGTTGAGTACTCGTTAAATAAGGCGTGAGGTTTTTGTGGTATAATAAGGAGCACTGTTATCTTGAGAAAAAGTCATTGAGGAGTTTTTAACCATTGAAAGAAATTAACCAAACGCATCCAAAAAGTACGTCAGCTTACATTCACATTCCCTTTTGCGAACACATTTGTTATTACTGTGATTTCAATAAAGTTTTTTTAGAAGGACAACCAGTCGATGAGTATATTCAGTCATTGTTAACGGAAATTCGTTTGACATTAGAAAAGCATCCGACGAAAGTCTCCGAAACGATTTATATTGGAGGTGGAACGCCAACTTCCTTAACAGCGAAACAATTAGATGTCTTGCTGACGGGGATTCATCGCTATTTACCAACCCATACAACAAAGGAATTTACAGTCGAAGCCAATCCTGGCGATTTAACGGCGGAGAAATTAGATGTTTTCAAAGCGCACGGTGTCAACCGACTATCGATGGGCGTTCAAACGTTTGATGACCGTTTATTAAAGAAAATTGGGCGAAAACATTCGGTGCAAGATGTCTATGATACGATCAAGTTATTAGAAAAAAAGCAATTTGATAATGTTAGTATTGATTTAATCTATGCGTTACCTGGGCAATCACTGGAAAGTTTTCGTGATACGCTCACAAAGGCGCTCGCTTTTGATCTTCCACATTATTCGATGTATTCGCTCATCCTTGAAAATAAAACGATGTTTATGAATTGGGTGCGGCAAGGTCGTCTTGAGTTACCAACACAAGAAGCCGAAACACAAATGTTTGAAGAAGCAATTATCGCGATGGCACAATCGGGCCATCATCAATATGAAATCAGTAATTTCGCCAAAAAAGGCAAAGAATCGATGCATAATTTAGTGTACTGGGATAATGAGCATTATTATGGTTTTGGTGCGGGAGCAAGTGGTTACCTTAATCAGAAACGTTATAAAAATTATGGTCCTATTCAACATTATATGAAACCATTAAAAGAGCAACGCTTACCCATTTTTGAAACCGAAGAAATTTCAAGAGCAAATCAAATAGAAGAAGAGATGTTTCTAGGATTAAGAAAAATCGAAGGCGTCTCGCTTCGCAGATTTGAAGAGAAGTTCAACCAAAAACTCACGACGGTCTATCAATCCGTGATCGCTGAACTGCAACAACAACAACTTGCTGTATTGGAAGAGGATTATTTCCGTTTAACCCCGAAAGGGTTATTTATCGGTAACGATGTTTTTGAAAAATTTTTACTCGATAAAGAAGAATAATCAATTTTAGCACTCTAAACTTTAGAGTGCTAAAAAAATAGGTAAAATGCTTGACAAGAATTCAAAATGTGGTATATTTATAATCGTATTAGCACTTAAAAGCAAAGAGTGCTAATAAGGGGTGATAAATTTGTTAACTGAAAGACAAGGAGAGATTTTGCGTGTAATTATTCAAAATTACACTACCACTGGCCAACCTGTAGGTTCGAAAACATTAATGGAGGGCGGCATTGCGGCGAGCTCCGCTACAATTCGTAATGAGATGAAGTTGCTAGAAGAGTTGGAACTCTTGTCGAAGACCCATTCTTCTTCTGGTAGAATCCCTTCGATGAAAGGTTATCGTTATTACGTGGATCATTTACTAAGTCCCGTTCAAGCGCATCCGAATGAAATTCAACGGATACGTCAAGAATTTGGGCAAGAATTCCACGAAATTAATGATATCATCCAACAATCGGCTGAGATTTTATCCAGTTTAACGAGTTACACAGCGCTTGCCTTAGGACCAGATGTGAACGAGCGGCGTTTAACCAGTTTTAAAATAGTTCCTTTAAATCATCGACAAGTTGTTGCCATTATCGTGACGGATAAAGGGAATGTTGAAAATCGTGTCTTTACTTTACCGAGCCATATTCGTAGCGAGGAATTAGAAGTCATGATCAGAATCATCAATGATCGTTTAATCGGTGAACCGTTAATCACGGTCTATCATCGCTTGCGAACAGAAATCCCAATTATCCTCCATAAGTATTTTCAGACAACAGAAGGGATCTTAGATTTATTTGATCGTATGTTAAACCATCTGTTTGAAGAAAAAATTTATGTTGGTGGCCAAATGAATCTGTTAGATTTTGAAGGCAGTCAGGATAAAGTACAATTTAAATCAATGTATTCTTTTATGAAGAACCCAGAAGAATTAACTCAGTTACTCGCGCCGCGCAATACGATGATTCAAATCAAAATTGGATCTGAACTCGGCCATGAGTTGTTAGAAAATATGAGTTTAATTCAAGCAAGTTATGATATTCAAGGACATGGTAAAGGAACAATTGCCTTACTGGGGCCTGCGAATATGCCATACTCCAAGATGTTCGGACTTGTCGATGTCTTTCGTCGAGAACTTGCAGTAACGTTGGCTGACTACTACCGAATTTTAGATTCGTCTAGTGAGTGAGTAACAATAAAAAGCATCATTTTAGAAGGGATGGTCGTCAATTGTCAAAAGAAAAAGAAATCGTCGAAGACACACCTGTAGAAGAGGTCGCTGCTGATAATCAAGTGGTTGAAGAAACGCTAGTCGAAGACATGGATGCACTAGAAGATGCACGAGTCGAAGAAGTTTCTGAAGTAGATGAACTTAAAATAAAATTAGATGAAATGGAAGATAAGTTTTTACGCGTTTCTGCTGAACTCGCTAATATCGTTCAGCGTAACCGAAATGAACGAGAACTGATTCAAAGATATCGCTCACAAGACTTAGGTAAAAAATTATTACCTGTTATTGATAATCTTGAAAGAGCAATCGCAGCAGAAGTAACGGACGAACAAAGCATTAGCTTGAAAAAAGGCGTTGAAATGGTCTTAGAAAGTTTAAATGTGGCTTTGAAGGAAGAAGGAATTGAAGAAATTCCAGCTAAAGGTGAAAAATTTGATCCAAATATCCATCAAGCTGTTCAAATCGTTCCTGTAAGTGAAGATATTGAAGCAGATACAATTGTTGAAGTATTACAAAAAGGCTACAAACTACAAGATCGTGTTTTACGCGCAAGCATGGTAATCGTTGCACAATAACAAATCAAATAGACAAATAAAGGAGAGCTTTTATTATGAGTAAAATTATCGGAATCGATTTAGGAACAACAAACTCTGCAGTTTCTGTATTAGAAGGTGGAGAAGCAAAAATTATTACAAATCCAGAAGGAAACCGTACAACACCTTCTGTCGTATCATTTAAAAATGGTGAAATTCAAGTTGGGGAAGTTGCAAAACGTCAAGCAGTAACAAACCCACATACAATTTCTTCTGTAAAACGTCACATGGGTGAAGCTGGCTACAGTGTTGAAGTAGATGGTAAAAACTATACACCTCAAGAAGTGTCAGCAATGATCTTACAATACTTAAAAGGTTTCGCAGAAGAATATTTAGGCGAAAAAGTTGATAAAGCCGTTATCACTGTTCCGGCATACTTCAACGATGCACAACGTCAAGCAACAAAAGATGCAGGACGTATTGCTGGTTTAGAAGTAGAACGTATCGTGAATGAGCCAACTGCTGCAGCGTTAGCATATGGTTTAGACAAAACAGATCGCGAAGAAAAAATCTTAGTATTTGACCTTGGTGGTGGTACATTTGACGTGTCAATCCTTGAATTAGGCGATGGCGTATTTGATGTATTATCAACAGCAGGAGATAACCACTTAGGTGGGGATGACTTTGATGAAAAAATTATTGCGCACATGGTTGCAGAATTCAAGAAAGAAAACGGCATTGACTTATCTGCAGATAAAATGGCCGTTCAACGTCTAAAAGATGCTGCTGAAAAAGCGAAAAAAGATTTATCTGGTGTGACAAGCACACAAATCAGCTTACCATTTATTACAGCAGGCGATGCAGGTCCATTACACTTAGAAATGACCTTAACACGTGCGAAATTTGACGAATTAACAGCAGACTTAGTGGAACGTACGAAAACACCAGTCCGTCAAGCATTAAAAGATGCAGGAATTTCTCAATCTGAAATCGATGAAGTGATTTTAGTTGGTGGTTCTACTCGTATCCCTTCAGTGGTAGAAGCAGTTCGTAAAGAAACAGGTAAAGAACCGAATAAATCTGTAAACCCAGATGAAGTTGTTGCAATGGGTGCAGCAATCCAAGGTGGCGTTATTAGTGGAGATGTGAAAGACGTTGTATTACTAGACGTAACACCATTATCACTTGGGATTGAAACAATGGGTGGCGTATTTACGAAATTAATCGATCGTAATACGACGATTCCAACAAGTAAATCACAAGTCTTCTCAACAGCAGCAGACAACCAACCAGCAGTAGATATTCACGTGTTACAAGGTGAACGTCCAATGGCAGCTGACAATAAAACATTAGGTCGCTTCCAATTAACAGATATTCCAGCAGCACCTCGTGGAATTCCACAAATCGAAGTAACATTTGATATTGATAAAAATGGTATCGTGAATGTTTCTGCGAAAGATTTAGGTACGCAAAAAGAACAAACTATTACAATTAAGTCTTCTTCAGGTTTAACAGATGAAGAAATTGAACGTATGGTGAAAGATGCAGAAGCAAACGCTGAAGCAGATAAATTACGTAAAGAAGAAGTAGACTTACGTAATGACGTTGACTCTTTATTATTCACTGTTGACAAAACCTTAAAAGAATTAGAAGGCAAAGTTGACGCTGAAGAAGTTCAAAAAGCAGAAGCAGCGCGTGATGAATTAAAAGCAGCTGTTGAAGCAGATAATATTGAAGAAATGAAAACAAAACGTGATGCATTGAATGAAATCGTGCAAAACTTAACGGTTAAATTGTACGAACAAGCTGCGCAACAACAAGCAGAACAAGACCCAGAAGCGGCACAAGGTGGCGCAGATGATATCGTTGATGCTGATTTTGAAGAAGTAGATAACGACTAATCCCGTTGTCTTTGAAAAAGCCAAAGCCAACAAACTTTGGCTTTTTCTATTGTTTTTTTAAAAAGATGTTTCTTCTTGTTCTTTTGTGATAAAATACAAAAGACTTGAATTGTTTGAAAAGTGGGGGGAATCCAATGGCAGCAAAACGTGATTATTATGAAATTCTGGGTGTCCAAAAGGGTGCATCAGACGATGAAATAAAAAAAGCGTATCGTAAGCTTTCAAAAAAATATCATCCAGATATTAATAAAGAAGCAGATGCAGATCAAAAATTTAAAGAAGTTTCAGAAGCGTATGAGATTTTAAGTGATGCTCAAAAACGAGCAGCCTATGACCAATATGGCCATGCAGGAACTGATCCGAACTTTGGTGGCGGCGGCTTTGGCGGCTTCTCTGGGGCAGGAGGCTTCGGTGGCTTTGAAGATATTTTTGAATCGTTCTTTGGCGGCGGCGGTGGTCGCAGAATGGATCCTAACGCGCCTCGTCAAGGGGAAGATTTGCAATACACGATTAATTTAAGTTTTGAAGAAGCGATTTTTGGTGTTGAAAAAAATATTCAATATAATCGTGAAGAAACGTGTCACACATGTAGCGGTAACGGAGCGAAACCAGGAACCTCACCAACAACGTGTCACAAGTGTCATGGTTCAGGAACCGTCAATGTGGAACGTCAAACACCACTTGGCCGCGTTATGAGTCGTCAAACATGTGATGTGTGTCATGGGACCGGTAAAGAAATCAAAGAACCATGTCCAACCTGTCATGGAAACGGACATGAGAAGAAAACACATAGCGTAAAAGTGAATGTTCCTGCAGGAGTTGAAAACGGTCAACAAATGCGTCTCGCTGGCCAAGGAGAAGCGGGTATTAATGGCGGACCTTATGGTGATTTATACGTTGTCTTTTATGTGGCAGAGAGCAATCTCTTTGATCGTGATGGCGGAGAAATTTACTACGAATTACCGTTAAACTTTGTCCAAGCGGCATTAGGTGATGAAGTAAATGTCCCAACCGTTCATGGCGATGTGAAGCTAAAAATTCCTGCTGGTACGCAAACCGGAACGAAATTCCGTCTGCGTGGCAAGGGTGCGCCACGTCTACGTGGTGGCGGTAATGGTGATCAACAAGTCACAGTGAAAGTAATTACACCGAGAAACTTGAATGAAGAACAAAAAGAAGCGTTGCGTCTCTTTGCGAAAACAAGTGGACAATCGACGGTGGAAGAACAATCAGAAGGTTTTTTTGATAAAGTGAAAGATGCCTTCGGTGGTCACAAGAAAAAATAATCAATAATTGATAATCAAAAGAACCTCAGGAGCATTTTTCCTGAGGTTCTTTTGATTTTATAACTTTTAGTGTTGAGGAGGATAAGAAAAAATGGCTCTTTGTCAAATAGGACTGATGGCTCA
>NZ_JXKD01000018.1 GCF_001885765.1 Enterococcus aquimarinus | reverse complement strand
CTAAAAAGTCTAACTTAAAGGGGTCACTACAATGTGTCTGCTATCAGGTCTTTTTTGAATTAAATGCCTAGTAAGGGTGCAGGATCCACAAATCCAGACCAATTGCCGCTTGTTGCAATCCCAAAGTGTAAATGAACACCAGTTGAACCACCTGTGGTACCCATGCCACCAACGAGTGAACCTTGTCCCACACTTTGACCAGTAGAAACAGCAAAACTACTTAAATGTAGGTAATAAGAGTAGTAACCATCGCCGTGATTAATGATCACATAGTTACCCGCACTTGCATCGTAACCAGTTGTAGCAACTGTTCCAGCTTTTGAAGCATAAATAGAAGTACCAGATGCACCAACTAAATCGATTCCTTCATGAAATTCAGAAGGACCGTTGCCCCAAGGATTTGCACGCCAACCGTACGGACTAGAAACAGAAACACTACTTACAGGAAGTCCCCAACCACTTGAAGTAACAGGGCTGCTTTCTTGGACAGGCGGGGTTACCGTCTCCGTAGTAGGAGTAGTATTATTGTTAGGCACATCTGCGACAGAAGTATTGGAAACAGCTGGTTGTGTTTCGACTTTCTTCGTAGCTGTTTTAGCAGCTTCTTGTTGCGCAGCTAATTGTTCGGCGGCTGCAATTCGTGCAGCTTCATCCTTCGCTTTTTGCGCAGCGATGGCTTTTAATTGTGCTTCTCGCTTACGAATCGCTTCTTCTTTTTGTGCTTCAAAGGTCGCTTTTTGCTTCTTCTCAGTTGTAATCATACTTTGCAATTCATTAATTGCGACTTCTTGATCCAAGCGAGCTTCCACGAGCGATTCTTGTTTTTCTTGTAATAATTGACTTTGTTGTTCGATTGTTGCTAATTTTTCTTGTGCTTCAAGTGATAGCTCTTCTAGTTTCGCTTGATCGACTTGTTGTTTTTCAATAATTTCATTGTTTGCATTGACAAGGGTTGTGACAGCCATTGCGCGACCAACTGCTTCGTTTAAAGAGTCAGCTGTTAAGATCGCTTCAACGACACTATTATTTAATTGGTTGACTTGGACGTCTCGTGCTTGTTCTTTTAATTGTTGGTTTCGTTTTTCAATCGCAACTTTTAAATCAGCAATTTCGCTGTTCAATTCATTTAATCGTTCTTCTTCTTGTGTTTTTTTAGCAAATAACTCGTCAACTTCTGCTTCTGTTTTGCTAATTTGTGTTTCTAAAGCACTCAGCGCATTTTCTGCAGCTGTCTGTTCATTTTCAAGGGTTGAAATTTTTTCAGTTTGTGCTTGAATTTTATCATCATATTCGTCTGCTTGAATACTTAGCACAGGACTAAACATCAAAAGAGAACTAAATGTTATTAAAGTGATTTTTTTTATATTAAACATGAGTTACCTCGCAATTTGTTTTTAGATTCATTGTTAATTATACACATATTATAAAAAAAAACAGAAAAACATTGAAAAAAATGGTGAAAATTGTTAGATTTAATCTAATTGAAATAATTCTGTTTTATTTGAGATATTGATTGATAGAAGGAAAGAGGAATAAATATGTGGAATAAAGAAGAAAAAAGAGCAGCCTATGAGCTATTGTTACTGCAACAGCAAGGGCTACTTGAAATGGAAACAAATTGGATTGCCAGTTTAAGTAATTCCTCTGCGTTACTAAATGAAACATTAGAAGAAACAGTTTTTGCTGGTTATTATTTATTTGAAGACGGGGAACTCATCTTAGGACCGTTTCAAGGACGTGTTTCTTGTACACGCATCGCGTTAGGAAAAGGTGTCTGTGGCGAATCGGCCGAAAAACAAATAACACTGATTGTCGATGACGTGACGACGCATCAAAACTATATTTCATGTGATGCTGCTGCTCAATCCGAAATTGTGGTGCCAATGGTGAAGAACGGTCAGTTAATTGGTGTGCTCGATATCGATAGTGGTAAAAAAGCGAGTTATGATGAAATCGATCAAGAATTTTTAGAACGTTATGTAGAAATCTTATTGTCAATTTTACCAGAATAAAGAGGATAAATAATGATTGAATTAATCGAAGCGACAATCGAAGAACAAGAAAAAATTACCGAAATTATGACAGCTTCATTTAATTATGATACGGCCTTTTATTTTGGGAAGGATGCGACAGATGGGCCAGAAGGTTATTCAGATGGTTCATTAGCCACCAAAATATTAACCGATTCTACGAGTCAAACATGGCTGATCTCATATCAGGGGGAAATCGCTGGTTTTCTGACGATCGATTCGCAAAAATGGGAAGTACAGTATTTTTGCTTGTTCCCTTTGTTTATCAACCAAGGGCTGGGGACAAAAACGTGGAAAAAAATCGAAGAACACTTTGGTCATCGTCCCTGGTTCCTAGAAACACCTGCATATTCTACTCGTAATCATGCTTTTTATGAAAAACTCGATTTTGCAAAAGTAGGCGAAAAAGAGTACCCAAATGGCAGTAAATCATTTCTTTATGAAAAAATCAGAAGATAATTCCGTTTGTGGTGATAATCCAATGCAGATCTTAGTAGCAATCGAACAAAATAAATCGTGAGCCTGATAGTTTGGCCACTTCAAAAAAGAAAAGACTTAGCGGTCTTTTCTTTTTTTTTTGAATGAAATCATTTTTTGAAAAATTTACAGAAATTATCTTTGGTTTACATTTACTTTACACAATATCTGTCTAAAGTTAATAAACCGACCTTATACTTTGTTAGTGAAAGAAGGTGGTTAATAAGTGATGTACTTAACGGCGCATTCAGGAAGTGATCAGACGCCAGAGAATAGTCTGGCCTTTGCCAATTTTTTTAAGGATAAAAAAGGAATCGATGTGATTGAAGTGGATGTTCGATGCAATCCTCAAGGAGAGTTGGTGCTAAGTCATGATGCACTCGCAAAAAAAGAGTATGTACGGTTGTCGGAGCTATTATTGATACTCGAAGGGACCACGATAAAGCTTAATTGTGATTTGAAAGAAGCCAATCTTGAACCACAAGTCTATCAGTTAGCTCAAAAAAATAATCAGTGGTCACAGATTTATTTAAGTGGCAACGTATCCCTCAACTATTTAAAAAACTGGCCGGAACAATTATTAATAAATCTTGAAAATTTTGTCGGTCGCCAAGGACAGTCACCTATGTGGGATGAAGACGACGCGTGTGAGAAATTAGAATGGTTAGGACAACAAGGAGCACGAGTGATTAACCTCTCACATCTCTTTTACACCGAACGCTTGGCAAGAAAAGGCAACGAATTGGAATTATCTTTCTCATTATGGACAGTCGATGATCTAGCCGACATTCGTCGCTATCAGGACCAAGGCATTTTTAATGTGACAACCAGAAGGGCAATGGAATATCTGAATCAACAGGAGGTTTTTAGATGAAATATTTACATCCAAAGCGAATCTATCGTAGTTTTGGTAAGAAGTTTTTTTTTGAAACACTGATTTTTTCTCTTTTTATTCTCTTTTTTTATGGGCCTTTAATGAACACCTTAATGTTAGCTTTTGCGGAGCAATATCAAGTGCCGCATGTGATTCCGACTAAGTTTGGCTTTCAGTGGTGGCAGTATATTCTTTCGCAAGATAATTTATTACAATCGATTTTCTCTTCGTTTTTGATTGCCTTATTTACCACCATTTTATCGATGATTATTTGTTTACCGGCTGCATATGCACTGGCGCGGTTTGAGTTTAAAGGCAAGCGATTCTTTCTCTTCTCTTTTTTGCTCTCGAATGCCTTTCCTAAAATTGGGTTGTATACCGCGTTAGGTATTTTGTTTTATAAGTTTCAATTAATGGGAACGTTGGCCGGCGTTATTATTGTCCATATTTTAAATACCATGATTTTTATGATTTGGATTCCATCTAGTTCCTTTCAAAGTATCCCAATTCAGCAAGAAGAGGCAGCTCGTGACATGGGGGCAGGACCGATTCGTACCTTCATGCAGATTACGATGCCCGCAGCAGTTCCAGGTGTCGCTGTATCGGGGATGTATACATTTTTAGGATCATTAGAAGAAGCGCAAGGAACGTTATTAGTTGGTTTTCCGGAAATCAAAACAATGGCGACTTCGATGTATGGCATTATTTTGGATTACCCACCAATGGCTGGTGCAGTCTTTTCACTATTACTTGTCATTCCAACGATTCTCTTGTTGTGGGGATGTCAAAAGATATTTGGCAAAGAAATATTTTCAGGTGGAATATCGATGTAATCGAAAATAATCAATAAAGGAGCAGGAAAACGTTGAGTAAAGTAAAAGTAGAGATTAGGAACATGTCAAAAGTTTATGAAAATGGTGATGGCATTAAGAATATTGATTTGATGATTCAAGCGGGTGAAATTTTAACCTTACTCGGTCCTTCTGGATGTGGGAAAAGTACTATTTTACGGTGTTTAGGTGGATTTCAAGCGCTAGATCAAGGAAGGATTTATATTGATGGACAAGAGGTGACAGCTTTGCCACCCGAAAAACGTCCTACCAGTATGGTTTTTCAAGGATATAATCTTTGGAATCATATGACAGTTTATGAAAATTTAGCCTTTGGATTAAAATTACGGAAATATCCCAAACAAGAAATAAAGCAACGAGTTCATGAGATGTTAGACCTACTGAAATTACCAAATATTGAGAAGAAGTATCCAAGTGAATTATCAGGAGGCCAACAACAGCGGATTGCTATCGGTCGTTCACTGATTTTGGAGCCCGCAGTGTTGTTAATGGATGAGCCTTATTCCGCATTAGATGCCAAAATTCGCCAACAAATGCGCGAAGAATTGAAACGGATTCAAGCACAAACGAATGTTACAGTGGTTTTTGTGACACATGATCAAGAAGAAGCGATGTCGTTATCTGATCGGATCGTCGTGATGGAAAAAGGAAAAATCGCACAAGTAGACACGCCGGCTGAAATTTATGAAAATCCAATTAATCGCTACACGGCTTCGTTTATTGGCGAAATGAACTTTTTACCCTCCCATGATGGCAAAGTCAAAGCGTTTCGACCAGAAGATATGACGTTATCTTCGTCAAATGGCGACTATCAAGGGACTGTTCAAGAAATTATGAATGCAGGCCACTATTCCATTCTTTATTTAGCACACGAAGAGCAGTCATTAAAACTCTATTTAAATAAAGAAGAAGCGAAAAAATATGAAAAACAACAATCACTGTACTTTACGATTAATAAATTTAAGGTTTACTAGGAGGAAAAGACAATGAATCAATGGAAAAAATGGTTATTCTTAGGCACAATGGCAACAGTCACACTCGGAGCATTATCTGCTTGTGGTCAACAAGGAGATGCCAGTGAAGAAGCGCAACAAACGGTTACGTTATGGGCGGGAGGTTCGGATAATGTCAAAGTTGGAATGGAACAAATTGTGAAAGCTTTTAATGCGAGTGAAAAAGGGGAAGAGTATCAGTTAAAGTTAGAATTCATTATGTCCGGATCAGGGTCTCAAAGTTTATCAGATCGGATTATTGCTGCGAAAAAAGTAGGGGAGTCGAATACGGATTACGATCTTATTTTAGTTTCCGATGCGGAAGTAGGCGTTTTTTTACAAGAAGGCGGAGAAGATATTTTTGTTCCTTATGAGGAAGCCAAGATTCCTAATTTAGCAAATGTTCAAACAAAAGTTTCGAGTGGTGAAGGCGTCTTGGTACCTTATCGAGGTACGACGGTTGTACTTGCCTATAATTCGGAGAACGTTTCATCGGTTCCTGAAACAGCAACGGAACTCTACCAGTGGATTGAAGATAATCCAGGACGCTTTGCCTACAATACTCCGGGATCTGGAGGCGCAGGAAGTTCCTTTGTTCAGACTGTCTTATACAATGAATTGCCAGAAGAAGCATTGACTTCGAGTGATGCAAAATGGAAAGCAGAGTGGTCAAAAGGATTTGAACGCTTAAAGTCGTTGCATTCATCGATGTATCAAACCGGCGGGCAAACGATTTATCCCAATAAAAATCAAGGAACGTTAGATTTATTGATTAATCAAGAAGTCGATATGATTCCAGCTTGGGCCGATATGGTGATTACTAACTTAGCCAATGGCACATTGCCTGAAAATATTAAAATGACTCAAGTGGAACCAGGATTTACAGGCAATGTGGATGGTTTAGCGATTCCAAGTATTGGTTCAAACATTGAAGGGGCACAAGCAGTCATGGATTTTATGTTAACGACGCAAGCGCAACAAATTTTACTTGATACAATGGCGGCGATCCCAGTAATTGACAGCTCGTTGATTTCTTCAGATAACTCTATCTATTTAAAAGATTTAAAAATTGATTCTTTCCGGACAAGTAGTTTAGGGACATTAGCGAATGAGTTGAATGAGGAATGGGATCAAACGATTGGAACGATGGGACAATGATTAGTAAAGAAGCGTTGATACAAGAAAACGAGCAAGTACAACAACGGACGAAAAAATGGCGTTTCGCAACCATTAAAAAAGTGCTCTTACCGTATGTTTTATTATTTCCCGCCTTTAGCGTAGTCTTACTCTTTATTGTTTATCCCATTTTTACAACGGTTGTGCGAAGCTTTCAAGATAGTGAAACCAACGCCTTTACTTGGGCAAATTACCGTTATTTCTTAATGGACCCGATTCAACAAAGCAATTTAATCTATACTTTGAAAATTGTGCTTATCACCGTTGTTTTAGCCTTGTTTTTCGGTTATGGTTTGGCCCTTTATATTCGTTTCAGCAACTCAAGATTTAGTCGAATCATGAGTACATTAAATTTGGTTCCACGCTTTATTCCTGGGCTAGTCGCGGTGTATTCGGTGATGATGATTATTCGCGATTCCGGTGTTCTTAATCGGATCAGCAAACTTTTTGGCTATGATTTTAAACCAGGCTGGTTATTTAATGAGATAGGGATTATCTTGATGAATCTTTGGTTCAATATCCCATTTGTCTCCCTCATTATTTTAGCGAGTCTCTCCAATGTCAAACGTTCTTCCATCGAGGCAGCCCGAGATATTGGCGCTAGTAATTTGGTGATTTTACAAAAAATTATCATACCCATGACGTATAAAGAAATCTTAGTCGCCATGACTTTTGTCTTCATGGGGAATGTGGGGTCATTTACAACGCCTTTTTTAATGGGAGGAAACCATCCTAAAATGTTAGGGATTGCGTTGTATGATCAATTTAATAGCTACATGGATTATGAACGAACAGCCGCCTTATCGGTGATCATGTTTTTAATTTGTTCTGTTGCAGCAACGTTTTATATTATGAGTAATTTGAAGCAAAAAAGATAAGAACAGTAGAATGGCAAAAAGAAAAAGCGAATGGAGGGGGACGATGGCAGGAAATATCATACCATTGTTGCAAAAACAAATCATATTCACGACGATGGACCATCAAACGCACGTGAAAGTGCCACTCTTCTTAGAGAAATCCTATCAATCGCTCACAATTGAGTGGGGGTATGATCCGCAAATTGTCCCCGATATCCAAGCGAGAAAGTGGATCGCAGAAGCTTTACCACGCTATTTTCCAGGAGAGTTACCTAAAGTTGAAACGTTTTTACCATTAATCAATTTATTGACGATTTCAATCGCACAAGCAGAAAACTATGTGGGGTGTCGTCACCATAAAGCGCCGGCGCAAGTGATTTATCTTTCGGAAAAAGAAAGCAGTGAGGGATTTCTACCTTGTGCCATTACAGCCGGACAGTGGGAGATACAACTAAATTTGCATAGTGTCCGTTCGGATGTTGCGGTAACGATGAGGGTGAGTGGAGAGGAAATGGCATGAAGTATTATTTAATCGAATTACACGCCCATACTAAACATAGTGATGGGGATTTTACAACACATGAATTATTAGATGCAGCGCTCGCGTTTGGATATGATGCCATTGTGATCACAGATCATAATACGACGGCACCGTTAGAAGAGGTCAAAACGTGGGACTCGAATGAATTAGTGATTCTTTCGGGAATGGAATGGACGACCTTTTTCGGACATTTACTCGTTATTGGTGCACGAAAAGTAGTGGATTGGCGAAAGGCGACGATTGAAACGATTGATTCCTCTTTAGAAGAAATCAAGGCAGCAGGCGGCCTGACAGGAATCGCACATCCATTTTCGATTGGAAGTCCAATGTGCACCGGATGTCATTGGGATTTTCATGTCCAAGATTATGGCTTAATTGATTTTATTGAAGTGTGGAATCGTCTCAATCCTGATGAAGACTTTCGTAGCCAACAAGCTTATGAGATGTGGGTGGATTTATTAAATCAAGGCTTTCGAATTTCTTGTAGTGCTGGTCGGGATTGGCACCGCCAAGAAGACGAGACCGATTCGACGGCGTTGACCTATGTAGGAGCAAGCGCGGATTATGCTGATGTGTTACTTGCGAACTTAAAAAAAGGAAATTACTATATCACCTTAGGTCCTAAGATCCATTTAAGCATGAAACAAGCAGGGAAGACGTATGTGATGGGCGATGAACTACGTGTGGGCGACAGCATGTTAAAGATAACACTTGAACCGACAGAGCAGGCAAAATTAAAGGCATTTAACTTTGTCGGCGAGTATCTTGTGGTATGGCAAAATGATCAAATCATTGCTTGTGAAACCATCGAGGAAGGGATTGAAAAAGAGTTGTCTTTAGAACTAGTACCTGGTTATTTACGCATCGAAATATTTGGTCGCGGGAAAGGTCATTCAAACAAGCGTCTTGTCATCAGTAATCCTTTTTACATTGGAAAAGCATAGTTGAATCGAAAACTGCATGTTACAAAATGCTTGTCAAGCCAGAGAGTTGTGTCCGTATTTGTTGACCATTATTGATCAAATCGCTTTTCACAAAAGTTATTTTATGTTATACTCTTTTGGTACCAGTAATTTCCTTTTATGAAGGGGACGTTACGGATTCGACAGGCATAGTTTGAGCCTGAATTGCGCTCCGTAGGTTACGTCTACGTTAAAACGTTACAGTTAATATAACTGCAAACAATAATAACTCTTACGCTTTAGCTGCCTAAAAACAGTTAGCGTAGATCCTCCTGTCATCACCCATGTGCCAGATCAGGGTCCTAATTAAGTGGGATACGCTGTGTCTTTTCCGTCTGGAAAGCACAGAAGAGATAATCAGACTAGCGAAGAGATTGGCCTGTCATTCGGCAAGTTTCCAAGCGAAATTCTAATTGAACTGACTATGAGCGTAGACTTTTAGGTAGCGATATGTTTGGACGCGGGTTCAACTCCCGCCGTCTCCATACTAGGTTTTCCTAAGATGGATGAAAGTGTATAAATGTTGTTAAAACAACGTTTATACACTTTTTTATTTTCTCGGAAATGTTGTTTTTACTGCACATGTCACCTCAACAATACATCAAAACAAAAACTGACACGACTGATTCATCGAATATCCGTCTATACTTCAATAGTCTATGGATGTGTTCTAACAAATCTCATCTTTCAAATAAAATGTGAAGGAAAAGCAAATAAAGTCTAAATTATTTGAGAAGAACTTGGTAGAACGAGTAAATTCGAGTATACTAAATAGAAGGTAGAAAACCTAATAGATGAGGTGTTTGAATGAAAATATTAATGATTGAAGATAATGAATCCGTTTCGGAAATGATGCAAATGTTTTTTTTGAATGAAGGATGGGATGCGACGTTTAAATTTGATGGGAAAGAAGGGCTAGACGCCTTTTTAGCCGATCCAACAGCATGGGATATGATCACGCTTGATTTGAATTTACCGAGTATGGATGGAATGCTTGTCGCACGTGAAATTCGGAAAGTTTCGCAAGTTGTCCCGATTATTATGTTAACAGCGCGTGACTCAGAAAGTGATCAAGTCATCGGTCTTGAAATGGGAGCGGATGACTATGTGACGAAACCCTTTAGCCCACTGACGTTAATCGCGCGTATGAAAGCTTTATATCGCCGGAGTGAAATTCTAGAAGTGGCTCAACCATCAAAAAATGAAAATAAAGAGTTTGATATCGAAACGAAGCATTTTCAAATGAATACGAAAACGCGAGAAGCGTATTTGAATGGACAGGCGATTGAAGGACTGACACCTAAAGAGTTTGATTTATTGTATACGTTAGCAAAAAAACCACGACAAGTCTTTTCTCGTGAGCAGTTATTAGAACTCGTATGGGACTATCAATACTTCGGCGATGAACGAACGGTTGATGCGCATATCAAAAAATTACGTCAAAAAATTGAAAAAGTGGGACCGCAAGTGATTCAGACTGTCTGGGGTGTCGGGTATAAATTTGATGATTCAGGTGTTGCCTGATGCGCTATTTATATCAACAGCTGTTAGCTTTTTTGTTTGTCATATTTATGACCTTGATGACGTCAGGTATTGCCTTTACCCAGTTTACAAAGCAATCACTTGAGACGAGTAATTACCGTCAGTTATTTGGCTATGCAACGGCAGTCAGTAAAGTTACTTCTGATTTGAATGAGAGTTCGAATGCAACCAGTGCGCATGAATGGGACTTGAATATTCACCGAGCGTTGACCATTTCAGAAACGATGCTCAATCAACAAGGAGTAAATTTTGTCTTTGTAAATAATTTAGGCGAAGTGACCTATCCAGCAACCAATGAGCGTCCGATTAAATTCGAGTTGCCGAGTGAATCGTGGAAGCAACTAAAAAATGGTCAACAGCAACAACTGACGTCCAATAAAAATATTTTTGGCGACAAGGAGGCAACTGCTTATGCCCTAGTACCCTTTAATTTAAATCGAGAATTTTATGGGGCCTTAATTGTGACGCAACCTGCCCAAAATATTAATGCAGTCGTTAGTGAGTTTAGTGTCAATTTATTAAAGGGCTTTGCTTTATCTGGAATTTTGGCAATCGTAATTAGTTATGCGTTTGCGACGTTCCAAGTTCGGCGGATTAATCGCATGAAAAAAGCGACAAAAGCGGTCGCAAATGGGAACTTTGATAGTATCTTACCCGTTCATCATCGCGATGAGTTTGATGAACTCGCGGAAGATTTTAATAAAATGACCATTTCACTTAAAGAATCAAATGAAGAAATTGACCGCCAAGAAGAAAGACGACGTCAATTTATGGCAGATGCTTCCCATGAAATGCGGACGCCACTGACGACGATTAATGGCTTGTTAGAAGGAATGGAGCACCAGATGATTCCAGAAAGCCAAAAAGATAATGCCATTCGTCTCATGAAAAATGAAACAGAACGTTTAATTCGTTTAGTGAGTGAGAATTTAGATTATGAAAAAATTCGAACCAATCAAATTTCAATGGTAATTAAAAAATTCAATGCCACGGAGACGATGAGACAGTTGCTTGCGCAGTTGGAAAGCAAAGCGGAAGTTTCGCACAATCAACTTCTTTTAGAAACACAAGAAGAAATTGATATTTTTGCCGATTATGATCGTTTTGTACAAATCATGGTCAACATTTTACAAAATGCGATTCAATTTACGGAAAATGGCGAGATTCGAGTGAAAATTGAAAAAGAAGAGTTGGAAACGGTGATTTCTATTTCTGACACGGGAATAGGGATGGCAGAGGAAGAATTAAAGAATATTTGGGATCGTTATTACAAAGTCGATCCATCGCGTAAAAATCGCAAATTCGGTGAATCTGGTTTAGGCTTACCAATTGTCCAGCAACTTGTTCGTTTGCATAAAGGTCATATTGATGTGACTAGCGAACTTGGGAAAGGAACTACTTTTCGGATTGCTTTTCCTAATACTGAATGTCAAGAAACGGATTAGTTACGAATACCAAAAAAAAATCTTAGAACCGGCATTGTGCCATTCTAAGATTTTTTCTTTTGCCAATAAATATAAAACCAAGAGAAACATACATGGCTACTGATAAGACAAGCGCCAATCACTGTCGTCGTTTGTACATAGGCAATCAAGAAAAGACGGGACCAGCCTTCTTCAGAAAGATATAATAAGTATTCAAAGACTTGTTTCGTGTTAGTGATGCGAATAACAAAGGGGTCCGTGCTATCGGTTTTCATAATTTTCTCTAACTCATAAGGAAATCCTTGAATCGACTCCGTCATGACAACATGAAAATGAATCACTATTTTTTCGAGAAAGACTTGGAAGAGTAAGATAAAAATAAAAAACAGAACAAGCAAAGAAGAAAAAATCAGGAAACTCTCAATCAGGTGGCTCCAGATGAGAGCAAAAGGAGAGATACCTGATTTGATTGTTTGTTGTATTTCTTGTTTTCGATAGGCTGTTTTTCCGAAACAAAAGAGCGATACTAATACAACTATCACGAATATCATGACTTGGTAAAAGGCTAAATAGCGTTGATTGAGTTTGGTTAAAAAGGCGAGAAAAGAATCTGAAATCAGTGGTTGGGTTTCTAAGGTTGCTAAGGATAAAATTAAGGTATTATTTAAATAAAGCGTCGTAAAAAGAACTATTAGTAGTAAGAAAAACAAGCAGTTATAAATGATGTGTTTTTTAAGACTAGTTACTGCATGCGTCATCATTTGTACGAATCACCTTCTCTGACATTAAATATAAAGAAAAGGTTTGAATTAATTATGAAGGACAGTTAAAGAAAAAGCGAATTCCTTTGATTTTATTCAAGGGAATTCGCTTTTGATCTTATTTTGCTGGAGCAACAACTTCAGAAGAAGGGGTTACTTCAGTATCTTGTGCTTCATTTGGGGCAACATATTCTTGATAGGATTTTGACTGATAGAGTTCAACCGTTGATTGTTGCTTATGTTGAGAATAAAGTGAAGTCGAGTCATTACCCAACGCTTGTTCGAGCGATACTAAGCGCGTCAAACTATCTTTATAATTAAAACTTTCGGGATCAATCGGTTCAAGCCCGCTACCGGTATAAAATCGAAGTAAATCACCATTATTAATTTGGTCAGAAACACCTAGTTGACGATTGACACGTTCTTGGTAGCCATCGATTTTAGCTTGTTCATCTTCGGATAACTCTTCAGCTATTTCACCGGTCGTATTGTCATACAAGACACCACCGTAAAAAGTATAATCAGGTGTCATAAAAGAACCATCTCTAAAAGCAACGAGTTCTTCATGCTCTTCTGAAAATAAATCTTGTCCTAATTGAATGTATTTTTGTGTATCAATGCCTAACAAGTGTAACAGCGTTGGTAAGGCATCAACTTGACCGCCATACGTATGATTAATGCCGCCGTTTGTTTGGCCAGGAATATGAATCATGTAAGGGACTCGTTGCATTTGTGCATTGTCATAGTCAGTCCATGTATCACTTGATTTCCCTACGAGTTCTGATAAGGTTTGATTGCGACCATTCGAAATACCGTAATGATCACCATAAAGAACAATTACCGAGTTTTCATAGAGACCAGAGGCTTTGAGATAGTTAAAGAATTCTTCAACGGCTGTATCTAAGTAATTTGCTGTTGCAAAGTAGCCATTGATCGTATTATCTGAAGTAGTGGCCATTGGGAAGCCGGCTTCTTCATCTGTAAATTCAGCATAAGGATAGTGATTGGAAACGGCTAAGAATTTTGTGTAAAACGGTTGTTGCAATCGTTCAAGATAAGGAATCGATTGTTCGAAAAATGGTTTATCGTGTAAGCCATATTGGAAAGAATTCTCTTCGTTTACATCATAGTAAGAAGCATCGAAGAAGTTTTCATAGCCAAAATGCGTGTAAGTAATGTTACGATTCCAAAACGTTTTAGAGTTCCCGTGGAAGACGGCGCTTGAATAGCCAGCTTCTTGAGCTAAAATGTTAGGTGCTGCTTCAAACGTATTTTTACCACCTAATTGAGCAAAGAACGCTCCTTGATTCAATCCAAAAAGAGACGTTTCGAGTAACGTTTCAGCATCACTCGTTTTACCAGCTTTTACTTGATGGAAAAAATTGTCAAAACTAAAGGTACTATCAGAATGATACAATGAGTTAATAAAAGGCATTACTTCATGTTCTACGCCAAGTTCATCGACTAATTTGTAGTCAATTAAAAATTGTTGCACACTTTCTAAATGAATATAGATGACATTTTTTCCTTTAGCAATCCCAAATGTTTCTGGATTTGCTGCCGCGTGGTGTTCCTTGACGTATTCTTCGACTTCTTTCATGTCATTGGGACTTGCTTCTGCTCGGACTTGGTTGGTGTTATACGTTTGAATCGCATCATAACCGGTAAAAGCATTGATTCCCAGATATTTTACGAGATAGTCTCGAGAAAATGTTCTTGTTAATAGACCTGAACGATCCGTTTCTGCTAAGAAAAGATTTCCTGAGAAAATTACGACCGCCAACATTGACATCGCAAAAGCGAAACGTCCTTTAATCGCAGTTTCATCTTGTTTAATTTTCCGACGCCCTAGCGCGTAGAGTAAAACAAAGAAATCGATTAAATAAACAGCGTCTAAAGGATCAAAAAGTTTCAAAGCACTACTTCCTAAACCACTTGAAACTTTTCCTGCGCCTAAAATAGTATTAATCGTGATGAAATCCGTGAACTCACGATAATACACGACGTTTGCAAATAGCAGTAAACTCATGATGAAATAAATCAGCATAATGGTAACGTAAAACGTTTTGGTTCGTCGCACGTATAATGCAATCGCAAGTAAGAAAAGAGTCGTGGCAATCGGATTAATCAATAAAATAAAATATTGAAAGGGGCTTTCAATCCCTAAATTAAAGGCGGTAAAATAGGCGAAAATATTTTTTAGCCAAAACAAGACCGCTAACAGACTAAAGAATCCTAAGCGTGTGTCTAGATATTTGGATATTTTTAAGTTTTTCAAAAAACAGTCCTCACTTTCTTGAAATATAATGAAACTTATTTCAATCTACACTAATCATTCTACTCATCCTCGAAATGACTGTCAACTAATGCACAAATAAATGCCATTGAATCTTAATTATTTCTTTATGAATCAATGTTTATCTCAATTTCACTTGAACTTTTCACTCGCAACTATCCGAAGAGGAAAAGCTATGTTAAGATGAAATAAAACAAGAAAGAATATTTGAAAAGTAGGGAAATTATGAAAATACAACTCACATTAAATGGCAGTAAAAAGATCAAGCAAGGGTATCCTTTGATTCAGCTGGAAGATCTTGTGAACCCCAAATGGTCCAATGATTGGGTAGAACTGATGAATCCACAAGGAGAGTACGTCGGCACTGGGTATCTAGGAAAACAAAATAAAGGGATTGGTTGGGTGCTCACACGCGAAAAAACGCCGATTGATGATTCTTTTTTTCAAGCGCTTTTTGAACAAGCAAAAAAGAAACGACAACCGTATTATTTAGATCCTCTGACAAGTGCTTTTCGTTTATTTAATGGCGAAGGAGATGGTCTAGGAGGGTTAATTATTGATTTATACCTCGAACATGCTGTGTTTTCATGGTACAACGAAACGTTATACCAAAAGAAGCCCTCGATTGTTGCAGCCTTTCAGCAAGCATTCCCTGAAATCAAAGGCGCGTATGAAAAAATTCGCTTTGAAGGAGACTACCCCGAAAGTCTACACCTTTATGGTGAAACAGCGGCAGAACCTACACTCATTCAAGAAAATGGCGTGACGTATGCGACCTATTTGAATGAAGGCTTAATGACCGGCATTTTCTTAGATCAAAAAGAAGTCCGCGGATCACTTGTGGATGGACTAGCGAGTGGAAAAACGGTTTTAAATATGTTTAGTTACACTGGTGCTTTTTCGGTTGCAGCAGTGATGGGCGGCGCAGCGAAAACCACGAGTGTCGATTTAGCCAAGCGTAGTGTTCCAAAAACCCGCGAACAATTTGAAGTGAATGGTATTGATCCGGATACACAACAAATTCATGTCATGGATACGTTTGAATACTTTAAATATGCCAAACGCAAGGAATTAACGTTTGAAGTCATTATCTTAGATCCACCAAGTTTTGCACGAAATAAGAAGAAAACGTTTAGTGTCGCAAAAAACTATGGCGAGTTAATTGAAGATAGTGTCGATCTATTGACCGACGAAGGGATCATCATCGCCTCAACAAATGCTGCGAATGTTTCACCGCGCCAGTTTCAACAAATGATTGAAAAAGCATTTGCTAAAAAAGAGGTGCATTATCAAAAAATCAAGCACTATTCCCTACCAAGCGATTTTGCTACGGTGGCTACTTTCCCAGAAGGGGATTATCTAAAAGTTTATTGTTACGAAGTCAAAAAATAAAGGGGCGAACTTAAAATGAAAAGATTAGAACAAATAAACGGTAAGCCAAAAATATGTGTCTCATTAACTGCTACTAATCAAGAAGCTCTTTTACAACAAGTAGAGCTCATTAATCAATCACCGGTAGACGTCGTGGAATGGCGGGTTGATTATTTTGAAGAGAGCGATGATCTTGAAAAAGTCTGCGCTACTTTAGCTGCGATTAAAGCGCAATTGGTCGATCAATTACTCCTTTTTACTTTTCGTACGTTAGAAGAAGGTGGCGAAAAAGCGATCTCCTTAGCAGCATATAAAACACTTTATCAAACGATTGCGCCAACAGGAATGGTCGATATGGTGGATATTGAATTAAAACGAATCGAATTTCTCGGACGATTCCTGATTCAAGAAATGAAAGCCGCTTCGATTATCGTTATTATAAGTAGTCATGATTTTGAGAAAACACCTGATGACGCGACATTGATTTTTCAAATCGGTGTGATGAATCAAATGGGCGCCGATATCGGCAAAATTGCCACGATGCCTCAAGACTTGAATGATGTCTTACGGCTCATGGGATTAATTACGAAAGCAAGAGGCTTTAATCAGCTGCCACTCATTACAATGTCAATGGGCGAGTTAGGCAAGATTAGTCGGGTGAGCGGCGCCGTCACCGGGTCTGTTTTGACTTTTGGTGCTATCGGAGAAGCGTCGGCTCCAGGGCAAATTCCAGTCGAACAGCTCGCTCAAACGCTGGAGATCCTTGCTTATTCATAGGAGGAATTATTCGAAATGGCAAAAAAGAAAGAAAGTAAAACGAATGCACTAAGAATCGTTGAGCAGCAAAAAATTCCGTATACACTGTATCATTATACTTGGTCAGAAGACGCGGTCAGTGCGAATCATGTCGCCGATCAATTGCACGAAAAAAAAGAAGCACAAATCTTTAAGACATTGCTTTTTGTAGGAAACGTCACGGGTCCAATCGTGGCAGTCATTCCAAGTAATCAAGAAGCAGATTTAAAAAAATTAGCAAAACTGAGTGGAAATAAAAAAGTGGAGCTACTCCATTTAACGGAACTCGAAAAAACGACTGGCTATATCCGAGGTGGTTGTTCACCTGTAGGAATGAAAAAGCAATTCCCTACATATCTTGACTCAAGTGTAGAAATCTGGGATGAAATGATTGTCTCAGCAGGGCGTCGGGGCATACAGATGGGACTAGCGCCCCAAGCATTAATCCGTTTGACCAAGGCATTCGTCGGAACAATTGTCTAAAAAATGCGAAAAACCTTAGGAGCCAGAAATACTGATCCTAAGGTTTTTTTACATTGTAAAGCGTGTCGTTCAAATCATTATTTGAGTGAAGTAACCTTCGTCTTTATCGTGAGCAGTCTCTCTATGTAGGAAGACTGCTTATAAAAGATTCCTAGTAGGAAAAGTAACTGGCGGTTTGCGCGGCATGGACGCCGGCGCTATGTCCGGTACAAAAAGCGGCCGTAATATTAAAGCCACCGGTATAGCCATTGATATCAATTAATTCTCCAGCGAAGAATAAGCCTGGCAAACATTTACTTTCCATCGTTTTTGGATTAATTTCTTTTAAGTGAATACCGCCACCTGTCACAAATGACTTTTCAAGGGGCAACGTTTTATGAATCTTAATGGTAAAGTGTTTGAAGAGGTGACGGATACTTTCTACTTGCTCTTGCGACAATTGTTGACTAGGGCAATCGGTCAGTCCTAACCGATCAAGATAAAAAGTTAGGAGTCGTTCTGGTAAAAATGAAGCTAAAGCATTTTTAACGTTTTTTTTGGTATCCTGAAGCGCTTCGTTTAATTTTTTCAAAAGATCGGCTTCTGATACGTCAGGGAAACAATCTAAAACGGCCGAAACATTTTCTTGTTTTTCGAGTAATTGATTGACAAAAGAAGAACAGCGAAGTGCTGCAGGACCGGAAATACCAAAATGGGTGAAAAGTAAGTCCATTTTATGCTCAGTGACCATTTTTCCATTGTCATCTTCAATGCGTAAGACAATATCGCGCAACGAAATCCCTTGGAGCGTTTTATCGATAATATAGGGTTCATCTGACAGCAAGGCGGATTCAGTCGCGTAGAGGGGACTGATGGTGTGGCCGACTTTTTTAGCTAAGCGATAGCCATCACCCGTAGATCCCGTCGAAGGATACGTCCGCCCCCCCGTTGTTAAGACCACACAAGGCGCGTAAAAGTTCTCAAATTCTGTTTCAACGCCTGTAATATGATTGTCGTCGCGCAGTAATTTTTGAACCGTTGTTTGCATGGCAAAAGTGACACCGAGCGTTTTCATCCGATTGACAAGTGCTTCGACAATCGTCATAGACTTATCGGTTACTGGGAACATTCTGCCGTGATCTTCTTCTTTTAAGGCGACACCTTGTTCGGCAAAAAAAGCCATCACATCAAAATTGTTAAATTGTGAGAAAGTGCTGTGAAGAAATTTTCCATTTCCAGGAATATGTCGAATCAAATCATCTACATCCCGATTATTTGTCACATTACAGCGACCGCCACCGGTCATTAATAATTTTTTTCCAAATCGTTTATTCTTTTCAATCATTAAAACCTTCGCACCAGCTTCAGCAGCGGCGATTGCTGCCATCATGCCACTTGTACCGCCACCAACAACGATGACATCGTAAGATTTTTCCATATGAACACCTCGAATTTCTAGTTATTTAAGCAAAAAATGTGAAAATTAAAAATTTTTTCATTAATTTCAGTAATAATGAATGAAAATTTTCTAATTATCTGATAAAATCATACTACCAAATTAAGGGGGGACTTTCATGACAAACGCATCAGAATACGCTAAAAATGTTCAAGAAAAAATTCATCAAAGAAATTCACACGAGACCGAATTTTTACAAGCAATCGATGAATTTTTACCAACGATCATTCCTTTTTTAGAAAATCACCCAGAGTACGCTGCACAAAACCTTGTTTCGCTCATCACTGAACCAGAACGAGTGATTCAATTCCGAGTACCGTGGCAAGATGACCAAGGCAATTGGCAAGTCAATCGCGGCTACCGCATTCAATTTAATTCTGCCTTAGGACCTTATAAAGGCGGTCTGCGTTTCCATCCGTCGGTTAATCTTAGTATTTTAAAATTTTTAGCCTTTGAGCAAATCTTTAAAAATGCCTTAACTGGCCTACCAATTGGTGGCGGAAAAGGCGGAAGTGACTTTGATCCGAAAGGGAAATCTGACGGAGAAATCATGCGTTTTTGTCAAAGTTTTATGTTAGAGCTCTCAAAATATATTGGCCCCAACACCGATATTCCTGCTGGTGACATTGGTGTAGGGAAACGTGAAATTGGTTACCTCTACGGCACTTACAAACGCATCAAACAATATGACGCGGGTGTCTTAACGGGTAAACCACTAGAGTTTTGGGGTAGTAAAGGCCGCGCGGAGGCGACAGGCTATGGCGTTGTTTATTTTGTTAAACATTTATTAAACGACTTGAATGAAGATTTCCATCAAAAAGTGGCGATGGTTTCTGGTAGTGGGAATGTGGCGACCTATTGTATTGAAAAATTATATCAATTAGGCGCGTTACCTGTCACTTGTTCGGATTCTTCTGGCTTTATCTATGACGAAGAAGGTATCGATTTAGCGCTATTAAAAGATATTAAAGAAGTTCGTCGCGAACGCTTAACGGAATACGTCAAAGCACGGCCAAACGCGAAGTATTTTCCAGGCGAGACGGTATGGGACTTTGAAGTCGCTGCTGAGTTAGCTTTCCCGTGTGCAACGCAAAACGAAATTGGCTTGGATCAAGCAAAAGTGTTAGTAAAAAATGGCGTGAGAATCGTGGCTGAGGGAGCGAACATGCCAAGTTCTCTTGAAGCAGCCGATTATTTTATTGAGGAAGGTCTGTATTATTGTCCTGGTAAAGCGGCGAATGCAGGAGGCGTAGCGGTTTCTGCTTTAGAGATGAGTCAAAATTCGCAACGTTTGCAATGGGAAACAGAGAAAGTTGATCAAGAATTAGATAAAATTATGAAAAATATTTATGAGAACTGTCGTGATACAGCCAAAGAACATCAAGCAGAAAACAATTTTATGCTAGGTGCCAATATTGCTGGCTTTAAGCGAGTGGCCGAAGCGATGGTCATTCAAGGACTGGTCTAATCCAACTTCTACTTGATAATTTCCGCTAAAAAAAGTAAAGTAGTATTGTAGTGAAAATATTGAGCGTTAAGGGGGATATTGAATGTCACATATTCAATTTGATTATTCAAAAGTATCAACATTTGTGCAAGATCATGAATTAGCTTACATGCAAACACAAGTAACAGCAGCGGATAAAGCATTGCGTGAAAAAACAGGTCCTGGGAATGATTTCGTTGGTTGGATTGACTTACCAACAAATTATGACAAAGATGAGTTTGCCCGCATTAAAGCAGCCGCAAAAAAAATCCAATCAGATTCAGAAGTGTTAGTTGTTATCGGAATCGGTGGTTCATACCTTGGTGCGCGTGCAGCAATTGAGTTTTTACAACATTCATTTTACAATGAACTACCAAAAGAAGCGCGTCAAACACCGCAAATCCTTTTTGCCGGAAATTCAATTTCTTCAACTTACTTGGCTGATTTAATTGAACTAATTGGCGATCGTGATTTTTCTGTGAACGTGATTTCAAAATCAGGAACAACAACAGAGCCTGCGATTGCGTTTCGTGTCTTTAAAGAATTATTAATTAAAAAATATGGTCAGGCAGAAGCGAACAAACGTATTTATGCGACAACTGACCGTGCGAAAGGGGCAGTCAAAGTCGAAGCCGATGCTGAAGGCTGGGAAACATTTGTGATTCCAGATGATGTAGGTGGACGCTTTACAGTCTTAACACCAGTAGGATTATTACCAATTGCGGTAAGTGGGGCGGATATTGACGCGTTAATGGCGGGTGCAGCTGAAGCTCAGGTAGCATACACTGATCCTGACTTAACGAAAAATGGCGCTTACCAATATGCGGCACTTCGTAATATTTTATACCGTAAAGGAAAAGCAATCGAAATTTTAGTGAATTACGAACCAGGCATGCAATATTTCTCTGAGTGGTGGAAACAACTCTTCGGTGAATCAGAAGGAAAAGACCAAAAAGGAATCTATCCATCAAGCGCGAACTTCTCAACTGACTTACACTCAATCGGTCAAACGATTCAAGATGGTCAACGCAATGTCTTTGAGACGGTGCTTAAAGTTGAAAAACCTCGCAAATCATTGGCAATCCCTGTACAAGATGCCGATTTAGATGGCTTAGGCTATTTAGAAGGAAAAGACATTGATTTTGTGAATACCAAAGCGTTCGAAGGAACACTCTTGGCTCACACAGATGGTAATGTACCAAACTTCTTAGTGAAATTACCAGAAATGGATGCTTTCACGTTAGGTTACCTTGTGTACTTCTTTGAAATTGCGGTTGGAATTTCAGGTTACTTAAATGGCGTGAATCCGTTTGACCAACCAGGAGTAGAAGCTTACAAAGCAAACATGTTTGCTTTACTTGGCAAACCTGGATTTGAAGAATTAGCAAAAGAATTAAACGAACGTCTATAAACGAACACGTTAACCAAATCGTCACAAAAAAAGCACTCATTTATTGAGTGCTTTTTTTGGTTCGTTCCATAATTCAAAAGAAAAACGAACACTCAAGCCAAAAAATCTTTCTCGAGTGTTCGTTTTGATGAATTAACTAAAAAAGAGAAAAATAAGAATGACAGCTGCGATTGTTTGAAAAGTCCCAACAGACAACCCGTAGATTAAGAATCGAGGTCCCTCTTGGATAAATTTCACTAAATTAAGTCGCAGACCAATTGCAGCGAGAGCCGTTGTTTCAAACCAAGAACTAAGCCATTTTGCGCTATCCACAAAAATAGCCGGGAGAACGATTAGACTATTTAAAAGACAAAAAATTAAAAATCCAACGACATACCAAGGTAAGGGTGCTTTCTTTTTCACTACTTGCACGTCAGCGTCTGCCAAATTCCCTTTTTTTGCCATTTGGCCGAAGACGTAAACCACGAGTGCTAAAGCCATAATCCGGATAATTTTAAAAAGCATCGCATATTTTAAGACTTGCTCATCAATTAAACTGGCGCCAGCGACGACTTGCCCGACGGATTGCAAGGTTCCTCCAATGAGCGCACTTTTTGCAAGCACGTTATCACCAAAGAGACCATTTGCTAGAAAAGGCAAAGTTAACATCATGACAGTCCCGAGTAAATTGACTAAAGTAATGATTTGTCCTTTTTCTTCTTCTTTCGCGTGAATCGACGGAGCAATTGCGGCAATCGCAGAAGAACCACAAACCGCATTACCGCCGGACATTAATAAGGACATCTGTTGATTAAATCCTAATTTTAAGCCGATATAATAGGCAAAGACAATCGTTCCAGTCATGATTAAAGCGATATAAAGAATCCCTTGAACACCCATTTCAGCGATGGTTTGAAAGGTTACGGTTAAACCTAAGAGCACGACCGAAAATTCAAGCAAGCGACTTTCAGCGTATTTTGTCCCAACTTGTAAATAGGACTGCTTAAAAAAAACATTTCCGAGAAAAATACCCAATAAAATCGCAATTGTCGCCCCACCGAGTTGCGGCAAAAAAATCGCTAGAAATTTAGCAAAACCAGCTACGGTAATGGCAAGAATTAAACCCGGTAAGACAGGTATTTTTTTCGTCATTTGGATCAATAGATCAGTATTCAAAAAGACACCTCCATTTAAATAAAAACTAACTTCACTATTATTAATCATTTTTAGTGAGATTGCAATGGAGGAATGCGTAGAATTATCCAATCCCAATTAAGAAATAAGCTAATTTGTCTGCGTAGCTCATCGTCTCAGGCAGCCTTTTTTGAGCAGTTAATAAATCCATCCGATCCGTCACAATCCCTTCGACACCATAGAACATCATGCGTTCCATCGTTTCAGTTTGATTCGGAGTCCAGGTGAAAACAAACTTTCCTTCGTTATGTGCTGCATCAATAAAGCTACGATTAAGCGTACTATATTCCATCATAAAAAAATCAGCTTGTGAAACGGGCAGTCCGACAAAATGAAAAGGAATAATATAGCCGATTGTTAATTCGGGTGCTTCGTTTTTAAACGTTTCGACCAATCCAAGCGAGAGTGCCTGAATAAGATGTCCCTCTTCCAGAATGCGCGTTTTGTATTGTTGTAAAAATTGGTGCACAATCACCGCTTCATCTTTTCGTTGCGTTTTGATTTCAATCAACAACTTTTGCTGATTCATTTTCGCTTGTTCTAAGTACGCATCAAAGGTGGGGATCGCTGCTTGTTGGTCATTTTCACGCACCGTTAGCGGCAAAATCTCACTCAACGTACTTTCTTCGACGATTTGATTCAGTCCAGTTAACGATCGTAAGTTAAAATCATGAAAAACGACAAATTGCTGATCTTTCGTCATTTGAATATCCATTTCGATAAAATCTGGTTGATAGTATTGACTAGTAGCGCGCAATGCTTCAATTGAATTTTGGACACCGTTGGCTTGAGAGACACCGCGATGCGAAATCGTGACAATGGGTTGACTTGACACATTCGTTAAGTACGTATAATTGTAATGCAAAAGAATGATCATTGACATTAGAATGAATGGTGTCACGTAAGGCCATTTCAGTCTCATCCGCCGTTTCGTGTCTGGGTTTTTGAATAAAGCATTCATCGCTGGAAGAGGAAATAAATAATTTTCACGATCCAGCCATTCGATGATGAGATAAAAAATGATAATCGTGGATAAGACGAGATTGATGATATAAATTAGTTGTAAAGCTAATAAACTGACGACGGCAAAAGGCAGGGCTTTAGAAGGGAAAAATAGTTCGATTAGCCGCTGTATTCCTAAAACGAGGGAAAAAGAGACTGACGTAAGAAAGGTAATCCCGATGGTAATAAAAACAAGCTGGGAGATGATTTTCCAAAAGTTTTTGCGTGTTAAGAGGAGACTATGACGAATAGCTTGTCGTAAAGAGGCATTCAATAAGATCATTGCCGGTAACGTAAACGTTAGCCTTAACGCGATGTAACTCAATAACAGATAAATCATCAAATATAGTATGATGACAAACAACCGATTGATAAAAATAAAGTCAATGATGAATGCCGGGAGTTTTATTTTCGCTAACAACTCTGAATGCAATGAAAATCCGCCAAGGGGTAGGACTAAGAAAAAATAAAAAAGGAAAAAAAGAATGACTGCTGGACGTAATTTTTTGATTTGCATGAAGGTCAAAGATAAAAGCTGCTTTAAGCTAATGGGCTGCTCTTTTTTAATAAAATATAAACTTAATAGTAAAAAAGTGAATTCAAAATAAATCAGAACCACAACGCTTAGTAAAATCATGATTAAGCTAAAAGTGATAAAAGGATGTTGGAAAATAAAAGGATAGAAAAGTTCAAGCGTAAAGGAAGGGATATCAGCGAGTTGAAATAGAAATTTTGTCCCATTACTTAAGAGAGGAATGATCATAAACAACAACAGTCCGTGCATCAATAAGACATCACGGAAGTATCTTGTCGTCTGCTTTAAAAAACCGATCAATTGGTTTGTGTTTTCTTTTAACATAGGAAGCATGAAAATCCCTCGATTCTAATAAGAAGTATAGAAAAACACTTTGAAAAATACTTTCTTCAAAGTGTTTTAGTGATGTTACATAAATTGAGTAATAAAATTCGTGCCATAAACGAGCAATAAACTATAGATAAAGATAGACGCCGGTTTACCTAATAGAATAATCCAACTAAACTTTTTAAAAGACATGTCTGTCAAACCGGCCATTAAGCATAACGCATCGTCTGGCGCAAGTGGGAAGAAGATTGCTAAAGCAAAGATTTTGTCAAAACGACTTTGATTATCGAGATAGGCAACATACTTAGCATATTGTTTTTCACTGATAAAACTTAAGACAAAAGGTTTGCCATAGTAGCGTCCGAGTAAGAAAACAATCATGGAGCCTATTGTAATGCCAATATAATTATAAAAGAATCCGGCAATAGGACCAAACATGAAGACCCCAGCAGCGGTTGAAACGCCTCCTGGAATAATCGGAAAGACCACTTGAAGAATTTGGAGACTGATAAAAATAAGTGGTCCGACAATCAATGACCCTCCAACTAGATTTTGTAAAGCATTTAAATCATCAAAGAGTCCAAGGTTGAAAAAGTAAATCGCTAAGGCGACTGAAAAACCCATTCCAATAATGGAAATCCAATTTATGATTCTTCTAGATGTTGTGACATTCATGCAGTCCACTCCTTTAATGCAACATTTGATTTTAGTATACCAAGGAAGCCATCAGAATGTCATGCGACTTGAGACGGATTTAAAAAAAATTATCATTCTCTTATTTTTTTTGGAAATTTTCCCAATTCACTACGATTTTTTCTACGAGGCTAGTCATCACAAAACCTGCGGCAATTGCGCCAGCTGTCACAACAACAACCGTCATATAATGAATACCTTGGCTGAGATTTTCTAAGACAATCTCACGGACCGCTAAATAAGCAGGACCTCCAGGAACAAGGGGCACTAAACTAGGGACAATAAAAATCAACATCGGGATTTTCTTTTGACGTGAAAAGAAAATACTGGCACACCCAATCATGAAAGCAGCAACAAAATTAGCAAAACCTAAAGGAAAGTTCGCTTGTTTTAGCAAAATATAAATCATCCAACCCAGGGCACCTGTCACACCGCTTGCCAGCAACGTGCGACGAGGGACGTTGGTAATGACACCAAAAGCGATAGTACTTAAGAAACTAAATAAAAATTGAATCAACATTATAACATTCCTCCTACCGTCATCAAGGCAGTGGCAATCCCTACACCAATTGCGATTGCCACAATAATGGCTTCGGTTCCGCGCACTAAGCCACTGATCATATGACCGGCTAAAATATCCCGAAAAGAAGTCGTGATGGCAACACCTGGCACTAAGGGCATCACAGAACCAATGATTAAATGGTCGACTGATTGCGCTATATGATAATGAACCGCTAAAATCGCCATAATCCCAATTCCTAATGAGGCGATAAAATAATCTAAGTAAGAAGTTTTAGAATACACGCGAACATAATGTTTCAATAAGTAACCGAAACAGCCAATCCCAAAAGTGGCGATAAAATCAAACCAGCTTCCTCCAAAAAGATACATTAAGGTACTACTGACGATTCCTGCACTAAGAGTTTTTAGCCATAGGGGAAAATCGATATGTTTTTCATCAATGATTTTTAAAGCGTGCGATAACTCATCTAATGTAATCACTTTTGCTGAAAAATCTCGCGAGAGTTGATTAACGGCTACGATTTTCTCCAAATTAATCGAGCGCTCGCTCACATTTTCGATTTGTGTTTGATGACTATCTTTTAAACTAATGAAAATTCCGGTAGCGGTGACGTAACTGACACTGTCGGACCGACCACCACTCAAGGCAATCCGATTCATGGTGTCTTCTACGCGATAGACTTCAGAACCACTTTCCATCATAATTTTTCCTGCAAGAAGACACGTTTCTAATAATCGATTTTCGGTACTCACAAAGTACGCCTCCTTTGATGTAAAATAGAATACGTTCAGTTTACCTTTTTATCGGAAAGGCGACAAGAAGAATAAATGAAAATAAGCGAAATGTTATCTAAGAATCATTCGCTAAGGGCGATTATCGAGAGAGAATAAGAAGAAAGTCTTAAGAAATCGATTAAAATCCTTTTAATATTTGTTGTTTTAAGTTAAAATAACATTAGTAAATAAATTCTGGCTAGGAGGTTTATCATGAGACGAAAAGTTTACACGAGAGACTATATTTTGAAATCTGCCTATGAATTAGTAGAGAAAGAGGGATTTGGGAATTTTACCGCACGAAACGTGGCAAAAAAAATGGGGGTTTCAACCCAACCAATCTATCTTGAATTTGAAAATATGCAAGATTTGAAAGATACCTTGATTGATGAGATTTTTACAGAATTGAAACAAAAAGTATTCGCTCAAGAGCATACAGGCAATAAACTAGTAGACGTTTGTATTAACTATATTGATTTTTCTCAAAAAAAACCAAAGCTTTTTATTTCGTTGTTCATTGATGAATCCGGTGGGGGTAAAAAAATGTACGATGTCTCCTACCAGTATTTTAAAGAAGTCGTTAAAGAAGATCCAACGTATAAAGACTTACCAGCTGATTTTATAGAAGCCTTACATGATGGCACATGGATTACCATTACAGGCGTAGCTTCCTTGATGGCATCTGGCTTTATTACACCCAATCGTCAACAAATTGTGGAGATTATCCAGCACTCCATTGACGGTATCTTAGAAATAAATAAACAAAAATAAACTCTTAAAATATGATTATATGAATTGAAAAGACAAGATGAATCAAAACACGCCACACAAAGAGAACAGCTCTTCTTTGTGTGGCGTGTTTTGATTATTTTATAGCGCTAAAAATTCTTCTAAATAATCAGCCAAACCATCTTCGTCATTTGTTTTTGGTGTCACATCATTTGCGACAGCTTTTAATTGATTCGTAGCATTTTGCATCGCGACACCCCAACCAGCATAATCCAACAATTCTAAATCATTGTGTTCGTCTCCAAAAGCTATAATATTTTTTGGTTGAACATCTAATGAATGAGCAACAATGGAAAGGGCCATCGCTTTTTGAACGCCTTTAGGAACAATTTCCAAAATAGCATTTGGACCACCCCAAGTTCGAACATCCACTGAATCTTTAAATTGTGAAATAAGTGAAGCGGATACTAGACTGCTCACCTCTTTTTGTGTTTTCACAAGTAAGGATGTGGGATTAGAGGTCAAATTTTTGAATAGATTGGCTTCCGTAATTTTTTCGGTTGCAAAAAACTCTCCTTCAAAATTATCTAGACGATCAATAAAAAACGTTTCGCGGTTTTCTGCCGCTACAAACTCTAATTGGAGTTTTTCTTTTTGAGCTAAAATTTCAAAAGCAATTTCTTTTTGAATGGATAACTCACGCTCGTAAGGCCAAACCATATTAGGCTTATGCACGAGAGCTCCGTTAAACGTCACCATTGGCGTTTCTAATTGTAACTGTTGGTAAAACTGTGCACTCATACGATACGGACGTCCCGTTGCGATGCTCACGTAATGGCCAGCTGCCGTCGCTTTTTTTAAGACACTTGCCGTGCGTGGACTAATCAAAGAGTGGCTGTTTAAAGTAGTGCCATCTAAATCGATAGCAATCAATTTTTTGGTCATCGTATTCTCCTCGTCTATCTATTTCATAAATCCTATGAAAAGTTTATGAAAATATCTAATATGGCAATAGTGTATCACAATCTCGAGGATTGACAAGAATGATCTCTTGATAATTCAGGATGAATCATAGTAAAAGACGAACATTGATAGATATTTTTTCATAATATGTTAACAAATGATTGATGTAGAGTAGAAATGTCTTTATAATTCTATATTGGTCAAGGAAAAGAACATTATATTAAGATATTATTTATTCCTTCATTTTCCCTTGATAAAAAACGATAGGAGTGAAAATTTTCATGGAAAAATTTTTCAAATTAAAGGAAAACGGGACAAAGGTTTCGACTGAAGTAATCGCGGGTGTCACAACGTTCTTTGCAATGAGTTATATTTTGTTTGTCAATCCAGCGATTTTGTCTGCCTCAGGAATGCCATTTCAAGCAGTCTTCTTAGCAACAATCATTGCCTCTGTGGTAGGGACATTGATTATGGGATTGTTTGCTAACGTACCTTATGCGCAAGCTCCGGGGATGGGTTTAAATGCATTCTTTACGTTTACGGTTGTATTTGGTCTAGGTTACACTTGGCAACAAGCATTAGCGATGGTCTTTATTTGTGGGCTAATTAATATTTTCATTACGGTCACAAAAATTCGTAAGTTAATTATCCATGCGATTCCTGAAAGTATGCAACATGCAATTGGTGGCGGGATTGGTATTTTTGTCGCGTATGTCGGGATTAAAAATGCGAACTTAATCAGTTTTTCAGCAGATTCTGCGACAATCACGAGTTCGATGGTTGATGGCGATGTCGCAACCAACGTCACGATGAATGGTGGCGTAGTACCTGCTTTAGTCAACTTTAATAATCCAGAAGTACTTTTATCTGTTATTGGTTTAGTCTTAATGACTGTTTTAGTCGTGATGAATATTCGTGGCGCTATTTTAATTGGGATTGTCGGTACAACGATTATCGGAATTTTAATGGGTGTTGTTGATTTAAGTGCCGTTGACTGGCAAGCTAATTCATTAGGAAATTCAATTAATGAGTTAGGTGTTACGTTTGGAGCGGCATTTGGTCCAGAAGGGATGCAGTCGTTATTTGCGGATTCTGCTAAAATCCCACAAGTGATCATGACAATTATTGCGTTTAGTTTATCTGATACATTCGATACGATTGGCACGTTTATCGGTACTGGTCGTCGCACAGGAATCTTCTCGCAAGAAGATGAGGATGCGTTAGAAGATAGTAAAGGTTTTACAACAAAAATGGACCGCGCGTTATTTGCAGACGCAGTAGCAACTTCAATTGGTGCGGTTTTTGGAACATCAAATACGACAACCTTCGTTGAATCAGCCGCAGGTATTGGGGCTGGCGGACGTACAGGATTAACATCTGTAGTCGTTGCGGGCATGTTCTTACTAAGCAGCCTGTTTTCTCCAATTATTTCCATTGTCCCTGCACAAGCAACTGCACCTGCCTTAATTTTAGTCGGTGTGATGATGATGGCTTCCTTTAAAGATATTGACTGGACACAACTAGAAGAAGCGGTACCTGCTTTCTTTGCCTCAATCTTTATGGGACTTTGTTACAGTATTTCATACGGAATTGCCGCAGGTTTTATTTTCTTTGCAATTGTCAAAGTAGTCAAAGGTAAAGGAAAAGAAGTATCGCCTGTCTTATGGATTGTCAATGTTCTATTTATTTTAAACTTTATTATTATGGCGATCTTAGGTTAATAGAATAAATGAAAAAAAGTGGTGTGATAGTCAATCACCACTTTTTTTGTTTGAAAAATACCCAAAATGAGCTATAGTTGTAGAGAAAGCGAGGTTCGAGATGGAAATTAATTGGAAACGAAATTTGTTGATTTCATGGATTGGTTGTTTTTTCACGGGAGCAAGTTTTAGCCTAGTGATGCCTTTTATTCCACTTTACATCGAAGAATTGGGTGCGCCAGCAAGTCAAGTGCCACTACTCTCCGGCTTAGCGATTTCAATTACTGCTTTAGCGGCAGCGATCGTTGCACCGATTTGGGGTAATTTAGCCGATCGAAAAGGTCGGCGTTTAATGATGATTCGTGCGGCTGCTGGAATGACGGTGACGATGGGGGCGTTAGCGTTTGTCCCGAATGTCTATTGGTTACTAGTGATGCGTTTTTTCACAGGGGTATTATCAGGCTATATTCCCAATGCGACTGCGTTAATTGCGTATCAAGCACCACGGGAAAAAAGTGGTTGGGCGATTGGAACGTTAGCGACAGGAGCGATTGCGGGGAATTTAATTGGTCCATTAATGGGCGGGATTCTAGCTGAATTATTAGGTATGAAAAATGTCTTTATTATTACTGGTATGATCTTATTTATCACGCTCTTATTAACCATTTTTTTAGTGAAGGAAACGTTTGAACCCGTTGAAAAGAAAGATCTAATGTCTACAAAAGAAATTTTAGGTCAGTCTACTCGCCGCTCGGTATTATTCGGTTTGTTTTTCACGTCTTTGATTTTACAATTAGGGATGACAAGTATCAGCCCAATTTTAACGCTGTACATCCGTGAATTAAGTACCGATACTGGAAGTGTTTTGTTTTTAAGCGGGCTGATTGTTTCAGTAGCGGGGGTTTCAGCAGTCATTTCTTCTCCGTATCTCGGTCGATTAGGGGATCGAATCGGGAATCATAAGATTTTATTATTAGGCTTAGTCTTTTCTTTTTGTTGTTTCATTCCGATGGGACTCGTGACTTCACCTTGGCAATTAGGCGTTTTGCGGTTTTTATTAGGCTTTTCAACAGGGGCACTCATGCCATCCGTCAATACGTTGATTAGTAAAATTACCCCGCCCGAAGGTGTCAGCCGTATTTTTGGCTACAATCAAATGTTTAATAATTTTGGTCAAGTCTTAGGTCCATTAGTCGGTTCAGCTGTTGCGCAAGCCTACAGTTATTCAGCGGTATTCTTTGTGACCGCGGGCTTTGTGTTGTTGAATATCTTCCTTTCATTATTTAATTTCCGCCATGATTTAAAACATCAGGATATTGGGTAAGAGAAACAAATCAAATGTCCAGAACAGGCATGTCACTTCGTTTACGTGAAAGAACAATCAAAAAAGGAGTTGCAACAAATCGCATTGCAACTCCTTTGATTAAGAATTTTTCGATGTTTAGGATATTTTTTCTTCGGTAGTAGGAGTGAGTCGTCCTAAGGCAATGATCATAAGTCCGCAAATGACCGAAAAAATACTTGTTTGGATGAAATTGTAAGGTTGGCTACTAAGAGCAGAACCTAAATATCCAACGACTTGGCCAAGAGCAAAGCTCCACAATAAAGTGATGATATAACGCATTGAAACACCTTCTTTCACGACTTGATATCCTAGAGTCTAGTTTATCACATTTTTTCACAATGTAAAGAATCCTTGTCTATCATTTTATGTAAAGAATTAATAGCGGTAGTGACGTTATATAAGGAGGAACTATGAGTATCCCACAATTAACAACGATAACATCGTATTCATTATTACAAAGTATTATCAAAATTCCTCAATATGTGAGCCGTGCAAAAGAATTGGGGTACCAGTATTTAGCAATGACCGATAAAGGTAATCTGTCTGGTATGTTGGAGTTCATCGACTGTTGCCAAAAAGAAGGGATTCATCCGATTATTGGTTTGTCATTAGATTACCACGTCAGTGAGCAAGAAGATTCCTATGAAATGTATCTATATGCCAAAAATAATCAGGGCTTAAAACAACTCATGACAATTTCTAGTACCAAAGAAATCAATGGCACGATTGATTGGGAGGAATTGCCATTAAGTTCAGATTTAGTCATATTATTGCCCGAAAAAAATGAGCTGATCCCTTTATTCAATGAGGCAACTGTAAAAGCTGACCGACGATTGAAGGATTGGATCGCTAAATTTGGGATTGAAAACCTTTTTTATGGGATTGCTTATCAAGGGATGGGACCACAAGAAATTTGGCCCTGGTACCAATCGAATCAGTTGAAACCACTTGCGTATCATGCGATTACTTCTCTTGAAGCGCAAGATAGTTTTGCCGTTCGCGTCGCAAGACATATTAAAGAAGGAACACAGATTCAAGACTTACGCCAAGAAATTCATGACTACCAAGCCACAGGGTATTTAGTCTCGCCTACTGAGTTTGAAACGTGGTTTGAAGAAAATGACTATCAAGCAGCGCTTCAACAAAGTCTTTTCGTCGCTCAAAATTGTCACGTAGACGTAGCGCTCCATCAAAAATTATTACCGCATTATCCATTAGAAAAAGGAGAAAATCCTGCAACTTACTTACAACAGCTGTGTCAAGAGAGATTGCCTCAGCGCGTCAAAGACGTCACCGCCGCCTACGAAGAACGTTTGGCGTATGAGTTATCCATTATTCATAAGATGGGTTTTGACGATTACTTTTTAATCGTATGGGATGTCATGAATTATGCACACCAGCAAAAAATTGTGACAGGAGCAGGTCGTGGTTCAGCAGCTGGATCGTTAGTGGCGTATGTTTTATCGATCACAGATGTGGATCCGATTGCCTATCAATTACTGTTTGAACGCTTTTTAAATCCTGAACGCCAAACGATGCCCGATATTGACTTGGATTTCCCAGATAATCGCCGGGAAGAGATGATTCAGTACGTCAAAGAAAAATATGGGCAAGAACACGTTGCGCAAATCGGGACGTTTGGGACGATGGCCACTAAAATGGTGTTACGCGATGTGGGGCGCGTTTTTGGAATGTCGCAAAGTGAAGCCAATCGTTGGTCAAGTGCCGTGCCAAAGGGCTTGGGGATTACACTAAAACAAGCCTATCATCAGTCAAAAACCTTCCAGGAACTCGTTCAAGCAAATGAACGTAACCAAAGAATGTATCAAGTGGCTCAAGTCTTGGAAGGATTACCAAGGCATGTTTCTACCCATGCCGCTGGGATTGTGATTGTCGATCAAAAACTCATTGATTTAGTTCCTTTGCAAGCAGGTCAAAGTGATTTGTGGTTAACCCAATTTACGATGAAAGATGTCGAAAAAATCGGTTTATTGAAAATGGATTTTCTAGGGTTACGTAATTTAAGTATTATTGATGATACCTTAAAAACCATTAAACGAGTGCAACGCGAATACATCGCAATCAAAATGATTCCTTTAGATGATCCAGCGACCTTAGCGTTGTTTCAAAAAGGTGAAACCTTAGGCATCTTTCAATTTGATTCCGCGGGTATTCGTAAAGTATTGAAAAAACTAGTCCCGGAAAATATTGAGGAAGTCGCAGCCGTTAACGCCTTATATCGCCCGGGACCGATGGAAAACATTGATCATTTTGTGAAGCGTAAAAAGGGATTAGAAGCGGTCCAATACCCGGTAGATAGTCTCGCGCCAGTCTTGCAAAACACTTACGGCATTATGGTTTATGAAGAACAAATTATGCAAGTAGCCCAAGTGATGGCCGGTTATAGTTTAGGGCAAGCCGACTTATTGCGCCGAGGGATTAGTAAGAAGAATGCGCAATTATTAGAATCGGAACGTGCCTCTTTTATCAAACGTTCAATGGATCAAGGCTATGAAGAAGACGTGGCGAATAAGGTCTACCACTATATCGAAAAATTTGCCAACTATGGCTTTAATCGATCGCATGCCTTTGCCTATTCGGTAGTGGCATTTCAAATGGCCTACCTAAAAGCCAACTATCCAGGACCCTTCTATAAAGCGTTACTGCAATCAGCGCAACATCAAACCTTGAAGATGAAAGAATATATCCATGATGCCAAAAAAAGAGGCCTCACACTTTGCGCACCTTCTATCAATCAAAGTCATTATGGCTTTAGCTTGCAGACGGCTAGCGAGATTCGTTTTGGTCTTAGTAATATTAAAGGCGTGCGACGAGACGTCATCCAAGGGATATTACAAGAACGCCGTGAAAATGGTTATTATACTTCTTTTGAACAATTTTTATATCGATTGAATGCAAGCAATAGTAAATGGTTGAAACAGGAAAACATCAAACCACTGATCTTAGTTGGTGCTTTTGACGAATTACATCCGAATCGCCATCAACTGCTGGTAGAATTAGAAGATAAAATTCAAAATATTTTATACAGTGGTGGTAGTTTAGAATTACTCTCAATGCTCCAATTAAAAGAGCGTGAAATTAAAGAGTATCCGTTAACCGAGCGTTTAGCATTTGAAGAAGAATATTTAGGCGTTTATCTCTCCGGTCATCCGTGTAGCCAATTTGTCAAAATACTAAAACGCAAGAAAATTGATGCGCTAGCAGAGATTTCTGAAAATCAAACGGTAAATGTCTTGTTTTATGTGAAAAACATCAAAGAAATACGGACGAAAAAAGGGGAATTAATGGCCATTGTGGAAGGCGATGATGAGAGTCAAGCTAGCAGCATGACATTGTTCCCTGAAGATTATCGGAAAATGCGCAAGGCGATTGGGTTGAATCAAGTACTCTATATCGAAGGTAAGGTTCAAAAAAATCGCTACAATGATCAATTGCAAATCTTCCCAACAGCTGTATTCCCTGCGCGAGAAGTGGAAGAGAGTATTTCCGAACAAACGTGTTACATTAAGATTGTGAAGGACCGAAATCCGAGTGAACACTTCGTAAGTTTCCGCCAATTAGTCAAAAAATATTCAGGAAATGTTCCCGTCATTTTATTTTACGAAGAAAGGAACAAGCAAGTCTTATTAGAATCGGAATATTGGGTTCAAGCGACAAGTGAACTTAAGCAAGAACTTCAGTTGCTTTTTGGGGAAGAAAATGTCGTTTTTAAATAATTTTCAGGAAGTTTACAAAACGCTTTCTACTTTTTCAGTTTTTTTTAAGATATCCCAAGACATTTGGCGTAAATAATGGTAAAATACAGAGTGTGGGTAAAATTTATAAGGAAATTGTAAGTAAAGAACTACCAACGAATAAAAGTACGATTATTATTATTATTTGATGAGGTGAAAACAATATGAAACGCATTGGTATTTTGACCAGTGGTGGGGATGCTCCCGGCATGAATGCTGCGATTCGAGCGGTAACGCGTAAAGCAATTTTTCATGGCGTGGAAGTATTCGGTATCAACTATGGTTTTGCGGGTTTAGTTGCAGGAGACATTCGTCGATTAGAAATTGCTGATGTTGGCGACAAAATCCAACGTGGCGGAACATTCTTATATTCTGCTCGTTATCCAGAATTTGCAACACAAGAAGGGCAATTGAAAGGAATCGAACAACTAAAGAAATTCGGTATTGAAGGGTTAGTTGTGATTGGTGGTGACGGTTCTTATCATGGTGCGATGGCACTGACAAAACATGGTTTCCCAGCTGTTGCGATTCCAGGAACGATTGATAACGATATTCCAGGAACTGATTTTACAATCGGCTTTGATACCGCAATTAATACTGTATTAGAATCGTTAGACCGTATCCGTGATACAGCTACTTCTCACGTCCGTACGTTTATTATTGAAGTAATGGGTCGTGACGCGGGTGATATCGCTCTTTGGGCGGGTGTCGCAGGCGGAGCAGATGAAATTATCATCCCAGAACATGATTTTGATATGACTTCTGTTGCCAAAAGAATTAAAGAAGGCCGCGATCGCGGTAAAAAGCACTGTCTGATTATTTTAGCTGAAGGTGTAATGGGTGGAAATGAATTTGCTGAGCAACTTTCCAAACATGGCGATTTCCATGCACGTGTATCGATTTTAGGTCACGTTGTCCGTGGTGGCTCACCAACTGCTCGTGATCGGGTTCTTGCAAGTAAGTTTGGCGGCCATGCCGTTGATTTATTACTTGAAGGTAAAGGTGGATTATGTGTGGGAATGCTTCAAAATGAAGTGGTCTCAGCAAGCATTGTTGAAACACTCGAACAGGGCAAACACAAACCAGACTTGTCTTTATATGCACTAAATAAAGAATTATCTTTTTAATCGTTTCCACTATCTATGAATTTAAAAGCATGATGCTATTAAAAATAAACGAATTGGGGTATTTTTTTCATGAAAAAAACAAAAATTGTTAGTACATTAGGACCTGCAAGTAACACAGTTGAGATCATTTCTGAGTTAATCGAAGCTGGAGCAAACGTCTTCCGTTTTAACTTTTCACATGGTGATCACAGCGAGCAATTAGCGCGTATGAACTTAGTTCGTGACGCAGTGAAAATTACTGGGAAAAGTGTCGGAATCTTATTAGATACAAAAGGTGCTGAAATCCGTACAACTGTTCAAGGAACAGAAAACGGAAAAATCGCTTTTGCTATTAATGATATTGTCCGTATTTCAATGGACGAAGAACTACTTGGTTCAAAAGAAAAAATTGCTGTGACTTACCCAGGTTTATACGACGATGCTCATGTAGGCGGCCATATTTTATTTGATGATGGTTTAATCGACATGGAAATTATTGAAAAAGACAGCGCAAATCGTGAATTAGTAACAAAAGTCTTAAATGCTGGCGTATTGGGTTCACGTAAAGGTGTGAATGCACCAGGAATCTCAATCAGCTTACCAGGAATTACTGAAAAAGATGCGGCAGATATCCGTTTTGGTTTAGAAAACGATATTGACTTCATCGCTGCAAGTTTTGTTCGTAAAGCACAAGACGTGTTAGAGATCCGTGAAATTTTAGAAGAAATGGACATGAATCATGTTCAAATTATTTCTAAAATTGAATCACAAGAAGGAATCGACAATATCGAAGAAATCATTAAAGTTTCTGACGGTATCATGGTTGCTCGTGGCGATTTAGGGGTAGAAATCCCAGCTGAAATCGTGCCAATGGTTCAAAAAGACATTATTAAAAAATGTAACGCTGCAGGTAAAGCCGTTATCACAGCAACACAAATGTTAGAATCAATGCAACAAAACCCACGTCCAACACGTGCAGAAGCATCTGACGTAGCGAATGCTATCTTTGATGGTACGGATGCAACGATGTTATCTGGGGAATCAGCAAATGGTGCGTATCCAGTTGAATCTGTTGCAACAATGGCTCGTATCGACAGAGAAGCAGAAAAATCAATGTTAAAACTTGGAACATACCAAATCAATCAATTCAATAAATCAGATGTTACCGAAACAATTGGTTTAGCAGTTGCTCGTGCAGCAAAAGATTTAGGCGTGAAATGTATCGTTGCAGCAACTGAATCTGGTTACACTGCAAAAATGATTTCAAAATACCGTCCAGATGCAAACATCTTAGCAGTAACATTTGATGAGCGTACAAAACGTAGCCTATCATTAAACTGGGGTGTTCATCCGACGGTTGCTGAAAAACCATCAACAACTGATGAAATGTTTGACTTAGCATCTAAAAAAGCAGTTGAGTTAGGCTTTGCTTCAGAAGGCGATTTAATCTTAATCACTGCTGGTGTTCCAGTCGGTGAGCGCGGAACAACAAACGTAATGAAAATTCAATTAATCGGTTCTCGTTTACTTGAAGCACAAGGTGTCGGTGGCCGTGCGGTTGTCGGAAATGCCGTTGTTGCAACAACAGCAGAAGAAGCAATCGAAAAAGCACACGAAGGAATGATCTTAGTTGTGCCAACAACGGATAAAGATTATATGCCAGCAATTGAAAAAGCAGCAGCTTTAATCGTTGAAGATGGTGGTTTAACGTCACATGCAGCGGTTGTGGGAATTGCGAAAGACTTACCAGTTATCGTGGGTGCGAAAGATGCAACAACAATCATTCAACATGGTGAAGTTGTGACTGCTGATTCTCGTCGTGGAATCGTTTATCGCGGAGAAACAACAGCAATCTAATTGCTACTTTAACACATTCGTAAACAACGAATAAAATACTGTGAAAAAAGAGCTAGTCAATGATTGGCTAGCTCTTTTTCATTGTTTGTAAGGTGTCAAGAAAATTTCATTGACAAAGGAAAATAAGGGCTGTATAATAGCTTTTGTTGCTTAGGAGTGATGAAAATGAAATGGTCTTTACTAGAGTTACGAAAGTATCATGAAGAACCACTGGTGTTTCACGAAACACTGAATTTAAAAGAAGAATTGCTGAAACGCGAAAAAGAAATCATTGATATCGCCCCAATCGAAGTTGAAGGGATGATTACGGTAACGCCCAAAGAATATTTGTTGCATTATTCGTTGAAGACGATGATTACTTTACCCTCAACCCGTTCATTAGAACCTGTTGAGTTACCGATGGCATTCACAGTGGATGAAGTCTTTATGACGACTGAGCAATTTCAGCGTATTGATGACTTAGTCAAGGCGGAAGAAATTCTGATTTTAGAAAATCAAACACTTGATTTAGATGAATCTGTCGCTGACAACATCTTATTACAGATTCCGTTGCAAGTCTTATCTGAGGAAGAAAAAGAATCGGAACATTATCCAAGTGGTAATGACTGGGTTGTCTATTCAGAAGCAGATTACGAGCAATTAAAGGAATCAAAAGAAGAATCAACAATTGATCCTCGTCTTGCGAAATTAACGAGTCTGTTTGAAAAAACAGAGGAAGAAAATGAGTAAGATTGGAATATATTGCAGCCTTATGGTTGTTTTTCATTTACAAGGAGGTGTAGCAAATGGCAGTACCAGCACGCAAAACGTCAAAAGCAAAAAAAGCTAAACGTCGTACACACTACAAGTTAACAATTAACGGATTAAGCGAATGTACGAACTGTGGAGAAATGAGAAAAAACCACCACGTATGTAGCAACTGTGGTCATTACAACGGTAAAGACGTATCTACGAAAGAAGCATAATAGCCCTTTTCCAGAAGGGATATTTTAAACCTTAGGCTAACCATGGAGCCTAAGGTTTATTTTTTAATCGAAAATTCTGAATATTTCAAGACAAATGTTTTATTAGCGATGAATTTGAGCTATAATAATGAAGAATCACAATTTACTATCGATTGAGTAGGGGGAAATGAAATGACGAAACAACAAATTGGTGTAGTCGGTATGGCGGTTATGGGAAAAAACTTAGCCTTGAATATTGAAAGTCGCGGTTACTCTGTTGCGTTATATAATCGTACAGGATCTAAGACCGAAGAAGTACTTGCTGAAAATCCAGATAAAAATTTATTAGGGACTTATTCAGTCGAAGAATTCATTCAATCCATTGAGCGGCCACGTCGAATTGTCATGATGGTTCAAGCCGGCCATGGAACAGATGCAACGATTCAATCATTATTACCACATTTAGATCAAGGTGATATTTTAATTGATGGTGGAAATACTTTCTTTGAAGATACAATTCGCCGCAGTAAAGAACTCGCAGATTCCGGAATTAATTTCATCGGTACGGGTGTTTCAGGTGGCGAAGAGGGCGCATTAAAAGGCCCATCTATTATGCCGGGCGGACAAAAAGAAGCATATGAATTAGTGGCGCCGATTTTAGAACAAATTTCTGCAAAAGCGGAAGATGGTACTCCTTGTGTTGTTTACATCGGTCCTGATGGCGCAGGTCATTACGTTAAAATGGTTCATAATGGAATTGAATATGGCGATATGCAGTTAATTGCTGAGTCTTATGATTTAATGCAAAATATTTTAGGTTTATCTGTTGACGAAATGGCCGAAACTTTTTCTGAATGGAACAAGGGTGAATTGGATAGCTTCTTGATTGAGATCACAGCGGACATTTTGACACGTAAAGATGACCTAGGAACGGGTAAACCAATTGTCGATGTCATTTTAGATGCAGCCGGCAACAAAGGAACTGGGAAATGGACAAGTCAAAGTGCGTTAGATTTAGGTGTGCCACTTCCATTAATTACAGAATCTGTTTTTGCACGTTACATTTCTGCTTATAAAGAAGAACGTGTTGCAGCAAGTGAGATTTTATCAAAACCGAACTTTGAATATACAGGTGATAAAGCAGAATTAGTTGAAAAAATTCGTCAAGCGTTATATTTCAGTAAAATTATGAGTTACGCTCAAGGATTCGCTCAATTAAGAACAGCTTCAAAAGAATACGATTGGAATTTACCATTTGGTGAAATTGCAAAAATCTGGCGTGAAGGATGTATTATCCGTGCCCGTTTCTTACAAAAAATTACCGATGCTTACGAGCACGAAGAAGATTTAGCGAACTTATTACTCGATGATTACTTCAAAGAAATTACCGAGAAATATCAACAATCCGTTCGTGATGTTGTGTCATTAGCAGTACAAGCAGGTGTTCCTGTACCGACATTCTCATCAGCAATTGCCTATTTTGATTCCTATCGTTCAAAACGTTTGCCAGCTAATTTAATCCAAGCTCAACGCGATTACTTTGGTGCGCATACTTATGAACGGACTGATCGTGAAGGTATTTTCCACTATTCATGGTACGATGAAAAATAAAACAATGTGAATTTTAAAAAGAGAGACGTAAAGCCTTACGAGGTTTATACGAATCTCTTTTTAAATTTGTTCTTCCATGTTAATATTAGGAATGACATAGAAGTAAAAAGAGGAAGAGGATGGGTCGATATGGGGAATATACTGATTATTGAAGATGAAAAGAACCTAGCTCGTTTTGTTGAGTTAGAATTAAAACACGAAGGCTATTTTACAGAAGTTCATTATAATGGTCGCACAGGCTTGGATGCTGCACTAAGCAAAGAATGGGATGCGATTCTACTTGATTTAATGTTGCCAGAATTAAATGGGCTAGAAGTTTGTCGCCGTGTTCGTCAAACGAAAAACACACCAATTATTATGATGACTGCGAGAGATTCAGTCATTGATCGCGTGTCAGGACTTGATCATGGTGCTGACGATTATATCGTTAAACCATTTGCAATTGAAGAATTATTAGCTCGTTTACGGGCATTACTGCGTCGGATTGATATTGAAGGCGATAAAAATGTTGTCAAACAAACGACCTTAACTTACCGTGATTTAACGATTGAAAAAGAAAATCGAGTGGTGCGCCGTGGGTCAGAGATGATTGAATTAACGAAGCGTGAATATGAGTTATTACTGACCTTGATGGAAAACATCAATGTTGTCTTAGCACGCGATGTCTTATTAAATAAAGTATGGGGTTATGAAACTGAAGTCGAAACCAATGTTGTCGATGTATATATCCGTTACTTACGTAATAAAATTGATGTAGCTGGCGATGAGAGCTACATTCAAACTGTTCGAGGTACCGGGTATGTGATGCGCTCATGAGTCCCTTGAAAAATAAGAACCGCTGGAAAGAACTGAAGAGCCCATCTTTAACAATAAAATGGGCTTTTGCGAGTTCTTTCTTTATATTTGTGGTTTTTACCATTTTTGCAGTCATTACGTATAAATCATCGATTAATTTGTATGTTGCCAAGGAAAGAAGAAGGATTGAACAAGTTACCTATCAAATCACTTCCCGCTTAGCCAATGAAAATAGTGCGTTAAATCAAACATCTTCACATCAAGCACTTGCCATCAGCCAAGATAGCGAACTCGTGTATATCGACGGCATCAAAGTTGTCATTGATCCCTTTATTTCTGATTTGGGAAATCCTGATTTAAACTTATTTGTTTATAACCCATTAGGGGAATTAGTGATGATGACTGGCAATAAAAATATCGATTTAGCACAACACACTGTTAAAGAAGCAACGATTGAAACAATTGGCGGTAAACCAGGATTTTTGTTAGTGCAACCTGTCTACTCTAAAGAAACGCGTGAGTTAATTGGCTATGCTCAGACCTTTTACGAATTAACCAATTTTTATGAAATTCGGAATCGTTTAATCTCGATATTAATTATTTTGGAAATTGTTTCCTTGATTCTAAGTAGCATTTTAGGCTATTTACTCTCTGCCTATTTTTTAAAACCGATTAAACTATTACGCGATACGATGGAGAAAATCCGTAAAGACCCTCAATCAGACATTCATATGCGGAAACTAGAGACAAATGATGAATTAGCCGATTTGGCTGATATTTTTAATGAGATGCTAGATCGCATGCGTTCTTATACTGAACTACAAGAACAATTCGTGGAAGATGTATCGCATGAATTGCGTACACCGGTCGCTGTGATCGAAGGTCATTTAAGTATGCTTAACCGTTGGGGGAAAGATGATCCGGAAATTTTAGCGGAATCCTTAGAAGCTAGCATGCAAGAAATCAAAAGAATGAAAACACTTGTGCAAGAAATGCTTGATCTTTCTCGAGCTGAACAAGTGAATATTCATTATAGTAATGAGCGCACCAATGCGAAAGAAGTCGTTCACCAAATTGTCAATAATTTCCGAATGATTTATCCTGAATTTGTCTTTACGCTAGATGATGATTTATATAGTGAGAAAATCTTAAAAATCTATCGTAATCATTTTGAACAAATTTTAATTATCGTCATGGACAACGCAGTCAAGTACTCAACCGATCGTAAAGAAGTCCATATTTCAATTTCAACGAATTTAAAAGAATTAGAAATTGCGATTCAAGACTTCGGTGAAGGAATCCCACCAGAAGATGTTTCGCGGATTTTTCATCGTTTTTACCGAGTCGATAAAGCACGTGCACGAACGAAAGGCGGCAATGGATTAGGGTTATCGATTGCGAGTAAGTTAATTGATAGTTACAAAGGACGGATTTTTGCGGAGAGTAGCTTAGGAAAAGGAACGATTTTCAGAATATTTATTCCCATTCAAAATACGGACGAAAAAGAGTAGACGAACATTTGAAGTCAAGATAGACAAATAATATAGAAAAACAAGCTAAAATCGAACGAACTGAAGTGGAAGTTAACGAAACATTCACTTCAGTTTTTTTATTTTAAAATAGTCGAACAAATAGTTGATTTTTTGATGAATAATTGTTATATTAATTATTGTTCGAAAGCGATAAAAACGTTAAATAAATAAAGTTTTTAAAAATAGTTGACGAGACGAAAAAAGAATGATAATATAACAAAGTCGAACTTGAGCAAAGCGCCAATAACGCTTGATAAATCAAGTAAAAATGTTTTAAAAAAACATTGACAAATAACATAGCACTTTGTTATGATATAGAAGTTGTGAAGAGCGAATTTAAAAGTATATGAAATAAAAACTTTTAAATTATTTTATAAAAAGTGTTGACATTAAGAAATGAAGATGCTAATATATAAGAGTTGCTAAAACAACAAAACGTAGACCTTTGAAAACTGAACAAAGC
>NZ_JXKD01000017.1 GCF_001885765.1 Enterococcus aquimarinus | reverse complement strand
GAGCAGTTGTCTCGCTTAATTTGACAAATAAATTTATTAAAAACTATTTATCACAGGACTAAAAAGAAAAATTGAGAACAAGAATGAATGATATTGTACAGTTATTCAACCAAAAAAACCGGCCTCTTCCCAGTGAATCATCACTGCTGGGAAGAGGCCGGTTTTTTACTGTTTCGCGTTAATCGGTAAAACCGTTTTGGTCAGAGACGGTTTTAAACCAGTGTCCACTTTTCTTAATCGTACGTTTCGCGTCTTGATTTAAATCGACTGCGATGAAACCATAACGATTTTTATAGGCATTGGTCCATGACCAGTTATCCATACACGTCCACATATGATAGCCACGTACACTGCTACCTTCTTGAATGGCTTGATGCACATATTTCAAATGATCTTTCACAAATCTAATGCGATAATCATCTTGGATTGCGCCATTTTCATCGGCAAAGCGTTCTTCACCTTCAACACCCATCCCGTTCTCAGAAATATAGCACGGAAGATTGCCATAATTTTCACGGACATTCGTTAAAATGTCATAGATGCCTTTTTCGTAAATTTCCCATCCGCGATAAACATTCATTTTGCGGTTTGGCATGTCATAATTGTCAAAAAAGTCATCTGGTAATGGACCATGGGAATGATCAACGGCGGATTCTTTGGCTTTGATGCGGCGTGGTTGATAGTAATTAATCCCTAGTAAATCAATCGTATTGTTTTGAATGATGGCTAAATCACCTTCTAAAATGGCTGGTACCATCTCAAGTTCTTGAACAATGGCAATCAGTTCAGCTGGAAATTCTCCTTTAATGGCTGGATCTAGGAATGAACGATTAAAGAATAAATCCGCAATGTTCGCCGCTTTGACGTCGGCTGGATTTTCAGGATCACGAGGATAACTTGGGGTTAAATTTAAAATAATCCCAATTTCACCCGCTAAATCCATCGCGTGATACGCTTGAATCGCCATCGCACTCGCTAGATTTTCGTGGTACGCCACTTGAATCGCTTCTTTTAAATTAATGTGATTTGGATAATGAAAATCGTATAAGTAGCCACCTTCAACGGGCACAATTGGTTCATTATGCGTAAACCATTTTGTGACGCGATCGCCGAATAATTCAAAACATGTTTTCGCATACGCTACGTACGCTTCAACGGTTTCGCGGTTTAACCAGCCACCTTTTGCTTGCATGGCCATTGGCATATCAAAGTGAAACAAGTTGATAAACGGTTCAATATCATTGGCGATTAATTCGTCAATGACCGCGTTATAAAATGCGACCGCTTCCGGATTAACTGCCCCCGTTCCTTCTGGAATTAGACGACTCCACTGAATACTTGTCCGAAATGACGTGTGTCCTGTTTGTTTCATTAATTGAATATCTTCTTGGTATTTGGTTAAAAATTGCGAGGTTTTCTCCGGTCCGACTTGATCAAAAAATCGTTCGGGTGCTTCTTTATACCAGTGATCCCAGATGCTGTCTCCTTTTCCGTCATTTGTCAGTACGCCTTCTGTTTGCGGGCCACTTGCAGCAGACCCCCACCAAAATCCTTTTGGAAATGTATAAGTTGTCATTGGCTAAACTCCTTCGTGAATAAGCATTTTTTATCTCTTTACACGTCTCATTATACATTGATAAAAAATAATGACAATCCTTTTTTGAATAAAAGACTAGTCTTTTTAAAATAAAGATGATACAATTTGTTAGAAATCGATTTCATTACTGTTTTTTTTGCAGGAAGAACTAATTAATCATTCTGCAAAGCCGTGTCGGATAGCCTTTTTTACGAATAGAAATGGCTGTTCACACTGTTTAGACTATTTTAATCAAAGGAGAGAACCAGCTATTATGAATTCTTTTATGGATAAGTTAGCAGAAAAGATTTTACCGTTTGCGAACAAATTAGGAAGTAATCGTTATTTAACCGTTTTACGTGACGCCTTTATGTTGTCGTTTCCTTTAACAATGTTTGGCTCAATTATTGTTGTAGTAAATAACCTACCATTTTTTAATGATCAAACGAAATCAACCTTGAACAATCTGTTTGGAAATGGACAAAATGCGACAATGAGTATTATGACGATTTTTGTCACTTTCGGGATTGGGTATTATTTAAGTAAATCGTATGATGAAGAAGGTATTTTTGGTGGCGCCGTGGCGTTTGCTTCTTTCTTAATGATTACGCCTTTTTTCATGACGATTGAGGGTGGCGAAGTGATTCAAGGTGTCTTATCGCTCGACCGTTTAGGCGCAAAAGGGATGTTTATCGGGATGATTTCCGCCTTTTTAGCTACCGAAATATTCGTTCGTGTGACAAAAAAAGGGTGGCAAATTAAAATGCCGATTGGGGTTCCGCCTGCTGTGGCAAAATCTTTCGCTGCCTTAATTCCAGCTATTATTACGTTATCCATCTTTTTAGCAGCCAATGCGATGATGACAGGTGTTTTCGAAGCGAACTTACACGATTTAGTGTATGAAGTGATTCAAAAACCATTAGTCGGTCTTGGTAGTGGCTTACCCGCAACGCTGATTGCCTTATTCCTCGTACAATTCTTATGGTTCTTTGGCTTGCATGGTCAAATTATTATCAATTCGGTCATGGATCCGATTTGGAATACGTTAATGCTAGAAAATTTAGAAGCCTACAAAGCGGGTGAAGCTTTACCCCATATCGTCACGAAACCATTTATGGAAGTGTTTACCGTTGGGCTAGGTGGTTCCGGTATGACATTAGCCGTTGTCATCTTAATGGCTTTCTTCGTGAATAGCCAACAATCAAAAGAAGTTGGTCGTTTAGCGTTAGCACCAGGAATCTTTAACGTGAATGAACCTGCTATTTTCGGTTTACCTATCGTCATGAATCCGACAATTTTCATCCCGTGGATCATCGCACCCCTTGTCGTGACAACTTTCAACTATTTTGTGATGGCGATTGGCCTCGTCCCTGCTCCAACAGGGGTTGCGGTACCATGGACCGTACCAATTGTGTTAAATGGAATTTTAGCTACGAACTCACTGCTTGGCGGCTTGTTACAAATCGTGGATTTCTTCATTGTCGGTATCATTTGGTATCCATTCTTAAAAATGTTAGACAAACAACAACAAACACCGATTGTTTAAGTATCGGACTTTCTATATAATAAGGTCATGATGAAAGGTGGCCAATGGAAGTGACAAAGTACGAGACAATCGCCAATGTATTGCGCGAAAGAATTCAAAATGGGATTTATCCGACAGACTCACTGTTACCAAACCAACTAGAGCTGGTAGATGAATTTAATGTCAGTCGAGCGACGATCAAAAAAGCCATTAACATTTTAGCAATGGAAGGGCTGATCTATAGTCAGCGCGGTTCTGGAACGCGGGTACTGAAAAGCAGTATTTGGGGAGCTGAAAACTATTCGGCGACTGAATATGACGGTCTAAGTAAACAAATGAAAAATCGGAATCTCACGAGTCAAGTGATTGTCTTTGAAGTGGAATTTCCAGATGAAACGATTAAGAAAAAATTACTTTTAGAAAGTCATCAACCTGTGTACAAAATTATTCGTCTGCGACTGTTAGATGGCAATCCCTATGTCTTAGAACATACTTACATGCCGACGGAACTCGTTCCCAATTTGACTCCCACTATCTTGGAACAGTCGATTTACGACTACATCCATCGAGAATTAGGCATTTATTTTGCGGGTGCCTATCGTAATTTGAAAGCTGATAAAGCCGATCACTATGACACGGATTATCTCAATTGCCAAGTCACCGATCCGATTTTAGAAGTGGAACAAGTGATTTATCTAAAAAATGGGCAACCCATCGAATACTCTCGCAGTCGCAATCGTTTCGATCAACGGAGCTATTCAATCTTAGATGTGATGGAATAATACGAATTTTAGTCATCAACACTAAAAGTTATACAGCCAAAAAGCGTTGCGACACTCTGATGAAACTCAGACTGTCGCAACGCTTTTTGTTTTGCTTTATTCTTCGCCGATAATGCGTACTTCTGGTTCTAACGTGACGGCGAATTTTTCTTTGATAACGGCTTGAATATGCGCGATTAATTGAATGTAGTCAGTGGCCGTTGCTTGATTGATGTTGACAATAAAGCCAGCATGTTTCATCGAAATTTGCGCGCCACCGAGTGTATAGCCTTGTAAACCGGCATCTTGGACGAGTTTGCCCGTAAAGTGACCTTCCGGACGTTTAAAGACGCTACCACATGACGGGTATTCTAACGGTTGTTTCGCTTCACGTAACTCGGTCAATTCGCGCATTTTCGCTTTGATTTCAAGTGGATTGCCTTTTTTCAAAGCAAAACGGCTACTCAACACAATGCCACCAAGTTCTTGAATCTGACTATGTCGATAACGAAACGCCATCGAATCTTGGTCCATTGTAATGATTTCACCACTTGGCAATAAGACTTCTGCTGAGACAAAAATATCTTTGATCTCGCCACCATAGGCTCCTGCATTCATAAAGACAGCACCGCCGACACTACCGGGAATGCCACAAGCAAACTCGAAGCCTGTTAAGGACGCGTCACGTGCGACTTGACTGACTTCAATCAGACGGGCGCCCGATTCAACAATTATCGTCTCACCTTCAAGCTTAATTTGTTTCATTTCCAGCAACATGATGACCACACCACGGATGCCACGATCACGAACAATGAGGTTACTCGCATTGCCTAACACAATCCAAGGAATATCTTCATTTCGACAATAATCGACTAACGCTTTTACTTGGGCGCTCGTGTTCGGAAAGGCTAGAATATCCGCTGGGCCCCCTGTTTCAGTGTAAGTATATTTTTTTAATGGTTCATCTTTATATAAAATCATTTCAGGAAAGGCATGGATTAAGGCTTCTTTAAAATTAACATTCACGATTTTTCTACTCCCTTTTTTTCATCTCTATCATTCTAGCATTTTTCCTACAGCCTGACCACAATCTTAGAGAAAATCACCTTTTTTTGTCCTGGCACTTTGAGAAAGTCTTAAGCTTTTGACAAGCCCTTGTCATCCTTATTTCGCAAAAAAAAAAAAAAGGAAAGCTTCAGAAGTCAACACACTCCTGAAGTTTTCCTGTTAACGCATAATCGATTCTCCGCCGATTTTATTTTGAAGGGACGTGAAGATTTGATGAGGCTTGGTACAATTTCCCTTGATGCATCAACTGACGATTTTGTGGGACACGAGCCACTACTTCGGCACTACAACTAGCCTCCACAAAGACAAAGCTCGCTTCATCGCCAACTACTGGCCAAACTTGTTGGCCGTTTGCATCGAGTGGCGTGATTCCTTGAGTGATCAGTCCTAAACTTTCTCGTAACGCCCGTTCGCTTGATTTTCCAGTATATTCACAAAACTGTTGAACTTTTTCTAAAATATCACCAGAAAAATTGGGATTCCATGAGTCATAAAAGCCATCACATCCGACCGATACGCGCACCCCTTGTTGCCGTAACGTATCAATTGGAATCAACTGGTTATGAATGGATATCGGAATGGTCGTCATGATTTCAACTTGCTGCGCGCGCAATTTTTGAGCAAAGTTCGTTTGCATCGCTGGACTTAAATGTGCTAAACCAAATGCATGACTAAAAGCTGTTCGTCCGGTATACCCACAAGCTTCAACCATCTCTAACCAGCGATCCATCGTGTAAAACCCAACTTCGCCACGATCATGGAGATGCATATCGACATCGACATCAAACTCCTGAGCAAGCGCCATGGTCAAGGCCAAGGATTCTTCCACCGCTTGATCAACTCCCGCAGGATCAAGCGCCCCTAAAATCGTCGCACCTGAGGCTAACGCTTGGCGTAATAAATCAGGCACTTCCGCGTGTTCTAGTAAACCATGTTGAGGAAAGGCGACAATCTCATACGTTAAATACGGTTCATATTTTTTCAGTGCTTTTTTGACGCCTTCTAAATTTCGCAACCCAATAAACGGATCAATATTGACGTGCGTCCGAATATGATTGACACCATAAGATAAGTGACGTTCGATCATAGCCGAAGCTCGTTGTTCGACACTTTCTGCTAGTACTTCTAACTCGGCTGCTTCTAACGCCAAACGCTCTGAAAGTTTGCTCACTGGGCGACATGCTTTCCATCCTAAAGACAAATACGTTTTATCCAAATGATTGTGACGCTCTTTAAAAGCCGGTAAAGCCAGTTTGCCTGCCATATCAATAGCGGAAACTTCTGGCAGCACCTCACTTACCGGAAGGATTTGGACAATCCCCTCTTCACTAACTTCTAAATGAAATAATGCCGTTAGTGTTTGAACGTGCCCGTCCTCAGATACTTGCTCGCCGACTTCTAATCGGACATTTGTTAACCATGTACTCATCGCAATGCCCCCTTTTGTACCATTTCAACTTGATGAACGATGGCTCCTTTGGAAATCACGGTCGAAATCGGACATTTTCTCGCAATGAAATGCGCCGAACTCACCGCATCGACAAGAATCGCATTCGCACGATCGCCAACTTTCGGCCACTGCATGCAGCCTTCTTCCGTTAACGGAGTCAGACCACCTGTCGCGTATTTCAACGATTGACCAAGATGCCATTCATCAATATAGCCAAAACGTTGGACAAAGTGATTCAGTTTTTGAATGGTATCCCCACTCCCAAAAGGAGACCAATGGTCAATCAAACTGTCATGCCCAAAAGCCACGTCCACCCCGTTGTCAAATAAATACTTGACTGGCAGCGTGATTGGTCCAGCACCCATCGCAACCGTTGTGGTAACACCGACTTTTAATTTGGCCATTCGTTTCACTAAAGACTCGAGTTCGGCAGGTGGTAAGTCTGCCAAAGCAAACGCATGACTCACGGTCACATTCTGCTCAAAAGGCTGACGTTCCATCTCATCTAATAAGCGATGAATCTCAAAAGCACCTAACGTATTGCGCTCATGTAAGTGCATATCCACCCCAATGTTATACTTACGTGCCAAATCAAACGTCAATTGAATGACCGCTTGACTTTGACGATCAATCACTGCCGGATCGACACCCCCAATATGGGTGACACCCATTTGCAATGCCTCTTCTAGTACCGCAAGAAATTCAGGTCCATTGCGCAGTAAGCCATGTTGCGGGAAAGCAACAATTTCATAGTCTAACTGATCGTCGTAATGCGCTAATACTCGTTTGGCAATGGCGACATGTTGTGAACCAATATGCGGATCGACATTCACATGGGTCCGAATAAAGGTGTGGCCATTTTTTAGATAATGTTGCACCATGTGATGTGCACGTTCTTCTGCCACGCTCAGTTGCTGAGGCAGCAAGGTCGCTTCTTCTTTAAAACGGGTAAAAATCCCATCCGTTGCGGGAACCGGTGCTTTCCACGGACCACCAAAATACGTTTTATCAAGATGCGTATGCATTTCTTTAAACGATGGAAAAAGTAGTTGCTCCTTGGCATCAATGATGACCGCATCATTCACCTCGATTGATTCGGCAATTCCAACAAATTCCCCCGCTTCCATCAAGACATCAAAAATACCCGTTTGGGTTGCCGTAACGAACGCTTCATCATAGACATAACCTGTTTCTAACCGTACATTTTTCAATAATAACCTCAAAAGCTTCACGCTCCTTTTTCTCGTTTTTTAGGCCCCTGCTGCTTGTAAAATGCGTTCAATCTCAGTAAAGCCTCGATCGATTGCATGTTGCAAGGGCGTAACACCTTCACGGTCACCTTGATTCACATCTGCTCCGTGATCGACTAATAATTGCACGATTGTTTGATACGTTTCACTACCATCACCTAAAATAACCGCTTCCAATAACGCTGTCCAATGCAAATTGTTCAGATGATTCACATCAACGTCCGATTTCGTTAACAAATATTCCACAATATTAACGTGTCCTCGATCAGCCGCGGGAATCAAGCCCGTGCCACCAAATCGATTGGTAATGGTCGTATCGGCACCTGCTTCAATGGCTAACTGGACAATCGCCAAATCGCCTGCTGCACTCGCATATAACAACACATTATCTTGATTGTGATTTCGACGATTCAAGTCTGCTCCTTGGGCAATCAAGGCTTCCACGGTTGCCACATGCGCCCCTTTTGTCGCAGCCATAATGGCCGTATCTCCTTGTTGATTCGTTGCATCAATCTTAGCGCCACTGGCTAATAATTCTAAGACACTTGCCGTATCACCCTTCGCCGCAGCCGTAATCAGTGCTTGTTCCATCTGAGTTTCCTCCCTTATTTCTGTCGTCATGGTCGATTCGTCAGAGGTCGCGAAATTTTGACAAGCGGTCAAGACGCTGACGCAAACAATACTAATAAAGATCATTTTTCGCTTCAAATCATCCTGCACCTCCTTATCCTCTATGGTATCATGAGGTTATCTATATGAAAAATATTAACAATATTCTTTTTAGCAATGTTTTACCTATACCTATGAAGAAAGGATGAGCGCGTTGGATATCCGCCAATTACGCTACTTTATTGCAATCGTCGAAGAAAAAACCATTTCAGCCGCCGCTAAACGACTGCATTTGTCTCAACCACCTTTAAGCCAACAATTAAAAGCGATGGAAGAAGCCCTTGGAACGACATTAATCGAACGAAATGGAAAATCCTTAGCCGTGACGGAAGCCGGAAAAACCCTCTATCAACATGCCTTAGAAATTGTTCAATTGATGGAAGAAGCCCAAACAGCCGTGACCGCAGTCGGCCAAGGCATGAATGGAAATCTATCATTAGGGGTCAATACGTTCTCAGAGAATCTTTTGCCCGCGATCTTAGAAGACTTTCAAGCAGCATTTCCGGAAGTAACCTATAAAATCCAACAAAACGAATCGGTCCACCTTTGTCAATTAGTCCGTGAACGCGTCCTGGAACTCGCTATTATTCGACTCCCCTTACCTTTAGAGGACTTTCACGTGCTGCATTTACGGACAGAACCGTTTTATTTTGTGACTGCCCAAAAGTTACCTATCGAAAAAACAGAGATTGAACTACGTGATTTGCAACAGTCCCGTCTGATTTTCCCGAGCACCGAAGGCTTAGGAGTCCATTATTTACTTCTCGAAGCCTTCTCTCGTTATCCGTTCACGCCCAATATCGTCGGCGAATGTTCCGATATTGAATTACTGATGACGTTAGTCGCAAATCATTTTGCTGCAACGATTGTTCCCGAAACACTCATTCCACGCTTCACGAAGCGAGCCGTCCATACTTACCGGATTGCGAACACCAGTGAATTAACGGGATCGGTCGGTCTCATTTGGTTAAAAAATCACCATTTATCAAAAGCTGCCCAGAATTTCATTTCCTTCTTACAAGCACGTCTATGACGAACACACCAAAAAACGATCATACCTCGTAGGTATGATCGTTTTTTATATGATGGGAAAATCCTTTAAAATGATGAACAGAAGCGTCTGTGATACTCGTCAATCGTTGGCTTTAATCATTCACCATATAACTCATCAGCCAAACCTTTAAAAAATGCCCGTCATCTGCTCTGGCTCCGCGTTCCATTAAGGCTTCTTTTTTAAATCCAAATTTTTCATAGAGGGCGACGGCTCGTGGATTTTGTTCTTGAACCGTTAGTTCAATTCGGAATATTTCTTGGCTGGTCTGTGCCCATTCTAACAGTTCTTCGATTAAGATACTGCCGAGTCCAAGCCCCCAGTATTCTTTTAAAATCGAAACGCCTAACTCGCCAATATGTTTAATTCGTCTTTCCGGTTGTGACTTAATCGAAGCCGTCCCGACAATGCGGTCGTCGACTAAGGCCAAAAACAACACGTTAGAAGGACTTTCGTAAAGATCGGCCAACTGGAGTGCCAGTAATTCTTCCGGCAACTCGATACCGGCTTCATCCATCACTAAAAATTCGGTTTCTTGTCCAATTTGGCGCATCACCGTTAACAATTGCGCTGCATCGTCTGGGATGGCTTCACGAATGGTGATATTTAATTCCTCGCTCATTTTCCTGCCTCCCATGTCGTTTTAATCCGTTCTTCAAATGCTTGTGCCTTTGGACCAAAAGCCTGGAAAGTGACACTTCGACGGTCCGCATGATCTGCATCTTTGGTTAAAATGATTTCCAAGTAGCTTTCCGGCAAATACGTTTCAAGCAAATTGCCCCACTCAATGACACAAAGACCTTCACCTTCAAAATACTCATCTAAGCCTAAATCCCCCGCACTTTCACCCGTGCGATAAACATCCATATGGTATAAAGGAAGACGACCTTGGGTGTACTCCCGAATAATTGTATAAGTCGGACTTTTAATCATTTGATCAATCCCGAGACCTTGGGCAATCCCTTTTGTCAGCGTTGTTTTGCCGGCACCTAGATCACCTGTTAATACAAGATTGTCGCCCGCTTGCGCAACCGTTCCAATCACTTGTGCAAACAGAATCGTTGCTTCTGGACTTTCTAACATCATCAATCAATGGACCTCCTTTCGTTTTTTGAAACATTGATAAAAATCAAAGGATTCATTCCCTTACCTACTTCCATCTCTTTTATAAAGAAGGAATGGCATTTTTTCTTCCTACATCATATCACAAATGTTGCGAAGTGCGCGGACTATTTCTTTGACTTGGTGGAACAAAAAAAGAAAGTAAAAAATATAGTGACCCCAAAAAGTCTAACTTTTTGGAATCACTATATAAGGTGCTCTCTTTGTGTAATGCTTAGTCGTTTAATGTTTGTGCTGCCGTAATGATGGATAATTTGTAAACATCTTCTTCATTACAACCGCGTGATAAATCTGAAATTGGTTTATTTAATCCTTGTAAGATTGGGCCAATCGCTTCAAAGTTTCCTAAACGTTGTGCTAATTTGTAGCCAATGTTTCCTGATTGTAAATCTGGGAAGACATAGACATTAGCTTTACCCGCAACGTCTGATTCAGGGGCTTTTAATTGTGCAACAGATTGGTTGTAAGCTGCATCAAACTGTAATTCGCCATCAATGACTAAATCAGGTGCTAATTCTTGCGCGATACGAGTTGCTTCAATTGTTGCGTCAGCTTGTGGTGCTTTCGCAGAACCTTTAGTTGAGAAGCTTAACATCGCAACTTTTGGATCGATACCAAACATTTTCGCTGTTTCAGCAGAAGCAATCGCAATTTCAGCTAACTCTTGTGGTGATGGGCTCACGTTGATTGCACAGTCAGCGAACAAGTATTTCTCTTGCTCATTTCCGCGCATCATTAAGAACGCGCCACTTGTACGAGAGATTCCTGGTTTTGTTTTGATGATTTGTAAAGCTGGACGAACAGTATCACCAGTTGAGTGAATCGCACCAGAAACTAATCCATCTGTAATACCCATGTGTGTTAACATTGTACCAAAATAGTTTTCATCTTTTAATAATACTTCAGCTTGCTCACGAGTGATCTTGCCTTTACGAACTTCTACAAAAGCATCAACCACTTCATCCCAACGCTCACAATCATAAGGATCATAAATCGTAAAGCTTGCAATATTGATTCCACGTACTGTCGCTGCTTGCTCGATATCTGCACGTTTCCCAATTAAAACAGGATCGACTAATTCTTCCCCTTTTAAACGCGCAACCGCACTTAAAATACGTGTATCGGTTGCTTCTGGAAACGCAATTCGAATCCCACGACGAACAATTTTAAATTTCAAATGATCAAATAATTCCACAGTAAAACCCTCCAGTTTGTTTATTCCTATTCATCATACACCATTCACCAAAAAAAGAACAGTTTTTTTCACTGTATTAATCGAAAAAATCCTTCTTAAACCTTTCAATTCAATAGATTATCCGACAACTGTATTATTTCTTAATTCTCTTGTTATAGCTGAGGTGGGATTTGCCAATCAATCGGCTGTTCTCCCAACTGTATGAGTGCTTGATTCGCCTTTGAAAAAGGTCGCGACCCAAAAAATCCACGACTAGCGGCCAAGGGACTTGGATGAAATGATTGAATAATCACATGCTTATTCGTATCAATCATCGCACCTTTTGCTTGGGCTGGTTTCCCCCACAAAATAAAGACAATCGGTGTCGAGCGTGCATTTAAATAGGCAATCACATGATCGGTAAACGTCTCCCACCCTTTTTTACGATGCGAGTTTGCTTCGCCTTCTCTGACGGTCAAAACCGTATTTAATAACAGCACGCCTTGTTGCGCCCACGAACTTAAATCACCATGCGCAGCTGGGGCAATGCCTAAGTCACTTTCAAGTTCTTTATAAATATTACGCAAAGACGGTGGAATCTTGACGCCTTTTTGAACTGAAAAAGCCAAGCCATGCGATTGATGCGCGCCATGATAAGGGTCTTGTCCTAAAATGACGACTTTAACTTTTTCATAAGGTGTTTGTTCAAACGCCTTAAAAAGATTTTCTTTAGCTGGAAAAACCGTGGCTTGTTCATACTCTTCATCCACCCATTTCGCTAACGCTTTAAAATAAGGTTGCTCAAATTCAGTGGTGAATAAGGATTGCCAACTATTCGTTATCATCGTTTGCACGTTGCAATCACCTCCCTCCTTAGCTTAATCCAAGTGACCATTTTCCTCAACCAATCCTTTTTGAAAATAAGAAAATTCTTATCTTTTATGGTACACTAAAGATAGAAAAAAAAGGATTGGAAGGGACTGCCTACATGATTAAATTAATTGCCTCAGATATGGATGGAACATTACTCGATGCTGAAATGCGAATTTCACAAGAAAATATTGACGCGATTCGTTACGCCCAAGAGCAAGGAGTTGAATTTGTAATCGCCACTGGTCGCAATGTCTTTGAAGCCTTACCGCCTTTAAAAGAAGCGGGTATCGAATGTGCGATGATTACGTTAAACGGCGCACACGTCTTTGATAAAGAAGGAAATTCATTATTTACAACCCCAATCGACAAAAATGAATTATTACAAATGTTTGATATTTTAGATCAACATGGGATTTACTACGAAATTGCGACACAAGAAGGCAATTTTACGATTAGTAAAGAAGCCAGAATCGAACAATTCGCGGCACATGTCACCGACGCCTTGCCCCATTTAACGCACCGTATGGCGATTGCGATGACAGTCGCACGCTTAGAATTTTTCCCAGTAAAAGTCGTTCCGAGTTTACGTGAACTCGCAGCACAAGAAGACATCGAAGTGCTTAAAGTGATTTGTTTTGACAAACGCGGCAACAAACACCTTGGTGCAGCTGGCAAAAAAATTGCCGAATTTGAAGATTGTGTTGTGACGTCCTCTGGGAATAACAACATTGAAATCAACCACAAATACGCCCAAAAAGGAATTGCGGTCAGCCATGTAGCGAAAGAACGCGGCGTTGATTTAGAACACGTCATGACGATTGGTGACAACTTAAACGATCTAAGCATGATTCAAGTTGCGGGTGTCAGTTTTGCAATGGGTAATGCGTTAAATGAACTCAAAGAAGAAGCGAAATATTTAACAGATGAGAACGTGAATGCGGGCGTTGGAAAAGCCATCATTCGCGCGATTGAGGAACAATTGTAAGAACCGAAGTTTGCAGGGAAAGGACGAAGAAGGATGTCAGATTTTTTGATCCAAGAAAAGCCGTTTGGTCATTCAACACAAACCGTGGTTAAAGACGCCGATGGTCATCCTTTGTACACGCTTCTAGGGAATTGGGGAAGTAAAGGTGACTCACTGATTCTTTACCACATGAATGGGCGTGTCGCTGCTTCCGTCAAACAAGTCAGTTTTCCTTTTGTTCGCCGTTTTGAAATCTACGAAGCAGGCGAAAAAGTCGGAACGATGCAGCGCTTTTTAAACTGGCCCAGTGATTTTTATTATGTGCAACAACTCCATTGGACCGTTTATGGCAATATCCAACAACATCAATATAAGATTCATCATTTCAATAAAGAAATCATGACGATGGATAAAACGCTACTACATCATGGGATGTATTATCTTTTACAAGTTCACGATGATGCGGATGCGCCCAAGTGCATTTGTATTGCGAGCGTCTTAGATTATTGGCTGTATAACCGTGAAAGAACCCCTTTACCTTATTACAAAGAAGTCTTAACCTTCAATTAAAAAAAGCAGCACGTACCGTTTTTTAAACGCGTACTTGCTGCTTTTTTAGTGCTAAATCAGGCGTGCGATTACAGCTTACGTTGCATATGGTAATAATCATGGCCACTTAATACTTGCGTACCAACCACTTCAAAACCAGAGCGTTCATACAAACTGCGCGCACGAGGATTGGCTAAATCGACACATAACCCAATTGCCGGTGCCCCTTCAGCTTTGGCTCGTTGACTCGCGGCTTCAATCAATTCTGCCCCGACTCCTCGGCCACGAAACGTCTCTTTTACGACGATCGTATCCAGATACCATTCATCTGGATACGTCTCTAACTCAAGAAACAACGATTGATTAGGTAGACCAAAAGAGGCCAGTACTTCTTCTAGCGGTTGATCAATCAACGGTTCTTCGCTATCTTTATACCCAAAAGCAACCCCGGCAACTTCACCGTCGATTTCTTTCACAATTCCTCGCAAGTAGCCATAACGATACGTTGGATATTCAACCGCTCTCGTTAATATCTCTATCGTCTTTTCTTCACCGACTTCTTTGACAAAAGGCAGCTCCATATCTTTTAATACCACAAGTACAAGCGAGGCAATTTCCTTCGCATCTTTTGTTTTTGCTGGACGAATCATCTCATCGTTCCTTTCATCTTAAAATGGACTCCCATCTCTTCCTGATATTTGTTATACTAGCGTAAAAGGAGGTCGAAAAATGACGATCAATTTACTATATATCTCGATTTCCGGTAATGTCCGGTCCTTCGCTAAACGGATCCAACAATTGTCAGAAAGTAAACACCAAGAGAATCCTTCTTTTCCTATTATACAGGGAAAAGAAATCCATGACAATTCCAGTGTTGTTCAAGAAACCGAACCCTATGTCGTAGTTGTTCCGACGTATCTAGAAGGTGGCAATGGCATTGACAGTGGCGATCAAGAAATTCTAACGGAAAGTTTGGGGGACTACCTCGATGATCAAACCGATCGAACCTTGTGCTTGGGAATTATTGGAAGCGGGAATAAAAACTTCGCCCACCAGTATTGTTTAACCGCTAAACAGTACGCCAAAAGGTTTAATCTCCCATTTCTTGCTGATTTTGAATTGCGCGGCAATGCGAAAGAAATTGAAACAATCTATCTGATGATTGCTGACCTTTGGCAAGAAACTCATAAAATAAACTAAGAGGTGCGTCCATGTTCCAGATATTTAAAACCTTTGTTTCTGTTTACGAAACACATAATTTCACTCGTACGGCAGACAAATTGTATTTATCACAGCCGACTGTTTCTTCCCAAATCAAAAAATTAGAAGAACAACTACAAGTTTCCCTCTTCATTCGCAATGGAAAACAAGAAATTATTCCCACTAAGGAAGCAGATTTTTTATATCCACGCATCATTAAAATTATGGAAGAATGGACAGACTTAACCGTGCACATTCATTCCGAAGAGATCATCCGAGAATCGTGTGTGCTCGCTTGTACTCAAAGTTGTGGCATGTACCTACTACCCACTTTCGTTCCAAAGTTAATCGAGAAATTCCCCATGATTGATTTTGAATTCCCGATTATGGGCTACCAAGACATTGTCCATGGGGTGGAGCAAGCTAAATTTGATTTTGGACTGATTGAATGGGCAGAGCGCAGCGAACAATTAAAACGCTATATCGTCGCACGCGATGAACTGGTGCTTGCCGGAGACCCGTTGTCACCTTATTGGCTACTGAACGATTCCCTGAATCCACTCAGAGAAATCAACGATCAGTATTTACGTGACAATAATTTACTGCCCATTTTTATTCGAACCAACAGTTTTGAAATGATTAAAAACTTACTCAACCAAGGTGTTGGACGAGCGATTATTTCCAAACTAGCGCTAGCCAAGCACGTCCCTTACGAAACACTAGACGTCGATAATCTACGTAATTTTTACTTTTTAACACGCGAAGAAGTGATTTCGAAGTTGCTAGGTGAAGTCGCGTTGTTTATTCAAACCGAGCTAAAAAATGAGGTCCATCTGTAATGAACTGAAATGAAGAAACCTCTTCCTTAACGACAGAAAAGCGAGTCGTCCAGGAAGAGGTTTGTTTCTTTTTAACTGTTAGTTATTATTATATCTTTTTTTCAATCGCCGATGCATTCACAATTTCTGCTTCTTTATATTTTCCGTTTAAGAAGTTAGCTAAATTTTTGAAGTTGTCTTCCGCGCCTTGGATAAAGGCTTCTTGCGAATAAAAGGCAATGTGAGGTGTTAAAATCGTGTTACTTAGTGTGAGTAATTTCTCGTTTTTTAAATCCGGATCTTCCGAAGTTAACACATCCAAAATCGCGTAGCTTAATTGACCGTTCGTTAAAGCATGGTATAGGGCATCTTCGCTCACAACACCACCACGAGAAGAATTAATAAAGATCGGTGCTTTCGTTGTTAAGTTAAATAATTTTTCATCTAATAACTTTTCAGTCTTCGCGTTCAATGGTAAGTGAGAAGAAATATAATCGCCTTTTTGGAAGGCTTCTTCTAGACTGACCTTCTCAACGCCATAGGCAGCCATCGCTTCTTGTGTCACGAATGGATCATAGGCAATCACTTTTGGCCCAAATGACTTCAAACGTTCCACAATTAATCGTGGGATATTGCCAAATCCAATCAAGCTAACGGTTAACGAGGATAAACGTCTCATATCAGGAAACATTTCGTAATCCCACACATGATCTTGTTTCACTGCTTGGTTAAAGTCATGCAAACGACGATTATGCATTAAAATTGCGGCAATCACATAATTAGCGACTTCATCGGTACAATAACGGCTAATATGAGAAACTGGTAGATTGATTTGGTTCGCATATTCTAAATCAATCGTATTAAAGCCAATCGAACGAAAAAGAACTATTTTTAAATTCGGTAATTGTTTTAGTACATTTTCCGTTAATGGTTCATAAACAGTGATAATGACATCCGCATCCTTCGCATTCTCAATAACTTCTGCTTCAGTCACACTCGGTCTCACTTGTAAATCAATTGCTAAATCTAATTCCTTAATCATTTTTTCTTCATGTTGAAACGTATCATCTTCAAATAAACGTACCACTTTTAACATTCTTATCTTCCTCCATGTTTCATTTAAGATTATCCATTTTTTATCTTTTTCAAAGAACTAATTTCACGAAAATAATCACAAATGGCAATGAAATGATTGTTCGTTGAATGAAAATAATGAGGACATCCAGGAATTTCGGAACGGCTTTTGTTGATGTTAATAAAGTCGCTGTCTCTGATAAGTAAATAATAGGCATAATACTCATAATTGCGACAATCATTCTTGTTTCAACTGATGCAATATTTGAAGCTAAAATTACAGGTAAATAGTTATCAGCAAATCCAGATAAAATAGCACTTGCCGCTTGCGATGCTTCTGGAACATTGAATAACTGTAAAATCCATTGAACTGGTAGTGAAATCCAGCCTAAAATTGGCGTAAATAACGCTACAATTAAAGCAATCGTTCCCCAGCTTACAATAATTGGTGTTAACCAAAGAACATAAAAGGACATATTATCAATCTTATTGAGGAAGTTTTTGAATGTTAATTCCCCTGCCCGATTTGAAGCATTGGTTACAGCTCGATTCCAAGCACTTCCTTCTTTAACAACTTCTTGTGTCACTTTTTTGCCTTCCACATAAGTATCAGGATACTTAGAAATCGGTGGAATCCGGACACCAATGAAAGCCACAATCACCGAAACAATCGCCAGACCTAAAATAATCCAGCCTAATTGATCGACAACTCCTAAGACCGACGAAACAACGACAATCCAGCCAATACTTCCTGTGGCAAATTGTGTCCCGATGATCGCCATTTCTTTCATTGTGAAATAGCCTTGTTCAAACAGTTCTTTTGTACCCATAATTGCTGCATTACCCGGGCCTACCCAAGCACTTAAAATACTTGTCGCACAGATTTCAGATGTCTTGAATAACGGTCGAACGATCACACCAATGAACTCTCCTAAAAATTCCATTGCCCCAAATTCTAAAATAAAGGTTTGGAATAAAAGCATCATTGGGACAATAATGGATAATTGGGTAGCAAGTGATAACATCGCTCCCCCCGTATCCGCAGAGATTAAAAATTCTGGTCCCATCTTAAAATAGACCATCACTGCGATAATCGCTCCTAAGATACGATTCACGACATAAAAAGGCGTAGTTGAAAATAATTTCGCCATTAATCGTTGTTTCCCAATAAACGTACCAGGTTTTAATTGATCGATTAAAGATAAAAGTGCACTTAGAATAATTAACAGAACTAAGATTGGTTGTAATAGCCAATCAAAAGAATGGATGAACACCTTTAAATAATAAAATAAAATGGTGTCAACTGTGCCACTGAAATTAAATGGGATTAAAACAAATAAAATTCCAAAAGTAGTACCTAAAATAAATTTCAGTGTGTTCATTAATTTTTTGTTACTTGTAGTCATTTTTTCGCTTCCTTTCTAATTTTACCAAAAACGGAATGCCGTTCCGGAATTATTATATGACGAAAAGAATAGTTTTACAATAGCTAATGTGAATAAAATCACATTAATTTCAAATTTTTTTAGATAAAAATGATTAAAATAAAAAAATTAGAGGGATTTTAAACTAAGAAAGCTGGATAAATCAGCATTTTATCGCTGTTTCTCTTTGTTTAAAAAAGAGGTATAATAGCATTTAACATAAAAACAGTGAGGGGATAATCGATGATTAGTGAAGAAATAAACAAATCAGTGTTAAATGCCACTCGTATCATTGACTTAATTAGTCAAAGAGAAGGATTAGGTATTTCCGATATCGCAAAAGAATTACAGTTACCAAAAACAAGTACCTTTCGACTCTTAAAAACATTAGAAGTTGCGGGTCTATTGATTCAAACTAATGAGGAAACGTATTACTTAGGCTATAAATTTTTAACGTATCAAGTTGGCGTGAATGAGGATCAAAATTTAATTCATAAGTGCTTACCGACAATTCAGAAAATATCCGAACAAACTGGTGAAACGGTCAATCTAACGGTGAATCGTTTAGGAAAAATGTACAACATTCACTCAGAAGTCGGAGAATACTATGCCTTACAATCTAATCTTGCACCTGAATCCGAACTATACTGTTCGAGTTCAGGAAAAATTTTCCTTAGTTATATGAATGATGAGCAACTCAAAAACTATTTTAACCACCCTCTTCTCGCTCGAACGATTCATACAATTACGGAATATGAAGTCTTTATTCCAGAAAAAGAAACGATCCTTTCAAAAGGAATCGCTTATGATCGAGAAGAATACGAATACGGCTTAACCTGCTTATCCGTTGCTGTCTTACAACAAGGTCAACCAATTGCGACAATCGGTATTTCTGGTCCCACAACACGTTTACAATACAAAAATTTTGCCGAAATTGAACAGTTACTAATCAATGAAGTTGCGCAAATTAATTCCTAATACTCAAATTCAGCGTTTTTTGAGAAGTATTTTTTATTTCTTTTAGTAGACATAAATGGTATGTTATTAACTTATCTCCCATAGGCGAATACGTTTCTCTATGATAAAATAGAAACAACCATCATAGAAAGAGGCGAAAATTGCATGCCAGTTGTCAACATTCAAATGCTTGAAGGCCGTACCCCTGAACAAAAAGAAAACTTAATCAAAGAAGTAACGGATGCGGTCGTTCGCACTACCGGAGCGAAAAAAGAAGCAGTTACCATCATTATTAGTGATATGAAAAAAGAAGATTACGGCCATGGCGGCGAAGTAATCAAGTAAGAGTGCCATACGAGCACATTAAAAAACAGGATCGCCACGAAATATTGGCGGTCCTGTTTTATTGACTTAATGATATTCCGGCAAGTAATCGCCGTGCGCTTCAATCAAATCATCCACTAAGTGACGAATATCGTCAATTGATAATTCTGAATTCGTATGAGGATCGAGTAAAGCCGCTTGATAGATTTTATCCCGTTCGAGCGTTAAGGCAGCTTCGACGGTCAATTGTTGAACGTTGATATTAGTCCGGTTCAGCGCAGCGAGTTGCGTTGGCAAGTCGCCTACAAAAGTTGGTTGGATACCATTTTTATCAACAAGACAAGGCACTTCAACACAACTATCTGTTGGGAGATTGGTAATGAGGCCATTGTTCATGACATTCCCAGCAATCATTGTCGGCTTGCCCGTCACAATCGCATCCATAATATAAGAAGCATATTCTAGACTACGAACGTGCGTCAATTCGCCGTTATGGACAATGGCATCCCGTTGCTCTTCCCAGCCAGCAATTTGAGCCACGCATCTTCTTAAGTATTCATCAATCGGAATAGCAAAGCGCTCAATTAATTCAGGATATTTTGATTTAATAAAATATGGATGGTATTCCGCATTATGTTCACTCGATTCTGTGACATAATAGCCAAAGTTGCGCATCAATTCATAACGCACGGCATCGGCATGCGGCAATGTCATTTCTAACGCTTTCTGGCGAATCACTGGGTAAAAATCCTGGCCTTGATAATTGATTTCAAGTAACCAAGCCATATGATTAATTCCCGCGATTTTCCACTGAAAATCATTCAAATCATAGTCATCCTGAATCCCTAACCCTTTAAATAAATCCGGCACACAAACTTGAACACTATGACAAAGTCCCACTGTCTTAATCTTTGTCGCTTTCAGTACAGCCATCGTCAGCATCGCCATGGGATTCGTATAATTTAGTAACCACGCATCCGGACAAACCTCTTCCATTTCACGAGCAAATTCAAGCATCACGGGAATCGTTCGTAATGCACGGAAGATTCCACCAATCCCCATTGTATCGCCAATTGTTTGTTGCAACCCATACTTTTTAGGGATTTCAAAGTCAATAACGGTCGAAGGAGCGTATCCCCCAACTTGAATCGCATTCACTACAAAAGTTGCGTCGCGTAAGGCTTCCTTTCGATCAGTATAAGAGCGAATCGTCGCGCGATTTTGATTACAGTTTTGATTAATGGTGCGTAACATCATTTCTGATTCTTTCAGCCGTTCTTTATTAATATCATAAAGCGCAATCTGTGCCTCGTGCAAACTCGGCGTTAACAGCACATCACCCAAAACATTTTTTGCAAAGACTGTACTACCTGCTCCAATAAACGTAATTTTTACCATCTGTGTTCCTCCTAAATGTTTTAATTGAACTACTGTCATCATATAGGAAAGATTCGCAACAAACGATAACTCTTTTATTGTTTGATATCGCTATTTTTTAGGTCTTTAGTCTTTACTGCCGTTTGGTTTTTGACACGATAAGCTAACGGACTGACGCCATGAATATTTTTAAATGCTCGTGAAAAGGTTAACGGATTTTCATACCCCACAAGTACCGCAATTTCTTTTACACTTTTATCTGTTCGTACGAGTAAACGAAAGCTTTCTTTCATTCGAAAAAAACTTAAATAGTCATTCGGTGTCATGCCCATTTCACTTTTGATGACTTGACTGAAATAAGAATGATTCAACCCAAAATTTTTCGCAATATCCGCAATGGTTAACGCAGGATTTTGATAATAATGGTGTACATACTGAATAAAAGAATAGCTATAGCGCCGTTTTTCTTCTTCCAACAACTCACGAGAAGTTGTTTGCGTATGAAAAGCTCCTAAAATTTCATATAGATATTGTTGAATCAACAACTGATTCGAGTCTGCTAAGATAGCCGGCCGTAAAATCGACTCAAATCGTTGCGTAATTAAGGTAGCATTCTCGGCTTTTCCAACATGATTTTCGGGTGTAATTTTTAGGTAGTTCAAAATATCGTTTGTTTTTTCACCATCGAATCCCAACCAATAATATTCCCAAGGATCGGTCGCACTCGCTTCATAATAAGTTTCAACAGAAGGACGTAACAAAAAGAAATCCCCTTGCTGTAAATCATGTTTGATACCATCCACATAAAAAGAACCATGGCCTTTAACAATAAAATGTAAAATATAATTCCCCCGAACACTCGGGCCAAAGCGATGCGAAGGCGGGCATTTTTGATGCCCTATCGTTAATAAATAAAAATCGGCAAAAAAAGGATTTTCAAAGAAATATTCTTGCATAGTCTCCTCCAATCTTTCGATAAAAAAACATGACTGTATAACTTTTAGTGTTGATGACTGAAATTCGTATTATTCCTTAACATTTTTTTCGGATAGATTATTTTTTGTGATGATAGACTCATCGCTTAAACATTTTCTTTTATCATTTCTTTCATTGTTTGACGAAATATACATCAAAGAGATATTCAATACTAGCGGACCAAAGAAAAACGCCTTGCGTCAGCTGCGTCAAAAGACGAGATGTGAATTACTCTAGGTTTGTGCTTTAGCACTTACCTAGAGTTTGAAGCTTTCGAGCTGAGAGTCACGCGGAGGCCTGATACTGTATCCGTAACTCGCTTTGCTCGAACGGCTTCAGAAACCTAGGCTCGAAGCGGTCTCGCAGCCTCTCACACAAGGAGATTTTTCGTAGGGTAGCGCGAGATGTCATCAACATTATTTGATGAAGAGCCAAAAACATCTAAAACAGAATCGTTCCCTCTGTTTTAGATGTTTCATTCCCTACTTCCAAAAATCGTCTTTCATCGAAATGGGTAAGTGGCGTTTATGTTGGCCTTTTTTCCACCAATTTTCAATGGTCGTTTGCGCTTGGTGCGAAACGGTTTTTCCTTCAAGATAATCATCAATTTCTTCATACGTGACACCAAGTGCGGTTTCGTCTGGTAGCATTGGACGATTTTCTTCAAGGTCCGCTACGGGTGTTTTTAAATACAAGGCTTCAGGTGCGCCCAAGGCTTTTAATAACGCGCGGCCTTGACGTTTATTCAACGAAGCAATGGGGATTAAATCGGCTGCTCCATCACCAAATTTTGTGAAAAAGCCGGTTAGATTTTCCGCCGCATGATCCGTTCCAAGAACAGCTCCTTGGAAGGCGCCAGCTAACGCGTACTGGGTCACCATTCGTTGACGCGCTTTGATATTGCCCTTGTTGTAATCGGATATATCGACGCCGATTTTGTTTAATTCAGCGACTTGAGCATCCACGGCCGGTTTGATATCGACCATGATTTGACTATCACTATTGACAAAATCCATCGCCAATTGCGCGTCAGCTTCATCGTTTTGTTGCCCATAAGGTAAACGCACACCGATAAAATAGTAGTCCGAATCGTTCGTTTCATGACGCATTTCTTCCATCGCGAGTTGTGCTAGTCGTCCCACTAAGGTCGAATCTTGTCCCCCACTAATTCCGAGAACAAACGTTTTGATAAACGGATGTGCCCGTAAATAGTCTTTCAAGAATTCAATACTGCGACGAATCTCAACTTCTGGATCGATCGTCGGTTTAACTGCTAATGTTTGAATAATTTCTTGTTGCAAACTCATGGATTTCACTCCTATTCTTGCATTTCTTTGACTTGCTGACGAACAGCATCAAAAGTCTTCATTTTATGATCCCAACACTCTTTTGACAAATCGACTGGGTATGGTTGCGGATTTAAATCGCGTTTGTATTCATCCCATAACGCATCTAAACAGTCGTGACAATAGGCTTTAATCTCGCCTAAAGAAGGCAATTCGTAGACTTGTTTTCCTTCAAGATAAATATCTTGCAACACGGGACGCGCATCAAACTCTGTAACCGTCTTACTAATATACGTATGCACCGGATGGAACATAAAAATACTTTCTTCTTCGCGCGGATCTTCATTCCAAAGAGTGACATAATCGCCTTCTGATTTGCCATCTTTTTTACGCGTAATGCGCCACACTTGTTTTTTACCGGGCGTTGAGACTTTTTCAGCATTACTCGAAAGCTTGATGGTGTCAATCATATCCCCATTTTCGTCTTCAATCGATACCAGTTTATAAACAGCCCCTAACGCGGGTTGATCATAGGCCGTAATCAGTTTTGTGCCGACGCCCCAAACATCAATTTTGGCTTTTTGCATTTTCAAACTTAAAATCGTACTTTCATCTAAGTCATTTGACGCATAGACTTTTGCTTCCGTGAATCCCGCTTCATCGAGTTGTTCACGAACTTTTTTAGAAATATAAGCCATATCGCCACTATCAATCCGTACACCTAAGAAATTAATTTGATCGCCTAACTCTTTCGCCACACGAATCGCAGTGGGCACACCGAGTTTTAACGTATCATACGTATCGACTAAGAAGACACAATCTTTATGCGTCATCGCGTAAGCTTTGAACGCATCATAATCATTCCCATACGATTGGACGAGGGAATGCGCATGCGTACCACTGACCGGAATCCCAAAAATTTTCCCGGCACGGACATTACTTGTCGCCCCAGCACCCCCAATGAAGGCTGCTCGTGTTCCCCAAATCGCCGCGTCCATCTCTTGCGCCCGTCGCGAACCAAATTCTAAGAGCGGATCTGTGCCGATAACGGATTTAATGCGGGCTGCTTTCGTTGCAATCAACGTTTGGAAGTTCACGATATTTAAAAGCGCCGTTTCGATTAACTGTGCTTGCGCTAGCGGTCCTTCCACTTGAATAATCGGTTCATTGGCAAAGACCAACTCCCCTTCTTTAGCCGAACGAATCGTACAAGCAAATTTAAACTCACGTAAATACGTTAAAAACTCTTCCGGATATTCGCCTAAATCGCGCAAATAATCCAAATCGCTTTCGCTAAACGCTAACGCTTCTAAATACTTGACTAAACGCTCTAACCCCGCAAAAATAGCATAGCCATTTTTAAACGGCATTTCACGAAAATAACATTCAAAAACCGCATGCGTATCCGCTCGATCTAACGCCCAGTAAGTGTACATCATATTAATTTGATATAAGTCGGTATGTAAAGTTAAACTGTCATCTGCATATAATTTATCCATGATAAAATAACTCCTCTTCTCAATCTACCTTTCTATTATAACAAATAATCGAAAAATAAACGTGAAAAGGAGTCAAAATAGTCGAAAAAACCAATAAACACACAAAAGAATCGCTTTTAACACATCGAATTCCTTCGCTCGTTGCATCAATCCTCCCATAAAAAAAAGACCCTGATTCCTCAAGGTCTTTGATCATGTTATTGTTTTGCTTTTTTATTTAAGTAGAAGACAAAGAATAAATCGAGTACTCCCATAATAATTAAAATCACACCGTATGTTTGGAAGAATAATACCAAACTAGTTGAAGTATTGAAAATAAAGAATAAAGATAATCCGATTAAAACGGCACTGTAGATAAACATTGGAATCGTGTTAATGTTTGGCACATTCCGGAAATTAATGGCACGGAATAGTTGTGAGAATCCTGAGAATAGGATGACTAGACCGAGAATGAATGGAAAGGCACGTAAAATATCTGCGGCGAAGTAGTAAATAATGGCAGCACTTATGATATAAAACAGTCCATATGCTAAAAACATTCCAAATCCGCCACTGCGTTTTTTCTCACGTAATCCTTCAAAGATGTTAATGAATCCAATAATGACTAAGTAAATAGAAAGAATCCCAACGCTTACTCGAAATACTCCTTGTGGATCAATCAATACTGCTAACCCTAATGCAATATTTAATAATCCATTAACAATAATATGACTTGTTACTTTTTTAATTGCTTCAACCATTTTACCAACCTCCTATTTTTTTATATTACGCCTTTAATTTAGCATATTTCCAGATAAATAGCTATTGCGATTTTTAGGATAATCGATGATAATATGGCTAAATGCTCCCTCTTTTTAAGTAGGAATTTCTCAATCTTCCCTTAAAAAATCGAAACTTGAAATGACTTCATTCATAAAATATACTAAAACTTATAGCAAATAAAAGGAGTTCTCTATGCCAACCAATTATCCAGTCATCGACTTTGGAAATAATAACAAAATCTATTTTACCGCCTCTCCAGTTGTAAGTGAAATCAATGAGAAACAACTTAACGTTATTTTTCATGGGAAAGACAACCACCTCTTCATTCCAACACCTGACATGTTTCAGCATTCAAAAATTATATTTCATGGCGACAAAGGTTATGCCTATATTCAAGCGACTAAACACAAAAAAATATCATTGAATTTAGGTATCCATCGACAATCGCTCTTTTATATGGGAGAAAACTGTAGCTGTAATGGCGTCCTTAACGCGATTGTTTCAGAATCTCGTCATTTAATTATCGGAAATGATGTCATGTTTTCGTTTGGTATTTGGATTCGAACGTGTGATGTTCATTTGATCTATGATCATACAAGTCACAAAAGAATCAACTTGCCACAAGATGTTTTTATCGGCGACCACGTTTGGCTTTCGCAGGGATCCTCACTTTTAAAAGGAGCAGCCATCGGTTCTGGTTCTGTAGTAGGTTTTGGCGCATTAGCGACAAAAGCGTATCCCTCCAATCGCGTTCTCTCAGGCAGTCCCGCAATCACTGGGAATAAAGAAATTACTTGGGATCGTACGAGTAGTCATAGCTATACGCCAGAGCAAACAGAAAACTCGATTGATTCTTTCGAAAAAGCAGATGCCTTTTGGTATAGTAGTGAAGACAATTTAAGCGATTATCAAGTACAAAGTGAACGTTTAAGACAGGTAAATATAGCGGATAAAGAAGAACACCTACAATGGTTTCAGCAAAACCCTTTAATCATTGCCGTGCCCAAAAGAACTTGGCGGGATAAATTCTATTCATTACTCAAATAATCGGCCAAAAAAAAAGAAGTACAAGTGAGCAATCGCTACTGTACTTCTTTTTTTGCTATCATAATAATTTTTATCGAGAAATATTTTTCAACCTTATTTAGAAAACTCAAAATCATTCAGTTGAATATCCCTTTGTTTTTTTAAGACATTTATCGCTTGATTCAGATTTTTTTGTTGTTGAATCGAGTAAGTCGTTAATTTTTTTTGATAATTATGCTCACCTGAAAAAACACTTGTCGCGATATCACCAAAATCGGGTTGAATCGGTTGGATAATACGATAAACGAGCTGATTATTCGGTTTTTTTACTAAAGGATTTTCTACTTCATTACTTTGCGCCATCGCTAGTTGATAATAAGATTTCATATGGGATTCATCAATCGCCTCTTTTGTTAAATCTTTCCTAATCGAAACAAAACCGCCCGCATCAACTAGTTCTTTTTGATAATCGTAAGAATAAAGATATTCTAAGTATTTCGCTGCAATATCAGGATATTTACTCGAAGAAGAAATCCCCATCCAACCTTTGGTAAAAGGCCGACTAATCTTACCTTTCATGTTGTGACTTGGCATGGGCATTTTCATAATTCCATAGTCTAAGTCAGGATTTTGTTCATTCCATGTGGGAATAGACCAAGCACCTTGGATAATGAACGCAGCTTTTCCTTCACCAAATAGTTTTCGCGCTTCTGGCGCTGTTAGAGAAGCTGAATCTGGATGAAAACTCCCCTGCTTAAATAACTGTCGATAAAAGTCAAAAGCAGATAGGACTCCTGGCGAGTCATATTGCGTTTTTAAATCCTGTAAGTAAATTTGATCTCCCTGACCTAAGTTCGTTCCAGCTAACTCTGAGAAAGCCCGTAATTCTAGATCAATCCGATTTTTCTGTGCCCCACTTGCAACAAGACCAAAATAATTCCCTTGTCCTTTTTCTGTAATCTTTTGACAGATTTCGATAAATTGATCCCAAGATAATGTTTCTTTTTCAGAGAGGATAATTCCTGACTCTTTTAGCAGATCTTTATTATAGAAAAATAAAGTCGTTGGTATTTCTTGCGCTTCCGGTAGTAAATAGATATCTTTTCCTTTGTTTGTTACATTTTGTTGGAATAATTCAGATTGAAAATTTTGAAAATACGCTTCATTTAGATAATCATTTAGAGGCAGATACCAACCTTCATCGATGGCTGTTGAGAAGTTCATTGTATTTGGTAAAGGAAATAAATCAGGTGCATTTCCCGTACGAATACCTGATACAACCGTCTCATTAAATTGCGCTTGCGTTAAGGTTGTGTAATTAATGGTTACATTCGGATAATCTTTCATAAACTCCTGATTCAATACTTCACGCTGTTTTTTCGTACTATCGCTCCAATCGACAATATTCAATGTCACCTTTTCATTAGGACTTGTTTGAATGATTTCGACTTGACTCTCATTGTTGATAGCAAATTCATCTTGCGAAAGAATCGTGACACCACAACCACTCAATAAACTAAGAAATAGGATTCCCCAAAATAGGATGTTACTCTTTTTTTTCATTTCTTCACTCCTTAATCGCGCCAGAAATTCCTTGAATAAAATAACGCTGAAACAGGAAAAAAAGGAGCGCCATTGGAAAAATAGTAATACAAGCACCCGCTGCAATATTCCCCCATTCCACGATATTTTCTCCTTGGAATGAATACAAGCCTACCGACAACGTTCGAATGGCTGGATTATTTAGGGATAAAATCAATGGATACAAAAATGAGTTCCAAGTCCAAATGGTTTGAGTAATGACGACTGTTCCAATCATGGGTTTTGATAAGGGAAACATCACTCGGAAAAAAATATCAAAATCATTTGCACCATCGATTACAGCTGCTTCTTCTAACTCATTCGGAAGTGTTTTAAAAAATTGAGCAAATAAAAGAATAAAAATAAAATGCCCGCCGCCAACTTCAGCTAAAATCAATCCGATTAACGATTGGTCGACTTGTAACATTTTAAGGATTTGATAAATGGGAATCGAAAAAAAGATTGTCGGAATCCCCATGGACAAAATCAGTAGGAAATAGAGATATTTTTTAGCCCTAAAATCAAATCTACCCATAATATAACCAGCGAGCGAGGTAATGCCTAAAATTAAAATAACAGAGGTAACGGTTACAATGACGGTGTTAAAAAAGTACCTGCCAAAATCAGCTGTCACCCAAGCTGTCTTAAAGTGATTAAACGTAAAACGAGTCACATCGAAAAGTTCAAAAAAAGAATTCGTATTCTGACTACTAAAAGCAATCAAAATCATAATCGCAAACGGTAGTAACCAAATTAACAAACTAAAAAACAGAATCATTCGTTTCATTCGAAAACGTCCTTTCTAGCAATTATTTTCTTGATAACCTTTACGATCAAAGAACAAAAGACTAAGAAAAAAACACATAAAACAGCCACAGAACTAGCATAACTTAGTCTCGGGGAACCAAAGGAGCTTGAAAATGCTGTTCGATAAATAAATGTTCCAACCATATCTGTCGAGAAGTATGGACCTCCTGCTGTCAATGTTTGGATTAAATCAAAAACTTTTAAAGCATTTAAGAACGTGACCGTTGACACGACCACAACTACTGGTTGAATCATAGGAAGAATAATTCGGGTCAGCAAGGTTCTACCCGTTGCACCATCAATCTCCGCTGCTTCCAAAACTGCTGGAGAAATCATCTGAAAACCTGCAATCCAATAAATGAATAACGTTCCTGTTTCTTTCCAAGTTGAGACGAGAATAACGGTAAAAAATGCCCATCTCGGATCACTCAGCCAAGGAACTGGATCTCCGCCTAGTATGGTAACAACATAATTGACTAAACCTTCATAACTAAAAAGACTCTTCATTAACATCCCAATCGTAGCAGTTGTCGCTACGATTGGTAAAATAAAAATCGTTCGATACCATTTTTTACGACGATGAAAATGGAACTCAACGAGATAAGCAAGAAAAAAAGAGACAACCACCTGGGAAATCGTTCCCAACAAAGCAAATAAGCTACTATTTTTTACAGCATTCCAAAATAAGCCATCAAACAATAATTCTCGATAATTTTCGAACCCTATCCAATTCGCACTTTTCGTAAAACCATTCCAATTCAAGAATGAATACAAAATATTCAATAATAAAGGATAGATAAAAAATATGCTATACATGACTAACATTGGGATTAAAAACCACCAAATAATCACTCTTTTTTCCTTTTTTACCATTCCGTTTACTCCTAACTACCCTAAATATTCTAGAGTTTGAATCCAGCATAATTTTTTGCGACTTCAATGATACGATAAACGTCTAGATTTTCTTGAATCTGCAATTCATGACGACGAATATAATCTAAAAAATCTTTCCACTGGTTTTGAGCCCGTTCTTCTTGTCCTTGACTAAGTAATTCTAACGCTTTTCCTAATTTCATGACAAATTCACGATGGTAGCCTAATTGTAACCACTGCTGTTTGTGGAAAGCTGCAGCTTGAGCTGTATTTTCAGCAATCAGCGTTAAGCGCTCATTTGCAAGATGAACAGCTGTTGCGTAGCGAGCAGATAAGACGGGATTTAAGCGCTCGCCAATCGCATTAAAGTAATCACAAGAAGAATAATTCGATAATGCTGTCAAATACTGAACAACTTGTTGCCATTCTTTTCCATAAAGACTAGCAAAATACTCTTCTTCTAATACAGCATAATCGAGTGTATTATCCCAAAGCATTTGCCCCATCACATAGTTAGGGAAGTTATGCGGGAAGCCAGCACGTAACTCCTGACAACTAATATACCCATTCAAATGTAATTGGTCTAGATATTTTATATCGCGATAAATCACTTTACTAATTTTCATATAACCTAAGTCACCATAGTGGGCACGTCCAAGTGGATAATCATAGACGAAACTATCCCCTTTAAAATCTTTTTGCCATTCAAATAAATATGACAAGTTTTCTTCTAAAGAATTTGGTAAATCAATTTTATTTCGTACATACTTTTTAGCTGCTGGAATATTATTTTCATAATCGACATCTGCATAACTCATTTCAAATGTTCGTGTGATCGGCGCAAACATCAGAGTAAAACGCTCAGGATTGATGAGCTTCTGCGTTTCAGGCGCAAACAATAGCTCATGATACAATAAGAAACAAATTTTAGTCGCTAAGCCTTCTTGCGTCAATGCTTCATCTAATTGATTGAGAATTTTTACATATTGATCGGATGGAATTTCTTTTTGGCAGTCTGCACATTCACAAATATTATTTCGTGCATCAGACAACCAGACATGTAAATAGTCCACATCCTGACGATTTTTCGCGTAATCAACAATTAATCGGATCATTTTTTCTGCAACTTCAGGATTAGCAAAGTCTAAACTTGTTAAAATTGGCGCTGTTGCATAAAGTTCTCGCTCCCCATTTAATTCCGCAACAAGTGGTTTTTTTTCTTCCGGTAAAATGAGATTTGATTCCCAGCCATATTTTGAGGAATAACCTAACACTTCACTCGTCCAACCATGCCCGACACGATGATGCACGAGGCCACGTTTTAACATTTCTTCATCAATTAAATCACTCATTTCTTGAGCGATTTCGTTTGAGAATGACTCTTTTTCTAAATACGGATTAAATTCATGTTCATACCAACGTTTGAAAAAAGAATATGGATTTTCAAATTGAATAAAGAAACTATTCATCCCGATTTTAGGAAGCCAATCGATAAAGTTTTGGGTATTCTCAAATGAATCGGCACCTTCGATACAAACACCTCGATGTTTGTAGCTTGCTTCTTCCGTAAGATGCATCTCAAATTGTGTGAATGCATCTTTTGACAGTGTTGGTATCCATTCATTTTCCTTACCGGGACGTAAGTATCTAACACCCATTTCTTTAAATAATCGATAAAGTGCAATCAATAATCCGACTGGCGTATTTGATTCGATTATTCCTTTGCCATCTACCAATTCAATATGAATTTGATCTAACTCTTGTTGATTAGGTGTTACTTGTAATACAATTGCGGCTTCCTCAATCTGAGTCGCTTCTTCTATCTTGATTTGATACATTTTCCCAAAGTAATAGCTCAATTCTTCCATTAAGAACGAAGTATTGTGGATAGTACCTTCGAAATAAAATTTGATGCTCATGCTTATTCACCTTTACTTTCTGTCATTTCTTCTAATACATTATTGCGGTCCGCTGCCTTAAAGAATGGATAATAAATCAGGAATGAAACAGCTACTAACACGACTTGTAAGACTGCTCCTTGCCAACTACCTGTCGCTAAAAATCCTCCGATAATTGGTGGTGTCGTCCAAGGCAATGTCACACCGGTTGTATAAGGTACAAGATTAATTGCCATTGAAACATACGTAATCACGGCATTTACAACAGGAGCAATGACAAAAGGAATTAACATAATCGGATTCAGCACGGTTGGGAAAGTGAACAAAATCGCCGTATTAATATTAAACAGCGCTGGAATACCAGAGACTTTTCCAAGTGTACGATACTCTTTACTCTTACTAAAGAACATTAAGCAAAGCGCTAACCCAATTGTGGCACCACCACCACCAATATAGACAAATAAATCCATGAACGGTGCAGTGACAATGTGAGGTAATGCTTCTCCAGCTGCTAACGCAATGCGGTTATTGTCGGCATATTGGATCCATAATGGATTCATCACGGAACCAACAACTTGACCACCATTAACGCCGCAGAACCAGAATAACGAATTGAGTAAAACCGCAACAAATGTTCCAGGCAATGTTCCAGCAATTAGACCTAATGGCTTCCCAATAATAATGGCAAGTAAATCATTTAAGCTACCTAAACCTAAAATTTGAAGTGTTTTTAAAATACCTGCGAATAAAATTAAGATAATAATACCAGGAATTAAAGCAGAAAAAGATTTACTTACCACATCCGGTACACTATCAGGCATTTTGATTGTAATGTTTTTTTGAATACAAAAACGATAAATTTCTGCCGCAACCATTGCAACTAAGATTGCTGAGAAAATCCCTTTTCCGCCGAGTGCACCATATGGAATCCCAACTGCTCCTTCAGCTGTAACAATTGACGGGGTCATTAATAAAAACGCGCCCATTGCTAAAACCCCACCTGAAGGGCCATCTGTCCCGTATGATTCTGCTAATCGATACGCGATACCAAAAGAAGTCACTAACGCCATTAAACCAAAGGAATTATTCGCCATCGTATTAAGCAATCCGTACAAATCTCCCGTTTCCCGTAACCAATCCGTCCAAGCGACAATCGGAAAATCTTTAATCAACACGAAAAATGAACCAATTAAAACAAGCGGCATCGCCATCATAATTCCTTCTCGTAACGCTTTTAAATGTCGCTGCTTTCCAATTTTTTCACCTAAGGGTGCCAGCGTGTTCTCAAGAAAATCTAAAAATCTCTTCATTTTTTTCTCCACCTTTATTTATTTTTAATAAACAAAGAATACTATAAAAGCGTTTTATTGTAAAGTTTTATTTTATTTAAATAAACAAATGTTTTTTTGTTCATTGTGAGGTACAATAGCATTAACCATTATTACTATTTTTGAAAGGATTCATCCGATGAAAAAAAATTCAGAAGCTTATAAATTAAATTATTCGAATGTCCTCGAATTTATTTATCGAAATAAAGAAACCTCCCGGATTGAAATTGCAAATGACACCGGCTTAACACCGGCAACAATTACCCATATTGTGAGCGAAATGATTGAAAATAATTTATTAGTCGAAACAGGCGATGAAGTAAGAGGCGGAAAAGGATCAGGTAGAAATCGAAAACTACTCAAATTAAATGAAGAATTCGCCTATTTCCTTGGCATTGAAATCAATATGAAAGGTTTATTTTTTATGCTAACTAATTTAGTTGGCGAGAGTTTAGTCACATCTTCCATTCTCATCACGGAATTTTCAACGAGAGACATCAATCAAGTAATTACAGACGAAATCAAAAAAATAATTCATTCTTTATCTGAAAAAAATATTATAGGAATTGGGATTGCCGTTCCTGGTCATTATGATTCTGAAGAAAAGACGATTATCACGAACAACAAAAAATGGGAATACTTTAATTTAAAAGAAATTGAAAAAAATATTTCGATCCCGTTTAAAGTAGAAAATAATATTGAATGCATGGCTTTAAGTGAATATTTATTTGAAGCTTCTAGTTCACCTGATAATTTTTTATTTTTTCACATTGGACATGGTCTATTTTGTTCTTTTTTCGATGCGAAACGTTTAGAAATCAAAAAAAATTATTATATCGGTGAAATTGGGCATACTGTCGTAAATATTGAAGGACCCGTGTGTGAATGCGGAAAAAAAGGATGTTTACAAACGTATATTTCTGATAGTTGGCTACTTAAAAATGCACGCTTTTTATTTGACCACTCAAATAATACGACACTAAAAAGTCTCGTCACGAATCCAGATGAAATCCAACTATCAACGATTATTGATGGCTATATTTTAGGAGATTCTTTTTTAACCAACCAAATTGACTTAGGATTGATTTTTTTAGGAACTTCGGTTGCGAATACATTAATTTTGCATGATGCAAAAAAAATATATATTAATAGCGAACTATTAAACGTGCCCCAATTCCAACAAACATTCATTACGTTTATTCGTGATCAATTAAGTTTTATTCCAACGAAAACGGATTTGGAAATCGAGATTATCCCTTATAATTTCTATCGCGGAGCTAGGGGTGCCGCCGCATTAGCAGCACTTTCTTTTTTCATTAAACATCCAAATTTTTCAATTGAAAATTAAGAAGCTAATCCCTATTGTTTCACAATCGATTTCTCCTAAGTCATTGCCCTAGCAGCGAAAAAAACACTTTATAAAAAAGAGCTTACTCCTATATATTGTTAGATCTTAACACGCATTAATCGCACTCTCGGATACATTTATTCGTCATAATTTTTTAGAGTTCTCCACTAAAGATGAACCAATCCGACACCTAAATACCCATGACGAACCGTTCTTTCATCATAACAAACAAAAAAACCACATGAGCACAAACGTCTCATGTGGTTCTTTCGTATCAAGCTTTGTTTTAAAAGCGAGTTTACATCATGCCGCCCATCATTGGCGGAATTGTCCGTCTTTCACCATATATCTATATATTAAACAATAGATAGTTAACAAAAAGAGGTTATTTATCATTAAAAAACACTTATTAGTTCGTTTTTAAGTGTTTCTTTTCAATGTAATAAACATTCCACACCAACATAGTATTTAACTAACTTTCTATGTTTGAGCTATTTTACAGTTGTTCGAATGCTACGGTTTATCAAAATTAAACTTTTTTGTTTCTGTTAACTTAAAAGTGAGCCACCCTGTTAATTCAAAAGTGAGCCACCTACGCTATAATAAACCCTATATTTAGTAATGTAGGGAGGAAAGGTTTTGATTGATTTGGTGACGAAGCAAGATGTTATTTTAAAAGTTGAAGTGGAAGGGTTGTCCCAGCGATCGGTGGCAACAAAACTGGGAATTTCAAGAAACACGGTTAAAAAATATATCCAAGAATATCGCAATGCGCGGGAGAAATTTACCGACCTTTCAGTAGAAAATTTCGCACTTACGGAAGCCATCTTGGAGAAGCCTTCTTACAACACTGAGAAGCGTGCAAAACGAAAGCTGACCGAGGGTATGATGGATCGCCTGGACTTCTATATCAAACAAAACGTCCAAAAGAGAACTGATGGTCGGAGAAAGCAGCAGATGAAAATCATCGACATGCATGAAGCCCTGTTGGAGCAAGGGTTTGACATCGGTTATACAACAGTGCAGAACTACGTTCGGGAAAAGGAAAAAACTAGAAAAGAAGCCTTCATACGGGCCATCTATGAACCCGGGGTCGTCTGTGAATTCGACTGGGGAGAGGTAAAGTTGGAAATCGGAGGAAGGCTGAAAACTTACCAACTGGCGGTCTTTACAATGGCCTACAGTAATTACCGCTTCGCCAAGCTGTATCATTCGCAGCAAGCCGTTTGTTTCCAAGATTCCCATGTCGAATTCTTTAAGCATTTGGCCCGGGTGCCGGTTCAAGTGGTGTACGACAACATGCGGACGGTCGTGAAGAAATTCATTGGGACGGAGCGGGAATTGTCCCCAATCACCATGAGTATAGCGGCCTTTTATGGCTTTCAAGTGCGGCTTTGCAACCCACGCAAGGGAAACGAAAAAGGTCATGTGGAACGAACGATCAGTGGAGGTGGTCCGGCGAAAGGCATTCAGTCTGCATGATTCCTTTGATTCCATTGAGCAAGCGAATGAGCATCTACAAACTAAACTCAACAAACTAAATCAAAGAACCAGAAGCAACAAAACGCCGAGCATCCTTATACTGGAAGAACAGGCAGTCATGACGACACCCATGGGTGATTTTGACGCCAGCGAAATCATGAATCTGAAGGTTGATAAGTACAGTACCGTCACGGTGAAACAGAACCACTACTCAGTTCCGGATGCCTACGTCGGCAAGACGGTCAGGGTAAAAAATGGAGCAAACAGCATTCGTATTTTTGACAACCACGCATTACTGGCGGAACACACACGGACGTGGGGCGTCCATGAATGGCGGATTGATCTTTATCACTATCTGACTACTTTAGGGTATAAAAAAGGCGCACTTGAAAACAGCCAAGGATTCAAGCAAGCGCCAAAACAAATTAAATTTATCTACGAAAATTATTATACCAATAATCAAAAGGATTTTATAGCGCTATTACATTTTATCAAGGAAAAAAACAACCTAAGCGAAATCATTACCCTTATCAAAGCGTTAGAAAAGAAGCCTTTCTTTGATTTTTCAACCGAAAAGCTAATTTTCCTATCCCAACAAAAACCGGAGGCTCCCACCCGTCCGGCGGGCAATCAAGCGATAATTGACAAATCACTTGAAAACCTCAGTGATTACGCGAATTTACTCAATAAGGAAAAGGAGAAACAAATCTCATGAGCCAACGAACGGAATTAGACAAGCTCCTCCTGGGATTACGGCTGCCGGGCATCCACAGGAAACTGAAGGAAGAAACGATGACTGGAGAGATGCACACTCTGTTATATGAACTATTCATGGTAGAGGTCGAAGAACGCGAACGGCGTTCCGAACACCGGAGCATAAAAACCGCCCAATTTCCTTATCAAAAGACACTGGAAGACTTAACGGTCGCCTATCTCCCACCGGATGGCCAAAAACACATCCGCGAGCTTTCTACCCTCTCTTTTATTAAAGAGGGTAGAAATGTCATTTTTTCCGGCAGCCCAGGAACCGGCAAAACGCATTGTGCCATCGGCCTGGGTATAGAGGCTTGTATGGCAGGTTACAAGGTCTGGTTTACCAGCGTTCCCTCTCTGATCAACCAGTTAAAGGAATTTCGTTCCGAACGGACGTTGAGAAGCTTTGAATTGAAATTCCAAAAATATGATTTAGTCATTTTAGATGAACTTGGTTATATTTCGTTCGATAAGGAGGGGGCTGAACTTTTATTCTCGCACTTATCCCTACGTTCAAACGGCCTGTCCACCATTATCACGACGAATCTGTCATTCGATCGTTGGAATGAGGTCTTTCATGATCCCGTATTAACGGCAGCCTTAACCGATCGGTTAACACACAGAGCCTATTTATTGAATATGGTGGGTGATTCATATCGGCTGAAAGAAACGTTAGAACTAACAAAAATGTAATGCGAGGTGGCTCAGTTTTCAATTGATAAGTGGCTCACTTTTGAATTGACAAATACACTTTTTCAAATAATTGTAAAACATCGTTCTGGAAATATCATTTTCTTTTGCAAACTTTGTCACATTCACTTTATTCGCTATCTCTAATTGCTCCTTATACTTATTAATAATTATTCTGGCCTGCTTCTTTGAGCTGTTTCTTCTTTTCAGTTTATATCCTTTTTTATCAACCACATCTCCAGAGTTTTCTCCGTCCCTTCTGGTGACACGAACTGAACGTGATTTCCCTGTAAAACCACTCGGCTGTAGATAATAAAGCATATACCTATCTTCACCTTCCACACTCTGAATAGCATGCTCCTTAGTGATACCTATTCCTTTTTCCATTTTTTCAATATCTAAAAAAGCATTATAATTTGTTTAATTAAATTGTTTTATACTACCAAAGGCTTGGATAAAACACCTTTTTAACATACTGAAATAACCGTAATGATTATCTGATGTGCTAGCGTTAAAGCGTTTAAGCTCGTTACTGTAAGCATCTTTATCATCTAGCCAATAGCGATAATCAGCATATAACTGGTAAATAAAGTAGTAATAATATAGAGACTCTATTTTAGTTAAAATATTTTGGTTTCTTTTTTCTTGCCTACTATCTAGGCCTTCTTCATTGTTAATAAAAAAGACCTCTTTAACGTATGAATCTCTAAAAACATTTTCTAAAAACATTAAATCAGCTAATATCTTTCCATATATTTGATGATTTTTTATATAAGGATTCTTCTCAAACTTATAAATTGGTTTATTGCTAGTTAAATTAATTTTTTTCTGCTAAATTCAAGGCCTGTCACAAGCTTTGCTGGATTGTAATAGAATACACCATAATTTCTCCTTTAAAATAGCGGTGGCGTTAATTTAAGAGCCTTTTCGATCCGGTCATTGCCTTTTTGAAAGTAATCATCATCTAGCTCTGTTCCAATAAAGTTCCTTCCCAACTCAATACATGCTACGGCATTAACAGCACTTCCACTAAAACTATCTAAGACAATATCTCCCTCGTTGCTATGTATTTCTACTAATGATTTCCACATGCTTAATGGTTTTTGTGTTGTATGGAATCTTTTTTTCTGGTCTTCGTGGGAACTGGCATCCAACCTCCCAGTTTCAACCATCTTCTCATTACCTTTTCTAGTATTAACCGTATAATTATCAAGGTCTTTTACTACCAAAATGTACTGTTCTGTCGCACTTAAAGGAAATATTTCGGGCATATGTGGCATTGGATTAGGTTTGTGCCAATAGTACGTTCCTTTTACCATCCAACCTTCTTCAAACAATGTTATGGCCATTTTACTTATATTTTTAAAAGAATTAAAAATTATTATTTGCCCATTATCTTTTACTTTTGGTGTAACTGCTCTTATCCAATCATCTACAATAAAATTGCCTTTATCCCAATCACCAAAGTCTAATCCGACTTTTCCCTTCATGTATGGATTGCCCTTTTTAACAATCTTTCCGTCCTTTGTTTCATCATCGCCACTAATGTTATAAGGTACATCGCTAATAACTGTATCGATGCTTGTAGCAATCCATTTGTTCGATTTTATTAAGTTCTACCCCAATATATAACAATTATCTTCTCCTTTATTTATACCCATCATAATTATTTAAATTAATTTATTTGTTATTCTTTAAGTACGAAACTATATTATATAATTTCAATATGGCTAAATTAATTTAGCAATTCTAATAATTTTTGTTTTTCATACTCTAACAAGTTATCATTGGCATAAAGACTATTATCCCTTATGAATCTGATTACATCATCTTCACCGATATTTTTAGGTATATTATTTTGGATTTTTTCTATTGCTGTTGAGGGAACTCCCATCTCCACCAAAATGGAATATTCATTCTTAATAAAATCATTTTCCAACATTGAAGAATAAAATGAATAATCGCCAGAAGCTATATTTAACTTTTGTGTTACTGCTATCTGAAGACTGTTGATTGTGTCTAGCCATTTTGGAACTTTATATTGAATCCAGTGACGTTGTACTTTATAAATCATTAATATAGCCTCATTCAAGAAATCCTCATCTGTTTTTTTTGTATTCTTTGATTTATCTTCTAATAACTTTTGGTATCTCTCATTTATTAATTTATTTAACGGCTTATTAGAATTAAAAGTTAAATATGTGAGCCAATTTGGATTCATTGGCTTTGTGGTTTCTCCTTCCTTAATAAAATATTCCCATCCCAAGTTAATAACAACTTTGAGTTGGTCATATGTAGGGTATCCGTTCCAAATTAAACATTTATTTTCAGGATTTTTTATTAATAATTTTTCAAACAGTGATATTATCTCCAATTGATTCTTTATAGAAACACCATTTTTCCTAACTGTTTCATAATATGCTTCCGGAATATTTTGAAGTTCCAAATACCTTTCAACATGTTTCTGCTTTACCTTATCTGTTGGTATATTTATAAGTATTTCATCATTCATATTTTCTTGGTCATAGAATGGTATATCTATCATCACTTCATTTTTTGGTGGCTGTTTATTAAACATGTAAAAATTCCCTTTATAATGCTGCATTAACCGGCCTGCTCTCCCTTTGATGTTGGAGAAATCAAAATAGTCAATTTGATGTTGACTTCCTTTAGTTGAGTCAAACCAAAGAACATTTTTTGCAGTAGTATTGACACCTTCTATTATCGTAGAAGTGCAGAATAGAATTGATATTTCTCCACTATTAAAATAATCTATTACACTATTATTAACATGTTTTGGGAGTATACCATTGTGTACTCCTATCCCTGCATTTATCAATTTCGTAAAAAACCATTTCCTACTAATATTTTCATTTATCCACTCAATAACTGGCAAATCGGTGTTATTAAATTTCACTCCTGATTGTATACCATACTCATAAAACTCATATGCCAACTTCGTTGCTCTATCCGGAGAGGAACAATATACAATATTTTGCTGATTAATATTCTCAATCAAGGTACGAAATAATAACTCATTCTTATATTTTGTTTTACCACTCTTAGTTAATCCAATCTCATGCTGCTCGTATAAATCTATAGATTCATTTTTGACTAACGAATAGTCTGTTTTATAAAAAATGGCATTATACTCTTCTGCAAAACCATCAGATATGCCACTAATATTGGGGCCTAAGAAATAAAACGAACTTTTATGTGTATTAAGCAAAAGATTAATAGCATTATTTAAAACATCGGCTCGTTCATCATCTCTTTTAGCACTAATTTTATAAAACTCATCCAAAACAACAAAATCTATCTTAGGTAATTTATAATATTCCATCACTCTTTCTGCAGTAAGCAGGAATAAGTTATTCTCATCAGGCGATACTTTTTGTGTCGTTTTTATTATTATATTATATACAACTGCATATTTTTGTAATTTTTTTCTTGTTTCATTTAGTAAAGCCAACGTAGGCTGTATTATTACAATATTTTTATATCGAACACTAGCAATTATTTCTTCAATCAATAAGCTTTTTCCAAAACTTGTTGGGGCACTCACCACTAAGTTTTTTCCAGTAAGTAGTAATTCAGACAAAGCTTTCTGCTCCCTATGAAGCATAATATTTGTTAAATAGTCTGAAGAATGATAATTCATTCTAATCATTGTTGATGTGTCTAACTTTTCTGTATCTTCACGGTACAAGTAGGGATAAAAACCAACTGAATCTATAGCATCAAGCCAGATTTCTTTTGTGCTTTCAGAAACTACTTCCCATGCATCTAACACTTCAATAACAATTTCATTTGCTTTTAATTCATCCGTTTCTCTAATTCGGCCAAACTCTTTTAACAATAAAAAAGAACTATTAAAATCAGTGACATCATATCCATATATATTTTTAGGTTCCATTACAGCTCTCCTATCATTTGCATCATATTTAGATTGTTATGAAGTTTTTTTACTAGTTCATTTTTGGATTTTACTGGAAACAATATAACCAAAATTTTCAACTTATCTTTTAACGGATGAGTGTTTCTTGCATCAAAATATTCTTTCATACTTTTTATTTCTTTTTCAAATTCTCCCAAAAAACTTTCACTGGTATCATCGATATTTTCTTTGCTATATATATCACAAGTATATGTACAAATCAACGGAACTACTATTGAATCTAACTGGTCTCTTAAAGATGTAGTCTCATTCAATAAGTCTAACCAATATTGTGATTTTTCATCTCGTTTTACGCCTAGGTCTACCCATTTAGATATAACTGCAAATTCATCTTCCATATAACTTGTATTAAAATGGTCATATAAATCTTTAATTAATTCCTTCAATCCACTTTTCCCATCAACATACATTTTAGATTCACCAAGCCATAATGATTTGGTATCTTCATTAACATGAACTGCATCAAAGCCATGGACAGCTACACCTGCAGAATCTTTGAAATATATTTTCGATACTAAAGGTACTGTATTATGAAACTCTTTTAATAAATAAAACAATATTAATTCTCCAAACTCTCCCCTTTTAAGATACTTTTTTTCAACAGAATCATCCGCTATTTCATTGCCCATAGCGTAGATTTCTTTGACTTCTTGAAATTCTTTTATCTTATATATTGCTTTAGCAGCTCTACTTACTTTAGAAACAACATCTTTATTTGCAGTTGTCTCTCCCTCATGAGCACCAAATGCAAATTCTGGAATTAAATTAACTAATAGTTTAACAAAATCCTGTAAGCGATATTCTAATTGACCGGCATCATTGAAGTCATACCCTACAGAATATGCAACAACATCCACCTCTCTGATTTGTTCTTTAACAATTTTATGCATTATTACCCTCCCAAAATAAGACTATATACTTTTATTATATCAACATATAGTCTTATTACAATAACGCTAATTTTATGTTTAAGTAGGGATTGTGAAAAATGTCAAGAATAATAAATCGATAGCGTAAAATATTTTGTGTAAATAGAAATTTAAGTAGAAAAAAAGAAAGTCCATTCTGTAAAATTAAAGTTACGACACCGAAATTTTATAGGAGGACTTTCTCATAACTAATTTTACTACAGAAATTATGGAAACACTAATCAATAAAGGTGACTTAGATGATTTATTTCGTCGTCATCTAGAATTGCCTATTAATACATTATTACAAGCAGAATTAACTGCTTTTCTTGATTATGAAAAATATGATCGTATTGGATTTAATTCAGGTAATTCCCGCAATGGGAATTATTCCTGTTCATTCAAAACAGAGTATGGAGAATTAAATTTAGTGATTCCTAGAGATAGAAATGGTGAGTTTTCTCAACAAACTTTACCTGCCAATAAAAGAACCGACGACTCTTTAGAGACCACTATTATTCAGTTATTTCAAAAAGGGATTACTATGTCTGAAATCTCTGAATTGATTGAAAAAATGTATGGACATCACTATACACCACAAACTATTTCTAATATCACTCAAATTGTATCTGAAGAGGTTAATGCTTTTAAAGAAAGAACTCTAGAGTCAAAATATTCAGTTATTTTCATGGATGCTACTCATATTCCATTGAAAAGACAAACTGTCTCAAAAGAAGCTGTTTATATTGTGATTGGCATTAGATTAGACGGAACCAAAGAGGTTCTTGGATTTAGTATTGCTCCAACCGAATCTGCATATGTTTGGAAAGAGATACTTCAAGACCTAAAAAAACGTGGTTTAGAAAAGGTTTTATTAGTCGTAACTGATGGTTTAAGTGGCATTAACGATAGTATTTATAATGTTTATCCAAATGCTCAATTTCAGCAATGCTGTGTTCATGTTTCCAGAAATATTGCTCACAAGGTTCGTGTTAGTGATCGACGAGAGATTTGTAATGATTTCAAATCAGTATATCAATCAAGATCAAAAGAAGAAGCAATGGATCAAATCAGCTTTATGATGGAGAAATGGAAGAAACAGTATCCACGAGTGATTAAATTACTCATGAATCCTGCTATATTAACTTTCTATAATTTTCCTCCATCAATTAGAAGAACTATTTATTCAACTAATCTGATTGAAGGCTTTAACAAGCAATTAAAGAAATATACAAAAAGAAAAGAGCAATTTCCTAACGAAGAATCACTAGAGAGATTCCTAGTCAGTCAATTTAACAACTATAATCAAAAATTTTTATGCAGAGTTCATAAAGGTTTTAAAGAAATACAGGATACATTAGAATCAATGTTTTAATTTAATTTATAGAATGGATTTTCCATTTACACATAATTCTTGACGCAACCGATGCAATTTCAATAGTAGAAAAAGAAATTTATAATAGTTTTATTTCTTCAAAAGACAATATAATACCAAGTTACTTTACAATTGCTAGAGATTCTGGTTTCAAAGACATGGAAAAGATAGAGATTAATCTAAAACGATTAAAGTTAGAACTCGAAGCCTCGAACTGTAAAAATCTGTTAATAGCTATTCTAGAAAATAATTATGAAAACATTATTTTATATGAAGATTTAAGTGACTCAAATTTTCTCTTTAGATTCCTAGATAACATAATAATTTATAAATATCTTCTCACTAATAAAAATAAAGCTGAATATTTAATGTCGCATGTCAAAGGAAAACGCTCTCATTATTCGAATCTTTCAAGTGATATTAACAGAGTTTTAACAGAATTGAAAAACTTTGATAAAAGTAAAATCGATAAAATTGATAACTTCAAATTAACTCAGTTAATAGAGGTGCTGGAACGTTTAAAATAACCTTTAGCTCAACATCACATTCCACATCGTAAAAAACCCTTTGAAACGTTAGTCTCAAAGGGGTTTACTTATATCAATACCTATCTAATTTGAGTCGTGACTCAAATCTACATCATGCCGCCCATCATTGATGGGTCCATTGGAGGCATTGCTGGTCCAGCTGATTCTGGTTTTGATGCCACAACTGCTTCTGTTGTTAAGAGTAAAGCAGAGATGGATGCTGCGTTTTGTAAAGCAGAACGGGTTACTTTCGTTGGGTCAACGATTCCTGCTTCAAGCATGTTTACCCACTCACCAGTTGCTGCGTTGAATCCTGTGCCTAGTTCTGCACGTTTTAATTGATCCACGATTACAGAGCCTTCGTAGCCAGCATTTTCTGCGATTTGGCGTACTGGTTCTTCTAAAGCACGTAAGACAATTTTCACACCTGTTGCCACATCGCCAGTTGCTTCAATGGCTGCAACTTTTTCGATTACGTTGACTAAAGCAGTTCCCCCACCGGAAACCATGCCTTCTTCAACGGCTGCACGTGTTGCGTTTAACGCATCTTCAATACGTAATTTTAATTCTTTTAATTCTGTTTCAGTTGGTGCGCCGACTTTGATGACTGCAACTCCGCCAGAAAGTTTCGCTAGGCGTTCTTGTAATTTTTCACGATCAAATTCAGACGTTGTATCTACGATTTGATTTTTGATTAAGTGTACGCGAGCAGCGATAGCGTCAGATGAACCTGCACCTTCAACGATTGTAGTATTGTCTTTATCGACAACCACTTTGCTTGCTTGTCCTAACATATCAATCGTTGCGTCTTTTAATTCTAAACCAAGGTCTTCTGTAATGACTGTCGCTCCTGTTAAAATCGCGATATCTTCTAACATCGCTTTACGACGATCACCGAATCCTGGTGCTTTAACTGCAACCACGTTGAATGTTCCACGGATTTTGTTTAATACTAAGGTTGGTAATGCTTCACCATCAACATCATCTGCAATGATTAATAATGGTTTAGAAGCTTGTAAAATTTGTTCTAATAACGGCAAGATATCTTGGATGTTTGAGATTTTCTTATCCGTAATTAAGATGTATGGTGCTTCAAGTTCAGCTTCCATTTTATCGTTGTTTGTGACCATGTATTGTGATAAGTAACCACGGTCAAATTGCATTCCTTCAACCACGTCTAATTCTGTTTCGATTCCTTTTGATTCTTCAATGGTGATCACGCCGTCGTTGCCCACTTTTTCCATTGCATCTGCAATGTATTGGCCGACTTGTTCGCTACCTGAAGAGACAGAACCAACTTGTGCAATCGCATCTTTTGAATCCACTTTGACAGAAATTGCATGTAATTCTTCAACAGCTACTTGAGTTGCAAGTTCAATTCCGCGACGAACGCCTAATGGATTTGCCCCAGCAGTCACGTTCTTCATCCCTTCACGAACGATTGCTTGTGTTAAGACGGTTGCAGTAGTTGTTCCATCTCCAGCAATATCATTTGTTTTAGAAGCAACTTCTGAAACAAGTTTCGCACCCATATTTTCAAAGTGATCTTCTAATTCAATTTCTTTTGCAATGGTTACGCCATCGTTTGTAATGAGTGGTGAACCAAATGATTTTTCTAAAACAACGTTACGACCTTTTGGACCTAAAGTTACTTTTACAGTATCTGCTAATTTATCTACTCCACGTAACATTGCGCTACGTGCGTCTTCTGCAAATTTAATTTCTTTTGCCATTATTCCTTCACCTCATTAATTATTTTTTTATTCTACAACTGCAATAATATCTTTTACTGCGAAAATCATGTATTCTTGGCCTTCGTATTTCACTTCTGAACCAGCATATTTTTCAAATAAAACTGTTTCGCCAACTTTTACAGGAACGGGTGCCAAATCGCCACTATCGAGTAGGCGACCTTCACCAACTGCTACAACTGTACCAGTTTGAGGTTTTTCTTTTGCGGCTGAAGCTAAAACGAATCCGCTAACTGTTTGTTCTTCTGCTTGTGTTACTTCAACGAGTACACGATCACCTAATGGTTTTAACACAATAAATCCCTCCGATATTTTTTCGTTTTTTTCATTAGCACTCGACATTGCCAAGTGCTAACTTACATGTTTTATATTACTCACTTTTGCTTCGTTTTGCAAGTCTTTTGAACAAATCTTCTTAGAAAAGTCAAAATTGGTTAGACTTTGTCCGATTAAGACACGAAAATCCCTCTAACCCACACAGGGCAGAGGGATTTTTGTGTTTGATTACGCTTTGTGATTTTTTGGAATTACCCAATAATGGTTTTTGTATAGTTGTAAACCACTCATCATTAAAAGCACGGCCATCCCAACAAGTGAGACCACTTTTAACATTGGATAGGCATCATTAAATCCTTCTGGAGAAATTAAGAAACGATAAATTCCAAAGAAGGCCCACGCAATTGGAATCGGGAAAACCGCATTTTTGACCCGTAATAGCACACCAAAGACTAAAACGATCGCCACAATTAACGTCGCGGATGCTAAGACTTCTGTTGGTAACCCAAAACCGTTCCACTCATTTTTGACTAACGTCGCCGCGACATTCACCACAGAAGCGATGAATAACCAACCTGTATATAACCCAAACGTGAGTGGTAATAAGAAATGTTGACCCGTTTGAATTTTCAGTAACTCTAAACAAATTAAGGTCAACGTTACGGCAAATACTAAAATAAAGATCGTGGATAACACTAATTGTTCAAAAGAAAAGGCGATAATCCAAGCCATATTTAAAATAGAAGAAAAGATGAATAAATACGATATTTTATTAATAGCAGCTTGGTAATAGGCATCCTCTTTTTTCCAAATCATGAAGACAATCGAAAGCGTTAAGAAAAGATAGATAACACTCCAGATACTAAAGGTCGATGGATCCGGGGTAATCAACGTTAAATACTTATCGGATACTTCCTTTTGTGAACTACCATTGATGAGACCAAAGGCACCTAGCGCATTGACGACTAAGGCGACAATAAAAAATAATCCATTTAACCATGCTTTTTTAACATAATCCACCTCAATTCCTCCTTGTAAAAATACTATTTTTTCATTTTATTCTTTTGACAGCAACAAAATATTCTAATCTTATTTTAACATAGGCCTTAGGAACCCCATAATAAAAAGGGCTAGCTGACACTCATCGCTCATGCACCAAATTCGATAACTGACACTTATTGCACGGGTAAATTATACACTTCGACAATCACATTCGCTAAAATAACCAACGTGTTCATCCCGACATGCGTGATAACCGAGGTCCAAATACTGCCGGTAATGATGTATTGCAAACTAAAAAAGGCACCTAATGCGGAATAAAGTAACCAGTGACCATCTTGATGCATCAGCGCAAACAGTACCGCGCTCACGAGAACGCCTAGCCAAAGATTCGAACGACGCGTCACCATCCCCATAATCGCCCGGCGAAAGACAAATTCTTCCATAATTGGACCACCAATCATCACGGCTAAAATCATTAACGGATTTTGGAAAATTAATTCCAAGATCCCTTGGGTATTGGCGGAATCCACTTGACCACCAAAATAAAGTTCAATCGTAATCATCACATTTTGTAATAAAATCGCGAGAAAAATCCCGATAATCCCGAGCGTTATAATACGTCCCCTACTCATAGGATTCGCTTCAAAAGAAAGCGGTTGGGACGTTTTTTTGTAGAGACGTATCATCACGATTGAACCGATCAAATACGTTAAGATCGTCAAAATAATGCGAATTTCTAACGTTGGACCAAACGCTGGTGCTAAAAACGCAATGAAATACGTGAGTAACGTGAGCGTCGTATATTTTTTTTCAGACATCATAATCTCCTATCTAACAAATGGAACGCTTCAAGCAATACCTGGCTCAGACTGCCACCAAGTGCTTGTTGCGTTACCGCTGTTGTAACAAAGTAAACAACAATACCAATAAGACCGTCACCAATACAATGTTAAAAATCATCCCGATTTTCATCATTTTACGGTGTGAATCCGCCGAGTAATCTGGGATACTGGCTAAATCTAATGACTCGTATTTGTTCCTTAAATCTGCCTCATCTTTAATTTGACTAAAGTGACCCGGACTATCGGATAAATAATGTTGCGCATACGGGAAATAGACGACTTCATCCGGTTCGTCATGGAACAAACCACTAAACCACGTATTTTTCGTCACATGAACATCTTCTAGCGGAATGCGTCGCCCTTTTTCCACTTCTTTTGGATCAAACGTCAGTGAAAAGACCGCGTCAGAATTTTGCGAAAGCTCACGTCCGTAACCGACCGATAAATTCCCTTCTAACCACAACTGATGACCCATGATTTTCGTTTGGGCTTGATCTGTTTTTGCATCAAAGACTAAATGACGATTTTTGCCTTCATTTTGGATGTCCACAATTAAGTTGCCATCAAAGTCCGTCGTTAATAACGCTTGTTCCGTCGTCGAACCAACAACGCCTTTTGACACGTCATGACTCAACGTGTTCGTATCATAATCCACGATAACCCAGCTTAACAAGTTATTACGTTTGTTTCGCGCGATAATATTAACTTCTAACCGCGTTCCCCAAAAAGCACTAGTATGCACATTAAATGAACCAAAAATGGCATAATATTTCGGTTCGCCATCATCAAAAATCTTCGTTTTGATCAGTTCGAAACCATCTGGTATTAATCTTCTCGCCCATTCCAAGTCTTTTAATTCATAACATAAAAAGACACTATATGGTTCGACTACAAACCCCATATAAGGATTTTTTTGTGCCGAACTAGCCATTAATTTATTTTGGATTTTCCTAGGAATAAACTTGGTCGTTGGTGCTAAGACTTGTAGCGTCGCAATGTCGATGGGCTTGACTAACTGCTCCACTCGCTTAATGAACTTAAAATCTCTCATGACTGATCCTCCTCTTCCTTATCAACTGAAAAGTTATTCTTGTATAAAGCATAGCATAAACAAGGAGAAAAAACTTCCCTTATGCTAACTGTTGCGTGAAATTTTGGAAGTTTTTTTCATGCCATTTCTTTCTAATTACTTCATAAAATAATCAAATCAAATTGAAAAATAACAAAAAAAAACTAATTCTTCTTTCTCTCCCCATTCCCTCGCACACTAAAAAAACCGTCCACTATCAAGGTGACGACCCCCGAAAGTTAGAGTAATAAATCTAACTTTTAGGGATCGCCACCCTATACAGGGAACGATTTTTCATCATTTCAGTTTTTTCGTCGTTTTTCCTTGCCCATAGTGGACCGGAAGAATCGTTCGTTGTGGAACAGATTCGCCTTTCATGACATGAAGTAAACGATCAACGGCAACTTCTGCCATTTCTTGAATCGGTTGAACAATCGTTGAGACGAGATACGGTGCATCTTTATGGATGCGTTGGCCATCAAAACCAATAACTTGGACTTCATCTGGCACCGCGCGTCCCATTTGGTCTAAGACTTCACAGACATCGATTGCTACCGTGTCACTGATAGCAAAAATCCCATCAATTTCGGGATGTGCTGTCAAAAAGTGACGAACTTCTTTTTTTAAATCTTCAATCGGTTCGAGCATCTCTAGGATCAGACATTCTTTCCCCAATTCTTGGCATTCAAGTTCAAAATATTTTCGACGGTTCGTAATCTCACTTGGCGTATCTTGATAGCCACCAATATAGGCCACATGTTGACAGCCGAGTTCATGTAGTTTTTGCGCAGCTAGCCGTCCGCCACTACTATTATCAGCCGTGACATAAATCACGTCTTCGGTAAAATAACGGTCAATACTGACAAACGGGAAATTCCTTGAGATATATTCATCAATATCTGAATAGGTAATCCCAATAATTCCATCTACGCGATGTTGCATGACCATTTGTAAATATTCTCTTTCTTTATCGACGGTCCCGTTGGAATTACAGAGATGCATTTTGTAAAAATTTTTTTCGAGTGCATTTTCAACATGGAAAGCAAATTCAGCAAAAAAAGGTTGCCAGACACTTGGAATGATTAACGCGACATAAAATGTACGATCGAGTTTTAAACCACGAGTGTAATCATTGGGTTTGTAATTCAATGCTTCAATCGCAGCCTCTACTTTTTTGCGAGTGGAAGGTTTAGCTGGACCGTTATTTAATATTCGAGAAACAGTTTCAATCCTTACACCTGCCATTTTGGCGACATCTTTCATTGTGGCACTCATGTAATCGTCTCCTTCTAAAGAATATCTACTATTTAGTATAATCGAGAAGGCTTAAAAATGCTATCGCTTTCTTTCACAAGCGGTGTTGACTTGTGCTGATTTAAACGAAGTAATCAAGGCTTTCCCTTGTGATTCAAAAACAAGTTCGCTACTTGCTTCAATTTCATAGAAGGTCGACGTACTTGTCTCTTGTCCATTGACAAAAATTTCGATGGCGTTTGTATCACGGAAAATCTCGATTGTTAGTTGGTCGTGAATGAGTGCGACCGGAAATTCTCGAGTATGCACTTGTTCTTTTTCGATTCCAGTAATCGCATAACCAAAGTTCTCACGACTAAATGAAAAGAGCGCTGTTTCCTTGTCGTACGTCATGAATAATGACTGATGTTCTTTTTTAGCAAACGCCATTGTCAGTTTCTGTGCTTGAGATAAATCAGCAACAATTTTTAGATAGACGTTCTCCGTCACCACATCTGGAAACGAAACCGGTTCCTTTATTACTTCGATATTTTCTACAACTTGTTGATCAGTCAAATAGTCATAGATTTCAGAAACAGGAAGTTGGACTAAACGATTATGATTGATGCTTAATTCACGCGGCAAACACATTTCACCGGTCCAATTGTGACCTAATTCATGCGTTGGATACGTCCGCTCCCACATTTGCATCCAGGCAATTAAAATCCGGCGACCCTGTTCATCCAGTAACGTTTGAGGCGCGTAATAGTCCATTCCGTAGTCCATCTCATGAGAATTCTCCACAAGAAACGTCCCACTTTCCCAATCCATTTCACCAATCCAAGCCATTGTTGAACTTGTATTATGGTATTCATGCGCGTCACGCTGAATCTGAATCGGTGACATAATCAACACGTCTTTCCCATCCAAATGAAATAAATCCGGACATTCCCACATCACGCCTTGTGTCGCAGTCCCTTCTAAAAGAACCGAAAAGAACGACCACTGGATTAAATCATCTGAAGCAAACAATAAAATTTTGCCACGATTATCCGGTGTTTTCGTCGCTAAGACACTATAGTAGCGACCGTCATGTTGAATGACTTTTGGATCACGACAATCATGAATGCTTCCTTCATCGCCTAACAATTCCACTCCAATCACTGGATTACTCGCTAACTTTTCAAAGGTAATTCCATCATCGGAAACCGCAATACATTGCGTTTGCGTGACAACATCATTTTCAACCACATGCCCGGTATACATTAAATAGAGGCGACCATCTTTTTCAATCGCACTACCAGAGAAACAACCATCTTTGTCATACCACTCATCTGGTGCCAGTGCGACGGGTAATTCTTCCCAATGAATTAAATCTTTGGATTTCGCATGGCCCCAATGCATCGGACCCCACTGACTGTTGTAAGGATAAAATTGGTAAAACAAATGATACTCTCCTTGATAATAAATAAACCCATTTGGATCATTCATCCAACCAACTGGTGGCGCCACGTGAAAAGCGGGTCGATAACGTGGATTGACCTTCTCCCGATTTTCTTGAATGTAGTCATTTGCTCGTTCAACGGTCATTCTTCCTTCAACATACATCTTATTTACTCCTTTGTTAAAGACAATCATCATCCTTATTTTTGATTTCTCGCTACTCTTTTAATACTACTTAAACAAAAAGTTTCGCTCTTGGTAACCTTTCCAATTATTTCGGAAACGTTTCCGTTTAAAAATGAGAATAGCACGTTCCTAATTTTGTGTCAATCATCGCTGAGAAAAACCATCATCCCTTGAAGGTTAAATACGTGCAAAACAATTGATTTCATTCATGTTATCGATTATATAGGCCATAATTTGTTCGCTAAATTCTATTATTAAAACGAGAAACATGACTTCACTAAAAAATTTCCTACTGCCTAAATCCTGTTACCTATTCATTTTTCCTATTCATGATCAATCGATGATTCGAATCGCGATTCCTTCTTTTGCGCCTGCATAGATGCGATTCGATAAGGCTTTACCACCTATATATACGACCAAAATATCTTTTTCTTTTACAATCTGTAACGAATAAGAATCACTTTCTTCAAATTGAATCGCTGTTTTACTTTCACTGTTCTCAAGATTATCAAAATGATCGTAGTAATAAGCCATCGTCTGTTGGTTGAAATCGAGAACGACATGATTTTGATCACCGACTGTTGACACTCCACACGACTAAAGTCGTCGG
>NZ_JXKD01000016.1 GCF_001885765.1 Enterococcus aquimarinus | reverse complement strand
TCTACCAACACTAGAAAGTATAGAACCAAAATAAAAGAGCTGTCGACAATTTACGCCGACAGCTCTCTTTTTTTATGTATTTTTAATGATCATACCATCAATAATATCAACTACGCGTTCCGTGTCATTAATGATTGATTCAAAGCAGTCATAAATTTCTTTCCATTTAATGATTTCAAGTAAATCTTTTTCTTCACTAAATAGTTGCTTTTTCAAGCGACTGTAAAGCAAATCGCCTTCAGACTCAATTTCATTGACTTCTAAAATTAACTGCTTTAATTTTTTAGAATTTTTGAATTTTGGAAACTCGATCATTGCTAAGTGAACCCCTTTAGCCGCACGACTGACAAAAGCACTAAAAGTCTGTGTTTCTGGTCTAATCGTTGTCACCACAAGGTTTTCAAGTAAGTAAGTCATACTATTAATGCCGTCAATAATATCGTCTAGACATTCTGAAATAATTAAAATATCTTCCCGATCGATTGGCGTAATAAAGGCATCATACAGTTGATTTGTTAGTTCATCCACGAGTAAATCGTTCTTTTTTTCTAATTGATGAATTACTTCTGAATTTTCGATTAACTCTTCAGGGTTATAATTCTCAAATATCGTTTCAAGATGCTCCGCCGCTAAGTGCGCATTTTCAGATAATAATTCCATTGTATTAAAATAATTATATTGTTTTTTTCTTGCCATCATCGTCTCTATCTCCTTAAAAAATCGCAATAAATAATTTTGCCATACCGTATGCTATCAAACCACAACCTGGGAAAGTCATCACCCAAGCGAAAAGCATTTCTTTTACTAATTGCCAATCGACACTCGAAAGGCGTCTTGATGCACCAACTCCCATGATAGCAGTCGTTTTTGTGTGCGTCGTTGAAACAGGAATACCTAAAACAGAGGCTGCAAATAAACAAATCGCCGCTGCTAAATCAGCTGAAAATCCTTGATAAGTTTCTAATTTCACCATATCCATTCCAACAGACTTAATAATCCGCATACCTCCTACTGAAGTACCTAAGCCCATTGTAACGGAAGATAAGACCATTACCCAGATTGGAATGACAAAACCATTCCCTGTTTTTTCCGCTAAGTTATTATAAAACAATGCGAGCATGAAGACCCCCATAAATTTTTGACCATCTTGCGCGCCATGTAAGAAGGCATTCGCAGCCGCAGCTCCTGCTTGACCAAAATGGAAAAATTTATTTGCCGCACGCCTTGGTACATCTTTGAAAATCCAAACGAGCACTTTCGTAATGACGAAGCCGCCACCGAATCCTAAAATCGTTGAAACAACAAGACCGATTAGAACTTTTTTCCATTCAGCCATATTCACAGCACCTAACCCACCAAGAGCCATTGCTGCACCGGTTAACCCAGCAATTAGCGCATGCGATTCACTCGTTGGAATGCCAAAATACCAGGCAGCCACTGCCCAAATGACAATTGAAAAAAGTGCTGCTGCAAGCGCGATTTGAGCCGCCTCAACTCCTTGGGAATCAAACGAAACAATATTACTAATTGTTTCTGCCACTTGCGCATTAAAGAACGTCATCACAAGAGCACCCAAAAAGTTCATAACAACCGCAATCCCGATTGCGACATTTGGTCGTAAGACACGCGTCGACACTGCCGTTGCGATGGCATTCGGGGCATCGGTCCAGCCGTTAACGAAAATAACGCCCATTACTAAAGTAATTGTTACTATTAAAGCAATATTCAACTTTTACACCACCATAATTCTCTATTATTCTATGTTGCTTTTTTTCTTACTCATCATAGCATATTCAGGGAATCTTTTGGAAGTGATTTCAGTTATTTTATTGTATCAGAACATGATTCCTTCAAAAAAAAGCCATTTTTCGTTAAAAACAACAGTAATTGATCACAATTTAGAAACTGAATATGAAAAAATGCTCATAAAAATGACTTCTTCAACCAAAGAATTAAATGAACTGTTAAATACAAGAAATTCGATTCGTGACTTCTGTTAGGATCTCTCTGTGTTATATTACCTTTTATAGATAGTAGTTAGGAGGAGTATTTTTTCCTTTCTTTACTCAGCGTTAACTATATGTTCCGGTAATCTTTTTTGCGATAATCAGCGGTTTAGTTTATAAGTATAGTTTTTCAAAATTATCTCCTCGTTCCAATTATGTAAATTAGCTAACTAGAAATAGTCATAGTCTCCCAAGATATAACGGTGGATTAATACAACCTTTTCCTTAGGAATTTACTCCATATTCTGAATATTATATAAAAGGACGTTCCAGAGTAAGTACTGACGATAAAATTTCTACACTTCTATTTATCTCTCCTTATTTCTATATATATTAGAAATAAGGAGAGATAAACCCTAAAGTCGCTGACTTAAATCAGAGTAAATGCTATTATTAACTCATAGATAAATAAACTTACCTAACGCCCATAAAATAATCTGGGTCACGAAACTTCCCTGCTTCACAAGTTGGGGGGGAGTTTCCTTCCATCTATCAATTTACTTACACTCATAGCATAATAACCTACTTAAAATTATAAAAACAAAAATCAACCTCATGTTATACCTTTACGTAAGGCTATAGATTTTTAGTAAAATAAAATATCCTCGAATCCAGTTGAAGCGGCACTGAGGAGCAACCTATATTAAGAAGTTTATATCCCTTTTATAAATAAGCTGTAGAATATGTGTATAAAATTATCGAATAGATTAAAATAACCCCAACTACAGTTACAGCTGTAGTTGAGGTTTCCTTTATATGATCTATAAAGTTTCCATAAAAAAATTATATCATATCAAAGGAGTGATTTGTATGTCAACGCTGTTTGTTTTTGTGTTTATTGGTTTTTGTATCTCGATTTGGTATTTCTCTAAGAAGAAACCAGATAAACGGATGAGAAATTTCATGATTGTTGGTGCGGTATTGTCATTTATTGTAGTTGGGGTTACAGCCCCAACAGAGGCAGAAAATGAATTAGAAGCAGAAGAAACAACAAATACTACTGATGAAAGTAGTTCTGAGTCTTCCGTTGAAGAAGTGATTTTCTTGATTAACAGCCCTACCTATTCACTAAAAGATGGTACATTCACAGTTACTGGCGATGTTAACCCTAATGTTAAAGTATCATTTTTTATCAATGATGTAGAAGAAGGAAATACTAACGCTGATAGCGATGGTTCTTTTTCTTACACAGGCCTAATACCTGAAACCGAAGATATTACTTATGTTGTAAAAACTGAAACGAATCACCAGACCATTAAAATTATATCCAGAGTATCACTCGAAAAATTGGAAGCCGAAAAAGAAGCAGAACAGAAAGAAAAAGAAAGAATTGAAGCTGAAGAACAGAAAAAAGCTGAAGAAGAAGCTGCTAAGAAAGCAGAAGAAGAACGTGTAACGAATGAAAAGAAAAAAGCCGAGGAAGAAAAAGAACGTAAAATTGAAGAAGAAAAGAATAAAAAAGAACAAGAAATTGCCAACGCATCACGTGAACAAAGAAATGCGTTATCTAAAGCTAATGATTATTTAGATTACACCGCATTTTCCATGTCCGGATTGTATGAACAACTTCTGTTCGAAAGTTTTCCAGAGGATGCTGCACAATTTGCGATTGATAACATTGTCGTAGATTGGAATGCACAAGCTTTACAGAAAGCAATTGATTATCTAGACTACACTTCGTTTTCGGACCAATCGTTATATGAACAACTTATTTTTGAAGGTTTTACAAGTGAACAAGCTCAATATGCAATCGATAATTTACCGCAATAAAAACACGCTCTCCTATCTTGATAGACAGAGAATTTTCTGCCCAAATCATAATCGAGCGAAGGACTAATTTAGCCATCTCCGTAAATCATAAGTGTCCTTTATTAAATTAAGAAGGAAGGATTTAAAATAACTAACACTGATGCAATGACTTTTATGAACATAGAGACAGAAATATTATCATTAGAATCTCCCATACAATCAGCAGTAAGTTCATTTAAAAATAATAGATCTGATTTTAGCCATTTAGAAAAAATGAGTAAAGATATTCTGTTATACGCAAGGTTAAATTACAATTATCATCTCGCATTAATACAACCCGACAGCGATAACGAGGATTTATTCTATTGGAAAAATAATTACTCTAAAATTTGGTGCATTGGTGTAAATACCGAAGAAATTGGAAGAAAATCAATTTTATTTTTCGCAACAAAAAGCGGTGTTGATGAAGTAACTTTTGTAGATGCTGTTGATAAAACTAGCACCCCATCTTTTTTTAAAATGAATGACCTAGAAAGAATTACTTTTCTCGTTGATCAAAAAGTAATTCCAGATATCAGAGATTCTATTATCATAAACTCCGTATCTCCATTTTCTGGATTAGGTTATTGGATTGAAACTTGGATTAAAGAGGAATTAACAAATGTTGATCGAATATCGAACACGCCACAAGAACTGTTCGATTTCAACAAGGCAGTCATTCATGCGAAACGTTATAATTTTCAAGAAATGCTCACTACAATTGATAACGAACAATTTGCGATGGAGTTTGACGAATGTCTCTATGCTTATAATAATCAGAAATGGTTCGTCTGTGCTGCAGGTTTAGGTGGTGTACTTGAACACCTTCTCTATCTAATCTTAGAAAAGAATCAAATGATTGACACAACTTTTCCTGATGATGCAACAGCTAAAATATATATAGAATACCTTAGCAGAACTCCTATAAGAATTAAAAAAAGAGAAAAAACATATATAAGAACCTTATTTATGACAAGGAATTCTGTCTCCCACTTCAACCAAGGTTTTACTTCAAAAGATCAATGTACACATTTAATGAATGGAATCAAAGATATTTTCAACAATTATTATATTAAAGATTTTAGTTTAAAAGATAACTGATTTAATTCCCTTATTTTTTTGGTCCATATAAATAACAGGTGGCGCAGTTACCCTACCATTCTCAGATATCGACAAAATAGACTCCAGTAAGTGTTTAGTTACCGTGGCCGATGGTACTTTCTCAATCTTACTGAAAAATGGCGTATAGTACAAAAGAATGAGTATTTTCAAAGAGGGCTTAACACTTCGGGTAAAGAGCAATTCATTTTCACTCAAGAAAACAACCAAAATTTCAAAGGTGAAGTTGTCACCTAGTGGTTGAATCGAATTATTAAGTAATACGAATTGCTTCGTATTACTCCGCATGTCTTTTGCCACACGCATACTAGTTTGCTATTACAAGCCGGTATTCCTGTAAAAGAAGTTTGTGATCGATTAGGACATAAAGATATTTCAATAACGCTTGGTATCTATGCTCACGTGATGCCTGAAGAAAAAGAAAAGACTGCTGAAAAATTTGCAAACTTTGTTAATTTTTAACAAGATACAGACAAAAGCACAGACCTTCCCCAATTTTTTGACACTCAATAGGCTAGAAAGTCGCTGTTATAAGCTTTCTAGACGAAACTTTTTTCGTGTTAAGTAAAAATTCTTTACAACATCTATTGCAAAGCTTGTTTTCATTAGGTATAATGACTAGTGTTGATTTATACGTTATTCGTATAATAACTTTTTTATCGGAGGTGAAATAAATGCCAAACATCGAATCTGCAATCAAACGTGCTCGCACAAGCGAAGCTGCTAATGCGTTAAATTCATCTCAATTAAGCGCGATGCGTACGGCGATTAAGAAATTTGACCAAGCTGCTGAAGCTGGTGATGAAAACGTGACTGAGTTATATCAAGCTGCTACTAAAGCAATTGACATGGCTGAAACAAAAGGTCTAATTCACAAAAACAAAGCGAACCGCGACAAATCTCGTTTAAGTAAAAAAATCGCTAAATAATAAAAAGACAACCCTCGATTCATTGAATTGACGGTTGTCTTTTTTATTTTATGATGATTTTTGTAAAGGTCGACATGTTTTTAAGACAAACAACTGAAAAATGAGTTCTTTATCCATTTGTCCCGTTTTGATTTTATAATCATTCTCAATTAGCTCATCATAGAGTTTGACTAATTGTCCGACTTCAAATTTACGAGCTTGTTGCATCGCTAATTTAATTCGGTAAGGATGAATTTTAATCGTTTCGCCAATTGCTCCTTGTTGATACCCCACATTTTGCAGAATCCGAACTTGCAACAGTAGCCGGATTTGGCTGATTAAAATGGCATTGATTTTAATCGTTTCCTCCCCTTGCACGCGTAATTCTTCATACAGTAATAACGCCTCTTGCGCTTTTCCTTCTAAAACTTTACTCGTTAAATCAAAGACGTTTTGTTCTAGCGAGCGTGGAACAAGGGATTCGACGATTTCCCGAGTGATTGTTTGTCCTTGATTTGCAAACAAACGAATTTTTTCTAGTTCTTTCATTGCTTTTGATAAAGATGCGTCCGTTAAGAAGAAAAATAAGTCAAACGCATCCCGACTAAACGTCAGACCATCATTGGTGATCGTTTGTTGTAAATAGCGACGGACCTCGTTTTCCTTCATTGGTTGAACATCGATGACTACCGCAGATTTTTTCAAGCGTTTCGTAATTTTCTTACGCTCATCCATTTTTTCATGATTGAGCCAAAAAACAAGGATGGTTGTTTCCAAAGGATTCTCTAAATACCGGATCAACGCATCTAAATCATTTTCAGGTGCATTTTTTGGTTTTTCTCCCGTTAAGAAAAAGGGATTTTCTGCAAAAACTAAACGATGGTCTCCAAAAAAAGGACTCGATTCTACTTCCCCTAACAAATCACTTACTGGAACTTCACTTAAATCAAACTGGGCAAAGTTTAAATCATTTTCTTCAATCGCTAACCGTTTTATAAAGGCTTCTCGCACTTGTTGTTGCAAAAACTGCTCTGTCCCAAGAACGAGATACAAATTGGCTAGTTTTTTTTGTTGGATTTGTTGAAGCGCTTCTTGTACATTCATTTCTCAGCGATCCTTCCTATCTATTTTGCCATTCTTCCTTCATTATCCTAACATGAAGTATCAAATTTAACTAGTTCTTATTCTCTTTCGATGAGAAATGCTTCACCGCGTTTTAAAGTTTCGTTTAAGTCTTTTCGAAAAGAAGCGCTTTCGGTTTGTGATATGTTAAGATGGCGTTAATCAATAAAAATCGAATGACTATCCTAGGAGGGATGGAGTATGAAAAAACAGAATTTATTCATCAGTGGGTATCATTTTTTCTTAGCACTTCTTTTTATTTACGTTGGGGCACAAGTTATACAAGGTCGTTTGGGCGAATATCCTAGAGAGTGGCTCACTAAACTCCCTTTTACGAGTTGGGTTTTACCTGGATTCGCTATTCTTCTCTTGGGTCTGAGTCATTTATTCGTAGCAGGTATCGACCTCTTTCAATCACGGTCAATTGTTGCACGCCTAATGCTACTCATGGGATCATTTTTGATTGTGAGTGGCATTCTATCTATCATGATATTAGGTGAAACCTATTTAGCAACAGTTGAATTAATCCTTTTAGGAAGCATACACCTCGTTTTAGGCGGCATTATATTATGGAAAGCGGCTCATTCTAGCCAATCCATCCGCATCTAAAAAATTTTAATGGAGTTGTGACTATTGTCATAGCTCCTTTTTGAATTCTCTCGTTTATAGAACGTAGTATTTTAATAAATACTTTGTACATTCACCTCCATTTATTCCGTTGATTGAATAGCGGTTATGATTTGCGGATGAGACGAGAACAGAGACCATTCATAGCGGATCATTCCTTGTTCATCAGTCCGTAACACTTTTATTTCTTGCCTCTCTAAATGCTCGAGAACTTCTACGTGAGGATGTTTAAATTGATTGTTGACTCCACACGAAATAATTCCGTGTTTCGGTTGTACATGCTGTAAAAAACCTTCTGAGCTAGACGTGCGACTGCCGTGGTGTCCTAGTTTTAAGATATCTGTATGAAGATTGGGATACTCATTAATCAGTCGCCTTTCGCCTTCTTCCTCCAAATCACCCATTAATAAAAATCGTACCTCTTTGATAACGGTTGCTAAAACGAGAGAATCTTTATTTTCACCGGTTCCTTTTTCAAAAGGTGATAATACTTCAAAGGTTGGATGGACTCCGACGCGATCACCTTGACGCAATTCAACAACTGCTGTTTGCTTGAATAATTCCGAGTCTAAGTTTACCATATTCTGATGATGTAACATTCCTTCTGCAACATAAAGAGTCTCAACGGAAAATTCACGTAATATTTCTTCTATGTCTCCCATATGATCAAAATCTCCATGTGTCAAAAACAACCCATCAATTTGCCGAATCCCCTCTCCCTTCAAAAATGGAATCAAGGTGTATTCGGCATTTTTAGTTACCTTATCCGAATCATTTGCATAAAAATTGACTTTTCCACCCGTATCAACGACGTAAACTTTTTGATTGCCAAAACTTTGAAAGACAATGCTATCTCCTTGACCGACATCGACAAAACTGACTGCTGTTTTCAATGGAAAGCTTGGCAGTAAAATAAAGATCATCATCGAAACGAAAAATAATATCCGATGTTTTAGAGTTGCTGTGGCACACGCTAAACCAACTAAAAAAATCACGATGCCAAACCACAGGGCAGGTTTTCCGGTCGTTACGAGAAACGAGTGACTGAATTGAATGATTGTTTCTAGTAACTTTAGAAAAGAGGTCATCCACGAATCAATCAAGCTACTCGGTAATCCAAGAACGTGCCATAACGACGAAAATAACAAACCAGGAAGTAACATAAAAGAAAAAAGAGGCGTGATCAGTGCCGTTAGAATGCCGGCTAACAATGGGATTTCATAAAAGTAAAACATCAAAATGGGGCTTGCTAACAAGCTGATTTCCATACTCGAGATAAAAGGATTCTTCCGATTGTCACTACTCATCAAGATGATAAAGGATAAGAGGATGGATAAGACGCCTGAGGTTTGAACAAATGATTTTGGTTCAATTAATAATAAGAGACAAATAACGAAAGAAAAACGATCAAGTGCTGAGAAATGCCATTGCCTTTCTTTACAGAGAATATTTACGAGATACATCAATGTCGCTCGTAAAATGCTAATTCCCTGACCGAATAGGAAGACTAATAGAAGCGTGACGACTAAAAAGGGGATCGAAAATTCTTCAAAGGTTAAACGACTGTAGCGAAATAAGGTCAAACACCAACCTAGAAAAAGACTCATGTGCATTCCTGAAATACTAAACAAATGTAAAATTCCGCTACTATTATAAACTTCGCGAATTTCTCGAAATTGATTATCCCGATAGCCTAGCAGCAGTGCTTTAATATACGTCGCAATTTTCGGTGAATATTCGGTTTCTACCCAGTCAATTGCCCTTGCTCGCATAGCGCGACCAAAGTGCCAGCGTGAATTGGGTTTCGTCTGTAAAATAGTCGCGATTCGAAAAGTACCGACTTTATTTTCCGTCCACTCATACCACTGACGATCAAATCCATGAAGATTTCTAGCAGGATCCGCTTGCTTAAAGACACCAGTTGCTCGAATGGTTACATTCTGATCCTTGCGAGACTGCCAATGGTTGCTTTCTTGTGCGTTTTTTAACGGATACTGTAGGAAAACTTCTCCTTGAGCCGCTTTACCTTCCATTGTGACAAAAGACTCTTTTACTTGAATGGTATCGGGATAAATTCGAACAATAATCGTCAGCTCTTGTTCTGTTGGCGGAAGAGTAGCTGGCTTGATTCCGACACGAAGGAAAAATAAAAAAGCTACAAAAAGACTAAGTAACAAAAGTGTTACTTGCTTTTTGTAGCAAATGTGAAGGATGAGATACATCGCAATCAGAAGTAAAATCATTTTTTTCAAGAGAAAACTATAGAGCAAAGAACTAGCAATCAGCATCGGAAATACGAGTTGGTTGCGCCATGATCTATCCATTAGCATGCTCATCATTTGATTGAAAAGATAGTTTTGAAAAATAAGTAGACTCGAGCGTGACTTGATGGACTTGGACGCCAACTTGTTGAATCAAATTTTGGGCATATTCGTTATTCCGATAATTATTGAGATAATGAATTTTTTTGATTCCAGCTTGTAAAATCGCTTTTGTACAAGGCAAACAAGGAAAATGCGTGACATAAATCTCGGCACCTTCTGTTGAAACTCCAAGTTTCGCACATTGGAGTAAGGCATTCATTTCCGCATGAATCGTGCGGATACAGTGCCCTTCGACAACGTAACAGCCACTGTCAATACAGTGATCATCCCCACTAACTGAGCCGTTGTATCCGCCAGCAATAATCCGTTTATCTTTGACTAACGTAGCGCCGACTTCTAGCCTCGTACAAGTACTTCTTAAAGACAGCAATACTGCTTGAGCCATAAAATACTGATCCCAAGGGATACGCGTACGTTTATTTGTTAAATCATCATTGTAATCAACCATTCAGACACTCCTTTTACGCTTTCATCGATTGGTAATAATGTACCACATCCCCAATCGTTTGTGTATCGCTGTCTTCAATATTTTGCTACAACGTTTTATGTTATTTTCAAAGAACCAATTTTTGCATCATACGGTGTTGTGTTTATAACGTAATCATTGCTCTTAACTTCTCAAGTGTTTTTTCGCCAAAGCCAGAAATATTCAGCAAATCTTCCACCGTTTTGAATAAGCCATTTTCTTCGCGGTACGTAATAATTGCTTGTGCTTTTGCCGGTCCGATTCCAGGTAATTCTTGAAGTTGCAAAAGCGTTGCTGTATTAAGATTTATCAAGCCCGTTTCGGCATTGCCTTCTTGATTCATCTGAGGAAGTTCCACTGAAAAGTCAACTTCTTCTTTACTTGGGACATAAATCATTTGTTGATCACTTAGTTTTTCCGCAAGATTCAATTTCCTTTCTTCTGCTTCTTTCGTAAAGCCACCTGCCGCAAGAATTAGCTCATGCAAGCGCGCGTCGCTAGGCAAATGATAGACTCCCGGTTGTTGAATGGCTCCTTTAATATCAACTAAAATCTCCGTTGTTGTCGTACTTTCACTGACTTCAACGGCGATTTCTTCGTCAGAAGTACTCGGTGCAATCTCCCAAAGCACTTCTTCTTCTTTGTTTGTGGTATAAAGAAAAAAACCACTAATCACAAGTATCAAAACAAGCCCGCTCATGATGATGTAACGCAATGATTGATTGAACTTTTGAAATTTCATCGAATCACTCCTTTCAGTAGAAACATACGAAAAAAGATTGGTTTTATTTCAACAAAAAAAAAGATTCTTAGCCTATTTACTAAGAATCTTTTAACGATTATTCTAAAAAATAAGAACCTTTTTAATTTTTAAAGGAATGAATCGGTGCTGGAATACGTCCGCCACGTTGAATGAAGTCAAAAGATTTCGCAGCATTTACTTTCATAACCGGTGCCGTTCCGAGTAATCCGCCAAACTCAATCATATCACCGACTTTACTATCTTTTGCCGGAATAATGCGCACCGCAGTCGTTTTATGGTTAATCACACCAATCGCGGCTTCATCGGCAATCATCGCCGCAATCGTTTCTGCACTCGTTTCACCAGGGATCGCAATCATATCCAACCCGACCGAACAGATGGCTGTCATCGCTTCTAATTTTTCTAAATTTAAAAACCCATTTTGGACCGCTTGAATCATTCCTGCATCTTCTGAGACGGGAATAAATGCACCCGATAAGCCCCCAACATGATTACATGCCATGACGCCGCCTTTTTTAACAGCATCGTTTAAAAGTGCTAAAGCCGCCGTAGTACCATGCGTCCCAACTGATTCAAGACCCATTTCTTCTAAGATAAAAGCCACACTATCACCCACAGCTGGCGTAGGAGCCAACGATAAATCGACAATGCCAAAAGGAACACCTAATCGTTCGGAAGCGACGCGACCCACGAGTTGACCCATGCGAGTAATTTTAAACGCAGTTGTTTTGACCGTTTCTGCCACAACGTCAAAACTTTCGCCACGGACTTTTTCTAAGGCGCGTTTGACAACTCCTGGTCCACTCACGCCAACATTGATCACACAGTCACCTTCACCGACGCCATGAAAAGCCCCCGCCATAAATGGATTGTCTTCCACCGCATTCGCAAAGACGACTAATTTGGCACACCCCATCTCTGAAGCTTCAGCTGTTGCTTTAACGGTTTCGCCCATCAATTTAACGGCGTCCATATTAATTCCCGCTTTTGTTGATCCAATATTCACAGATGAACAAACAAATTGCGTTTGTGCTAATGCTTCAGGGATAGATTCAATTAATACTCGATCCGCACCTTGATAGCCTTTTTCGACTAATGCACTATATCCTCCGATAAAGTTAACCCCTACCGTTTCCGCTGCGCGATCAAGCGCTTTGGCTAATTGAATACAGTCTGTTGTGGTCGTATTGGTCACGGCTGAAGCCACAATCGCTATCGGCGTAACGGAAATTCGCTTATTAATAATCGGAATCCCATATTCCAATTCAATCGCTTCGCCAACTGCGACTAACTCTTTTGCTTTCGTCGTAATTTTTTGATACACCTTTTCGCAGACAGCTTCAATGTTGCTATCCATACAATCAAGGAGTGAAATCCCCATTGTAATTGTTCGTATATCTAAATGTTCTTCTTCCACCATACGAATGGTTTCCAGTATATGATTAACTTCCATCTGATAACCTCCGATTATAATTTGTGCATTGCATCAAAAATTTCTTCATTTTGAATGCTAATTTTGACACCCAATTCTTCACCAGCTTGCGTTAGTTGCGCGCGTATTTGCTCAAAATCCAAAGCTGGATTTAGTTCCAGTACCATCATCATTGTAAAATATTCTTGCATAATCGTTTGTGTCACATCAACAATATTAATATTTAATGATGCTAACGTCTGACTCACACCCGCGATAATCCCCACTTTATCTTTCCCAATGACTGTTAAAATGCCTCTCATCAAACCACCCCTTCTTTTTTGATTAGTATAGCACATTCTAATCGTAAAAATAGGGGTTTTCTCATTTTTTTCAAATCATTTACTAATTATATTACGAAAGAAAAGAGGATCTTTCAGAAAAATGAAAGAGCCTCATTGGTTTTTACTGATATTCTCTTTTCTTGAGTGACTATCCACAAAAACACCTCTTCCTAATCAATCAACTAAGAAGAGGTGTTCCCTTTACAACACTTTATTTAAGAAATTTTGTGTTCTCGGATTTTTCGGAGAACCAAATATTTCTGCCGGCGTTCCTTCTTCTTGAATCACGCCCTCATCCATAAAAATCACACGGCTCGCCACTTCTCTAGCAAAGCCCATTTCATGCGTGACAACGACCATTGTCATGCCTTTTTCTGCTAAATTTTGCATAACCCCTAACACTTCCCCGACCATTTCAGGATCTAAAGCCGATGTCGGTTCGTCAAAGAGTAACACGTCAGGATCCATGGCCAGTGCTCGCGCAATCGCAACCCTTTGTTGTTGGCCACCAGATAAACTGGAAGGATAGCTGCTACTTTTTTCTTTTAATCCTACTTGTTCCAAAAGAGTCAGCGCTTTGTCTTTTGCCAATTGTTCGTCTAGCTTTTTGACCTTTATGGGACTAATCGTTAAATTTTCTAAGACACTTTTATGAGGAAATAAATTAAAACTTTGAAAAACCATTCCCATTTTTTGGCGTAATTCGTCTATATTATGATCTTTTGCTAAAATGTTGGTCCCTTCAAATTCAATCGTGCCTTCAGTAGGTGTTTCAAGTAGATTCAAACACCGTAAAAAGGTACTTTTCCCACTCCCAGAAGGTCCAATAATGACGACTACTTCGCCTTTTTCAACAGTTAAATCAATGCCTTTTAAGACGGGCGTTTGATCAAATGATTTGTGTAACTGACGGATTTTAATCATGTGCGTTCATTCTCCTTTCAGCAACGCCAAGTACTCTAGATAGCGTAAAGGTTAAAGCAAAATAAATGAATGAAACGACAAGGTACGGTAAGAATGGCTTAAAGCTCGCACCTTGAACATTTCCAGCTTGGAAAATGAGTTCAGATACACCAATAATGGACACGACTGATGACTCTTTAATAACTGTCACAAATTCATTTCCTAAAGCTGGTAAAATATTTTTCACTGCTTGCGGTAAAATAATATGACGCATCGCTTGCACTTGATTCATCCCTAACGAACGAGCGGCTTCTAACTGACCACGGTTAACCCCGTTAATCCCAGCACGAATAATTTCTGCGACGTATGCCCCACTATTTAACGAAAGGGCGATACAGCCAGCCGCAAGCCGGGAGATATCCAAGCCTAAAATCCCTGTTCCAAAATAAACAATGAAGATTTGGACCAGTAAAGGCGTCCCGCGAATATATTCAATATAAATCGTGGCGAATAAGCGAATCAGTTTGCTCGAACCTAATTTCATCCAAGCGAGTAATCCACCGACAAGCGTTCCGAAAAAGACACCAATAAACGCAAGGAAAATCGTATAGCTTGCACCTGAAAGGTAGTAAGAATAATATTTCCGAAAGAATCCTTGGTCATCTTCTAATAACCACTCATTGGCTTGCGCTTGATATTCAACCAATAAATTGTTATCTAATATTTCTGTAATCGCCTCATTCACTCTTTCTTCTAAAACAGGCGCATTTTTTGAAAAGGCAACTGCCACGTCTTTGTTCGCATCTTGAAAAGCAACATCAGAATAAACAATATCTTCATGGCGATCGACGTACCCCTGTGCAACGGGACCTTCTAAGATAGCACCATCCACTTTTTTATTTTTTAAATTCAAAATGACATCTGGAATTTTTTGCAACGAAATAATGGAGGCATTTGATAGCTCACTAAACGCCAGTTCTTCTTGCGTTGATTGCTTTTGCACTGCGACTGTTCGTCCATCAAAGTCAGCAATTGTCGTTAAATCCGCTTGATCTTCCTTACGAACAAGTAATTTTTGTTCAATCGTCATATAGGACTTGGAAAAACTAACTTCTTTCAAACGCTCGGGTGTCGGTGACATCCCTGAGATAATCATATCAATTTTCCCAGTGCTCATAGCGCCAAGTAATGCATCAAATCCCATCGGCTCGATTTTTAATTCGACGCCTAAATGGTCGGCAATCTTCTCAGCAACAGAAACATCAAAGCCCACAATCGTTTGTTGACCATCCACTTCTGCATAAAATTCATAAGGCGCATAATCCGGCGATAAACCGACAATTAGCGTTCCTCTTTCTATAATTGCCTCATAATAAGGATCCTCAGTCGCTGCATTAACAACATTCAACGGAATAAGGCTACTGAAAAAGAAGAAGGCCGTTAGAAAAGAGACAATATATTTTTTTAGTGACACAGTTTATTCATTCCTCTCGCTAATTTATGTATAAAAATTCACCCAAAACCGTTATTATCATAACATAATTGAAAAAAATCCCATAGTCTTTATTGGATATTCTCATCAATTGAAAAAATTTTCTCATTTTGTACTCTTTTAATGCGTACGATTTCATAAGATGGTACAATATATAAAAATAACGTAATAGAATAATTCATTTGGAGGTTTCTAGAATATGAAGACAGAGTCAAATCGAACAAATCCAGTTACGCCCTCCTTTATCCAATTTTTGAATAATTCCAATGATTATACAAAAACGATTGATAATTTACGCCGCCTAGAACTTCCCCCTGAAATCATGGCGCAATATCTTACCTTTATGCAATCAACACCTGTGTCGGTGATATTTGTTGACCGGAATGAAACGATTCTTTTCACAAATAAAACGATTGAATACAAACTAGGGAAAAATCAATCAGAATTAATTGGTCATTCAATCTCTGATGTCATTCCTTTACGGTTAAACGAAGGAGACAAACAAGCCATTATCGATGAAGTCCGGTTGAATAATCACTGGAACGGCCGTTTATCTTATATCGACAATGAAAATAATGCTAAACGTAGTTGGATAAAAGTAACACGCTTTGAGAATCCTCCTTATGCCCCAACGTATGGTATTTTATTTTTTGATACCGACAGCGTGAATTATCGTGACTTTAGCGATCATTCCTTAACGTATTATGATACGAAAACGTTTCTCCCCAATTTTAATCAGTTCGCTTTTGATATTAACCAAATGGCGCGCAAACGCGACTCCGATGTCAAAGGACTCGCTTTAATTCGTTGTCAAAATCTATCTGAAATCACCGTTCATTATTCCAGAAAAATCATGGATGAAGTCACAAATACGATGATTAGACGAATCAAAAAAGCCTTGCCAAGCGGATACTATTTATATCGTTTATCAAGAGATGTATTTGCTGTATTTTGTTCTAAATGTAAAAATGAAGCATCCTTCAAAGAATTAATCGAAGAACTTTATCAAACATTATTAACGCCCTTATCAATCGACTCAAAAAAAATCTTTTTAACCATTGAAATGGGAGTCGTTTTTTATCCTACACAAGTACTCGAATTAACGGATTTACTTTTAAGCGCTGAAATTTGTTTAAACCAACGTGATTCTACGCGTATCACTTATTATTCAGAAGAAATGAGCAATGACTATACCCTCACGCTGCAAACCATTGAAAAACTGCAATCCGCCTTTGAAGACAATCAGATTAAAGTCCTTTATCAACCGATCATGGATCAAAATGGAAATCTAGAAGCCGCCGAAGCTTTACTTCGTTGGCGCGATGAGGAATTAGGTGCCGTTTCCCCGCTTGTCATTATTAAAGGCGCAAAAGAGTATGGCCATATTCATAAATTAACGACCTGGATTTTAGATAAAGTGGTGGAAGATCGTCTGTTTGATCACATCCCGATTACCATTAATCTTGATGCCGTCCAGTTGACAAATGATTTGTTCTTATCAGACATCAAAAATCTTGTGGCCACAAAAGCGCTTAATCCTCATCAAATTGTCTTCGAAATTACGGAACACATTTCGCTCAACCGTTCTAGTAATGCACTCAATATTCTTTCAGAACTAAAATCAATGGGTTTTCGACTTGCCTTAGATGACTTTGGCTCGGGATATTCGGATTTTAATTTACTAACCGAAGCAGCTTTTGATATCTTAAAAGTAGATGCAACATTTATTATGGGGATTAAAGAAGAACCGAAAAAAGAAATTGTCTTAAAACATATCCTCCAACTCGCAAAAGAGTTAGGGTTATTAACTTGCTTTGAAGGGATTGAATCTGAGGTTGAACTAACCTACGCCCGAGAGCTTGGTTCAGATTGTCTACAAGGATTCTATTTCTCACATGCCCTATCCTTGGATGATTTTACGAATAAATACTTATAATTCATAACAAAAGGCATCTTCAGCAGCGATTGCTCAAGATGCCTTTTGTCCATTTTTGAAGGACTGATTACTCTGCTACGCCAAATTCGCTGGCATACCGTAATGAACCATCCAACTGAGGGATGATAGTCGTTAACGGACAAGCCATAAAGTTCATCGAAGGAATTCCTTCCGGTACGGTGACGCCAAAATCAGCCGCTGGAAGATAGCCAAATTTCGGATAATAATTTTCGCTTCCTAAAACGAGACTGAAAGAATAGCCTAATTCTTTCGCTCTGCGATGCCCTTCTGCGATTAACGCACGCCCTACGCCACATTTTTGATGGATAGGTAAAACAGAAAGTGGCGCTAAGACAAGGACTGTCGTTTCGCCAACGTGACCTTCTGTAAAGAGAATATGGCCAACAATTTCATCTTTTATTTCGGCAACTAAGGATAATTCCAGAATAAAGGCTTCACTGGCTCGCAATTTCTCGATAATCTCTTGTTCATTCCCATCGGCAAAATCGGCTGTTTCAAAAGCCGATTGAACTAATTGATAGACGGCGCGGTAATCATTTGGTATTTCTTGTCGAATTTTCATCGTACTACTCCTCATTCTAATGGTTTAACGATGAATAAGAACAGGGTCTCTCCTTATTTTACGCTGTTTCGTTATTCTAAAAATAAGCTTTCTTTCACTAAATCAGCTTGAAAAAGAAGATGCCCAATGTTCCCTTCTCCAGCATAGATCGTGGAATCAAAGAAATCATGAGACAAATCCGACCAAAAAAGCGGATGGACTTCTTCAACTAAGGTCACTTCATGTTTGAGTTTCCCAACGTAAACTTCTAACAGACAGTCTTGTAAACAATAGTCAAAGCGCATCAATCGATGTAACGTTACGTCTGCAGATGTGATATTGGTTTCTTCTTGCAACTCACGATAAGCCGCCTCAATCCCAGATTCTCCTTCTTCAATTTTCCCACCTGGTAAGTTGATTAATCCTAAATAAGGTTCTTTGACTCGGTGGCACATGATTATTTTTTCTTCTGAATGATGATAAATTAAGAGTAAATTATATTTTTTCATTCACTCATTCCTCCATTTTTATGAGTGGACGTTTGATTTTTTCGATTTTCTTTCCTTTGGCTAACTCATCAATCAATTTATCTAAATAGCGAACTTCTTGAATAATCGGATCTTCAATTTCCTCGACACGGATCCCACAAATCACACCAGTAATCAATCGTCTTGCCTCATTCATCTTAGGAGCATTTTTAAAAAACTGTTCAAAGCTCACTTCTTGTTGCACAACTTGTGCGAGTTCCTCGGATGAATAACCCGTCAACCATTGAATGATGTCATCGACTTCTTCTTTCGTACGCCCCTTTTTTGTAACTTTCGCAAGATACAGTGGATAGACCTTACCGACACTCATCTGATACAAACGTTGCTCATTGCGGATATTCATCGTTCATCCCTCTTCCTGATTTCTGACTTTCTGTGAATTCAGTCGTGGCTTTTAAGCCTTTTAAATAACAAATTATCGCCGTTTCTTCCTCTTGATGATACGGATAATCAAAAGCATGCGCCACGTCTCTTGCTTTTTCTTGAAACATTTCAACTGCCATCCATACAGCGGTCCAAATATGAGAAACGTCCCCACTCGCATACGTCTTTAAGTAATGATTATAGTCTTTTTCGGACAAATAGTCTCTAAAATATTTTCCCCATAATCCTGTATTAACTTGATAATCATAAGTAAGCCCAATTGCCCACTCAATCATCTTATCCAGTTCTGCGTGACTCGTTTCATGGTACATCCGCAAGGCGTAAGGGAGTTGCTGACGAACAAGTCCTTTCCCCACATTTGATAAACACCACCAAAATTCGTTACAACAAGCTAAAAATTCGGCTTGACTTGGTTTTGCAATCCAGTAATGGTGATCAGAAGGGGCTTCATTAATTGGCAAAAAGGCATCTTTATCTAATAACGTCACCGTTAACGATTCTGCTAAAAAATTCCTTTTAGCCACTTGCAGTGAATGTAGTTGCAAATCGATTCGTTGACCATCCTTAAATAGCATCAACCAAGTATAGCACTCATTTGGGTCATTCCCTTCTCCCCAACCCAAATAGGATGATAGTGGCTCTTGCATCATCGCGATTTCTCCCAGTGATGCACGCCAGGAGTCCTCCTGTAAAAAAGAAGCCGTTTCCGTTACAACAAATACCACATCGAAATCTTGATAGTTATCTTTTTCTACATTGGGGTTGGCTCTAGAACCCGTTAAATAAACACAGCGGATTCGGTCATCATCTTTTGCTAGCTGTAAAATCAGGTTCATCATTTCATTTTCCGTTCGCATGGATTCCCTCTTTTTCTGACGGTACGACTGCTCAATCGATTTTTTAACAATCAATGAGAAGGCCGTCATTTTTTCTATTCTTCGAAGTTTCTTCTTATTTCAAATATTAGCATTCCTTTTCCTATGATACTAGCCTATAATGAGAAGCGTGCTTATTTTCTTTTATGATTTTGAATAACGAAATCATCGAGCAACAAGAGCACTCAGGAGGAACCCGATTGTTTAACGCAGCGAATAAAGATATTTATATTGTACTTTCGAGTACAGACACTGTTTTAGGAAAAGTGATTCAAAAAAAATTAGGTGTTAGCTATAATCATTGCTCTCTTTCATTGGATGAAAATTTAGAAAGAATTTATTCTTTTGGCCGTAAAACCTATTGGCACATGTTTTCTGCTGGATTTGTTCACGAGAGTAAAAGTAGTGGGTTTTATAAACACTATGGGAAGACCAGAATTCTTGTCATGAAAATTTCAGTCACAAGTCAACAATGGTTTCAAATTCAAAAAGAACTGTCTCTTTTTACTGCTACGAGTAATCAATACAGTTATAGTTTAATCGGTCTGATTTATTGTGAACTCGGTATGCCAATTAAACGAAAAAACAAATACTTTTGTTCCCAATTTGTAACGGAAGTATTGAATCGTTCAGGTCTTTCTCTTTTTGAAAAACCAGAAACCTTGATTCGACCACATGATTATTTGCAATTATCCCAAATGAAGATTGTTTATCGCGGCGAAATCGGCGCTTATCATGCAGCGTAACAACTTCACGAGACACGGAAGCCGTGACCAAAGTCGTTTGGCTCTGAGAAACTGACGATATATTCAACCAATGATCTCTTTTAATTGATCGAGTGTCGTGAAGTTTTTCGAATGAGCAGACTTTTGTCAGAGCTTCCGTTTTTTTTAAGCAATTATGTAATTTATATTTTACATTTTAATAGTATATGTTACAATATCTATAAAATCGTTTCTTAGAGGAGGAAGTTATCCGTGAAGGAAATTACGATTCGAAATGACGTCAAACTTCGACGGATTACTCTTGGTCAGCATACGCAAGGCGAACTTGCTCAAGAAGTCGGTGTAACGCGCCAAACGATGCATCTCATTGAAGCACAAAAGTATAATCCGACGATTAAAGTCTGTTTACTGATTGCAAAAAGCTTACAAACAACGATTGATCAACTTTTTTGGATGGAGGAAGAAAAATGAAAAAGATGTTAACTTATGTCCCAGCATTCCTTTTTTCACTATTGTTGCTGATCACGAAACCATCAGGAATCATTGTTGCAGGGTTCGTTTTTTTAGTTGTACTGATGGTGATTGCGAAATATTCTCGGAGTCAACAAGAAAAAGAAACCCTTGTTTTCGACGAACGCGTCCAGCGAAATACGACAACATGGCGTTTGAGAACAATGTACGGCTTCAATAGTCTTCTTCTATTGATTTTACTATTAAATGAACAAGGAATCTTAACCGTTGATATTTCGATAAACGGGATCATGATCTATTTAATGTTCACTTTGTTGATTCCTTTTTATGTCATTCCAACAATCATTGATTATTTTTAGGAGGGAAGCATTTATGAATCATGAATTGATGATTTTCGGCGTTGTACTCGCGATTTTTGCCTATCTCGTTGGCATCAAAAAAGCCACTTGGTTACTTGCAGGTTATAATCAAAAACGCGTTGCTGATCAAGAGAAATTGGCAACATCAGTCGGTCTGACTTATGCACTATCTGCACTTTGGTTGCTCATTTGGGGACTAGTTGGCGTAGCAAATAGTGAACTTGTCGCAAGTATTGCAGTGGGTCTCATTCTTCTGCAGTTAGTATACGTACAAATGAAAATGGTTGGATAAGTTTAGCATCCATCAGAGATAGTTTATTCTCTGATGAATGCTATATTTTTCGGTGTTTTTTCGCAAGAATACATTGATTGAATTTTCGGTTTACTTAATGTCATCATTGGCCATTTGAATCTGTGTATCAAAATATTGTTCTTGAAAATAAACTTGCTCCCTAATCATTTCACGGGTAAAGGAACAGTTCTCTGGCGCAACGACCCATTTTTCTTCGACATCATCGAAACGAGTGATAATCGCGATGACAATGCCTGTAAAGGTCGTCAGTGGTTTGTCCACGCCTACAATATACGCATCTTGCTCGTCCCCGTCCGGTGCGATAATCCCTGGAATGTATCCGTAGTTAATGGGATAATACAAAGAAGCATGTTTAGGGTGCACACTCCCTAAGGGGCGATCGATAATAACTTGTACCTTAGATCCTAATCCCATCTTTACCTACCTTCTTTCTAATTGCCATTTTACATCACAATCTTTTCCTTGATACGACCGATTGATTTCTAGAAAGTTACTTCCTCTAGACAACTCATTTTACCACTTCACGTATCCTTTCGTACAATAATTGTAGGCTCGGATAGAAGTTAATCTCCGTCAAAGAAATGACTAAATCTTATGAATGAATAAAAAACCACCCTAAGTCACAGATGGTTTCATCGGTAACTTAGGGTGGACTGCTTAAATCACTTATTTATCGAGTCGAACAAAATGGTTCGGCGCGATTTCGCGCCATTCAGCCTCGCTGGCTAAATGAATCGATTCTTGAATCACTGATTTTGTCATCGCTTCGCGTGCCTTTTTAGGATCCGCAATCGGCGCAGCTGCGAGTAACTTCTTCGTATATGAATGCTGAGGATTCTCAAATAATTCATCCGTTGGAGCGAGTTCCACTAATTTCCCTTGATACATCACCGCAATTCGATCTGAAATATGACGAATCACCGATAAATCGTGGGAAATGAATAAATACGATAACGCAAATTCTTTTTGTAATGACAATAAAAGTTGAATAATTTGGGCTTGAATCGACACATCTAAGGCAGAAGTTGGTTCATCACATAAAATAAAGGATGGACGATTGACGACAGCCCGGGCAATTCCGATCCGTTGGCGTTGACCGCCACTAAAATGCCGCGGAATTTTATGAATCGCCTCTCCTGTAATCCCGACAACAGCAAGAATTTCCTCCGCTTTTTTGCGGGCCTCTGCTTTTGATTCGTTCATTAACGGCTCCATGACTAATTCTAACGCGGTTAACCGTGGATTCAATGCTGAATAAGGATCTTGAAAAATGATTTGCATTTGTTGGTAAATCGCCTGTTGTTGATTCTTAGGCAATTCCGATAACTCCTGTCCTTCATAAAAAATACGACCGGAAGTTAACGATTCTAAATTCAAAATACTGCGACCGAATGTTGTTTTCCCACTACCTGATTCTCCGACTAAACCTAGCGTCTCGCCTTTTTGAATGGTTAAAGAAACATCATCGACCGCTTGAACTTCAGTCACGTTTCCTTGCCAATTTTTTGACGTAAAAACTTTGCTTGCATGTTCTACGCGAATTAATTCACTCACCGCTAATCCTCCTCCCCTATCCAAATCGCATGCGTATCTGAAAAGACGACTTTCTTTAATTGTTCAGGTAACAAAACAGGTGCATCGACCGCACTTAGCTGCGCATCTTTATCGCCTAAATGAGCCGCTTGTAGCAATTTTTTCGTGTAGGCATGTTGCGGTTGATAGAAAATTTCTTCGGTCGTGCCTTCTTCGACTACTCTGCCCTGATACATGACTTTAATCTCATCACACATCCCTGCTACCACCCCTAGATCATGGGTTACTAAAATGACAGAGAGGGCTTCACTTTGTTGGAGCTGTTTAATTAACGCTAAAATTTGAGCTTGAATAGTGACATCTAAAGCAGTCGTCGGCTCATCTGCGATTAAGAGTTTCGGTTGCGCTAGTAATGCCATCGCAATCATCACGCGTTGCCGCATCCCACCAGAAAGTTCATGCGGATATTGTCTCATTCGCTCTTTCATTAAAGGAATTCCGACTTTTTCTAATTCGGCAATGGCTAATACTTCGGCTTCTTTTTTCGAGACTTTTTGGTTACGACGAATCACTTCAATTAGGTGATAGCCAATCGTTCGTAGCGGATTAAGTGAGGTCATCGGATCTTGGAAAATCATCGCAATCGGTAAGACTTCTTCCTTGGAAGCCGATTTCCCATCAAAGACAAACTGTTCAAAAGAGGCTTCAACATTATCGGGTAAAATATTCATGATGCTTTTCATCGTCATACTTTTCCCACTACCAGATTCACCAACAACACCGACCACTTTTCCTCGGGGAACACTTAAGTGGATGTCTTTGAGGAGCATTTTTTGACTTTTTTTATCATAAAATGAGGCTTGTAAGCCATCAATTTCTAAAATATTAGTTTCCATCGCTAGACCTCCCTTTGTAAGATGGATTTAATCAAATCCCCCAAATTGTTAAACGAATACACGGTGAAAACAACGAATAATCCCGGTAAAATAGCCATATAAGGTGCTCGTTGCAAACTACTTTGCGCATTTTGTAATAAACTCCCCCACGACGCCATCGGTTGTTGAATCCCCATTCCTAGAAAACTTAGCGCTGATTCCGTCATGATTGCACCTGAAATACTTGCTGAAGCTGCTACAATTAAGGTTGGTAAAACGGACGGTAAAATATGTCTTACAATAATTTTAAAAGGAGGAATACCGATAAATTTAGCATAAATCACATAATCTCTTTCTTTTGCTGCTAATGTTTCGCCTCGAATTAAGCGCGCAATTCCCATCCATGAGAAACAGCCGATAATAATAATAATCGTTGTTAATCCTGGTTTTAAAAAGACGCTTAATACAATTACCAACACAAGCCAAGGAATCGCAGATAAGACATCGAGTAGACGCATTAAAATACTATCAATTAGTCCCCCGAAATAGCCTGCTGTCAACCCAACTAAAGTACCGATCGTTGTCGCAGTTAACATCGCCAGCACCCCGACTAATAATGAGACACGCCCTCCATACAACACGCGGATAAAATAATCACGTCCTACTTCATCGGTACCAAACCAATGCGCTAAACTCGGCGGTTGAGACATGTTGCTCACATCGGTCGCATTTGGATCTAACGGTAATAACGGTGCTATGAGAGATAGGATAATTAACACAATCAAAAAGATCACCGAAAAGGTATAAACAGGTGATGAAAAAATAACTTGTCCAATTTTTTTAATTTTAATCATTAGGCACGACCCTCCTGACGAATTCTTGGATCGACAATCGAATACAAGATATCCGATAATAGGTTCCCTAAAATAACTAGCGTCGCTGAAAGTAGCATCACTGCCATGATAATCGGATAATCCAGACTTTTCGTAGCCCCCATTAAATAAGGTCCCACACCTGGCCAAGCAAATATCGTTTCGGTTATAATGGCACCCGTCACCAACATCGGCAAGGCCATCCCAATTTGCGTCACGACCGGAATTAAAACGTTCCGGCTAATGTGGCGACTAAAAATCTGCCATTTTGTAGCGTGAAAAGCTCGCTGCACCATTACGTAGTCTTCTGATACTTGTTGGGTCGCAGAAGCACGAATGTAGCGCGTCAATTCTGGAAAGAACGCAACCGTTAACGTCGCATACGGTAAGACAAAATGATTCAGGTAATCGCCAAATTGTCCTTCTTTTCCAACGGTATGCATCCCAATAATGGAAAACCAATTTAATCGGTAGCCAAAGAAGTAAATCAGAATCATCGCAAACCAAAACGTTGGAATCGCAATCCCTAAAGAAGCGATGCCGTCAATCAAGCGATCCGCCCATTTTCCTTTATTCGCTGCAGCAACTAAGCCGAGAACAATCGCTAATAAGAGCGCCGTTAAATACGCGGGCAACACAAGACGGATGGTATTTGGAATCCGAACCGCTAACTCTTGCGCAATACTTTTTTGCGAAACAAGAGAATACCCTAAATCGCCTTGGAAAATATTTTTAATCCAAACAAAATATTGGACTAAAAACGGCTCATTTAAGCCATACCGCTCCCTTAGTAAATCAATTTGTTGTTGTGACATATTCGGTGTGGTAACCGAATCAATCACATCATAAGGTGCCAGTTGAATGAGAGAAAATACTAGAAAAGAAATAATAAATAACAATGGAATTGCTTGAAGCACTCGTTTAACTATATATCGTAACACTTGTTTGACCTCCCTTTTTCTTCGTCCCTATAACGAAAAAAGAGGCTGTGACAACGATAACGTCACAGCTCTCACACGAATCATTACTTAATGGACAATTTTGACATATCTTCAAAAGTATAAATTGGAATTAATGTTGCTGCTTCAACATCAGAGATCCGGTTATTCACTGCTAAGATTTTTTTGTTGTCGACGATTGGATAGAATCTCGCATCTTTCGCAACTTCAGCTTGTAACTCATCATATAATGCTTGACGTTTGTCAGCATCTAATTCGAGTGCCGCTGCATCAAATAACTCATCGGTTACCGGATTATTTGTTTGGAAATAATTCGCACTGCCATTTGTTCTAAATAAGGCACCATAAAGATCAGGGTCATTTCCCATAATATAACCACCTAAGAAAAGGTTATATTTCGTTGAGCCTTCTTTTTTCAATTCAGTAAAAATCGCGGTACCATCGCCACCTTCTAACGTGACATTAATTCCTGCTTTTTGCAATTGTTGTTGAATTAAGGTTGCTTGAACTGTTTGTGCAGGATCGGTTGCTGAGAAAGCCAAGTTTAATTTCAAGTCAGTCACGCCAGCTTCTTGTAACAACTCTTTTGATTTTTCGATATTTGTTTCGTATTTTTCAACATCTTCACTTACGTAAGGATTATTTGGCGGTAAAAACGAATACGGTTGCTCGTAATATTTGGCATCTAAATACGCTGCTTGATTTAGCTCCTCTTTATTTAATGCAAACAAGACTGCTTGACGAACTTTCTCGTCTTTTAATGCCTCGGATTGCGTGTTAAGTCCCATGTACCCAACACGGTTTTCAGAATAAGGATAGACCGTAATCGTATCGGTATCTAAGTCATCAATATCAGAAGGTAAAACGACTGCTGTATCAACTTCGCCCTTTTGTAAAGCTACTTTAGCCGTGTCTGAACTTGTGATAATGCGTAATGTCACATTTTGAATACCAGCTTCGCCACCAAAATAGTTTTCATTCGCTTCAAACGTTAAATACTCTCCACGTTTGTACTCTTTTAATTTATAAGGACCTGTTCCAACAGCTGCTACAGGCAATTCGTTGACTGAGAAATCTTCCACATCTTTAAAGACATGTTCCGGAATAATAAATGTTTCAGTCACGATATTATGTAATGCGGCTGCACTTGGAGAAGGTAAGATGAATTTGACAGTGTAGTCATCCACTTTTTCAAACGCTACAGGCTCATCTTGAATCCATAATTGATCGGCATTCCCATTTTCTTTTTTCACTTTTTGCTCATAAGTAAAGATGACATCATCGGCTGTGAATGCTTCGCCGTCAGACCATTTAACGTCTTCTTTTAACTTAACGGTAATCGATAATCCATCTTCTGCTGCTTCAACTGACTCAGCTAAAATATTTTTTTCTGTTCCATCTGTTTCAATGGCGACAAGTGGTGAATAAATCATATTATTAACGGTTAACCCCCAACGATCACTCGTATTAATCGGATTTGTCGCAGAAGGATCACCGCTGATAGCATATGTAAACGTATCTTGATTCGCCGCGTTATCCGCTGCTTGGCTTTCCCCTGTATTATCAGCACTTCCACCCGCACACGCACTCAGTAAAAGCCCTGCAAACACTAAACTGCCAATAAACCATTTTTTCTTATGAATCATTTTATTATTTCCCCCTTTTTCTTTAAAACCTTAACGTTTTCCATCATTGTCAAACGGTTGTTTCAGAAACCTCTATCTGTTGAAGCAAAAAGCAACAACAACAACCTTCGTCTACATCTTGATTACTCATTTTTTGCCCCACCTCCTATATAGGAGAACACCTACTGACACAGATCACGTCACACCCTAAGGCGAAATAATTGTTCTCTCTTGACTTCATATGACCACAATTAGGATATTAAAATCCCTTGAAAGCCTATGAAGAAAAATTGTTTTTTAATCCTTGTAAAAAAATTAGAAAATTTCTAATACAAGTATTAGTTACTTTATCCTAAGTTAGAAAAGCTGTCAATCATAAAAGCTTAGAAGCCGAAATAAAATCGTAAGTCCCATTCTATCATTCGAATTCCGGAGCTATTTGCTATGAACGGCTGATAAAAACAGGCGAAATCTCAAAAAACGATTAAAAGACTTCTTAAAGACTGGAATAGATTGTCCGCTGATACTCAAATTCCAGAGAGAACGGACACAAAAAACACCAAAGAAACAGCCGTTATCGAAGGTTTCTTTGGTGAGTCGTTCATGAACAACAACATGTATTCTTAGGCTAGGCCTTTTTCACACGACCAACAATCCCACTTTCTAACATTACTTTAATCCCATGTGGATGTTGAGGTGAATTCGTTAAAATGCGTTTAACAACGCCTTCGGTTAATTTCCCTGTTCGTTGATCTTGTTTTTGCACGACGAATACCTTCGCCCCGATGGTAATATCACTTCTTTTTGTTCCGTCCATTTAGAATCCCTCATTTTGAAACGCTCACGCGCCACTTTTATTTTCTGCTTCAAATGCTGCTAGAATCGCGCGGACTTCATCTGTCGACTTTGTCTGCATTAATTTCACTCGTAAATCACTCGCACCGGAAAATCCTTTAACATAGATTTTGAAAAAGCGATGCAAGCCAACAATTGAGCGAGGAATCATTTCACTGTATTGGTCTTGTAAATCCAGTTGCAAACGAAGTAAGCCTAATAATTCTTCACTCGTATGCTCTCTTGGTTCTTTTTCAAAGGCAAATGGATTCTTAAAGATTCCTCGGCCAATCATGATTCCATCTACGCTATACTTTTCAGCGAGTTCCAAGCCAGTTTGACGATCCGGAATATCGCCATTAATCGTAATGAGCGTCTGCGGTGCAATTTGATCTCGCAGAGCCATAATTTGCGGAATTATATCCCAATGAGCAGGAACTTTACTCATTTCTTTACGTGTCCGTAAATGAATCGATAAGTTCGCAATGTCTTGTTTTAGAAGATGAGTGATCCATGCTTCCATCTCTGCCATTTCTGTGTAACCAATCCGTGTTTTAACACTAACAGGTAGACCGCCTGCTTTCGCCGCAGCGATTAATTCAGCTGCTACCTCTGGACGTAAAATGAGTCCACTCCCTTTACCACGTCCTGCCACATTTGGTACTGGACAGCCCATGTTAATATCGACGCCCTTAAAGCCTAATTGTGCTAAACCGATACTCATTTCACGGAAAAAGGTCGGATTATCACCCCAAATATGCCCCACAATCGGTTGTTCATCTTCCGTAAACGTCAAACGTCCCCGTAAACTATCTTTTCCTTCAGGATGGCAAAAGCTATCTGAATTGGCAAACTCGGTAAAGAAGACATCTGGTGCCCCCGCTTCCTTCACGACATGTCGAAAAACAACATCCGTCACATCTTCCATTGGCGCTAAAATAAAAAAGGGTTTTGGTAATTCTGCCCAAAAATTCGTCATGATTCTTTGTAATCTCCATTTCCTATCAATCTACTAAAAACATTCTTCATTATTATACTCAGAATCATCATAAGAAGCAAAACTTCTGTGCCGAATTGTCTTCCCATCATTCAAAACTCAAAGGGTTGCGTTTTAAAACTGCGCCAGCCATTCAAGGACAAGCTGACTGATGATTTCTTGTTGATTTTCATTTGGAATGGTCGCTTCGTCATCACCTTTTTGTGCGCCATAACTGGCAAAGCCTGCATGATTACCGCCCTCGATTACTTCAAACGTTGTTTCAGCTGGTAAGAATTGTTTGCCTGACTCGTATGCTTCTTGATTTAACACGCCATCTTTTGACCCTGTAATCGATAAGACTGGGATATCAAGCTCATTTAATGCCCCTTTTTCATCCGGATAACTTGCCATAAAAACAATCCCGACAATCTTTTCTGGATTTGACACTACGTAACGACTGGCCATTACACCACCGAGTGAATGTCCGGCTAACACAAAAGATTGTTCGGGATGTTGCTCCTGAACTTCACTCGCGCGATTGCCGCCAAGGACTGCCAAATTCAGTGGAAAGTGCATGACGTATACGTCGTGACCGGCATCCGCGATTTGTTGAGCCCATAGACTATAACTTTCAGGCTTCACAAAAGCGCCTGGATAAAAAATAATCCCCACCGCCTCAGGATTTCCACTATCGTAAAATGTCAGATTTTTTTCTGTTTGTGCTTCTTGGCTGACTTGTTGCGCTTGTGGAGTTGCGCCGTATGTGAGCGTTTGGATGAAGAGATAACTCCCCCCCACTATAATGACACTTATCGCGAGTATCCATAACCCAATTTTTTTAAATGATCTTTTTTTGCTCTTGTTTTCTTTTTCCATTTATTTCACACCTTTCTTTGAACGTTAGATTGTTATTGTTTAATTGAATGATGTTTCTTCGCTTCTTTCTACTTTTAACGGTATAATCAATGCACAAAGAAGAATCATAAGGAGGAAGCATTTGATGATTACAAATGATGATTTCAAGTATTTAGAGCGATGTGTCACATTAGCCGAAATGGCTCTCACAAAAGGGGATGCCCCTTTTGGCTCAATCCTAGTTTCTGCGGAAGGTAACGTCTTATACGAAGGGCATAATCAAATCGCTTCAGGCGATCACACCCAACATCCAGAATTTGCGATTGCACGTTGGGCAGCCGAGCATTTATCCCCCGACGAACGCAAACAAGCGACCGTATATACCTCTGGTGAACATTGTCCGATGTGTGCAGCAGCCCATGGTTGGGTCGGTCTCGGAAGGATTGTTTACGCCAGTTCATCCAAACAGTTAACCCATTGGCTTACCGCAATGAATATCGCCCCAGGCCCAGTAAAACCGCTCGCAATTGAAGACGTTCTACTAGACGCACATGTTGAAGGTCCAGTACCTGCGCTCGCCCAAAAAATTCAACAATTGCATCACGACTATTATACTTGCTCTTAACGGTCAAAAAAACGCTCGTTATCAAGAGCGTTTTTTTGACCGTTCTTTTACACAAGTTCTAGGGTTGAATAACTAAATGGTGATGGGCTTCCCAGTTAGCCGCATCTAACAACTGTCGATAGCTTTCGAGCAATGAAGAATCAGCTTTACGAGGTAAAGATTCTTGCAACCGGGCAAGTCGTGCTTCTTTTTCAAGTGGAGTGAGCTGACTGCCTCCCATAAAGTAAAAAACATACGCCTCCCCGACTTCTTTCATTAGCTGCGTATCCGCATCAATCGCATAGGAACGGAATAATTCGCGCGCCATCTCTTCTCCCAATTCCTGAGCTTTCAACGTGACGTACGCCGAATAATTTTTTAAATCCGGATTCGCAAGATGTTGGGAATCTAAATAAGGAAGAGGGTCAAACGACTCATTTTCGTAAATGATAGTATTTTCCTGCAATGTCAAATGGCCTATCGACGTTCCTGCCGCACTAAACGATCCCGAACTAATTTCATAAAAATTGGACGGATCTACTTGTTGCAAAATGTTTTGCAAATGCGTGTGACCACTTAATGCGAGTGGCACCTCATACTGGTTTACTAAAGATAGAACGTCTGGTGCATTATTCAAAACAAAACCGTCCGTCATCTGTTCATGATGGGCCAACAGATTATGATGTAAAAAAAGGATAGGGGTCTTCCCCTTTTCTTTTGCATCCGATAACCCCGCTTCTAACCAAGCCAGTGTTTCTTCTGATAAACGTCCGTGACTGACCGGTTCTTTTTTCGAAAAACGATCCGCATAAATATTACTATCCAGTAAAAATAAGCGATACGCACCGGCATCTAAAGAATAACTCAAAGAATGCTTATCTGTCGCCTGACTAAGACGATAGCCGTCGGAAAATCCTCGCTGAAAATCTTGCGGACTAATTTGATGGGTCGTAATTTTATCCCCATTTTTAAATTCCCGCGCCCAACCATTATAAATATCATGATTCCCTGGAATCGCCAAGATCAAAATACCAGCTTCTTGCAAAGGTTGTAAGAGTTCAACCATCCGGTCAAGTCCTGCTTTTTCACCGTTTAGTGTCACATCTCCGGTAAAAATAATCCCCGTCGGTTTTTCGACTAACGCTTTTTGAACGAATGCGTTTAAAATGGTTTCCGTATAGCGAAGGTCATTGCCTAGTGCGGTCGCTTCAAATGCACGAAACGCAGCACTCTCTTCAATAAAAGTATCCGGAAAAAAATGATTATCTGAAATAATCCAAAAATGGGGTTCATCCATTTGTAGAAGACGTTCTTTTTCTTGCGCCTCTTCTTGTTTCACATCACTTTGAATGAATGTTTGACCCGTCAACCAAAAGAAGCTGATGACGCCACAAAGGAGTAGCGATAGCATTAAAAATCGTTTACGAAACAAGCGAATTCCTCCTTTAAGATTGGCCATCACCGAGACGAGTGCCTCAAAGATTTTGTTGTTGCCTATCAAAAGCAATAACAAAATCACTACGACACATTTGTTAGCCTACCCAAAACGATGATGCATTGGGAGTCGCATCGTAGCGATCATTGTTCACGATTATTTTTTTACAATACATTCAATTTCAATATCTGCTTCTAACGGTAATGCTAGGACAGCAACACACGTTCTAGCAGGATAAGGTTCTGTAAACATTTGTTTGTAAACAGCATTCATCTCATCAAAATGGGCCATACTTGTTAAATAGACATTCACTTTTACCACTTGATCAAGCCCCACACCGGCCTCTTGAGTCACCGATTGTAAATGCTCAAAACATTTCACTGCTTGGGTTTTGATATCGTATTTCTCCCCTTGGTAGTCTATGCCGTTATACGCCGTTTGACCTGAAAAATAAATCATATCGCCACTATCAATTGCATGCGAATACGGACCAGATGACGAAACAATCTCTCCTGTATATGCTTTTCTTGTCAAAAAAAACGCCTCCTTTTTGATTTAAATCTTAGCATGAATCATAGAATTTCGCACCTTTTTAACCCATTTTTCTGATAAGAATGATAATAAATGATTATTTCGTGCTCCATGCCTCTCAAAAAAACGCTAAAAAAGGACTTCTAGAAAAAGAAGCCTTCTAAAAGTCCAATCTTAATTGATGATTATTTAAAAATACCAAATGGTTTTCCTACTGGTAGGAATGTTTTCCCAAAATGGGTATTCAAGACAGCTGCACCGCATCCATAAAAAGACACAATGGCAATCGCTAATTCTGCGTATGCTGCCATTTGATGACTCGCATGTGTCATAATGCCAAATGAAGAAGCGGCTAATCCTAAGAATAAGAAATCAATTAATACAAATATCGTAAATAAGACCTTATGTGTTTCCATGGCACCAATTGTCATAAATAATGTAAAGATAAAATAACCTAAAAATGCCACGCCAAGTTGTTTGGGATCGACACTAGATGCTAACGCTGCACCAAATAGTCCTTTTTGAATTAACCACGTAAAGCCCATAGCAAACCAAAAAAAGCCATATGCGGCAAAAGCTGTCGCACCGAAAGTGTTATTGTGTTTAAAATCATAGGTCGCCGCCATTAATTGCGCAGACGCTCCTAAAAAGATTGCCCATGGTAATACCAACGAGACATCAGATGTGAATCCTAATTTTTGTGAGGACGCAACTAGTGTGACCATTGCCAGTCCAAATAATCCTAACGCAGAGGGATCAGCGACGATCACTTTTACTTTTGTTTCTTTCATATCTATCATACTCTCCTACTATTCAATCTATTTTTTACAAAGCGCTTGGAGAATCAATCATAGATCGTTCGTTCCTCTTGCTCGTTTTTTCTTCCAATCAACCATAAAAACGCGACTGGAATTGCTTGTGATTCGTTATCCTTTTACGAAAATAAAAAGAAGTACAAAATACTAATCATCGGACTTATGGCAATCGCGAGATACGCGAAGGAAATCCAAGGTTGATACGTAATAAATAACCCCTTTAAACTTAAACGCCACGGATGCGGAATGATAACCCAACAAATAAGATCAAATAAGACACTATAAATGAGCCATAATCCTCCAATTCCCATCGCTTGCGTTAGCGTTGGGATTATCGTCCACTGATTCATCATCATCACACCGACAAGTGGAAAAATAATGAGGTTGTATAGTGGATGAAAAGGCTTTGTTGTCTTAAAAGCCTCAAATGTCGTGGCGTTTTCTCGAAGTGCACGTAGTCCCATCGTTGGATCAAAAGCTTGTTGTTTTCGCACTTTCCAGTTAAGTAAAAAATGCAGTGACGCAAATACCGTGACCAGCAAATAAGCAATAAAATAGTATTTTATCGTTTCTGTGACTATCATTTCATTCCTCTCCTTCTTGAGCTTGATTCTTCCTTTCAAACACCCATTAGCTATCATGCCTTTTATCTTCCAAAATCACAAGTAAAAATGTCAAAAAATGAAGATTTCATGATAGAAATCTGAACACGTTGGATTCAAAAAGGAGGTGCTAACGATTCAAGCCCCCTCGTTGATTTTAGTGCACAGTTTTTCCCAAATGAGACTCTTCATCAGACGTGCTTTTATCAACAGGTTTATTGTTTGGCAAATGATATCACCTAATCGAGAGAAAATGCCTATAAAAAAACAAGCTAGATCCTCTGGAAATTGGAATCTAGCTTGTTTTTTAAGTTTGTTGAGAATTTTATCTGATTGTCTATTCAACTTCAATTGTCTTCATAACCTTCGCAGGAACACCACCGACAATGGTATTTTCTTCGACGTCTTTGCTGACGACTGCTCCGGCTGCAATAATCGCACCATCCCCAATTCGAACACCTGGTAAAACAGTCGCGTTAGCCCCAATCCAGACATTTTTACCAATCGAAATCGGCAGTGGATGGATTGTCCCACGTGTTTGTGGGTTCAATTCGTGATTCAACGTTGCAAGAACAACTTGATGACCAATCAATGTCCCATCACCAATTGTGATACCGCCTTGATCTTGAAAACGACAACCTGAATTAATGAAAACATTTTTCCCGATATGAAGATTTTTGCCGCAATCGGTATAAAAAGGTGGAAATAGGTTGAATGTCTCATCGACTGGTTTTGCGGTTAGTTGTGCGATGATGACTCGAATTTCTTCAGGAGTATGATACGTATTATTTAATGCCATCGTCAATTTTAAGGCTTCTTGTGATAGTTGTAACATCATTTGATGTTCCGCAGAACCCGCCTCAACCGACTTCCCTTCATTTAAATGATGCAAGAATTGATCAAGTTCCATTTTCCCACCTCTTATTGATTCATACTTTCGATTAAAACGCTCATAATGTCCTCTTTGGTTAAGACTTTGTAGCCACCCTTTGTGATAAATGAACCCGCTACAATTCCTTCTAACATGTCTGGTGTAGCACCTAGTTCCTTAATATTTAAGACTAAACCAAGCGTTCTCATATAATGCTCCATTTCGGATAACCCTTCAAGCGCAACTTGTTCATCCGTCTTGCCTTCCGGATTAACCCCCCAGACATTGATAGCGTAACGTTTGAATTTTGCGAGTCCTGCTGGCAAAATTAAGCGATAATATGGTAGCGAAATCGCCGATAACGTCATCCCGTGAGTAGCATCGGTATAGGCCCCGATTGATTGTCCAATCATATGAACCATCCAGTCAGTTGATTTTCCTTTTGCGACTAATGTATTGAGGGCCCAAGTAGCCGTCCACATGATATTACTACGCGCTTCATAATCAGTTGGATTTTCAAGTGCAATTTTTGAACTGTGAATCAACGATTTTAATAAACCTTCCATAATATAATCTGAAGTATTGTCGTCTTCATTACTAAAATATTGCTCCAAGATATGTGACATAATATCAAAGAAACCCGCCACCATTTGCTGTTTTGGCACCGTGTAGGTTAAGACTGGATTCAAAATCGAGAATTTCGGAAAGACATCCTCTCCGAATACGCGGCCAATTTTTTGAGTCGTTGTCGTATTCGTAATGACAGAACCGCCATTCATTTCTGAACCTGTTCCAACCATCGTTAACACACAGCCCAGCGGAATAATCGGATTATCAACCGCTTCTTTCCGAATAAAATACTTCTCCCAAGGATCTTCTTCACAGAAAGCTGAAGCTGAAACTGCTTTAGCATAATCACACACAGAGCCCCCGCCTACAGCCAAAATAAAATCGACATCATTATCTTTCGCAATCTGACAACCTTCCGTTAACTTTTCGACTGTCGGATTCGGCATCACTCCGGCATCTTCGAATACTTGCTTGCCATTTTCTGCTAAAATTTGCATGATTTCGTCATATAATCCGGTTTGTTTAATTGAACCGCCGCCATAAACAAGTAAGACCTTATCTCCATACTTCGGAAGTTCTTCGTTCAAAAAGGACAACGACTCTTCTCCAAAATATAATTTTGTTGGATTTGAATAACTAAAATTCCCTAACATCGTTTTCTTTCCCTTCTATTTTTCCATAATATTTGGCGCCACTTAAGCAAAAACAGAATTCTTTGTTGTATTGACGCGTTTGTTTTGCTATGATACCATTCTAACACCTAAACCTGACTTTAGGTAAAGCCTTTTGTTTCTAAAAATATTTTGAGGTGAACCGATGAAAACAATTGGACAAATCGCAGAATTATTTGATCTGCCGATATCAACCCTACGTTATTACGATAAAGAAGGACTCTTTCCAGACCTGCAGCGAAAAGCTGGGATTCGCCATTTTGGCCAATCAGAAATCGAAGCGTTACGAGTGATTGAATGCTTGAAAAAATCCGGGATGGAAATTAAAGATATCAAACGCTTTATGGAATGGTGCAAACTAGGAAGCCAAACTTACCCACAACGCAAAGCTCTATTTGACCAGCAAGAAATAGCCGTCAAAACCGAAATTGATCGCTTAGAGCAAGCGCTGGCGATGATTAAATTTAAACAGTGGTACTATGAACAAGCGCTCTGCGATGGGCATGAAGAGCGACTTGCGACCGTCATTCCGCAAGATTTACCAGCAGAAATAAAATCATACTACGCACTCTCCCATCCTGAATGAGGATATTGTTAAAGATTTGTAATGTATTTTCCAAAATAATAGAAGCCAAGCATCCACCATTTGGTAGTGCTTGGCTTTTATTGTTTAATGTTCCTGATAAATAACAATTTTACTGAATCATGTATTTACAACTCTGTCTTTCTAGGTTTTATTTTTTACAAAAACCATTCAATGGATAGATGATTAAATCATTTTCTGCTTGTATTCCTTGCTGTTCAAAAGCAATGAACGCTTCGGTTTCTTGACTAATATATCGCAACGTAAAGACTTCCTGACCCTGATTCAAAAATATTTCTAAAGAAGATTCTTCCATAAAACATTGTAAGTCGGTCAATTCATTTTCTAAGCGTACGCTACGTTTTTCTGTTTGCTGAGTCCGCCAATTTATTCGATAAACAGTGAACAGTCGTTCTTGTTGATAATAGGTAAACGTCACTGAATTCCGAATATTCACCGTAAAATCAGGAGCTGCTTCTGGCCAATGAAAGAGGACTTCATTTTGAAAAGTGGGTAACGTTTCCTGCCATTTTTTGATGTTTTTTACTTGTTCTAAAGTTTCACCTCGAAGCTTTAGAAGTTCGTCGATTGGTTTTTGGATAATACGATTACCAACAATCGTTAACACTCGCGGTATGGTCAAGGAATGAATCCAACCCTCTTTAATCGTTGGAAAAGCACGTTCATCTGCTTCTTGCATCAATCCCATCCATGCATACATGATTTGACGCCCGTCATCAGTTTGATAGGTTTGGGGTGCATAAAACTCAAATCCTCGATCAAACTCAGTAAAAGTAGATTCAATCTGGAACTTGTGTTTATCTTTGCTAATCTGACCAATAAAATAACCTGAATGATATAAATTATTTAAAGTTATTCCTTGCGCGGTCAGTCCTTGGGGCGATATGATTAAGGCTTGTTTTGAAGCCGTTATGAGTACATCTGGACATTCCCACATAAAACCAAAATCAGGTACTTCTTCAACGAATTCCCCTTTAAATACCCAATCAATCAAATTATCCGATTGATAAAGAAGGACTGTTCCAGTTAAATCAAGTGTTTGGGCTCCTAAGACCATCGACCAGCTTCCATCTGCAGTTTGCCACACTTTCGGATCACGAATGTGTGCAGTATAGCCTGACGGTTGCGTAATAATGGGGCCTTTTTTTGTAAAATGAATGCCATCTTCGGAGATCGCCAAGCATTGTGTCGTAATCCGTTCATTATTTTCTCCACGAAGATTTCCTGTATAAAAAAGATACAAACAATTATCATGGACAACTGTACTCCCCGAGTAACAACCGTCTCGATCAAATTCATCGACAGGCTCAAGCGCAGGTGGATGAGTTTGCCAATTCACAAAATCGGTTGTACTGACGTGCCCCCAACTTTTGTTGCTATGCGTAACTCCTGTTTGATTCCACTGAAAAAACACATGATGTCGTCCTTTAAAATACACAAGGCCGTTGGGATCATTGATTAACCCTTGATGAGGGGTGATATGGTACGTCATCTGATTTTTCATCGTAAAACTCCTAAGCATTTTCTAATTGTTTATCACTATAGCCAAAAAGATACGTTAAGATAAAGGCAACCGCAATCGCCACAACATTGACGACAATATACCAGATAAATTGGCTATTCAAGTATAAAAGGGCACCTGGAATGACTGTTAGCGACATCCCTGTTGCTTCCAGTTGTAATAAAGAGGCTAAGAAACCACCTGCTGCACCGCCAACTAACCCAAAGACAAAAGGTTTGCCATACCGTAAATTGACACCGAAAATAGCGGGCTCTGTAATACCAAGCATCGCTGACAACGTTGAAGGATACGCTAACGCTTTTAATTTTTTCGATTTCGTCTTCATTGCAACAGCTAAACTTGCGCCACCTTGAGCCGCAACACTAGCCGTAATAATCGCATTGTATGGATTTGTACCAGTATTAGCTAATAATTGTACTTCTAAGAAATTGAAAATATGGTGAATACCTGTTACGACAATCAATTGATTTAAACCACCAATTACCAATCCAGCTAAACCAAATGGTAATTCTAGTAACCATAATGTCGCATCAAGTACAACAACTTCTAACGAATGAAATACCGGTCCGATAACAAATAATGCCAAAATACTTAAAATTAATAACGTTAAAAACGGTGTTAAGAGTAAATCAAGCGTTTCTGGCACTCGTTTTCGAATCATTCGTTCTGTTTTAGCACCTAGGAACCCTGCGATAAAGGCTGGTAAGACGGTTCCTTGATATCCAACAACTGGAATGAATCCAGCCATCATGATCGGATCAGCTGTTCCTGCAGCGACTTCATAGGCATTTGGGAGCGCGGGATTTACTAGCATGAGACCTAAGACAATCCCAATGACCGGTGATCCGCCAAATACTTTAAAAGCAGACCATGCTACGAGGGCTGGTAAAAAGGCAAACGCTGTATCTGTTAAGACTTGAGTATATAAAATAAAATTTTCATTAATGCTATCTGGTGTTAACCCAATTAGTCCTAAAATCGTTTCTTGTGTCAATAGACCTCTTAATCCCATAAATAATCCCGTTGCGACTAACACAGGAATAATTGGAACAAAGACGTCCCCAAACGTCCGAATTACCTGCTGGAATTTATTTCCTTGACCCTTCGTTTCCTCTTTCATTTCCGATTTGCTGACCTCATTCACCCCTAACTTACTTACTTCTTCGTAGATTTTATTGACGGTACCGGTTCCAAAAATAATTTGGAATTGCCCTGAATTAAAGAAGGCCCCTTTTACTTTGTCAATATTTTCTACTCTCGCTTCATCAATTTTTTCTTTGTCCTTTACCATAATTCTTAGCCGTGTCGCACAATGTGCCACTGATTGAATATTTTCAGTCCCCCCAACTGCTTCGATGACTTCTTGTGCGATTAATCGATTTTCTGTCATTTTTTCTTCCTCCCTTTCATTTTTGGAACCGGTTCTATTTTGTTACATTCACATTATAGCGCTTTCATTTTTGTTTGTCTACTGTTTACTAAAAAAAATCACTCCTTCGATTTAAGAAAGAGTGATTTTCTGAGTTGATTCACGGACTATTAATTCATTTTTCATAATTTGTTTCATCGGTACATCCTCTGCATTTAACAGCTGTAAAACGGTTGTTACGGCTTTTTTACCAAGTTCTCTATAGGGATAACGAACCGTTGTAATTGCTGGGCTAACAATGGTTGTCGCATTATAGCCACCAAAACCTGCGAGAGAAAAATCGTTGGGAATCACGTAGGAAAGCTCATGCGCGGCTTTCATTACTGCTAAAGCAATGGTATCTGTGACACAAATAATGGCAGTCGCTTTGGTCTTTGGTAAAATGAGTTTCGCTTGTTGGTAAGCCTCTTCAAAAACAAACGATACTTCTTGTTCTTCTACTTCGACAGACGCTTTTTGTGATAAGCCTTCAATAATCGCTGCCCTTCTTAACTGACCAATTGCTCGATCTTCTTTTTTGACACGCAATAAAAGAATTTTCTGATGGCCTAAAGACGTGATGTGTCTCCCCATTGTGATACCAGCATGTGCTTCATCATGCACCAAACAATGAACGTCCGGCGTCTCTTGTCCTAAAATGACGACCGGAATATTTACCTCGTGAATCGCTTTTAAGTGATCACTCGTGATCACACCGCCAAATAAAATAATCGCATCCGCTTTTTGTCTTGCTAGTGCATAAATATTCTCAATCTCACGCGCCACATTTTGATCACTATTGGTAATAATGAGTTGAAGTTGTCGCTGCCATAATTCTTGATCAATGCCTTCTAATATTTCGTTGGAAGAATAAGAATCAAGACGCGGAATAATCGTCCCAACAATATTCGTTCGTTTCGCTTTTAAACTTTGTGCAAACGTATTGGGACTATACCCTGTTTCACGAACGATTTCATCTAATTTTTCTCGGGTTTTGCGGCTCACAGAACCCCCATTTAAGTACCGTGAAACGGTACTTTTTGCTACACCCGCTAACTGGGCAATGTCATTGATCGTCACCAATTCGTTCGCCTTCTTTCTTCGATTCTACAAGCAACAAGGACAAGTCGCTTTTTATCTGACTTAAAAAAGTTTCAATTGCCAGCTCGCGTCAGTTGTTTGTTCATAAAAACATTCACTTAAGTCTTCTTTTTCAAAAACGGCAATCATTTCTGCAAAATCATCGGCTAAAGGCAATTGCAATAATTCATGCCGATTAATCCAGTAAACCTCGCCTTCTGCAGAAGATTGTAATGTCCCACTAAAATGATTCGTTTTATACAACATGACCACATAACGAGCACCTTGTTTATCTTGGAATTGTTTAACGCCACACAGTTGAGGAGATTGAATCGTCAAACCCGTTTCCTCTTTGACTTCGCGGATCACAGAGCCGACGAACGATTCTCCTTTTTCGACATGCCCGCCAGGAAACGTGATTCCCGGCCAATCTTGTTTTTTTCGATCTTGTACGAGAATTTGACCTTGCTCATTATAAACCATACACATATTCGTAAATACTGCTGCTTCACTTCTAGCCATTCGCTCTCTCCTAACAACCAATTTTCTTTATTTAGTATACCAATTTTGCAGGCTGAATACGAGAACGAATCCGATTGTGTCCGACGAATTTGATCGGCAGCACAAACATTCTCTTTTTGTCTGCAACACGCGTCATTGGCTCCTTACTAAGAGTGGTATCGATTATTTGGATCGTGAACATCTACCCTTTCAATCCGTGGAACAGGAAAGGTTAGCATAAAGGGATCGACATGTACGACTGTCAGCGGTTTTTTAAGCGAAACATCTGGGAAAAAATCAGAATTAACGCTTATTTTTTTGACTTTTGCCAAGCGGCCTGTCCCTTTTCCTGAAAAACTTGTATAGAATTCTTTTTGCTTTTCACGTTGGACGAGATGAAATGGGAGGAACTTCGTACTAACGGGAAATGGCATTACGCCAGAGCGAAGTACGACGTCCAAGATTCGTGTCTCTCCTGCCGTCACAATAATACGTTCCTCCCGTTCATTGAGTCGCTTAAACTCAAACGTCGCTCGTTCTTTAGGAATGCCCCAATTTTTACGACCATTTACAATACTTGCCTCAGACGAAACATAGATTTTACTAATCGTTTGCAATTTCTTACCTTTGTAATCAAATTTTCCTGGGATAAAAAGAAGTTCACTATAGGGACCGACATTGGAATCAGCGTAGTTCACGAGCATCATACTGCCAAAGCCGCCAGTATACCGCCCCTTTAAAAAATCGGGTACCATCCCTTGGGTCATGACAAATTCTTTTGTTAAGGGATAGAGGAAAATATACCCTTTTCCGCTCATTTGCCACGGCGCGGGAGAAAAAAATTCTTTTTTTATCAAATTGGTTCACCCCTTTTGGTTCACTAATTGCGACTCGCGCACCATTTTTTCAATCAATGTGATAGCATCATCCACACCCTGTTCTTTTGCAATAATCTGACGGATAGCTTGTGCTTGTTGTTTGACTTTTGGATCATTAAATTCGTTTAAGCGCTGCACGAGTCTTTCTTTTGTCAGTTGCTTTTCAGTAAGTGGTTCTAACGCGTAGCCTAAACGAGCCAGTCGATGGGCCCAAAATGGCTGATCAACCGCAAACGGAATGATTAATTGTGGTCGGTCACTTTTTAAAGCTGCCGCCATTGTCCCGACACCCCCATGATGAATGATGCCTTTTGCCAATGGAAATAACAAATGATGCGGCACTGCTTGGAGAATGAGTTGGTCTTCCTTTGATTCAAATGAGAGGCCGCTATTCCCAATCACGATAATCGCACGATCTCCTGTTTCACGTAAAGCTTCCGTTACGATTGCTTGGAATCTAGCAGGTGACTTAACAGGCATGCTGCTAAAAGTCAAAACAATGGGTGCGGGTCCGGCCTGAATAAAGGCTGTTATTCGTGCTTCTAGCGCTTCACCTTCGTTCTTCAAATAAAAAAAACCAGGTAATGATACTTTATTTTCCCAACTTTTCACTTCTGGAAATAACGCCTTACTCACCGGATAAATAATCGGTATTTCTTTGCCATCAATTTCAAAGGCATAGACGCCACTTTTTCTCTTCGGTAGCCCTAAAGTTTTTTCTCGAAAATCATTTACTTCTTTGATGCTCGCACTTTCAGCTTTACCCATTAACGTGTAAGTCAACTTGTTCAATATTTTCCCAAAGTTCTTGTGTGAATGAATCGCCAAGTTCGGAAATTCCTCAATGGGATACGTTATGGGAATAGGTGGGATGCTAACACAAGGAATGCCTAACGCTTTAGCAATATCCGGTGTTCCCAAAGCTTTTGGGTGATAGATAATCACGGAAGCTCCTTTGGCACACCGATAAAAATCATCCAATGTTTGTCGAAAAGCTGGATTGACGACTGAATTTAAGTAGTGTTTTGTTTTGATTGGATGTCTCAGCGGATGCGTCACAATCATTTTTCCTTCTTCTGTTTCAAGCATCGCCATTAAGTCACTCGTCGCTTGTTCAAATTCAACGCCATTTTCTTCAATCAACGCTTGAAAACTTTTTCCCGTACAAATCACGGCGCGGTGTCCTTTTAAGATGGCGGCTTTTGCTAAAGCCACATACGGTTGAACATCCCCTCTTGAACCAAGTGTAAAAATCACCATTTTCATCTGCCATTCCTCCAACTTGTGTCTCATTTTATTCAGCGTTTCGTTCGGACATATCATCCCAAGGATAAGGAAGCTTTTCTCTATTTTACCACTTTCGGTGCATAATCATTGCGCAAAAAGGCTGTGAACGTATAATTCACCATAAATAAAGGCGCCGCAAGTAAAATGATTTGAATGTACTGACCACCTAATAAGATTAACCCTTCGTCCGCTCCTAAAAGCGATAGTACTTTGTCAGGGAAAAACAATCCTAAAAGCATGAAAGGGACACTGGCAATCAAGCTCCATAACACCGACTGTGAAAAATGAAAATCAGTCCGTTCCTTCCGCGCATTTTTTATTGAAAACCCAGTAGCAGATCCAATCCCAATCATCGCACCTATCGCATAAATCAGACCGTAAAGCGGTAAGATTAAATTCAAAACCGCTAATCCATCCGCTCCTGCATACATCGAAATAAAGAACGTATCTGCCAGAATGTAGACCGAAATCCCCACCATCGCCAATACATTTTGTAATACATATTTAGAAAAAATAGTGATCATTGATTATCCAAACTCCTTTTAAATAAAATAATACGCGTCGATTATTTTATTCCATGAGGGAACTAAAATCCGAATCAAGTGATTGTTAAGAATCATGATCGTCTCCTTTCGGGTTTGTTTGTTGAATCCATAATGAATCCTGCATGAAAAAGAATACTATCAAAAAATATGTCTTCCTTCACGATTCGTGTTAATTAACTATGCTAATCATGCAAATATAAAGTTACTATTACCATATCTCCACCACTTTTACCTATCGATTCTCTAATTTTCTTGTTTATGGAAATGATGTGGTCACCATCTTTCCTTGGAGCCAAGTTTATGTTTTTTATTTCATAATCATCAATCGTGCCAGAAACTTTTAGATGACCCCATTTTCCTTTAATGTTTGCTGTCCCCGGTATTCTTAGGTGATATGTCCATGCTCCAAACCCCTTTTTATATAGTAATTCAAGTTCTTGATTTTCGATTATTTTTATCATTTTTCTAACCCCATTTCTTAACTCGAAATATTTTTGAAGATTAAAAAATCAACTACTTAGATCTATTTTTCGTATAATTATAGGGTGAAAATCCCAGGGTTTTTAAATATTTTTCGATTATACCTTCATGAGAGTAAGTCGATTAGTATTTTATTATTTTCAGTTTGTGGGAATGTATCCAAGTTATTTACGATACCTTGTTAGTAATTCTTTAGGAATATGGCAGTAATCATTTGGGTATTTACTCAACCTATCTTGATGTTCATCGGCACTTTTTACATAATTAGTAAGTGGTTTAACTTCAACAACGATTTTTTCGCTATCATTTCGTCTAGCTATATAATCTATCACAGCTTCAATATGATTCGCATTTTCACTATAAATACCGGTTCTATATTTTAGTCCAACATCGTTACCTTGTCGATTAATGCTATACGGGTCAATAATTTCAAAAAAAAGGTCTACTAGTTGTGTAACTGAAACAACACTTTCGTCGAAGGTTGTTTTGACACACTCTGCATAGCCGTCATAATGACTATTTAAAGAATTAGTTTCACCATTAGCTCTTCCTGCTTCAGTATCTACTACGCCGGGTAATGTTTTAATAAATGCTTGCACGCCCCATAAACATCCACCAGCAAAATAAATAGTATTCTTATCCATATATTCCTCTTTCCTCTAATTTTTAGATTTATTATAAAAATCATTGTTAACAGATTTCACTAACACCATAATTCATATACCATTCAAATACTTTCTTTGATTAAATTATACTCTATTTGCTGTAAATTTACGCCGTTTTTTTAATTGATATGACTAACGATTCTGGATTCCCTGGACGCTACTGAAATTCTTCTTTTCTGTCTTCGTCAAAGAATCATCTTTCCCCGTTAAACGACGCGTCAATTTAAATTTTAAATAATTAAGAAGATGAAATTTTGTGGATACTCACCATTACTGTACATTTCTAAAAAATCCAATCTCTTCTAGCTATCGTTTTTCCCTTTTCTTTCCAATTCAGACTATACATGGTGAAATATTCCGATAGTCATCAGCAATTTTTTGGACGATTTTGGTTAAACATCTGATTTCTTAATCTGGCTATTTCCCTACAATCGTAATCTCCTCATATAACAAATTTTTTCGTAGTAAACAGAAGTCCTACATTTCATACACAATGAAAAACCGCTAGCCAAAAATCGGCTAGCGGTTCTAAAAATGATGTTTATCCTTGTCGAGTCTAACAACTCGTCAGGACGAACAATGATTATTTTCTTGTTAACAGACACACTGCTTCCACATGGCTTGAGCGGAAGTTATAGCTGTCAAATACTAGTAACCAAAATATTTTTATCAGAAATTCTCTTTGTGAGAACATATCCACTGTGGGCTTTCGTGTGTGGGAAGATATCAACGACATTATAACTTGGTAACTGTGTCCTTTACCGTAGATGACATTAACCAGCATCTGATATCATTAAAACCAAACTTATTCCCTCTTATTTTATAAAGCTTTTACTTGAGATTTTATAACTTCATATCCTAATTTATCGATGGCATTTTCAATATCTTTTATAGATACTTTTTCATCATCATATTCCACTCTTACTTTACTTGAATTAAATAGCACCTTTATGCTTTTTTTGTCTACTCCATCTAATGATTTAACTCCATTTTCTATTTTTTGCATACATGATGGACATGTTAATGTTTCTAATTGAATTGTTGCTTTTTGCATTTTTCATCTCTCCTTTAGTTTATGTTAATTGTATTATTTACTATTATTATCTATAATAAATTGATTTACATCCAGAATTTTATTTATTTTTATTTTCTTAATTTATAGCGAAGAAGTCTCATACCATTTAAAATCACTACTAATATACTTGCTTCATGTACTAACATACCGATTGACATGTTCATCCATTCACTAAAGAATACGCTGGCAAGAAGGACTAATACAACCCCTACTGCAATAATAATATTTTGAAGCATGTTATTAGCGGTTGCTTTTGTTAAACCTAATGCATGTGGCAAGCGGCTGAAATCTGAATTCATTAAAACGACATCTGAAGTTTCGATTGCTACATCTGTTCCATTTCCCATAGCAATTCCAATTTGTGCTAGAGCTAGTGAAGGACTATCATTTACTCCATCTCCAACAAATGCCACAATTTGACCTTTTTCTTGTAACTCTTTAATATATGTTGCTTTATCTTCTGGCAACATATGTCCATGAGCTTCTGTAAGTCCTAGTTCACGTGCTACTAAATCAACTGTTCCTTGGTTATCACCAGAAAGAACTACTAGATTTTTAACACCAAGTTTTTTCAACTTTTTAAGATCATCTTTTACACCCGGGCGAATTTGATCACGAATACCCATCAATGCTTTTAATTCCCCATCAACTGATGTTAAAACAAGTGAATTTCCATTTTTCTCAAATCTGGCAATATCTGCACGAGCTTTTTCACTTAAAAGAATATTTTCTTGCTCCATTAGTGCCACATTACCGACTGCAACTTTATGACCTTCTACATGAGCTACAATTCCTCCACCTTTTACAACATCTGTTTTTTCAACTGTATATAATTTTATATCTCCAATATATTCTACAACTGCTTTTGCTAATGGATGATCTGATTCCTTTTCAACACTTGCTAGATACCCTAATACTTCATATACATTATCTGCATAAATTTCTTTATCAGCTACTTTGGGATTTCCTATTGTTAATGTACCTGTTTTGTCAAATACCATGGTATCTAGTCTGCTAAAGTCACTAATAACCTCGCTACCTTTTAGAAGGACTCCATGACGTGCTCCATTGCCAATCCCCGCGACGTTTGAAACCGGTACACCGATTACCAATGCTCCTGGACATCCTAAAACTAATATTGTAATTGCAAGTTCAATATCCCTTGAAAATATCCATACAATAAAAGAGAGAACTAAAACAGCTGGTGTGTAGTATTTAGAAAATCTATCAATGAAACGTTCTGCTTCTGATTTTGAATCCTGTGCTTCTTCAACCAACTCAATGATTTTACCAAAAGTAGTATCCTCACCTACACGATCAGCAGTGATTTGAATAGTTCCATTTTCTAAAATTGTTCCGGCATATACCCCCGAATCTTTCTTTTTACTTACAGGAACCGCTTCTCCTGTAATACTTGCTTCATTAATATGCCCTTCTCCTGTTAACACTGTACCGTCAACTGGGATTTTTGCACCCGTTTTAACAAGCAAAATATCTCCTACATCAACTTCATCTATTTCTACTTCTTCAAACTCACCATTTTCCACTTGTTTTAAGGCACTTTCTGGTGCCATTTGAGTTAATTCTTTAATTGCAGAACGTGTTTTATTAAGTGTCCTTTGTTCTAGATAAGCTCCAAATAGAAATAAAAATGTAACAATTGCTGACTCTTCGTAGTTTCTAACTATAAAGGCTCCGATAACTGCAATGGTAACTAAAACATCAATACTAACTACTTTGACTTTTAATGCTTGATACGCTTGAATCGCAATAGGTGAAACTCCCAAAATTGAAGCAATTACTAATGCCCATATGGCTATTTGTTCGTTTTCGAAGCCTAATTTACTGACAAATGCAATTATTATTAAAATTGCACTTACTATTGTAATATGGTTTTTTCTTCCTAATATAAATTTTTGCATATTCATACTCCTCCCTATTAGATTATTTATATCTTTTCATTGCTTTGTTTATTTTCTTTTATGCTTCATATGCTTTATCTAATTCTGCTAACATGTTATATACTGCTTCATAACTTTCGCATACATCACCTGGAACTGTATAATTATCTGTGATTTCACGTAATTTTACAAACTCCTCTTTTAAGTCCGGCTTTTCTACTCCCGCATCTTTTGCTTTCTTTGCAAGTTCATCATATACTTTACGAACCTGGTAGAATTCTGGATGATTTCCTCCATGAACTTTTGCTACAACTGGAACATATTGTGCTAATGTTTTTAAATGAGTTTCCTTTACTTGATTAAAATTTAATTGTCTTGACATATTTTTTTCCTTCTTTCTTGTTTTATTTTTTCTTTATCTTGATTATATAATACTATAGATTGAAAGAAATTAAATTGATCTAAATCAAGTTTAGTCTTTTTAAATGTTTTAATAATTTTTACTACTATATTAGAAGAAGCGGTGGAAGAAGTTTTTCAACAAAATAGACGAGCTTATGGTTCACGCAGAATCAAGGAACGCCTTGATAAGAAAAATCTCATTTTGAGTCGTCGAAAAATTCGTCGCATCATGAAAAGACGAGGATTGAAATCCAGTTACACGAAGCCCAAATATCGCGTACATTCGTGCCAAAGCAATCAAAAGAAAATTGCGAATCACTTAGATCGAAAGTTTACTCAAACAAAAGCATTGTCAGCGGTTGTCACGGATTTAACTTATGTTCGGTTCGGGTCGGGTCAAATTGGGCTTATCTTTGTTTGATGATTGATTTATTCAATCGTGAAATTATTGGCCATTCTTGCGGAAATAAAAAAGATGCGCAGCTTGTAAAAAGGGCCATTCAAAGCATTCCTTACTCACTTCAAGAAATCGAACTCTTCCATACGGATCGTGGAAAAGAATTTGATAATGAATTGATTGAACTTATCTTAGAAACATTTGGCATTCAACGCTCCTTGAGTAAGCCTGGATGTCCATATGATCATGCCGTTTCAGAAGCGACTTACAAAGCTTTTAAGACGGAATTTGTGAGTCAATATCAATTTGAAACGATGGCACACTTAGAATTAGAATGTTTTGATTATGTCAATTGGTGGAATCATCATCGGATCCATAGTTCTCTTGGTTATAAAACACCAATTGAGGTACGCTATGCGGAGGTTGGCGTAGCGAACCCTTGATAATGAGCAAGAATCGGTTACCTTCTGTTCGAGCGGCTTATTTTATTCAAAGTGAGCACGCCGCTAAGAAAACCGATTTGAGGAGGCTCGTTGTCAAGGGCAACTGGATATGGTGTCATAAACAGACCTTATAATTTTTGTCTAGAAAAGTGTTGCCATTCCACATACCATTATGGGACAAGACGAGATGTTAACAAAGGCGATTATCGATCGTATTTCACATCATTCTTATCTCATTAATATAACAGGACCTTCTTATCGAATTAAAGATAAACTTTTCCCACGAAAAAGTGGGGAATCTTAAGTGAGACAAATCAGGATTTTTAAGTTGACTTTTATGGTTGGTATATATTGGATGCCAATTCGCTGCAACACATGGACAATATCACTAGCTTAGCGGCTTATGGCATACGAACTCAAGGGCTTAACGCCTTTTTCTTCGCAGTAACCCGCCTAGCGAACCCAGTCTTTGCGTTTGTTATGGTCGCTTTAACCAGCCTACTTCTCTACTTCCGATATGCTAAGCGGGGGCTGAGTTTGTGGTTCCTTTTGGCCAATGCCATTGGAAGCTTAGGAATTAATCCGCTAGTCAAAAGCATTATCCAACTTCAGCGACCTAAAAAGGCCATGCGGCTAGTCATAGAGAAGACTTACTCCTTCCCAAGGGCCATGCCTTTGCTTCTATGATGCTCTATGGGGGTGTCATTTTGATACTGTGGGTTAGTTGTAAAGCCAGTGGCAAACGCCATTTGGCGACCTTCGGCTTAGGACTTATTATCTTAGTCATTGGTTGCAGTCGCATCTATCTGGGCGTCCATTACTTGAGTGATATTCTAGCCGGTTATTCGCTAGGACTCAGTTGGTTGATTTTGTCATACGGTCTATTTGTACCGAATCCATCCAGTCAGACTCAACTTCCTTAATACATGAGAAAATAAGCCCTGGCACTTACTGTTAAGAAAGTGCTAGGGCTATTTATTATTGATTTGTCTAGTTAAGATGGCTAATAATCTGGTCCACTGCCTGCTGAATATAGTCCGGCTTGGTGGCTAAATTCAGGCGGATAAAGCCGACATAATTCTCACCGAACCACTCTCCATAATCAACTGCCAACCCACATCGGTCTTGGATGAAGGTTTTCACTTCAGAAGGATCAAGAACTTGCCTCAAGTCAATGAATACTAAGTAACTGCCTTCTAAGGGCGAAACAATAACTTCAGGCGCCCTTTGTTCAAAGGCCGTAAACACTTCCCGATAATTGTGATAGATCACTTCCTTAACGCCATCCAACCAAGCTTGCCCGGCTTGAAAGGCCGCTTCCGTTGCCAACATCCCCATGAGGTTGGGCTCGGTCTGAAAGATTGTCTTAGCAAAAGCATCATATTGATGGCGTAAGCTAGCTTCACTAATAATAATGTGACAATGAGTTAAACCCGCAATGTTAAAGCTTTTGGATGCAGAATTCAAAGTAATGGTCTGGTCTCGGTAACGACCACCCTCTAAGACTGCCGTCGGTATATGATGGTGGCCGTAAGTAAAGTCTTGATGGATTTCATCTGATATTACTAGGACTTTGTGCTTGTGACAGATTTCTAGAAGACGAACTGATTCTTCTTCAGTCCAGACCCGGCCAACAGGGTTGTGAGGCGAACAATGTAAGTACATCTTCACCTGATGTTGAATAACGGCTTCTTCGAATCGGTCAAAGTCAATGGTGAAATAACCATTTTCATTCTTCAAGTCAACATTGATGAGCTGGCGCCCACTATCACGAATCGCATTGGCAAAAGGATAGTAGACGGGCGTCTGGATAAGAATCGCATCATCTTCTGCAGTAAAGGCATGAATGAGGTGGTAGATGGCTTGAACAACCCCCGTCGAAAAGCGCAGCCAGTCTTTCTCAATCTCAAAGTTATAATGACGGCTTAACCACTGGCTCAAAGCCTCGTAATACGTCGATGTCGCGTAACTATAACCATAGACACCATGTTGGACCCGATCAGCTAGAACTTGGGTAATGGCTGGGCTGACTTTGAAGTCCATATCGGCTACCCACAAGGGCAAGAGGTCTGGGTTACCGAAGCGTTCTTCCAGCAAATCCCATTTCAAAGATTGGCTATCTTGCCGCTCTACATAATAATCCCTTACAAATTCTTCAATTGTCATCATCCATCACCCTTCCACAGCGTCCAGAGCAGCTTTAATATCTTGAATTAAATCTTTTGGATCTTCTAGTCCAATAGACAGACGTAATAAGTCCGGTGTTAGACCATAAGATTCGCGAAGGTCTTCCGGAATATCCGCATGAGTCTGGGTCGTTGGGTAAGTAATGAGACTTTCCACCCCACCTAGACTCTCAGCATAAGTAAAGACCTTGAGCGCTTCTAAGAAAGGCCCCACAAACTCTTCACTGGCTAGGCGAATACTGATCATGGCCCCTTGACCGGCGTATAAGGTCGATTGGATTCGGTCTTCTTCTTCTAACCAATTAACGAGTTCACGGGCGGTTGCTTCTTGGCGGTCGAAGCGAACGGCTAATGTCTTCAGACTTCTTATGAAGAGCCAACAATCAAAGGGTGATAATGTCGGACCCGTTGTGTTCGATAGCCAAAGTAACTTCTCGCCTAATTCGGCTGTCTTAGCAACGACCACACCCGCTAAGATGTCATTATGACCTGTTAAGAATTTCGTTCCTGAATGAATTACCAAGTCTGCCCCTAGGTCCAAAGGCTTCTGGCGTAGGGGAGTTAGCAAAGTATTGTCTACAATTAGTAAGGCTTGGGCCTCTTTAGATACTTTCGCAATAGCCACAATATCCACTTCACGCATCAATGGATTCGTCGGCGTCTCAATAAAGATTCCATCCACCTTATCATAAGCTACCACTAAGTCCGCTAATTCTTCTTCCGTATCAAAATAGGCAAAAGACGCTAAGCCTAATTCTTCCAAATGGTCAAAGAAGCGGAAACTTCCTCCATATAAATCTCTTGAGACGAAAATCACTGCCCCTGGCTTGAACAGCTGAAAGACAAGTTGTAAGGCACTCATACCTGAGCTGGTCACTATCGCTTGGACTCCCCCTTCCAAAATAGCCAAGCCTTCTTCTAATGTATCCCGCGTCGGATTCTTCGTCCGGCTGTAGTCATAACCAGTACTTTGTCCCAGACCCGGATGGGCAAAGGTCGTTGATAAGTGAATAGGTGATGAGACAGACCCTGTCACCGGGTCCTTGCGGTTACCTAATTGAGCTAACTGTGTGAATATACTGTGTGTCATCTTAATTTTCCTCCCTTAATAAGTCTGTTAAGTCGTAGTAAGTATTTTGGTAAACTTCATTCAACCAATTGTTATAAAATAAATGAGCATAACTGCGCCAACTGAAGACCGGCTTGCCGCCTTGCTCGCCTGCTGGATAATAATTCTCAGGGGCTTGAATTATTTTATTGGCTGCCAAGTCACGTTGGTATTCATCCTCTAAGGTCGTCCGGTCGTACTCTAAGTGGCCTAGCAAGTAGACGTCCCGTCCCGACCGACTGGCAATCATATCCGGCCCATAGATAGGGTGACTGGATAGGATTGCCAAGTCTTCAGTCGCCTTGATCTTGTGGCCATCAATGGTCGTATGCCGCGATTGAGGAACTTGGTAACTATCATTGAAGCCTCTTAGTAAAGGATGGCTAGGGGCTTGGACTTGGTAATCAAAGATGCCGAACAATTTCTGGTCTAACTTCACATTGTTAATGCCGTAATCGTGGTAGAGACCGTATTGAGCACCCCAACAAATATAGACCCGGGCAAATACATTGCGCTTGGACCATGCTAATATACGGTCTAGCTCCTGAATATAACTCACTTCTCTATAAGCAAGGTGTTCAACCGGCGCCCCAGTTATGATTAAGCCATCATATTGCTGGTCTTTGATTTGTTCATAAGACTTGTAGAACTCTTTCAAATAACTCCGCGGTGTATGTGACGCTTCGTAAGTTTGGGTATAGACAAAGTCCACCTCGATTTGTAGAGGGGTGTTACCTAACAAGCGGAGCAATTGTAATTCCGTACTTTCTTTCTTAGGCATTAAGTTCAATATCAATATCTTCAATGGCCGGATATCTTGACTCCGTGCCCGGTGTTCATCTATCGCGACAATTCCTTCTTCTTTCAATTGCTTACGGATCGGTAAGCCTGGCGCAAGCTTTATTGGCATGCTTTCTTTCTCCTTCCATTATTGAAAAATAAAAACAAAAAAATCGTCCCCAATTAGTTACACATAACTAATTAGGGACGATTATTCACCGTGTTACCACCCATCTTTACGCCAATAATTATGGCGCCTCAAAAACATCGATCAATGTTGGCAAGCTATCGGTTGCGACCGTTAGTGAAGCTTTTACCTCACTAATACTCTGAGTTCATCTTCACCAACCGTCACTGTACCCTTTTCCACCAGCCGGGCTCTCTGAAGCAGCTATCTTGGCTACTCTTCTCTTCATCGTTTTTTAATTTTTCTTATTATTAATTAATATTTTATTGCAAGCTCAGTGAAAAGTCAACCATAATTGGAAATGGTCTCGGCCCATTCCCTAGAAAGAGTACTAATTCTTTGCTTGGGCGTTCAACCATTCATAGAAGTTCACGCCTTCTTCATTGGCAACTTCGTCGTTATATAGGTAGATCCATGACCAGTGGCCTAGATATTCATAGGGATTGCCGTCTGCATCAACGAATTGACCACTCGTATCTATCACATTATCAAAGATCGTCAATTCAACATTCTCATGACCGGCTTCCACTAATCGATCGTATAAGTCGCCTGCTGTTGGTTGGAATTGAACAACCACATCATTCAATGCGTGAACGAACCAGATTGGGATGTCAGTAATTTCTCTAAGTCGTCATCGTCAATCCATTCTGATTGATAAGCTTGACAGATTGGGAAGATTGCTGCATAGTAATCAGGATTCTCGATGGCTAGGTTCACCGTCATATAGCCACCATTCACTTAACCTAGATAAATCGTCTAATGATGTGATTGTGATCTTTGTAATTTCTGACATAATCACCTGAAATCCATCTGCAACCTCCATATTCCTTGGGTCCATCTCTATTATTTCCGATTATTAATGCCCGTCTTTCCCACTCCCTCATCCAAAAACAGAATATAGAAATCCCCCGAAATCTTGCCCTGTAGAATAAATCGCTGGTACAAGAACTGATCCAAGTGTCATCAAGGTCAGAGCTACTCCTACCCAGACCAAGAATTTCATTGCAAACGTAGAAGACTCCTAAGCTGTTTCAAATTATTGGTATTTTTTATCTAATTTTTCCATCATTGTCATAACTGAACTCCTTTAACATCACTAACCAAACAGTATCAATAAGTAGCCAATAATTGAGAAGATAACCATCAAGCTATTGTTCAAGATATGAACAAGAATCGCATCCACAATATTGCCACGGCGAGCATAAGCCAAATAGAAGACTGCGCCCAGCAAGAAGTAAAGTGGCAACTCAATTGGATGAATCGCATGAAGAAGAGCAAAGACAGCTGAACTGATTATCAATTTTAGCCATTTTTGATTTTCTTTGAAGAAATAACTGCTAAACAAACCTCTGAAAACAAGCTCTTCCATAAAAGGAGCAAAGACACCTATTGCAATATGAAAGGCAATAAAGTATAGCGGAAACATCTTCGCCAATTGCTCATTTGTAGCTAAAAGTGCTGCATCGTTGGCTGTGGTAGCATTACCAGTTACCAACTGGGTCAATAACGTTCCGCCAATACCGACAACCCGTCCGGCCAAGAAAAATAGCAGAGCAAACCCAAAATCTTTCCAAGTAAATGTGAACCGTTTTTGCTGGTCAGGTAGACCTTTCTTATACCGTTTCCAAGTCCACACCACAATAGCTGTCGCAATGACTAGATAGCCAATTCCAGAAGCCCACTGCATGGCACCTGACATCGAATCCTGTATGGCAATCAATTGCATCGGAGTTATGTTAATCGCAACGATGACAAGAATCAAACCAATAAATTTTAAAATATTTTTAACACGTTTCGTAAGCTAGTCCTCCTTTTTAGTCTTATTCACTTTCATTAGAAAATACAATGCAATAAAGAGCGTTGGATATAGGTCAGATGAGAAAACATTTACTGTTTTTCCAAGAACAAGCCCAACTACTAGGTGAATTAGAAAGGCAGTGACCAAAAATCCTTCAACAAGCCCTTGCAAGAACTGCATAATTTTATTCGTTTCTTTGATAGTCATCATTTGATGTTTGTTTTCCATTTTCCTTTCTCCTTGTTCTCGTTTTATTTTGAATGACCATTTTTATCATTTTCAAAGTTAAGTCTATTTGTTTCAATATTTCCCAAAATACCTAAATATATGCAGATTACAATTGTAAGTGGAATCGGTTCTGAAAATGGGATTACTCCTATATCAGATAGTATGGTAGCTATACCATATAAAATAAAGAGTATAGTACAAGTTATCTCAACCATTATAGCTTTATTGATTTTTTTCATCCTCAGTTCTCCTCACTATCATTTTCCTTAACGTTCAATTCTGATTTCAAATAACGTTTTGACACTTTTGTCCATTTTTTCAAGAATAAGGGTAAGTAGATAGAATCCGTATGGTATCAACATCGGCAACTCAAGATTCTGTCTAATGAATGCAAATCCAATAAAGAAGGTATAGACAAGCATTGTTGCATGTAATACGTGTTTCCCTGTAATAACAATTTCCTTTTTTTTTCTCATCTTTGTTTCTCCTATTCTTGTTTTCTTTACACTCTTAGTATAAGCTAACCCAGACCAAATTTTTCATCCATGTCATGAACGGTCGTTATTTTGTAATGAATGACCATTTTTTATCGATTCATTAAGTTGTGATATAGTTTTTTACAAAATTTCTCTAATTTTTCTTCAACGAGTACAAATAGATACAGTCCATAGGGAGTTATGAAGCGTGGTACAAAATTCTTGGTGACAAGTAAGTACAGCACATACAAGGTATAGACTATCATAGCGACATGTAGCAATTGTTCTTCTGTCATCTCATTTCTCCTTGTTCTTATTTTTTACACTCTTAGTATAAGCTAACTCAGCCCGATTTTTTTATCCATGTCATGAACTGTCGTTATTTTGTAATGAATGACCATTTTTTCGAGAAAAAGCATAAACTCCAGCCTTTTGACTGGAGTTGAAAGTGACAGATTGTAAAATCAACTAAAATAGTTTGAACGTAAGCGCCGAATAACAGAGTACCTGTACGCCAAATAGCCCAAATGTTATTCTACATTTGAGCCTTGGCGTATTTTTATGCTTTGCAGTGTTCTTGAACTTTGGGAGACCAAGGCAGATAGTCATCGACGTGTTTTGAAGTGAGTACCGGTAAGTTTGGTAGTGCTTCAAATAAGTACGTGAAATATTTGCTTGGATTGAGGCCGTTTAACTCTGACGTTTTTAAAAGACTGAGAATATTCCCAAGAGCCTCTGCACCTGCGTAGCTTGTCGAGAAAAGATAATTCTTTCTCCCCATGACTAAATCTTTAATCAAGCGCTCGCTTTGATTATTGGTCAGCTCTAATCGTCCATCTTCAAATACGCGCTCCAAATCTTTTCGATATTTCATAAAATATTGGATGGCTTTGTCGAGTTTCGATTTGGGCACGGCAGAAATCTCGCCCACGTAGCGATAAAGCGCGTCCATTCGTGGTTTCAATTCTGCCTTGCGCTGAACGAGTCGCTCCTTTGGAGAAAGAGGCTTCCAGTCTTGTTCGAGTTTAAAACATTTTTTCAACTGATTCAAGACGTATTCTGCAGGATGGATAGTTTCGCAAGCCGTCGTTTGGGGCAAGGCCTCATAAAACTTCCTTCTGACGTGGGCATAACAACGCACCGGAAGAATGTTTTCAAGCGAGTCGTAAGAAGAATAACCATCACAATGAAGATACCCTTTAAAATCGGCTAAGAACGCACGAGGAATCTCGCGACTTCTCGTTTGGGCGTAGTGAAAAATCACAAAGGGCTTTTCAGAGTGTTCAAAATTACTAAATGCCCAGAAATAGTTGGTGGCTTTTTCACTTTCTAACACACGATACGGCGTTTCATCGGCATAACCCACGTCTTGATGAAGAAATTCTTGTTTTAACCGTTCAATTAGTGGGGTTAAATAGTCTTCACTGACACGAATATGCCAGTTGACGATGTTATCCCGAGAAATATCGAGCTGCAGCTGTTACCAATATTTCTCTTGGCGATAAGCAGGGACTTTTTGTTCAAATTTCAAACGAATCGTTTCGGCAACGAGGCTAGGAGAAGCCAAACTGTTTTGAATCACCGGTTTAGGGACAGGCCCTTTTTTAAAGAAACTTTCGCCCTTTTGTTCGCAGGCTTTACAACAATAACTGTGTTGGATGTGCTGTAAAGTATCAATGCGCGCTTGATGAAATTGGATTTCTTCACGTACTTTTTTGTCCCAATATCAACCATTTTTGAGCCACATTTCTCGCAATCGAGTGCCTCTTCTGACAACTCATGATGGACTTCTTTCGTCGGGAAGTGCGCGATTTTATTGGCCTTCGTCCCTTTTTTTCTTGGATGTGAACGAACGGTCAAGGTTTCTTCGGTTTCTAGCCCCTCAAAAATTTCAGGTTCCTCAAAAAGCCCCAGGCTTAATTGACCTGACACTTGTTCAGGCAAAGATTCCTTGGATCTCCCATACATTTTATTCGTCAAATAAGCGATTTGTTCACGCAGTAATTTGATTTCTTGTGTTAAGCCGTCGATGATGAGGGATTGTTTTTGATTGGTTTGTATTTGTTCTTGAAGCATTTGAATGAGGGAATCAGTCGTGGATGGCTTTGTTTTAGTCGTCACTGTTTTCTCCTCGCTCTCTTTTTTAATGATTGGATTCATTTTACCAAAAACCAAAAGAAAAAGCAGGAGAAAAGAGTGATAAATCAATGATTAACAAGAAAGTTTTTCGCTTGAAACCTTTAAAAAATTCCCTTTTTACCAGAACGAATGGCTTTCGGTTGATCGATACTGATCCCTTCAAGCAACCAGCGAAGTTGTTGGTGACTGAGTTGACGAATTTCTTCTTTAGTTCGGGGCCAATGAAATTTTCCTTGGTCCAATCGTTTATAAAGGAGCAGATAGCCGTCGTTTTCATAGTACAACATTTTAAAACGATCCAAGCGGCCACCGCAAAAAAGAAAGAGCGCATTCTCATAAGGATCGAATTGATATTGATGTTGGATGATTGCGGCAAGCCCATCAATTCCTTTACGCAAATCGGTTTTCCCACAGACAAGGTAGATCTTAGAAACTTTCGTATAGTCAAGCATCATGAGCGCAGACTTCTTTCAAAAGTACTTGAACCAGATAGAGACTGGCCCCATTATAAATTTGAATGTTCTGATTTTTATTTTCGAATTGAATAGCCAGTTTCACAGAGTTATCTGTCTGTTTCGAACTTTCTTTGTCTAATTGAATTTGAACTACTTCTTGAGTATGCATTAAAAAACGCCTCCATTTATACTTGATGTTCTCAGTATAGATGACGGCGTTTTTGATTGGTAGGTACCCTATTATTCGGCGCTTACAATCAATGTTAGGAAAGACTATTAGTAAAACTATGAATTATTCAGGTAAAAGTTAAATTAATACAAAAATAGCGATAAAAAGCCACCCTATTTGCTGCAAGGTGGCTTTTGTACTGTTCATGTTACATATTTTCGCAAAAATCTAAACATTAAAATAAGAGAACATGCAATTTACAAGACAGAAATTGTAAGTTCTCTTTTGATTCAGAATCCGGGACCTTTTGTCCCAGCCTCCTTTTCGTGCTCTGTATTTAAAACGTATTAATTTATTTAGCGGGGAAAACTTTTTTCTTCAATTCCATCAGTACAGTTGTAGATAAGGCCAATCCTGTTGCAATAGCCCAATGCATTAAGCCAAAAGTATCTGGGATTGAGAATACCCCTCTAACAACCGGTAAAAGAGTGATACCATATAGACCTAAACAAGCAATAAAGGCCATTAATATAAATTTGTTAGTAAAGAATCCTGCTTCAAAACTAGTTTGAGTAGTCGAACGCGCAGGGAATATTTGCAATGTTCTAGATAAAATAAGTGTTGTAAAGGCCATCGCTACACTTATCTCAGCTGAGTACTGCAACCCAATAAACTGAGAAATGATAACCGCTAGACCGATTAAAGAACCCCGGAATATAACTGTGCTTAAGGTTTTTCCTGAGAAAATAGACTCATCAGGATCTCTCGGTGATTCATTCATGACGTTAGGTTCTCTAGGCTCTAATCCCAAAGCAATAGCAGGAAGGGAATCATTAGCTAAGTTAATAAAGAGTAATTGTAATGCTGTAAAGGGGTTAACCCAATTGAGTAATAAAGCAACTAAAATCGCAATAACAGCACCTAAGTTACCTGAGAATAGGTAAGCAATAGCTTTTTTAATATTACTGTAAACCGTACGCCCGACAGCAACCGCATGAACGATAGATACAAAGTTATCATCTGTCAAAATCATAGCAGAGGCATCTTTAGCCACATCTGTTCCACTACCCATGGCTATCCCGATGTCAGCTTGTTTTAAAGCAGGGGCATCATTCACTCCATCTCCAGTCATTGCGGTCACCTGGTTTTTCTTTTGCCAAGCATCTACGATTCTGATTTTGTTTTCTGGAGTAACACGCGCATAAACTGATATTTTTTCTAACTTGTCCATCAGCTCATCATCGCTTAGCGCGTCTAATTCTTGTCCGGTATAAGCAAGGTCACCTTCCTTGAAAATATTCAAGTCCCGACCAATGGCTCGTGCAGTCGTTTTATGGTCACCAGTAATCATGACAGTTTTAATTCCTGCTTTTTCTGCATCCTGAACGGCGTGATACACTTCTTCTCTAGGAGGATCGATCATTGCAAGTAAACCGACAAAGATTAAATCACTTTCATCTTCAACTTCAATAGTATCTTTTTCAATAGGCTTGTAAGCGAAAGCTAACACACGAAAGGCCTGGTCAGAGAACTTTTCGTTTTGCGCTTTGAGAGCCTCTAATCGTTCTTCTGTTAATTCGACAATTTCACCGTTCAGCTTAATACGTGAGCACAAGTCGAAGATAATATCTGGCCCACCTTTTGTTAAGAGGCGTTTTTCACTATTGATTTCATGCACGGTTGACATGCGCTTTCTGCTTGAATCAAAAGGCAGCTCGAGTAAACGAGGGTATTTCTTACGGATTTCTTCATAGGGTGCATCTTGCTTGTTACTGTAAGCAATTAAAGCCACTTCCGTCGGATCACCGCTCGATTCCCCTTTTTCATCAATATTGGAATCATTCGCTAGTACGGCTATTTGCATGAGGATGCGTTCGGAATCAGACCACGTTTGGCTGTCCCCAGAAAATAAGTGTGTGACACCATTCGGTATATAGGCATCCACGACCGTCATTTTATTTTGTGTCAATGTCCCGGTTTTATCTGTACAGATAACACCTGTTGATCCGAGGGTTTCTACAGCTGGCAATTGTCTGATAATCACATGCTGTTTAGCCATTTTATTTGTTCCAACAGATAAGACAATCGTTACGATGGATTGGAGAGCTTCAGGAATAGCCGCAACAGCCACAGCTACCGCAAACATAAAGGCGTTAACTAATGGAACAGTATAGTCTTGTGAATCTCCTAAGAAGATTCGAACAGCTTGAATAGCAAAAATGAGAATGGATAAAATCAGAATACCAATACCCAGTTTTTTACTGAAATCTTCCAGCTTTCGTTGGAGAGGGGTTTGTTTGGCTTCTGCACTTTGAATCAACTGGGCGACTTTACCCATTTCTGTTTCTTCTCCAATAGCTGTGACAACCATTTTTCCTCTACCGTAAGTGACAAGCGTGCCACTATAAGTCATATTACTTCTATCCGCAAGAGGGGCATCTTCTTCCAGCTTAGCAACGAATTTATCTGAAGCAACCGATTCACCTGTTAATGCCCCTTCTACGACTTGAAGAGATTCCGCTTCAATCAGTCTTCCGTCTGCTGGAATATTGTCTCCCGCTTCTAAAAGAACAATGTCCCCTTTGACCAGTTCTCTAGCCTCGACATTTTGTGGACGACCATTTCTAATGACTGTAGTCGTTGGAGTAGCCATTTGTCTTAAAGACTCTAAAGAATCTTCTGCCTTTTTTGTTTGAACGACACTTAAGATTGAATTGATGATAAGCACCGCAAAAATAATGAGAGATTCAACAGCTTCTCCTAATACGATTTGCACGATGGCAACGATAAGCAAGACGATAACCAATGGGTCTTTAAAGGTATCAATGAACATAGAGAGTGTAGACTGTCTATCTTTTCTACTGATTTCATTAAACCCTTGTTCTTCTTGCCGCTTTTTTGCATCCTCCGTCATAATTCCTTCGGTAGAGGTGTTTAAAGACGACAATACCGTTTCAATACTTTCTTTATAATAATCCATTTTCTGTCCTTTCTATGCTTTTGGAGTGAGACAAATAAAGACGCATACGGAAAAACTCACTTCCGTATGCGTCTTACTATTTAATACAGCACCAGCAGATAAATTATCTACGTTTGGTGGCACTGTAGCAGTAAAAAACTGCCAGTTACTCCCGCACTTCTTATTTTAATGTCAAACTTATTATAAATAAGGGAAGGAAAAAAAGCAAGTTAATTCACTGGAGGATTTTATAATGAGGTTAGCCACCTCTAAAAATCCATAAAAAAACACCACGTGAATTTCATGTTATAGGTTCTATACTTTCTAGTGTTGGTAGAAATTTACCAGCACTATTTTTGTGTATTGAAAAAACATCTTGAATCCTCTAGAATTAAGTCGTCTAAAACAAATCCAAGGGGGAATTCAAGATGCTCGAACTTCATTTTATCAGAACCATGCTAAATATTCTAGACTTTACTATCGTTTTTCAAGGCGAAAAAGAAGAAGATCTTTATACCAAGGAATTTATTAAAGAAGAAATCTGTCATGTTTTCCATGCCACGCTTTCCTACACGCCTGATTGTTGTCTCAAATGTGGGGTGGAAAACAATCAATCTATTATTAAATGGGGGTTTAAAACCGTCAATACTCAGCTAAATAAGGTTTCTGAATACAAAACCTTTTTACGTTTAAAGAAGC
>NZ_JXKD01000015.1 GCF_001885765.1 Enterococcus aquimarinus | reverse complement strand
CCGACGACTTTAGTCGTGTGGAGTGTCAACATAGGGGAGTATTCGTTAAAATAATCCTTTTCAGCTTTTTTAATTCATTGAACAAAACTTTCCACAATAGTGTCGTTATTCTTTTGTGAGTCTATTTTTAAAATCATTTTTCCTAAAAGATGTAGCCTTTTTTCAAACGTATCCTAATGTTGCTAAAACAGCAATGCTACTCGACTCCTCAAAATGACTCTGACGACAAGAATTCTCTCCGCTTCGCTAACCATTTATTGAGGGTTTCAGTTCAGATGATTCTTTCATAAAGTTATTTTCGTTGAGCTGAAAAGCAGGTGGGTTTTAATTTAATCAGTTAATGGTACATCATCTGTTGGTTATACCTTAAATATTTTTTCGCAATATTGGATAGTTGCTGCGTTATTTTATGGGCGAGGGGATAAAGTAGTATACCTAACGCACATAAGAGGAGACTTGCTATGAATGTGAACCAAGTGAAGGCTTGTAGTTTTGTCAAAATAACTATGACGAATAGAACGGGTGAGAAGGTGAAAATCAACGTAATCATCCATAAGCTAAACAACAATGCGAGTAGTATAATACTAACTGCTAGTCCGACGATTAAATTGAAAAAAATTACGCCAAACACGCCAAATAGATTGATTTTCTTCTGTTGTGTTTGATTCATTTCATTTTCTTTCCTTTCATGGCTCAAAAAATTTATAGTTGTGACAAGTTAATGATTTGCTGGTATTGTTCATTTTGTTCTTCTGAGACTTTATGCGAAACTTCAATTAAGGTTACATTAGATTTGAGTAACATTTGATTGATTTTATGGCTCGTTTCGTTATCCAAAGCAGAAGAAATTTCATCGGCTAAAATAATTTCGCGCTTAGCTAGTAAGCCGCGCGCGATTTCGATTCGTTGCAATTGACCACCAGAGAGATTTTTACCGTTTTCTCCGACTTCATAATTCAATCCTTTTTCAGCAATTAATTCAGCGAGTTGGCTTTGTTCGATAACTATTTCTAGGTCGATTTGCTGATAAGGATTGCCCATCGTAATATTGAACAAAATCGTATCATCGAAAATAAAGGGGTCTTGTTTAATCAGCGCAACGACATTTCGAATGCTTTCAGAAGTGTATATTTGGTTGTTAATTAAGTATTGTCCTTCAGCAAACGGCATAAAACCACCTAAAGCTTTTAACAACGTTGATTTTCCATAGCCAGAAGGACCTGTAATTAGTAGTTTATCGCCTTTTTGCAACTCAAAATTCAGTTGTCCAAAGAGTTTCTTTTCACCAACATTTAAGCTACCATTACTGACTTTAATCGAATGGACTTCAAGGGGGGCACTTCCGGAGACATTCGTGTTTTTTGCTTCAAGCGCCTCAATTTTTTTGAAAATAACCGTTGTCGTTTTCTTATCATTGACCGCACTAACAATGGCCATCAACGGATTGATTAAGTAATTCGTCACTTGTACAATTGCCATGAAATGACCGATTGAGAGATTTGTTTGAATGACTTGATAAATACCAAAACTAAATGCTAAACCGAAAATCGCCAAGTTGGCAACCGAACCAACCGTTTGATTACTGAGATTGACTGTATTGTTCATGCGCTTCAAACTATTTTCAAGCTGAGTCGTAATCTTCGAAAAATCTTTTTTGGCAGGATCTTGCGCATTGTAATTCACAATTGTGTCTTTTCCTTTCATGTAATCACTCAATTTACCGGTATAAAGACTATTATTAGCAGACCAAGCAGCCGAGCTACTTTCAATTTTTTTGGCAAATAATTGAGAAATAATAATCGGTACACAAGAAGCGATGACAAACATCAACATCGTCAAAGGACTAAGGAAAATACCGTAACTTAAAGCAAAGACGAACATCAACGCATTTTGAATCATTGCGACTTCACTTAGAAATCCTTTTGTTTCAATTTGCTTTAAATCATTGGTAAAAAGTGAAAGTTGTTCCTTAATCGAATGCTCATCACTAGAATTCAAACTAGCATCAAAGGTTATCGCTTTAATCGCTGTATTGCATTGATAAATTAAATTGTTTTTAGCATAAATAAATGCAATTCCTAAGATGAATAAGACGGAAAGACCAATAATCGTAATGAGAATTGTTTGAAATAACACGTCAACACTACCCATTGTCGCGCTATCAATAAATCTTCCCGTAATGTATGCAGTAAAAATACCCCCAAAACTCGTTAGAATCGATAAAACAATTGTCAGGAATAACCATTTCCCTTTGCCATATTTAAAAAGATACAACCCTTTCATTTTTAGACACTCCTTTTAATTTGATTACGTGTATAGTACCATGATTATGAGAGTACATATATCAATTTAGATTGTTTTGTGAAAAGGATCCTAGTCTATAGCTATTAAATCAAAAATCTCTTGTGGGATATTCGCTGATTTGTTACCACATGTAGGGCAGTTTTCTTGTTTATTAAAATCAATGACGCTTCGTGTGCTAAAATCATTAAAATCTAAACGAATAATTTGATTTTCATTGTTTTTTTTATAAATAATATTGTCTAACCAGTTTTTAATCATTAAGGCGCAGAGTAAATTAATTGTTACAGAAGTAGCAGAAGTAACAGGTTGAAAATTAGAGTTTTTCAAAGAGCGTACTAAATGCACGAACTGATTATTGGAAATTTGACTGAATAAACAATCCACACATCCGGTTCTTGCTGGATCTAGAATAAATGTTCTACCATTTTCTTTTTGACAAAAACCAAATACAACTGGAATCTGTAGATTGAAACAAGCTTTATTTACAATCCGTTGTGCGACGTATGCAGGCTCATCTAAGCAACAAAATACCCAATCGCTATTTGATATTTCCAGTTCAGCATCAATGACATTTTCAATTTTTCTTTTAGATTGCGTTATTTTTATATTAGAGTTTCTTGCTTTACAGTATTCAATGCCAACATCTACTTTGTATCGATTGATGTCAGATTCTTTAAAAACGACTTGTCGACTCAAGTTTGATAAATCAACTTTATCAAAATCGACAACATGAATATTTTCGACACCTAAACTGACTAGATGGGTTAGTATTGTAAAACCACCGCCGCCTAAACCTAATATAGTAACTTTCATAGAATTTAATTTTTTCTGTATTGAAAATCCATTGACATTTTTTGATGTAAAATATGCGATATTAGTTTTGTATCGACTCGCCCAATCATCCATAATAAATGGATCCATTAGAAAAGTTAAACACCCTGATTCTGCTAATTGCTTTAAGGCATCTATAACTACGGTTTCTTTAATGGGAAAATCATTGGTTATTGACAGGTAAATTTCGGCGGTTGTGCGATTACCATTACATAAACCAATCATCTGTTCCCAAATGCCCTCAGGATCGGAAATGTTCCAAGAACCGGTATCTTCAGTTCCAATTCGAAGTGTTTGTTTATCCCATTTAAAATAGAATTTATCTAAGTTCCATAATGGATACATAATTTTATAGTTCATTTATATTACTCCTTTCTTGAATAAAAAATATCCTCCTAAAAATAATTAATTAGGAGGATATTTACTAAAAAATTAAATGAAATACCATTGCCAATCGAATGGCGTTACTTCTACTGAAATCATTTCCATAATTTTCAACACCTTTCAAGTTGTTATTTAGGTAGAACAGAATTTTGTTAACAATAAGTTCTGATTTTCAAAACACCGGTATATCTTATTTGAAAACTAGAATTATTATTCATAGATTTGACTACGAGATTCAGTGACACAGAGTATGTTTTACTCGTATAGAAATTAAGTCCAAAACCAAGGATAATCCACTAGTAAACTTATAATATACTGCATGAACTCACCTTCATCTATTTAGTATTTGAATACATACAATTTAGCTCGTTTCATTCAAAAAGGACATGACATCAATGTCATGTCCTTTTTGAATTTTATAACAATGTAGAAAAAAAGAATTCAACTTATGGTAAAATAACTTTAAAAAAAGAATCGAAGTGCTTCATTAGTACGTAAAAATAATATAGGCGTAAATAGAAGGAGGGGGGAAGTAGTTATGAAGGAAAAATTGGGAATGAAAGTACGTGTTGCTAGAGAAAGTCAAAAATTGACTCGCGAGATGGTTTGTGAAGATGAATCTAATATTACAATACGACAATTAGCTAGAATAGAGACTGGAAAATCTCTCCCAACTTTAACAAAACTAAATTTTTTAGCTAATAAGCTTAAAATCTCCCTAAATAGCTTAATTGATGATTCATATATCGAGTTACCTATAGGGTACATTAGGCTAAAAAATAAGTTAATGAAACAAACGATGTATAAAGACTCGATACGAGCAGAGAAGGTTAACCTGCTGTTTGATCAAATTTACGATAATTTTTATGATCAGATTAATGAAGAAGAACAATTGACTATTGATATTCTGAGAGCGACTACAGATATTGTGGTTTTTAATAACGTTCAATTTGAATCAGGATTGCTAAAAGAATATTTTCCACAGACGTTATTAAAAAAAGAACTATGTGAGCTTGATTTTCTACTAATTTATTTATATTTCTTTTATATTTTTGGGAAAGATAAAGCTTATAAAAATAGGAATACGACGAAGCAGGCAATCAATAAGCTCGTTAAAAACTCGGATTATTCGAATGATTCAAATGCCTATCTGGCTATAAAGATACATATCATCGCATTGAATTTTTTATCGGAATTAAAAGACTATGACACGTACAAACAGTTGTTAGATATTTCCAAGACGATTTCTGAGGAGAATCAAGAATTTCAAAAGAAGCCCATCTTGCAGATGATGGAAGCAAAGTATCTCTTATTCCATGTAAGTGATACAGAAAAAGCAAAAGTCATGTATCGTGTGGCTGCGAAAACAGCGATGTTGTTAGGCGATAACATCGCGCACGATCAAATATTATTAGAAATGGAAAAAGATCTAAAATTTTATGAATCGATTTGATATTTAAGTATGTTTGTTTTATAAAAACTAGAAAAGAAGAGTCGAAATACCTTCTAAAAAGATGTTTCGATTCTTCTTTTATTGGGAGTTAATACTGGATTATTTTTAATGAATTTATTTTAGTGTTTATCGGTGTTCAGTTCACTGTAAACTCTGAAATAAATAATTTATAAATCAGCACTTTTAATTATGTTACTGGAAGAGGTGAGAAATAGTGTCAAAAAATGGAAAATGGTTATAGCTGGTATCGCCGGAATTATCGTGGGTATGCTTTTTTCGTATATATTTAGGCGTTTGGGTTGATTTGAATATTAGATAACAAGGATGACCACCTCCACCATAGATCCCACCATCCTTAGAAACATGAATAGTGGATACGAAGCCAGATTGTTTATTATAGTAATTCAATGCTGCGTGCATCCCATCGGATATCCAACTAGAAGCCGGTTGTCCAGATGCAAACATTATGTAACCATCAATTATATAGCCTGCTAATATTCCGGCAACGAATACTGCTGCAGTTCCAAAACCATAAGGTACAACACTGTGGTGATTAATAGTATTGTGTATACTGAAACTGTTTAACTCATACATAGAATTTGATACCACGAGCTTTGTTACATTATTTTCCTTATCAATAACTGATCCAAACACATTAATGGGTACTGAGCTCAAGCTAATTAAAGTGAGACTACATAATAGTGTGATTTTTTTCGTTTCAAAACCCCGCTTTTTTATTTTATTGATTAGTAATTAAAAGAATGTTAATTCGAATAAGATAAATTTTTGCTAAACTGATATGTTAAATAAATATCTCGTTTTAAAAAAAGTATTGTAAGTGAATGTGTGTCTATGTGGATATGATTTTCGTTTAATAATGATGATAATGTATACTAAATAAAAAAATCTACTTATCTAACACTTAAATTGTAAGACTGATCACAACATATAGGAGAGTGAACATAGGTGGAACGGCATATGAATACTTGGAACTTTATGTTTCATGAACTACGATAATGCTACTCGACTCCTCAAAATGACTCTGACGACAAGAATTCTCTCCGATTCGCTAACCATTTGTTGAGGGTTTCAGTTCAGATGATTCACTCTTACAATCAATCTTTCATAAAGTTGTTTTCTAAAGACAAAAGACAGCTTGATTTATTATTCTATTCATTTTTCAAGTGGTGAAACGAGCACGGTTATATCAAAAAACCTCCTACTCACGATGAAATCATGTGTAAGAGGTTAAATGAACTAAATAATAATCGTCGCTTCAACTGGGAAGTGATCAGACGGAAAATGATTATCAACGCTATCTGTTAGCGTGCCTACTTTTTTGACAGTTATTTCTTTTGAAACAAAGATAAAGTCAATTTCAACAAGTTCACGCCAAGGGCAATCATAGCGGAATTCATTAAAGGTACCCTTTGGACCATAAGAAAAAACACCGTCAACATAGCGGCTATCATTGAGCTGGTTTTTTAGTAATTGATAAGCACGTTCCGTCGGTTCGGCATTGAAGTCACCGACTAAAATCGTTGGGTATTCTTTAAATTTCGATAGACCGTTGTCAATAATTAATTGTGCTCCAAGTTCACGGGCTTCTTCTGAAACATGGTCTAAATGAGTATCGCCAAAGGCAAAATGGGCACCACTTTTTTGATCTTGGAATAATCCAAGAACGCATAAACGATGGCATCCTGCAGTTGGATGAATACTTGGTACATCAGGTGTTTCGGAAAGCCAAAATGTTTTTTCTTCGATGCATTCAAAACGTTCTTTTTTGTAAAAGACACCGTTGTATTCACCGGTGTTGATGCCGTCTTCACGAGCTGTTCCGATAAAAGCGTAGTCGGTCAATGTCTTTAACTCCATCAATTGATGTGGTAAGGCTTCTTGGATCCCAAATAAGTCCCAATCATGGTAAGTAATTAAGTCGAGGACATGTTCTTTGCGAGCAGTCCAAGCCCAATCGCCATCTTCTACAGCATCCATGCGAATATTGTACGTTGCAACACGTAATTCTGTCATTTTCAAAAATCCCTTCAAGCTGTTTTAAGCATTCGTTATTTTTTTTCAATACAAAATAATATTGGTGGCTGATTCTTTTGATTAATGAATTGATAATTGAGTACGTTGTATCGTTCTTGTGGTAGTTGTTCACAGTAATGACGCACGGTCGATAGCTCGGCTTCGCCACCTTCATGACCATAATAAGCTACCAGTACCACTCGCCCTTTTGGTTCTAGGCGCTCGAGTAACGCATCGAGGGCTTTTTTGGTCGTATTCGGTAAAGTAATAATCGATTTATCGCTCTTAGGTAAATAACCAAGATTAAAAATAGCGGCTTTAATGGTTATTCCTTTGGGTAAATAGAGTGCTAGATTTTGGTGGCCGTCAAAAATTAATTGTACCCGTTGTTCAAAAGGCGTATCGGTTAAGCGAGCTTTAGTCGCTTCAATCGCTTGCGCTTGGATATCGAAGGCGTAAACAAGGCCAGTTTTACCGACACATTCTGCCATAAATAGTGTATCGTGACCGTTCCCCATCGTTGCATCGACGGCGATATCACCAGGTTGTAGAACTTCTGCGAGTAATTGTCGACTGAAATGTAAAGCCGTTTTTAACATCCAATCCCTCCAGTCATTCGGGCATTGTATTTCCCTTGATAGGAGTCACGCTGTAAAAGCTCTTGATCAATCCCATTTAACACTTCCCATTTCTTTAAACTCCACATCGGCCCGACGAGCGTTTCTCTAGGAGCATCACCAGTGAGTCGGTGAATGATGATTTCGGCTGGAATCATTTCAAGTTGATTACAGACAATTTCAGTATATTTTGCTTGGGAAAGGAGTTGTAATTTTCCTTCATGATAATCACGTAACATGCGAGTATTGCGCATTAAGTGAAGTAAATGAATTTTAATGCCTTGAATATCAGAGTCAACTACCGTACGTCGAACGTTTTCTTCCATCATTTCTTGTGTTTCACCAGGCAAGCCATTGATCAGGTGAGTACAGACGCGAATATGATGCCGACGGAGTTTTTCGACGCCGTTTAGATACGTTTGATAATCATGCGCGCGATTAATCGTCTTACTAGTGGACTCGTAGGTTGTTTGCAAACCAAGTTCTACCCATAAATAAAGACGCTGATTGAGCTCTGCGAGGTATTCAACCACGTCATCTGGTAAGCAGTCTGGTCGTGTTCCAATCGATAAACCGACAACTCCTGGTAGATTGACGACTTGTTCAAAACGAGCTTTAATCACGTCAATCGGTGCATGGGTATTCGTAAAATTTTGAAAATAAACGATGTAGCGATCAACATCCGGCCATTTTTTATGCATCATGTCAATTTCTTTCGTAAACTGAACAGGAATCGGATCTTCTGGCGCGACAATCATATCACCAGAACCGGATACACTACAAAAAGTACAGCCGCCGTGTGCCACCGTCCCATCGCGATTCGGGCAATCAAAACCACCATCGATGGGAACTTTAAATATTTTTGCTCCAAAAGCTTGGCGTAAAGCGTAATTCCATGAATGATAACGTTTGTTTGGATCTTCGGTAAAAGGAAAAGGATTCATCGGTCTGCTTCTTTCTTAATATTGTTTATTTTTAAAACGCCAGATAAAGCGTTGTTCTTGATAAAGAGGGAATGTTAGGAGGAGCCAACTTAAGCTTAAAGCATAGCCTCCAAGAATATCGGATGGATAATGAACACCTAAATAAATCCGGCTCATCCCAATCGAAAGAATAATCAAACCCAGTAATCCTTGTAAGAACCAACGAAGCTGTTTGTTTTCGACAAAAATGGGTAACAGCAAGATTAAACTACCATAAAACACCATACTTGCTACGGCATGTCCACTTGGAAAGCTGAAACTATGCTCCGTCACAAGGTGTTCTAAAGTCGGACGTTCACGTAAAAAGAACAGTTTCAATACGGGATTTAAGATGCCGGCCACTAAAATAACGCCACCGCTTAACCAAATGGCTTCAGTGTACTGTTTGCCGTACAGTAAGATCACTAAAACGGCTAGAAAAAGAATCACGAGTGGAATCGGATTGGCAAATTGGGTAATCCACAAAAAGAAGCCACTTAAGGTTGGACGTAGTTGATAAAGTGGTTCGGCTAAAAAAGTATCAAACGGTTGGATCCAGCTCGGATAGAATTTCATCACATAGCTTAAAAAAGCGAAAAGCAAGAGGCTACAGCTACCTGCAAATTGATAATATAGTTTATTTTTCATGGTACGCTCCTTTAATAATTAGAATAGATAATCTTTTTTAGTATACAATAGCTGACAAATTTCGCAAGCATTCCACGAGCAATCAAGGGATTTTTCGCACCTTAAAGTATTACACCTATATTACAGTTCGCTAAAAGTGCAGATTAAACTTTTCTTAACAAAAAGGAACAGGTATACTAGTGATAAGTGTAAGTGTATCCAATAGTATATCGGAGGTTAGAAAATGGAAAAGTCTTTGTCACGAAAAGAACGACGTCAAATGGAAGAGCAACGGACTTTTTATCGTAATATGAAGAAAAGAGCGGCTGTCTTAGGAACAACAGTCACAGCTGTTTCAGCAGTTGCGCCACTCTCGCCCGTCATCACTGTTTTAGCAGATGAATCTGATACGTATATAGAACAAAAAAATCCGTCTGAAGCTGTCCAAACAACGAATTCAGCCGTTCAATCCGTCAATGCAGAGGAAGAAATGCAAGCATCCTCAGAAGCAACCGAAACACCAGTCGTAACGGAAACACCTGAAGTGCCAGCCGCTTCGGAAGTGGTGGAAGAAAATAATGTAGCCGAAACACCTGTTGTTCCGGAAGCATCAATGGAAGATCCGTCGATGGAAGAGGTCGAAATAAACGAAGAACCTCTTGTGATCGAAGAACCCGCTCTCGTTGAAGAAGCACAATCGGCTGTTCAAGCGCCGACAATCTTGCCATTTTCTGCTGGCTTGGCACGGGCGTCAGCCTATGTTGACCCTCAGACCTTCATTAATACTATCGCACAACAAGCAAAAGCCGTGGCAGATGCCAATGATTTATATGTGTCAGTCATGATTGCGCAGGCCATTATTGAAAGTGGTTGGGGTAGTAGTACGTTATCTAAAGCGCCAAATTATAATTTGTTCGGGATTAAAGGAAGTTACAATGGTCAGACCGTGTATATGAGTACACTGGAATATTTAAATGGTCAATGGGTGACGAAAAATGAGCCGTTTAAAAAGTATCCTTCTTTTGCAGAATCATTTGCAGATAATGCTGCCACGTTAAGAAATGTTAGCTTCCAATCAGGCGTCTATTATTATTCAGGCGCTTGGAAGAGCAATACGAAGAGTTACCGTGATGCAACAGCTTGGTTAACGGGTCGTTACGCAACAGATCCAAACTATGCCAGCAAGCTCAATTCCACAATTGAAATGTATCAATTGACGCGTTTTGATTCTCCAGCCACTGGAAACAATCAAAATCAAACGAATACAGGCAATGGAAATCCGGTGATCAATACTGGGACAGGCTCAGGTAGTAATACCGGCAGTAGCACGGACACCGCGAAAACCTATACGGTGAAATCAGGCGATTCGATTTGGTTGATTGCCAATAATCACGGGATTTCGATGGATCAATTGCGTAGTTGGAATAATTTAAAGAGTGACCTCATTCATGCTGGTCAAAAACTAATCGTAGGTCAATCGAGCCAAGCGCCGGTCACACCAGAAGCGCCGAAGCCGACACCAACGCCAACACCAACACCAACGCCCGAAACGTCAAAACCAGAGACGTCGGTGACGCCAAGTACAGCAAAAACGTATACGGTAAAATCCGGTGATTCGGTGTGGTTGATTGCCAATAACCATGGCATTACGATGGCACAATTACGGAGTTGGAATAATTTAAAAAATGATTTGATTCATCCAGGTCAAAAATTAGTCGTCAGTCAAACAGGGACAACGAATACGGGGACGACAGCGAAACCGACAGCACCGACGAATACGAATACGTCAAATAATGCGACGAATAATACCACTTCTAAACCAACGACCAGCACAGCGAAAACGTATACGGTGAAATTTGGCGATTCAGTCTGGCTGATTGCCAATAATCATGGTATTACGATGGCGCAATTACGGAGTTGGAATAATTTAAAGAGTGATTTAATTCATCCGAATCAAAAGTTGATTGTCAGCCAAGCAAGTGGGACGAGTACTGGAACAACCACAAAACCAGTGACATCAACGAATACAAATGTCGGAACAACCACGAAACCGACAACGCCAACGAATACAAATAACAGTAGTAATTCTTCTAATGCGACGACAACAACGGCAAAGACCTATACCGTCAAAGCAGGGGATTCGGTGTGGTTAATTGCCAATAAACATGGTATCACGATGGATCAATTACGGAATTGGAATAATTTAAAGAGTGATTTGATTCATCCAAATCAAACCCTAAAGGTCAGCAACGCAAGCACGTCATCAAACACGGTGACGACGAAACCAGTCGTCAATCAAACGACTGCTCAGACTACGACTAATACAAGTAATGAAAAGAGCCATAAAGTAGTCAGTGGCGATAGTCTTTGGATGCTGTCTCAAAAATACAATCTCTCAATTGCGCAATTAAAAACGTTAAATTCGTTAACGTCTGATACGATTTACGTCGGTCAAACATTGAAAGTTCGTTAAAAAACTTGAAAGACATTTGAAAGTTTGCTAAGATACATCTAAGTTGAATAAAACACGTTTGAATAGGAATAGTAGAGAGTCGTTCTTTTCGTAGAGAGTACATGGTTGGTGGAAATGTACAGAGAAACTTTTGAACTCGCCTTTGAGTGTTATCTTTTGAAGAATAGTAGGAAGATACGGTGACGATCGTTAAAACGTTGAGGCTAGGCTTTTTTAGCTAGTAAATGTAGGTGGTACCACGTCTTTAACGTCCTATGAGGAACAGTTTGTTTCTTATAGGGCTTTTTTTATGATTAAAAATGAGCAGAGGAGCGTTTATCGTGAACTATAATCACAGAGAAATTGAGAAGAAATGGCAAAAGTATTGGGCAAAAAATCATTGCTTTAATACGAAAGAAGAATCGAATAAACCTAAATTTTATGCTTTAGATATGTTTCCTTACCCATCCGGACAAGGATTACACGTTGGGCATCCAGAAGGGTATACCGCAACCGATATTTTGTCTCGGATGAAACGCAGCCAAGGCTATAACGTTTTACATCCAATGGGCTGGGATGCTTTTGGTTTACCCGCAGAGCAATATGCGTTAGATACTGGTAATGATCCCGCTGAGTTTACCAAGAAAAATATTGAGACATTCCGTCGTCAAATTAATTCACTAGGGTTTAGTTATGATTGGAACCGTGAAATCAATACGACCGATCCAGAGTACTACAAATGGACGCAATGGATTTTTACCAAACTTTATGAAAAAGGGTTAGCTTATGAAGCAGAAGTGGCCGTTAACTGGGTACCGGAACTTGGAACAGTCATCGCCAATGAAGAAGTCATCGATGGCAAGAGCGAACGTGGTGGCTATGATGTTGTTCGCAAACCGATGCGTCAATGGATGTTAAAAATTACGGCTTATGCCGATCGCTTATTAGATGATTTAGAAGAGTTGGACTGGCCAGAAAGCATTAAAGAAATGCAACGGAATTGGATTGGTCGTTCTTACGGCGCGAACGTGACGTTTAAAGTGGCGAATCGCGACGAAGAATTTACCGTCTTTACGACACGTCCGGATACATTATTTGGTGCAACGTACTGCGTGTTAGCACCAGAACTCGATCTTGTTCAACAGATTACGACACCAGAACAAAAAGAAGCTGTCGATGCTTATATTGATGCGGCTAGTAAAAAATCAGATTTAATGCGGACCGATTTAGTGAAAGAAAAAACCGGCGTCTTTACGGGAGCTTATGCGATTAACCCAGCCAATGGGCAAGAAGTGCCGATTTGGATTGCCGATTATGTCCTCGCAACTTATGGAACAGGTGCTATTATGGCTGTTCCAGCGCACGATGAACGTGACTATGAATTTGCGAAAACCTTTGGAATCGCGATTGTTCCAGTTGTTGAAGGTGGCGACATTGATGTTGCAGCCTATGTCGGCGATGGTGTACACATCAATTCTGATTTCTTAAATGGGTTAGAAAAAGATGACGCGATGGCAACGATGATTACGTGGTTAGAAGAAAAAGGAGTTGGGAAAAAAGAAGTTAGCTACCGTCTCAGAGACTGGTTATTCTCACGCCAACGTTATTGGGGGGAACCAATTCCTGTCATTCACTGGGAAGATGGCACAACAACCACGCTACCAGTTGAAGAATTACCGTTACGTTTGCCAGTCACGAACGATATTCATCCAAGTGGTACTGGTGAGTCTCCTCTTGCTAATATCACGGAATGGGTGAACGTGGTCGATCCAAAAACAGGCATGAAAGGGCGTCGTGAAACGAATACCATGCCACAATGGGCGGGAAGCTCTTGGTATTTCCTTCGTTTTATCGATCCTCATAATAAAAATGAACTCGCGAATTATGAAAAATTAGAACGTTGGTTACCGACAGATATTTATATCGGAGGTGCGGAACACGCCGTCTTACACTTATTATATGCTCGTTTTTGGCATAAATTCTTGTACGATATTGGCGTCGTTCCAACTTCTGAACCATTCCAAAAATTGTATAACCAAGGAATGATTCTCGGCGAAAATAATGAAAAAATGTCGAAATCACGCGGTAACGTAGTGAATCCTGATGATGTCGTGAAACAATACGGTGCGGATACGTTAAGACTGTATGAAATGTTCATGGGACCGTTAGACGCAGCTATCGCTTGGAATGAAAATGGTCTTGAAGGTAGTCGCAAATTCCTCGATCGCGTTTGGCGTTTAATCGTTGACGAGAATGGGAAAATGCGTGACCGGATTACGACGATTAACAATGGTACGTTAACGAAAGTCTATCACCAAACGGTCAAAAAAGTATCCGAGGACTTCGCAGAACTACGTTTTAATACCGCAATTTCGCAACTCATGGTATTTATCAATGAAGCATATAAAGTCGACGCGTTACCGATTGACTATATCAAAGGATTCGTCCAATTATTGGCACCAATTGCGCCTCATATTGGGGAAGAATTGTGGTCGATTCTAGGAAACACAGAAAGCTTGACGTATGCACCATGGCCGACGTATGACGAAGCAGCGCTTGTGGAAGATGAAGTCGAAATTGTCATTCAAATCAATGGCAAAGTTCGTGCAAAACGATTCGTGCCAACGCAAGCAACGCGTGAGGAACTGGAGCAATTAGCTAAAGAAGAATCTCAAATTAAAGAACTGTTAGCTGGAAAAACAATTCGTAAAGTGATTGTTGTTCCGAAAAAATTGGTTAATATTGTAGCCAATTAATCAATGAATGGAAACTGACCTTACTTCAAAGAGTAGGTCAGTTTTTTTGTTACATGTCTGACTTCAATTTTTTTCATGCCGAGTGACATGAAAACAGCCTATTCAAAAGCGTTCAGCGAAGCGATTGCATAGTAGAATCGGTTTTCATATTGTGTCTGACGCTGAAAGTGGTAAAATGAAAGAGAGTCTGTGACAAGTAAAGGAGTTGACGAAATTGGATTATTTGGATCACAAATTACTCGGTAAGTACTTTCGCAGTAAAGGCACGCAAATTAGAGGCGTCGTTTTTGCGCTGGGGCGTTACATCGAATATGTAGTCATTGAAGGTGAACCTAATGTCGATAGTATGTTAGAAGTGTTTGCCATCGAAAATGGTAAGGCCTTTGTGCGAGTAAATGATTATTTAATTGAAGAAAGTGAAGACTACATTGAAATTAGAAAATAAAAGGAGTGTATGAGATGTTTGTTGCTAGAATCGTTATTTTTGTTTTAATCTTTGCCTTATTGATTTGGTTATTAACCAGCACGGCCGTGATTGTCCATCAAGGAGAAGTGAAAGTTGTGGAAAGTTTCGGGAAGTTTGTCCGGACGTTAGAACCGGGCCTTCATTTTTTAATCCCGATCGTCTATACAGTCCGCCAACGAGTGTCATTAAAACAAGTACCATTAGAAATTCCTCCTCAAAGTGCGATTACGCGCGATAACGTAATTGTCCAAATTGATGAAGCGATTAAGTACCACGTGACAGATGTTCGTGCTTTCGTCTATGACAACGAAGATGCTGTAACGGCGATGATTCAAGATGCGCAGTCGAACTTACGCGGAATTATCGGAAAGATGGATTTAAATGAAGTATTAAATGGAACGGAAGAAATTAACGTCGCGTTGTTTGAGTCGATTAAAGATATTACGGCTGGTTATGGACTCGCGATTGATCGGATCAATATTGGTGAAATTTTAGTTTCCGATGAAATTATTAATTCAATGAATAAACTCATTACTGCTTCACGTGATAAAGAATCGATGATCACCTTATCAGAAGGACGCAAACACTCCTTAATTTTAGACTCTGAAGCCAAATCATCCGAAATGCAGATTGATGCCGAAGCACGTTCCAAACAAACCAAAATTGACGCAGAAGCACGCGCGGATAGAACACGCATTGATGCAGCCGCTGAAGCTGAAAAAATCCGGGTCATCACAGAAGCAGAACAATTACGTATTAAAGCGTTAAATCAAGCGATTAAAGAAAGTGAATTGACGCCAGAAGTCCTACAATACTTAGGATTAGAAGCTTTTAAAGAAGTCGCAAATAGCGAGACAAATACGGTCATTATTCCATCAAATATGACCGATTTAGCGAATGTTCCAGTCATGAAACAATTATGGGAAAAAACAAGTAGCGAAAAATAATGACCATATTATCAAGTGGTAGCAAATAATACGTCTTATTCGCAGGTGGACTAGAAGGAGGGGATTGGATGACACCAAAAATGAAAGCCCAACGTGCGTTAAAAATCGGGCGTTACGTCGCGGTGTTCCTGTTTAGCCTAATGGTTCTTTACGTGATTGCAATCCGAGCCTACTTCGGAATCGCGCTCTTGTTTGGAATGTTGTGTTATATTTTTTGGCACTTAAAACGAGCCGAAAATTTATTGCTTGAGGTCGACGAGCCCAACAGGCATGATCAGTAAAATTCCCAGTCGAAGTAACACAGAAGAAGAAAGAAAACCTTAGGAGATAAGTGAATGGCTTCTGCCAGGAATAGGACAATGCACTCAAAAGTTCGATCGAGCAAAGGTATCTCACATGCGGTTAACTGAGATTCATTCGCCAAATAGTATCAATTTCGATCCATACGATTTGGCGAAAAACCAAAAAAACAGCTGACACCTCGATGATAAACGGGGTGTCAGCTGTTTTTATTTCTTCTTAAAAAGTATCATAAATAATTGGTTCGGCTTTAGGAATGTCTGTGTCGATAAAGAAGACTTTGTACCAAGTTAAGAACGCATAAATAGCCCAGATTTTACGTTGGAGATCGGCTTTTCCTGTATGATGATCCTCCAATAGTTGGATGATTTTCGCTTGGTCAAAAAATTCTTTGACAAATGCTTCTTCAAAAAGCGCTTTGACTTGAGCATAACCAAAATCTTCTCGTAACCAAGCTTTGATTGGCACAGGGAACCCAAGTTTTTCACGATTTGCCCAAGCTTCTGGTAGGTGACGGTTCGAAGCTTGACGGAAAATATCTTTGGTGTTGTGTTGGTTAATTAAGTATTTTGTTGGAATACTTTGCGCTAGTTTCATCAACTCGATATCGAGTAACGGTGTCCGCGACTCTAAAGAGCTTGCCATTGTTAATTTGTCAGCTTTTAATAAAATATCTTTTGGCATCCACTGATGGACATCTAAATATTGCATTTTATTGACTTCTTCATCCGCTAATTTCTCAGCTTTGGCAAAATGTGGTGCGACAATTTCTGCCACACTTGGCGCATCTTGGTAAGCGGCCGTTAAGTAAGAAGCAGCTTCTTGTTCTTCAAAAATCTCTGCATGACCAATGAAAAAGTCTTGTGCAGGTGCAGAAGCGGCATACAAGTGCAAGCGACCTTGGAAGTTTTTCATCTTGCCTAGTTTGCGACCAATCGAATAACGTGGGCCTTTTGGTAATTTTCTTAAACCTTGAGCCACAACCCGTACCACTTTGGAATGCGTATGTAAGCCATAGGCGCTATAACCGGCAAAGAGTTCATCGGCTCCTTCGCCAGATTGGACGACTTTGACGTGCTGTGACGCTAAATTTGCTAAGAAATAAAGCGGAACACACGAAGGATTCGCATCCGGTTCGTCCAAGTGATATTGAATCAAGGGGAAGGCTTTGAAAGACATTTCTCCGTGAATGATGGCAGCAATATTATTTAAGCCGATTGTTTCCGTTAGTTTCCGCGCTTCAATCGCTTCGTTATACGTTTTATCATCAAAACCAATCGAAAAAGTTTGTTCTGGTCGTAAAACGGCCGCGACATAACTCGAATCGACGCCACTTGATAAGAAAGACCCAACTTCAACATCCGCATTTTTATGAAGCATAATGGATTCTTGCACCGTTTGATCAATTTTATCGACCCATTGCTCACGTGTTAATTTTTCTTTCTTCGTAAAATCGGCATCCCAGTACTCATTGATCGTTAGTTTGCCATCTTTATAAAAATAGTAATGCCCTTCTGCTAAACGGTGAACGCCTTTAAAGAACGTTTCGCCATTAAGTGGTGAGTATTGGAATGTTAAATACGGTTTTAGCGCCGCTTTGTTTAACGTTTTATCAAAATCTGGATGCGCGAGAAAACTCTTGATTTCGGAACCAAACATAAAGGTGCCATTCATTTCCGCATAGTAATAAGGTTTCATTCCAAAATGATCACGGGCGCCAAAGAGTTCTTGTTTGTCGATATCCCAAATTGCAAAGGCAAACATACCGCGTAGTTTTTGTAACACGTCAACTCCCCAAGCCTCATAACCATGAAGAATGACTTCAGTATCCGTTTTTGTTTCAAAGAGATAGCCTAGAGTTTCTAATTCTGTTCTCAATGTCTGATAGTTGTAAATTTCGCCGTTAAAGATAATGACCTTATTCCGATCTTGATTATAGATCGGTTGTGAGCCGCCTTCTAAGTCAATGATTGACAAGCGACGAAAACCAAGAGCGATTTGCTCATCCACGTATTTTCCGGAACTCGTGGGTCCACGATGAATGATTCGTTCCATCATCGCTTCAATAAGGGCTTCTTTTTGATTTTTCTGATTCACAAAACCAACAATACCGCACATAATTTCACGTCCTAATAATTAAAATTTCATATTTAAATGATTCAAACAACATTCTAACATAAAAGGAAGAAAGTTAGAAATTTTCATGAAGGCTGTTTAGTAAAAAATAAGGAAAGACTTCTTCTATTCAAAGAAATCTTTCCTTAATCTAATCTTTTTTTCGAGTGACACCTAAAAACAACATTCCAGTCGCAATAATGGGCATGAAGAAAACTAAAATCATCCCACTAGCTGAATTTGTCCGTGAATAACGTTTCGGTGCGAGTGCATGTAATTGAATAATCTCGAAACGCACTAATAACTTCCATGCCAGTAAACCGATAATGACAGTACAAAGACTGAATACAACAATCATCACACTTTTCTTTTGTAAAAATTTCATGGAACAAGCCCCTTTACCAATCTCTTCGGGTTTATTATAACGAAAGTTTGTTACAAAATGGGCAATGTGTTCATAACGTAATTTTTGTTACAAAAACGCAACATATCAAGCCTCTTTTTGCGTAGCAATCCATTTTTGGGCATAGATCGCATCTCCGTCATAAGGGGCATCGTGCCCCTCAATTTTCATCGAGGCTTCGTTTCCTTTCCCAGCCAGCACAACGACATCCTGGGGACCAGCAAGTGAAAGGGCTAAATAAATGGCTTGTTCTCGATCCATCTCGCGATAAACAGCGACTTCAGGATTTTCGATTGCCTGTTGAATCTCATCGGCAATGGCATTCGGATTTTCAAAATTTGGATCATCACTCGTTAGAATCGCGACATCATAGATCTGCGTAATCGCGAGTCCCATATCTTTGCGACGCGAGAGCGCTTTGCCACCAGCACTTCCGGTCATGACAATGGCTTTTCCATGCGGACGAATTTCTTTTGCGAGTTGTCCCATTGAAAGCAAACTTAAGTAGTTATGAGCAAAATCGACAAAGGCAAGCGCGCCATTTGGTAAGTCAAAGAGGGTCATCCGACCTGGAATCACGCACTTACTGAGACTTTCTTTCATATGGTTTCTTGGTGTTTCTAACCAAGCGGTAGCCAGTAGTGCAGCAGCCGCATTTTCATGATTGAAATGACCGAATATGGTTAAGGCGTAATTGCCATTAATCGCTAGCGGATCCGTGGCACTTTTGAGTTCGAAGGCTCGTGGATCGTCCATGGCGATAACGGGGTAATCAGCGGTTGAACCTCCATAAGTCAGGTAAGGAATATGATTAATCTGACAGAGGTTTTCTAAGACCTCAAAGTGATCCGACTCATGATTCATCACCATTTTTTTACTATGTAACAGTAATTCTTGTTTGCATAAAAAGTACTCTTCAAATGTTTCGTGTTCAATCGGACTTATATGATCGGGGCTAATATTTAAGAAAATACCAAGATCAAACGTCAGTCCAAAAACACGTTTGGTTTTATAGGCTTGTGAAGAGACTTCCATCACTACATGCGTGAGTCCGTTCTCAACCGCTTGGGCCATTTGTTGATATAAGACCAATGCTTCAGGTGTCGTTAAAACAGAAGGATGATAGTGTACGCCATCTGTTGTCGTTTCTTCCGAAGAAAATAAGGCCACTTTTGGCCCATAAGCATCTTTAAGAATTTGATGAACAAAATAGGCAACTGTGGTTTTTCCTTTGGTGCCCGTCATGGCAATTTTAATCAGTTGATCTTGCGGATGACGATAAAAAGCTTGGGCGATAACGGCCATGGCTTCGCGAATATCGGTGACCAAAATCTCATTTGCTTGTGTATCATAAGAAATTTCACTTAAATAAACCGTCACCCCTTTTGTGATGGCATCGAGTAGTAAGGCTTCTTTGAACGCTAACCCTTTACAAAAGAAAAGGGTTTGTGTTTGAACATCACGCGAATCATACGAAAGGTGATGAAAGGTTTGTTCGGGTAAAGTGTCATCTATCGGGGATGAAACGAGTAATTGATGATTTCTTAATAAAGTATAAAGCTCTGTGGTTGTAATGGTATACATACGTTTTCTCCTTATTCGTAGGAATCGATATAGATAATTATAGCATAGTCACTTCTAAACGAAAGAAATAGATTGCGACAAAAGTCTTTAAGCATTAAAATAGAAGGTATGTAAAAAGAAGAAAGTTGGGAAAGAGGCATATGGATCATCAAGAACAGATTCAAAAACCACTGCTAACAAATGAAGAGAAGATGGCCCGGGGTTCTGCGTGGTTAACTGTCGGTAATATTGGCTCGCGACTCATTGGTGTGGTTTACATTATTCCATGGTATTTTTGGTTGGGCGACAATGCGGAAACTGCCAATGCCCTATTTGGGATGGGCTACAATGTCTATGCCTTATTTATCATGATTTCAACGGCAGGAATTCCGGCAGCGATTGCTAAGCAAATCGCTTTTCATAATTCCAGAGGAGAGTATCGAACGAGTCAAAATTTATTAAAACGCGCACTGCAAATCATGTTTATTTTTGGAATTATTAGTGCCACTGTTATGTATCTTGCCTCGCCTGCCTTATCCAAAGCATCAGGTGGCGGAGACGACTTAGTGCCAGCGATGCGTTCATTAAGTGTGGCAATTCTTGTCATTCCCGTAATGAGTGTCTTGCGAGGGTATTTCCAGGGGACTCAAAATGTCGGTCCTTTCGCGATTTCACAGTTAGTGGAACAATTTTTCCGTGTCATTTATATGCTGATGGCAACGTTTATCATTATGCGTTTAGGAAGTGGCGATTACGTTTCGGCGGTAACGCAATCGACTTTTGCGGCATTTATTGGGGCATTAGGTGGTATTGGAGTCTTACTTTACTACTTTAGAAAAGAAAAAGTCAAAATGGCGATTTTAGCGGAGCAAAGTCAAGAACTTGGGAAAATTGATACGGTTGGGATATTGGTTTCAACTGTTAAAGAAGCGATTCCGTTTATTATTGTCGGATCGGCGATTACGATTTTTAAATTAGTCGATCAATTCACTTTTATTCGCATGATGAGTATGTTTACGGAATATACCAATCAAGAACTGCAAAATTTAATGGCGTTATTCAGTGTCAATCCCGATAAATTGACGATGGTCGTGATCGGGCTAGCAACGGCGATGGCTGCCGTCGGATTGCCGTTAATTACGGAATCTTACGCCCAAAAAGATCAACGGAGTTTAACGAAATTAGTAACCAATAATTTACAACTCTACTCGTTTATCATGTTTCCTGCCACTTTTGGTATGGTCTTACTGGCATATCCCTTAAATACCATTTTTTACGGCTATAATGTACTAGGTTCACGCTTATTAATGGTAGCGTGTCTATCCGGTCTAGTGTTAGGATTATTTATGATTTCTGCAACGATGCTGCAAGGGATTTATGAAAACATGTCTGCGATGATATTTTTTGGAATCGGCTTTATCGTTAAATTTTTATTACAAGCCCCGAGTATTTATCTTTTAGAGTCCTATGGTCCGCATTTTTCAACAACGATCGGGCTAGGTGTTGCGTGTTACCTGAATTTGCGCAAATTGCATCAAAAAACGCATTTTAATCGCAGTCTCGTGTTACGGCGGACGCTCCTCATGTTATTGATGACGATTTGTATGATCGTCGTTGCAGCACTTGCGAAAGCTGTTTTTGGATCGTTCTTGAGCGATGAACATAAAATCCAATCCTTTATCTTGGTCATGTTAGTAGCCGGTAGCGGAGGATTTGCGTATCTTTATTTAGGATTGAAAATTCGGATTGCCGATAAACTATTAGGACCTAACATGGTTCGTTTGCGTCATAAATTAAGAATTAAATAAAAAAATAGCTGGGTTGAGACAGTCAGCTACAAGTCCTTCGCTCGTGAACGATTCGAAGATTGACTCGTAGCAAGCAGTCGCAACACAGCTCTTTTTTTGAATAAAAGAGAAGGAGTTAGTCCAATGCGCTTAGATAAATTTTTAGCCGATATGAATTTTGGCTCACGAAAAGAAGTCAAACAGTCAATCAAAAAAGGATATGTGACGGTCAATGGTACTGTTGTGAAATCCGATAAATTTCAGGTTGAGGAACAGAAAGATCTCGTTTTATTTGAGGGAGAAAGAGTCCATTATCAAAAAGATTTTTATTATCTATTGAATAAACCAGGGGGAGTCGTCTCGGCGACAGTCGATAATCACGACGCTACAGTCTTAGATTTATTTGATGATGACACCTTTCGCGAAGACCTTTTTCCGGTTGGTCGTCTCGATAAAGATACTGAAGGATTATTATTGATTATGAATGATGGCCAACTTGCTCATCGTCTCTTGTCACCGAAACATCATGTTGAAAAAGAATATTATGCGGAAGTAGCAGGAATCATGACACCTGAAGATGTGGTTTTATTTAAAGAAGGCCTCACAATTGATGGGGGCGAAGTTTGTCTGCCCGCAGAATTAATGATTGATACTGTCGATGAAGCGGCGAATACGTGCCAAATTCGTTTGATTTTACATGAAGGAAAGTTCCATCAAGTGAAGCGCATGGTGAAAGCCGTGGGGAAAGAAGTAACGTATTTAAAACGCTTGCGCATGGGCGGATTAACCTTGGATGAAACGTTAGCTTTAGGTGAGTTTCGACCCTTAACCCAAGATGAACTCAAGTTACTTAGAAATTAAATCACAAGACCACTGTAATCTAGTTGTCATAGAAAAGGGTTTCATGTTGCAAGATAGCGTCTTTCGTCATCATTTCTCTTTATTTGATATCAACTTGTTGTGGATTTGTTACGCTTTATTCTGCTAATTTATGCTAAAGTAGCGAAGGAATAAATTTAGAGGAGCGTACCACTATTGAAAATGAAGTCTTTTGTTTTACTTGCAGGCTTAGGCTTGCTGTTTTGCTTACCAGACGTTACTCAAGCTACTGAAACGACACCCCAGATTAAGGCCCAAGAATCGACGATTGTTGCCTTAGAAAAACAAGTCACTGAAAACCAAAACCAACAAGTTACCCTTGAAGAAGAAAGTAAGACTTTGAATTCCGAACAAGAAATAATTGAAAAAGAAATCGTTGCACTGAATAACGAACAAGCGCAACTTCAGGAACAATTAATGACAAAAGAAGAACGGCTCCGGGTCGTGGCGGCTATTCAAGGCGTCATGTCAGGCGCGAATCTTTCGGGATATAGCATCAAAAATCATGAAAATGAAATCAAGACGTTAAAAGAAAGAATGGCTACTTTAGAAGCGACAATCGCTGAAAAAGAGACAACTCTTTCTCAACTAGAAGCAGACGTTACCACAAATACAACTGAGAAAGAAACGTTAGTGGAAGAATTTGAAACCTTAACGGAAATGTTAGCGGATGAAAAAGCAACGTTAGAAACATTAAAAGAAGAACAAGCTATTGCGGAAGAAAAAGCCAAAGCAGCGGAAGCGAAGGCGAAACAATTGGCCGATAAATTAGCTGTAACCGGATTTCTTTCTCCCTTAAAAGGAGCATTAAATGTTAGCAGTTCTTTTGGTTATCGAGCGGACCCCACAGGTTATTCGGGTAATATGCATGACGGCATTGATTACACTGGCAATCAAGGTGAGGCGATTTTAGCGGCACGGTATGGCACGGTTGTGGAAGCAGGAAATCATTGGAGTGCAGGGAATTATGCGATTATTCAACACGACAATGGCTACTACACCTACTATATGCATATGACAGATGTTTATGTTACCGTGGGTCAAAGCGTTACCACCTTAGAACAAATTGGCACAATGGGTACGACAGGCAATTCGACTGGCGTTCACTTGCATTTTGGAATCGCAACGGATATTTGGAGTGGTTTTGTTGATCCAGCTAATTTTATTTACTAATTGCCTTTTTTTAAAATTAAAATGAGGGAATACCATATCTATAGACAAAATCAAACATGTTTATCCGAACCTTCACACTACGCCTACGCGGGCGAGTGTGGAGGTTTTTTTATGGCTAAATGGTGAAATTTTATTGGAGATAGATGCTCTTAACTGGTATCGATAATCCTAAAATGAGCACAAACCCTTAGCACAATCAAACGTATGGTAACAATATCGTCGCGTTCTTAACAATAAGAAACAATAATAGTCGTCTAGGAAGACTATCAAAAATAAGAGAAGTTGTTATAATTGAAGTAGGACGATATTTAGTTTAAAGGAAGTGTTAAGATGGAAATAAATTTACTCTTTGCGATTGATCAACGATTTGTTCGTCAGTTGAAGACGACCTTATATTCAATTCAGAAAAACTCAAGTGCTACCACGTATAATGTCTATCTTTTACATCCTGAAGAAACGACATTTGACGAAGAATTAACGGTGTTTTGTCAATTGTTGGGCATGAATTACTATCCTTTGAAGATGGACCGAGCGACACTTTTTGCCCAAGCGCCTGTGACTGAACGCTATCCGGAAATTATTTATTATCGCTTACTTGCGCACCAATTTTTACCGGATCACCTCGAAAAAATCCTCTATCTTGACGCGGATATCTTATGTATTAATGATGTAGTCGAGCTCTATCAAATGGAGATGGGGGATCATCTTTACGCAGCTGCGAGTCATACGCACTTGACGAACGTCACCAATGTGATTAATAAAATTCGTTTAAAAACATACGAAGCAGAAGGTTATTATAATTCAGGTGTGCTATTAATGAACTTAAAACAAATTCGTAAAGTAGTGAAGGCTGAAGATATTTTTACCTTTATTGAGAATAATCGTCTGAATTTACTATTACCGGATCAAGATATTTTGAATGGCTTATATGGAGATCAGTTCATAGCAGTCTCTGACTTTTTATTTAACTACGATGTCCGCAAATCAGCGGTCTATGAAACAACGAGTTTAGGCAAATGGGATGTGAACTATCTAATTGAAGAAACCGTCTTTTTGCATTTTTGTGGAAAATCCAAACCGTGGGACGAAACATACAAAGGAAAATTTGCGACGCTTTATAAACACTATCAACATAAAGCAACGCAACTAGAGAATAACTTAAACGTCACCCGGCAAAAAACGAGATAAACCTCCGCAAAAAAACGTCTTTTAACAATAGTAATCAGGGAATGACTATCTGAACTATTGTAAAAAGGCGTTTTTGCTACGTATAGGAATTGTTTTTACCATAAACCAGGGAGTGCTTGCACCACCATTTTTTCTTTTGTAAAAGGATGAATAAAATGCATTTCAATCGCGTGCAGCATTAGGCGAGGAGCGGGTTTAGATTGATAAAGCGGATCACCGACAAGTGGATGACCAAGACTTGCGAGATGGACCCGGATTTGATGCGTTCGACCGGTATCAAGGACGCAGTAAATTTGGGTAGTATTTTTGAGTGTTTGGGCAATGGTGACATACGTAACAGCTTCTTGTCCATTCCTTGGATCGATGATGCGTTTTCGTCTATCATGACGATCACGGCCGATTGCTTGATGAATGGTACAATCTTTTTTCAGTAAGCCATGAACGACTGCTTGATAACGACGATAAATGCGTTTTTGCTCAAGGAGACGCCCCAGAATTGGTAAAACAAACGGATTTTTGGCAAACAAAATCGCGCCGCTTGTTTCTTTATCTAAGCGATGGACGACGTAGGGACGTTGCGCTTTTGGTGCTAAATAAGCCGCAAGATGATTGAGCAGCGTATCGGTTTCGTTCGGTTGGTTAGGATGCGTTTTGCAGCCTGCAGGTTTATTGACAATAATGACATGCTCATCTTCATAGAGAACATCAATGAATTTGGCAAGCCCTAAGTGAATCTCTTGATAAGCATAATCACTTTCTTCTAAATGGAGGGAAATCTGATCGCCTGCCTGAACTTCTTGGTGGAACATGGCGACTTCGCCGTTGCATTTGACATCTTTTCTAGTGCGTAGAAAATGTCTGACTTTGCGTGGAACAAGCCACTCTTTTTCTAATAGCTCACGAATAGTCATTGTTTTTTGGGTATGAGGTAAAGTGATGGTAAAATCCATGTTTGACAGGCTCCTTTGATTCATTTCACGCTTATTATAACAGATTTAAAGCTTTCTTAATGAAAAAAACCATTCTTTTTAACGCATGGATGGTAAAATAGGGAGACTTTTCAGAAAAAGTACAACTTTCGCCCTAGGAAAGACGGTAAAGGGTCTGCTAAACTAGGGGTTGAATGAGGAGGAGTGCCAATGGATTTTAGAGCAATCATACAAAAAATCAAGGAACACTTGATTCGTTTTTGGCAATGGATCAAGCCCTATCTAAAACAGTTTTCCCAGTGGCTATCAAGAGTCTGGAAGAAATATCATCTGACAAAAATTATTATTTTAATGGCGTTAACAGGAATTTTAGTGACTAGCACTTATTTATTTTACGTAGCGAAAACGACAAATGTCGCCGATTTATCTTCTGGTCTGAAAGAATCGACTATTATTTATGATCGAAATGGCGAGGAAGCCGGCCAATTTCGTGCTGAGAAAAGTAATAGTTATGTCGATTTAACGGAGATTTCGCCTTATGTGGTTGAGGCATTGATTGCCACAGAAGATCGACGTTTTTATGAACATCATGGCTTTGACTTAAAAGGAATTGCACGGGCGGCGTCACGCCTATTGATTAATCGCAGTACAGCTGGCGGTGGGGGGAGTACGATCACCCAACAGCTTGCTAAAAATGCCTATCTGACGCTTGATCAAACATTTACCCGTAAAGCCAAAGAACTTTTTCTTGCAATTGAAATTGAAAAGCAATATAGCAAAGATGAAATTTTAGCAATGTACCTCAATAATTCTTATTTTGGGAATGGGGTATGGGGGATTCAAGATGCCTCTAAAAAATATTTTGGTGTGGATGCAATTGATTTGTCAGTCGGACAAGCCGCAACCTTAGTTGGATTGTTAAAAGGACCTTCGATTTATAATCCGATTGATGACTTAGAAGCCGCAACCAACCGTCGAGATACGGTGTTAAGTGTGATGGCTGAAACAGGCAAAATCACCCCAGAACAAGCCACTGAACAACAGCAAGTGGCACTGGGCGATCAACTTTATGATGCCTACAATCCAGAAGGTTCAGGCTATCAGTATCCGTATTATTTTGATGCGGTCATCGATGAGGCTGTGCGTCTATATGGACTCGATGGAGATGACGTCATGAAGCGAGGATATAAAATCTATACGGCGCTGGATCAAAATTATCAAAGCAATATGCAAGAACTCTATGCGCAAGACGGATATTTCCCACCAAATAGTTCGACCGGTGAGATTGTCCAATCGGCTTCTGTTGCGCTCGATCCAAACACGGGCGGCATTCAAGGGCTAATTGGCCGACGTGGTGAGTATACATTCCGTGGCTTCAACTTCGCTATTAGCATGCAACGCTCGCCCGGCTCAACCATTAAACCAATTAGTGTTTACGCACCCGCTTTAGAAGCGGGATATAAACCGGATAGTATTCTAAAGGATGAGCCACAATCGTATTATGAGGCGAAAAACTTTGATGGGACCTATCAAGGGGAAGTCCCAATGTATGAAGCCGTGGCGCAAAGCTTGAATTTACCAGCCGTCTGGTTGCTAAACGAAATTGGATTAAACAAAGGATTTAATAAAGCAAAAGAATTTGGCTTACCACTAACGGAAGCAGATAAATATTATGGTTTAGCGCTTGGCGGACTCGAACATGGAACATCGCCTGCGGTTATGGCCAGTGCTTATGGTGTTTTTGCAAATGGCGGCACACTCTATTCGCCTCACTTAATTACAAAAATTATTGATTCAACGGGTGCGGTTATTGTGGACAAAACCCAACCTAAAGGGAAACGAGTGATTTCCAAAGAAACGAGTGAAGAAATGACAAGTATGCTTTTGGGAACTTTTTCAAATGGAACAGGGATGAGTGCTAATCCTTATAATTATACAATTGCCGGAAAAACCGGTACGACAGAGAGTAGTTATGATACGACGAAAAGTAATGATCAATGGATGATTGCGTATACTCCAGACGTTGTCATCTCGACTTGGATTGGCTTTGAAACGGCGAGTAAGGAAAATGTACTGAGCGGCACCGGTGGCGAAAATATGGGTGCACTCTTTAAAGCGCAAGCGGAAGGTATTTTACCTTACACGTCGCAAACACCCTTTACGGTAGGCAATGCGTACTGGACGGGCGGTCAAGTAGTGGCTGCCGAGGATGCGGTCGATCCTGCCACCAAAAATGAAGAGGTGGAAAAATGGAAAGAAGAAGTGGATGACCTTGCAGAACGAGCGAAAGTTAAAGCCAAAGAAGTCGGTGGCAAAGCGATTGAAAAAGGAAAAGAAGTCTTACGTGAATTAATAGATCTACTCCCTTAAAATAATCGCTTAGAAAGTGAAAGCATGGTACAATTAGGAAGTAAATAATTTCTAGGAGGAAATAATATGTCATCAAATTTATATGATACAGCAAACCAATTAGAACGTGAGATTCGTCAAGACGAAGCCTTCCAAACGTTAAGTGCATCGTTTAATCGTTTAAAACAAAATGAAGAGGCTTATGGGATTTTCAAAGAGTTTCAAGCTTTCCAACAAGAAATGCACCAAAAAATGATGGCTGGCGAAGAAATGACGGATGAAGATGCAGAAAAAGCACAAGCATTAGCGGAAAAAGTGCAAAGCGAACCCGTTATTAGCCATTTAATGCAAACAGAACAAGCCTTCAGCGTTGTTGTAAATGACCTAAATCGAATTATCATGAACCCTTTAAGAGAACTATACGAAGGATAATCGTAATAAAAAATAAAGCAACTGAAAGAAGATCCTTCTTTCAGTTGCTTTTGTCTGTAAAGAGACGAGAAATGACCAAAAGAAGAGGTGAGGATCACAATGAAAATATTATTTGCTACAACCAATCAAGCAAAAGTTCGTTATTATGCGACACGTTTGCAAGAAAAAGGATTTGATATTGTCACATTATCAGACTTAGGGATTACGCAAGAAGTTGAAGAGACAGGGAAAACCCCGACAGAAAATGCGATCATCAAAGCGACGAGTTATGCTCAGCAAGCACAAATTCCCACGATAGCGATAGATGAAGGCGTATATTTGAATGGGTTATCACCTGAGCAACAACCTGGTGTCCATGTCAGACGAGTGAACGGCCGACGCTTAAACGATCAGGAAATGATCGAGCATTATCTTCACTTAGTCGAAAAATATGGCGAAAATGGCCAATTGACTGGCTATTTTAAAAAAGGAATCGCGGTGGCTACCGGAAATTCAATGACGACTTTTGAAAATGATTCCCCCCGTCTGTTTGTGAATCGACAAAGTGAAATCATCGATGAGGGCTATCCGCTAGCGTCGATTCAAATCGTTGCGCCCGTTAATAAATTCAAATCTGAACTAACGAGAGAAGAAGAAGCCATTACGATGGATATCGAACAGCAGCCGATTTTTGATTTTTTATCGCAAGTATTAGAAGAAATCAGAGAATCGATTGAAACAGTACAAAAAGAAAAAAGCCAAAGCGACTGAAAATCAATAAACCGATTTTCGTCTCTTTTTTCTTTTTTCTCAAGTCAAAGCGCTTTTTGTAACAACCTCTGATAGGAAACGGTGTTAAAAAGCTGACTCTCGGAAAAAAAGCCAAAGCGACTGAAAATCAATAAACCGATTTTCGTCTCTTTTTTCTTTTTTTCTCGAGTCACAGCGCTTTTTGTAACAACCTCTGATAGGAAACGGTGTTAAAAAAACTGACTCTCGGAAAAAAAGTCAAAGCGACTGAAAATCAACGAACCGATTTTCGTCTCTTTTTTCTTTTTTCTCAAGTCAAAGCGCTTTTTATAACAACCTCTGATTACCGAACAAACTTTCGTGTTCGTCTGGCTTTTTTTTGCTGAAATGGTAAAATATAAGGAAAAAGAGGAGGTTTTTTCATGTTACGATTTATCCATTGTGCGGACTTACATTTGGACCGCTCCTTTGAAGGCCTCTATTTAATGAATGAGTCTGTCGATGAATTACTTGAAATAAACGAGAAAGTGCTAGAATCTATCGTATCCGTGGCAATTCAAGAGGCAGTCGATTTTGTCCTTCTTGTCGGAGACACGTTTCACCAAAATCGTCCGAGTTTAAAAACACAACATCAATTTTTCACTCAAATGAGTCGGCTTGAAGTCGCCCATATTCCGATTTATTTGAGTTTTGGCAATCATGATTATTATGAAGAAGCACGTTATTGGTTTGATTTCCCCAAAAATGTTCATCTGTTTACGGAAGAAACAGTCCAAACGATCACAGGTGAAACGAAACAAGGTGTTTCTTATTGTATTAGTGGTTTTAGTTATCAAAAACCTTGGCTAGACGAATCGAAAGTGGCGCAATTTCCAAGACGTCAAGGGACCTATCATATCGGCATGTATCATGGAGATCCACAAGGCGAACACTACGCCCCGTTTGTCGTCCAAGAAATGAAACAAAAAGGTTATGATTATTGGGCATTAGGTCATATTCATGTGGCAACGGCGTTATCAACGCAACCACCGATTATCTATCCGGGGACACCCCAAGGTCATACGCAAAAAGAAAAAGAAACGCCGGGTATTCTATTGGTGACACTGACGCAAGGGGAAGCAACGTGGGAAGCGATCCCTGTTCATCAGTTATCGTGGCAAGAAATCACACTTTCGCTGGCTGGCGTCTCCAACCAAAGAATGGCGTTGGAAAAAATTCAGCGTCTCTTTACGGTCTCTCAAAAAGCACTGATTCGCCTCGTTTTGAGTGAAACCGCTGATTTACCCAAAAATTGGTTAAATGCAAAAGAAAAAAAGGAATTAATTGCTTATTTAAATCATGAGTTGCAACTGCAGGGCTTTGCGCAACGAATCTATCAAATGGAAGAAATTCAGGTCGTTTTTGAGCAACAAGTTCAGTTGAATGCGAGTCCGGCTTTAAAACGAGCGCTGTTCCAACAGTATCAAGACGCCGATGTCTTTCGTGAAGTGATGGCGGAACTCTTGCAACACCCAATTGCGAGTAAAGTGATGAAGATGGAAGCTTTTCAGCAAGGTGTCTTTGAAGTAGCAAGTAAAGAAATCGAACAAGAATACGTTTGGAAAGGGTCTGACAATGAAACTGATTCGAGCAGAGATTAGTGGCTTCGGTCATTACCGTCAAAAAATAATTGATTTTTCTGCAGGAAATCAATTATTTTTTGGTGAAAACGAGACGGGAAAATCAACTTTATACCATTTTATTCAAACGATGTTATTTGGTTTTGCGAAAAAAAGTGCCAAAAAACGTGATTATCGGCCTAGTGATGGGGCGGCGTTTGGAGGCAAACTTTGGATCTGGCATCCGCTTTATGGCGAGATTTTGATTGAACGATTCCGTCAACTCAATCGTGGAAAAGCGAAGATTCAAATGGGAGATGTCGTAGGGGATGAAGCTTTTTTAAATGAGATCCTTGCCCCTTTAACGTTAGAAACGTTCCAAGAAGTCTTTACGTTCCAACAAGAACAATTATCAGAGCTCGATCGTTTACAAGAAAAGGAGTTACATGAAGCCTTAATTTCTTTAGGAATTAGTGGTAGTGCGCAAGTGATGAACCAAATGCAACAATATGAAAAGAATAATCACCAAATGTATAAGTTGAAAGGCCAAAAATTACCACTCAACCAAAAGTTAAAACAGTGGCAAAAACTCAAGGAAACGATTCACCAGAAAGAGCAACAAGAAGCCCAAGTGCAACAAGCCTATCAAAAACTGGCTTACTATGAGACGCAAGCACAAACAAGTAACCGACAAGCACAAATCTTACAACAACGAAGTCAATTGTTAGAGCAACAACAACTGCATTGGCCGCTTTACGAGGAATGGTGTGAGCTAGAAAACGTCAAAGAATCAGGGGTATCAGAAGAAAAAACACGTAAATTGCAACAATTTCATCAACGATACCAACAACTTTCAGAAGAAATTCAAAATAAAGAAGCCGAACTTGCGCAATTAGAAAGTGGTCAAACTTCAGAAAGATATTTCTTTTATCTCGATCAAGAAGCTAATATTCAACAAATCTTACGAGAGAAAGTAACGGTCAGTCGTTTACTGGATGACAATCAACGCGTCAATGCTCAAATACAACAAATCCGTCAAGAACTCGCAGCGCTCCAACAAAAACGTGGTTGGCGTCAACTCCCGGAAAAAAGTGATCCGACTATTCCAGCAGTGATTCATCAGATACAAGCAGATGAGGCTCAATTAAAGGAAGAAAGCTTACGATTCAATTGGCTAAATGAACAACTTGCGAGTCTGGAAACCGAGATTACAACGCTCGAAAAACAAACGCCGCAGTTATTTGCACCGAAAAAGTCGGGTGCTTTGCGACTCGCTTTACTAGTCGGTAGCGTAGGAGCTTTTGCTGCAGCCTTTTTATGGAGTGGACCTATCCAAGGTCTATTCATTGCCTTAGGTATTGGGATAGCTTTAGCCGGTATTTATTTGCAAGTTCAACAAATAAAAGTCAAACAAAGCAAGCCACTTTGGCAAGAGAAGATGCAGAAAAAGAACGAATGGCTCGATAATCGAGAACAGCAAGAACAACAAATTCACCAATTAAAACAGCAAGTTGCGCAGCGCAAAAAAGAATTACAACCTTTTTTTGGTCAAGAGTTAGAAACCGCGAAGTGGCTCCAATTAGTCGATGAATATAACCGTGAAGTGGCGTTGTATGAAGCCCATTTGCAGCAGTTAGCCACGCTAAAGCCCAAAGAAAGTGAGAATCAACAACAGTTCGCGCTGTATGAGGAACTGTTTTCTGACTTTTATGATTGGTTGCCGCTAGAAAATAAAAATCTCAATGAAAAAATGACGTGTTTAGAAGATTTTCATATAGAGATGCAAGCCATCAAGATGGAACGTTTGCAACAACCAAGCACGCTCCTTGCCCAACAATTACGTCGCCTAAAGACAAATCGAGAAGAATTATTTGTGACTTATGAAGGATTGCTTGCGGAATTTGGGTTAACCCATCCGACTGAAATTCCTTTATGGAGTAAACAGTGGGCTGCAAAAGAAAAACAGCTCGCTCGTAAGAAAGAACTCAGCGAATTACTATCGCCGTTATTTAAAAAGAAAATAACGAAAAATGAATTAGCCGAGGAAAAACAACGCATCAAAGAGCAGCAAGAAGAACTTTATGCGGCTTTGAGTTTGGACTTGGAAGAAAAACAACGACTCCAATTACAGTTAGAGCAATTGCAAAGTGATGGCACGCTCGATCATTGTTACCAACAAGAAATGGAATTGAGAAGTGAAATCGAAGAAGGAATGATTCTTTGGGGGAAAAACCGTCTGTTAAGTACTTTCCTAGCTGATTTGGCAACAGCCTTATCCGATCAACAATTGCCTCAATTACTCCAGCAAGCCTCGCATTATTTTTCCTTGTTAACCAATCAATCTTACCAGCAAGTAAAATTAGACGAAGGCATCCTCACCGTTGTTGCGAGCAACGGTACCCAACCGATTTATCAATTATCGACAGGTACGAAAGATCAACTGATTATGGCATTACGTTTTGCCTACTTAGCCTTACAACAGGAAAAAATTCTTTCTCCCGTCATCATTGATGATGGATGGTTGCATTATGATGGAACACGCAAACGCCAATTGGCACGTTTATTAGCGGAATTTGGTCAAGACTATCAAATCATTTGTTTGTCTTCCGACCAAGAAATGGTAAGCTATTATCAAGAGTGTCAGCAAGCGGTAAAAATGATGGAATAAAGGATGTGACGAATGTTTTTGTTTTGGCAAAAACAAAAGATATGAAGAAAATACGTGAATTAGTAGTCGATGAAGAGTTTCAAATGTACACTTTAATCAAAAATGCCGATATTCGCAAAGCTAAAAATGGTAAGACGTTTATCGCGTTTACCTTTCAAGATACTTCAGGTACGATTGACGGCAAGTTTTGGGATGCTTCTGAAGAAGAAGTCGAGCGTTTCCAGGCAGGGCGAGTGGTGATGTTAAGTGGCAAACGTGAGCTCTATCAAGGGACGCCCCAAGTGAAAATTATGCAACTACGATTAGCAACGGAAGAAGCCGCGGATCCAACACTTTATATGGAACGAGCACCGATTAAAAAAGAAGCGATGGAAGCTGAAATTAGCCAGACGTTGTTTGAAATTACCAATCCACATTGGAACCGGATTGTTCGTTATTTATTAACAAAATACCAAAAAGAATTCTTTGAATATCCAGCAGCTAAGCGCAATCATCACGCCTATGCGAGTGGTCTGGCACATCATACAACGACCATGTTGCGTTTAGGTAAGGCAATCGTGAGTGAGTACCCAGAACTGAATGCTTCGCTCCTTTATGCAGGGATTATTTTACATGATCTCGGGAAAGTAATTGAACTTAGTGGAGCAATGACGACGGAATATACGTTAATTGGGAACCTCGTAGGACATTTGGTCGTGGTGGATGAAGAAATTACGAAAGCTTGTCTCGCTTTAAAAATTGATGATACAGTAGAAGATGTCGTGATTTTGCGACACATGGTCTTATCCCACCACGGTTTATTAGAATATGGTTCACCGGTACGACCGCGTCTTTTAGAAGCAGAAATCTTGCACCAAATTGATAATCTCGATGCTTCCATGCAAATGATGTTAACCTCTATTCGCCAAACAACACCAGGGGAATATACGGATCGGATTTTTGGTATGGATAATCGTAGTTTTTATGTCCCAAAAGATGTTTAATAGCTAAGGTACATACTTGTTGACGTGCGGACAATGATTTTAATTGGGAAAAACGATTGTTTGAATGCCATAAATTGTTAGTAGTTCATGACTTTACTAAAAAATATTAAGCTAATCTTAGACGAAAAACCGTATTCTCTTTATTCAAACGAATAAAGGAAATACGGTTTTTTTACGGCTAATGTTCTAAAACGTGCTACTTGAAATCAAGAATTACGAAGCAATCACAATTTGACTACGGCCATTTTTTTTCGCTAAATAGAGTCTTTCATCTGCAAGTGCAATCATTTTTCGGATATCTGTGGCTTCGCTACTCGTTGCAACGCCACCACTGATTGAAGGATTTAAGCCTGATAGGAAAGGCTTGTTGACAAATTCGCTTTGTATTCGACTCGCAATATTGAGTGCTTGTTCCTTACTTGTATCCGGTAGCGCAATCAGAAATTCATCGCCACCATAGCGTCCAGTAATATCAGAATAACGACAAGCATTTGCAATGGCAGCTCCCATTTGACTGATGGCATAATCGCCCATTAAATGCCCATGTGTGTCATTAATGTTTTTGAAACAATCGATATCGATAATGATTAACGTATAGCTACCTTTTGTTTGGCGGGTCTTTTGGTCAAGGAGATTGAGTTGTCTTTCTAACTCGTAGCGCGAATATAATTGTGTTAAATGATCGTATTGCGCCTGATTCTGCCAGTAACGAGCTTTTTGAATTTCTTCTTGCAGACTACATTCACTTTCAGTTACGTCAAAAACGATCCCTGAGAGAAAGAGTGGTTTCTGATTGGCGTCTCGTTGCGTGATTTTACCACGATCATAAAAAACTTTCCAAGAGCCGTCTTTGGCTAGAATTCGATATTTGACTTCCCAGACGGGCGTTTCACCTTGTAAGTGTGCTCGCATTTGTTCCATAACATGTTCGTAGTCTTCAGGATGGATTTTTTGCGTGAAAAATTCAAACCCGACATCTTCAGGTAAATCTTCATTCTTGTATCCAATAGCTTCAGCCTTTAAAGGATTAAAGGTGACTTGGTTTTCGGGATAGTCCCAATACCAATGTCCAAGATTGCCCATCCAAGGGTAATGCGTGAAGTCCTCTTTAAATAGTTGTTCGGATAATTCTTTGTTCAAGCGTTTTAAAGCAGCATTTTCTTTTAAGAGTGTTTTGTATAACTCTTCCATTCTATGGGCCTCCTCAGAATCATGATTTAAAGGATATTCGTTTTTTCGCCATCTTCTCTGTTACTTCTTCCGTACAAGTAGATTTTTCAGAATACAGATTCGCTTCTTTTATTACATCTGCCATTAACCTAAAGATTTACGGAGATTCTCATAACGTTTTCACCTTTAATATACGTCAAAAAACTAACCAATGAAATGAACAATCTCTTCATTGATTAGCTTAGTATTTCGGTTTGAGACATGTGAGACAAAAATAAAATTTCTATTGAAAATAGTTAAAACGCCCCGTCAATGATTAAAAAACGAGACGTGTTAACTATTATTTAGATTCTGTTTCAGTCGTTACGGATTCAGAAGTTTCTGTTTCCTTGTCTTCTGTTGCTTTAGTATCTGTCGTGTCATCGGTTGCTTCTGTTTCTTCTGTTTCTTCCGTTGGTGTTGCTGCATCAATGAATGTTGTTAAGATAGTTGCAAAAGCATCATCTTTAATTTTTACGTTGGCTTTAATTAATTCTTCACCAATCACTTGATTGATGAATGTTTGATCGGCTAGTTTTGCATTCGTTGCCGCTTCTTTCACTTCATCTTCAAATTTACTCATGTCATTGCCTTTTGGTGTATTTTTCACCATTTTCACAATGTAGTAAGTTGGTGTGCCATAAGCAGATTGAACCGGGATAATCTCAGAGATTTCGCCATCTTTTAAAGCAAATGCTGCTTGCTTTACTTCAGCAGGAATCGTTGTGGTATCCGTTGCAGAGCTAAATGTTACAGCTCCTTCTTCGGCGCTTGACGCATCCAATGAATTTTCTTTTGCAATTTCGCCAAAGTTCGCATCTTTTTCATTCACTTGTTTTAACAAATCAGTTGCTTCTTCTTCAGAAGTCACTAGAATGATTTGTGCTTCAACTTCAGGATGGAAAGCTTCCCAAGCTGCTTTTAAGTCCGCATCGGTTAATTCAACATGTGAACGTAAACCTTTGTCAAAAGAAAGACGATCGCGCATTAATTTATTCGCTTCTTCACGTGTCATGTTAGCTTGTTTTAACTGCTCATCGATATCAGCATCGCCGAATACCGCTTTTAATTCTTCTTCAATTTCTTTATCCGTAATGTCTTCGCCATAGTGTTTCGTGAAGACTTTCGATAAAATCATGTCAAATACGATTTGTTGACTACTTTGTTGCGTACGAGCATTATCGTAAAAATCAAGTGCAGTAATAGTACCGCCTTTCATTGTTGCGATTTCAGTGTTTTTAGTCTCGCTAGAGCAAGCTGCTAAGGCCAGGATACTCATTGATGTTGCTAATGCTAAAATAATTTTTTTCTTTGTCATGGATAGTTGCACTCCTGTTATCTAAATTCTATTTTCGTTACGGTACGATTAACAGTTCCTACTATACCACACTCTATTTTAGAAAAGAACGCATTCAAAAAAAAAACTCTGGAAATTCAAAGAAACTTCTTATTTCGTCGTTTTATTCAAAGGCGAGTTTTCTAGGTGTTGTTGGAGTAAAGTTAACTGTTCATTAATCCGATTAATACGAGGCCTTGCTTGAAATTGGAACGCTCTCAGATCTTCTTCTAATGATTTTTGAAAGGCCGGTAAACTTGTCTTCGCGATTTCTTGAGTCTTAGCGAGATTGTCATTCACCGTTTGGTAATCTTCTTTGACGGTTTGAATGGTTGCCGCCGTTTCTTTAATCGGTTCTTCCCATATTTTAAGCGTTTCTGATCCTTTACGTGGGGCAAATAATAAACCACCGACACCGCCAATTGTTCCGCCGACAAAAAGTCCTTTGATAAATTGTTTCATCATTTATTTCACCTGCTCTGCAATTTTTTGAGCTAAGTCCGTCATTTCTTGCGCAGTCGCTTTTCCAGTATGGTTACCAAAGTGAATCGCAAAATCGTCTGCTTTCGTGAAGCGTGGAACCAAGTGGATATGTGAATGAAAAACAGTTTGGTAAGCCAGTTCTTTATTGTTATTAATAATGTTTAATCCTGCTAACTCAGGAAAAGCGGACTCGATTGCGCGTGCTACTTTTGGTAGACGAGAAAATGTAGCGCTAGCGAGTGTCTCATCATAATCAAAAATATCAGATACATGTTTTTTAGGCACGAGTAGCGTATGGCCAGGAGTTGTTTGAGAAATATCTAAAAAAGCATAGACGTCCTCGTCTTCGTAAATCGGGTAACTCGGGATTTCTTTCGCGATAATTTTACAAAAAATACAATTTTCCACAGGGAATTCCTCCTTTTCCTCTTTCTACTACTTTATCATAGATTGACTAAAAAGAGATAAAGATGCGAATTTTTCCTTTTTGCCGGCGATTGTTGTTTATTTTCTATCAAAAAGTGTTAGGTTTTTAGTTGCCTAATAAAGCGTTCAACAGTACAATAGTCAAAGAAGTTAAAGAGAGGAAGTTTGAGATGTCGAGTTTTACATTAGGAGAAACGGCTACATTAGAAACAATTACGATTCGGGTGAAAGATCGCGACAAAATGATTGCTTTCTATCAAGGAATCGTCGGTTTTTCTCTAATACAAGAAGAGAATGCCTTAGCAATGATGGGGATTAAGGGAAGTAACAAAGAACATCTATGGTTAGAAGAAAGTCCACGAGCGTATCCTCATTTTGGAGAAATCAAAAAATTACAACATTATACGTTAAAAGTAGCAAGTTTAGCAGAAATTGCGAGTATTTATTCTCGTGCCTTAAAACGTGAAAGTCCTGTTATCGGATTGACACTGAAGGAAGATTCTATTCAATTAATCATCGAAGATCCAGAAGGAAATCAATTAGTCATCTATTTTGAACCAACAAATGAAGCAGTAGCCACTTCTGAAGAATTATTAAAACAAGGCGATGAAACAACCTTGTTAACGGCAGAAACTGAGATTACGGGGATTCATTTGAATGTTCCGAATCAAGCAAAAGCGCAACTTTTTTTCAATGATATTTTAGGGGTAGCTGCGACAGTGCCATTATTAACATTGACTGATACGGCTGGGAAGCAATTTATGACAGCTGAAGATGAAGTCTTAGGACTGGATTTCTTGAAATTTACGATTGAAGAAGCAGACTTACTTGCCTTAGAACAGCATTTAATCGAAAAAGAACAAGACTTTTACATCGATAAAAAGAAACAAATTTTAACGATTTTTGATCCAATGGGGATTGAATGGTGGTTTATCCTCAAAAAGAATAAATAACTTTAAAAGAAGAAGCATGCTTCTTCTTTTTTTAAGAGCCCAGTTATTCGACTCTCTTTTATAAAAACCCTTTATTTAGCTGAAATAAATTAGTGAACCATGTTATAATAACCAAGAAATACGCAATCAAAAGGAGAAGAGTGTGAGTATGCAACCATTATTTATGAAGCCAGTATTCCAAGAAAAAATATGGGGTGGTAGCCGGTTAAAGACGGTATTTGGCTATGACATTCCAAGTGATAAAATCGGGGAAGACTGGGCAATTAGTGCGCATCCTAATGGCGTGAGTATGATTGAAAACGGTCCCTACAAAGGCCAAACATTAGATCAATTATGGGCAAACGAGAAGGCGCTTTTTGGTCAACCAACGGAAGACGTTTTTCCATTATTAATAAAAATTTTAGATGCCGAAGACGATTTATCGGTACAAGTTCATCCAGACGATACCTATGGCTTGAAACACGAGGGTGAATTAGGGAAGACAGAATGCTGGTATATTATTGATGCTCAACCAGGAGCTGAAATTATTTATGGACACAATGCACAAACCAAAGAAGAATTAACAACGATGATTCAAGAAGGTCGTTGGGAAGACTTATTAACCCGCGTACCGGTAAAAAAAGGTGATTTTTTCTTTGTTCCAAGTGGGACAATTCATGCGATTGGCAAAGGGATTATGATTTTAGAAACGCAACAGAGTTCTGATACAACTTATCGCGTATACGACTATGATCGTAAAGATGATGCGGGACAAACCCGTGAACTACATATTCAACAATCAATCGATGTCACAACGGTCCCATCAAATCGCCCTGAAAATGCGATTGTGGAAGAAAAAATCGGTGACTCGACCGTCGTTACGTACTTAAAAACTGACTTTTTTAATGTGTATGAATGGCAAGTTAACGGTCTTTTGAGCATGGAAAAAGCGGCTCCTTATACCTTAGTGACTGTGATTACGGGTGAAGGGGAATTAATCGTGGATGAAAAGACGTATCCATTAACAATGGGAACGAGTTTCATTTTACCAAACCAAATTGAGCGTTGGGAAATAAAAGGGGAACTCAAACTGATTGCCTCTGAACCTGGGAAATAAGTTTAGCTAATCTTCTGTAACGAATTGATTATTTTACGAATACGAAAAAACCTATCCTTTCAGTTTAGAGAGGATAGGTTTTATTCATATTGTGCTTATTTAAGACGGTTTCACGCTGAATCAATTCATGCGGTACAACAACTCGTAGACTGCTTTGTGCTTCGGTTTTAGTGAGTTGCGTCATTAATTGTTGCGTCGCAATCTCACCTAAGGAAGCAACATCAATATCGATACTCGTTAAGTAAGGATGAATTAACGTTGTAAAAATTGAATTATTAAAACTAATGACCGATAAATCGTCGGGGACCTTGTACCCTAAGAGCGTCGCAAGCTGCATAATACGAACGGCAAACAAATCATCGATAACGACGAGAGCCGTTGCTTGCGTTTCTTTTAAAACTTCCGCGAAATTCGGATAATCTTCTGTTTTTTCAAAGGAAACTGCTGGGAAAACAGGTAATCCTGTCATCATTAACGCTTTTTGATAGCCAAAAAAGCGTTCATAATATAAATTTTCATGCGTTGTATTCGTGATGAATAAAATCTTTTGATGTCCTTTTTCAATCAAATGCTCGGTGGCTTGTTTACCTAATAGTTGATTGTCGTTATCGACATAAATGATTTTTTCTTCTTGTTGATAAGGTTGTCCAATTAACGTGAAAGGAATGTTTTCTTCAACTAAATAGGTAATAATTGGATCATATTTATCGGAATAAGTAAGAATAAAGCCATCAACTTGTTTTTGCCGATGCATACGTTCAACATTGGCTAATAAGGTCTCAAAATCTCTAGCAGAAGCTACGGCGACCGACATATTTGATTTACGCGCTTCCTCATTAATTGTTTCGATCGTCTCTAAATAAAAAGGATTGCCTAAACGCTCCTTCGAATTTAAGGGTGGCAAAATAACACCAATCGCACTAGCACTTCGTTTCCCTAAATTGCGAGCCGCCAGATTCGGAGTGTACCCTAGTTCGTCCATTACTTTTCGGACTTTCTTTTTTGTTTCTTCTGATATGCTGGAGTGATTATTAATCACTCGTGAAACAGTGGATGTAGCAACCCCTGCTTTTTTTGCAACATCTTTCACTGTAATACTCATTGGACGTTCAACTCCTTTAACGAAAAATATCGTATCATAATCAACTAGTAAATACTAGCATACAAGTAAAAAGGGGATTCGTTGATTAAATTTGTAAGAAAAATCAAGAACGATTAATTAGTAAATCGCTTTCATTATAGTTGTATGCTAGCACTAGTAGATGCTAGCTCTATCATAGACGCAATCGGTTGCATCGTCAAGAGCGAATCAGCGAAGAATCAAATTATGTTATAATAAAGTAAAAAATGAAATAAAAGGAGTTTCTAAATGCATGTATTAACCCTGAACTGCCACAGTTGGGTAGAAGAAAATAGTCTCGAGAAATTACAACAGCTCGTCGATACAATCGTAAAAGAAAAATTTGATGTCGTTTTGTTACAAGAAGTGAATCAACGAATAGGTAGTGAACCCGCAATTTTAGATGAATGGTATTGTTTCAATAATGACCCTTGGCCGATATTAGCTGATAATTTTGCGCTTGTTTTATCCCAAGCGCTTCAAATAAAGGATGAACCCTACTACTGGACGTGGGGATTTAGTCATATTGGCTATGGGAAGTACGAAGAAGGGCTGGCCATTTTATCCAAAGAACCCTTGTTAGCTAAGGTTTCATTAATGTCGACGTGTGATGATATTCAAGAGGCCGCGCGCCGTATTTTATTAAGTGGCGTCACAGAAAGTGCGGGTAATCTGTATACAATTGGCAATGTCCATCATTCCTGGTGGGAAGGCGGTGCGTTTGAGACGGAATGGGCGAGAGCAGAAGAACTGTTATCAGACACGCGATACCCGATTATTTTAGGTGGTGATTTTAACCAGATTGCGGGAACGATCGGCCATCAGCGAGTACTCGACAGTCCCTTAGCACTTCAAGATAGCTTTTTAGTAGCCGAAAAAAGAAGGGGAGAAGCGACGATCGAAGGGCCGATTGACGGTTGGCAAGATCAACAAGGATCGTTACGCATTGATTATCTGTTTGTGAGCGACGGTCTTCGTGTCACGCAACATGACGTCATGTTTGACGGGCACACAGAACCTGTCGTGAGCGATCACTTTGGCGTTCGAATTCGATTGGCAGAGTAACAAAAAAAGGCTGACGTCTGATGCGTCAGCCTTTTTTTAGTTGTCTAACTTTTAGTATGGATTACTTTATTAAAAAATCGGATCCATATTTTTTAGCTAAAGCGAGATTCAAAATTCGTTTGGCTAAATTTGTATTGCGTGCTAGCAAGGGACCGTGGAAATACGAACCAAACACATTGCGATAAATCACGCCTTCGGTTTGATCTTCGCCATTATTACCATGTCCATCAACGACAATCCCTAATGGACGCTCGCCTTTGCCTAAGAACGTCCGGCCGTTATGGTTTTCAAATCCGATATAGGTTTCATTAAACGTTTCATTGACGATTTTGATATCCCCAATAAAACGGTGATTTTCTTGCCGCGTCGTGTAATGATCAAGCGCGCCAATTCCCATGATTTTTTCATCATTTGCGGTCACGTAATAATGCCCCAGCAACTGATACCCTCCGCAAATCGCTAAGAGAACGCCATCGTTTTCAATATAGGAAGTGAGGGCTTCTTTTTTACTTTGTAAATCGTGGGCGACGATTTTTTGTTCATAATCTTGTCCGCCACCGAAAAAGACTAGATCGTACTCGTCCGCCACAAAAGGTTCATAAAGACTCACAATCGTCGTCGTCATTTCAACATCCATCTTTTTCGCTAAATAATCGAGTACAAGGAGATTGCCGTTATCTCCATAGGTGTTTAGTAAATTCCCATAAAGGTGGGCGACACGTAATTGATAGTTGGCCATGGTTTAGTTCCCTCCTTTTAGAATTCCTTTTTCTGTTAATTTTTGGCGCAATTGAAGCACTGCCGTATAAGTTGCTAAAATATAGACTTCTTCTGTCGGAAGCTGTGGAATTTGGGCAATGACGTCATCTAAATTCGCACATTCGTGGATCGTTTCTTCAGCAATTCCGGCAACCTGCAAGCGGAAAGTCATATCTTCTCGACGATCACCGCCTGTTAGGACTTGGGGAATGGCACGTTTTGTTAAGTGCTCATAGGAACCATCCCAAATCCAACTCACATCAATGCCATCTGCATAATTGGCGTTCAGCAAGCAGACAAGTGAAAAATCATTTGGCGATAAGGTAATCGTATCAATGACTTGATTGAGACCAACAGGGTTTTTAACGAGGACCAGTGTACATTTTTTCGAGCCAATCGTAATGACTTCTTGACGGCCAAAGACTTTTTCGTCATAACCAAGTCCAAGACGGATTTTTTCAGGCGAAACACCATAATGCTGGCCAACTGCTGCAGCGGTCAGAGCATTGTAGATATTATAAAGGCCGCCGACTTCAATTTTGTAAGATTCTTCATCGACCGTAAAAACAGAAGAAACATTGGTCATCTCACCGAGTTGAGTGAGTTGGTATGCCAGTTCTGGTCGTTTAAAATCACAATTTGGACAGTAATATTTGCCTAAGTTCGCATACGTAATCATCTTGTAATGCAAAATATGTTGACAATGCGGACATAAGACGCCATCAGTATTTGGATGCGCGAATTGCTCATGATCTGCTTGATGATTAAAGCCATAATAAATACGAGGATTTGGCGTATCTTTTGAGTTGAAGATTGGCGAATCGCCATTAGCTAAAATCGTAGCTTCTGGTGCTTGGGCTGCACCGTCTAAAATCATTTGATACGTTGTATAGATTTCACCGTAACGATCCATTTGATCACGGAAAATATTCGTGAAAACAAACAATTTTGGTTTAATGTATCGCGTCACTTTACTTAAGCTCGCCTCATCAATTTCAAGAACCGCAAATTTTTTGCGTCCTTTTTTGCCATGAGCCGATAAAAAAGTAGAAACAATCCCTTGCACCATATTAGCACCGGTTGGATTGGTTAAGACATCATCAAATTCTTGTTGTAAGATTTTGACAATCAGGGCCGTGGTTAAGGTTTTACCATTCGTGCCAGTAACCACAATGACTTCATAGTCTTTGGCTAAATAATCTAAAATATTGGGATCGAGTGTTAAGGCAATTTTTCCAGGATAACTGGAACCACCTTTGAAAAATGTTTGTAAAAGCCATTGGGATGTTTTGCCGACAGCTGTCGCAAAATAATGACGAATTTTCATATAAAACCTCCATCTATCTAAAGGACTACTTTTTTCTCTTTTTGGCAGTAGTCAAATTCAATTAATCATACCATAAAATCAGGTAAAGAGCAGAAATCCTTGTCTGATTTTATGCCTTTTTTTAAGAGTTAGTCAACCGTGAATAGCTATCCAATGATGATTTTTTCAGTCGGGTATTCGTAACCTAAGTCGCGTGTTTCTTTTGGAACAAAGAGTAACAACGTGTAAAGCATCCCGATGCGACCAATAAACATTAATGCAATAATGACGATTTTTCCAATTGGCGAAAGGGCAGCGGTAATGCCTAGTGACATTCCTGTGGTTCCAAAGGCCGAAGCAACTTCCACGACAATGGAAATCAACGGGAAATCTTCTGTCGCCGTCAAAAAAATCACGCTACTAAAGCACATAAATAACGACAACATAAAGACTACAATTGATTTTTGTAAATCATCATCGTCAATTTGACGTCCAAAGACATTGACGCGGCTTTCGCTTTTTAAGAAAGAAAATAAATAAAGACCGATAATGGCAATGGTTGTGGTTCGCACACCACCACCAACAGAGCTCGGACTACAACCGATAAACATTAATAACGAAAAAACGAGCAAGGTCGTTGTTTGAAATTCATTTAAATCATGGATTTGTAGACCAGCATTTCTCGTTGTCACAGAATAAAACATACTCGTAACGCCCTGATTTAAAAGGGACGCTCCTTGGAATAAATGGTTTCTTTCCAATAAGAAAATCGTAATCGTTCCAGCGACAAACAAGATTAGGAACGAGAAAAAAGCAATTTTCGTAAATAATGAAAAGCGATACGGGATTTGATGCAATTTTTTCTTCGTTAATTTATCGATGAGCCAAGAGCGAAAGTCCATGATAACTGGAAACCCAATTCCTCCAATAAAAATTAAAAACATAATCCCAAATAAAAAAGGATAATCCGTTGAATACGGGAGAATCGAATGGCCTGTAACATCAAAGCCAGAATTAGTGACTGCCGAAATCGCTTGATAAAAACCGTTGAAGAAGGCATCTGACCAACGATCGTAGTAACCAGTGACTTTAAAATAGAAACTAAAGAGTAGGCCACCAATCGCTTGTAAACTAATTAAAATTAAAAAAGTGGTGCGAATTAAATTAACAATCCCACTTAAACGTGGCTGGTTCATATCGGTCATAATCAGTTGCCGCTGCTTTAAGGAAATCCGTTTGTTGGAGAGGATGAAAAAGAAAGTCGAAATCATCATAATCCCTAATCCACCGACTTGAAATAAAATCGTCAACAAAATCACACCGTTTTGGTTGAAAATTTTGTTAATAGGAAACGTCGTTAACCCGGTCACACTAATTGTACTGACCGCCATAAATAACAAATCAATAAAGGACGCGTCACTGCCGGTTTGTCGGAAAAACGGTAAGTAAAAAAGTCCCAAAGAAAGAAGAGTGACGAGTAAATAATAAATCACAATAATTTGAATTGATGAAACATGTTGGTATAAAAAAATACGATTACGTCGGAAAAAAAGACTTAATTTTCGGTCCCAAGACATGAAGACACCCTCCTTAAAATAGATTTCATCTCTAGTATACCAAATAATCAAGTGAGAAATGCCTTTAATTCGATAGGAAAATTCCTAAAAAATTCAGGATCAGGATAGGACTTTGCTGAGAGAGCTATGTTATACTAATTTTAGTTCGAAGTATTATGAAAAAGGAGGGATCATGTGAAAGAATTTATCAAAAACTGGGGTGCATTTTTAGTCATTATCGCCGTATTTGCTATTGTTCGTTTTTATTTTGTGACGCCTGTTTCGGTGAAGGGACACTCAATGGATCCAACGTTGGCAGATGGACAAAAATTATTAACACTCAAAACGGACAGTATTTCCCGTCTTGATATTATTACGTTGCAAGAACCAGACGATCCCGATAAACTAGCGGTAAAACGGGTCATTGGCTTACCAGGTGAAACGGTAGAAATGCGCAATGATCAATTAACGATTAATGGCGATCCCTTAGAAGAAACGTATCTTGCTGAATTTCAAGCCTTGTTTGCTCAAGACCAACTCGTTGAAACGTATAGCTATAACGAACTTTTTCAAGAAATTGCTCGTGAAGCAACGAATTTTACCGATGATTTTAGTGTGGTTGTGCCAGAGGGATATTATTTTGTATTAGGCGATAATCGCTTAGTTTCAAAAGATAGCCGTAGTTTCGGTTTTGTAGCGCAAACGGCTGTTGAAGGAAAAGTCATTTGGCGTTACTGGCCAATTCCAGATATGTCTTTTTTTTAACATCAATAAGGGAACACAGAAAGGTTGTTTAACATGTCAATTGAAACATTTACATTAAATAAAGTAGGACCAGCATTTACACTCGATACACCTGAAGAACCTTGGATTTTACTCAGAGGAGAAGGCTATTCTCCTGTGCAATCACTTGTGACAGCCGCTGCTGCCTGTGCGGGATATGTCTATATTTCGGTGTTGAACAACTCGAATGTGCCGCATGAAATTGAAAAGGTCACGGTGAGTTATACGCGGGATATGGCGAAAAAAACCAATCCGATTCAGTCAATCAACGTGACAATTTATGCGGAGATTGCGACCGAATACCACGAGAAAGCACAACGTTGTGTCAAATTGATTTCACCGAATTGTCCGGTCATCCAGTCGCTAGACCCTAACATTGAGGTTGTCGAACAAGTTGTCTTTTTGTAAATCCTAAGCTCACACTAGGTCCGAGATGAACGTGACTCGTGTGAGTTTTTTCAAGCACTTAGGTTAAATCGTCGCTGTATGACGCCACTTTGCGTGCTGCAATTTGGAGAGTGTTAGTTGCCAGGGTAGAAAATATTGCGATTAAATGAGTAGGCTCGTGTGGGAACGAGCGTATTCAAAAGAAACAAAAATGAAAAGGAGTTAACATCATGCGTGGGAAAAAAGTGTATTTGGCAGAGTTGAGAGAGGGGGACACAGAGTTATTTGCGGAGTGGCAATGGGATCCTCAATTTATGCGCGGGATTAGTGACGATGTGTTTCATCCTTTTGGTGTGGATGATTGGGAAGATATGTTTGGCGACCCGGATAGTAACGAAGCATTTTTCTTTACGATTCGTCAAATAAAAGATGATGCCTTAGTCGGGTTTATTTCGTTAACCGGTGTGATGATGAAAAACCGTTTAGCCGTGATTGGGATTGGCATTCCCCATGAATCTTACCGGGGAAAAGGTTATGGAAAAGAAGCTGTTTCCTTGCTACTCGCGTATGCCTTTGATCATTTAGGCTTACATAAAGTGCGACTACATGTTCATAGTTTTAATCAAAACGCGATTGAGATGTATCGCAGTCTCGGCTTTGTGCAAGAAGGGATCAATCGCGAAAGTGTGTATCAAAGTGGTAAGTGGTACGATCAATTAGATTTTGGATTTTTACAAAGTGAATGGCGGTTACTAGAAGAAACAAAAGTCAGCCGCTTTAAGCATGAAGCAAGGTAAGTAACGACTGAAATAAATCAAACGTTCGATTGAAAGCGAGTCCGTTCCTTTAAGGTTCTGACATCGCTTTTTTTAGCGGCAAAAGATGCGCGGAGATTGTTAGCGCTTGAAAGCTTAACGAGACGAGACCGTCTGGTGAGCGTTTTAATGGAAAATACGTTTTCTCTTTTCTTTTACTGTAAAATTTTTGCTTTTTCAAGTATAATACCAAAGGAGTAAGTGGAGGATGAGAGATGGCACAATTATTTTTTAAATATGGCGCGATGAATAGTGGGAAATCAATTGAAATTTTGAAAGTTGCCCATAACTATGAAGAACAAAACAAGCCGGTTGTCTTGATGACGAGCGGAATCGATACGCGTTCAGGCTTAGGTCAAGTGAAAAGTCGCATTGGGATTTCAAAAGAAGCACTACCAATTTTTGAAGAAACGGATATTTTTTCTGTCGTGCAAACGTTGGGCTACACGCCGTATTGTGTCTTAATTGATGAGGCGCAATTTTTAAGTGCGCGTCACGTCTTAGACTTAACGAAAATTGTCGATGAATTAAAGATTCCTGTGATGGCCTTTGGGCTGAAAAATGATTTTCGCAATGAACTGTTTGAAGGGTCAAAATCCCTCTTGTTATACGCGGACAAGATTGAAGAAATGAAGACCATTTGTTGGTTTTGTCATAAAAAAGCAATCATGAATTTACGTTATGTGAATCACGTTCCAGTTTACGAAGGGGAGCAAGTCCAAATTGGGGGAAATGAAACGTATTACCCTGTTTGTCGACAACACTATGTTAATCCAAAAATGAAGAGCAATTAAAGAAAAGGAGCATACCTATGTACGATCAGTTACAATCGATTGAAGACCGTTATGAAGAGTTAGGGGAATTATTAAGTGACCCCGCTGTCGTGTCCGATACGAAACGCTTTATGGCTTTGTCTAGAGAAGAAGCCAATACACGTGAAACAGTTGCTGTTTACCGTCGTTATAAAGTCGTGGTAAGCGGCATCGAAGAAACAGAAGAACTGCTTGGTGAAAACCTCGATGCAGACATGGCTGAGATGGCAAAAGAAGAACTCAGTGAACTGAAAAAAGAAAAAATTGATTTAGAAGAACAAATTAAAATTTTGCTTTTACCAAAAGATCCGAATGATGATAAAAATATCATTATGGAGATTCGTGGCGCAGCAGGTGGCGATGAAGCCGCGCTATTTGCCGGTGACTTATTCGAAATGTACCAACGTTATGCCGATGCACAAGGTTGGAAAGTCGAAGTGATGGATGCGAACGTAACGGGGATTGGTGGTTACAAGGAAGTAATCATGATGATTACCGGCGAAAGCGTCTTTTCAAAATTAAAATATGAAAGTGGTGCTCACCGAGTACAACGTGTGCCTTCAACCGAATCGCAAGGGCGTATTCACACGTCAACGGCAACGGTTGTCGTCTTACCAGAAGCAGAAGAAGTCGAAATTGACTTGGCAGATAAAGATATCCGAATTGATATTTATCATGCCTCTGGTGCCGGTGGTCAGCACGTCAACAAAACCGCTTCAGCTGTACGTTTGACGCATATACCAACTGGCATTGCAGTCGCAATGCAAGATGAACGCTCCCAAATTAAAAACCGTGAGAAAGCGATGAAAGTGTTACGCGCGCGTGTCTATGACAAATTGCAACAAGAAGCGCAAAGTGCCTATGATTCCGAACGTAAATCGGCTGTTGGAACGGGCGATCGTTCAGAGCGGATTCGGACCTATAACTTCCCACAAAATCGCGTCACCGATCACCGGATTGGGTTAACGATTCAAAAGCTAGACCAAATCTTAGCCGGAAAATTAGATGAAATTGTCGATTCTTTAATCATTTACGACCAAACATCGAAATTAGAAGAGCTCCAAAATGGCTAAAACGTATCGAGAAGTCCTTTCCTGGGCTTCTTCTTTTTTAGAAGAACAAGGGGTAGAAGGACACAGCATTTTATATGTCTTACTTGGCCGTAAGAATTGGCGGAAGACGGATTGGTTGCTGAATTGGCACAAAGAGATGCCGGAATTGGAACAACAGCAACTTCAGCAAGATTTAAAACAACTAGCCGCGCATTATCCTGCGCAGTATATTCTTGGATTTGAAGAATTTTATGGTCATCGTTTGAAAGTTACGGAAGCCACCTTGATTCCTCGTCCTGAAACGGAAGAATTAGTGGCTCTTTGTTTAGAAACATGTCCAGATGAGCCACTGTACGTGGTCGATGTCGGGACAGGGACAGGTGCAATCGGGATTTCATTAAAATTGGAGCGGCCCACTTGGGAAGTAGCCGTTGTCGATTTATCGCCAGCCGCGCTTAAAGTCGCACAAGAAAATGCCGAGACGTTAAACGCCCCATTATCGTTTTATGAAGGAGATACGTTAGCGCCCATTAACCAACCAATCGATATCTTAATTTCGAACCCCCCTTATATTGCGGCTGATGAGTGGTCTGTCATGGACGAAAGTGTGCGCACCTTTGAGCCGAAAATGGCCTTGTTTGCAGAAGAAGAGGGCCTGGCGATCTATCAAAAATTAGCACAGCAAGCAAAGGAAAAGTTGAAACCTTCTGGAAAAATTTTTTTAGAAATTGGTTTTCAACAAGGAAAAGCAGTACAAACACTTTTTCAAACGGCTTTTCCACATAAAAAAGTAACGATTTATCCAGATTTAAGTGGGCGAGATCGGATGATTGTCGTGGAATAGTTATACACAGCTTTGTGCATAACTATTTATTTTTTACTTTTAATAAGTGAATGAATCCTTGATAGAGTGACAATGGGAGCCTTTTATTCGATTACCCACAGAGTTATCCCCTCTTGACGGATAAGTTGTCCACAGAATGGGGATAACAACGCAAGGAATGTTGATAACTCGCCAACTTTTTTGAAAAAGGATGTGTATAACTTGTGGAAACAAAAATATTTAATAAAATGGACTTAATAGAAGCGGCCCGGTTACTCCGAGAGGGTGAAATTGTGGCGTTTCCCACAGAAACGGTCTATGGTTTGGGAGCCAATGCCCAAATAGCCGATGCCGTTCAATCGGTCTTTACGGTGAAAGGTCGTCCAAGTGACAATCCACTGATTGTTCACGTCGAAAGTTTTGAACAAGTAAAAGATTATGTCGAGGTCTTCCATCCGTTGACGCAAGAAATTGTTGACGCGTTTTGGCCAGGGCCATTAACCTTAATCTTTACGATCAAACCCGGGGCATTACCAAGCGTTGTTTCGGCCGGCTTACCGACCGTTTCATTTCGGATGCCCAATCATCCGCTAACGTTAGAACTGATCAAAGAAGCCGGTGTTCCGATTGTCGGTCCCAGTGCGAACACTTCTGGACGACCGAGTCCGACCAATAGTCAACATGTCTATCATGATTTACAAGGGAAAATTGCCGGCATACTTGAAGGGGGCGCGACAGCAATTGGTGTTGAGTCGACGGTGCTTGATTTAAGCGATCCAACGAAACCCCCGATGATTTTACGTCCAGGTGCTGTTACAAAAGAAGCGTTAGAAACGATTCTAGGAATTGAAATCTTAGTAGATCCCCATCTAGCCCATGAAGAACAAGCACCGAAGTCTCCTGGCATGAAATATAAGCATTACGCCCCTAAAACGCCTGCATTGATGGTCAATCCTGATGAGTGGGAAGCGGTTATGGCTTTAGTCATAGCCAAAGAGATCCGCCTGGGATTATTAGGAAGTCCTCAAATGATTGAACGATACCAAGCGTCAGCGCAAGCGACGTTTGCCTATGAAGGCGAAGGCGTGGAAGCAGCAGCGAAAGGCTTGTTTGCGGGCTTACGCGCCTTAGATGAAGCAGCAATCGACGTCATCTTAGTCCCAACCTTCCCTGAAGAAGGCTTAGGTGTGGCTTATATGAATCGTTTGAAAAAAGCAACGAATCAACTGAATTTTCTAGAACAGCTAACATCTGAATAATATTTCGTTTTATTTAGATTAACGTTCGTCTTTAATCGATAATTTCAAGGAAATCATTTAAAAAACAAGGTTTATTAAGGGAAAGCATTTCAAAGTCTATTCGCTTTGTGATACAATCGGATTATCTTATTTTGAAGGGATGTTTGTGTTAGATGGATTATAAGCAATTTGACCAAGAATTATGGGAAGCAATCAAGAATGAGGGGATTCGTCAACAAAATAATATTGAATTAATTGCATCAGAAAATATTGTTTCTGAGGGCGTTATGGCTGCTCAAGGAAGTATCTTAACGAATAAATACGCAGAAGGTTATCCAGGTCGTCGTTACTATGGCGGTTGTGAGTTTGTGGATGTGGTGGAAGATTTAGCGATTGAACGAGCAAAAGAAATTTTTGGGGCAAAATTTGCCAACGTTCAAGCACACTCTGGTTCACAAGCCAATACAGCAGCTTATCTTTCTCTAATTGAAGCTGGTGATACCGTTTTAGGAATGGATTTATCGGCTGGTGGCCATTTAACGCACGGCTCTCCGGTTAACTTTAGTGGGAAAACCTATAACTTTGTGGCTTACGGTGTTGATCCAGCGACGGAAGTTCTTGATTATGACGTTGTCCGTATTTTAGCACGCAAACATCAACCAAAATTAATTGTAGCTGGAGCGAGTGCTTACTCAAGAACGATTGATTTTGCACGCTTTAAAGAAATTGCGGATGAAGTTGGCGCAAAATTAATGGTGGATATGGCTCATATTGCGGGACTTGTGGCTACCGGTGCACATCCGAATCCAGTCCCTTACGCTGATATTGTGACATCAACGACTCACAAAACGTTGCGTGGTCCGCGTGGTGGGTTAATTTTAACGAATGATGAAGCCCTAGCGAAAAAAATCAATAGCGCCGTCTTCCCTGGAATTCAAGGTGGCCCATTAGAACACGTGATTGCCGGAAAAGCGATTGCCTTCAAAGAAGCATTACAACCAGAATTTAAAGAATACTCTGCTCAAGTAATTAAAAATGCGCAGGCAATGGCAAAAGTCTTTAATCAATCAGGTAAAGCACGTCTTGTTTCTGGTGCGACGGATAATCATTTGTTATTAATTGAAGTAACAGGATTTGGAATGACAGGTAAACAAGCGGAACAGTTGTTAGACACCGTTAGCATTACCGTGAACAAAAATTCGATTCCTTTCGAGAAATTAAGTCCGTTCCAAACAAGTGGTATTCGTATCGGAACACCAGCGATTACGAGTCGTGGTTTTAAAGAAGAAAGCGCCGTTGAAGTAGCAAAACTAATTCTGAAAGTCTTAGAAAATAAAGACGACGCAGAAATATTGGCACAAGTAAAAGAAGAAGTTATTGCTTTGACCGATGCTCATCCTTTAAAAATCAAATAATGATGAAGAGACGATGCTAGCAGCGGGGAGTCGCTAACGGCATTCAATGAATAAAGTCTAAGAAGAGGGAATGACAGGAAATGTCGGTCACCTCTTCTTTTTTATTGATCTTGTAGCAGCGAATCCTTCAAAAAAAATGAGAACAAGACCTGATTTTATAGGAAATATACGAAAGTCTTATAAGATTCCTTGTTTGAAAATGGAATTTGTTTTACAATAATAGCAACAACGAAAAGGAGCGATTAAAATGGGAAAATTTCAAGTAATTGATCATCCATTAATTCAACACAAGTTAACAATTATCCGTGATAAAAATAGTGGGACTAAAGTCTTTCGTGAGGTCGTTGATGAAATTGCGATGCTAATGGCGTATGAAATTTCACGCGACTTACCAGTAGAAGAAGTTGAAATTGAAACACCAATGATGAAGAGTGTTCAAAAACAATTAGCAGGGAAAAAAGTTGCGATTATTCCAATTTTACGTGCGGGATTAGGCATGGTTGATGGGATTTTACAATTGATTCCAGCTGCTAAAGTCGGACACGTTGGATTATACCGTGACGAAGAAACACTTGAACCACATGAGTACTTTGTGAAATTACCAGATGACATTACGAGCCGCCAATTATTAGTGGTCGATCCGATGTTAGCAACAGGTGGATCCGCAGTGATGGCAATTGACGCTTTGAAAAAACGTGGCGCATCAAACATTAAATTTGTTTGTTTAGTAGCGGCACCTGAAGGAGTCAAAGTATTACAAGAAGCACATCCGGATGTTGATATTTATACGGCAGCATTAGATGATCGCTTAAATGAAAATGGCTACATCGTTCCTGGTCTAGGGGATGCCGGCGATCGTTTATTCGGTACAAAATAAAAAAAAGGCTGTCCAATTGGATAGCCTTTTTGCTTAAATTTTTTGTAACTGTTTATAGTTAATAATGATTACACCATTGCTTCTTCTCATAAGATCACTATTTTCTTGTGTTTCCTTAATTTTAATAATTGCCGAGTTACGCAATTGTTTCACGACTTCGCCTGTTTCTGCTTGATCTTGAAAGCTAAAACGAACAGGGGTATCGACTTCAAACTCTAAACCAAATTCCGACGGGACAATAGTAGTTTCAAACTTGCCAAATGTTGCCATGTTCTAAAAAACCTCCCTTTTCTATAATCTTATTATAGCACACTTTTAATAAAATGAGAAATCTACGAGAAAACAAAGAATATATTATGTTATTTTAAAAATAATAGGTAGAAAAAAAACGACCTTATCCCGTGCTCCGTTTCGATTCTTGCCAGATATTGCGCATGATAAGATTGGATGAGATTTTGCAAGGTCAATTGTCAAAGTCGAAAAATATAGACGGTATTCTAAACGGACGAACTATACAGTTTTTTTTTACTATGATAGAATGAATCAAATGATTTTAAGTGGTGGGTGATGAAATGGAAATTATAGAAAAAGCACCAGCGAAAATCAACTTAGGCTTAGATGTGTTGTATAAGCGGGAAATAGACGGCTATCACGAATTGGAGATGGTGATGTCGAGTGTCGATTTAGCCGATCGCTTAATTTTCGAAGAAATTCCAGAAAACAAGATTCTGATTGAGACGAATAAAGCTTTTTTACCCATTGATAAACGAAATAATGTGTACCAGGCTGCCTCGATCATCAAACAACGTTACGGCATCACGAAAGGCTTAAAAATTTCAATCGAAAAGAACATTCCTGTCGCTGCTGGACTTGGTGGGGGAAGTTCTGATTGTGCCGCAGCTTTGCGTGGGATGAATCGCTTATGGAATTTGAATCTTTCCATGGAAGAACTCATTGAAATTGGGGTCACGATTGGAACAGACGTCCCGTATTGCTTATATGGTACAACGGCTTTTATTGCAGGTAAGGGAGAGATTGTTCAACCACTTGTCCCGATGCCTCAATGTTGGGTTGTGTTAGTGAAACCGCGTATTAGTGTTTCAACTAGGAAAATTTTTCAACAAGTCTCAAAGATTGACGAATTGAGTCATCCGGATATGGCGAGCTTATCACAAGCGATTTTAGCGCAAGACTATGAAGAGATGCTTTGTCACATGGGGAATAGTCTAGAAGATATTACGATTCCTAAATACCCGGTTGTGCAACAAATTAAAGATCGGATGATCAAGTATGGTGCCGATATCGCTTTAATGAGTGGGAGTGGCCCGACCGTTTTTGCTTTGTGTCGACAACATTCGCGCGCGCAACGCATCTATAATGGGTTAAAAGGTTTTTGCGAAGAAGTTTATTTGGTTCGAACGCTCAAATAATAAGAGACAAACCTCTTGGTGAGAGCGGACGAAAACGAAGGCTTCTTCTCGTATTTTGGTAACCAACTAGGACTTATTTTGTCCGTCGGGTATGTTTCGGACACTTGATTCGACGAATTGAAGGAATTAGCAAATTGTTGACTTGCATAGAAAGTTTCAATTTGCTTTTTTTGTACGCTTAGTTGCTCAAAAGTTCTGTAAGTTCACCGGGGCATCTAGGCTCAGAGTCCGTTATCCATTCAGACAACCTCATTTCCTAAGGTGCATTTGATTAGATGGTTGAAAAAGAAGAGAATAGTTAAAAAAATAAAGCACTAACTTATTTAAATGATTGGTTATTGTTGTTAAAAACTTAAAAATTTACTGAATGTCGTTCCCTTCTCTTTCAATTATTAGAAAAGCCCTCTATAATAGGAGAAGTATTTCTTAAGAAAAGAGCGAAGCGATGAATAAAAATATATTTAGAAATGATAATCGAATTGACTACGGGGTGATTTTGCCCGTCTTTATTTTGTGTTTATTTGGTTTAGCCGCTGTTTATGTGGCGTATGATCAAAGTCCTATTTTTACTGGGAATCCAGCCATAGAAGTGTGGCGTCAAGTATTATGGTATGTCATTGGTATCGTAGCCGTCGTCATTATTATGCATATGAAATCAAAATGGCTTTGGAAACTCACTCCCTTTATTTATGGGTTAGGCTTAATTGTCATGGGGTTACTTTTAAAGTTTTATGACCAAGCAACATTTGAAGCAACGGGGTCGCGCAACTGGTTCCGCTTAGGTGGCTTTAGTGTGCAACCGGCGGAATTGATGAAAATCGCGGTGATTTTAATGTTGGCGCTCGTCGTTACCAAACATAATGCGACTTATCGCAAAGTGGCCACCTTAAAGACAGATGGCTTATTGATTGCCAAGATGTTAGCAGTGATGCTACCGGTGATTGTCTTAATTATGTTACAAGATGACTTTGGGTCTATGTTAGTCTTTTTAGCTATTTTTGGTGGGATCTTCTTAATGTCAGGAATTTCTTGGGAGATTATCGTGCCGACAGTTGTGGTGATGTTATTACTTGGAGTGACCATGATTTTTCTCGTATTGAGTGATACGGGCCGAGAGATATTATCCAAATTTGGATTCTCCGCTTATCAGTTCGCGCGGATTGATGCATGGATTGATCCTTTCCATGATATGCAAGGTAGTTCGATGCAAGTCGCCAATTCAATGATGGCGATTGGCTCAGGTGGCATGCTCGGTAAGGGCTTCAATGTGAGCGATGTTTACGTCCAAGTAAGAGAATCGGATATGATTTTTTCCGTCATTGGCGAAAATTTTGGCTTTGTTGGAAGTACCCTCGTTATTTTGCTGTATTTTGTCTTGATTTATCGGATGATTCGCGTTTGTTTTGACACGAACAATGAATTTTATGCCTACATTGCCACAGGGATTATTATGATGATTTTATTTCACGTTTTTGAAAATATTGGGGCAAATATTGGTTTGCTACCGTTAACCGGAATTCCCTTACCGTTTATCAGTCAAGGGGGATCGGCCTTGCTTAGTAATATGATTGGGATTGGCTTGATTTTATCGATGCGATATCAAGCGACACCAGAAGTAGAAATGAATGAAAAAAGGAAGCGAAATCGATGATTACACTGTATTGGTATCCAAAATGTAGTACGTGTAAAGATGCAAAAAAATGGTTAGAAGAAGCTGGATTTGAAGTTGAGACGATTGACTTAGTGAAAGAGCCGCCAAGTGTCACGTTATTAACCCAGTGGATGACCCAAAGTGAGTTGCCTATTCGTCGTTTTTTTAATACAAGTGGGATGAAGTATCGGGAACTAGGCTTGAAAGATTTGGTGAATGACTATACAATAGAAGAGGCCAGTCAACAGTTAAACAGTGATGGGATGTTGTTAAAACGACCGATTTTAGTCAAAGACCACCAATTTTTAGCGAATGGCTTTAAAGCAGATGCATATGAAAGGATTTTGTTAAAATGAAAACACCATGTTTAAAGAAAAAAGATAATTTATGGATTTTGTTTAATGGATCGGAATATGTTGTTGGGTTAACAAGTGAAGCGCAAGAAGAATTAGGTGAAATCACATTTATTGACTTGCCAGGAGAAGGCCAAGAGTTAAAACAAGGTGAAACGTTGCTTGAAGTTGAAGCAGAAAAAGCCGTGAGTGAGTTTTCAAGTCCTTTAACGGGTGTGATTTCTTCGATAAATGAAAAAATTGATCAAGATATTACCGTCTTGAATGACCAAGACGAATTGTGTGCTTGGATTCTGAGCTATAAAAATGTCTCAGCTGAAGAGTTTCATGCCTTATAAATCAAATTGAATCAATCAAAAAAAGCTCGAAATCAATCATGATTTCGAGCTTTTGCGTTCTATATATTATTCAGCTGCTGGAGCTTCTTCTACTGTTTCTTCTGCTGCACGAGCTTCAGAAATCGCACAAATTTGTTCTACGCCGTCAGTCACGATCGTGAAATCTGTTGTAGTTTCTAAGTCAGCTACTGTAATCGATTGACCGATGCTTAATTCAGAAATATCGACTTCGATTTTCTCTGGTAATTTATCAGGTGTTGCTGAAACAATCACGCTGTATAAGTTTTGTGTTAAGGCTCCACCAAGTTTTACGCCAGGTGCTTCTCCAACTAAAACAATCTCAGCTTCTACTTCTGTTTCTTCGGACATGTTCACTGATAACAATTCGATATGGTTGATTTCTTTGGTAAATGTTTCTGTCGTGATTTGATGAATTAAGGTATTATACTCTTTACCTTCAATTGATACACGAACAACTGCGTTTAATCCTTCGTCTTTTAAAATGCGTTTGAAAGCGGAAGTAGCGACCGAAATCGGGGTACTTTCAATTTGATACCCATTGATGATTCCAGGGATTTGACCTTCGTGACGTAACTTGTTGCGGTTGGCACGGGGACGGAGCGCTCTTTTGCTGACTTCTAATGATACTGACATAACTAAATTCCTCCTAATTTTTCTGTCTGAGACAGTCATTTCGAAGTAAATCGTGTTACTCTTTCACATTTAAAGGTTAAGGGTGCGTACAAGACATGTACGTGATAAGGTAATAAAAAACATTACCTAGAAAGGGTTTAGTCACTTTCTCCACCAGTTCATAACACTGTGTGTAGTTAGAAACAAATATTTACTTTACTCTATAACCATAGGACGAATTCCTTCATCTGTCAAGTTTTCTCCTTTTTCCACTCGAAAAAGTACGCTATAATAGAAAAAGAAAGAAAGGGATTCGATGCGTTTAGACAAGTTAATAGAACAACAATTACAAACTTCGCGAAAAGAAATGAAGCAACTCTTTCGTACGCGTCAAGTGAGGGTTGACGGGGAAGTTTGCTTCCAACAAAACAAAAATGTTGATAGCTTTTTGCACGAAATCACGGTAGCTGATCAAGTTCTTCAGACGCACGACGTTTATTATTTATTAAATAAACCTAAAGGTGTGGTGACAGCGAACGTAGATCAGGAGCATCTGACAGTGTTTGATCTCTTGCATCTGGCTGATTTTCGCTCAGATTTAGTTGCCGCCGGTCGTTTAGATCGAGACACAAAAGGGTTATTACTCCTAACAAGTAACGGCCAATTAGTCTATGATTTGCTTCATCCAACGAAAAAAGTCATCAAAACGTATGAAGCGCGCATTAACGAAGAGGTAACGCAAGAAGATATTGCCGCTTTTGCCGATGGGATTGTCTTTTTAGATGGAACGGTTTGTCAAAGTGCGCCACTTACGATCGTCAGTTATGACGTACAAAGTCAAACGAGTGATGTTCGCTTGCAGATTCAAGAAGGAAAATTTCATCAAGTGAAAAAAATGTTTTTAGCTCGTGGTAAAAAAGTCGTTGCCTTAAAACGGGTCGCAATGGGGCCACTTGAATTAGGGACGCTTCCGGAAGGTCAATATCGAGCGCTCAGTTTAACAGAATTACAACAACTCAAACCTTATTTTCGTTAAGGTTTACAAAAAAGGAGAATGTTCATGCGTTATACCACACTATTATTTGATGTCGATGATACATTGCTTGATTTTCAAGCAGCTGAAAGCCAAGCGTTAAAAGCGTTATTTGAAAAAGAAGGCCTTCATTTTACTTCAGATAAAGAAAAGCTTTATAAAGAAGTCAACGAAGCACGCTGGCGCGCCTTCGAAACGGGAGAAATGAGTCGCGATGAAGTTGTCAATGGTCGTTTTGGAGCCTTTTTTCAACTACTGAATCATGAAGTCGATAGTCTCGCGATGGAACAAGCGTACCGTGAATTCTTAAATGAAGGCCATCAACTGTTAGGGAACAGCTTAGAAGTCGTGCAGCATTTTGCCGAAAAAGCTGATTTATATATTGTGACGAATGGCGTCTCTAAAACACAATTTAAACGGTTGGAAGACTCAAAATTACTTCCTTATTTTAAAGAAGTCATTGTCTCTGAAGATACGGGCTACCAAAAACCAATGATTGAATTTTTTGAGTATACATTTGCGAAAATTCCGAATTTGAACAAAGCACAAACCGTCATTATTGGTGATTCTTTATCGTCTGATATTCAAGGGGGCATCAATGCCGAAATTGATACCATTTGGTTGCGGCCAGATACACCGAAAACACCACTTGCGATTGAACCGACCCATCAAATTCGTCAATTAGAAGACCTTTATTCGCTACTTTCTTAGAAAATGGCGAAATCGCTAGAATTTTTATTGAATTTGGCTATAATAAAAAAGGATAACGAAACAAGGGAAAGAAGGAGCTTTTTAAAATGACAAATAACAGACCAATCATTATTGGCGTGACGGGTGGATCCGGGAGTGGGAAGACAAGTATTAGTCGTGCGATTTTGGATCAGTTTCCGAATCATTCGATTATGATGCTAGAACATGATTCTTATTACAAGAATCAAGATCACCTAGTCTTTGAAGAACGTTTAAATACGAATTATGATCACCCTTTTGCCTTTGATACCGATTTATTGATCGAACACTTAGAACAACTGCGCCGCTTTGAAACGATTGAAAAACCGGTATATGATTATGTCAGACATACAAGAAGCGCTGAAGTCATTTTACAAGAGCCAAAAGAAGTCATTATTCTTGAAGGGATTTTAATCTTAGAAGATGAACGTTTACGGAATTTAATGGATATTAAAATCTACGTCGAAACCGATGACGATATTCGGATTATTCGTCGGATTAAGCGTGATATGGAAGAACGTGGTCGGACTTTGGACTCCGTGATTGATCAATATTTATCAGTCGTTAAGCCAATGTATCACCAATTTATCGAACCCACAAAGCGTTATGCCGATGTGATTGTGCCGGAGGGTGGGGCAAATTACGTAGCGATTGATTTAATTAATACGAAAATCCAATCAATTTTTGAGAGCAAAGCCTAGTTATTTGTCAAAGAATATGTTACTATCTATTTTATGCGACAGAGCCGAGGAGAACTAGTTCGTCTAGTTAACTCAAACAGAGGCACATGAAGTGATTCACCTACCGGATTTGTAGGGTGTCGGAATCTTTTTTTGTGGAGAAGAGAGATTCTACTAGCAATAGTACTGGATAAAAAAGGAGTTAAGACATTCATTTGTCTTAACTCCTTTTTTTTTATCCTTATGAGGGTCTAGCTAAAATGAAAATGAAAGAATCGTGGGTTCTTTTTTTGACCTAGAGGTTTTTCTCCTGTTGAAGAGGAACAAATTGAATGTCCGTTTCAGTGAGATAATCCTCAAGTTGGAAGGCTTGAATAAAAGAATGATTGTGTCCTTTGATGAAATAGGCTTTTTGTTTCGTATCCATGACACTCGTGTATAACGTTTCATCGCAATGACCATTCGCAGCGTCGCCCACTGCACCTGTAGGAATATCAAATTGCCCTAAAATTCGAAAAGCTTGTCGGATAGCTGCTTGACGATCGAGGTTTTTTGGTGTTTGTGCGACAAAGTAAGCGGCACGAATAAAGCGTGAAGGCGGTGTGAAATCTCCAGGAAGCCCCACCAGTCCATTGCCTTCGCCCAATTTTGTAAGGGTGACGTCGTTGAAATGGCTAGATTCAATATTTTCAGGTTTTAGATGCAAATAATTCTTTAAATTAGTCGCGTGCCATGAAAAATCTGGCGCATTGGTTAAAACGCCATAAGGATTGTCATGTGCAATGAGGGAACCCTCTCTTGGTTCTAAGACAACAGTCGCACCTTGTTGATCCATAAAAAAGAAGTGCATACTCATCGATTTGACGCCGGCTGCGTTTTGCGCGAGTAGATTGATTGTGGCAGCCGTCGCTTTTACTTCTTCGACATCTTGACAACGGGTCAATAAAAAATCAAACGCTTCTGAACTGATTAGATTAATCCGATCCTCGCTACACTCTTTGGCAAAAGTCGCATAAGCAGGAAAGAAATTATTTGAACCCATCAGCCCTTTTTCGTTAATCCCATCTCCAAAGGAAGGCTGGTCAAAAAAGCCTGTCCCGATTGTTGAAAAACGCGTTTCGTACGTGCGTCCCTCACTCGTTTTAAAAAAATCTTGCGTGTTTTTTGGAACATAGAGAATTTGGTGCGCTAACGCTTGCGTGATTTCTAACGTTCGACCAAATACGTGTCCCTCTTTGTAATGAAATCCAATGGTTGTACACATCTTTTTTTCCCCTTTCTTTTCTTTGTTTCACCTAATGACTTTAGTATAACATAGCGATAAAACTTCGATTGCCATGAACCGTTATTGCGATTAGTCTTTCATAATCGAAAGAAGAAGGACGTAAGAAGTATTGGGGAACATTTAGAGAAAAAGTCACGAGTTTGAGCAATCGGCACAGATTATAATGAATCCATTAGCAGAATATGCTAGTATAAAAAGAAAGAAAGAGCACCTAAAAAAGTGATGCGATTTCACAACCTTAGGAGAGAAGGAAAAAACATGACGATTAAATATGGCATTATCAGTACTGCAACCATCGTTCCACGTTTTGTCGCAGGAATTGTTGAATGTGCTGACGCAGAAGTTTGGGCAATTGCGGCACGTGAGCAAAAAAAAGCTCAAAAAATGGCGGACGCTTTAAAGATTCCACACGTTTATGCGAGTTATGCTGAATTATTTTTAGACGAAGAAATTGATGTCGTTTACATTGCTACCTATAATCGAGCCCACTATGCTGTTGCAAAAGAAGCCTTGCTAGCTGGAAAATCGGTATTACTCGAAAAACCCTTTACACTAACGCTGGATGAAGCGGAAGACTTATTTGCGCTTGCGCAAGCACAAGGGGTATTTTTGATGGAAGCGCAAAAAGCCTTATTTTATCCCTTAACACAAACAATCAAAACGTTAATTGCAGATGGGGAAATTGGAGAAGTCAAGTACTTGGATTGTCGTATGATGCATACGAACGCCGATCACATTCCTTGGTTTAAGGATTTAGCATCCGGAGGTGGCGCGTTATATGGTTCAGGAAGTTATCCTATTGAATATTTCCAGTATGTGACAGGAGGCAAGATTGAAGAAGTTGCAGGGACGGCGATGTTCTCGCCTGATGAGTCTGATAGTCAATGTGACGTTAGTATCTTATTTAAAGAAGGATTTCAAGGTCATTTATTGATTTCAACCCTCTTTGAAGGACCAAGTGAGTTGACGATTTATGGGACGAAAGGGCGCATTCATCTTCCTGACTTTTGGAAAAAACAAACAGCAACCATCATCCGTGATCAATCAGTAGAAGAAATCACGTATGCTCACCAAAGTGAATTTGTGTTTGAAATCGCGCATGTCAATCAGTGTTTACAAGAAGGGTTACAAGCAAGTCCGATTGCGGCACCTGATATGACCATGCAATGTGTCGAGTTAGTCGAAAAAATGTACCAACAATGGTTATCTTAAGAAATGCCTTTATAAACAGAGCACAAACAATTGAAAAAATTCCTTTTCTATGATTAAGTAAGAAGGAATGAAAAAAATGATGCAAAGAAAGTGAGCTTTTTAATAGTGGGAAGTCGAAAATTATTAGCATTTGATATTGATGGGACAATTTTAGATTCGAATAAACGTCCGTTGCCAAGTACGTTAGAAGCGTTAGATGCGTTACGAAAAGCCGGACATTTTGTTACCTTAGCAACGGGGAGAAGTCGGTTTTTAGCGGAATCCGTTATTCGCGAGTTACAATTTGAAAATTATATTTTATGTAATGGCGCGGCTGGTTTTTTTAATCACCAACAAGTATTTAAAGAAACACTGGATCAAAAGGCGCTAACTACTTTAATTGAAGTGTGCCAAGCAAGAGGGATTGATACTGCGATCGTGCAACTCGATCAATCGAAACGTTTGAGCTCATTTGATTTGGAGAAAATGCAAGATGCGATGACATCATTTGGGTCAACGGCTTCTGAATTAGGCGGATTTTCTCATGACGATGAAGTTTATCAGGCATTGGCCTATTACGAAAAAGACTGCGATCCATTATTTGAAGGTCAACATCCAGCCTTTAATTTTGTTCGTTGGCATGAAAAATGTGTCGATGTTATTCCAGCTAATGGGTCAAAAGCCCGGACGCTTTTAGCGCTAGCAGAACGCTTAGGGATTGATCGGGCAGATATTATCGGTTTTGGGGATGGCTTAAATGATCGTGAGATGTTGCGCGAATCAGGAATTGGTGTGGCAATGGGTAATGCTTCGCTGCTCGTACAACAAGAAGCAGATCTAGTCACCAAAGATCACAATCATGACGGAATTTGGCATGCATTAAAAGAATTACACTTAATCGATTAAAAGTTGCGGAGGAGATAAAATGAAAATTGCGTTAATTGCTCATGATCGAAAAAAAGATTTGATAGTTAAATTAGTGACGGCTTATCGTTTTATTTTAGAAAAACATGAATTGTATGCAACAGGAACGACAGGAACAAGAATTACTGAAGCGACGCAATTACCGGTTCATCGCTTTAAATCAGGCCCTTTAGGTGGCGATCAACAAATTGGTGCGATGATTTCAGAAGATGATCTCGATATGGTGATTTTTCTAAGAGACCCACTCGCAGCACAACCACATGAACCAGATGTGACGGCGTTGATTCGCTTATCAGATGTTTATGAAATTCCTTTGGCAACGAATATCGGGACGGCTGAAATATTACTGCGTGGTCTCGATGCTGGTTTTGCTGATTTTCGTGAAGTCATCCATGAAGGCGATCGCCGACCAATTGCTTTATAAAAACACAAACTGTTCCTGGCTTCGTACTAGGCAACAGTTTTTTTCTTTTGTTCCGTCTTCAAAAGAGCAATCCCAATCACTTTTTATGAATAAGGCAAGACGGCAAACCTTTTTTTTACACCTTAAAACCGATATAATAGAAGAAGCAGCGAATGAACGTGCGTGAGGAAAGAGGAAAAACATGAAAATTTTATTTATCGGCGATGTCGTAGGATCTCTAGGACGTGAGGCCATTACAGAATATGTCCCAAAATTAAAGAAAAAATACCGCCCTCAAGTGACGATTATTAATGGTGAAAATGCGGCAGCGGGTCGCGGGATTACGGAGAAAATTTATAAAGGCTTTTTACAAGACGGAGCGGATGTCGTCACGTTAGGTAATCATGCTTGGGATAATCGCGAAATCTTTGAATTTATTGCAGATGCCAAAAAATTAGTTCGACCAGTGAATTTTCCGGCGGGAACGCCTGGTGTCGGAATCGTCTATATTAAAGTCAATCAAGTCGAACTAGCCGTCATTAACTTACAAGCGCGCACGTTTATGGTGGCGCTAGAAGATCCATTTACCACGATGGACCAGTTGTTAGCAGAGGTTCGCGAACGGACGCCCTTTATTTTTGTTGATTTCCACGGCGAAGCGACAAGTGAAAAACAAGCATTGGGCTGGTATTTGGATGGTCGGGTTTCGGCCATCGTGGGTACCCATACCCATGTTCAAACAAACGATGCGCGGATTTTACCTCAAGGAACAGCCTACTTAACGGATGTTGGGATGACAGGTCCTTACGATGGGATTTTAGGAATGAAGCGCGACGCAGTCATCGAGAAATTCTTGACGGCTTTGCCTCGTCGTTTTGAAGTAGTCGAAAGTGGGCGTATGATTGTATCAGCGTGTGTGATTGAACTAGACGATCGGACCGGGAAAGCGAAGTCGATTCAAGCTTTTCAAATTAGTGAAGATCGCCCATTCATGGAGTAAAGGAGAAAAATTGTGACATTTTTAGAAGAAGAAAAACAATTAGAACAAGAAGTCGAGAAATTGTTAGACTTATTAAAAAATCATGAAAGTGTGCAACAGTTCCAAGCGGTGCGTAATCGCGCCGAAAACCATCCAAAATTAAAAGAATTAGAAGCGCAAATTAAAGCAGCGCAAAAAGATGCCGTGAATTTTGAACATTATGGGAAACCAGAAGCGCAAAGGCAGGCGGTTGCTGAAATTAATCGCTTAAATAAAGAATATAAAAGTCATCCTTTAGTTGAAAGTTATCGTCAAAGTTTAATTGAAGCGGATGAATTATTGCAACATGTCTCGACGATGATTCAAAAAAACGTCAATCGAGTAATTGAGGGAGAGGAGGAATAACATGCCACCAGAAACCAAATTAACCCCAATGATGGAACAGTATTTTAAGATTAAAGCGGCTTATCCCGATGCTTTTTTGTTTTATCGTTTAGGTGATTTCTATGAACTCTTTTATACGGATGCCATTGAAGTTTCGCAATTATTAGAATTGACGTTAACCAGTCGGAATAAAAACGCAGTGGATCCAGTACCAATGTGTGGCGTGCCTTATCACGCGGCGGCAGCTTATATTGATACGTTAGTCGAACAAGGGTACAAAGTCGCAATTTGTGAACAAGTAGAAGATCCAAAAACAGCCAAAGGGATGGTCAAACGGGAAGTCGTGCAATTAGTCACTCCCGGAACGGTGATGGAAGGAAAAAACCTTTCCGCTAAAGATAACAACTACTTAGTCGCTTTAGCGCAAGGGATCTCGGATTTTCAACTCGCCTATGTGGACTTAAGTACCGGTGAGCTAAAAGTCGCCCTTATCGCAGACGAAGAGGGTGTACTAAATGAGGTCTCTGTTCTACGAGCCAAAGAAGTACTGTTAACCAACGACATCTCCGAATCGACGAAAGAGTTGTTAGAAAAAAGACTTGGACTCGTTTTTTCTTATCAAGAAACGATGATTTGTCCACCGCATTTTGAATCGTTAACGAATGAACTGGATGAAGGATTAAAAGAGGTTACATTAAAACTATTAACTTATTTAAATGAAACACAAAAAAGAAGTTTAGATCATCTGCAGCAAGCACGGATGTATCAAGTCGATCACTTTTTAAAATTAGATTACCATTCAAAAGCAAACTTGGAATTGATTCAAGCGCTTCGTACCGGAAAAAAACAAGGAACATTATTATGGTTACTAGATGAAACAAAAACAGCAATGGGGGGGCGCTTACTGAAACAATGGATTGACCGACCATTAATTCAGCAACAAGCCATCGAGACACGCCAAAATCAAGTTGCCTCCTTCGTCCACGCATTTTTTGAACGTGGTGATTTACAAGAAGCCCTAAAAAAAGTCTATGATTTAGAACGACTAGCAGGAAGAGTTGCCTTTGGGAATGTCAATGGTCGTGATTTAATTCAACTAAAAACATCCTTGCAGCAAATTCCGCTATTGCGTCATATTCTCCAAGGAATCGATCAAGGGGAGTGGCAAGGATTACTTTCACGCTTGTCACCGATGGAAGACCTCGTACAATTAATCGAAACAGGGATTAGCGAAGATGCCCCCCTCGCAATAACAGAAGGGAAAATCATTAAGACAGGCTTTAACGAGCAACTTGATCAGTATCGAGAAGCGATGTCGTCTGGGAAAAAATGGTTAGCGGAGCTCGAAGCGAAAGAACGCCAAGCAACCGGCATTAAAACCTTGAAAATCGGCTTTAATCGCGTGTTTGGTTATTATATTGAAATCACAAAAGCGAATCTGGTTCATTTACCTGAAAATCGCTATGAGCGAAAACAAACGTTAGCCAACGCAGAACGCTTTATCAGTCCAGAGTTAAAAGAAATCGAAACATTAATCTTAGAAGCAGAAGAAAAATCGGTAGACTTAGAATACCAATTGTTTTTAGCCATTCGGGAAGAAGTCAAAAAAAGTATTGCGTCCTTGCAACAACTAGCCCAAGCAGTCAGTGAAATCGATGTCTTGCAAAGTTTTGCGACAGTCAGCGAAAAATATCAATATGTTCGCCCGACATTCAATCAAGAGGGGCGCTTACGCATTATTGACGGACGTCATCCGGTGGTAGAAAAAGTGTTAGGTCATCAAGAATACATTCCCAATTCAATTGAAATGGATCAAGATAGTTTGATTTTATTAATTACCGGTCCAAATATGTCCGGGAAAAGCACGTATATGCGACAATTAGCTTTGACGGTAATTATGGCCCAAATTGGCTGTTTTATTCCAGCCGAAAGTGCCGAGATGCCTCTTTTCGATCAAATCTTTACTCGAATTGGTGCCAGTGATGATTTAATTGCCGGCCAAAGTACGTTTATGGTGGAAATGATTGAAGCGAACCATGCTCTACAACATGCGACAACGAATAGTTTGATTTTATTTGATGAACTTGGGCGAGGAACGGCCACTTATGATGGCATGGCATTAGCACAAGCCATTATTGAATACATTCATCGCGAAGTACGGGGTAAGACCTTATTTTCAACCCATTATCATGAACTAACCGTGCTAGAAGAAGAACTCTCGCAACTAAAAAATGTGCACGTTGGCGCAGTAGAAAAAGAAGGGGAGCTCGTTTTCTTACACAAAATGCTTCCTGGTCCCGCTGATAAAAGTTATGGGATACATGTGGCGAAAATTGCGGGATTACCAAAAAGACTGTTGGAACGGGCTGATGATTTGTTAGTTCAATTAGAAAATGGCCATCCGATACAAAAAGCGCCATTGCCAGTTGAACAACTCTCGCTTTTTCACGAAGGGAATGAGGAAGAGCAACGGGTCCTTGACGAACTCAGAAGATTAAACGTTTTAGAGATGACACCGTTAGACGCGATGAATGTCTTACACCAATTACAAAAGAAAGTAAAATGATAATAGAAAGTGGGAACAGAAAATGGGGAAGATCCAAGAACTATCGGAAAGTTTAGCGAACCAAATTGCCGCCGGAGAAGTTGTGGAGCGACCTGCTTCTGTTGTCAAAGAATTGATCGAAAATGCTCTCGATGCCGGGAGCACTCAAATCGATATCTTTCTTGAAGAAGCCGGATTGAAAAAGATCCAAATCATCGATAATGGGGAAGGGATGTCCCGAGAAGATGCTAGAAATGCCTTTAAACGACATGCCACAAGTAAAATTCATACCAAACATGATTTATTTCGAATAAGAACCCTTGGTTTTAGAGGCGAGGCGCTACCTAGTATCGCCTCCGTTTCTCAAGTGACAATCGAAACCGCGCTCAAGGACGAAGAAGAAGGGACTTTACTCGTCTTAACAGGCGGTAAAATTACACAAGAACAACCGAGTGCACTTCGCCGCGGAACGAAAATCACCGTAGAAAATCTATTTTTTAATACGCCTGCCCGCTTGAAGTATGTCAAATCTTTACAGACAGAACTCGCTAATATAGGAGATATCGTTAATCGCCTCGCGCTAAGTCATCCCGAAGTGGCATTTCGCTTAGTCCATGATCATAATAAGATGTTGCAAACGACGGGGAATGGAGATCTTAAACAAAGCATAGCAGGGATTTATGGTGTCGCGCTGGCGAAAAAAATGCGCGAAGTGACAGCAAAAGACCTCGATTTTAACATTCATGGGTATATCTCGTTACCAGAAGTGACAAGAGCAAGCCGAAATTACATGTCTTTGATTATCAATGGTCGGTATATTAAAAACTTTCTATTAAATAAAGCGATTATAAGTGGGTATGGTTCAAAATTGATGGTCGGGCGTTTTCCTATTGTGATTTTAACGATCGATATGGATCCGCTTCTATTAGATGTGAACGTTCATCCGACAAAGCAAGAAGTGCGATTATCAAAAGAAGCAGAACTCTCCACCTTAATTACAACAGCCATTCGAGAAAGTTTACAAGATGAGCGTCTAATCCCTCAAGTGGACTACAATCAATTGTTTAAAAAGAAAAAAGATCTTACTCAGCCAACAGAACAGTTAGCCTTATCATTAAAGGAACCTGCACGTACCAATACCGATTTAGCATTTGATCAAACGACCGGGCAATTTTATATCAAAGAAGTGACGCCTAGCGAAAAGTCGGATGAGTTAAACACGAAGCAAGAGTCCCTCTCGCAAAATAGTAAACCACCTGTTACTGAGGAGACGACAAGTCACGTATCAAATATGTCCACCGTGATCGACCAGAGCGACTCAAAATTAGTACAATCTATACCACCAGAGCAAAAAACTCAAATAGAAGAGTCGCAATCTAATGACGATATGAACGAAACGCAAAAAGGGTTTCCACAGTTAGCTTATTTTGGTCAGATGCACGGAACCTATTTATTTGCCCAAAGTGAAGAAGGATTATACATTATTGATCAACATGCTGCCCAAGAACGGATTAAATATGAATACTATCGACGTAAAATTGGAGAAGACGCGGGCGACTTGCAACATTTACTAGTCCCAATAGTCCTTGAATACCCTCAAGATGAATGGCTGAAAATCAATGAAAAACGAACTCAACTAGCCGAAGTGGGGATTCATTTAGAAGATTTTGGTCAACAGAGTTTCATCATCAGAGAGCACCCTACTTGGTACGAAGCAGGAAGAGAAGAAGAGCTTGTCCAAGAAATAATCACCATTGTTTTAGAAACCGGCCGATTTGATCTTGCCAAGTTTCGAGAAGACACGGCTATTATGATGAGTTGCAAAAAATCAATTAAAGCGAATCACTATTTAAATCCGGAACAAGGAAGAGCACTGTTAGCGGATCTAGCACAGTGTGAGAATCCATTTAATTGTCCGCATGGGCGACCAGTACTCATTCATTTTACCAATCGTGAAATGGAGCGGATGTTTAAACGAATTCAAGATTCGCATTAAATAAAGTTATGATTACTGAAAAGTAAGTAGCAGAGTGTTTAATGAGTGTCGCTTTATTTAAGTAGCGTACTTGCCGCTAGAATTCATTCTTCCAAAAAAACGGAATACCTAAAAGAGGGAAACGTTTTTTTGGAATGAAAGAATATCGACTATTCCTAATGTTTAAAAATAAATTAAGGAAAATAAGAAAATAAGCTAGACATTGTGAATTTTAAGTGGTAAATTAGTTAACGTTGGTTTTGAAAAAGTCATTTGAAGTTCAACGATAAAATAACAAATTGTAAATAAACATGACTTTCAAAAGCTTGAAATAATAACTCAAAAAGTTGTTGACAAATAACAATGTTGTCTGTTATGATGGTTAAGTTGCGAATGGCGATGACAAATAATAAATTCTAAGTAATTTAGAAAAATAAAAAAAGTTATTGACATGAAGTAGTGAATTTGTTAAGATATAAAAGTTACAACTTAAACGAAAAAACGTAGACCTTTGAAAACTGAACAAAGC
>NZ_JXKD01000014.1 GCF_001885765.1 Enterococcus aquimarinus | reverse complement strand
TTTCCCTACATTCTTACAGTACATCTACAGGCTATCATTCCACCATTAAAATAGTGGTTTTCTCGCCCGTAAATTCTATAATTTGAGTCCGTGCGTTTTTTGGTAATAACAACACGCTTTTTGAAAGGTTGTCCATTTTTTATGCGGGCGTAGTTTTCCACCTAGAATCCACCAAGGAAGATAGCCATGTACAAAATACTGCGTTGTTCGTTCAGTATAACGAGTAAACGAAAGCGGTGAACATTGTACCTCGATTGCTAATTTCCCCCACAACAAATCTGGTCTTTGCTGTAGTTGTGGAAGATAGGCTTCTACTATAGCGTTCTGCATCCATCCTTTGAGCAACACTTTGGCAGCTAAATGCTCCGCGGACTCTCCTTCGCTAAAACTGGCACAATCCCGCAAAGAGACATGCGCAAAATGAGCGATTACTTTTACGCCTTTTTTAAAAATCACCTTACCGCCACAACCCGGACAATATAAGGATGATTTAACGATTGGTTGATAGTCACTTGCATCGACCAGCTTCCCTTGGTTTGTCTTTGCGATCATCATGATTTTCACCTCATGATTAGATTCGCACGAACGAGCGAATTTGTTGTCGTAAATCAGAAATTTCTGACAGAATGTTGGAGTCGCACTCGTTAATGTTAGAATCGTTTCGAACCTGTAGCGCCCAGTGACAGTTTTTTTCACACCTGGATTGAACGGGTGATAAATGTCTACCTCTTCGGTCTCTACAACAATCGAACATACTACTAAAAAAGGTAAAAAGACTGACATCGCTACCAGCCTTTTTACCTTTTTATTTTATCAACTTGCTAAGCATCTACCAAAAGACAATTTCAGTTTGTCTCTTTATCTTTATTAAATCCTCTTAAAAAATCAAGTGCTTGATCGTCAAATAACGGTCGACTTAAATGATAGCCTTGAATCATATCACAGTGATGTTTTCGAAGGTAAACGACTTGCTCTTCACTTTCGACCCCTTCAGCAATGACTTGTAGACCCATCTTGTGTGACATCGAAATAATATCAGATAAAATTAAGTGTTTTTCATCTACTTCAATAATTTTATCAATAAATAATTTATCGATTTTGACATTTTCGATTTGTAATTCTTCCAGTCTGGAATAAGAAGAAAAGCCCGTTCCAAAATCATCCAGCGAGGTTTTTATCCCCATTTTTTTGACTTCGCCTAAGATATCATTGACTTGTTCATAGTGGTCAAACAAGACCGATTCGGTGATTTCAAACTCTAATAATGTTTTACAATCTTGATGTCCACACATGCAATCTTTTATTTTTGTTATAAAGTCTTCCCTTAGCAATTGATGTCCGGAGATATTGACTGCCACCGAGATATTCGCGTAGCCGATTTGTTGTAATTTTTGAATAAACTGACAGGCTTGCTGCAAAATCGTCATTCCTAAGTCAAAAATTAGCAACTCATTTTCAGCAATCGCGATAAACTCATCCGGTGGGACATTACCTAGGCCAGCGACTTTAAGTCGTGCTAAGGCTTCAAAACCAACAATGGTATTGGTCGCCAAATCTAACTTTGGTTGAAACATTAAATAAAAGCCTGCTGTCTCTTTACCACTAATCACTTTACGTAAAGCTTTCACAATTTGATCTTGACGCTTCAAATTATCAGCCATCATATCATTAAAGATAATCTTTTTAAGCGTCGGATGATGTTTCATATGAGAAATAGCCAACGTGGCATCTTGTAATAACTTATCCGTCGAAACATGACTGCGTGCGAGTTCAACAATAGCTACTTGTAACTCTAAATATTGTTTTTCTAATCCAATTAAGACAGGCTCTTCAAAAAGCTTCAACAATTGATCCGCTCGTGCATCTAGAGCCGCTTGATCTTGATAGTCATTAAACACGATCACGAAACGGTCACCATCAAAGCGGAATATCTTTTCATCTGCCTCTAAATTACGCTCAATTCTCGCTACTATTTTTTTCAAAATCTGATTCCCATAACTATAACCATACGTCATATTGAAGTTATCAAATCGCACAAAATTCAAGAGAAAAATCGCTTTTTTACGTTTATGGGTACGACCTAAAATATCTTCTAAATGGTCCATCAAATATTTACTATTCGGTAAACCCGTCAACTCATCATAATAAGCAATTTTGATATTGGCTTTACTTTTGCGATAGGCATAAAAAAGAATCCCACCTGTAATCAAAATCGCAATAAAGAAAATACCCACGCCAAATAAGACAATTTGCGTCACCGCTCGAACGATTTTATCAGTCGGCCAACGTAACAACAAGCTCCCAATCTTCTCATTCTCAGAGAAAATCGGTACCGCAATCCGGTAGTAATTTCCAGATGATAATTGCACACGGTTTATTTCAATACGATTTTCGGCTAATTCCGTTCGTAATTCACTCTCTTCAACATTTCTACCAATCATTTCATTCAGATTACTACTGACAATCTCATATGAATTATTAATAAAAAAGACATCTTGCACATCATCCCTATCAGCAATTTTATTGACTAAATTCGACAGTTCAAAGTCTGCCAATATCGCTTGGATATTTTCTGCTAAAATCCCTAACTGGACAACACTCCCATCCGGATTTTTCGCATAACCAAACTTATACAAACGTCCATCTTCTGTATCACGTCGAACTTCTTCGATTAAAATCGTTTTTCCACTAGTCATAAAGGCGTTTACGGGATGATCATCATAGACCTTCCAACCTAACTGTTCCTCATTCGTACTATACAAAATCTCTCCTGCAGGACTAAAAAGATTGATTTGATCGATTTGAAAGGTTTCAGATATCGATTGTAGGGCTTGATTGTCTTCTTTATCTTCAATCAGCATAATGGCTTGACTTGCCAATCTAATTTTTTCATCAAGTAATTCTGTAATAATTTCAGAAGATTGATTCGCTTGATAGAGGCTACTAGAATAGCTTTTGGCAATTTCTAATGTGGTATTTTTAAGTTCCTGATATTCCTCCTCAACTCTGACACTCACTGTCATATAAGTAATGATGCCCGTTACGAATAATATAATTGAAAATGGGACGAGGAAATAATTAATTTCGATGGATTTTATTTTATCTCTTCTCACTGGTTAACCTCCTTTAGTAAGAATGCAAATTGATTACTTTACCATCAAGTGTTTTTGTGAAATAATTTTTTAAGAGACTGATTCGTCCATCTCTCCTCTGTGAACGACTTGATCACGTCCCAAACGTTTAGCCGCATAAAGCGCTTGATCCGCTTGAATAATAATATCGTCCAGTTCACTCGGATAGTTAATAGTCTGCAGTCCAAAACTAATCGAAACCGATACACCTTGCCACTTTTGACACTTAATATGCTTCCGAAATTCTTCAATCATTGCAATACTCCTATTTTTATCCAAATCCGGTAACAAAAGAATAAACTCTTCGCCACCAAAACGGGCTAAAATACAACTATCATCAAAAAATCGACGCATCTCTTCTGCAATTCCAGCTATTACCGCGTCCCCCGTGAGATGACCGTATTGATCATTGACTTTCTTAAAGTAATCAATATCAAAAATACAAATCGAAAATACACGGTCTTGCTCTGAAAACGCTTGGTACATCTGTTTTAATTTTTTTATGAACATCCGGCGATTGTATAAGCCCGTTAAAAAATCAAGCTCTGCGTAACGTTTCATTTTTTGATTCGCATGAACAAGTTCTTCGTGTAACATAATTTTTTCCTTCAAAGCGACTTCTAACGCTTCATTAATAGCACGAATTTCTTTGAGATGTTCCATCCGTTGTTTATCTTGCAAAATAAAACAATCGATGATCATTTCCTCTTCAAAGAGTTGCGCGTTGAACATCACTGTCAATAACTCTTTTTCTTTTGTTTGTAATAACAAATAGGCCTCTGTCACTTGATGTTCCATTCTAATTTTAGGATAAATCATCGAATGAAAGAAAAACCTCGAACCATTGTTCATGACTTTTTCGATATGATTTCCATAAAGTTCCTTCTCTGAATAACCAACTAACTCTAAAAAGCGTTGGTTGGCAGCCAGGATATTACCCGATAAATCTAACGTCACTAATGCAATGATTGAGCATTGCCTTCTTTTATCATACATCTGTCATTACCCTCTATTTCAAGTAGTGTTTGATAGCTGCAATTGTTTCCTCTGGATGACTGACATGAGGATAATGTCCTTTTGCAGACAAAACATGTAACTGACTATTCTTTATTTCTTGCGCCATATACTCCGCCACTTCTATTGGTACAAAACTATCTTCGGAACATTGTAAAATAACGGTATCCGTCTGGACTTCTTTTAACAAATCACGATAATCAACAAGTAACGTGATTTTTAAGAATTCATAAGTAGTTTTAGGATCACTCGACAAAAAACTCGCTTGGACATAATCTGTTTGCGCTTGTCCTTCCGATATTGGTAACGCTACCGGTGCTAAATAACTCGCCCAGCCGGCATAGTTTAATTCCATCATCTCTAAGATTTGATCAACATTTTCACGCTCAAACCCACCGAAATACTCTGGTAAATCATTCAAATAACGTGGGGAAGCGCCGATTACTTGTACTTGGCGGACTAAATCGGGTCGTTGATTCGCGAGTAATAACCCTAGCAAACCGCCCACTGAATGTCCAATGACAATGAGATCTTTAAATTGTAACGTATCACAAAGTTCAATTAAATCGTCGACGTATCCCATCAAACTTTGATAACGCTCACTTTGATAGGCCGTTTTATCGGATTTTCCTGATCCAACTAAGTCAAGCAAGATTAAGGTATAATCTGCCTCAAATGCAGGTGTAATCCAGCTCCATGCTTCTTGACTGGAAGCAAAGCCATGAATAAATAAAATATGTTGCTCACCATTTCCGCGAATCGTTAAATGATGACGTTTTTGAATATCGTTACTCATAATCATCCACCTTTTCATTTATTTTTATCATGCTTCAATCATTTAAAAAACATGTGAATAAACAGTTATTTGTCTTTTCCAATAGTCTTCTCTGACAGTTTAAAAAAAAACAAACACACTCATATTAACACGAATGTTAAACTGATGATAGGGCTACCTCCCTTTCTTTTCTAAAAAATGTTTACTTGATTCCGTCGAGTCGTTTACCGTTAACTTACTGAAAAAATAATACGCCTTCAACTTGTGTATTTTTTCACTTTAAAAGATAAAAAACAAGCAACCACCTCAAGTTGACGGTTGCTTGTACAAGTTACGCGATAAAATATTTTTTGATCGTTCCCAGCGCATCCTCGGCCATAATGATTTGACCATGCTCGAATAACACATCGGGTGACCCTTCACTCAATCGGGCAAACTCCGCTAGATGCGCAATCTTGTTTTTGATTTCACCTTCTGATACTTCCGCAGGGAAATGCACGCTTAAATAATAATGATTATCCATGTTGACTAAATTCGTCTTCGCATCTTCTAAATCAACAGCACCGGCTAAATAAACCCCGGCCTCAAAATTAAGTAACTCAAACACATAGTCTCGAGGAACGACCACTTTCTTGTTTTTCGGCTTTTTCTTTGGTTTTTCTATCTGACTATTGCTCATTTTTGCGGCATTTTTATCGTCAATCGCTTCAATCATACTGTCTAGAATTTCTGCTTCTTCGTCGGTTTCCTCTTGATCTAAAAATGACAACAGTTCATCTTCTGTAAATTGATTCGAAAACATTTCGTAAGAGCCAAACTCTTCAGCCGAAATATTTTTGCTAATAAACAACTCCAGTCCGTCTCCTTTTGGTAAAACTTGAAACGTGACTGCTTCGCTACTTTTGAATTCATCATTTACATCAACTTCTTCTAAAATACTGTAAAAGAAATTTTCAATTTCTTGTTGATTACCTAGTAAATCAATAAAAGTGAACCCGCGAGCAGCTAAATCTTCACTTTTAATTAGAACGCGTATCGTATTTTCGTTAATATGCTCCATTTCCATCGTCGTTAGCTACACCTCACTTTACTTATCCTTCTATGTTTTATTGTAACGAAAGAATTTTAAATGTAAAGGAAAATCAGTTATTCCACTGTTTATCTTTGGATATTCTTCATTTCTGATCCATTTATCCAAGATAGAGCCAAAAAAGAAGGTAAACCATGATTGGCGTACCTTCTCGATCATTATTGTTTACAATCCTGACATCAACTGTGCTTGACGCAATTCTAATTGGCGAACATCTCGTGGTAAGAAGCGACGAATTTCATCCTCATTAAACCCAACTTGTAGACGTTTTTCATCGACCATAATCGGACGTCTTAATAACCCTGGATTATCTTGGACTAATTCTAACAACTCTTTGAGTGGCAGATCATCTAAATCCATGTTCAACTTCTGAAACACTTTAGAACGAGTCGAAATAATTTCTTCTGTGCCATCTTCCGTCATTTGTAAAATTGATTTTAGCTCGGAAATATTTAACGGCTCTGAAAAAATATTTCGCTCAACAAAAGGAATTTCGTGCTCCTGTAACCAAGCACGGGCTTTGCGGCATGATGTACAGCTTGGGGAAGTATAAAGTGTTAACAACGTGCATCACTCCTTTTCTTATTAAAAACAAAAGAACAGCAATCGAAAACATGTTTCATTATTCTATTTATTATAACGTACTCTTTTGTGAAATACTAGACCTCTTCATGGATTTTTCTTGAAAATAATTGAAAGGTTAGGATACGGACGCTACTTAAGCTAAACATTTATGCGTCATGCATCCCTTCCATCAATTAGTCGCTCAATCAAGAAAAGACTCTGTGTTTTCCTCATGAAACTGAGCATCATAAAGTTTGCGGTAAGCGCCATGTTTCGCCATTAGACTGGCATGCGTTCCTTCTTCTAAAATCCCTTGATCACTCATGACGACAATCCGCGTCGCATGTTTAATCGTGGCCAGGCGATGCGCAATAATTAAAGTCGTCCGTCCTTGCGCCAACGAATGAAGCGATTCTTGAATCACCGTTTCCGTTTCCGTATCCAGCGCTGAGGTAGCCTCATCTAAAATTAAAATAGGTGGATTTTTCAGAAACATTCGTGCAATGGCTACCCGTTGCTTTTGGCCACCCGACAATTTCACGCCACGCTCGCCCACAACCGTGTCAAGGCCGGCTTCCATTTGATTAATGACATTCTCTAAGTGAGCGAGTTTCACCGCTTGAACAATCTCGGCTTCTGTCGCATCCAATTTCCCATAAGCAATATTTTCGCGAATTGTCCCTGGAAAAAGAAAGACATCTTGTTGAACCGTTCCGATTTGATGGCGAAGCGAGGAAAGAGTCATCTCTTTGATATTCATCCCATCAATCGTAATCTTACCACCCGTTGCCTCATAAAAGCGCGGGAGTAAATTACACAACGTTGTTTTGCCTGAACCACTTTGTCCGACAAAGGCAATCGTTTCGCCTGCACGAATCTTTAATGAGAGGTGATTCAAGACTTTCGTATGGTCTTCATAAGCAAAAGACACATCTTCATACACAATTTCTCCCTTTAAGTGATCGACCGCCACTGCGTTGGGCGCATCGACAATCGTCGGCTTTTTATCGAGCTCTTCTGTCAGACGTTTAAAGCCGGCAATCCCTTTTGGATAACTTTCAATCATCGTATTCACTTTTTCAATCGGACGCACAAAAACATTGGATAAGAGAATAAATCCGACAAACTGACCGTACGTTAATTCCCCTTTAATCGTGTAATACGCTCCAAAAATCAAAGCAAATAAATTAATCAAGCGAATCATAAAATAATTATAAGAGGAACTAACCGCCATCATTTTATAAAAAATAATTTTAGCTTGGCGATAACCTTCACTCAATAAGCGAAAACGGTCCTTTTCAAATGGTTCATTGGCAAACGATTGGGTCACCCGAATGCCACCAACAGCCGCTTCGACGCCAGCATTAAAATTACCTAAATTTTCATAAATCGTCGTATTGACTTTGGTCATTTTTTGATTAAAAAAGACTAAAGCAAACATAATGAGCGGCACCATCGAAAACGTGGCAAACGCCAATTGAACGTGCATTTGTAACATTAATAGAAATGCTCCAACTAACGTCATAATCGTAATAAAGACATCTTCTGGACCGTGGTGCGCCACCTCGGAGATTTCAAATAAATCCGTCGTCAAGCGACTAATCAATTTCCCTGTCTTTCGATTATCATAATACTCAAATGATTGATGTTGTAAATGATTAAATAACTCATTGCGCATATCCGTTTCAATATTCACCCCTAACACATGGCCGAAGTAGACGACAATATATTGCAATACCGTATTGATCATATAAAAAATTAGCAACCCTAAGCTAGCCAGCAAGACATAGCGAAAATTATTTTGTGGCATAATCCGATCAATGACTTGATTGACCGCTATGGGAAAGGCGAGTTCTAAGATTCCTGCTAAAATGGCACAACAAAAATCCAATAAGAACAACCTTTTATATGGTTGATAATAACTAAAAAAACGTTTTAACAAATCAAAACCTTCCTTCCAATAATGACGTGACAAATTCAAAAAACAAACGATTCCAGTGAATGACAACGATTGTTTCTTAAATAATCATAGCAAAAAAAAGTGTAAAATCCTAGATAAACGAGCAATCCTCTGTAATTCTCTTTCTATCGTTTTTTCCAACCAGCTTTTATCCCGATTTTTTCAAACAAAAAAAGCATTGCAACAAGATCCATTTGATCTTGCCGCAATGCTATTTTTATTGACTATTCGATTTTACCAGTTTGTATAAACGTCAATCCCAGAATGACCGACACCTGTATCGTAAACTTTATAGGCGCCTAATGAAGATTGGCCAGTTGAGCCTTTCGCTTGGGTATCACTTGCCACAACAATGTAGTTGTCAGCGTCACGAATCGTGCCATCAGCCGCAACATGACGACCTGGAATATTCAGACCTCCACCTGCCAGAACTTTCTGTGAATAGTAAGACTCCTTCACTCCGTTATAGTAGTTAATACCATCAACGGGATTTAAGACACCTGTACCTGAACTAGGAATGCTTACTTGTTCTTGAGTCGCTTGTGTAGTTGTTTCAACTACTTCTGATTGTGGTTGCGCGTCAACTACTGGCGCAGTTTCTTCGGGTGTTGATTCATAATTGTTGGTATTTATCGGTTCATCCGTCGCAATGATGAGGGTATCACCATCAAAAATAAGATCCGGATTAATAATCTGACTATTCAAAGATAGTAATTGATCAATGGTTGTGCCATAAGTCAAAGCTAATCCTGATAATGTATCGTCAGGTTTCACGACATGAGTTACTTCATCCGCCGATACCATCACGCCTCCGGCAAATAAACCTAAACTAGCAACAAATGTTAATGCAAATTTTTTCAATTGAAAAAATCCTCTCTACAATGTATTTGTACCTCACTTGGTACTACACATAGATTATCATGACATTATTGCATGACCGTTTCAAAACGATAGAAAAATATCACAGTTTTTCGACAAGAGTTTACAAGATAAAAACACGATAAAAAAGTAAAAAAACAAGTGTTCGTCACTTTTTCTTTATTAAAAAGAGGAGCAAATGATTTTCTTTAACAAGAAAATGATACCGCCACCAGTTCCAGCATCAAAAACGAACTTTCGCTTTTAACTAACGAAAAAAAGCACTGATACCAAGCTTTCTCCTCGATTACGATTCAAATGATAATGGAAGAGAAAAAGGATGAACCAAATACAAATTCTTTGGTTCATCCGACGTTTTATTCCTCGCCAATACTTAAGATGAGGCGAATATCTTCTTCTGTCAATTGTTGCAGTTGTGTTTCATTACCTTGGATGACTTTTTGGAAGAGTTCCCTTTTCTCATGTTGTAATGCTTCCATGCGTTCTTCAATCGTGCCTTCAGCAATCATGCGCCATACTTCCACGACTTTCTTTTGACCCATGCGATGCGCGCGACCTGCGGCTTGTTCTTCGACCGCTGGATTCCACCACAAGTCATACAAGATGACCGTATCAGCACCGGTTAAGTTCAGCCCGGTTCCACCTGCTTTTAATGAAATTAAGAAAACTTCTTTTTCGCCGGCATTAAAGGCATCCACCATTTCTACCCGCTCTTTTGGCGGTGTACTTCCGCGTAGATAGAAGGTCGAAACACCCATCTCAGCTAATGCTTGTTCTAAAATGGTCAACATTCCGGTAAATTGTGAGAATAACAAGATACGACGTTTATTTGTAATCGCCGTCGCAATTAAATCTTTGACTTGCTCTAATTTGCCTGAAGTTCCTTCGTAATCTTCAATAAACAAGTGAGGATCGCAACAAATTTGGCGTAAACGAGTCAACCCAGCTAAAATGGAAATTCGGCTCTTACGGAACGTCGCGCTATCCATATCGGTCACTTCTTCGCGCATTTGTTGTAAGTAAGCAAGATACACTTTCTTTTGTTCATCGGTTAAGCCGCTATAATAATTGCGTTCAATTTTATCTGGTAAGTCTTTGAGCACACTTTTCTTATCACGTCGTAACACAAACGGTTGGACCATACGGGCAATTTCTTCGGCCGATAATTCCCGATATTTTTGACGCGTCGGGAAAAAACCTGGCATAATTAACTGGAATAAGCCCCATAATTCATCTAAATTATTTTCAATCGGTGTTCCACTTAAAGCAAATTTCCGCGGAATCATCAACGATTGCAACGCTTGAGCCGTCTTCGTATAACTATTTTTAACCATCTGCGCTTCATCTAGAATCAAGTAATCAAACGCTAATTCTTGGTACGTCTCAATATCTTGTCGCAAACTCGTATAAGAGGTAATAAAAATTTCTTGGTCGCTCATCAACAAGCGCTCCCGCTCATCTTTCGTTCCATGCACCACGACACTCGATAAATCAGGCGCGAACCGTTTTAATTCTTGATGCCAATTGTACGTCAAACTAGCTGGCGTCACGATTAACGTTTTAATCGTTTGCTTCGTTTCCTTTTCAGATAACAAGAATGTAATCGTCTGAAGCGTTTTTCCTAGACCCATTTCATCGGCTAAAATGCCTCCAAAATGATAATGACTCAACATTTTTAGCCAGCGAAAACCGTGTACTTGATATTCTCGTAAATCGGCTTGGATCTGTTGCGGCAGTTGCGCTTCAAATGTCTGCGGTGCCGTTAAATGTTGCGTCAACGTATCAAAACTTTGACTAAAACTCGCCTGATCTCCCAGTTGCTCTTGCAGCTGTAATCCTTGATATAATGGCACTTCAAACATCGAAGAATCACTTTTTAGTTGTTGGCGTAATTGTTGTAACATGCGACTTGTTTCTTGAAATTGATCGTCGGTTAACGAAAGAACTTTCCCATCTTTCAACGTATAAAAAGCCTCTTGACGCAACAAACTCCGTAAGACTTCTTGGACTTCTTGGGCATCGATGCCTGAAATATCAAACGAGACATTTAACCAAGAGTCTTCTTGACGCACTTCAATGACGGGTTTAAATTCTTTTCCTTCAAGATAGAGTTCTTTCAGTTTTTTCCCTAGATGTACTTTTCCAATTTGACGAAACACTGGGATTTCGTGGGTGAAAAATTGATAGAGACTCGTCCCTTTTGGAATATCTTTTTGCCAACCACCTTGAGGAACTTGACTAAATTTAAATTGTTCTAAGAGCTGAATCGCTCGTTTTTCTCCTTGATAATCGCGTAAAACTTCTGGCGCATTTTCAGGTAAGTATTGATACGCAGGATGACTTGAAAACACAATTTCGCCATAACGATAATCCACGCGCACATCAATCTTCCCTTGTTTACGTCGAAAATAAAGAATGATTTCTAGTGGTTCTTCACTAACAGCCTCATAGACAGCATCTGAAATGTTCACTTGACCAATTTTACGTAAAAATGGTAAGACTTGGCGGAATAATAATGATAATTCCTTTTTAGGATAGCGAATATGGGGCGTCTCAATCCGTTTCATTAGTTGCATCGTGGTTAAATAAACTTCCATCGCTTCCGCACTTAATTCATACATTTTACCTTCAAAAATCCCCCAATGATAGGCTTGATAAAGGCGTTCAAACGTTTGTTCTTGCGTTAATTCATACCCATCTTCTTGTGCTTTTAACGAAAAAGCCAGCGGACTCGGCTCGTCGGTAAAGACCACCGTCGAATAACGAACGTCACCATCTTGAAATAAAAAATCTACTTTTTGCATTTGTTGAACGAACGTCTTACTTTCATTCACTGGCAATAAGACATATTTTTTATCTAATTGACCATTGACTTGCACGCCGACTTGGCCTAATAATTGTTGCGTTTGCGCTATTTGTAATAACTGTTGTAAGACCACATTTTCTTCAGCTGAAAAGGCGTTCGCATGTAGATAATAATTCCCTTGCTTGATGCCACTATAAATTTTACTTTCTTGATAGACTTGTAAAAACTTATAGATATTCTTAACGACATACTTGCGCCCCTCTTTTAACCCGACTTTCAAGCTAATCCCTAAGACGTCCAGTTCCCTGCGATACGGATTCGTTGGAATGCTATCCATTTGGCACTGGATTTCTAACGGCAAGATCATCGCCAAAGGTTGTTGTTCTTCTTGTAAGCGATAAAACCCTTTGGAAAACATTTCTGATGGTGAAAAGGCAACTGGATTTTTCGCCACTTCACCCTTCATTTGACGCGTCAAGCCTTTTTGTCTTAAGTACAATTCAACGGCTACGGTGTGCTTACAAAAATGATGTTCTTCCCAATAAGGACACTGACAATAATCCTCTTCTTTCGCTGTCGAGTCTAAGTCGATGCGGTATAACTCACTTCCTAAGACTTCGGCATGCCATACTTGATTATCAAGATCTGGCACAACGGATAAGACACGATTTTCTTTTAAGTAATCACGACCTCGTTCAATGACTCGCTCTGGTATACTCCACTTCATTTTCGAATCCCACCTATCCTATTTTCGTTCTAGTTTGACTTTGTCCGGCCCCATTCGTCTCAACAATTAATTGTTGGACAATCCGGTCTTTTAATTCCCTGACGTGACTAATAATTCCAATTAACCGTCCTTCTTGTTCAATCATCTCTAATGCTTCAAGCGCCATTTCAAGCGACTCTTCATCTAACGAACCAAATCCTTCATCAATAAACAACGCCTCGATCGATACCCCGCCGGATTGTTGTTGAATCACATCCGCTAAGGAAAGAGCGAGTGCGAGGGCCGCGATGAAACTTTCACCGCCTGAAAGAGTTTGAGAACGGCGTGTCGTACCGGCATTATCATCATAAATATTGATTTCTAAACCGGTGGAATTGCGGTAACTACCTTTTTCTTCAGCTAATAAAAATTGATACCGTCCGCGCGTTAATTTGACTAAGCGCTGATTGGCTACCATTAACACTTCTTGTAAAAAAGATTGTAACAAATAGCGTTCCAAACTCAATTTTTCCGGATTATCCCCGCGTAACGTCGCCGATAGATGTTGCAACTCGCCTAATTCCTCAAGCGCGTCTTGATTTTTTTGCCATAAAACGTGTAACTGTTCGATCAATGCTTGATTGCGTGTTTGTTGATTTCGCTGTTCGAGTAATGCTTTGTAAGCAAGCGTCTCTTGTTCTTTCACCTGTTCATAGGCCGCTTCAAGTACCGCTAAATCGGGCCAAGCCAGTGTCGTTAGCACGGCTTCTTCTGTAATGCGATGATGTAAAATCTTCCACTGTTCTTCATAATCCGTCACTTCTTTGACTAACGGCGAAATATCCGCCAGTTCCACTAAGCGTGACCGCAAATGTTCTTCCGTTATAAGTGGTGCGTAAGCTTCTAAACAGCTTGCGATTTGCGCTTCATGATGGTGTAACTGCTTCTCGCATTCCTTCAATTGCTCACACCAAACGTCTTTTCTTTCAGATAAAACGAGTTGTTGGTTAGCCAAACGTTCTCCAGCGCGTTCATACTCCTGAATCGTTCCTTGTAAGGAATCAATGCGTTGTGTCCGCTCGCCAATCATCGTTTGTAGTTCTAACAGTGAAAAGGAACCGAGCTGTTTTGCTAAATGATCCAGTTGGGTTTGCAGTTGAATCGTTTGCTTGTCGAGCATGCTCATTTTCTCAAGTAATTCCGCTTTTTCGGTTACGTAAGACTGCTGTTGCTTCTCGAGTGCATCCATTTGATCTAGAGCTTGAGTATAGTGGTCTTTTTTTTCGTTAAAAATGCCTTGGGTCTGCTCGTAACCGGCTTTTGGTGAAAGGCCTTCTTCAACTGCAAATTCAACGACAAACGCTCGCTCGATCCGTTGAATGTCTTCTTGTAACGTCTCTTGTTGTGTCCGCAAAATGCCTTGTTCAAAGAGTCGCTGCTCCAACTGTTGATTGATTGTAAGCATCTGATTCCTTGCCTGTTCCCACGCTTGTTGTGCTGCTTGCACTTCTTCTTCAGTGATTGTGTCTTGCGTTAGATGGCTATCGACTTCACTATTTAACGCTGGATGTTCCAGTGAGCCACAAATGAGACAAGCTTCTCCTGGCAATAACTTCGAACGCCAATACGTAATTTGACTTTGGGCGTACTCGCTTTGTCGTTGTTTAAAGAGCGCTTCTTTGACTGTCACACGATCCGTTGCTTGCGCCAGTTCTGCTTGCACTTCGCTCATTTGTTGATTTTTTTGTTCGAGCGCATGATCGATCTGATTTAACCCTTGCTGTTTTTCTTCCCACAGATCAACTTGGCCTTTCATCTTAACTAACGCCACTTCCAGTGCGGATAACGCTTCTTTTTCTTTCAACACAAGCGTTACGGCACTGATTTCTTCGGCAATTTCCTGCAACTTCTTTTCTATGAGATCAAGTTGCGCTTGATTGTTGCGACGTTGATTTTGTACTGTTTCAAACTGCTCTTGATAGAACACCATTTCTTGTGCCATCGGGAGTAAGCGCTCGTAGTGGTCGCGCTCGGTCGTCTGTTCACTTAATGCTTGTTTGTGCGCTTGAATCGTCGCTTGTTGATTTTCCCATTGGGCTTTTTCTGCGACAAGCGCGTCATATTCTATTGTCAGGTTGGCAAGTGCTTGCGTTTTTTCTTGATAGAGTAAACGCGACTGGGCGACTTGTTGTAGCAACGATTGATCTTTTTCTAATTGTTGTAAAAAAGTCAGTCGTTCTTTTTGCGCCTGTATGATTGGTGCTTGCTGTTGCAACTTTTCAAAAGCTGCTACTCGTTCTTCATGCGCACACTTTTGGGCATGAAGCGTCTTTGCTGCGTAAAATTCTTGTTCTGCGGCCTGTTTGCTCGTTTGTAAGCGGAGATGTTCGTCGGTTGTTTGCTCGATAGCAGCCGCTAACAACGACATGTCTTGTTCCCAAACCGTAAACGTTTCTGGAATGGTTAAGGCCGTTTTGCGTTCCCCTGTCCAGAGAAATTGTTCCCCTAAAGTGAGAATTTGTTGCTTTTGTTTCTCAAGTTCTTGCGCTTTTTGACGTTGCTCTTCATGCAACCAGTCCGTTAAGCGTTGGTAGAGTGCTGTTCCAAAAACATTGCGTAACAGTTTTTCTTTTTCCGCACTCGACGCAATCAAGAAATTACGAAACTCTCCTTGAGGTAACAAAATAATTTGAAAGAATTGTTTCGCATCGAGTTGCAAAAGGTCTTGAATAAAGGTATCGACTTCGCCACGCTTTGTGAGTTGTTTTAGTTCTTTCATCGCGGCATCGTAAATCGTTAAGGAGACTTTACTTGCTTGACTCGTCGTGCCCTCGCCGCGCTTTTTGCGAAGCGTTTGTTCGGGCGCGCGTTCGACTTGATAGAACATGTTTTGATGTTCAAAGAGAAAAGTCACTGAAGTCATCTCATCCGGCGAAGCGAACAAGGAACGCATTTCTTTACCTGAGCGCTGTTGTCCTGTCGTTTCACCAAACAAGGCATAGGTCATACTATCAAAAATCGTTGTCTTCCCGGCTCCCGTTTTGCCACTAATTAAAAAGAGTCCCCCCTCTTCAAACTCACTAAAATCAATCGTTTCATGAATAAAAGGACCAAAATTTCGTAACGTTAATTGACGTGGTTGCACCTAGTTATCCCTCTTTTCTGTATCGTTTGCTACCGCCAGACCTCTTTCTAACCACTGTTGTTGCTTCGTCGTAAAAGTCGATCCAGTCATGTCAGTAAAAAATTGTTGCGACAAAGCTTGCGGTGATTGTTTTTCTAGACGTTGCTGGCGTTCTTTCATCACAACTTCATGACCATTCAATCGTTCCACCGATAAAATATTCGGATAAATAGCGCGTAATTGATTCATCATATTCGGAATCACTCCCTGATCCGTCAATAAGACATGTAAAAATGCCTCACGATCAAACGTTTGATAAAAAGCAGGATCTGTCAGTTCCTTGAAACTTCCTTCAACGACTTTCATGTCTTGGAGTGGTGTCAATGGATGAAAGATCGGTGTCAATTCTGGGGTATCGGTATCAATAATCCAGACCCCTTTTTCATCATTCAGTTCGGATAACGAATATTTTAAAAGCGAACCACTATAGCGAACTTTCCCTGTTTTTAGCGCATTTTTTGAATGCAAGTGTCCTAACGCCACATAATCAAAGGCCTCAAAGACATCCACCGGTACCGCGTCGAGTCCGCCTACTTCAATCATCGTCTCCGAATCGGTCCGCAAACTGCCTGCCACAAAAAAGTGCGTCACTAACACGTGTTTTTTAGTCGGATCAAACGAAGCCATCATCGCTTCCACCACACGCAAGACGGCTTGGGAAATCGTCCGAATCTCCTCATCCGCGAAAAACAAGCGTGTCGCAATCGGTTCAAAATAAGGTAAGAGAAAAAATTGGACGTCTTCCAATTCTACTGGTGTCAACGCCTCTTCAATGGTCGTATGTAGATGAAATTGCGTTTGGTGATACCAAGGACTCCCCGTTGCCAAGCGCGTGCTCGAATCATGATTACCCGAAATAGCAAGTATCGGAAATTTTTCGGTTAAATTGATTTTAATGAGTTGTTGATTGAGCAATGCGACCGATTCCACTCCAGGAACCGAGCGATCATACAAATCACCGGCAATGACAATGGCATCGACCGCTTCTTGTTTGGCAATCATCAAGATTTCATCCATTGCCCTTTGTTGATTTTTGAGTAAATCGTATCCATGGAGCTTTTTACCGATATGCCAATCGGCCGTATGTAAAAACCGCATCTTACCCCTCCTGAAAAATGTTCTTCTCACCATTATACCACTTTCGCGTTCGTTGCGAAAATGCTTCACGCAGAAAATCTTTACCAGAAGCCAATTACGTGGAATTGATTCGCCTTTTTTGCAATAAGCAAATGCTGATCCTTCAACTTTATTTAACGTAACGCTCGGACTGTGGCCTTTAGACACACTTGTACATAAAAAAAAGCGCTTCTTTTATTCAAAGAAACACTTTTTTGTCTTATTCACTTTTTTTGTCTTCTTGAACAACTTCGACTTCTTCTTCAATCGCATAGACAAATTGCGGATTCACTTGGAAGTCTAACTGATCAAAGGATCCTTGAATTCGGCGTTCGACTTCTTGTAACCCTTCGGCATTTAATTTTTTGATATCCGATAAATCAATCGGCTCGCCAAAACGTAGCACGACTTTTTCGCGTTTAAATAACCCTTTTAAAGTAACCGGTCCTTGGTAGACACATGGTACGACGCGAACTTTTGCCATTTTCGCTATCATCGCCATCCCACCTTTGAGGGCTTTCGAATGACGCGTCCCACTCGGGAACATAATTAAACTTAAATCCGTTTCCTTCAAAATTTTAACTGGCGTCTTAATAGCGCTCGGACCTGGATTTTGACGGTTCACCGAAAACGCATTGCAATTTTTCAAAATGAAACGTAAAAAGACATTTTTAAATAATTCTTCTTTTGCCATAAAGGCGAAACGTTTTGGGCGAGCAGCAACGGCCATATACAATGGATCCCACCACGTGCGATGCGGCGCGACTAAAATATAATTTTCATCCTTAGGTAGTGCTTCTTTATTTTGAATTTCGAAGGGGCCATTGATGATGAATAAAACCACTCGGACAACCCCACGCATAAAACTAAAAAACATTCATTTATCCCTTTCTTTCTATCCATATTTATCTTTAAGTATGCAAAAAAACGGCACGATTAACAAGCTTTTTTGACTATTTTTATCAGAAGTTCAAAAGCAAGCGCTAAATCGCAAGAGAAACTTCATTTTTTTGCTTCCAGGGCCGTCATTTTTTGGTAGAATGGGAACAGATACTATTTTAAGGAGCGTTCCATCATGCAATTAAATGAATATGAGCGAATTGACAAACTCTACGCGGAAGATATCCAAATTATCCAAAGTTCTGAAGTTTTTTCCTTTTCACTCGATGCCGTATTATTGGCAGATTTTCCCACGATTCCAAAAAAAGGCACGATTGTCGACCTTTGTGCCGGTAATGGCGCAGTTGGTTTATTTGTGAGCCGTAAAACAGCCGCACACATCTATCAAGTCGAACTACAAGAAAAATTAGCCGATATGGCAAAGCGCAGCATTGTGTTAAATCAACTCGAAGACCAGATGACCATGTACCAAATGGATTTAAAAGACAGTCTAACGAAAATCCCGAGCGATTCGGTCGATTTACTGCTCTGTAATCCACCCTATTTTGAAAATGAACCCCAAGGCACCAAAAATCCCAATCCACATCTGGCAATCGCACGGCACGAAATCCATACCAATCTTGATGAAGTCTTAGCCGTCTCCAGTCGATTACTAAAAATGAATGGCCGTTTTGCGATGGTGCATCGCCCTGACCGCTTCTTAGATATTTTAGCTAAAATGCAACAACATCGCCTCGCACCAAAACGCTTGCAATTCATTTATCCAAAAGATGGAAAGGAAGCCAATATTTTATTAATCGAAGGCATTAAAGACGGCAAAACAGCCGGCTTCAAAGTCCTCCCCCCCATTTTCACTTATGATCAAAACGGGGAATACACACCAATTATTAAAGAGAAACTTTATGGACGCTAAAACGCACTATTTTTACGTTCTCTTATGCCACGATAACACTTTATACGCAGGGTATACCATTGATCCCGCAAGAAGATTGCAAGAACACAATGACGGTAGCGGAGCAAAATATACCCGCGTAGCCAAACGCCGCCCCGTCACCATGATTCATCAAGAGTGTTTTTCTTCCCGAAGCGAGGCCATGAAAGCCGAAGCCGCCTTCAAGAAGTTGACACGAAAGCAAAAAGAAGCTTACCTAGAGAAAAACACGAATAAAAGGAACATTTCCAAAAATTGTCAGTGATAGCTAATCTTTCGGGAGCAGATTTTCCTCCGCCATTTTCTGGCGCCCATAAATACTATGATTACCATTAAGAGCAAAGCTAATGCAACAAATCAGGATAAAATACGGTAAATTTTCCCAACCAAAGACTTCGCCACCAATCAAGATAGGCGCAAGTAGCGTGTTCGTTGCACTTCCAAAGACCGCAATATAGCCAAAAGCGGCAATGAATACGATTGGGAGGCCTAATACGGAAGCTAAAAACACGCCAAGCGTTGCCCCAATGGCAAAAAGAGGTGTCACTTCTCCTCCTGGAAAACCAATACTTAACGTAAGAATTGTTAAAACAAATTTCAAAAGCCAATCATAAGAATAAATGCTTCCGCCTGCAAAACTCGATTGAATCAAATTCGTCCCTAAACCAGAATATCGCCCAAAATGAAACATCAGAAACAATAAACTTAGAAATAAACTGACTAAGCCAATTCGCACAAGTGGATTGGCGATTTTTGTACTCCAAAACTGTTTACTGAATTTGAGTAGCTGCGCAAAATAGCGACCCGCTAAACTAAAACAAACAGCGACAAGGAGTAACTTCACAAGCAATCCCCAACTAAACACCAACGTCCCTGGTAGGATAAAAGAAAATTTCTCCAATCCCATCAGTTGCGACGTCCAACTCGCGGTGAAAGCCGCCAGTAACGTTGGCAATAATAGATTCGAATAGAGACGGCCGACAACCAACACTTCTAAGGCAAAGAAAGTCGCTGCAATCGGCGTTTCAAATAGACCGGCAAAACCCGCAGCCATCCCAATCACAATAAACCATCGTTGATTCGTTGCTTGCGCTAATTTCCCGAACCAATGACCCACCGTTGCGCCAATTTGCACGGCGACTCCTTCGCGACCGACACTGGCCCCGACTAGATGCGCCAGCCACGTCCCGATCACAACAAACGGCACCATCCGTTTCGGAATCCTCACATCGCCTCCTTGACCAGCTTCAAAAACTAAACTCATCCCTTCTTGACTCCGCTCGCCAAAGCGTTGAAAACAATACAAAATCAACATTCCCACCGGTGCTAGGAATAAAACGAGTGGCAAAAAATGAGCTTCTCGATAGGCAGTTAACTGAAGTAAAACAATGCCAAATAGCGTATCAATCAACCCTACCGTTAGCCCAATCCCAATACTGATCACATAGAGTGCTCCCTTTTCGAAAAAATTATTCCATTGTTGTACGAGCATTCCAACTCTTCCCTTCCATCAAAAAAGAGACAGAGCGCATGATTGGCCTGTCTCTTTTACTGTCATTATTTACCTGCGCGTTTCACGTATGAACCTTCAGCAGTATTCACTTCTAATAATTCGCCAGCTTCGATAAAGTCAGGAACGTTGACTGTTAAGCCTGTTTCCATAATTGCTGGTTTACCAGAACCTGTAACTGTTGCGCCTTTAATAGAAGGTTGTGTTTCTGCCACTCGTAAAACAACCGTTGTTGGCAATTGAATTCCGATGACTTCTGCACCGTAGAATTGAATTTTTACTTCCATGTTTTCTAAAATGTATTTCATTTCTTCTTCAATGGTATCTACGGGAATTTCATATTGATCATAGCTTTCTAAATCCATGAAGAATCCTGTATCATCCATTGTGTATAAATATTGAACTGTTTTTGTATCAATATGTGCTTTTTCAAACTTTTCGTCTGGACGAAGTGTTGTATCATACGTCGCACCTGTACGAACATCGCGTAATTTCATACGCATAACGGTATTTCCTTTACCAGGTTTGTGGTGACTTGCGTCCAATACTTTAATTAATTTACCATCTTGAATAAACGTCATACCCGCTCTTAAATCTACTGCAGAAATCATATTTTTATCTCCTTCATTGTAAAAAATCATTCGATTCATTTTATCAGAAAAGCGAACGTTTGACAAATTTCATTTTGCGAAAAACGTTTATTCCTCCGCTTCTTTTTCAGCTTCTCGCTGTTTATAGATTTCGTCGTCCGTCCCTTGCATTAACTTCTCGGCATAAAAGGTCGAACGTTTCGTTAATTCGGTGTAAAAGGAATCAAAACCTAGTTCTTCGGCTAAGGTTGGTTTTGCTGAAAACAAATTCGTTCCTAAGCCCAATCGTTCTCCTTCAATCGTCACATTTAACGCGGCTAACGTTGTCGGAAACAAATCAAGGGCCGTCGCTTGACGATCCGTCACACGACTGGCTGTTTGCGTCGTATTTAAAAAGGCATTATAAACGGTCCGCTGATAATTCGGATCGTCGTTGTCAAAAAAATCACTGTCCATCGTCAAATGATCCCCTACAATCACAACTGTTGTATTTTCATAAAACGGTTGCGCCTGAATCCACTCGATGAAGGCTTTCACTTGGCGGTCATTATCATGAATGACATTACTGTATTGATCATTAAACAAATTAGGCGTCTCTTCGGTCGCATAGCCGTCTTCAAAATGCGTATCGGTCGTCAGCATCGTAAAGTTAAACGGTTCGTCTTTAGCAGCTAATTCACTGAGCGAATCTTTCGCAAAATCAAACAATTTACGATCTTCATAGCCCCACCACTCCCAATAATCTTCGGGGATGAGTCCTTGTTCACGTGCCCAATAGACATCACGAATATCATAATTGCCGTGTTGGGTAAAGTACTTGCCACGTCCGGCAAAATCTTTACTCGAGCCAATAAAAAGCATTTGATTATATCCTTGTGTTTCTAAAACTTCACCAAGCGAATAAGCACCTGGGAAAAAATTAGAACCATCTTGACCATAAAAATTCACATCCAAATCACCACCCGACGCTCGCAGTGGTAAGCCAGAAGTTTGAGCGACCATCGCACTCGCCGTTTGATTCGCACCGGGTACTTGGTAAAACCCGCCCAGTCCGGTTTGATGTGAAAATTGCACGCCTTCATTCAAGGCGAGTTGGGTTAAATGAGGAATCAAGTTTTCACTCTTAACCCCACCCACTTCTTGCGAGGCATAACTCGTCTCCATCGATTCAAGATAAAGATAAAATAAGTTTCTTTTTTCTTCTGGAAAGGTCAAATTCACTTCACGCGGATCCACATAATATTCCTCATAAATTTCCGTTTCTTCAAAGTAATAAGCCTTAATGTCAGCATAACCAATCTCGCGAATACTAATCGACGCACTCACAATCAATAAAAACAGACTACTTGTTATGACCATTGGGATAAAAAAAGACTTCTCTTGTCGTTTAAACGTCGGACGATAAAGCGAAAATACCAGAAAGAAACTCGTGATACTCAGCGTCATCGCAAACGTATTTAATAAAGGATTTAAAATGTAATTGATGATTTGACCAGGATCAGAATCGCCTAATGGCTGGCTGATCGTATAAATCATCTGATCAAATGTCAAATTACCAAAAGAATGGACCGCCCAAAAGCTCGTTGATACCAGCAAACTACCAATAAAAACAATCAGACTTGAGACGAGCACCCAGGTAATTTGTTTTTTGGTCAAGGGTGACCGACGTTCAAGGATTCCTTTGCGATGCAACGCTCTTACTAATTGAACGACCGCAAAAATCAGAACAGCCGCAAAGAACGTCAGCAGACTATTAAGTTGATTCTTCCCTAAAAGCGGAAAGAGATACACAGAGAGATCAACCATCTCATCATTTACTTGACGCAACAACAAAAAACTGACCGTACTCATGACGAAAGCGAGATACGGAAAAAATAAATAATAGACCTTTTTATCATTCGGCAATATTTTTGTTAGAATAAGTACTAATATGACAAACCAAAATAACATTTTTCATCGCTACTTTCTCTTGACTCATTTACAGAAAGTATATCATAAAAAGCGTTTTACTTTGAAAAATTACGCCGAATTTAACGTTCTTGTAAACAAAGACCCACTAAAAATAATTTTAGCAGGCCTTTGTTGATAGCGATCCTTTTGAATGATTTTTAGAACAAGGATTTACGGGGTTGAAATGGCTTCGCTTCGGCAGCTTCANGAATGATTTTTAGAACAAGGATTTACGGGGTTGAAATGGCTTCGCTTCGGCAGCTTCAGGAAAATCAGTCAATCGAAAAACGATTGCCCTCATTTCCTTCCAGTTGCTCAGCGAAAAACGCCATTTCGTCCACCTTGATTTACGGGGGTGAAACGGCTTCGCTTCGGCAACTTCTGGAAAATCAGTCAATCGAAAAACGATTGCCCTCATTTCCTTCCAGTTGCTCAGCGAAAAACGCCATTTCGCCCACCTTGATTAAAATGACGGGATGAGGGTTTCGCCGTGTTCGTTGACTAAAAATTCACGGACTTCATCGCTTGTCATTGCTTTTTTCAAGGCTTTTATTTTTTCGGAGTCTTGATTGTCTTCACGCGCAACTAATTGGATAGAGAAGCGTTGATCGACGTTTGGTTCTAAGAAAAGCGCATCAGAAGGTTTCAACCCTATTTTTGAAATATACGTTGGGTAATTATAGACTAACGCGACATTTGGTTCACTATACGCTTCCGCAAGGTTCAGTAAATCAACCGATAACCATTCAAATTCTTTTGGATTATCCACGACATCTTTCAGTGTCGCATTCGTACCGACACCTGGCGTTAAGGTAATTAAGCCTTCGTCTGCTAAAATGGCAAGTGCTCGTCCTTCATTTGAAGCATCGTTTGGAATCGCGACTTTACTCTTATTTGGAATCTCATCAACACTCTTATAATCCTTTGAGTAAAAACCAACTTTCGCATCATAGATCGGTTGAATCGCCACTAATTGACTATCTTTTTCACTATTATATTTTTCCATAAAAGGTTTATGCTGCGCAAAACTCGCATCTGCTTCTTTGCTCGCCACCATGTCATTGTAAGCAACGTTATCGTTAACTTGGACAAGTTGAATATCCCAACCGTCTGCTTTTGCGACTTCTGCTGCTTTTTTGATTACTTCTGTCATCGGAGGTGCTTGTGCCGCTACCGTGATCACTTTATCTTCGGATGTTTCTTCCGCTTGATTCCCGCAAGCCGCTAACAGACCGACTGAACTTAAAACCACTAAACCAAATAATAATTTCTTCATTTTTCTTCCTACTTTCTTTTATCTAATTGATGCGCCAATTGATTACCTAGCATTTGAACCACAAAGACAAAACCAACCATAATCAAGATTGCCACATACATAATCCCATATTGATAACTTTGATACCCATAACGGATGGCGAAATCGCCAATTCCACCACCACCGACAATTCCCATGACGGTCGAATAAGACGTCATACTCACAATCGTCGTCGTAAACGCTAAAACCAGTCCGCTTCGACCTTCTACTAATAAAAAATGCCAAATATATTGTCTCGTCGTCGCCCCTAATGAATCAGCTAACAACCGAATCTCATTCGGAATATCAAGCAATACTTGCTCGACTAACCGTGCAAAAATGGCGATTGCCACGATACTTAACGGAAAGGATGCCGGAACCGGGCCAAATGCGCGCCCAATCAGAAACCGTACAACAGGAATTAATACCACGACAAATAATAAAAATGGAAACGAGCGGATAACACTAATCAAGGCATTGAATACCCAGTAAGCCCAGTGCTCTCGTTGTTGCACTTTTGGATGGGTTAAATACAATGCCATCCCTAATGGCAAGCCCACAAGCAAAGCCACACTTAACGAAATCCCCATCATAATCGCGGTTTGTTCCAAGGATAAGACTAACTCAGGCCAATAATAGACTAATTGCTCTTGAAGACTCATCCGTGTAGCCTCCTTTGCACTTTCTCAAAGTAGTTTTTCGAATCTTTGATTAACGGATTAGGCTTATTCTTCAGTTCACCTAGTAAACGTCCCTGCTCCATGACAAGCACGCGCTGACAAACTTTTTTGACCGCATCCAAATCATGACTGACAAAAAGAATCGTCACCGGAAATTCGCGATGGATTTTTTGAAGCAGCATCAGCACCTCTTCGCCATACTCTTCGTCCAAAGCACTCGTCACTTCATCGCACAGTAACAACTCAGGCTTACGGACTAATGCCCGGGCCAAAGCCACCCGTTGTTTCTCACCACCAGATAATTGCACCGGATAATCATTGACTTTCGTTGCTAAACCGACAAAATCTAACAATTCTAACGCATAGTCTGTCTCTTTATTGCCAATCAACTTAAGCGGCAGCATCACATTTTGTAATACCGTTTGATTATGCAATAAATGATACTGTTGAAATACCATCCCAATCTTTTTCTGGACCGATTGCTTTTCTTTTTTAGAAAAACCACTCACTTCTTTTTGCCCAAACAAAATCTTCCCTTGACTTGGTTCTTCCATTAAATTCATTAAACGCAATAACGTCGATTTCCCTGAGCCACTTTTTCCCACAATTCCAACAAACTCTCGCTTCTCGACAGAAAAAGATAAATCATCAATCGCTAATTGATCGTGATACCGCTGGCTCACCTGATGCAGTTCATACATCGATTCTCCCACTCCCTGAGATATAACAGCACACAATCCTGTTATATTTATTTTCATAAAAATGATACAGATGAATCTATTAATCCTAAAAATCAGTAAAAAATACGATTTAATGTCAACTTTAAAATAAAACAGCCATAAAAACTGTACCTCCTAGTATATATTTGAACTCAAAAAAACACAACCAGAAAGTTCTGGTTGTGTGGGGTAAAATGAACTATTTTGTAGCATTTTGATTAATATAACCGAGCCATTGATTATTCGCATTATATAAAGAATAATAAGTGGAATTGTTATAGTGATTGTATTTCACTTTTACATAAAGTGTTTGATTTAGATATTGGTTGCTATTTGCTTTTGCTTTCGTGAAATTCAGGTTTTGCCAAATCGTATAGTTTCGCTTCACAACTTTTTTATTAAATTTAGCCGCTAAAGCAACGCCACCTTTATTATTAGCAACATTTGCACCTTTTTCATTAATATAACCTAACCACTTACCTTTACTATCATAAAGAGATAAATAGCGAGAACCATTAAAGTGATTGTAAATCCCTTTTGCTAAATAAGTTTTTCCTGCAAAACTACCAGAAGCTTTCGAAGACCATCCAAAATTGCGCCATATTGCATAAGAATTGGATTTAATCGTTACATACTTCCCATAGCTTTGATAAGCACCCTGTTTGCCTGCTCCAACTTTGACACCCGTTGCGTTGATATAGCCTAACCACGTTCCGTTGTTCGAGTATAACGAGTAGTAAGTAGAGCCGTTAAAGTGGTTGTATCTCCCTTTTGCTTGTAAAGTTTGGTTGTAATAAGTACTACTGATGTTTTTAGTTTTTGAAAAATTCAAGTTTTGCCAGATAGTATAATTTTTTGAACGAATGGTAACATAGCGACCATCCGAAAGATACGAACCGCCCTTATTATTGCCATACGATAACGCTATAGGATCCACATAACCTAATAGCTTCCCTTGACTATCCTTCAATGAAACGACAACTGTTCCATCCGAAAAAGTATACTCTTTCTCGACATACAGTGTATTTTGAAAATAATTGTCGGATTTCGCATTTTCTCCAGTAAAAGACAAATTATTCCATACTGAATACCCTTTTTTCGTAACCGTTGCATAGCGATTAATCGTTTTTTCTTGCGGAGCAGCCGGTTTTCCTACGTCTTCAACAACCTCATCACTAACTAAAAATTTATTTGATAACATTCCATTATGATCCATGTTAATATCAAAACGTTTTCTCTTACCGCTACTATCTTTAATCGCAGTAAATTCCATCGAATCAGACCACTGCCAAGCGCTACGAGCCGTGTGTAGAATATTTTTATCGGATGGTTGGTATGGATACTGTGCCACCCAAAGATTTTGTAATCCCAAAATAGCAGTTGAAAGAATATTTCGATCAAAAATTGATGATGAAGAATAATGCAAAGTGATTGGATATCCAAGTGTTTTTAGTTTATTCGCAAAATACACAGAATTTTGCGTCGAGAAATCATTGAAATTCGTTTCTAAATCATTCACCATTACCGTTGTTCCAGATAATCCCAGTTCTTTTGCCATTTTTGCATAATACGTAGCTTCCGCTTCAGCCCCTTCTTTCGTTGTAAAATGACTAAAGTGATACGTACTTACCTTCATACCCGCAGCTAGAGCGTTCTTAATTTGATTTGCAGCATAAGGATTTTTATAAGAAGTTCCTTCTGTTAATTTCACCACAACACCCGTAACGCCATGTTTTTGCATAAATTGATAATCTGATATTGATAAGTTCCCCTGATAAGAAGCCACATCAATAAAGTCCCAATCTGGTCGTCCAGATTGCGTTTCTGAAATCACATCCACCACGCTACGTGACATAAGTGACGTAGGATTAACAAAGGTTCCTAATTCGTGATTGTCATTCGCATCCACTCTAGATGGTTCTGCTGGCTCTTCTTGTATAGGAAATTGGAACCATTGACCGTTGTAATAGACATCCTCATATTGGACCTCTTCCATACTTTCAACCGTCGATTCATTCGTCGTCGCTGTTTCATTGCTTTTAAGCGTAGATTCACTTTCAAGAACATCCTCACTGCTGAACCCTTCCATAGACTCATCTGATAATTCATCCAAATTAACGAGGGAATCACTCATTTCAACAGTAGTATCGAATAGCTCACTAGTTGTTGTTTGACTTTCGCTACTACTAGTATCAATCCCATCTGCCCAAACCGTTGATACTCCCGCTAACGGCGTAAACACTAAACTACCAACCAAAACACTTGTTACAATTCTCTTTTTCATTATTACCCACCTTTTATGTATGAATCTGCCTTACTTCTAGCACTTCTATTTTTATCGGCTAAAATCAATTACTTCTTAATAAATCGTCAAAAAATCTTGCCAATGACCACTGGCAAGATAATATAAGTTAAAGTTTTTCTACTAGCTCTTTTAAGTACACTTTTAATTCATCTTTTATTTCAGGATGTTTCAACCCATATTCAATATTAGCCTCTAACATACCTAATTTGTTCCCGACATCATACCGTTTCCCCTTAAACTCATGAGCAAAAACACGTTGCGTTTTATTCAACGTATCAATCGCATCAGTTAACTGAATTTCGCCCCCAAGACCCGGTTCTTGATTTTCTAAAATCTCAAAAATTTCGGGTTTCAACAAATAACGACCGATAATGGCTAAATCACTCGGCGCGTCTGCTGGTTTTGGTTTTTCTACAAAGTGATTCACATCGTATAATCCAGGTGAGACTTCTTCATTTGGTGCAATCACACCATATTTATCGGTATCCTCATGAGGAATCTGCATAACGGCTAAAGCCGAAGCTCTTGTTGCATCATACGTATTGATTAATTGCTTCGTAAGCGGAATCTCATCTTCCATGATATCATCGCCCAACATCACGACGAATGGTTCATTACCGACAAACGCTTTCGCTTGTAAGACGGCATGACCCAAACCTAAAGGACGTTTTTGACGAATAAAGTGAATATTAATACCTGTTGTTTCTTCGACTAAAGCTAATAACTCATCTTTTCCTTGAGAAGCAAGACTTTGTTCCAACTCCACATTCGCATCAAAGTGATCTTCAATCGGACGCTTTGCTTTCCCCGTCACAATAATAATATCTTCAATCCCAGATTCAATGGCTTCTTCTACGATAAATTGAATCGTTGGTTTATCGATAATTGGCAACATTTCTTTTGCAATGGCTTTTGTTGCAGGTAAAAATCTTGTACCTAGACCTGCGGCTGGAATGACTGCTTTACGGACTTTTTGCATGATAATTAACTTCTCCTTCGTTAAAAATCTATTATATAATTTTTAAATTGAATAGTAACTTTGTAGTAATACGATAATCTAGCTATCTTGTAAAACATATTAAAAAAATAATTTATTCTACTAAATAACTATAAACTCTTTTTTAAACATTCGTGTTTTTATTTATATTACTATGCAATTTCTATATCGTTATTTAATTTAAATTGGTTACTAGAAGATTATTATGCTTTATTATACATCTCATCATAATAATTTGCGTATTCACCTGATAAGATATTTTCAGCCCATTCATTGTTATCAAGATACCACTGAATTGTTTCTTTAATCCCTTGTTCAAAGGTATACGCTGGAGTCCACCCGAGTTCCGTAGTAATTTTAGTATTATCAATGGCATATCGTCTATCATGACCAGGTCTATCTTTAACGTGTTTGATTAAGTCTTCAGATTTTCCTAATATACTAATGATTAGTTTTACGAGCTCAATATTGGATTTCTCGTTATTACCGCCGATATTGTAAACTTCGCCATCAATTCCTTTATGAAGAACGGTATCGATTGCCGCACAATGATCCGATACATGTAGCCAATCTCTGACTTGCATACCATCTCCGTAAACAGGCAGGTCTTTCTCTTCTAAGCAATTGTTAATCATTAATGGGATGAGTTTCTCAGGGAATTGATATGGTCCGTAGTTATTACTACATCTAGTAATATTTACTGGCATCCCGTATGTTTCATGATATGCTCTTACAATCATATCCGCACTTGCCTTGGATGCTGAATATGGACTATTTGGCATGAGAGGCATTGTTTCTACAAACATGCCGGTCTCACCTAGAGCACCATAAACTTCATCCGTTGATACTTGAAGGAATTTCACACCTGGCTTATAGTCGGTGCTATACTTATCAGCAGGATCTATTTTCCAGTATTTCTTTGCAGTGTCTAGAAGAACTTGCGTACCAAGAATATTCGTCGTTAAGAATATCTCAGGATCCTCAATACTTCTATCTACATGAGATTCTGCAGCAAAATTCACAACTGCAGTAATCTCATTATTTCTAAAAATATCTTCAATCTGTTCTCTGTTACGAATATCCGCTTTGATGAATTCATAATTAGGATTAGTATCGATGTCTTTTAACGTTTCTAAATTACCTGCATACGTCAATGCGTCGATATTGATAGTCTTATATTCTGGGTGTCTATCAAGCATTAATTTAACAAAATTACTGCCAATGAATCCTGCTCCACCTGTTATTAATATTGTTTTCAAAAAAAAACCTCGCGTTTCTAATTATATTTCTTCTAATAAAGATAAAATATATTGGCCATAGTCTGTCATTTTAAGACGTTCCCCTATTTCTTTCAGCTTTTTATCATCGATGAATCCTCTACGCCATGCAATTTCTTCTAGGCACGCAATATAAAATCCTTGTCTAGATTGAACAGCTTCGACATATTCTGCAGCTTTTAACATTCCCTCCGGTGTGCCCGTATCAAGCCATGCCATTCCACGTCCTAATAAAACGACATTCAAATCTTTTCTTTCAAGATAAGCATTATTAATTGAAGTAATTTCAATTTCACCTCGTTCGGAAGGTTGAACATTTTTGGCGATTTCTATTACAGTGTTATCATAGAAATATAAGCCAGGGACAGCGTAGTTAGATTTGGGATACTTAGGTTTCTCTTCAATTGAAAGTACTTTTCTGTTGTCATCAAACTCTACGACCCCAAATGCTTTAGGATCTTTTACCGGATATCCAAAAATAACGGCACCATCTTTAGCTGCTGTAGCCTGATTTAGTACTTTTGTTAAGTCTTGACCATAGAACATATTGTCCCCCAGTATCAAACAAACATTATCTTCTCCAATAAATTCCTCTCCAAGAATAAAAGCATCTGCTAGACCTTTCGGCGTTTCTTGAACTTCATATGAAAATTTCAAACCTAGTGAAGAGCCATCTCCTAGCAACTTCTGATAACCTGAAATATCTCCTGGAGTGGAAATAATTAATATTTCTTTAATACCCGCTAACATAAGAACTGATAACGGATAATAAATAAGTGGTTTATCATAGATTGGTAAAAGTTGTTTGGAAACGGCTTGAGTCATTGGGTATAACCTCGTGCCTCGCCCTCCTGCAAGAATAATTCCCTTCATCTACACTCGTCCTAACTTTTTATAATTTGACAGATTCTGTCTACTTCTTCTAAAGGTAAATCTGCATACAATGGTAACGTCAATACACGATCGGCAATATATTCTGCAACCGGTGTTTTTCCTTTATCGTATAATTCTTGGTAACACTCAAAACTATTTGTCAACGGATAGAAATATTTTCTTGCGATGATATCATTAGTCATTAATTTATTATATACCTCATCCCTAGTCATTTTATATTCTTCAAAAACGACTGGAAAATAAGCATAATTACTTTCAACATCTACTTGGTCTTGAGTCAGTTTAATACCAGTGACATCTTTTAAATGAGATTTGTATCTTTCAACTACTTTTTTACGTTTTATAATTTCGTTGTTTACATGTCGTAAGTTACAAATCCCCATAGCTGCTTGGAATTCATTCATTTTTGCATTTCCACCAACATAGCCCACTGTGTCAGTTCCTGTAATACCAAAGTTCTTCAAATCAATTAAAATTTGTTTTAAAGATGAATCATTGTAGGTTACGGCGCCTCCCTCAATAGTATTAAACACTTTTGTAGCATGAAAGCTAAACATCGATGCATCACCGAAATTACCAATGCCATGACCATTTACAGTAACACCAAAAGTATGAGCCGCATCATAAATCACTTTAAGATTATGTTTTTTAGCAATTACTTCAATAGCCTCAACGTCGCATATATTGCCGTATACATGCACAGGGATAATTGCGGAAGTTTGATCAGTAATCAGACTTTCAATTTTTTTAACATCTATCGTATAGTCATCTGGGTTAATATCACAAAAAACAGGTTTCAGGCCGTTTCTCACAATGGCATGTGTTGTGGATGCAAAAGTAAATGGAGTGGTAATCACTTCGCCTTTTAAATCCATTGCTGCAATGATGCATTCCAAGGCTAAGTGACCATTAGTAAAAAGAGTCACATTCGGTACAGTTAAATAATCGACAAGTTGGGCTTCAAGCAGTTGATGCTTACTCCCCATATTTGTAAGCCAATGAGAATCCCACAGTTCTCTTATTTCTTCGATGTACTCTTCTATTTCTGGCATTGATGACCGGGTTACTTGAATTGTCAAATGAAACCCTCCTATAATTTTTTTGTTAGATAGACTGATTGATTAGAGGCCTCTTTTAAATAAGAAAAACCATTCTTTTTATAGAACTTGTCAGCAATATAATTATTTTTTCTTACTTCCAATATGATTTCTTCCATTCCAAATTCTATAGATTTATCAAAACAAGTTTCTAATAAATTTCTACCGATTTCCATATTTCGTGCTTGTTTTTTTACTCCAATAAAAGAGATATATGCTACTTTACTATTTATATCATTTGCGTACAATGATACAAATCCTAGATTTCCTGATTTATATGTCACATAAACAAAAGCATTCTCTGATAACTTCATTGCATAATCAGATAAATCACCAACTTTTTCTGATATAGAAGGAGTAAAAACCCCATCAAACTCTTGTAATATTTTTAATATTTCTTTTTGACTTTTCATTTGTTTGATTATTATTTTTTCTTTAGAGTTCTTAAATGGATAATTATTAGAATTAATTTGTACAATATTTATATCCTTATGCGCAATTACTCCATGATTCTCTTTAAGTAAGTGATCTGAGACAACCTCATCTTTAAGCCAGTTAATAATTGCTTTAGGTAAATCAACACCTGCCAAGTGACTAAATGGATATCCACCGCCAAATCTTGCATTCATCTCCAAGACATAAAGTTTGTCGTTTACAAGAAACACATCTACATCAAGATTTCCTATATGTCCTAATTTTTTGCTTATTAAAGCACCTAACTCTTTAAAACGACAATCATCTACTATTTCGGCACAATCTGTTTCACCAGATCTCATCGCATGTTTTATTTTTACTACGGTATTTTGATAGTTTTGCTTCAAATCATTAATTACATCTAACCCATATTCCTGACCGTTAAGTTTCTCCTGAATAATCACACTTTCATCTAAATTTTCAGTAGACTCAAATTTTAAATAGCTATTTTTGATATGTGATAATGATTTTCTATAAAAAACCAAAAGTTCTTCTTCATTCTCAGCAATTAATACTCCTATCGATCCCATTCCCCATCGTGGTTTTATTACTAAAGGAAAACTCACCTCATTATTATTGATGGCTTGTATTACGGCATCTATTGACAAAAAAGTTTTGGGAACCATAAAACCATTTTCTTTCAAAAAGGAATACGTTTTGTATTTATCATTACAAATATTAATTACCGATTTATCTGAGACAATCACATCGATACCATTATTCTTAAATAATTCTATATTTTCTGACAGTACAGGCAAATCGATATCAAACAGAGAAATTATTGCACTGATATCGTGCTCTCTACAATACGAAATTAAAAAAGGAATATAGTCGTCACTGTAGATGAGAGGTGTAACTATTGCGGCATCTGCAATTTCAAATGCTGGTGTTAATTCAGTACTGTTGGAAACATGGACTTTGCCAATTTCTCCCAAGGCCTCTTTAAAATATTGAACAAGGTAGCTTCTCCTTCCTACCGATGTTAATAATATATTCATTAGATACTCTCCTTTAATTTTTTGGTACTCAGATCATCAAAAAACAGTGGTGTTCCACCTGTATGTATAAAAAGAATTTTGGAATTCATAATGTTTTCTTCTACTATATACTGTGTCATTCCCCAAAAAGCTTTACCAGTATAAGTTAGGTCTAGAGAAATACCGTCATAATTAAAAATTTGCTCAATCATTTCTATTATTTGATTATTATATCTCCCATATCCACCACAATTATATTTATCAGTAAAGGATATTTGAGAATCCACATTATTAAGTATCGTATTATTAAAATATGATTCAACACTTTCTCTTATTGGTAATCTACCTAGATCACTATTTCTAGCAATAGATATTCCTATTATTTCTTTCATATCATTATTAATAATTTTCCCACAAATTAGTCCAGCTTGGGTCATTCCAGTTCCAGACGCATGAAAAATATAATCAAAATGTATACCACTTATTCTTTCGTATGCCAGTATTTCTTCATAAGCTTTAATATATGCATTTACTGGAGTTACCTTATTACCATTACCGTATTTATCACCATTGATATAATAGGGGTTCAATCCTTCCTCACAGCATGCACTAATTGTTTTTTCAATAGTATTTGCAATATTCTTTTTACTACACTTTACTATATTGACCCCCGTACTTTCAACAATGATACTATTAAACGTCTGTTCTTCTTTATCTTTATCCATTTCTTCAGGAGAAATAACAAAACAAGGAATATTTTTAGCTTTACTCATATTAGCAATAACTCGATTTAAATTAGATTTACTACTACCATAACTAATAATACAGTCGTAGCCTTTATTCTCCATATCATTAAAATATTCTTCTGCAATTCTAACTTTATTACCACCAAAAGAAAACGGGAGTAAGTCATCTCGTTTAATATAAAATTGATTAAAATTTTGTTCATAATTCAATAGATTAATTGGGGTTCTAATTAGACTATCTGACATTAGAATCACTTCTTTTCTTTTTCAATTGCTTCATTGTATTTATAAGATAATCAAAACTGTCTATTTTAAAAATTTTTGCTAGGCCCATATAAATAAGACTTCCTGTTAATAATTGTAAAAGTAGAATCTTTCCTTCTCCTAAATTCAAATAATTAAAAACATACACAACAACTCCCATAATTAATGCTATGAAAAATGAAGGGAAAATATCTCTTAACTGGTCTTTATAGCTATAATTTAATAATTTTTTATTTGGATACGCATTGATGAATGTTGAGATAATACCACTGAATAATTGTCCAATTGCTATCGCATACACGCCAAGAGGCAGGCTGATTCCTAGTATGATAAGACCGACAGTTTTTTTTATCATCTCAAGTTTAAGAAAAATATCACTTCGCCCCATCGCATTAATCGCTTGCAAATTTGCTGTGTGTATCGGAACTAAAGCATATGAAAGACAAAATATTTGGAGAAAAGGAACCGCAGGAAGCCATTTCTCTGTTAATACAATCACCACTAATGGTTCTGCTACAACTGCCATCCCTATCATCATAGGGAAAACAAGAAAGGAACTAGTAACAATTGATCTGCGCATAATTTCTTTTGCTCTTATTTTATTATCTTGGTATGCTGATAATGTGGGTAACATCACTGATTGGATTGATCCGTCAATATTATTGACGATTAATTTAGGAAATTGCTCCCCTCTATTATAAAAACCTAAAGCAGATGAACTATATATTCTACCTATGAATAAGGTTCTAATCTCTAAGTAGAGCACATTGAGCAATGAAGAAGCCAATAATTTCCAGCCAAAAGAAAATAACTTTTTAACCTTTTTAAAAGAAAAAACTAACTTAGGTCGCCAATTTACAGTAAACCACATAATAATAGATATAGAAATTTGATTGCTTAATTGCTGAATAACTAGCGCCCAAACACCCATCCCCATGTATGCAGCAGTTACTCCTAAAATGCCAGATATAACGATTGCCCCTACACTACTCTTAAAGAGTTTTTTAAACATTAGATTTCTAGCTACGTACGCATTTTGTACAGAATTCAATGCTCCTGTAAAAAGTATAAGAGACAGCACTCTTAACATAGGAGATAACATTGGTTCCCTATAAAATACCGAAATACTAGGTGCTGTAAAAAAAATTATGGTATACAATAATAATGCTATTATCAAACTCAAATAAAAAATTGATGAGAAATCTTCGTCATCAGTATCCTTTTTTTGAATCAATGCGGTACTAAATCCGCTTTGAACAAATACCTGAGCTAAGTTAATAAAAACCATCACAATTGCAATTACTCCGAATTGTTCTGGGGCGAGGAGTCGTGCTAATATTATTTGGACGATAAATTGTATCCCTTGCGAACCTCCGCGTTCTAGTAGTTTCCAGAATAAAGAAGCAAGAACTGATTCCTTTGAATGTTTATTATTCAATATATTCCCTCATTTCATTCAAGCTTTAAATACTTTATTCCACATTTCAATCTTGTGTTCTAAATTCAGTTCATTCTCAGCAATATATTTTGTACCATTTTTATAATTTAATGGTTTTATAAACTCGTGAAAACTCAAATTTTTAATTTTATTATAATCCCAGATATCGATATTTTGACTTCTATAAAAATTATACATAACAGAATCTTTTGGCATAAACATTTTTTTATTCATATATAGCATCGGACTAATATTACCTAATCCAATTTGTCTAGTAGTATTAAAAATCGCAATATCTATTGTAGATAAATATTGCATATATTCTTCTTTCGACATCATCTCTCTGATACATTCAACTTTTCCACCAAAAATTTTATTTGCCTCCGATTCAACAATATCCCCATAATTCATATCTCCGTAATTTAATGGCAAATATATTTTAATATTTTCATTTTTATATTTCTTAAGATCTTGTAAGCTCTCAAGATGATTTAAAATTTTTGTACTAGAATGTCCGATTTGAATATTAATAGTTTTGTCATGCGTAATTTTATATTCTAAGTCATCAAAATCTTGTTTGTTTTTATACAAAGGATTGTATAAATTACCTACATAAGAAGCGTAGAAAGTTTTTGAGTTAGTTTGAAATTCATCTTTAAAATATTTTATATCTGGTGGAAAAATACCAACAAAATATTTAATGCGTCTCCTAAAGCTTTTCGCAATAAAATTTCTAGCTAATAAGCTAACTCTCCTAGACAGAGAACCCTCTATTTTTTCTTTCCACTGATATAGATCTGCACCCCATGCGACCCATATTATTTTTTCAAAAATCTGGGGATGAAATAATAACTTAAAAATTTCAATAGTTTTAAAATTCAAATAATGAATAATAACTTTATCATATTCAGAACACGTATTTAACATATCTTTTGTACTTAAATTGGGAATCATTTCCACATTCTTAAGTTTATTAAGATTTAAATCTATTACAGAATTTTTTGTAACTAACTTAAAGTAATGCTTATCGCTTTCGAAATTCTCACTTATAAACTGAATAAATGATTCTGTGACTCTTACATTAACATTTGGTAACATATGTATTATCTTCATTAATCTAATATCTCACTCATTTCATTATTAATATAGCTATCGATATATAATAATTCTATAGTCCATCGTTATCTTTTTAATCTGTACCGAAAATATCTCTTGTATAGACCTTGCTACGAACTTCCTCTAATTCTATCTCATAACGATTAGAAACTATTACGTCAGAAATACTCTTAAACTCTTCTAAATTTTTGATTACTTTCGAATGATAAAAAAATTCTTCATCTAAAGTAGGTTCAAATACAACAACTTCGATTCCTTTCGATTTCAAGCGTTTCATCACACCTTGTATAGATGAATATCTAAAATTATCTGAATTTGATTTCATAGTTAAACGATATATACCTACGATTTGAGGTTTTCTAGCTAATATTTGCTCAGCAATAAAATCTTTCCGAGTCGTATTAGCATCTACTATAGCACCAATGATATTACTGGGAACATCTTCATAGTTTGCTCGCAATTGTTTGGTATCTTTTGGAAGACAATATCCTCCGTAGCCGAAAGACGGATTATTATAATGCGAGCCAATTCGAGGATCTAGACTAACACCTTCAATAATCTGGCGACTGTCTAGTCTTCGTGTTTCTGCATATGTATCTAGCTCGTTAAAATAAGCAACTCTTAGGGCTAAATAGGTATTAGAAAATAATTTAATTGCTTCTGCTTCCGTAGAATCTGTTAATAGAATTGGCGTAGTTTTTGAAGCTGAATTATTATTAAACAGATCCGCAATTTCTTGTCCTCTTTCAGATTTTTCACCCACAATAATTCGTGAAGGATACAAATTATCTTCTAGTGCTTTTCCTTCTCTTAAAAATTCAGGGGAAAAAATAATGTTTTCTGTATTATATTTTTTCTTTAGCTCACTTGTATAACCTACTGGAACGGTTGATTTAATAATAAATATGACTTCCGGATTGATTTTTAGCGCTTTCTCAATCACATTTTCAACAGTAGAAGTATTGAAATAATTTTTTGATTCATCGTAATCAGTTGGAGTGGCGACAATCAAATATTTTGTATCTACAACTGCATCTCTAAAATTTTTTATAAATTTAATTGATAAATCTTCTCTATTTAAAAAGAAACTAACCTCCGAATCCATTATTGGAGATTCCTTTTTTTTTAACATATTAACTTTTTCTTCTACAATATCATAAGCTTTAACATTTACACTTTGACTTAATAGCAATGCATTAGCTAGCCCAACGTAACCTAATCCTATAACTGATATATTCATAACATAAGTTCTCCTTCCAAAAACACAGTCGCATTATTTTTAAGATGTATTACTCAGAAAAGATATTAACCATTTAAATATATTTCAAATATCTTTTAGGAAAATATTTAAGTATAATTAGTTTTATCTTACTTTTTATATATTTAACATCTTGGATTGACATTTTTACTATTTTTTCATCGAATAAATCTTTACGCCATAAAAAGTTTTCATTTTCTTTAATATTTTGTCTAATAGAAGTATAAAAAGTATTTATCCAATAAACATTAGGTTCACTTTCAGAAGAACTATATTTTTTATATAGACTTTCATAATTAAGAGCTATTTTAATACTATTCTCAAACCTCTCATAACTATAATAAGAATTTTGTGAAGATCCTTCTCTGGAAGCATAATAATTATAAAAAGTGTCTTTTAGAATCAAAATATGATTAATTTTTTTAGCAACTTCAATATTAAAATATGCATCTTGTCCATTCTTCATATTAGTAAATTCTAATTGATTATCTATTAAAAATTTACGATTATAAACTTTATTCCATACCTCAAACAAGCTAATTGAATTAAATATTTTATTAAAAGAAGATGTATTCATTTCTATTTCATTTATTTCAAAAGTATCATTACTCTTAACCGTTTTTATTAATCTATCTCCCTTATAAATATTATGTCCAAATCCAATAAATTGTACTTCTTTATGAGATATAATTGACAATATTTTTTCGAAAAAACCATCTTCAATCCAATCATCAGGATCCATAAAATAGACATATTCACCTTTACTTATTCCTAATCCATAATTTCTAGCAAACCCACTACCTTCATTCACTTTGCTCACAACAGTAATTCTATTGTCAAGTAATTCCCATTCTCGCATTCTTTCTAGACTACTGTCAGTAGAACCGTCATCGACTAGAATAATTTCCACGTCATCCACTATTTGATTAGTTAAAGAAGTCATTGACTTATCTAGATACTTTTCTACATTGTAAACAGGTAATATTACACTCAATTTCATATAAAAACCTCAAGTCTCATTTTATTTAATTCTTAATATATCAGATACATACGGATAGATTTCATTAATACCAACTAGAACTATTTGATAGTACCAAACTGCAATTAGATAAAATACATAAATACAAGCAATACTATTTTTATGTATTTTAAACGTTACATTTTTTTTCGACAAAGGTAGCTCAAACCCAAATATTTTAAAGGATTCCATTATGCTTATTAAAAAGGGGATAGATATCACTTGATAGATCTGGAGATACAGGCTCATTCTTGAAAATGTTACATTAATCATTCGCAACTGATAAATAATAAAATCCAAAATAAAAATGAATAAAAAGAAGAAGTAATCATCATTATTTTTACTATCATTAATATTTGAGTATCTATAAGCATAAATAAAAACAAATATAACTGGAACTTTCAATATTATCGATTTCCATGAAAAACCTAATCCTCCTGAATTATTAATATACATCAGATATTTTTCAGACAATAAATTACTAGTAATTAACATTTTTAATATCGGATTAATGGCAATAAAAGAAATAGTCGATAAAATTATTATTGAATATATAACCAATTTCTTGTTTTTAACGAACTTTAACAAGAAGTATGAAAAAATAATTAGTAAACTAGCCACTAAGGAAGAATAGTGCGTTAATGACGCTATAACAATAAACACACTAGATATTTTATATTTTTCATTATATAAATAAGAAAATCCGATAAATAAAAAAGCAATTGCTAAAGATTGCCTCAGAAGATTAAATGTATATCCATAATAAATAAGTAGATAACTAATCCATGACATTGCAACATTTATATGGTTTTTTATATTAAAATTGATAATACTCATATACATTAAAGTATTGATCAATACCGAAAGAAAAAAATAAAAAAAGACTGGTGATGTAGATATTCTAGAAGCAATAAAATTTATAAACATATAAAATGGCTCTACTTTAAACCAACCTACCGTGCTAGTATAATATGAATAAAAATCAGAATATTTTATTGAATCCAAAAATACGTAATTCCCATAAACTTTCATATCAGTGCCTATTGTATCATTACGAACACCTGCAAAAATAGAAACAATGAGAATTGATAAGATAACAAACCAAATATGTGAATTTTTATATTTATTATTTAAAATCCTTGAATTTGAAAAATACATTAGTGAGGAGGATAGAAAAAACACAATAATATAGGGCATTATCAAATCCCCTCCTTAAAATATCGATAATAATCATTGGTTATATTTTCTGCAGTATCTTCTACAGCATAACCCGATTCTCGGACAATTATATTCGCTTCTCGTCTCAATTCCTCACTATCATTATCATTAGCTTGACTTTTTATAATACTGTTGTACCATTCATCAATATCAACTATATCTAGAATCTCTGTATTATCTAAAATTTTTGCATATTTCGTAATTTTACTAGATAATATCGTCTTTACCCCACTTGATTGGGCTTCAATAGCAGATACTGGATTTCCTTCAAATAATGAAGGTAGAAGAAAAATATCAATTCCTGATAAAAACATTTGAATATCGTTAGTAACTCCATACAAAATAATATTATCGAGGTTATTCATTTCTATAAAATTCTCTATCTCTGTACGAAGCGGTCCTTCCCCAACGATATACAGCCTACAATTTTGATTCGCTATCTTCATTTTTTTCATTAGTTTTAATAAAAAATATTGGTTTTTTTGCGTATTCATTCTTCCAATAGTTCCTAAAACAATCGTCTCACTATCGATTTTGTTTTTCAATCGAAATTCATTTCTTTTAATATCATCGTATATAAATGAATCGACTAATATCCCGTTTTTTTTATATTCAAAATCTGATTCTCCAAATAACCAATTCCCTGCTAATTCTGAACACGCCCAACGATGAGTTGAGTATTTAATGAATAAATTTCGACTTATTTTATGAATAGCTACTTTTAGTCTCCTCATTCTACTAGGCTCGATATCCGAATTATGAGAATGTAAAATTCGAATTCTTATCTTTCTGCTAGCCAAATAACAATAAATCATTGAAATAGCATTATAAATATGATAATGAATAATATCTGCTTCATTATCTTTGATAAATTGTCTAAATGCTCTTACCAATACAATGTTTCTTAATGCAGGAGAATATTCTTTATTCAATAGTTCAACTAATTCTACACCTAGGCTCTCTAAGCGAAAATCATACACGTCACTAATTTTCTTCGATGTAACAATTCTCACATTATATTTTTTTAAATCCATTTTTTCTAAATGTGATAGTAAATAAGTTTCTATACCCCCAGAGGACCATTTATCTATAAATAAAATTACTCTTATCATTAGCCTTCTCCTAATTCAATATAGATATCCGCTAACTTATTAGCTTCACATTCGATATCATAATTGTTAAATTGAATATCTGATTTTTTAGAAACTCTACTATTATTTTTAAATTTTTGACTTGTATCTATAATACATTTCGCCCATTCGTGTGGTTTAATATCTATAGATAGAAACATACACAAATTAGTTACTTCAACTTCTCTAGGAACTCTATCTGAACATAAAGTCGGTAACCCCATAATTTGGGCTTCTATAGCTACAATTCCTAAACCTTCATAATTAGAAGGAAATACAAAATAATCTAAAATTTGATATATATCTTCGACGTTAGTCGAATTATCTATAAAATATACATAATCCTTAATATTTAACTCGACCGCTAGATTCAGAAGATTTTTTTTTAGCGGTCCATCACCCACTAAAACCAATTTTGCGCTTGGAATTTCATTTAAAACTTCTTTAAAAACATATAATAAAAACTCCTGATTTTTTTGCCAAACAAATCTTCCTACATTACCAATAATAAAATCATTATCATCGTAACCATATTTATTTCTAAGTTCATTCCTTGTATTACGATTAAAGGAAAATTTTTGGATATCTATAGCATTTTTCAAAATAAATGTCTTATCTTTACTATTCTTTTCTCCAAATAACCACTTACTTGCATGTATAGTAGGAGCCATATAGTGGGTAGGAGCAACTTTAGAAAACGGTCTTAAGACATTTTTTAGTATATTTTTTTTGTACTCACCTCTTGAAGCAGTACTATGACTATGTGCAATTCTAACTGGTATTTTATTTTTTTTTGCAACACTTAGTGGGAAAACACTTAATGTATTTATATGCGAGTGAACAACACGATAATTATTATTTTTAAAAATATCATCTAAAGATTTTAAATATTTAAAAATATTTTGATATGGAGGAATCTCATAAATCCTTCCTCCTAATTTTTCGATTTCAGTTCGCGGAACCTGTGTAGAGTCCGAATCTATAATAAAATCGAATTGAATTTTATCTCGATCAATAAATCGATAATAATTCATGACTACGGACTCTACACCGCCACCTATCATTTTCCCCATAATCATTGCTACTCTAAGTGGTCTAGATTCAATCAATTTTAAATTCCTCCATACTAGATATTCTTAATTAATATGATTCATTAGGAAAGATCATTACTTTTAATGTAAGCAACAGAATTTTAATATCTGTTATAAAATTTATTTTACTAATATATTTTAAATCTAATTCAACCATCTCAGCGAAGCTAAGACTATTCCTTCCACTCACTTGCCACAATCCTGTACAACCCGGCTTAATTAACAGGCGTTGTTTATCGTACTCAGAATATTCTACTACTTCTCTTTCTAATGGCGGTCTAGGACCAACTAGACTCATATCCCCTTTGACCACATTCAATAATTGTGGTAGTTCATCTAAACTGAATTTACGGATAACTTTTCCTAGTCTAGTAACTCTTGGATCTTCTTTCATTTTGAACATAGCACCTTCAACTTCATTCTCATCAAGCAGATCTTCTAACAGTTCTTCCGCATTCGTCACCATCGATCTGATTTTGTACATTTTGAATGGTTTTTCATTTAATCCGATTCTTGTTTGGCTAAAAAATATCGGTCCTTTTGGATCTTCGAATTTCATCAAAATCGCAATGATTAAAAAGAGTGGCGAGAGTATGATTAATCCGATTGAACTACAGATAATGTCTCCCAATCGTTTTACCACGAAAAACCAATGTTTTTGTCGTAACTTAATCATATTTATTGTTCTCCCTTGTGGTGTGATTACCGGATCGGACGCGATTTGATTACTAACTTTAGTTTGTTCCATGATTTGATTATCCCCCTGATCTGCACGTAAATACCACGATAATATTCTCATACTCATCGTGGTATCTCTCTCTCATTCTATTGCAAATTCATTTGATCTTTTAGTTCCGCTTGAACTCTAGCCAACTCTTCGTCAGAGACACGTTGATAAGAGACGCCCTCTTGCATAAATCCTTCACCCTGGAGCTGATCCATTTGAATGGTAGAAAAAGCGTCACGGTAATCTAAGGCAATTGTTTGCATTGTCGCAAAATCCATATCGGTTTTCATATTATCGGATATCGCATCTAATATGCTTTGATATTTTGTCATACTATTGATCGAAATCAATTTTTGCATAATCCCTTGAATCACTATACGCTGACGCTCTTGACGTCCATAATCGCCCCTTGGATCATCATAACGCATCCGCACAAAAGCTAGTGCTTCTTCCCCATCTAATTCGATTTGGCCAATATCAAATGGAATCCCATCAATCGTAAATGCCAAATCATTGTTAACCGTCACACCACCCACGGCATTCACTAAATCTTGAATTCCTTTTAAATTAATTGCTGCGTAGTGATCAATCGGGATATCTAAATATTTTTCTAAACTATCCATTGACATCGCCGGTCCACCAAAGGCATAAGCATGATTGACTTTATCGAAGGTACCGTATCCGACAATTTCCATGTACGTATCACGCGGAATACTGACGACTTGCGTTTTATTATCTTCTGGGCTAACGGTTGCGACCATGATGGCATCAGAACGACCGGTATCAGTACGTCCTAAATCTCCAGTATCCACACCCATTAGTAAGATAGAAAAAGATTCTTTATTGTTTAAGTTAACCTTTCCATCCCGACCAGCGCCTGTTTCTTGCCGCTCGACCGTTTCATACGTCTTATCGACACTACCCTTTACATCAAAATAAATTTTTGTCGCAAAGGCGGTGACCCCGATGACTAGCACTAGCAGTACTCCGAGAACGCCTATAAAAAACTTCTGTACTTTTGACATTTTACTTCCCCCATTGTCTTTAAACTGGAAAAACTTTTTCGTTCAATTGGTATTTACTTTCACAATCTTATGACTTGCCTTTATGTAATAAAAGACATATAGAATGATTATACGATTTGTGGTAATAAATTGGAAGGTAATTCTAGCTTTTTGTCTTGAATCTGGTCCCAAAAACAGCAAAAAACACCCAAAATGGGTGTTTTGTTAAATTCACTTAACCTTACTGACATATCCCTGTAACATTCCGAGTGCGATGTAAGCGGTTGAGCCATCTGTTCTTTTTTGTTCGCCCCACAGATAACTTTCGTGATGATGCAAATTTCGGATGCGAATCTGCGTACCTTGTTTAAGTAAGGCAATACTCGTGGATTTAGTCGAAGGCTCTTTTCTTAAATGAACATCAAATAATAACTGGTACGTTTGTTCATTTTGAGTAGGTGGAACGGGGGCTGAAGGAGAGGTACTTCCTTCAAAATAATCTGTGATATTCCCTTTGGCAATACGATTCAAATCAAGATTTCCAGAATAACCGGCTAAACGGCCTTGATCCGTATATTGATGAAGATGATACTCACTGGTTGCGGTAGGATTATTCCCTTGGTAAATGCCCGTATTTTGTCCATAAGTAGGTAGCCATATGGCGTCAAACTTTTTGGTATCGATATTGAACTGGCGATACAAGTGGTTGGCGATATAGGTACCAACTTTTTTAGCTCCTAAACTTTTGAGTTTATTACGGTATGCTTCGACACCAAATCGCATATCGGTCATCGATTGCTCTTCAACGTCTAACCACCAGAAGCTTGGCTGAAATGCTTTCGCACGACGATAGAAATCACTCGCTTCTTTTTCCATGTCCGCAATAGAAGTGCCGCGCACCCAAGAGTAGACAGCGACTGGGACGTTGTATTTTTGAAAGGCTGCAAGATGCGTGCGATAATGTTTATCTTCATAGTTCGAACCATACTGAATGCGAACGATCACACCACCGATTTGTCGGCTTAAGACGTCGTAATTAATTTGACTGGGGACTTGCCACTCGCTGATATCTAGAATGATTGGTTTTGGATTCATCGGTTTTCCTCCTTAAAATAAAGGAGTACAGACCCTCGTCCATACTCCTTCGCATTTTTCTTCTTATACTTATATACTTATATTTTTCTTCTTATACTTATATACTTATATAATGAAGGAAAAATTTATTTATTAAAAAGCGGCGTTTCAATCGTTTCAACGTATTTCGCACTGTCTACCGCTTGATACAATGCGACACTTTCTTTTTCAAAGAGATCTAGCGTCGCTAACTCATTCATCGCTGCTTCGACTTCCTCTGCTGTTAGTTCTGTTGACGCGATTTTGGGAATTAATTTATGTTTCTTTCCTTCTTGGTTTAAAAATGTTAAATGTAGTTTTTTCATGGTCATATCCTCCTATTATTTTCTATATTCGAAATCGACAGTTTCAATCATGCTCTCTAAACGACTATTCTCTGGATCAAAACGGGCAATGGCTTCACCGAATGCTAAAATGGTTTCTTCGGTTACATCGGCTTTCACGTGACTAAAGCTTTGTTTTTGTAATTTTTCTTCTCCATCGACACTTAATTGAACAGTTAATTTTGCTTGATTACGAGTTTTCATTTGGGTTCCTCCTAGAATTGTTTTGGTAAGTTGCGCGCCTTACACTTCTATAAACGAGTCTACTCATTCATTTGTCACACTTTTTCAAAAGAATGTTGAAAATGTTTGCGAAAATATTTTCGGTAGCGACTTTTATTTTGACGTGATAGATTTTCATTCGTGAGTAATGCGCGACATTTTTGTTGGTCTTTTGGCGAAAGTTGCTGATAAAATCGTGCCAATCGATCCAAACTTTCAAAATGAAAATCCGTGGGGTCTTCATTGGGCAAATAATCCAGAATCTCATCCGTCACTTCTTCTATTTCAAGGTACTTTTTACGCTTCGTATCAATCATCCGCCATAATAAATGACGAAATAAATAAGTGATATCGTTATCCGCTTCAAATTCGCTTTTCGTTGCGTATTCTTTTGCTCGCATGAAAAATAAAAGTCGTAATTCCTGCAGATGATCCTCATAATCGACTTGTCCAGGAAAAAGACTACAGCGTTGGAGCACTTTATGAAATAATCTTTCATAATCTTGAATCAGTTGATTTAACTCCTGTTGTTCCATTTTTTTGATTTCCTTTATACGTGTATTCCTCGAGGTGTGTTTAGAATAGCAAATCAAGCACATACACGTATTTTGGCTATTGGTCAAAGCGTATCGAAAAATGCAGGTTCTTTGTGAACTCAGAACGATCAAAGCGCTATCTGATTTTCGTTTTCTAACATTCGCTCTTCACAAACTTGTGCGTCTACGGCCAGATCTACGCTTTAAAGGCCAATTTCAAAACAGACAAATTGCCATAGAAATAGCAAAAAAAAGGATTTCGTCTGCCTGATACAGTCGAACTCCTTTTTTTATCGTTCCTTATTATGAAATAGTTTGGATTATTTCTTGGCCATTTGTCACATTCAACTCTTCATGTACGCGAACATCGCTGAAGTCGTTCGTGTTGGTCACGATGACTAAAACCGTCGTATCGTAGCCAGCTGCTTGAATGGCTTCTCGATCAAATGTCCCAAGTAACTCACCTTTTTTCACTTGTTCGCCACTTTGTTTGTTCGTTGTAAAATGTTGTCCTGCTAGATTAACCGTATCAATCCCAATATGAATTAACAACTCTGTCCCTTGTGTCGTGGTAATCCCATACGCATGTTTCGTTCCGTAGACCACGGTTAACGTCCCATCCGCTGGCGCATACACTTCGTTACTTTGAGGTAAGATACCAATCCCTTTACCCATCATTTCACTTGAAAACACGGGATCATTGACAGTACCTAATGCAACGGTTTGACCTGTCACAGGTGCAGCAATTGTTTCTCCTGCTTGTTGTGTCACAGAAGCATCTGGTGTGTCTTCATTTGTTTTTTCTTCTATCGTAGTCGTCGTTTGACTCATTTGTTTTTTGCCATAAAGGAACGTCAAGACAAATCCTAGTACAAAACTAATGAGCGCACAAAGCATGAAGCTAGTTACTTTCGGTGCGGAAATCGAGATAAAACCGATCACTCCCGCAGGACCCATCGATACCGCGAGAACGCGGAAAATTCCGATAAAGACACTTGCGATACCAGAAGCAATCATCGCACAAATAAAGGGATATTTCAGTTTCAAGTTCACTCCAAAAATCGCAGGTTCCGTAATGCCTAACAGCGCGGAAATACTTGCAGAGGATGCTAAACTTTTTTCTTTTTCATTTTTGCTATTTACAAAAACGGCTAGAGTTGCGGCACCTTGTGCAATATTAGCCATCGCGGCGATTGGAAAAATAAAAGAACCACCCGTTTTGGCAACTTCCGCTAGTAGCGTCGTTTCAATAGCTGGGAAACTTTGATGTAAACCTGTAATCACAATCGCAGAATAAAACGTTCCAAAAACGCCTAGACCAACAGCACCCGTTGTATTATAAAGCCACACGAGGCTATCCGTTAAGCCATCAGATACCAAGCGCATAAATGGACCCACAATCGTGAACGTCAATAACCCGGTTGTAATAATGGCTAACATCGGCGTGAAGGTAAAATCAAATACTTGTGGAATACGTTTATGGAAGAATTTTTCCAAATTCGCCAAAATATAAGAAACTGCTAACACTGGCAAAACAGATCCTTGATAGCCTGCTTGAGCGACTTGGAGTCCGAAAATATTCCAATAAGGCATCGTTCCTTCAGCTACTGCATTTGCGACACCATAACCGTTTACAAGATCTGGCATAACCATTGCCATCGCCATCGCGGCTCCTAAATAGCCATTTCCCCCAAAGCGCTTGGTTGCTGAAAATCCGACTAAAATCGGCAAGAAAGCAAAGGGCGCTGAAGCGAGTAAATTAATGATGCTAGCAAAATCTTTAATCTCAGGAAACATCTCAACGACGGATTGTGCTCCGAATAACCCTTGAGAAGTCAACACATTGTTAATTGCCATCAGTAAACCGCCTGCTACTAATGCAGGAATTAATGGAACAAAAATATCGGATAAGACTTTGATTAAACTCATCACTGGATTGGGTTTCTTCCCGTTACTTGCCACTTCTTTGAGTTTTTCAGTTGAAGACCCTTGCACATCAGTGATCTTTAACATCTCTGCATAAACCTTATTCACATCTCCCGGTCCAATAATAATTTGGAATTGACCGTTTGTTTCAAAGGTTCCTTTAATATCGTCGTGTTCGTCTAAAGCCTTTTGATCGACGAGACTGGAATCTTTTAATACCAACCGTAAACGTGTAGCGCAGTGAGCCGCAGCAATTAAATTATCTTCTCCAATCGCAGACAAAATATCCTGCGCAACTTTTTTGTGATTCATTTGATTTCCTCCTTGGATGTAATCGCTTTTTTATTTATTATAACGGATTCACAAAAAATGTCAAACGTTTATCAATTTTATTTTAAGATAGATTATAAAACCTTATCTAGTAATATTTAACAACGATTTTATATGTTATCTGTTTGACAATACAGTTGTTTTACGTTATCTTAAAGGCAAAGAATACACTTACAAAGGAGCGGTTTCATGAATATCACTGAATGGACGACGGCGCTACGTTACCGTCCTTATCATCTGTGGGACAAAGAATACACTAAAACGTTAGAGGAGCAAGTTCAACAATCGACTTGGCGCCTCAATTTTCATATCCAACCGAAAAGCGGGCTCTTAAACGATCCAAATGGCTTCTCCTACTTCAATGGTCAATGGCACTTGTTTTACCAAGCTTTTCCGTATGGTCCTGTGCATGGATTAAAATCATGGTTTCATTTAACCTCAGATAATCTTGTTGATTGGCAAGCAGAAGGCGTTAAACTTGAGCCTTCTACTAAATATGACAGTCATGGCGTTTATTCTGGTACGGCTTTACCGATCGGCGAAGAATTATTGCTTGCCTATACGGGAAATGTTCGCGACCGTGACTGGAATCGTTTCTCATATCAAATGGGCGCACTCATGAATACGCAAAATCATATCACCAAAATCGAACAACCGCTAATACCTGCACCACCTGAAGGCTACACCGATCATTTTCGTGATCCCCAAGTGATTCCCTATCAAGGAGGCTATTTACTGATTATCGGCGCTCAAACAGTCCAAGAAGAGGGAAAAGTCCTGGTGTATCAAGGCGATACGTATACAAATTGGCAACTCCTCGGAGAATTAGATTATATGCCAGCGCAAGCAGGTTATATGGTAGAATGTCCAAATCTCGTCTTTATTAAGGATCAGCCCGTTCTCATTTTTTGTCCACAAGGAATGGCAAAAGAAGACTTCGCTTATCAAAATATTTATCCGAATACCTTCGTTGTCGGCGAACAATTTGATGTAAACAATGTCACCTTAACCAATCCACAACCGATTCAAAATCTGGATGAAGGATTTGATCTTTATGCCAGTCAAGTCATCAACGCACCAGATGGACGGGTATTAAGTGTGGGTTGGGCCGGATTACCCGAATTAACCTATCCAACTGATGAACAAAATTGGGCACATTGTCTGAGCCTCGTAAAAGAACTTTCAATTAAACAGAACCGTCTCTACCAAACACCGATCACGGAATTAGAAGTCTTACGTCAAATAGCGACACCTGTAGCAGGCGAACTTGGCGCCTTAACGCCTTTGGTAAAAGAGAATCAGCAGAATCGCTATGAGTTACGTTTGACGTTTTCACCTGAGAGTCACGGGAAGATTCACTTATTTGCCGATGCCGAAAACAAACACCCTTTCACGCTTCATTTTGACGCAAAAAATGGTAAGATAACAATAGACCGCTCGCGTGTCAGCCGACCATTAAATGAAGCGTTTGGTACTACACGGACAATCACCATTGATCGCAAGCAAGAACTCACTTTCCAAATCTTTGTCGATCAATCGATTTGTGAAATTTTTGTAAATGATGGCTTACACGTCTTTACCTCTCGTGTCTTTCCCGAAATAGACCAAACAAATCTTTTTGTTGAAGGTGAAAATGGCCATTTCTCAGGCACCCATTGGCAGTTGCGGTCTACATTCTCTTAATAAGGAGTCTTACCCATGACGATTAAACTGACAGATGTCGCAAAAAAAGCCGGCGTCTCACCCACTACTGTTTCTCGTGTCATCAATAATTACGGTTCGCTAAGCCAAAAAACGATTGATAAAGTGCACCTAGCCATGAAGGAATTAAACTATCAACCCAATTCGTTTGCCCGCTCCCTTCAAGGGAAAAACACGCAATTAATTGGCTTGATTTTCCCGACTGTCGCCAATCCATTTTTTGGCGAACTCGTCGAAAAACTCGAAACGAAATTTTTTGAACGAGGATACAAATCCATTCTATGCGACAGTGCCAATAATAAAGAAAAAGAACGAAATTATCTCAACATGCTCGCAGCCAACAAAGTGGACGGGATTATTGCTGGAGCCCATAACCTAGGGATCAAAGAATATGAGGAATTAACCTTGCCTATCGTCTCGTTTGACCGAGCGTTGGCAGACAGCATCCCGATTGTCGGCAGCGATAATTACCAAGGCGGCTACACCGCAACGGAAAATCTCTTTGCACAAGGCGGACAACGCATTGGGATTATCACCGGTAGTAATGCGTCGAATTCGCCTACCAATGATCGTCTCAGTGGCTATCTCGATTTTATTCGTGAAAAGAAACTCTCGGAACACGTCTTTCGCTTTGACTCCTTTGAACATTCGCTGGCGTTAAAAAATAATAAAATTAAGCGTATTTTAATGGAAGAAAAAATCGATAGCCTCTTTTGTACCGATGATTTAACGGCTTTACTCGTGATGAATCAATGTCGTGACTTAAACATCGCAATCCCACAAGACTTAAAACTCATTGGTTACGATGGCACTCGGTTTATCCAAAATTATTTCCCGCACCTCACAACGATTATTCAGCCAATCGATGAACTGGCCGAACTCCTCGTCGAACTCCTTATCCAGCGAATCACTTTTCCTGATAAGGAACTAGACGCTGCTTATCGTCTTCCTGTCCGCTTGTTGCAAGGACAAACGACATAATAAAATCCCCCCTCACAAAATGCTCGATTTTGCGAGGGGGGATTTTATTATGTCGTGTATTTTGAAAATCTATGGATAAATTCACTTTAATCATCCGTAAAGTAGCACAACTCAAAGTAAATTCCATCTTTCCAAATACGAATTAGTAACGTAACTAGATTCAAGTCAATCTCTTTAGCGCTCGTGTATTATGTGTACTTCGTTTATTTTTTGATAATTAAATCCCCGATCGCTTTTTCGTTTAATGGGATAACATTCGACATAAGTAACGCCGTGAGGTAATACCGGTAGTTCAATACTCGTTTGCTCAATCGATAGTTCTTTTGTCAAGATGAGTGGGCTTGCGGCACTTCTTAATAGTTCTTTTTGATCCGTTGTCAAACTACTCGGTTCCCCCATCTCATGCCATACTCTTAGCGGATTACAAACTTCTTGATCTACTCTTTTTTCCATAAAAAAGAATGATTGATTTCTTTCGGGTAGCAAAATTGACTTTTTCAATACTTGCTCACTCGTATTCCAAATAACCCCTCTAAAACCACCGTCTTTTGTTTCTACAAAAATGGCATCTTCTCCTTTGTATACACATGCTCCTTTTAATTTTTTAAAAAATACAAATGTCCAAAAAGTTGGTTTAGGAATATTTCCATTCGCCACTAATCCAAAACCACCATGAAAAGGGGTAAATGGCACGCCAAATTCTTCAAAAACATCCCCAAAGGTCCAATACGAATACGATGCACTTGTTTCGCCCAGCTGCGCTAATAAGCCCGCGATATACGCAGCGTTTTGATTCGTATCATGAATTGGACTATCCGGTGAATAAGAGGTGTTAAATTCTGTAATATGCATAGGCAGATGCTTAAACTCATTAAAAGAATCAATTATTTCTCTGGAAGTCTTCAACTCATCAACACACTCGACTGGATCACGCAAAGTCACGTAACTATATCGGCCTTGTTTTTCAGGATTGTCAATGGTATACAGGTGACGCGTAACGGTATCAATCGCGAGTGCTTCTTTTTGACAAAATTCTAAGAAATCTTGTAACCACGAAACGTCGTCCACACCACAAATGGCAGGACCACCTACTTGAAACCGTCGATCAATTTCTTTAATTGCGAGAAAACTCATTTTGAATAATTTAAAATATTCTTCTCGATCTGCATTTTCCCAAAAGCCGGCTAAATTAGGTTCATTCCATACTTCAATCGGCCAAGTAATCACTTCTTCTAATCCGTACCGGTCAATCAAGTGACGTAAGGTCGCTTGGATTAATTGTTGCCATTTCTCGTAATCTTTTGGAGGTGTCGTATTCCCTTTCCAATAAAAAATGGTCTGCTCACCCGATGACAAAGCATTTGGCATAAAGCCTAATTCAATAAAGGGGCGAATGTTTCGTTGCAAGTAAGCATCCATCACTAAGTCAAGATAAGTAAAATTGTATTCAATCCTTATCTCCCCATCCTCATTCTCATATTCATGATAGATGCTCATATCATCTGAAAATAAGCCGTGTCCACGAATATATTGGAATCCAATTTCTTTTTGTACCAGTGCTAATTGCTCTAAGTAATTCTGTTGTAGCGCTAATCCCATCCGACCAGTCCCTACACAAAAATCGACGTTATTATTAAAATCGTATTTCCCATGCTCAAATCGAATCATTCTTATTTCACTCCTTTTTTATTCAAACCTACGATTGTTTACTTTCTTGCTTTTATTCGTGTCTATCCTTATACTTTAGTCATTAATGAAAAAAGTTGAGGATACAAAAATGATCTATGAATATAAAACAGCAAACCTCTCTCAGGCGAGTGACTTAGCAAGAATTGAAGCCTTCTATCAATCACCCATCTTTGAAAAACGATTTAGAAATGAATCTCAGGATGTTATTTCAATAATTAATGAAGAAATAACATCCCAACCAAATAGTACACTTCCAAATAATAAAAAATTTTTTATTATTTCAGGTCATTCAATTGTTCCTGTGGCAATTGCCAATTTATACTTTCATTATCCTGAGAGAAATACTGCCACTATTTCACTTTTTTTAAGTTTAGAAGAAGCTATTATAGAGCAACTATTTTCTGATATTTTTCTTGTCATCAAGGCCAATATTCGCATCAAAAATATTCAACTTCAACTCTTACCCTCACAATTATCAATGAAAGAGTTTTGGTTGAATAAAGGCTTCTCTGAAATCAAGAATGGTACACCTTCTTCCAAAAACTATACAACACTCACTCTACCCATCAAGCGCTAAATGGATTGCAGTTATCTTTGAGATCAATTTGTTAAAGATTTTTCTCAAGGATAATTGCTTTAGAATTCACTTCAGATAAGAGACGGGGACAAAATGAGTTGTTTTGAATATAATCTAGAATTTCTGGTAAAATAGTGACTGTTTCTTCAAAACTATGCAATAAAATAACCGAATCGGGTTTTAGATTTTGAACGACTTCTTTATAAATCTCCGCCGCTTTAATGGAGGACCAATCCTTTGAATCGACATCCCAAAAGACAATATCTTTCTTGATAGAGGAAAAAAACATTTCCGGTAAATTCCCAAAAGGTGGCCTAAAATAAGTTGTCTCTCGCCCTAAATAAGGATAAAGTAATCGATCGGCGATTTTTATTTCTTCTTGTGCCTCTTCTAACGTTAATTGATTGAAATCCGCGTGCGTCAAACTATGATTTTCTACGGCATGTCCCTCTTCAACCATCCGACTTATGATTGCTTCATTTCCTTCAATTTGTTGACCAATTACAAAAAAGGTCGCTGTGATTTTTTTCTCCTTTAAGATATCCAAAATAGTATTCGTATAGTTATTTGGACCATCATCAAATGTTATTGCGATATTATGCCCCATTCATTTTCTCTCCTGTAATGTAATGAAACTGGCTAAACCTCGCTTGCCCGCCACTTTCTTTTGTACTGAAATAAAACAGACCAAATCGACAGCCCGTAAAATGATCGAGACCGAAAAATAAGGAATGCGTTATGCCTATTTTCCGCCATGTTTTCTCTTCGTATTCGTAATAGTAGAAATCTGCCACGTCACGCATGTTTTCAAAATCGACTTCAATTCTCAGTTTTAGTTTAGACTGAAAAACGTGTACTCGTTCATATTCCATAACGTCCTGATTATTCCATCTTTGTGTTGAGTTCGTTTTATCATTCGTCTTTGCCTGCATGATGACATAATAATTTCCAGTATCCTTTGTAACACCCACAAAACCATAGGCACCTTGAAATGCACTGATGCCCACCACATCTCCATCTAGAATATCCGATACATCGACTGTTACTTCTCCAATACATGCGGGATAAGTCATTCTTTGAGTCAATGTATTCACGGCTTCAAGTATATTAGATGCAATTCGATCTGTTTTTAATACATAACTTTGCTCCTCGGGTTCAATCGTGATGAGTTCTAGTTGAGGTTGATGATTAAAAGACCACTTCGAATCAAAGCCACTTTTAGAAGAATATAAACGGTCAAATTGATCGGATCCAACCAGAGAATGATCTTTTTTTCCAAGTGATTTTTTAGGGATAGAGAAGTTGTCTGGGATTTTTCCATTTTTACCAAAGACAGGAAAATGATTTTCCCAACTAACTGGGACTAACACCGGTAATCGGCCTACTGCGCCATAATCCTGAAACAATACAGCGTACCAGTCATCCCCTAATCCTTCAACAATCCCTCCTTGAGCAATTCCTTGATGACAATAGCCATGATCATCTTGAAAGACATCTCCCCCTTTAAATTCTCCTTGCAAACTATCGGACATAAAACAAGCTTGTGTGCGAAACCATCGATCGGCTAGCGAATGGACTAAAAATAAATAATAATAGCCATTAATTTTATACATATGGCTGCCTTCATAGTTTAAATAAGGATTGGTTTCACCTGAAAGAAGGATACGCTGAAAACCATTTTCTTTGGGACGACGAAGATCTGGCGTTAACTCTAATAAATGAATCGTTCCATTACCATAGACCAGAAAAGCACGATCGTCATCGAATAATAAAGAGCAATCATGATAGAATCCCTCGATATAAGTAAAATCCCACGATTCTTGCAGTGAATGCGTTCGAAATAAATACGTTTTTTGCGTATCATTTGCCGCAAATACGAGATAAAATATGCCTTTATGGTAACGAAAACTTGGTGCCCACATACCTTGTCCATAAATATTTTCATGATTTAGTAGTTGTTGTTGTGTGGTTTCATCTAACCTTTCGTATACATATGTGAGATGTTCCCAATTGACTAAATCAAACGATTGTAAAATTTCACATCCAGGAAAAAAATGCATTGTTGTTGAAGCCATATAATAGACATCACCTACACGAATGATATCTGGATCTGGAAAATCTAACGGGATTAACGGATAATTTACTTTCAATATTTCATTCATTGTATTCCACCTTACACCATTCATTTTTTCAAGACTTAGAATAAGGATGAAACGATCTCACGTCTCATCCTTATTGGATCATATTATTTTATTAATTCTAACCACTCAACATCTAAATATCCTGGATTTTGATCGTCTGAAGTACAGTAGACACCTAAAGTACAGCCCACGAATCCACCTGCTACTTCGGTACTTAAATAATGAGAATCGATTTTCTCGGCTACGAGTAATTCTTGCTCTCCGATACGGATAATCCCCTTAAGTAATTGTCCTTCTCCAATCAAAGCCAACGTTATTTCTTTTTCTTGAATCGATTGTGTTCCGACAATCGTATCAAGTCCATTAATGTGCGTAATCATCTTTACTTCTAATCCATTCTCTTTTGGCGTTGCCACAAGACGAATAGAATATTTATCACTTTGTACGATTACCAGACCGGCTTCACTATTCTCACTCGTTTGAACATCGAGATGAGCGGCTAACTCATATGACATTGATTGTTGGCGAAGGCCAATGTATGTGGGTGAAGCAACTTCAGTGACTTTGACTGGTGTCGGTTTCATGCGAAGCCAGTCAGGCCGTGCCTGAAAATCATAACTCTCAGTTTGAGGATTACGAATAAATAAAAAGTCTGGATGCATTTCGTTAAAATGAAATTTCGTTGGTTGTTCAACAGGGACCAATGGTAATCCGTGTGCTTGTTCTTCTAATAAGCGACCAATTCCAGGATTCACTACTGGCCAATCCTCTTCCCAAACCACTTCAGCTAAGAACGTTTCCCGTCCAAGATTACTATATCCCTCAAAGTTCCGACTCGCCAAACAAGTCATATACCACTTACTATCAGGCGTCTCAACTAAATCGCCATGTCCAACGTACCTTACAGGAAATTTATGTCCTAAATGACGATGAGTTAAGATTGGATTATTTTTAAATCCAATATAGGGACCATCGATTTTTTCACTCCTAGCAATCGTAACCGAGTGATTGACACTCGTCCCACCTTCCGCAATCATGACATAGTAAAAGCCATTTCTTTTATAAATGTGTGGTGCTTCAGGCCACTCCGTATTAATCATGGAGCCTTTCCATATTTTCGTACTCACACCTATGAGTGCCATCGCGTCTACATCAAATTCTTGTAACCATACTTCCCAATCGCCATTATAAGTGACGCCTGTAGGGTTTGGTCTTGTTCCCGAATAATAACACCTGCCATCGTCATCAAAAAATAAACTAGGATCGATTCCTGGAGCGCCTTCAATGTAATACGGGTTCGACCACGGACCAGCTGGATTTTTTGCTGTCACAACAAAATTACCGCCATGCGTTACGTTGGTCGTAATCATATAAAAAGTTCCTTCATGATAGCGAATCGTTGGTGCAAAAATTCCTCCAGAATGATCGGCACCTAATAAATTTAATTGTTCTTCGCGTTCTAAAATATTCCCAATTTGTTTCCAATTCACCAAATCTTTACTATGATAAATTGGAACTCCTGGAAAATAGGCAAAACTCGACGTTACTAAATAATAATCGTCTCCTACGCTACAAACGGATGGATCCGGTGAAAATCCTTCTAACACAGGATTTTTAAAGGTTGTCATTTTATTCCTCCTTACTATTTAATACATACGGTAGTTACCGCTCAAAGCTAAAAATGCAAAAGCATATAAAAAGTTATCGTAATAACGACGCTCACCTTTTCGTAATGGCGTCTCCCAAAACTGTTCAACAAAGTAACGGGCATAAGGACGATCTTTGATTGCTAATGATGCTGCAGCATTCGTAGCTAGTAAGCCTACAGGGTGTAAAATTTCTTCCCCGGTACTTTCACCATCAATCGTATAAATAACATTTTCTTTGCCTTTTGCAATCACTGCAAAAAAGGTTTGTAATTTTTCTAAACGCTGGAGCAAAACAGGATCTCCACCATACCATTCTGTGTCGACTGCAATGTTTAATGCTGTACGATAAGCATCGCTGTAGAAGTGATAATGCTCACTATTATATTGTGGCGTACCATCATAATTCGCATATTCTGGGTTCAATCCGGTTTCCTCATGGATCGCTTTTTTTAAATATTCACGACTTGCTTGTGCCGCTTCTTTCCAAAATAATTGATCCTCTTCATTGGCATAAAGCGAAAATTGTTCGTAGAAATGCGGAACATGGTAGGAAGGGTCGGAGAACTCTACTTCTGGCACAAATTTGATTAACTTGTTTTCAAGATTCCACATCGAATGTCCCTCAAATCGACTTCCTTTGTGAAGACAATAGCTGAGTAATTCTCGTGCATGTTTATGATATGCATATAGTCCTTCCCCTTCACCCCAAAGATTACCCGCAAAGAATAGAGCCATTGCAAAAAACTCTTCACCATCTGGTGCAGGCCCATACGCATTTTTATTTCCTTCAGGACTAACAGACCAAGCGAAATAATGAGCGTGTATTCCTTCGTCTAAATACATCTTCTCCATCGTCCATTTCCATAAGCGATCAAAGACATCTTGACGGTTATATTGAACTGCTAATAACATTGCATACGACATGCCTTCTGTTCGTACATCGTTATTCCCAGTATCCACAACGTAACCCATATCCGGGCCCTCTTCAAAGTATATTTTTTCTGAACTTTCAAAAAGGTTGTACCAGATTTCTTGAACTCTTGCCTCAATTTCTGCTTCTGGATAACCATATTCTAAAAATAGGTTTGTATATCTTTTCATTTAGAACTCCTTTTGCACGTATTTAAAATTCACTTTTTTATTTAAAGTCTGTACACCTGTCAACGCTTCACCTTTTTCACTAGGTGAGACAATATTTACTTTCATTATGACGTGATCACCATCTAATTTTTTCTCTCCATCATTCGTTACAATCTCGAGTTGTTTCATTGGAATCGAAATTTGAACGCTCTTTGTTTCATCTGCGTTTAATGCTACTCTTTCAAACCCAACTAATTTTTCGTTTAATACTTCATAAGGTGAATTCGTTTTTGCATAGACTTGAATGACTTCTTCAATTGGATAGTGACCGTTATTATGAATTTGACAAGAAACAATCATTTGCTGATTTTCTTCTTCAACCTCTAAGTTTGCTAATTTAACATTCGAATAGGTTAATCCGTAGCCAAACGGATATAAGGCCTCTTCTTCTAAGTAACGATAGGTTCGTTTTTTCATTGAATAATCACTAAAGTCAGGTAAGTGATCCGTATTATGGTAAAACGTTACGGGTAATTTGCCGCTTGGACTCGTCTTGCCAAAAAGAATATCAGCCACAGCAGTTCCTCCTTGACTTCCTGGATACCAGGTGTGAAGAATCGCTTTTAATTGCGGATGATTCTCTAATCCATTCAAACTTATTGCGGATCCAGCAGAAATCAAAACAACTACCGGTTTCCCTATATCCAAAATTTTTCGTAAAAGTCTTTCTTGGACACTCGGTAAGAAGAGCGTTTCTTTATCACCGGAACCATATACATTTCCTGAGTCACCTTGCTCTCCTTCGATTGTTGGATCTAAACCTAGACATAGAATCGAAAGATCCGCATGTTTAGCTGCAATCACCGCCTCAGATTCTCGCTCGTTTTTTCTTGATAATGACGATTCTGCGTGCTCGCTAAATAGATGAGAACCTAACGCATAATATACGCGGGCACTCTCTTGAACTTCATTTTGAATACCTTCTAAAAAGGTATAATTTCTAGAAGCCGTTCCAAAATAGTTTCCTTGCAACGCTTCGATACTATACGCATTCGGACCAATTACAGCAATACTAGAAATTTTCTCTTTTTCTAATGGTAAGAAATGATCATTTTTTAGCAATACCATTGATTTTTTTGCGATATCTAAGGAAAATTCTCGGTGCTCTTCACAATCATTCACTTCATAAGGAATAGCATTAAATTCGTTCGCCTCATCAAACATCCCTAATCTTACTCGGGTAGTATAGAGTTCGATAACAGAAGAGGTAATCTCTTCTTCTGTGACAAGCCCTTGTTCTAAAGCAGCTCTAAGATGATGTGAAATATTCCCTGCACATAGATTACAACCGATTTTCATTGCTAGCGCCATCGTCTCTTCTGGCGAGTTTGTATAACGGTGATTTTGATCAACATCTTCTAGCGCACCAAAATCGGATACGACATGACCTTTAAATCCCCATTCTCCTCGTAAAACATCTTGAATAAGAAATGGATCAACACAACAAGGAACACCATTTACGGCATTATAGGCTCCCATGAATGATTCCACATCAGCCTCTTTCACTGCCGATTCAAAAGCAGGCAAATACGTTTCATAAAGATCTTTTTTGTCCACTTTTGCATCAAACGAATGACGATCCGCTTCCGGACCACTATGGACCGCAAAATGTTTCGCACATGCAGCCAGTTTCAAATAGGGACCTGACCCTTGAAGTCCTTTAATAAAAGCTACACCTAAACGTGCAGTTAAGAAGGGATCTTCTCCATAGGTTTCCTGCCCTCTGCCCCAACGAGGATCTCTAAAAATATTAATATTTGGCGACCAATATGTCAGTCCTTTATAAATATCATTATCACTTTCTTTATGGTATTGATTGTATTTTGCTCTTCCTTCAGTTGCGATAACACTAGCTACTTGTTCCATCAACGCTTCATCAAACATCGCAGCTAGTCCAATCGCTTGTGGGAAGACAGTTGCAACGCCTGCTCGCGCTACTCCATGTAATCCTTCATTCCAATAATTATAGTCACTAATATTTAATCGTTCAATTTCCGGTGACCTAAAATTAATTTGATCGATTTTTTCTTCTAAAGTCATGTTGTTAACAATTTCAATTGCCTTTTCACGAGCCATTTCATGTGATATCACGTCATTACCGCCTTCTTTCATTTACTATTCTCCGAGACCATCCGGAATATATTGGGTGTATATTATTTCAAGTTTTTGATAGATCTTATACATACTAAAAGCAGGTAAAATAACCGTTAACAATGGAACTAACCATATTAAAGCAATCGTACATAATAAGATAAACAAAATTGTCATCATCGATTTGATATGGATAATACTAAAAATAAAACTATGCGAAATCGCTTGTCTGAATCCATCAGTAAATCGGCTTACATAGCCAACGGTAGTGATGAGAAAAGGTAAAGCACAGATACAAATAATCATTAGAAAGATTTGAGAAAATTGATTCATTGGTGAATGGGCTAATCCCGTTTCTAGTAGTCCTTGATTGATCATAAAGATAAATAAAACCACTAAATAACTAGTCCATATAATCGTACTGTAAACAAATGTATTTTTAAATGCCTGAAAATATGTCTGCAAAATATAATCCTTTTCGCCTTCTACGCACTTATGAAGGGTAAGATACATCGCACTGGTTGCTGCTCCTATCGTAATGATAGGTAGTGAACAAACACTCCACAATAAACTGATAATTAAGTAATTGGCGAGCTTATTCATCTTTTGGATTAATTCTTGACCACCTTTTGAATGAAACAATTTTGACAACCTCTTTCTATCAGTTAAATTTTGATTTTCTTTATTCTTTCACTCCACCAATCGTTAAACCAGAAATGAAGTATTTTTGTAAGAATGGATATAAACAAACGATCGGTAAGGCCGTAACGATTGTCGTTGCTGCTCGAATCGATGTAGGGGTCACCATCCCACCGGAGTTTTTCATATCTTCTACACTTGCACCTTGGTTCGTTACAGATGAAAGTAATTTCATCAGTTCATATTGTAACGTCGTCAACCGTTCATTAAATCCGTTATATAACATCGCATCAAACCAAGAATTCCAGTGCCCTACTGCGATAAACAATGCAACTGTTGCAAGCACTGGTTTACATAATGGTAAAATAATTTTATAAAAGATTTTAAAATATCCTGCTCCATCAATTTGAGCAGATTCACTTAAACTATCTGGCAGGCCATTCATGTAAGTCCGAATCACTAACATGTTAAACGCACTTAACATCCCCGGGATAACGTAAACCCAAAAAGTATTAATAAAACCAAGTCTTCTCATCCAAAGATATCCCGGAATTAGACCTGGATTTAAATACATCGTAAAGATAAATAACAAAGTAACGGGTGTTTTAAAAATAAATTCTTTCCGACTCAATACATAAGCTAACAAAGCCGTTACATATAATTGACTGATCGTACCAATTACCGTACGGGAAACGGTAATAAACGCACCTTGTCTTAAGGATTCTTTTGATAAAACACTAGAATAGTTATCTAAGGTGAACTTCCTTGGTATTAAGTGGATGCCGCCTTTTAATGAATCTAAGCCGTCGTTAAATGAGACTGCTAGTGTGTTTAAAATTGGATATAGCGTTGCAACAAAAAATAGTATTAAAAATGTCCATTTGAAAATATCAAACACTTTATCTGATATAGCGTCTTTGTTTTTCATTTTCTCACTCCTAAAATAGACTTTCTTCACCAGCAAGCTTAGCGAATTTATTCCCTGACGTAATTAAAATAATCGAAACAAAACTGTTAAAAATCCCTGCTGCAGTAGCAAAAGAATAGTTATTTAAACTAATTCCATATTTTAATACAAAAATATCAATTGTCTGGGAAACTTCTTGTACTAAACCATTACCTAATAGATACTGAACTTCAAATCCAGCATTTAAAACACCACCAATATTGATTAACAATAAAATAAAAATGGTTGGTTTAATTCCTGGTAGCGTAATATGCCAAATTTTTCGTAATCGATTCGCCCCATCCATTTCAGCAGCTTCGTATAATTCATCGTTAATCGCAGCCATGGCAGAAAGATAAATAATACTTCCCCATCCAGTACTTTTCCAAACATTTGAGAATCCAACAATCCACCAAAAATATTTCGGATCAGAGAGAAAGTTAATCGGACGATCAATTAAGTTAAAACTCATTAGTAGCTGATTAATAATGCCAGTTTCTGGTGATAATACATCTAAGACAATCCCTGTTACAATAATCCAAGAGAGAAAATGTGGTAAATAGGAAACGGTTTGTACGACTTTTTTTACGTGTCTACTGCGTACCTCATTAAGTAAGACCGCAAACCCGATAGAAAAAAAGAAGCCTAACGATAGGTTGATAATCCCCATAGCTAAGGTATTTCGAATGACTCTCAGAAAAGCAGGATCCGCAAATAGTAATCGAAAATTGGCTAATCCGACCCACTCTTGTTCAAAAAAACTAAATCCTGGTCGATAGTTTTGAAAAGCTATTATCCAACCTGCTAAAGGTGCGTAGTTAAAAACTAGAATATAGATGACAAAAGGTATCGATAATAAAATTAATTCTCGTTGTTTCCATAATCGTTTACTAAAATTTTTTCTATTGGCTTTCACTTTTAAACCCGTACTCTCTATTTTGTCTTGCTTTGCTTCCATATCGAATATCCACCCCTATCTATTTTACTTCTTGTAGAGGAGAACTCCCCTACAAGAAGCAAATGAATTATTATTCTGCGCCTAATCGTTCACGGATTTCTTTATCGTTTTCTACACGTCTTTTGACTTCGGTTGTTAACGCTTCTTCATAAGCCTTATAGTTGATACGTTTTTCATAATCACTTGTATACGCTTTCCAATTTTCTGCGAAGTTCTCTGCACCACCACTAATAACTTTTGGTAACCATTGCATCTTAACTTCTTGCATATTTTGGCTAGCAATTCCAGCTTCATCCTTAGCTGTCCAATTGGAGCGTTCTGTATAAATTGGGAACCATGGTGTTAATGGATCTTGTGCGGCAACAAAGTCTGTCCACTTTTCGTGTCCGTAAGCTGCTAACACTTCTTTATCATAGTCCTCTAAAGTAGCAAGATATTCTTCCGGTTGCTGACTTGGATTTACAGCGTTAATGCCGTCTGGTAACATTCCTTTGAAGTTTGGTAAATAACTATACGGTGTTCTATTCGCTTTATAATAATCTTGGTCTTTCCAAGTTGCACGTTGTTCTTCTGTTCGATAGAATTTTCCTGAGTCATCAATTTCGTAGTCGACTCCTAGTTCACCCCAGTTATGAAGAATTGTTCCTTCTTCACTCACTAAATAGTCAAGGAAAGATAAAATACCTTCAACGTCTTTCGCACTTGTTGTAATCCCAACACCACCATTGGTATTTAATGTATTAACCTCACGATATTGCGGTGTCACTCCACTATCTAATACAAGGCCCCATGGAACATATGTCAAATCATATTTCTCTTGTGCAATTAATGAATCTCTTGCAGTGTTGAAATTCCATCCTTGATCGATCATTCCTAATACACGACCAGATGATAATTTAGCGATATATTGATCATATTTTAATGTAAATGTTTCAGGATCAATCACGCCTTTGTCATATTGCTCACTTAGGATTTGGAAATATTCTTCAGCTTCTGGAATTAAATCGTATACTTTTGCCTCCAACGTATCTGGATCGACAATCGCTGCACCATCATTCGGATAGCCTGCTAAGAATTGCGGTGGATTTTCTAAAGCAAAATACCGCCAGTCATCCGACAATGTTTCAAACCCAATATTCTTTTGTCCATCCGTTTCTGGATTTGCTTCTAAGTATGCGCCAATCAAATCAAAATACTCTTCAACTGTCGTTAGAACTGGCCAATCAGCCCACTCTAACACGCGTTTTTGAATCCAAAAAGCTTCTCCGCCGTAATTTGGATCCATATCCTCTCCTTTAGTTGAACTAAATTGTGGAATGGTATAAACGTGGCCATCATTAGCCGATTTAATTTTTTCCCAATCAACATCTGAATAAAGCGCTCTCAAATTCGGATAGTCATCGGTTTCTAAAATATAATCCTCTAAAGGAATATACGCACCTGCATCAATCATTGCGGAGCGACCATCGGAAGCATCCACTAAATCAGGATAATCTCCTCCTGAAATCATTACGCCAATCCGTTCTTTTGCTGTTTGCCCTGTTAGCCATGTAACTTTAACTTTTGCACCTGATTCTTTTGCTAACGCTTGATATAATCTGGATGAATCGGGGACTTCTTCACCTGGTACAGCAAAAAATCCCGAATAAACTTTAATACCATCTTCTTCTTTCTGTTGCCCGCCATTTTCACTAGAGGCACTCCCTCCTCCAGAAGAACATCCGGCAAAGACAGTTAACATAGCAGCAGAAACGAGTACAGATTTTAAAAGTTTTTTCATTTTTTTCTCTCCATTTCTAAAATAGTTTTTACCAATTCTTAGAACGTTTTCCTAGCGTGTTCCAGCTAATAATATGACTATAGCAATATTTCCATCCCCTTTGACTCCTAATTTTAATGCAACATACCCGTAACAATACTCTTTGTTGCGTATAGCTGTATTCGATTTGTGATTACATTTTATAACTAAAGCGCTTGCAAAAACAAGACACTAACTATATAGTTGTAGACAATAATATATTTCAGAGGTGAAAAAATGATTAAATTAGAAGATTATCATTTCGGAGAACGACTCTCTTTTGAACAATATCATCCAGAGTCACTAACATATGATGAGCATTTACATCGCAGTTTCGAACTATTGATTTGTCGAGCAGGAGAGGTCCAGATTACTGTAAATGATACGATGTATACACTCAAAAAAAATGATCTTTTATTAGTTCTGCCATACCAATTACACTGGATTCAAACGCCTGACTATTCAGAACTAGATATTTTAATTTTCTCACCGGAGTATGTGAGTGACTTCTATTCGAAAACAGAAAAATGCTCATTTGATTTTCCCGTCATCACGTTAGATGCAGCCTTAATCGAACAATTATATTTTCCTCTATTTGATACGGATTCCTTATTTTTTAGAAAAGCAGCTCTATACTTGATTATCCATCACTTTGACCAAGAGACTCGTTTAGTTCCAGATAAAGGAACTGAAGGATTACTTGCCCAACTTCTAATTTATATCGAAATGAACTTCAAAGAAAATATTACGTTGGATAATCTTAGTCAATCATTAGGATATAGTAATATTTATATTTCTAAGTTTATTGCAAAATATTTAGGAACGACTTTTCCAAAATTACTTAATCATCATCGCGTGAATCATGCTTGTTATTTATTATTAAATTCTTCTTTATCGATTACGAGTATTGCTACAGAGGTTGGTTTTCAAAACGTCCGAACATTTAATCGAAACTTCCAAGCATTTATTAAAATGACTCCCAAAGAATATCGTATTACACGAGACATTTCGTTTGTGCCATCGAAAATCATCTGGTACGGAAATTAATAGATACGATAAATAAGAAATAGTATGACTTTAATAGGACGAGAATATAATTATTTTTTGGCATCACAAAATAGGCTGCATTTATTTCCAACGCAACCTATAGTAATAATCTGTTATTTTAAGTGATTTTTATTATTCTATTATATGACACTTTAAAAAGTCGATAATTGTATCAATTACCGCTTCACTATAAAAAAGTGGTCCTCCATGATCTGCCTCATCCACACAATAAAATTGAGCTTCTAAATCATGTTTTTTGCACGCTTCAAACAATTGAATACTCTGTTCAAAAGGGACGACACGATCTTTATTCCCATGAAGAATTAATAAAGGGGCATATTCCCATTCTTGATTGATATAAGAGACGACCGCTGATTGTTCGGCCAACTCGGGGAAATCAAGGGGACGCTTACCGCCAAGAAATTGCGCCTCGACACTGTTAATGGACGCATGATCAAAAGCCGAGGCACCGTTAGGCGTGGTTCTTAAATCGACTACACCGTAATGATTAATGCATCCACGAATCGGAGGCAATTTTTCTGAAGACTGCTCAAAAAAAGGCTGGTTCCAAGTGGCCCAACTCATCAATGCTGTATGGCCACCACTCGAATCTCCTGAAAGAAAAATGTTATTTAAATCAATGTGATACTTTTGACTATTTTTTGAAAGAAAGTGCACGGCAGTTTTTAAATCTTCAATTTGACTCGGAAAAATAGCTTCAGGTAATGGCAAATATTCAACAACTGCCAAAATAAATCCTGAGGTCACAATTTTTTTGAAATCCAATAGGTGTTCACTTAAATTTTGTTGAAACCACGCGGATCCTTGTACATGAACGACCATTGGCCATTTGGTAACAGCTTGATTTGACTGTGGATAGACCATTCGAATTCTTAAATCTTTATTGTTTTTCTTTGTATAAATGATATCTTCTATTTCTTGTCTTGCAAGAATATTCGAGTAATCACCTTTAATGATTTTCATACCCGTAGTTGTTGCCTGTGATTTAGGCATACTCTCATCATCGTAAATTTGTTGCGCACACATGGTAATCCTCCTAGCTTCGATAGCGTTTTCAAATTATCATAGCGGAATCATGCTCTACTGTCAATCCTACTGGTTTTCCTATCAACGCTTTACCTACTAAAAGTGAGCTTTCCTAGCTGTCTTGATTTTGATGTTATCATGACTTCACACAGAATCAATCTTCTTTTGGCGCTTTTAAAATAAATAGCTTAGCAATTAATAACGTTTATTTTTCTATTTTTCCTACTAGAAAAACCAAACAGCCAACAAAAACATCAAGTGTTTTCGCTGACTATTTGATTTATATAAAGCAATATTTTATTCTTCCTACTGACGGTACATTTTCAACTCAAGGAATAAATCATTGTAGATACTAATGTATTCAGGTCCTAAGTTTTCATAGACTTCCAAGCGGGCGATGAGTTCGTCGTTTGGATAAAATTGTTCGTCTTCAGTAATTTCGGGTGGTAAAAGAGCCATCGCTGCTTGATTAGGTGTTGAGTAGCCGATGTATTCGGCATTTTGCGCAGCGACTTCAGGACGTAACATGAAGTTGATAAAATCATAGGCACCTTGCACGTTTTTCGCGTTATGAGGAATCACGATGTTATCAAACCACAAGTTCGATCCTTCTTCTGGAATGACGTAATGAATGTGTTCATTTTCATACATCATATCCGCCGCTTCTCCAGAAAACGTGATCGCAACAGGGGTTTCTTCGTTGATCATGTACATTTTGATTTCATCAGCGACAAGCGCTTTGACGTTTGGCATTAAATCGCGCAAAAGTGTCACGGCTTCATTGAGCTCTGCGTCATCGGTACTATTTAAGGAGTATCCGAGTGTGTTTAATCCAATTCCAATGACTTCTCGCGCACCGTCAATCATCATGACGCTATTTTCAAGCGATGGATCCCAAAGGTCCGACCATTTACGCATCGCGTCTTCTTCGATGAACTTGTCGTTATAAACAATCCCGAGCGTTCCCCAGAAATAAGGGACGGAATAGTGATTTCCTGGATCAAAACTCATATCTAAAAAGCGCGGGTCAATATTTTCCATGCCTTCTAAACGGCTATAATCAAGCGGTTGAACGAGTTTTTCTTCAATCATCTTTTCAATCATGTACTCACTTGGAATCGTAATATCATACGACGTGCCACCTTGCGACAATTTTGTGAACATGCCTTCGTTGGAGTCAAAGGTCTCGTAATTCACTTTATAGCCAAATTCTTTTTCGAAATCTTTCAGTAATTCTGGATCGATATAATCGCCCCAGTTATAAATATTCACAACTTGTGCGCCAGCCATGCCAGTGCTTCTTTCGAGTTGTTTTACACCTAAGAACGCCACCAAAATAATTAAGAGAATGCCTATAATGAGTGATTGTAATTTTTTCATTATATGGAAGACACTCCTCTCGTTGCTTGTCGACCACGTTTTAATTTTTTCGGTACATTTTCTTTACTAATTAAATAATAACCGACAACTAAAATCATGGAGAATAAGAACACTAGTGTACTTAAGGCGTTAATTTCTAAACTAATTCCTTGTCTCGCACGTGAGTAAATCTCAACGGATAAGGTACTAAAACCGTTTCCTGTCACAAAAAACGTCACGGCAAAATCATCAAGAGAGTACGTAAAGGCCATGAAATAACCGGCAATAATCCCTGGTGATAAAAACGGTAAAATAATGCGTTGGATGACTTGGAGATAATTCGCGCCAAGGTCTAACGCAGCATCGACCATCGAATCGTTCATCTCTTTTAACTTTGGTAAGACCATTAAGACGACGATCGGAATACTAAACGCAACGTGAGAAAAGAGCACGGTATAAAAACCGAGGCTAAAGTTTCTTAACAAGCCGCCGATAGTTGTAAAGAAAATCAAGAAACTTGCCCCAATAATCACATCGGGAGAAACCAGTAAAATGTTATTTAAACTCATTAACGTATTGCGTAAGCGTCGTTTTCGCGTATAGTAAATTCCCATCGCACCAAACGTTCCAATAATGGTCGCGATTAAAGCGGAGAGAAACGCGAGCATAAAGGTTTCTAACACAATAATCAGTAAACGGGTATCCTCAAACACCGCCGTATAATGTTCCCATGTAAAGCCCGTGAATTCATTCATTGTTCCACCGGCATTGAACGAATAGAAAATCAAATAAAAAATCGGTGTATACAGTAAAATAAATACGAGGGTTAAATAAAAGCGAGGCCAAATTTTCTTACTCATTTGTTTTGTCCTCCTTTCGCTCTTTCACCGGTTAATGACATCACGACAAACATCGCGATAATCAAAATCACACCGATGGTTGACCCCATTCCCCAGTTTTGGGTCACGAGGAAATGTTGCTCAATAGCGGTTCCTAACGTAATAACCCGATTTCCACCAATTAAACGCGTTAACATAAAGAGTGAAAGCGATGGAATAAAGACCGCTTGCACGCCACTTTTCACCCCATTTAACGAAAGCGGGAAAATGACACGACGGAAGGTCTCAAATTGATTGGCCCCTAAGTCTTTACTCGCGCTAATTAAGGAAGGATTGAGTTCTTCTAACGCATTATAAATGGGAATAATCATAAACGGTAACTCGATGTACGTCGCAACCGTTAGGAAACTCACATCGGTAAATAAGATTTGTTTGGCACCAATACCAAAGAAAGATAAGAAACCATTCATGCTGCCGTTAATCCCAAAAATCCCAATAAAGGCATAGGCTTTCAGTAGTAAGTTAATCCAAGTTGGTAAAATAATCAGGAGTAACCACAAATCTTTGTGTTTTAATTTTGTTAAATAATAAGCCGTTGGATAGCTAATGATAAACGTGATAAAGGTAATCAAAAAGGCGTACCAAATTGAATTTAACGTCATCGTTAAGTATTTTCCTGAACTAAAATAATCTTGGTAATTCGCAAGAGTAAACGTGCCACTCATATCAAAAAACGATTGATACACAATCAATAGAACGGGTGCTAATACAAACAATAGAAGCCACAACACATAAGGCACGGCGTAAATACGTCTAACTTTTGTCATGTTCGTCCCCCCTACTCTTCGTAACTTTCAAGACGTGCATCAAAGTCTTCTTCAGATTCGTTAAAACGCATCACGTGGATATCTTCTGGTTCAAAGAAGAGACCGACTTCGCTACCTTCTTGTGCTTTACGGGTCGAGTGAACCATCCATTCATTACCTTCTGCATCGTAACAAATAATCTCATAATGCACCCCACGGAATAACTGCGTATCGACTCGTGCGACCAACTTGCCTTTTTCAACCGTCGTCAACGATAAATCTTCCGGACGAATGACAATTTCAACGGGTTCATTCTTACGCATCCCACCATCGACACACTCAAATTGCTTGCCGACAATTTCAATTAAATAATCATCAATCATGGTCGCTTTAATAATATTACTTTCGCCAATAAAATCAGCAACGAAGTTATTGATTGGTTCATCATAAATATCAACTGGCGTTCCACTTTGAACGATTTCACCTTGATTTAAAACGAAAATTTCATCACTCATCGCCAGTGCCTCTTCTTGATCGTGTGTCACGAAAATAAAGGTAATACCGAGTCGTTGTTGCAATTCACGTAATTCATATTGCATATCTGTGCGCAATTTTAAATCGAGCGCCGAAAGTGGCTCATCGAGTAACAAGACTTTTGGTTCATTGACAATTGCCCGCGCAATCGCCACACGTTGGCGTTGACCACCGGACATTTCACTAATTTCACGGTTTTCATACCCCGCTAAACGAACGAGGCGTAACGCTTCTTCGACTTTTTCTTTGATTTGATTTTTCGGTAACTTCTTGATTTTCAAACCAAAAGCCACATTTTCAAAGACATTCATATGAGGAAAGAGTGCATAATCTTGGAAGACTGTATTTACTTGGCGTTGATTCGCAGGCACATCATTGATGCGTTTGCCTTCAAAATAAACATCGCCCTCACTTGCCTCGGAAAACCCCGCAATTATCCGTAATATGGTTGTCTTGCCACAGCCCGAAGGCCCGAGCAACGTATAAAACTTTCCTTCTTCTATCTCAAAACTAACACCTTTAAGTATCGTTTCGTCATCGTATCGTTTCACCACATCTGTGAATGAAATGATTGGTTTTCCCATTTTTCTTCCTCCCCAATTGGTTGATTATATGCTCTTTTATATCCGTTTTTTCCTATATCACTGTTAGTCTTTCGAACTGCTCGTTTATTTGATTTCAGACCAGAACATACTTGTTAAGAATAGTGTTTTTCATATCAAATTACAAGTTTATTTGCTTTTTTTGTCTAATTTTCGCAAAAGCCTAATTATATGGTATGATATCTCTAATTTCTAATCAAATTTATTCTAAAGGAGTGGGATTCATGTCCGGTTTTATCGCTTTTGAAGTCAACCAAGAGGCACACGTTTTTTCACGTGGATTAATCAAAAAAGAAAGACAACCTTTACAAGACGGGTTTGTTGAAATTCGAGTAGCGTATTCAGATATTAATTACAAAGATGCGCTTGCTGCATCTAAAAACGGTGGGGTCATTCGCCAATACCCGATGGTACCCGGAATTGATTTAGCAGGAGAAATCGTACAATCAGCAGACGAAGCCTTCCCAGTCGGCGAGCATGTCTTAGTGACCGGTTATGGTCTAGGCGTCAGCGCACCTGGTGGCTACAGCCAATACCAACAAGTTCCTACCAAATGGCTCATTAAAATTCCTGAAGCCTTAGATGCCAAACGCGCTATGATGTTTGGGACGGCTGGTTTTACCGCTGCATTGGCCGTTTTAGCCTTAGAAGAAAAAAAATATCCTAAAGAAGCGGCGATTTATGTGACTGGCGCATCGGGTGGTGTAGGTAGTCTCTCGATTCACTTATTACACAAACTAGGGTATCAAAATATTGTGGCTGTGACGCGTAAAAAAGCCGAATGGTTAACCGCTTTAGGTGCCACTGAAATCGTCGCACCGTCTGAAATCATTCAGTCTACGATTAAACCACTGGCTCGTCAAACAATTACCGCGATTATTGATACGGTCGGCGGAGAGCTTTTATCAGCATTATTACCGCAACTCGTTTATAATGGCAGTGCCTACCTTTGTGGCAATGCTGGTGGAATCACGTTTGAAACAACGGTCTTACCGTTTATCTTACGCGGTATCCAAGTCATTGGAATTGACTCCGTAGCGGTTGATCAAGCGGTGCGTCAGACCGTTTGGGATTTTTTAGCCGCCCACCACGAGCTGCTTAACCAAATGAAAATCAGAGAAGTTTTATTAAGCGATTTAGATGAAACAATTGAGGCGCTCCTTGCAGGAGAACATGAAGGTCGGACAATTGTAAAATTGGATGTGTAAAGATGAAGCAAATATTAATTACAGCGGGCGGAACTGCTGAAAAAATTGATCAAGTCCGTTCGATTACCAATCATTCTACCGGGAAATTAGGTTCTCTAATAGCCGAAGCCTTTTTAGCTCACGGTTATCAAGTGGATTATCTCACAACATCCACCGCACTACGACCAGTCAATCAAGACGGATTAGCACTCCACTTTATTCAAGATACAAAAGAACTTGACGAAACATTAACTTGGTTATTGCAACAAAAACCATACGATGCCGTCATTCACAGTATGGCTGTCAGTGATTTTACACCGGCCAACAGTTTTTCCCTTGAAGCATTTACGGAAAAGATCAATCAGGAATTAACGAAACACTCAGCGCCTTTCACCAAAGAAGACGTTGCTAGCTTAATTGAACAGACGACAGCACAAGAAACGGCGACAAAAATTTCCTCAGATACCGATTATTTATTTTTAGTACTCAAAAAAACGCCGAAAGTCATTAAAAAGATCAAAGAAATTCAGCCAAATACGATTCTCGTAAGTTTTAAGTTACTCGTCAATGTAACCCAAGAAACGCTTTTTGAAGTCGCACAAGAAAGCATGGCAAAAAATCATGGGGATTACGTGTTAGCAAACGATCTAACTTCGATCCATGTCGGCTCCCATACAGGCTATTTAATTGATAAAGAAGGGACTCTTATCGGAGGCGCCCAAACAAAAGCCGATATTGCAAAACTGATTACCGATACCTTACTAGATAGGAGAGCTGATTAACGTGACGCAAAAAACAATCTTACTCGGGATTTCCGGTAGTATTTCTGCCTACAAAGCAGCCGATTTGACCAATGAGCTCACAAAACTTGGTTATGCCGTCGATGTCATCATGACCCAAAGCAGCCAAGCGTTCATCACGCCGCTCACGTTACAATCACTCTCAAAACGTCTGGTTCATACCGATGTAATGGCTGAACCACAAGCCGATAAAATCAATCATATTGAACTAGCCAAACAAGCAGATCTCTTTGTCGTAGCACCCGCCAGTGCGAATATCATTGGGAAGTTAGCCAATGGTCTGGCCGATGATTTACTGACCACGGTGGCGCTCGCCTTAGAAAGTCAGGTACCTAAACTCATTGCACCCGCGATGAATACGCAAATGTATCTGAATCCTGCTGTTCAAAAAAATCTTGCCACCCTAAAAGAGTATGGTTATGCAGAAATTCAGCCTCGTGAAGCTTTGTTAGCTTGTGGCGATTATGGCCCAGGAGCATTGGCCACGGTCGAAACCATCATTCAATCCATCACAAAAATTTTTAATATATAAGGAGTAGCCATGAAAAATAAAGAAAAAACCTTTCAACTTGTCTTAACCGCCCTCTTTTTGAGTGTGATGATTTTACTTGCCAGTGTCCCTTTCCTCGGATTCATTCCGATTGGACCCATTAACGCGACAACACTTCATATTCCTGTCATCATCGCGTCTATTGTCTTAGGACCAAAAATTGGCGGTTTCTTAGGCGGCTGTTTTGGACTTATTAGTATGATTCGTTCAACCATGATTATTACGCCAATGTCTTTTGTCTTCTCACCCTTTATTGCGCCCCTTGGAACCGATGGCGCAGGAAGTTGGAAAGCCTTGTTAGTGGCTTTTATTCCTCGTATCTTAATCGGTGTCGTTCCTTACTTTGTCTATCGTTGGAGCCAAAACTATTTCAAAGGCCGTGGCCAATACTTCGCCTTGTTCTTAGCAGGCATGGCGGGTGGCTTAACGAATACGATTCTTGTCATGAACATGATTTATTTCTTATTCAAACCAGAATATGCCCAAGTTCTCGGACAAGCTGGTGATGCAGTATACGCGGCGATTATCTCCATCGTATTTGCCCAAGGAATCCCGGAAGCAATCGTTGCCGGACTCGCAACGGCTGCGGTTTCGATTGTGTTACTGAAATTTATGGAACAACGAAAACAACATCTTTAAAAAGAAATGATGAACCCCCTCAGAGAAAAAAATTCTGAGGGGGATTAATGCTGTTGCGGGCTCTTTTCAACTAATTTAAAAGCCATACATATTATTTGATATTGATCATTTTTCATGAATATAAACTAATGATATTAATTAGTGTTATCTGTTGGTTCCTCCAATTCTTGATAATTAAAATAATCAAACTCTGCGAATGTATCATATCCTGCGTAATCAACTGCCGCCAAACCAACAAATGCACCTGTGAAAAAAACACCATGAGTTTCTGCTACATAATCATCGGAAAGAATTGCTGCATCAAACTCAACAGGTATCTCAAACCAATGTTCTCCATCAAAAGAATAGTGATAAGTATACGTTTCCTTACAAACCTCTGTACGAAACCAAACATATTCTATGTTATCAGGAATTTTAACAGCATCTTCTTTCAAAATAGAACGGTAAATGCCTCTATTATTCTCTGCTACTTCAATTACCTGCCCATTCAACTCATTCCAAGTTACAAAAATAAATGACCAGTGTTTATCATTATAAAAGTTCGTTAAGCCTGCCATTTGTTGATAAGAAAATAGAAGCCATCTAAGACGAGTTGCATTTGAACAATCATATGAATTTACTTAGTTCAATAGTAGGTCAAATAATCTTTTTGTAATATAAAGTGGGACGTTGACGCTTTTCCCAATATTCCACGTCCATCTCTTTGAACATGTAAACTTTTGGGAAGCGTAAGATCTGCCAAGGATAATTTTTTAGTAATACTCATTAATTCCTCGCTCATTTTATCTACAATTTCATATTACTGTTTCATTATCCACATCTCTTTCCAAAAAAATAGTATTACGTAAAACTGAATCATTTTCATATAGTAAGATTAAAATATGTGTCTAATCAGAAAAACTGATATACTCTAATTCGTTTTGAATATCCTGTATTTCTTAAATTAAATTTCTGTATGATATAATTTATTACTTCAAACCACAGCTTAGGAGGATTTAGTCAAGTCCATAATCTTGTGTAAAATACTATACAATGTTTCCATAGTTTCTTACTTGCCAAACTTAATATACTTTCTTGTAGAACTAAGCCATTCGTCTTGTAGGTCCATAAGGACTGCTCCAATTAAACGATTAGCTGAAGTGTGATTGGGAAAGATTCGAATGATCTTTTCTCTTCTACGTACTTCTTGGTTCAGTCGCTCAAGAAGGTTGGTGCTTTTCAATCGATTGTGGGAGTTACCCAAGACAGTGTATTGAAAGGCATCTTCAAAGCCATTATCCAAGGTCTCGCAAGCTTTTGTGTATTTCGGCTGGTCGATATAATCTCCAACTAGGCGATTTTTAGCCTCTCGTGCTAAGTTGATATCCGTAAACTTAAAGATTCCTTTTACAGCTTCTCTAAAAGGTTTAGAGTTTTTCTTAGGAATCGTTGTAAAGATATTTCTTAAGAAGTGAACTTGACATCTCTGCCAACTTGCGTTGGTAAAGGATTTACGAATTGCAGAAACTAAGCCTTTATGAGCATCAGAAATAACGAGTTCAGTTCCTTGTAAACCTCGTTCTTTTAAGTAATTAAAGAAGTTGGACCATTTATCATCACTCTCTTCATTTTGAATCATAAAGCCGATGATTTCACGGTCACCCTCTTTAGTTATACCAATGGCGATATGACAGCTTTTAGAAAGAACACGGTTATCTTCTCGTACTTTTATAAAGAACATCTGTCATTAAGTAAGGATAGTTTGTTTCTGATAGTGAGCGGTTTTGCCACTCATTGACCATTGGGTCTAACTGTTCAGTCAGACTAGAAACAAAGGACTTAGAAACTGATTTACCACACAAT
>NZ_JXKD01000013.1 GCF_001885765.1 Enterococcus aquimarinus | reverse complement strand
AGTGGGTTTTCTCGCCCGCAAATTCTATAAAAACAGAACCATCCTCACCTATGATTGGTAAGGATGGTTCTGTTAGACGGTTTGACTCTCTTTGCTTTTCACACGCCACCAAAGAATCGAATTTAATACGACTGTTCCTAAAAGAGCAAGTCCCAATAATGTATACATCGTTGGGATAATATCCATCATCGCCGACCAGTCTTCTTTTTGAACCAGTATCCCAATATAGCCGTACTCTAGCCAGATACCTAAAGCACAAGCTAGCATACTAAAAAAAGAATAGTAAAAAAAATTTTTCTGGAAAAACATTGCAACAATTGGCAATAGCCATGCAATCGCCAGGCTCAAAAAAGGTACTAGTATCATCATCTCATTATCCCTGTCCTTTTAGAATGATTATACACGATAGGACAAAGATCTAATTTCAATTGTTCTTTTATTATTACATTCTTAATCTTAGTCAAAAAAGCACCGTTTCTGAAGCGAACGGCACTTTTTCTTTCAATTAGGGTAATTTGGGTTTGAATCGTTTTAATCGTAAGGCATTTAAGACAACCGAAATCGAACTAAAGCTCATCGCAGCACCGGCTAACATTGGATTTAATAATGGACCACCAAAGGCATAGAGGATTCCCATTGCAACTGGGATCCCTAAAACGTTATAGGCAAAGGCCCAGAATAAATTTTCACGGATGTTTTTGATTGTTGCTCGGCTTAATTCAATCGCTGTTGGTACATCATTTAAATCACCACGCATTAAGACAATATCGGCTGATTCAATCGCAACGTCTGTTCCTGTTCCAATCGCAATTCCGACATCCGCTTGGGCTAATGCAGGTGCATCGTTAATCCCATCACCCACCATTGCGACTTTCTTGCCTTCGGATTGGATTTTTTTGACTTCTTTGGCTTTATCTTCTGGTAAGACTTCACTAAATACACGGTCGATGCCCACTTGTTTGGCAATCGCTTGAGCTGTTTGATGATTATCCCCTGTAATCATCGCCACTTCTAAGCCCATCATGTGTAGACGAGCGATCGCTGCTTGACTACTCGTTTTAACGGTATCAGCCACTGCAACAATTCCGACTAATTGATTTTCTAAAGCTAAGTACATCGGTGTTTTGCCATCCATCGCCAATTTCTGTGCATCGGCTACTTCATTCGTTAAAGGGATATTGTTTTCAGCCATTAATTTTTGATTCCCAAATAAGACTTTTTGTCCCTCAATAAAAACTTGAATTCCATGACCAGGAATCGCATTAAAATTTTTGCTTTCAGGTAAAACAAGGCCGTTTTCTTTCGCTCTTTCGATGATTGCTTGTGCCAGTGGATGTTCTGAACCCACTTCCGCTGCTGCCGCTAACATTAACAACCCTTCTTCTGTCATTCCTTGATACGTCAACAGATCCGTTACAACTGGTTTCCCTTCTGTGATGGTTCCTGTTTTGTCAAATACAATCGTTTCGATTTTGTGCGTTGTTTCTAATGCATCGCCACTCTTGATTAAGACGCCATTTTCCGCGCCTTTACCCGTTCCAACCATAATGGCTGTTGGTGTTGCTAATCCCAGCGCACACGGACAAGCAATCACTAACACGGAAATCGTAATCGTTAAAGCAAAGACCCAAGACTCTTGTCCAAAGAAGAACCAAGCAAGACCCGCCAAAATAGCTAGTACAATGACGATTGGGACAAAGACCCCTGAAACTTTATCCGCTAATTGTGCAATGGGCGCTTTCGATCCTTGAGCTTCTTCAACTAAATGAATAATTTGGGATAGTGTCGTGTCTTCGCCGACTTTTGTTGCTTCAAATTTAAATGAACCCGTCTTGTTGATACTTGCACCCACTACGCTATCACCGATTTTCTTTTCAACTGGTAAACTTTCACCAGTTAACATCGACTCATCAATTGCGGAACTTCCTTCAACAACCGTGCCATCGACTGGAATTTTTTCACCGGGACGAACGACTAAAATATCGCCTGTTTGGACGTCTTCAATCGCAATTTCAACTTCCACACCATCACGCATCACGTTGGCTGTTTTGGGTGCCAGACCCATTAATTTCTTAATCGCTTCCGACGTTTTTCCTTTTGAGACCGATTCAAAGTATTTCCCTAATGTAATCAACGTTAAAATAACAGCTGCGGATTCATAATATAAGTTCATCGCCGCATGAGCATCGCCTTGATACACTAAAATCGTACTATAAACACTATATAAGAAAGCGGCACTCGTTCCTAAAGCGACAAGTGAATCCATATTCGGATGACCTTTAAATAAGGTACGGAATCCTACGATGAAAAAGCTACGACCAAAATACATCACTGGAATCGTTAGCAATAATTGCAATGTCGCAAACGTTACGCTATTTTCCATTGGATTTAAAAAGCTTGGTGTTGGTAACCCAACCATGTCACCCATCGCTAAGTAAAGCAATGGTACCGTAAAAATAGCTGAACCGATAAAGCGAGTCCAAATATCTTTTAGATGTTTGGCTTTTTTATCTGCTTCTTCTGTCGTATTTTCTTTGCTTGAAGTGAAAATCTTAGCACTATAACCCGCTTCCTTCACGGCTTCAATAATCTCACGTGCTTGCACCGCTCCTGGATTGAATTGAACGACTAATTTTTCTGTCGCCAAATTGACTGCCGCATCCTTCACACCTGCTAAATGCTTGGCTGTTTTTTCAACCGTTTGGGCACAAGATGAACACGTCATTCCTTCAATCGCAAAAGTCATTTCTTGCGTCGATTGAACGACTTCGTACCCTGCTTGATGAACCGCTTCGCTAATAGTTTGAGCAGTTAATTCTTGTTCATTATAAGTTACCGTTAATTTTTCCGTTGCAAAGTTGACTGAGGCCTCTTGGACCCCGGCGAGGTTTTGAACCGATTTTTCGACGGTTTGCGCACATGAAGCGCAAGACATCCCTTCAATCGGAAATGTTTCTTTTTTCACGTCATTTTCCTCCCTACTAATTTTTTAGTCTACAGGATAGCCCGCATGACTGAGCGCCTCTTCGATTTGTTGTGCCTTTATTTTTTGGTCATCAAAAGATACGTTAACGGTTTGTTCCGCAAGCTTTATGTCAATCTTTTTAACACCTGCTAGTTGCTCTAACGTAGCCGTAATCTTATTGGCACATCCTGCACATTTCATTTTTTTAATCGTATATCTTTTCTCCATCTTTCAACACTCGCTTTCTTTTGTTTACAATTGTAATCACATCTTTACTATATACCCATTATCTAAAAATGTCAAAATCAAATCCCTTAATCACGAAAAGAATCTTGCGCGCATCGACAGCATCTTTTTTAAGAGACGGGAATCAGTTCAATCGTTAGGGACCCTCGAATATTTTTGAGGCAATAAAAAGAATCGAGCATATTTCATTAAGAATCACTAAAAAAGGAAATCGACACATGAATAAAAATTCAGGTTATGGTATTCTTTTACTATGATAAAAAATTATTAGGAGAAACGTATGGATAACGAAAAATTGCAACTTTATACTTCCCTGTCACACTTTTTAGGGAAAACACTTGGTCATCAATATGAAATTGTGTTACATGTGTTAGATTCTGGAAATTTCCACATTGCTGCGATTGAGAATAGTCATGTCAGTGGACGGACAATTCATTCGCCGATTACCGGTTTTGCACTTGAGTTAATCCAATCTAAAAAACATAAAGTGCAAGATTACGTCTTAAATTACAAGTCGCAAACAATCAACGGTAAACAACTGAAAGGTTCCACCTTCTTTATCAAAGGAAAGAATGGCGAGTTAGAAGGCATGCTTTGTATTAATCAAGATACGAGTCGCTACGAAGAACTTTCGCGTGATATTCTCGCCTTAGCGAATCTGGCACCTTTTCCTTCAACGACATTGTTACCATCTGATGAGCCTCAATCAACCGATCTCGTCGAAATCTTAGACGAATCGATTGAAGGAATTGTCTACTCCATTGTTTCGCCAGACTTACTCGACCAAAAAGTATTATTGAGTAAGGAACTAAAAGTAGAAATTGTGCGTAATTTAAATGAACGCGGTGTTTTCCAAATAAAAGGAGCTGTCGCGCGCGTTTCAGAAATTTTACACATCTCTGAACCAAGCGTCTATCGTTACATTAAAATGGTAGAAAACAGCTAAGTTTTACAAGAAAAAACCCGATTGACCAATGAAAGAGTTTCCTCTTTTTATTGGCCGATCGGGTTTTTATTTATTAAAAATGATTATTCTTCATCACTACTTGCTTTCATCGGTGCATCGTAAATTTCACGATTAAATGTACCATCCCATTTATCAACGACGATCGCAGACACCATCGCACCTGCCACGTTTAACATCGTACGACCCATATCGATGATCGGATCAATTCCGAAAACCGCACCAATACTTGAAATCGTATGGCCATAGCCTAAACCATTCAAGGTAACAGTTGCTGCAACGGTCGCTGTTCCAGGAACGCCAGCAATTCCGATTGAACCAACTGTGACGACAACGACAACTAGGACGAAGAACGAGAGATTCAATTCCGTTCCCACCGCACCCGCAATTAAAGTCCCAAGCATTGCTGGGAAGACACCGGCACAGCCATTCATTCCAATCGATGTTCCAAGTGTCCCAACAAAATTCGATGTTTCACCTGATACACCAAGATCTTCTTGTAATGTTTTCAAGGTGTAAGGCAATGTTCCCACACTTGAACGAGAAGAGAAGGCAAAGACTAAAGTCGTAAAGGTTTTTTTGTAGAACGTAATTGGATTTGCGCCAACTGCTAGTAAAATCACCACATAAACAAGTAGCATGATGAAGACACCCGTGTAGAGCGCGGCAATAAAGCCTAACATTCCGATAATCGCTTCAACACCATTTGAAATAATGGTATTTGAAACTAAGGCAACAATTCCGTATGGCATTAATTTGATAACGTTTGTTAAGACTGAGTTCACTGTCACTTTTAATGAATCGAGTAGGACCATAAAAGGGGCAACTTCTTTTGGTTTTTTGACTTGTAAGAAACGAATCGCACTCGCAAACATCGCTGCGATAATCACAACAGAAACAATACTGCCATTATCACTCATGACTTGGAAGATATTATTAGGAATTAATTTTAAGAAAAATTCCGGAAAACTTTGTGCGGCAATGGTGCCAATCGATTCCGCTTTAGCATCTGTTAAATCACCCGCAAAACTAGCTCCTTGTAAATTAAACAGTTTCACAACTAAAATCCCAACAATTGCTGAGATTGCGGTCGTTCCTAATAATGTTGCAAAGGTTCTACCCGTTAAACTTTTAATGCGGTCACCTTCAACATTGACAACTACTTGAATAATCGATAAGAACACCACAGGAATCGCCAATAATTGAACTAATTTCAAGAAACCTGTTCCAACTAAACTATACCAGACTGAAATTTCTCTTCTTCCGTAATCAAGGAAGATTGGGCTGGATTTCCCTACTAAATCGATCGCAATCCCTAAAACCAAACCAATGACTAAGGCAATAATCATTCGTTTTGAAAAGCTCGTCCGCTTATCTTTTAACACTTTTAAAATACCAATCGAAAGAACTAATAAAATAATAGCAATCAGTGTATAGGCATTACTGATTTTTAAAAACTGGGTAAAAAATGGTGATTCAATCATAATCATTTCTCTCCTTTATTTTGCAGTATTAGCCGCGACATTAATCGCTTCCCATGTCGAAGCGAACGGTGGTGCATAAGAAAAATCAATAAATCCTAATTCTTTTGTCGTGATTCCAGCATGAATCGCACTCGTTAACCCGGTTGCGCGTAAGACCGTTTCGTTTTTACCGAACAATTGGGCACCATACAAGACAAACGTCTCCGCATCGTAAACAAGTTTAATCATGATTTTCTCTTGGACTGTATAATAATTTGAATGATTAGATGTTTCAATACAAGTTGTTCGTACATTCAGATTAAGCTGTTTTGCTTGTTTTTCAGTCAAGCCCGTACTTGCTGCTTCGTATTGCCCGGCTTTAATCGCACTCGATCCTAAAACTCCTGGAAAAGCGAGCATTTCATCTGCTTCTACCGCAATATTCGTACCGATGATACGCCCCATTTTGTTCGCAACCGTCGCTAATGGTAAATAGACATTTCCGGCAAGTCGATGAGGAACCGTCGCACAATCTCCCGCAGCAAATACCGCTTCTTGTGACGTCCGGCCATAAGCATCAATGACGATTGCGCCATTTGGTAACCTGTCTAATTCTTCTTTTAGAAATTGCGTGTTTGGTCTAAAACCAACTGCGACAATCACAACATCCGCCGGGTACTCCCCTTTATCGGTTTTCACGGCAGTCACGCGACCATCTTGTGTCACAAATTCTTCCGCTTTTTCGGATAAGTGAACGGTAATGGCTTCTTTCTCAACAGCCATTTTGATTTTTTCAGAAAACTCCGGATCAAACGGTCCATTCATCAGCGCATTTTCCGCCTCAATTAAATGAATGGTTTTTCCTTGTAAAGCTAATTGATCTGCCACTTCTACGCCAATAAATCCCCCGCCAATGACCACGACATCTTGAATGTCTTTTAAACGCGCTTTGAGCTGCGCTACCGGTTCTGGTTTGGTAATCGTGTAGACATTCGTTGAGTCAATTCCCGGGATAGGAGGGATAATCGGTGTTGCTCCAGTGGCAATCATCAAGCGATCGTAACGTTTCGTTTTCACTGATTGGGTTGTTAAGTCAGTCATCGTGACGGTTTTCGTTTGAAAATCAACCGCTACGACTTCATGTTCTAATAATAACTCAATTCCACTGGCACGCATTTGTTCCGGTGTTCGCGCAAACATTTCTTTTTGATCCTCAAATTGGCCACCTAAATAATAAGGTAACCCGCATGCTCCAAAAGAAACATAGGGTTCTTTTTCAATCACGGTCACATTTGCCGCTTTATTAGTCCGTTTTGCTTTTGCAGCGACACTCATTCCAGCCGCAATTCCCCCAATAATCACTATTTCCATTTGGTTTCCTCCTTTTCTTCTATGATTCTTTTATTCTACCTGTTTTTCTTTCATTTTGGAAAACTTAACACTTGTCAGATTTGGAACTGTCCCTACACCAACAGCTGTTTTTTCCGTTGTTTTTCTCTTACCTGTTAAATCGTTCGCCAATTCTCATGATAATTTTTTTTTATCAAATACGTAAAACCGCCTCCTTCACTACTTTCAAAAAGGTTATTCCAAATGATCTTGTCATTTTATCTCGTTAAAACAGGTATTTTTTAACGAACGAAAGTGATTAACCTCATTGATTTGTGATCGCTTTCAATTATATCATAAATATTTCTTATGTTATACATTTCTTTGATAATTTTTTATCATTTTTGATTGACAAATACTTTTGGTCTATGTTACCTTCTTCATTAACCTAGTTATTATTTTTTTCATTTACATTTATTATGAATCGGTTGGAGGGTAAAATATGAACATCAATACAAAATTACTACATGCTTATCCGGTAATCTGTCGCGAAACAGGCGCTTCTTCTATTCCAAAATTTCAAGCATCAACCTTTCATCAAAGTGACGTCTTTAAGCATGAGGGCTATCAATATACGCGCTTTGGTAATCCGACCATTACCGCAGTTGAAGAATGCATTAAATCGTTAGAAGATGCGTCATATGGGCTGGCCTTTTCTTCAGGAGTCGCTGCTATAAATGCCGTTTTATTTTTGTTATCGAGTGGCGATCACCTCGTTTTAGGCAAAAACATTTACGGTGGCACTTACCAAACCGTCCATGAATTTTTAATTCGTTTTGGGATTGAGTGTACCTTTGTCGATGAATCAAATGTTTCCGCATGGGAAGCAGCAATTCAACCAAATACAAAAATGTTTTATTTAGAAACACCTTCCAATCCTTTATTAACGATAACCGATTTAGAAGCAGTCACCAAAATTGCGAAAACACATCAGCTACTCGTTGCTTGTGATAACACGTTTATGACACCGCTTGGCCAAGAAACCTTGCCACTTGGAATTGATATTGTGATTCATTCTGGGACAAAATTTATTAACGGCCACAGTGATGTGATTGCCGGTCTAATCGCAACGAACGATGAAGCATTGTATCAGCAACTGAAAATCCACCAAAAAGCGCTCGGCGGTATTCTCGCTGTGGAAGAGGGCTGGTTACTTCTTCGCGGCGTCAAAACAATGGGCTTACGAATGGAAAAATCCATTGTAAACGCTCAAGCGATGGCTGAATATTTACAGCAAAAACCGCAAATTAAACAGGTTTATTACCCAGGATTAGCTACACATCGCGGTTATGAAACGCATCAAAAACAAGCAAAAAATGGCGGGGCTGTGTTGTCATTTGAACTGGCGTCAGAAGAACACGTTCATCAACTGTTTGAAAACTGTCAATTACCGATTGTCGCTGTTAGTCTAGGTGGGGTCGAATCCATCCTTTCACTGCCATGGTGCATGTCGCATGCCTCCATGCCGGAAGAAGAACGCTTAAAAATGGGTGTTACCCCCACACTCGTGCGGTTGTCGTGTGGAATTGAAGACATCGAGGATTTAATTGCTGATTTTGAACAAGCCCTTCAGTCCTAACCAAAAATGCCATGCATTCAGTTGAATCTGAATACACGGCATTTTTTTATAATAAGGAGGACGCCCATTGCTTGACGGGTGACCGTTTGGCTTTTGGTGTTGATAACGTAGGATCTGCGTAACCTAAACGATAATTCGCAATCAGTTGATAGTTTGCAGGAAAGCCTAGTTCTTCTGATAATTCTTGGTCCATAACAAACGGACTCGATGCCCAAAAACCAACGAGACCTTCTTCATACGCCAGTAAAGAGAAGTTTTGAATTAAGGCAGCCGTTGCTTGGATCGCATCCGAATCAAGGCGAGGATTTTCAGGAATTAGCTCACGAGCAAACAAAATCGTCGCCGGCGCTTCTTTTAACAACCGCGTCATTTTAGTCGTAAACTTTTTCTGACTTTCCTCATCATGAATGAGCCCTTTTCGTTCATATGTCGCAATCACTTTTTCATAAAGCCAGTCTTTTTCTGCGGGTGTCGTCACAATTTTAGCTTGCCATGGTTCTCGTTTATGAAAAGGAGCGTAACTCGCTTTTTCTAATAATTGATAAATTAATTCTAATGATACCGGTTGGTCTAAACTTTTTTTGGAGGTTCGTCTGTTAATGATTGCTTCTGTGATATTACGTTGCATAAAACTTCCGCTCCTTTGATTGTTATCTATTTTTGAATTCATCTTAGTTTAACTTGTCAAAAGAACACGAGCAATTTTTTTGCTTGTTTCATGACGATCCGCAATCTAAAGGCGACGGTCATTGTTCGAAGAGAGACTAAAAAAAAATAGGATCGTTGAAAAAAGTGTTGAAGAATGATACGAATATCAGTCATCAACACAATAAGTTATACAACCAACTTAATTATTTTTATCTCTAATTTCTTCTAATATGCGTATAATCTTTAAAAGATATTTGAACATAAATACCACTATCAGACCTTTCACTATTATCATTCCTACGTTTATATACAAAGCCAATTCAGCCATGACCATTCTATACACCATCTATTTTAATATTTTTTTACATTATGATTTAGGCAAAATGAATGATTGCCAACAATGACAGAAATCTTACCAAAAAAGGAGCTGTGACTTTTGCCACAACTCCTTTAAATCAAACGATTGCATTCTATGCTCACCATCGCAGGGCCATTAAACACCCTCTGTTATCTCAAAATAAAACAAGCGAACATAGACGATGATTCAGCCTTCTTATTCAACTATTGAATTTATCGATACAAATCAAAGCGGCCTTTCGCCATTACTTCTTTCACGCCACCCGTTTCTAAGAGTGATTTATTCATGATCATTTTCTTCACAAATGAAGCAGGATAGCCTTTAACATTGACTTTTCCGACAAGTCCAAATGCATGTGCATTCCCAATCGATGCCACGGAACCTAACGATTGGAACGAAAAAGCTTTCGTTGGTTGGTTCTTTAGTTGGGCTAAAAGATTACGTCCAGCATGTGCACCCATTTTTAAGGCAATTTGAGCGGTTGTTGGATACGGACGATTCGTTAAGGGATCGATGACCGCACTGACATCCCCAATAAGATAGATATTTTCGTGTTTAGGATCGCGTAGATCAGGGTGAACACTTACGCGACCTCGACGTTCTTCAAAGCCTGATGCCCCAATAACTTCGCTTCCGCTAACCCCGGTGGTCCAAATAATCGTCCCCGTTTGGAGTTCTTTTTCTTCTTCTCCATCCGCATAGACGACCGTATTTTCTTTTAATCCTTTGATTGCCTTACCTGTCATCAAAGCAACATCCCATTTTTTCAATTTATTGAGACAATAGCTTCTCAACTCATCATTAAACATTGGTAGAATCGAAGGTGCGGCTTCTACACAAAAAATCGTGATTTCTTCTGGTTTCACTCCAGCCCGTTTGGCAAAGGCTTTTTTATTTTCAACTAAGGAACCCACTAATTCAATTCCTGTAAAGCCTGCGCCACATACCGTAATATTTAAATATTTACGATCTTGCGTTGCTTGATATTGATCCATCGCTGTCAAAATATGGTCGTGAACTTTTCTAGCGGAATCAATATCAACCATTTCTAACGCATATTCTGTTGCCCCTGGTATACCGAACGTCTCTGAACGGAAACCGAGCGCAACAACTAAGTAATCGTAGGTAATCACACCGCGATCTTTTAAAACAACTTCTTGCTTTTCGGGGTCAATTTTAAGTACATCATCTTGAATAAAAGTGGTCTTGGCTGGGTCGACAACATCGCTAATTTCATAAGTGATTTTTTCCCAAGGTTGTGTGCCTGCCGCTACTTCATGTAAATCGGTTGATTCAAAATGGTAACGATTGCGGTCCACTAACGTAATACTAAAATCCTCTTTGCTTTTTTGTAATTCTCTTAACGTTCTTAATCCAGCGTATCCAGCGCCTAAAATTGTCACATTCTTCATGACTGCCACTTCTTTCTTTTGTTTAAAATAAAGGTATTAACAAACCTACTAAATAGGTAAGTACTTGGATTGTTGAGCCCACTGCAAGGATTTTTACCGCGCAGATAAAGGTCTCTTGTTTATCTTGTTTTTGTAAAAAACGTTTTGTTTGCTGCCAAATAAAGGGAACGATCAGATAACTTAACAACACGCTCAGCGGTGCTAAGTTTAGGATAACGGAAAGTCCGATACTCATGAGCGCAATCACATTCATCGTCACAAATAACGATAAGGCTCTTTTTTTACCGATATAATGAACTAATGTATAGCGTTTATTTTTACGATCTTCTTCTAAATCACAAATATTATTTGCTAACATTAAATTGGCAATCCACATGGTATTTGGCAAGGCAATGATAACAATACTCAATACTTCAAAAAAATGCCAATGAAATGCTTCAAAAGCGTTTAAATAGACGCAAATCAGCGAAATCATGATCCCCATCGTCACTCCAGAAAAAACTTCACCTAATGGCAGGCTAGAAAGTGGTTTAGGGCCAGAAGAATAAAAGATTCCCACAGCGTAACAATACAAGCCCATCCAAAATAATGGCCAACCAACTTGAGTGGCTAACCATAGACCAAGACCTGCCGAAAAGACAATCATACCGGTCATCAACCAAAATAAAAGACGAAGCGAGAGCTGTTCACGACCAATGATATTCGTCTTTTCTTTATAATCGTGCTCCTCAGTCGCATGTTTATAATCATTGTAATTATCTAAAATATCAACGGCCATATTAAAAATAAACATCGCCACAAAGTAAAGCCCAACATATCCTAAATGGAGGGTACCGTAGCGATAATAACTGTAACAAAGACCAATTAAAAAAGGCAATACACTTGCCGTTTTGGCTTTCATTTCTACAAGTTCAAAAAATAGTTTAATTGTCATAAAAACTCCTTTGTTTTATAGGCAGATATTTGCCTTTTTATGCATAGATAAGCTAGAATGATGAAGAATGTATTTATAGAAAGGATACAACAATGCTTACTTACTTGAACGATTATCCCATGATTCAAACAAAACTCCAAGCTGTCTGCTTATTAATTGAAGAACGACTCCAGATTGAAAATACTGAAATCAGAAAAGCGCTCATTGACTTAACCAATGCGGGGGGGAAATTTCTCCGACCCACTTTTTTCTTCTTATTTGCCGAGCTAGGAGATAAAGAGAAACAAAATCCTGAGCAATTATTAAAAATTGCAGCGTCACTCGAAATTCTCCATATGGCGAGTCTTGTTCACGACGATATTATTGACGATTCTCCTTTGCGCCGGAACTTGATTACGATCCAAGCCCAATATGGCAAAGATGTCGCGGTCTATACTGGCGATTTGTTATTCACTATTTTCTTTGACTTGATTATCGAGAGTATGAACGGCTCTGCTTATCTCGCTAAAAATTCGGCAGCCATGAGCCATTTGTTGCTAGGCGAACTCAATCAAATGGCTGATCGATTCCACACTGACAACACCGTGGAAAATTATTTGCACAATATCGATGGTAAAACCGCTGAACTCTTTGCCTTAGCTTGTTTAGAAGGAGCCTACTTTGGTCATTGTTCCGAAGAAACAGTCGGACTTGCCGAGAAAATTGGCCGAAATATTGGAATGGCCTTTCAAATTTATGATGATATTCTTGATTATACGGCTGACAAAAAAGATTTAAAAAAACCGATTTTAGAAGATTTAGCTCAAGGCGTTTATACGTTACCATTGTTAATGGCGAAAAAACGACACCCTGAAGCCTTCATGCCTTATCTTTCAAAAGGGGCAGACATCACCGTGGAAGAAGCAAAAATTGTCGCTGATTTAGTCGTGACGTATCAAGGCGTGAAAGAAGCGAAAGCCTACGCCAAAAATTTCACGAAAGAGGCACTCACGTTAATTGACCGCTTACCAAAAGGCGAAACAAAAAAATTATTGAAAAAACTAACGACTTATTTACTGTTACGCACCTCTTAAAAAAGAGTTGAGACGATCGCCGTCTCAACTCTTTTTTGTAGTTTTTTACGAACGCCCTTCATCGATGGCTTTTAATTGTTGATATCTCAGGCTTGTTTTGGCTAATTCTTCTGGCGAACCTGAGATTTCTAAAATGCCTTCTTCAATAAAGATGACTTGATCCATTTTTTCAATCCCTTGTAAATGATGCGTAATCCAAATCATCGTTTTATCTTTTAATGTGGTTAAAAACGTATCAATCAAGGCTTGTTCTGTAATCGGATCAAGTCCAACAGTTGGTTCGTCAAATAAAATAATCGGCGTCTCTTTTAATAGCAAGCGCGCTAGCGCCATGCGATGACGTTCGCCACCTGAAAAACGTAGTCCAGCTTCATCCACCATGGTTGCAAGTCCATCCGGTAGGCTTTCGACTAAGCCTTTTAAGCCGACTTGTTGCAAGACTTCCCAGACTTTTTCTTCACTCGCCGTCGGATCTCCTAAGCGTAGATTATTTAAAATAGTCGTATTAAATAAATAGGGACTTTGTTGAATGACACCCACATAATTTGCGATGGCATCGCCAAATAGTGGTGTCGGAATTCCGTTTAAACAGACTTGACCTTGCTCAGGTACTAAATCGCCGCGCAATAAACTGGCTAGCGTACTTTTACCGGAGCCACTCCGGCCTAAAATCGCCATTTTGTGCCCCGCAGGAATCGTTAAATCAAGTTGTTTTAAGACTTGTTTCGTGCTATTTGGATACGTAAAAGACAAATGATCAATCGTAATCTCAATAGGGCCTTCTAGTACTGGATGCGCCTCTACTTCTTCTTTTACCGATAATTGATTCAATCGAACAATTGATTCCTTGTAGCGATTGGTCTCTTCGGCTGCTGAAGGCAAGACGGAAAAGGCATCAATTAACGGAAAGACACTTAAGACAAAAGCGGCAATCCAATTGGCTTGACCACCATGATTGCCCACAAAACGTTGACTAGTCCATAACAGCAAGGCTAAAAGTATTAGCCCAAAGACACATTGAATTAAAAAAGACCGGCGATTATTAAAGCGACGCATCGCTTGTTGAACAGTTAGTAATTCGGCTTGATTCGCTTCATGTAACGCCACATATTCTTCGCCTCTTTGGCTAAAAATCCAATCTGAAACGCCTAATACATTATCCGTTAGTTCAGTATATAAGCCATTTTTATAGCGTTTTTCTTGTTCTTGGCGTGCGCCGTTGACGAGAATCGACCAGACTGGCATGACGGCTACTAATAAAAAGAACAAAAGCGCCATCACAAGGGCAAACCAAAGGGAAAAGAAACCTAACGCGATGACAATAAAGAAATACAGCATCCACGCGATAGCTGTGGGGAAAATCGTCCGTAAATACAAATCTTGAATATGGTTGATATCTTCCGCTAGTAAACCTAAAATATCGCCCATTCGGTAGTGACGCTTCACGAAAATCCCATCTGTTTCCAACGTTTGATACAATTTCAACCGTAATTTAGAGGTCATTTTCAAGACCCAATTATGACTGACCAATCGTTCAATATAACGAAAAACCGGCCGACTAATCCCAAATCCTCGCGTAAAGACAATGGGAATATAAATTAATAAGATATTTTCAGGTAACGAAGCTGCGCGACTAATCAAATAACCAGAGTTAAACATCAACGCTGCAGCACTAAAGAATGTCAGGAAGCCTAAAAAAATAGCTAATAGTAACGTTTTTTTGTATTGCTTCATGAAGGGTTTCACCCAAGTATCTTGCGCAAAAGCACTCAAAAGCGGAATCTTAAACATCGGCTTCCCTCCTCATTTGTTTTGTGAGTTCATAAAAATGTCCTTTTTGAGCAGTCAACGATTCAAACGTTCCCATTTCAACAATCGTTCCTTCTTTCAAGACAATGATCTGATCCATTTGATGCATCCAATGCAGACGGTGCGTTGCAAAAAAGACTAAGCGATCGGCCATTAACGGTAACATTCGTTCCTTTAATTCAACTTCCGTCTCAATATCTAAGTGCGCTGTTGGTTCATCAAATAGTAAAATATGACGTGATTCATCTAAAAAGGCGCGTGCTAAAGCAATTCGTTGGGCTTGTCCGCCACTTAACGTCCGCGCACCGCCTCCTAGGAGTGTTTCAAGCCCTTCTGGCAGCTCTGCGACTAATTCGTTCAGTCCGGCCACTTCAACTGCCTGTAGCACGGCAGCGTCACTTGCATCAGGTGTATAGAACGTAATGTTTTCTCGTAAGGTCGTTTGGAAAATATAAGGATTTTGTGGGATATAAATCATTTGCTCTTGCCACTTTTTGTGAGCAAAATGCTGCATCACTTCCCCATTAACGATACCACGACCTGAATCGGGGGTCACAAATCCACTAAGTAAATTGATTAAGGTTGATTTCCCTGAACCACTCATGCCAATAATCCCTATTTTTTGATGCCCCTGAACGTGTAAATCCGCCACATTTAAAACGGTTTTGTCCTCATACGAAACTTGCATCGCTTCAAGACAGAGCGTACTATCTGCTTGCCAAGGGATCATCGATACGGCTTGGGTCGGTACTTCTGGAACTTCTAACACTTCGCGAATGGCGCGCATGGCGTTTTTTCCTTCTAATGTTGCATGATAATCAGCAGAAAAATCACGAATCGGCAAGAAATATTCTGGCGCTAAAATTAAGACTGTCAAAGCAGGGAAGAGAAAAATCCCTTCATTGATTAGACGTAAGCCTAACATCACCGCGACAATCGCAACCGAAAGCGTCGTAAAAAAATCTAAGGCGAAACTTGAAAGAATGGCAATTTTTAACGTACTCATCGTGGCCTTCCGAAAAGACTCACTTGTTTGGAAAATACTTTTCCCGTAACGCTTGCTTAAGCCAAACATTTTTAGCGTATCGATGCCGCGCAAAGAATCTAAAAAATGATTCGATAACACTTGGAAAGAAGCGTACTGACGATCCGCTTTTCCTCTAGCAGCGTAGCCTAAAAGCACCATAAATAAAATGATTAAAGGATAAATGGTGATTAAGATGAGCCCCGATTGGAGATCCAAATAAAAAATAAACGCTAAAATAATCCAAGGAATCAACATCAGATTGATGATTTTGACGAGAATTAAGTGAATATAATTTTCCACTTGGGTAATGCCTTCTAGGGCCATAGTGGTCATATTCCCTGTTCCTTGTTGCTGGACGATGCTAGGTCCAACCCGGAATATTTTTTCCAGTAACGCTTTTCGTAGTCCTTTACTTTGCTCTGCCGCATAGTAATCTAGCAGGTGATCGCGCAACCAGATACTCGCATGACGCGCTAAATAAATCACTAAGAAACCGACTAGCCAGGTTATCTGATCTTTCATCAAATCCCCTTGCCATAGATTCGTGATGATTCGAGCTAACGTATAGGCTTGCCCAATAATGAAGAGAGCTTGCAAAACCGCAAGTCCTGCAAGCATCCCCATTATTTGTTTAATTTTGGACAAGCTCATTAAAGCTTTATCCATCATTGCTTGTACCCCACTGAATCCTCGTCATGACGGATTCTTCCTCTAAGAATATAGTAAGACCATGCAATATATCCTAGGACAAATGGTAAAATCGTGAGCGAAATGAAACTCATTATTTTTAAGGTATAAGGCGATGAAGACGCATTTTTGATTAATAAATCAAATTCCGATGAGATCGAACTGATCATCACTCGTGGGAATAAACCGTTAAACAATAGCGCGACTAACGTGACAAGTGTCAAACCACTCGCAAAAAAGGCTGTTCGCTCTTTGCCATAATTCAAGGAAACATTCGCAACTACCGTTAATAAGACCATCACTGCAAGTAAGAGAGTTGTTGAGAGGAAACGATACTCAAAGAAATCGGTTTGCATATAAAGCAACGCCGCAAAAATAACTAACCCAACATACAACACCCAATATAAGGCTTGCGCATGATTTTTTGCCTTCAATCGAACCGGACCGGTCGTTTTCATCGCAATATAGTTCATACCATGTAAATACGAAAGCAGCGTTAATGCGATACCGCCAACAATTGAAAAGAGATTAATATAATCAGTGAACGTCGCTATCATATTCCCATCCGCATCCAAAGGCATTCCTTGAACGAGATTCACGAATAAGACCCCAAAGAAAAATGGAATCATAAAGCTCCCTAGACTAAGCGTCCCCGTCCAAATCTTTTTATATTTTGGTTGGCTTTTTTCACGAAACTCAAACGACACGCCACGAATAATCAACCCAACTAAAATCAGTAACAAGATTAAATAAAATCCACTAAACAAAGACGCATACCAATATGGAAAAGAGGCAAACATAGCGCCGCCAGCTGTCACTAGCCAAACTTCATTGCCATCCCAAATCGGTCCAATCGTTTCAATTAATTGATCTTCTTCTTTTTCGTCAAAAGCGAGTGTTTTTAAAGACATGCCCACACCAAAGTCAAAGCCTTCTAAAAAGAAAAAACCGGCAAAGAATAACCCAATAATCAAAAACCACAATAGTTGTAAGCCGCTCATTAATACGCACCTCCATCAAATGGATCTTTTGGCATTGCCTGATCCAACTTCTCTTGCTCTTCTTGTGCTTCTGGCCCTTTATGTAACTGACGATTGACAAAGTACACCATCACGCCACCTAAAACAAGGAACAACGTGAAATACGTAATATTTGAAATCAGTAACGAAGTCGCAGAAACATTTGGTGAGATACTATCTTCAATTTTGAACAAGCCATAAACAGTCCACGGATAGCGCCCTAATTCAGTCACTAACCAACCTGCTGTATTCGCTAAAAATGGCGTGATTGTCATTAAAGAAGCAACCCATAACATCCAACGCTTCTCATATAAAATCGGATTTTTCTTCCGTGTAAAGAATAGTCCCAAACTTGACACTAAAAGAGTTAACATCGCAATTCCTGCCATAATTCTAAAACTCCAAAACAAGGTGTTCACCGGTGGGTAATAATCCCCTTCTCCGTGTTCTTCCACCAGTTCGGCATTAATGGTATTCATGCCCTTTACATAACCTGAAGGCTTGTTATACGATAAAATACTTAACATATACGGCACTTCAATGCCAAAGACACGTTTTTGTTCATGCGTATTCATCCACGCAATCAGCGTCCATGCAGCCGGATCGCCTGAATCTTCATACAGACCTTCTGTCGCAGCGAACTTCATTGGTTGATCATGAACAAGAGCCTTCATTTGTAGATCCCCAGTTCCTAAGGCAGACAGTGACCCAACGAGTGCTACCACAAAACCAATGCGTAGTGATTTTTGATAAATCGTACGACTCACGTCACTTAAGTTCTTCGTTCTTAATAACTGAATGGCCGCCATTCCAGCAATCGCAATTCCCCCCATGATAATTGCTCCAGCAATCACATGTGTAAATTCATAAAAGACTTGTGGACTTGTAAATAACGCGACAAAATCAGTCATTTCTGCTCGTCCATTGTTAATCGTGTAGCCAACTGGATGTTGCATGAAACTATTGGCAACTAAAATCCAAAAGGCAGACATTAACGTTCCAAAACAGACTAACCAAATAAATGTCACGTGTAATTTCGGACTAACTTTATCCCAAGTAAATAACCATAGTCCGATAAACGTCGATTCTAAAAAGAAAGCTAACAACGCTTCTACTGCTAGCGGTGCACCAAAGATGTCTCCAACAAAGCGCGAATAATCCGACCAGTTCATCCCAAATTGAAATTCTTGGATTAACCCTGTTACGACTCCGACAGCAAAGCTTAATAAGAAAATATTCGCCCAGAATTTCGTCATTTTTAAATAAAGGTCATCTTTCTTAATCACATACATTGTTTCCATTATTGCGACGATAAACCCTGTCCCAATAGAAAATGGCACAAAAAAGTAGTGAAAAATAGTTGTCATAGCGAACTGTATTCGCGCAAGTGTTACGATATCCAAATCCATTTTGTATTCCTCCATTGTTCTTTATTCAGATAAAGAAACGGATCATGCAGTGTTTTCAATAAAACAAGTATAATTCAACTTTAAACTAATGATAACAAATAATTTTTTCACAAATACAGAGGAATTATCTTTTTCATTACGCTCATTGACCGTCTTTTCTTCCATTACAATCATAGTTTTTTTTTCGAAAAAAGCAATTAATCTGCTTATTTTAAAAGGATTTCATTTCAAATGAGGATTCTCTTTGTTTCATAAAAGAGAATTCTCACAAAAATATCTTAACGCCGTTATATACATTGATGATTAGTACAAGTAAAATAACAAATTGAAAAACCGTTCCCACTTTTTTTGAGGGCAATAAACCACTGAATTGGGCACCTAAAAAGCCACCGATGATCGCCGCGACAATGATATACGGTAAGACGCTTAGATCAAAGGCCGCAAAACCTGTCGTACTCGCAATCGTCACTAGTTTCGCCAATTGTGAAAAGAAAATCGTCCCAATTGAGTAAACGGTCGCTTCTTTAATTGGCAACGAAAAAAGTAAAATCAGTAGTGAAACATTGATTGGACCGCCCCCAATTCCTAGCAAACTTGCTAAAAAGCCTAATAATAACCCACAAAGGAGATACCATATAACACGTTTCAATGAGAAACGAGGCCGGTTCAAACGCGTGTATAAAAACGCAAATACTAAGGTAATAATCGTCAAGATAATCTGAATCAGTTGTACCCAACGGTCACCCGATAATCGTTCCAACAGTTGATCCAGTGTAAAGCTTCCGATTCCTCCGCCCAATACCGCACCAAATGACACCCAACTAGCAAGTTTCCAATCGATGGCAATCCCATTTTTTATTTGGCGATACGTCGAAACAAGCGCCATCACAAAAACAGCAACCGCCGAATAAAAAGAAATGGCTGCGACACTATGGGCACCAATCATATCAAAAACTGGCTTAATGATAACACCGCCACCCATCCCTGAAATGGCTCCCAACGTATTGGCTAAGACAATCACTATAAAATACACAATTCCGATATTCATCGCATTCTCCCTTCTATTTTATTTGAAGAGTACTCTTTTAGTAAGTAAGCGTCATCCTCTTCCATTTTCCCGTTCTCTTTTATCCTACTCCTTTCATTTCGGATACACAATCTGAAAAACAGCTATTCCGACTAAAACAAGACTTTTGCTAGATTGTTCTCCCATATTCGGCACAAATAAAAAACATCCAATTATATCATTTTTTATTTCTACCTTCAAATTCCTCATTCTTTGTGAACGTCAACTAGAAATAAGCTTTTGTTATAACATTTCCGTTTATTTTGCTTTCACAAATTCCACTGATTTCTACCAATACTTTAAAGGTTTTGCCAATAACGAGGTCTTATTGCGAAAAACCGCTTTTCTGAGCTCTTTTTAAGAGGCTATTTTATTAAGAACCGTGTGTTATCAAGCTTTCACTTTTATCATTTTGACTAATCCTATCGGTTTTTAGCATTTACTTCGTATTTTTATTTATTTTCGCGTCATTTTGCTCGAAAAAACCATAGAATTAAGAAATATCTTCATTTAAAGTATCAAAAACCTCATCTTTTGACAAATAACCACCTACTTTTGCAAAAATCGAAAATATGACGTAAGTGTTAATTTGGTATGGTATCTCCGAGGTGAAATGAACATGTTTAGTCAACTATTAACGAAGCAAGAACAAATGATTTATCAAACATTGAAAAATGGCTCGTATCCTATTGATTTTTTCTCCAAAGTAACTCTTTCGCCCTTTGATCAGACGATTGATGAAAAATTATTTCCGTGGCTCGTAGAATCGCACAATCAGCGAACTTCCATTACAATGACACTCACCCATTCGCCCGTACAAATGCTCGATTGCTATGCTACTTTACTGCAAAAAAATCCTCATCTTCAGTTATGTTGGTATTTGATTCAACATCCGTATAGTCGTCTTTGTGAATTAAAGGAGTCTTTGTACTTCAGCACTTCCACTATTCAGCGACAAAGCATAACCTTGTCCACCTTCCTTGCATCCTATAAATTACAACTATCGTATAACCACGACCCTGTCATTAAAGGCTGCGAAGTCCAGCTTCGGTGGTTAGCTTGGGGGTTGTCATTAATATTTGATCCGCCATTTAACTGGTATGATAACAACGAACTCTATCAACGTTTAAAAGAAGTCCAACAAATGAGAATTCAAGCAGGTCAAACATTAAACCATTGTGCGACGAAAGAGTTGATGTATCTGCCAGAACTTCCATATCAAATCAGCGAGAGAGGATGGGAATATTTAGTCAAACAAATACTAGGCTTAGCCGTTCCCACAATGTCTCTAACGTCCTCTTCTATCTTCCATTTTTTCCAAAATGAAGGACAATTCTTTCAACAATATCAACAACAAATTCTCCAGTCATCGTCGCAATAATCAATCAAATAAAAATGCTAGAAAGACGAAACGATCCGTCCTTCTAGCACTTCATCATGATTGTGTGTTTTCTTAGTAACTCTCTGTAGGTGCTTTTGCGAATTTATTGACTAAAGAGAATATCAGCGTTCCCACTAAAATAATCCCAATCGCTAAATAAAAAGCATAGACTTTAGAACCGGTAATATCCGATATCGTCCCCGTTAACGAAGGAACGATGACAGAAGCAGTCATTCCGAAGAAATTAAACACCCCATAAGTCGTTGCAATACTCTTACGTGGGGCAAATTGACTTAACCAAGAAATAATGATGGGTTCAACTGCTAATTTCCCAAAGAAACCATAGGCAATGATTCCGACAATGGTAACCGTTTGATTGGCCGTTCCGACCATAATAAATAACATCGTTGCGGCCATTAACTCTAACGCGATAATAATCGGTACTTTTTTATGCGGTATTTGGTCCGCTAAACGACTAAAGACTAACGCTCCTGGAATCGCTGCGAAAAAGACTAAAGAAGACACAAGACCGATTGCAGTTCCTTCAAACTGACGTTCCGTTTCAAGGAAGTTCGGTAACCATGTATCGATTAAATAATACGCATATAATGTTGAGAAATATAAAACATATGCCGCAATCATATGTGGACGAAAGAGTTGTTTAATGGTTGATCCTTTTTCAGCCAATTGTGCTTCTTGCACTTTCGTTTTTTGTTCGACTGGCTTCATTTGCTCTTTTTTGATGACTTTCGCAAAAACAACGGTCATGATGGCAATCAAACCCGCCGTCATCCAAATTAAGCTTTGCCAAGGTAAAATACCCGTTCCGACAAAGTAACTAGAAGAAACAAGTCCTAGACCACTTCCGACAGCGGTTCCACTATTAACGATTGCCGTTGCAAGACTTCGTTTATTACTTGGAACATATTCAGCTGTTAGCGAATAAGCCACACCATAAAACGTTCCACAACCCAAACCTGCAAAAACGCTTCCTAAAAATAAGACCGGTAAAACATTCGCCATCGCGACAATAATTGTTCCTAAACCAAACAAAATAAATCCTGGAATTAAAATGGTTTTTTTACCAAATTTATCCACTAACATCCCCGATGGAATTTGCATCATAACATAACCTAAAAAATAAAAGCTTGAAATACTACCCAATTGTGAATCGGTTGCGCCACCAAAATAATCACTAATAATCGGATAGATTGGCGTTAAAACCGTCCGATAAATCCAAATTACAATCCAACCAACCGTTAATACTGCAACGATTTTTTGCCAGTATGGCATTCCTGTTTTCTTATCTACCACGTTCATCATCCTAACTCTTGTTTTATAACCTAATCATAACGAATTTGTCTTCTGAATTCTTTATTCATAATAACCAAATAAATAGAAAAGATTGTTGGGTAGTGAATACACCCCCAACAATCTTTTTTTGTTTTTACTTATTTTTTAATAAAGACACCTGGGAATTCACTTGTTACTCCCGCATCTTGACTATAGACTGTTTGTCCACGTAAGATTGTGTGTACCACTTGCGCCCCGATTTCACGACCGATATAAGGACTGATTTTGTTACGGTACTCTAAATCTTCTGCTTCCAAGGTATATGGTGCATCCGGTTTAATTAACACGAAGTCTGCATCTTTTCCAATACTGATGCGTCCTTTTTGTTCTAAACCAAAACGATCTGCTGGATTCGTTGCAATGATTTCTGCAAATTTTTTCAATGGTAATCCACGTTTTTGAACGCCTTCATCAAAGAGGATATCCACATTATTTTGGATTCCAGAGATTCCACCCCAAGCTTCGAAAGCATTTTCTTTATCTTTCAAATCTGGTGTACATGGAGAATGGTCAGAAGTCACGAAGTCTAAACCGCCATTTTCAACATGTTTCCATAACCCTGCTTGTTGCTCAGCGTCACGAATTGGAGGTGAACATTTCACGACTGGTCCAATGGCGTCTAATTCATCTGTCGTAAAGTATAGATAGTGTGTACATGTTTCACACGTCACGTCAACGCCTTCTTTTTGCGCTTTTACAACTTCATCGACACCTTCTTGACAAGCAATATGACAAATATGAACACGACAGCCAGTAACTTTTGCTAAATAAATGACACGACGAATCGATTCTACTTCCGTAAACACCGGACGAGTATTGACATAAGCAGCTAGGGTTGTTTCGCCATTTTTATAAGCAATTTCCCCTAAACGATCGGTAATATCTGGATTTTCTGCGTGCACGGCTAATACTTTACCCGTTTTCGCAATTTGTTTCATTCCTTCATATAATGAATAGTCATCGACATTTTCAAAATCGCCATCAATTGTACGATCACCACAAGTTCCTAAGAAGCACTTGTAAGCTGCGACACCATTATCATTTAGTTCCTGAATGCCACCTTTTAAGTTAAATGGTACAAGGCCACCATAAGATGCAACATCGACTTTCAGACGATCTTTACCTGCGGCATATTTAATTTCAATGCTTTTTCCGTCAACAGTTGCTGGAATTTGGTTTAATGGCATTTCCATAATAGATGTTACGCCACCTTTAGCACATGCAGCTGTACCGGTCACATATCCTTCCCACTCATCACGGTAATTGCCGCCTGGATCGGTAATATGTACGTGCGCATCGACCATTCCCGGGCTAACGATTAAGCCTGTTGCATCGACCACTTCTGCCCCCTCTAGATTTTCGCCGATTGCGACAATCAGACCGTCTTTTACAGCAACGTCTGTTTGTACTTCTCCGCTTTCTAAAATTACTAATCCATTTTTGATTACTAAATCATGACTCATTCTTTGTTTCCTCCCTTAGATTGGTTTTCATAAATGGGTGTAGCTTCTTTGGTGAGTGTAGCTTTTTTTAATACTAAATAAATAACAAAAGCAGAAATAAATCCAACGAACCACGAAACATCTGAAAGCACTTTGAATGTTGGTACGAATTGGCCAATGAGCGATAAGATTAACGCTACGATTGTCGCAATATAGGCTGGTTTATTCAACCCGTAGTATTGGTTCTTTTCATCGTGTTCCTCGACATTCATGTAAAGTTCATCTAAATTGATTTCTTCTTTTTGAACAAAAAAGTAACTGGCAATCATTACGCCGGCAACAGGACCTAAAACGGCTCCGATTGAATTCAAGAAGATAAAGATACTATCCGCATTTTCCATTAATTTCCATGGCATAATGAGGAAACTAATGATACTCGCTACAATAACACCTGATTTATAGTTTAATTTTTTCGGAAATAGCGCGGTTAGTTGGTATCCTGCTGGAATAATATTCCCTGTTGCATTGGTTGAAATCGTTGTCAACAAGAAAACAGACATGGCTAAAATAATCGCAGGGAAACTATCCCAACGTTCAATTAAGTTTAAGATATTCCACTCTTGAATACCATAGTGAATGGATCCACCAATTAAAATAACAACACTTGAGAAAGCAAACATCAGGTATGCAACCATTAAACTTAACGTTTGACCCATCATTTGCGCTTTTGTCGACGTTGCATTTTGGGTAAAGTCAGACACACTTGCTCCTGGCGCTGCCCAAACAGCAATGACGGAGTTAAAGATAATAAAGTACGCCCAAATCGGATTGATTGAACTGGTCGCATCTGGAATGCTATAAGCTAAGATTGGCCCAAAGCCACCTGCAACACGTAATGCCCAAATCGCCATTCCTCCAACGACGATATAAATCATCGGGCTTAAAATCGCAGTGAATTTATTTAAAATACCGCCGCCACCTAACCCAATTAAAACGTTAATAAACCAGAAAATCGTAAATGAAATCAGTCCTGGAACACTAATCCCTAAAATTTGTGTACCACCACCAATTTCTAAAAATCCAGGCCAAATTTTCCCAATCATAATCAATAATGCCAATGAACCTGTGTAGTTTTGTAACCCAAACCAAGCAATGGCCGCAACGCCTCCGCGTAAGAATCCGGGTAATTTTGCTCCTAAGTTACCGTAAGTAGCTCTTAGATGCATGGCAAATGGAATCCCATATTTTGATCCTGCTTTTCCGTTAAGCGTTAAAAAGGCAGAAACAAATAGCGCACTAATGATTAATGCAAACATGACATTAATCGGTGAGAGCCCTAAAAAGATGAAGCCTCCGACAGCCGTATAGTTCGGAATGTTATGAACGGAACCCATCCATAATGTAAAGAAGTTTTTTACCCCCATATTTCGCTTGTCTTCTGTTTTTGGTAATAAATCATCATTATAATTCCGTTCTTTGAAGCGTGTAACCTCTTCTTGGGTTACCTGATAATCTTTCATATCCACGTTGAACTCTCCTTTTTCACGAATTAAAACCCTTACATTTTTTTGATAAAAGTGATCTTTTTGTACCTTACGCGCGTTTTTTATCCTAGACGACCTTATCCTTATAAAATGGAATGAATATTAAAGTCCTTCAACCTTTTATCATCTATATTGTAAGCATTTTTATTCTGACTTTCATTGTCCATAAGTTACAAAGCGTAATTATTGTTTGTTTAATTCGGCTAACGATATTTTATATGTGATTAAAAAGACAACCATTAGACGAAACGCTGCGTTTAGGTTATCTTAGCCGGCTGTTTGTGAATTTATTTCGGAATAAAATCCAATGGCAAAGGTGTCGCTACACCAACGCAAATAAAACGCTCCTGCCCCGTATTTTTCATTCCATGTTGTTCTCCAGGACGAGATAAAATCAAATCACCTACCGTAATTTCAATTTCTTCCCCTTGCGCTGGATAAAAAGTTCCCGTTCCTTGAATGCAAATCCATAAATCATCTGCCTTAGCATGCGCATGGGTAGGGATTTCTTGGCCTGGTTCCAAACACCAGACAGCGCCAGCCGTTTGGTCTGTTTCATAAAAGAGATTCTTTTTACCTTGTTTGCGATCAAATTGAGCAATCTCACTCATTTTAAACAACCGCTGTATCATGCCAGCTTCCTCCATTGTTTCCCCACTCCTTGATTATTTCCACGTCTTCAGAAAGAAAGCGCTCTTATATCAACTTCTTAAAAAAACATCTGACAAAGGATGAACTGTTGCTTCTTTATCAGATGTTTTTATTTCTAGCTTACTTCAAGTATTCTTCTAACGCATACGTACTGCCGACGCCATAATCAAATTCATAGCCTACTTTTTTCAAGACGGTCTCAAAGGCACTTAAAAAATGTAAGACATTCGTTTGACGACTACTGTAACCCATATTTCCTACACGCCAAATTTTTCCTTTTAACGAACCAAATGAAGACGCGATTTCAATTTTGAATTGATCGAGTAATAACGCTCGAACTTCTTCGCCATCGATGCCTTCTGGAATGCGGACAGGAATAACGGTGCCCATTTTTGTTTCCCGTGCGCCGAAAATTTCTAGACCCATCTTTTCTAAACTCTCTGTTAAGATGCGATCATTTTTCGTGTGACGGGCATAGACATTCTCCATACCTTCTAATAACAATAACCGTAAGCCTTCATGTAAGGCATAAACCATCGAAGTCGCTTCCGTATGATGATTGATGCGTTCAGGTCCCCAATATCTTTGTAGTTGTGTTAAATCTAAATAGTTACTCCGAACGTAACGCTCACTTTGTTCATCAGAACCTAAGCCTAGTTCTTTTTGATAGCGTGGTTGAATGTATTTTTCTACGCGATCATTATAGGTAATTAATGACATTCCTGATGGTACGCTGACACATTTTTGTGTTCCGGCGATGGCAATATCCACTTTCCAGTCATCCACTTTTAACTCGATACCACCATAAGTTGCAACCATATCCACCACAAAGAATACATCATTTTCTCGACAAAACGCACCGATTTGATCGAGTGGTTGCATTTGTGCATTAGCAGTCTCACCATGAACCATCGCCACAATTTTCGGTTGATGTTCTTTAATCGCTTCAATCACCACGCTCTGTTCAAACGGCGATTCCCAATCTTTTTCTAACCAGACGATTTCTGCTTGTGCACGTTGACAAATCTCACCGAGTAAATACGCAAAACGACCATAAGCTGGAATTAAGACTTTATCTCCGGGTTCAATTAATGCCAATAAAGCCGCTTCTAAACCTGAACGAGACGTGCCATCAATCGCAAAAGCTTGCTTATTTTTTGTACCAAATGGGACTTTAATCATTTCTTTGACTTCATTCATGATTTTTAAAAATTCTGGATCAAACTGTCCTAAAATCGGTTGGACCATTTGACGTAATACGGCAGGATGCGCCTCAACGGGGCCAGGCGTCATAATCGTTCTACCTTCAAAAATAGGTTGTTGATACATTGCGATCCCTCATCTCTTTATATTTTTACTATCTTTATCTTAATGGATAAGCGCTTTCGTTTCATTGTACACATTAACCTAAGATTTACCTTTATTTGTCCGAAAAGTATAAAAAACCTGTCTTTCTTTCGTATTCTCTTGTACAATAAAAGCAATCCATATTCACACTGAGGTGACATTCATGAAAACATTACAAGAATTACTCAATACACCCCGCTTTTCTGACCTGATTGTTTTATCCACACATAAATCGTTGGAGCAACCAATTGAAAGCGCTGAAATTACTGAAACACCCGACGTTGCCAATTATATTCCTCAACATACGATTATTTTGACAACGGCGATGAATTATCAACATGACCAAACAGGGCTTAAGCGGTTGATTCGTGAATTAAAAGAGCATCAATCCGCTGCTTTGGCTATCAAAACAGGACGTTTCTTAAATGAAATTGATCCTCATATCTTAGAATATGCTTCTGAAATCGATTTGCCGATTATTAAAATCCCTGACACACAACCATTAGGCGCTCTTTTGCACCAAATATTAAGCTATCTTTGGAATGATAAAACGCAACAAATGACGTATGCGTTTGATATTCAAAATCGGTTTTCTGATTTGTTGATGCATGATGTGAGCAATGCTCGTTTTATTGCCGAATTCGGGAAAATCATTAATGTGCCGATTATCTTGTTGAGCCCTTGGCAATCGATCATTGCCCATTCGCGCCATTTTTCTGACGAAGGGAAACCCGCATCGCATTATGTCAATCAACTTTCAGCTGAAGACTTTCGCAAAATCGATCGGGAAAAATCGGCTTTCATACTAAAAGATACGGATCACAAACCCGTTCAAATGACGTGTTATCCAATTAAAGTGAATCATTATTTCCCCTTTTATTTATTGATTGTGACACCAGAAAACATTCCTTTTCCGATTTCAGAATTTGCGATTGATCAAGCGATTCTCGTCTTGACGCTAATGCTTTATAAAAATCAGGAAGTCAATAAATCTTTTGAGCATTTAAAAACAGATTTTTACAGCCAACTGATTGATGCCAAAGTGAATCAACAGACACGCAATTGGCTTGATTTAGGAAAGAGTTATGGTCTTATCAAAAGTAAAACGTATCAAGTCGCTATTGCCTATTGTGTTTCGTCTGAAGAGACCAAACATCACGTTCGTTATCAAAAGGAAGAAGGACAAATTGTCGGCAATTGGCTCAATGAATTCTTACCGCTTCGACTAAAAGATGTCGCAATTTTTAAATTACGGCATACGAATAATCTGTTTCTCTTGTTTCAAACGCCGCAAAGCAATACAGAAGAAGTGCTAATTGAACTTGTAGAAGAACTTCATCACATCCTTCCGATTCAGTTACGCTTTGCTTTTGGGAATGTGCATGAAACGGTAGAAGAAATTGGCGATTCATATATTGAAGCGCTCGATTCTCTTGAGGCAACAACGCAATTACTGTATCCCGAAATCATTCAACACTATCAACCAAAAGGCTTAAGCGGCTTATTTGAAAAACTCGACTTGAAAGATGTTCATTATTTTTGTGAACAGACACTAAAAGAGCTCGCCTATCCAAGTGATGACACAATGATTGAATTGCGAAAAACCTTAGCAACGTTTTTAGGTTTTAACTGTGAAATCACAAAAACAGCGAGTGAACTATACTTACATCGCAATACGATTAAATACCGAATTAAACAATGTGAAGAAATTTTAGGACTCTCCGTCCAAAATACAGAAAATAGTTTAACATTACGGGTAGCGTTAGAATTATCGGCGAGTCGATAATTCATCTGAATTTAGCAAAAAACGGTTTAAGAAAAGCAAAAGCTTTCTTAAACCGTTTTTTTTAATAGGCTAATTCGTAGAGTGTATCGGTTAGAATTTTAATTCCTTCGATTAAATCTTCGATATTCGTATTTTCTGCCGGATTATGACTAATCCCACCAATACTTGGTACAAAAATCATCGCCGTTGGATAGTGCGGTGCAATAATTTGAGAATCATGTCCTGCGCCACTATGCATCATACGGTATTTATAATTGCCTTTTTCCGCTTGTGATTCAATCACATCCACAATCGTTTGGTCCATTGGAATCGGTAATTCATCCATCCATAATTCGATTTCAATTCCTAATTCATGTTCAGCAGCAATTTCTTTCATACGTACTTCCAAAGCTTCCGTAAATTCTTTTAAAGCTGCTGCATCAGTATGGCGACAATCAATCGAAAACTCGACTTCTCCTGGCACCACATTGACCGTATTTGGTTTTGGAATTACTTTTCCAAAAGTTAAGACTAACGGATCGCCCACTTCTTTTGCACGATCAATCGCTTCACTACAAATTTTCGCAAAACCATAGACAGCATCGTGACGATACCCCATTGGTGTTGTTCCTGCATGATTGGCTTGCCCTTTTAACACAACCGTATAGCGGCGTTGACCGACAATATTGTTCACTACGGCTACTTGTAGTTGTTCTTTTTCTAACACACTACCTTGCTCGATATGGATTTCCACAAAGGCTTTAATATCTTCGCGTTTTGCTTGTGCTGCTTTAAAATCAAACCCTTGACGACGCATTTCATCAACGAAACGTAAGCCGTTCGCATCGGTGATTTCTGCTACTTCTTGATTGTTCGCTTCACCGACAAAATTTTTGCTCCCCCAAAAAACGGTTGGAAAACGACTGCCTTCTTCTTCAGCTAAAGAAATCACTTCCATTGATCGTTTCGGTTGCCCATAAGTCGACACAAGATATTCCATCGCCGTAAGTGCAGCTAGAACCCCATATTGGCCATCAAGATGACCACCATTTACAACGGTATCAATATGAGAACCAGACATAATTGTTTCTTCAGGAAGTTCTTTTCCCTCAATTCGTCCAAATAAATTTCCTACTGCATCATACTGTGCCTTCATCCCAAACGCTTCCATTTCAGCCTTTACATACTCTTGGCCTGCTTTCCAAACATCGGTGTACAACAGTCGAGTCATCCCCCCTGTTGGATCGCTTCCAATGGCTGATAATTCTTGATCGCGTCGTTCATATGTTTCTGCAATTTCCATGTCAAACCTCCTCAAAACTTGATTGATAACGTGTTACGCGATGATATTCTCTCTTGATCGTTTCGCACGGTTTCTTCTCTTTTCTTTTCAAAAAAACAATCAATCGCTAAGAAGAAGGATTGATTGTTTTTCATACCACCATTAACCGACGATTCTTGTGCCAGCTTTACCTTGTAAGGCTAAATCTGCTTCATCTAGCGCACAAATAATCGCTGTGCGGCCACTGCGTGCAAAGTCAATCGCTGCGCCCATTTTAGGACCCATACTACCATCAGCAAAGTGACCTTCATCCATGTAACGTTGCGCCTCTTCAACCGAAATTTCTTCTAATTTTTGTTGATCTGGTTTGCCCCAGTTAATGTAGACGTTTGGAACATCTGTCAGCATCATAAAGACATCTGCATCCACTTGCTCCGCTAATTTTTTACCTGTACGGTCTTTGTCAATTACCGCTTCTAAACCGACTAATTTACCATTTTCATCGCGGTAAACTGGAATTCCGCCACCGCCACCTGCGATCACAATCATATTTTTATCAACTAAGTGTGTAATCGCATTCACTCCATGGATCAATTCTGGTAATGGTGATGCCACGGCACGACGATAGCCACGACCGGCATCTTCCATCATAAACCAACCTTTTTCAGCTTCTAATACTTTCGCTTCTTCTTCGGTATAGAAAACGCCAATTGGTTTTGTCGGATGATCAAATGCTGGATCATTTTTGTCAACTTCGATTTGTGTCAACATCGTTACAACATCTGCGGTAGAGTCTGTTGAACGAAGACGGTTTTTGATGCTTTGTTCTAACATATAACCAATAAATCCTTGTGATTCCGCGTTACACACATCCAACGGGAAGGGTGGCACGACATCTTTTGCCAGCTCATTTTGTTGTAAAATATTTCCTACTTGTGGACCGTTCCCATGTGTTAAGATCACTTCGTAATTTAATGCCTCAATTTTTGCGATTTGTTCTGCACTGATTTGCACGTTTTTCATTTGTACTTCTACTGTTGCTTCTTGATTCGGGCGTAAAATCGCATTTCCCCCAAGAGCAATTACCACACGTTTAGCCATTTATTTCCTCCTCCTCATTTCGATTAAAGTAGCGGCAATTCCAGCCAACGTATCTGCTCCAGAACTATGTCCATGAGCGACGATTTCGGCGATTCGTTGCGCCATTACTTGTTCATTTGTTGGTTCTACTAACGCTTTTGCTAAATTTAATAATGCTTGGCTGTAACATCCTATCGCAGCCCGCCGCAAATAATGTCGACTCACATCCGTCGTGTAGTCAGGACTTTGCGCTTTTTGCATGATTAACTCATTATTTTCGAGATTGTCTTGTTTTAGTTGTTGTACAAGCAACCACCCTAACAAAAAATCATCGCCTGACGGAGTCAAACCGCGACCGCGTCCAACTAAATAGGTCAAACTTTGTTGTTTGTCCGTTAATTCATTTGAAAACAACCCTTGAATTTCTTGACGAAACGGGAATGTTTTGGCACTCGAAAACGCACTTAATGGGTAATCGAAGCCGGTCATTTCATTGTTTTCTTGAATTTTTTGCAAAAAAAGACACTCACTGGGTAAAATGGACGGATGAATCTGTAGTCTCGAATCAAACGTTTCTCCCATTGTCACGGTCACTTTTTTTTGATCCAAATAAAAAACAAGCTGATTTTCATGAAGCGTAACCTTCTGCAATTGTTGAATCGCACCAAATACTTCGTCAAATATGGGATAGGGCAAATAGATGCCCCCTGGTAAACAGGGGAAATCGATTGGAGCCACTAACGCCAGTTCTTGATGATCCTGATTGGTTAAATTAAACGTTCGCTGATAGGTACTATGCAAAAACCACGTTGTTGCTTGTTTTTGCCAAAGAGAGCGATCCATTTTACCCTGTAAATGTGTCATTTTTTTCTAGTCCTTAAATCCTAATTTTTTTGCATACGCTAAAACGGCTTTTTCGAAACAATCAATTGGTGGCGTAACGGTTCCCGCCCCAATTTGACCTTTACCCGCTTGTTTGTTCGCAATACCAGTATTGATGACTGGTAAAATACCTGTCTCAACAACTTTACGTGCATCAATCCCGATTGGAATTCCTTGGAAATCCCACGTTGGTACTGGGAAGTTTGGATTATGATCAATCGTGATTTCGGTCATTTCGTTACTTGTATTCAGTGCGTCATAGAAACCACCTGAACCTACAAAACGTGTTACGGCAGGAGCCGCAATCATAGACATTCCGCCGACACCATACGTTTCGGTAATCGCACTATCTCCCATATCAGGCGCAGCGTCTTCTTCTGAAAATCCAGAGAAGTATAAGCCTTTTGGTGTATTTACTGGACCAGTAAACCATTCGTCACCCATTCCAGCGATACGAATTCCAAACTCATAGCCATTACGACACATTGCCGTTACAATCGTTCCTTCTTGAATCATCCGCGCGCCATCCATCACCGATTTTGCAGCAGCCATCATAATATTTAAGAAAAATTGATCCGTATCTGCTAAGAATTGCATCACTTCTTCTTTAGCTGTTTGCTCAACATCCGTTAATTTGACGATGCTTGGAGCCATTTCTTTTAAGAAGGCTAATGAACCTGCGATATTACGTTGGTGGAATTCATCTCCCATTGCAATACATTTTGCGACAAGAACATTAATATTCATTTCGCCACGAACTTTGATTGCTTTACTTAACGTAGGTGCTAAGGTATCACGCATCCAACGCAAGCGATTAATCACTTCTTCTGAATTCGCACCAAAACGTAAGACCGCGCCAATTCCTTCATTCATTGTACAGTAAGCGCGATTGCCGTCTGTTTTATTTTCAACGACTAAAACCGGCATATGTGCAGAGGTAATACCGCCCATTGGTCCAACAGCATCCACGTGGTGACAAGGAATTAACGTCACTTCTCCTGCTTCAAGTAAGGCACGAGCATCTTCTGGCGTTTGCGCCCATTCTTCAAATAAGACTGCGCCAATACATGCGCCTTGAATCGGATCAACCATTTGCTCGTATTGAATTGGCGGTCCAGCATGAAGTAAGACTTTTCCTTCATTTAATTCTTCAATGACTGTATGTGCAGGCACGACGTCTAATAAATAGGGTGCTCCTGCGATAATTTTTGAAACGACTGCTTGGTTTGCTTCATCAATTGTTTGGTAAACCATGTTTATTTCCCCTCACTTTTCAATGATACTTTGTTCAAGAAGTTTAACGCTTTTTGTAATTGCACGTTGCCACCAGCAACAGGTTGCCAATCAAACTGAACGACTTTTCCACCATGGTTTGTGATTGCAGCGGCAAAACTACTCAACCCAATGTTTAAAAACTTATCAGTCGTAAGTAACGTATTCAGTGTTTTAGAGACAGCTGGAATTGTCGCCGTTGTTGCTTCTTTATCAACAATCGGTTTCACTTCTTCAACAAGTGGTTTGCCGATGATCGCTAACGCTGTATTCACTGCTTGTGCGTTGCTTTCACAGATAATGACACCTGCTTCTTCCAAGATACGACGTTGGCCATCCATATCTTGTGGATCTTCATCCGTTCCAACAATCGTCGCAATAATCGCTAATTCACGGCCATCTGCTTGGGCATCCGCTTTGACTTTTTTAATCGTTGGTGAAAGCGCGCTCGACATATCTTCATGTGAGCCGTAACCTAAAACGATATCGAGTAACACAACGGCTGTTTCTTCGTCTTGTCCGGCTTTTTCTAATAATTCTTTGCGTTTTGATGGGTCAATCATTGGATGTGGTTTCCCTTGGGTATACATATCATCCCCTAAGTCCATCACTTCATGACCAGCTTCATTTAAAATGTAGCCATCCATGCCATCTAAACTTCCTGAACCAATCGCTTCTTTGATTAACATACCGGCTTCATACGCGAGTGTTCCGCCTGAATAATAACCTTTAATATTTTTTTGAGTTGGTTTCAAGGCGATTTCTGGCACAACGAATGCATCCGCTTCACCTGTTGGCTCTTGCCCTTTGCTTAGTTGAACGGCAATTTTCGCTGTTTCTTCTAAGGTATGTGCATGGTAAAGTCCTTTTTCATGATTTTCAGGTTTTTCACCTAAGAAAATCGTTACAACTGGTTTTTTAGAAGCACGTAGCAAGTCTAAGATTTCACCACGAACGCGTGCAGCTGGTGGTTTTGAAATCGCCACGATTACTTCAACATCTGGATCTTGTTCTAATAAAGCAATACTATCTTTGAAAGTCACACCATTTACGGCTTCTTTCAAGTCACGTCCGCCTGTTCCAATCGCATGGGTTACACCGGCACCTAATTTGTGAATAATTGTCGTCACTTCTTGAATCCCTGTTCCAGAAGCGCCAATCACACCAATTTTGCCTCTACGCACAGCATTGGTAAACGCAATTGGGACACCGTTAATAATCCCTGTTCCACAATCTGGACCCATTAATAATAAGCCTTTTTCGTGTGCTAATTGTTTCAAACGAACTTCATCTTCCAATGCAACGTTATCACTGAAACAAAAAACATGTTTGCCTTCTTCAATCGCTTTTTCAATTTCTAAGGCTGCATGCGTTCCAGGAATAGAGAAAATCGCAACAGAGGCATCTTCTCCTAATTCTAACGCTTTATCCCACGTTTTCACGCGTTCTTCCGTCGCGCCGCCTTTGTTTTTCTTACCTTGTTCATCCAAGTAATCTTGTGCTGCCGTTACAATTGCCTCAATCATATCCGCATTATCTAAATCCGCGACAATCACCATATCATTGGGTGTAGCCGTTTCTAATTCTTCTGTATACAAGCCACCCGTTTTAAAAATATCTTTATTAGCAGGTGTCCCCATCATGACAGAAATACTGTTGACCCCTTCCATTTCTTCTAAATGGTTCGTCAATAACATTAAAACGATTGAATCTTGGTAACTATTTTTTTCAATAATTGTGTGTAACATCCACTTCTTCACTCTCTTTCTTGGATTATTTAGCAAAGGCACCTTTGCCACCATATTGATCAAAGTGAACGGTCTCACTTTGTAAGTAATCGACAATTGGTGTTGCAACCGGAATACCTTCTGCCATATAGTTATCGTAACATTTTTTGCTCAATTCTCCTGGGTAATAGACTTGGTCAAATCCATTTGCTGGTTTAATTGCATGCAGCTCGGTTACCATTTGAAGAATGCGTTGTTGGAAAGCAATCGGATCGGTGAATTTGGCTGGATCAATCAGTAAAAACATTTGACCTAAGTTCCGTTTTGCTGTTAAGTCATCATACATCGACGAAACATGTTTTCCAAATGGTAAGCCCAGTAATGAGCCCGCTAAAATATCGACCATCATCATTAAGCCATACCCTTTTGCACCTGCAATTGGCAATAAGCCATTCACCGCATTTGGATCAGTTGTTGGATTCCCCTCTTTATCAACCGCCCAAGTATCCGGGATTTCGCGTTGTTTCGAACGCGCATCTAAAATTTTGCCCCAAGCTTGTACTGTTGTAGCCATATCAAAGACAACGGGTGGTTGCCCTTCACATGGTGTGGCAAAAGCAATGGGATTTGTTCCGAAATAATTTTCACTGCCACCAAATGGGACAACCATTGGATCGGATTGGCACATCGATAGCGCGACATAGCCTTCTTCTGCCGCTTTTTTCACGTAGTAAGATAACGCACCACTATGCCCCGTTTGAGAAATCCCTACAAAAGCCAAACCTGATTCCTCAACCATTTCGAGTGCATATTTTAATGCTTCATTACATACATAATGCCCCATGCCATTATCTCCATGGACGATCCCTGTCGAAGGCCCTGTTTTTTCAAACGTAATATTCGGATGAAGCGTCGTTCCTCCTTTGGCAATTCGTTCCGCATAATAATCAACACGAACGGCTCCATGAGAATGAATCCCACAAGCATCCGCAAACACTAAATGATTCGCTGCTTCATTGGCAGCCTCTTCTGGCAAACTCGCCTTCATTAATTTTTTCTTAATTAATTGATGTAAAATTTCCGGTTTTAACACCGTTATTTCTGTTTCTGTCATGATTATCGGCTCCTTAAATTTGGGGATCTCTATTACAATCTTTTGAGTAGACGTAAGATAGCGGTTCATCGCGACCAACAGCATAAGCAGCTTGGTGTACATACGCACTCATAAAGATATAGTCGCCTTTTTCTACAGGATACCACTCATTATCTAAATTATACATTCCTTGACCGCTGAGTAAGTAAGCACCATGTTCTTGGAAATGTGTTTCAACGTACGCATGACTTGCTCCTGGTTTAAACGTTAAAATGTGTAAATTCATATCAAAGGCTGTTTCTGTTGGTAAAAATTCATAATACAACACATCTGACATTCCTTCGTACTCAATTGGTGTTAAGTCGTTGACGTTGCCAATGACTTTATACGTTTCATGACCTTCTAAGACTTCATAACGTTTTTTGTATAAAAAGACTTCTGTATTTTCCGTTTGAGCATTCTTCATAAACATTTTCACACCAGCTGGATAATACGCATAACCACCTGTCTCTAATGTATGTTCTTCCTCGCCATCTGAAACTGTCAATTTCCCTTCAATCACATAAACCATTGTTTCAACACCATCGCCACCAAAACCGGTTTCTTGTGCACCATTTTCTAAAAACGTTGCAATGTAATCAACAAAATTCGCGCCTAAACGTGGTGAACCTAAGATCGAAATTTCGACATTAACAAAACCTGGAATACTATTTTTTACTAGACCATCATGTGGTAGGATCGCGTAATTATTTTTCCGCACAACTGCTCTTGATGTTAATATTTCTTTTTGATAGCCGACTCGATTATTTTTGTAACCCATATTGAATTCTCTCCTCTTTCTTTGTTTAGCTACTTGAGGGATTTTTAATTGTTTGTGCAATGCCTGTATCGTTTAACAATCGCTTTATTCCTTCAATTAATCTCTACACCCATTGTAAGCGCTTCGTGACGATTCGTCATTGTGCATCTAATACAAATAATCCTTTCATTTTGTATCTTTGTGACATAATATATTCAAATAGAAACGTTAGAATAAAAAAATAACACTCAAATAGGAGGATCACAAATGTTTACCAAAAAAATTTCACAAATTTTAACGGACTCATCGCCCATAATCGAAGCGAGTATCTATACTCCTGAAAACACGACAAAAGAGGCGATTATCTATCTTCACGGTGGCGGACTCGTTTTTGGACAACGCGATGACTTACCGCACGCGTATATCGAGGCTTTTACAAACGCAGGACATCCCGTGATTACCTTAGATTACTTGTTGGCACCGGAAGTGAAGTTACCGACCATTCTCGCAACTCTCAAACAGACTCTTGAAAAAACGATTGAAATACTTCCTTCATGGGGATTTTCCTCTGATTATGCCTTAATGGGAAGATCAGCTGGGGGTTACTTAGCCGCCCTCTTAATCAAAGAAGGATTTACGCCAAAACATCTCATTAGTTTTTACGGGTATTATACCTTAGACGTCCCAGCCTTTCGACAACCTAATCCACAATATCTCGTTTTTCCGCGCGTAGCACCGATGGAAGTCGAAGCTTTAATTGAACAAAAACCGATTGTCAGCGGCGAGATGTTTAAACGTTATCCGATTTATTTATCGGGTCGTCAATTTGGTAACTGGTTGCCAAAAATCTTACCCTCTTTACGCGATGTCGCGACTTTCTCATTAAATGAGGATACGTTAAACTCTTTTCCACCAACAATTTTTGTGCATAGTACCCAAGATTCAGACGTTCCTTATGAACTCTCGCGGATGGCGAGCACGCTCGTTCCAACCAATCAATTGATTACAATTGAAGGAAATGAGCACGATTTTGATCGTCAAGCGACACCCGAAACACTCAATGTTTACCAAGCAGTGATTACTTTTCTAGAAGAAGCATGAGCGTTGTAAGACGATTCCTACTTCACGTCGTTTAGTGATTTTTCTCATAAAAAAACACACAAGCTGGCTCTAAGCATCTCTCCTTTATTCCAATATCGCATTGATTGGAATATAAAAGAGGGNTTTTTTTTTTACGAATTACGGTTATCGACAAGTTTCATCACGTTTTTCTATCCACGATGGCAAGTGCCTTTGCTGTTACTTTTTGATAATCATATTAATCGCTTGTTCTAGTTTTTTTGCTTGTTCTTCCGGATCGTTTTCTGGGTCTATAAAACAATTTTTCAAGTTTTCAGCCATAATCATGCCCATCACCCGATCAATCCCAGAGCGAACTGCACTTAATTGGGTAATGACATCGATACACTCTTGCTCATCTTCAATCATCTTTTGAATCCCTCTTAATTGGCCTTCCGCACGACGCAAGCGATTGATGACTTTCTTATTTTCTTTTTCCATACGCTTTCACCTGGTCTTTCTTTTATTCCCATTATTTTACCGTTATTAGATGAACAAATTCAAGTTTGCTGATTCACTGTCGCCTAAATACGTCGCAACACCACCATATTCGACGAAATCATAGAGTTCAGCTGGTTCAATGCCCATAATATCCATACTCATCGTGCAAGCAACGAATTTCACCCCAAGTTGATTAGCTTGTTCAATCATTTTTGGTAAGGATTCAACATTTTTCTTCTTCATCACATGTTTAATCATTTTGTTCCCGAGTCCGCCCATATTCATCGACGAAATTGGCAACGATGCTGCACCTTTTGGCAACATCATATCAAACATTTTAGCTAATCCGCTTTTTTTAATGCGTTGTTTTTTCAATGCACTTAAGCCCCAGAAGGTAAAGAAGATGGTGACGTCTTTGCCCATCGCTGCAGCTCCAGACGCAATAATCATCGACGCTAAGACTTTATCCATCTCACCACTGAAGACGACCATTGTGGCGCCTTCTTTCGTTTCTCTTAACACACCTTCTGTCATCGCAGGCGTAGCAGAAGATCCTACTTGTCCTTTTTCGATTAACACATTGACTTGATTATTCGTTAAGTCGCTAGAAAGTAAGGTATTTCCTGTATTTTCACACCACGCAGCAATATCGGCACTAAACCCAAAATCACTTGCTACTATTTTTAATTGTTGGCCATCTTCCATTTGATCGATGGCTTGTTTCACTTTTAAAATCGGCCCCGGACATTGTAAGCCACACGCATCGAGTTCAATCATTGGCGCTTTTGGTTGATTCGTAATTGGAGCATTTGTTGTTTGAGTCGAAACAGCCGGCGTTTTTGGTGTCACCAATTTTAGCTGATACTTCGCTTGTTTATACGTTTTATAACCACCATCCAAGTTCTTCACTTCAAAACCATGTGCCATTAATAAACGAGCGGCATTATACCCTCTTTGTCCCACTTGACAATACACATAAATCATCTTGTCTTTGGGTAACTCTGTTAAACGTTGACGCAATTGATTCAACGGAATCCATGTAGGGTTCGCTAATTTTCCAGTAGCCAGTTCAAATTCTTCTCGAATATCAAGGAAAAAGGCCTGTTTTTCCAAAAGAGCATCGACTTCATGCCATTGAAACGTTCGGACACGCTGATTTAGGAGATTATCGGCAGTATACCCTAGGAGGTTTACCGGGTCTTTCGCACTTGAATAGGGCGGTGCATAAGACAACTCGATACTAGCAAGTTCATCGGCTTTGGCACCAAAACGCATGGCAGTTGCAATTACATCAATCCGTTTTTCAACCCCTTTGGTCCCAATCGCTTGTGCTCCTAAAATCTTACCAGAAGCATCAAACAATAATTTCAAGTGAATCGGACTAGCACCCGGATAATAGCCGGCATGAGAATTCGGATGCAAATGAATCGCTTGATAGTCGATTCCTTTTTGTTTTAAGAGTCGCTCACTATTCCCCGTTGCAGCAATCGTTAACTCAAAGACTTTCGCTACTGAAGTACCCGCTGTCCCAGGATAATGAATCGGCAAGCCATTTAAGACATCTGCCACTAAGCGACCTTGACGATTCGCTGGCCAAGCAAGCGGTACATGGGTTGCTTCTTGCGTCACAAAATCCGTCACTTCAATCATATCACCAATCGCATAAATATCTTTTTGACTCGTTTGGAAATGATGATCAACTTTTACACCGCCACGAAATCCTAGCGTTAAGCCCGCCTCTTTGGCTAATGTATTTTCAGGCGTCACCCCAATGGAGAGAATCGTTAAGTCCGATTGTAAGACTTGACCACTTGTTAGGACTAGACGTTTACCCGCTTCTTGAATTTCTTTTAATCCATCATTTAAAATCAGATTGACACCATGTAAATTGATTTGTTGATGAATTTGTTGCGCCAATTCAAAATCAACATTTGGCATGACTTGTGGTGCCATTTCGACTAATTGCACATCGATACCTAATTCAACAAGGTTTTCCATCATTTCTAGGCCAATAAAACCACCGCCGATAACCGTCGCTGTTTGGACATTTTGTGTTTTGATATATGCTTGAATCTGATCCATATCCGGAATATTCCGTAGTGAAAAGACATTCGTAGCTGTTGCTAATCCTGTAATCGGGGGCACAATTGCTTTCGCTCCCGTTGACAAAATAAGTTGATCGTAACTCTCTTCATAGGTTTCTTTTGTTTGATGATGATAAATCGTGACACTTTTGGTTTCCGGATTAATTTTAGTAACTTCAGAAAAATTCCGAATATCGAGGTCATATTGCGCATGCATTCCTTCCACTGTTTGCAGCAATAAATTGTCTCGCTCTTTAATGACCCCACCCACATGATATGGCAAGCCGCAATTGGCAAAAGAGATATACTCTCCTTTTTCTAATAAGATAATTTGATCGGTTTCATTTAAACGACGTAAACGCGTTGCAGCAGTTGCACCACCCGCGACGCCTCCAATAATCACAATTTTTTTTGACATATTTTTTTCAAGCCCCTTTCACAATACAAAGGAAATATACCCTTACCAGGTATAACTGTCAAGTTCTTTTTGATAAAACTATCAAACTTCTCCCTTGACAAACGAATCTAAACAAGGTTTAATATACCCCGTAAGGTATTTTAATTTGATAAAGGAGTGACATGATGTTTGGTTTATTTCAAACAATTCCTTCGATTACGACAACCGCACTCGAAGCTGAATTAACAAAGAATATTACAATTTTAGATGTTCGAAACCCATCCGAATACCGGTCAGGGCATATCGCAAAAGCAATCAATGTCCCATTAAATAAAATTTCTGGATATAAAGGAGCCAAAGAAGCACCGATTTATCTCATTTGCCAATCTGGGATGCGCAGTAAAAGTGCAGCGAAACAATTAAAGAAGATGGGGTATAATGTAATTAACGTCCGTGGCGGCATGAGTCAATGGACCGGGAAAATTAGAGGAGGAAAATAAATGAAAGTTATTATCATTGGTGGTGTTGCAGGTGGTATGTCTGCAGCTACCCGCTTACGTCGTTTAAACGAAGAAGCAGAAATTATTATTTTTGAAAAAGGACCGTTTGTTTCGTTTGCAAACTGCGGACTCCCGTATTATGTCTCCGGTGAGATTGGTGAGCGTAGTCAATTACTTGTCCAAACACCTGAGTCTCTACAAGCGCGCTTCAACCTAGATGTTCGTCCCCACCATGAAGTCTTAAGCATTGATAGTCATGCGAAAATGGTTACCATCAAACACGAAGACCAAACGTTTACCGAGACTTATGATCACTTAATTTTATCTCCAGGTGCGAAACCTTTTGTCCCGCCAATTGAGGGCATCGCTGAAGCAAAAAATGCTTTTAGTTTACGAAATGTTCCGGATTTAGATAATATTATGACCGTTTTAGATGGAGAACAACCTAAAGAAGCCGTTGTCATTGGCGCAGGTTTTATCGGTTTGGAAATGGCAGAAAACCTACAAATGCGTGGCATAAAAGTCACAATCGTTGAAAAAGCACCACACGTTTTACCACCACTCGATGAAGAAATGGCGGCGTTTGTTAAAAAAGAACTAGAAGCCAACAACGTTCGCGTGATTACTTCTCAATCTGCGGTCGCTTTTAAAGATGAAGGAAGAACAATTGTGCTCGAAGACGGCAGTGAACTTTCTTCAGGATTAACCATTCTTTCGGTCGGTGTCACACCTGAAAATCACTTAGCTCAATCCGCTAAGATTGAACTTGGACTTCGCGGCGGAATTTTAGTCGATGAAAACTACGAAACGAGCCAAAAAGACATTTATGCCGTTGGGGACGCAATCGTCGTTAAAAATCAAATTACCGGCGAAGACGCGTTGATTTCACTCGCATCTCCCGCAAATCGCCAAGGTCGACAAGTAGCCGACGTCATCTCTGGTTTAAAACGCAAAAATAAAGGGAGCATTGGAACCGCGATTGTTCGGACCTTTAACATGACAGCCGCTTCTACCGGTTTAAGTGAAAGAGCCGTCCGCTTAGCAGGACTTCCTTATCAAGTCGTTCACACTTCTGGAAAAGACCATGCTGGCTATTATCCAGGTGCGACTGATATCACGTTAAAACTGATTTTCAATCCTGAGACTGGAACCATTTACGGCGCACAAGGCGTCGGCCAAAAAGGCGTTGATAAACGAATTGACATTCTCGCGACTGCCATTAAAGGGAACTTAACCGTTGAAGATTTACCAGAATTAGAATTTACTTATGCCCCACCGTTTGGTTCGGCTAAAGATCCAGTCAATATGCTTGGTTACGTCGCATTGAACTTAATGGAGGGCCTCAGCGAGTCAATCCAGTGGCACGAAGTCAAAGAAGCAGTCGCAAATGGTAAGGTTGTTTTAGACGTCCGCAATCCTAGCGAAATAAAACAAGGTCAATTTAAAGATAGTATCCAAATTCCATTAAATGATTTACGTTGTCGGATCCACGAACTCGACCAAAATCAAGAATATATTATTAGTTGTCATAGCGGATTACGTAGCTATGTCGCAGAGAGACTATTAAAACAAGCAGGCTTTAAAGCAAAAAATCTAGACGGTGCGTTTTCGTTATACAACACCGTATTACCGGAGGAAATTGAACATGTATAAATCAATCGGCATGCCCGAATTTTACCAAGAAGCAAAACGGCATCAACTCCCCATTATCGATGTCCGTGAAATAGACGAATACGAAGCAGGCCACGTTCCAAATGCTAAAAACCTCCCTTTAAGCACGCTAGGAGAAACCTTTGATACGCTCGAAAAAGAGCAAGAATATTTTATTATTTGTCAATCTGGCGGACGTTCTGTCCGAGCTGCTGAATTTTTGAGCCAACAAGGCTATGACGTCACCAATGTAATGGGTGGCACTTCATCTTGGCCAGGCGAAATGGCCTAATTCAAACGGAATCAGGAGGGAAAACACATGAAAGACTTAACAAAAAAAGAATTTGAACAAACAATCGGTCACGGATTACATCTCGTTGATTTTTGGGCCCCTTGGTGTGGTCCTTGTCGGATGCAAACACCGATTTTAGAAGAGTTAGCCAAAGAATATTCTTCTGAGCAACTGCAAATCAGTAAAGTTAACGTCGATAACGAAGGTGAACTTGCCGTGCAGTTTGGCATTCAAAGTATCCCCACACTCCTCGTTTTTAAAGACGGTCGACTGGTTGATCGCTTGATGGGCGTTCAAATGAAAACTCGATTAGAAGCGGTTTTGAACCCGTTGATGGGATAGGAAAACAATCAAAACCACCGCTCACGTTTCAGAAGAACGTGAGCGGTGGTTTTTTATGGTAAAAAGCGGGAATGAATTGTGAAATCATTTAAGATAGATACTCTTTTCACGCTATAAGGTAGATAACTTGATACCTATTATATTACAATCCTTTAGCCATATCCCAACAACCGGTTAAATACATCGCACCCATCGCTCGATCATATAAACCGTATCCAGGTCGAACATTCGTTTCATTCTCACCAAATACATGTCGACCATGATCAGGACGAACGTACCCTTCGAAATTCATTCTGGCTAAAGTTCGCATTATCCCCGTAATATCCACCGTTCCATCTTGGGTACGATGCGAGACTTCGCTAAAATCACCATTATCATACACTTTAACATTTCGAACATGCATAAAATGTACTCGGTCTTTAAATTCGTCTAACATGTCGACTAAGTTATTATTTAAGTCTGCCCCCAGTGATCCCGTACAAAAAGTTAAGCCATTATAAACACTTGTATTTAAAGATAATAACTTTCTGATATTTTCTTGACTGTTGGCTAAACGAGGTAATCCAAAAATTGAAAATGGTGGATCATCTGGATGAATAGCCATTTTTATATCATATTCTTCACAGGTTGGCATAATCGCATCTATAAAATAGTTAAAATTCTCTCTTAATTTATCATCTGTAAAGCCTTGATAGGCATCAAATAACTCTTTAATCTTTATTAGTCGTTCGGGTTCCCATCCAGGTAAGGTTAACCCTCGACTTTCTTTTTCTACAATCTCAACTAATTCTTGTGGATCAATTGACATAATTTTTTCTTTATCAAAAAATAAAGCAGTTGAGCCATCTGACAACGGATGAAACATCTCTGTTCGAGTCCAATCAAAAATCGGCATAAAATTATAACAAATAACTTTGACACCATTTTTACCTAAATTTTTTAGACTTTCTTTATACGTTTCAATATACGCATCTCGGGTCGGCAACCCCAATTTAATATCCTCATGAATATTAATTGATTCAACAATTGTTGCTTTTAATCCATGATTTTCTATATAATGAACTGCCTTTTGTACTTCTTGTTCTGTCCACAATTCTCCAGCCTGTTTATCATGTAAGGCCCAGACAATTTCTTCTACTCCTGGAATTTGACGGATATCATCTAAAGAAATTGGATCATTACCTTGACCATACCAACGAAAAGACATTTTCATAAAGACACTCCTCTAATTTGATTTTATTTCTGATAGAACGTTTTTTATTGTCAATCGAACGGCTCCTGGAGCTTTTGACATTTCTTCATATAAGTAAATAATCGAATCAGATAACCCTACTTCCACTAAATCAAGTCCAAAAATCTTCTCATTACGAAGCAATGTTTCAATCTCTTGTATCGCATTCGTTTTTCCTAATTTAAATTCAGAGAATAAAGGCTGTAAAACCGGTAACATTGGATCGGGACTGACTTCAAACATTTCCCCACTATCTTTTATACCACTTAAATAACGTAGCCATCCTGCTAGAACCAGTGGAATAATCTTCAATGAATGGGCATTTAATGTTGAAGATGCCACGTATGACTTAATCGTTTCCCCGTAACGTACTGATAACTTTTGAGAAGTATCCGTCGCAATCCGCTGAGGTGTGTCTGGGATAAAAGGGTTAGCTAAGCGTGTATTTATCACTTCATCAATAAATTTCTCTGGATTGATAATCTCAGGATTCATCACAACCGGTAACCCTTCTTGATACCCTAACACTTTGATTAAGGAGACCAAGTCCGGATCCCGCATTTCTTCATGAATAAAATGATAGTCGAATAAGCATCCAAAAATTGCCAAGGCTGTATGTAACGGATTTAAGCAAGTGGTTACTTTCATTGTTTCTACTTTATTTACCGTTTCTCGCTTAGTATAAATAATACCTGTCTTATCTAGTAAAGGCCTCCCATTAGGAAAATTATCTTCAATAATGAGATATTCCGTTTCCTCTCCATTAACATACGGAGCCACAAAGGTATGTTTTAATGTTTGACTTGGAGACATGTCTTCTAGACCATCTTTTTCTAACAAAGCTTCAATTTTAGCATCTGGACGTGGCGTTATTTTGTCAATCATCGTCCAGGGAAAAGATACTTTCCCACTATTCAGGATATATTCGCTGAAATCGATCGGTACTAATTGCTTTTCTACCCATCGATTGACGTAAGCGAATACCGAATTTTGCAATTTCTCCCCATTATGGCTCATATTATCCATACTCACGAGCGCTAGCGGAAAAGCTCCTGCTTGATACCGTTCAAAAAGTAACGTCGTTAACTTCCCTAAATAACTTTGAGTATTATAAGGTCCATTTTCAAAATCTGCTTTGACTAAGGGCATTAACTCTCCATGGTTATCAACTAAACTATAGCCTTTTTCTGTAATAGTCATACTAACCATTTCTAAACTTGGCTTTCGAAAAATCTCCTTTAAAAGAATAAAATCATCGGAATCATTTTCCATCTTTACATATTTACTAATACTTCCAATAATTTCTTTCGTGAGATTACCATCGCTTTTAAGAGTCACATTAATTGTTAAATTATCATAACGTTGCAAAACATCTATAATTTCAGTATCATAGCCCTCGGCAACAATGATTCCTGTGTCTACTACACCTTCGTTTAATAGTTGCTGTTGATGAGGCGCTAAAAATGCTCGGAAAATGTTACCTGCTCCTAATTGAACCCACCGTGGCTCTTCTAACGTTTTTCGTGTAACCTTATCTACATCATAACGGGGTAATAAATAACCCCGATCAGCTAGATCAGAGGACTTAGTTATTATTTTTTTGGATAGTTTCACGCTTTCTCACCCTCTTTCCTTTTTTATGATTCTTCAAAAATCTGATTGAGCTCCATTGATTTTGCAATATGACGACCACCTGATTCATTTAAATGTAATCCGTCACCTGTATCATAGTTCCTATCTAAACAATTCGGTCTGAGCGGATCTCTGACCATTTTGTCTAAATCAAAATAGTCATCAGTCGCTACGCTAGAACGAATCCAATCATTTACTTCTTGCCGGATTTCATCTAATGCTGGTGAATAAAATTGAGAGTTCCCAAAAGGCATCAAGGTGCAAATCATTACTTTTGAATGATGCACATGTGCGATTTCTTTATACATTTTCAGTCCATTGATTATCTCAGTAGCATTATTATACTGAGTCGTTAAGATATCATTAATCCCATGCAAAACAATAATAATCTCTTTTGGTCCTGAGGAATATAAATCTTTTTCGAATCGTAACAAACCTGATTGTCCGTGACGATTATAATCGTCACTATTTTTATCTGTTCCAAAAAGGATTCGGCTCCCACCAATCCCTTTATTAATAATAGACGTATTCCTTTTTTGTGTTTTTAGGAATCTTAATGTTAATTGGTCTACTATGAATCCCTGGTGAACGAGTGAGTCACCAAAAAAAACAATCTTCGTTTGTTGAGGGTCATGCGGAATGAGCAATTCTTCAATGCCATAAATAAATTGCATCCGATTATTCTCGTGTACCATCTTAAATAGATTTTTTTGTAAAACTAAACGATCGTTATCAAAATTAGTGACTTCAGTGACCCTTCTTGAGTACGTCACGATTCCACCATTTATTTCTACAGGTTCTGCTAGAATCGTTTCAATTTGCAAGACATCTCCTGGATTCGCATGTATATAAATAGGATCACTAATTAGCCTACTTCCTGGAAGAAGATTGACTCTTTCACTCCCTAATACGGTTACTTCTTTTGACTGATCTAAGGATGCCGATAGATTTCGGATGCTGACTTTTGAGAAAATAATTGGTTCCATTCCATAAAGATTCGCAAACTTCATTCTGATACTAGAAAAATCATGGTTATTGACAATCGTTATTCGCTGAATATCACTCTGTATCTTAGAAGGCCAGGATTGATAATCAATTTGACAATAGCCCCATATACTATTCCACTCCATTTTTTTCACCTACAATCATTCGTTTAGTTATAAATATTCCTATTATATTTATCAGAAATACCTGACTTTCTGAAAAAATACGTGTTAATTTGATCTCTCCACTCAATAGCCATGTCATACTGTTCGTCTAGTAATCCACTGACATTCGAATAACTTTCCTCATCGATTTCATTTTCCAAAGTCTGCCATTGTGCAATATATTTTTGAACTCGCTCCACACCTTCAAAATGGTTATCATAGATATCTTGAATCAGCGTCTTTCCATTTTGGAGTTTATGGTCGTATTTCACGTAATGAAACCATAGCAACAAATCATCTGGACACGTTTTTACGTTATGATATTCTTCACAACGTTGGCTTGAATATTGTTCGACATATTTCGTACCTGTTTTGGATCGATTATTACCAATCCCATTGCGATCTGCGAAATGATACGTTCCCCAGCGATCGTATTCATAGCCATCCACATCAGGACCATAATGGATATGTGGTTTGCACATGAAGCCAACACCATTAGGAGCATTGTATAAACGGTATGTTTCTCTAGAAGTGATTAATATTTCAGATACCGTTTTATGACCTTGGTCACTTAGAATAAAACTTAATTTACTCCAATTATTTGCCATTTCTTCACTGGTCAGTTGATTGTCCCAACATAACTTCCCATAAGCATAAATATTACTTTGCATTAATTTATGATGTGTCCAATTCTCATCCATCCCTACTACTCCTACAGCACATATCCCTGAATTCTTAGAATCGATTGAATTAGACTTCAATAAACCTTTGACGACACTTGGAGAATAATCATGTTTTGTATCAAAATCAAGTGCTTCTTTCCAAACAGGGGCTTGATAGTAGACCGCTCTTTGTTGACCTGTATACTCTTGCGTAAGTTGGAATTCAATGATTTGATTTGTTTTTCTCAAACCGCCAAATAGGGGAGATACTGGTTCTTTCACTTGAAAATCAAGCGAGCCTAATTTGATTTGTAAAATGACATTGTCAGAAAAACGACCATCAAGTGGCATAAAATGATCATATGCTGCTCTTGCCCGATCAATACTCCGATCGCGCCAATCTTGTTTACAGTTATATACGAAACAACGCCAGATACAAATTCCACCAAATGGCTTCAGAATTTCAGCGAACATATTAGCGCCATCATCGTGTCCTCTGCCATATGCAAACGGACCGGGTTCCCCTTCAGAATCGGCTTTTACGACAAACCCACCAAATGTCGGGATTTCTTTATATAAATTAGAGACTATCTTCTGCCAAAAATTTTGAACTCTCTCATCTAAGGGATCTGCCGTTTCTAAACGACCAATTGTAATGGGCGAAGCAAAGTTTATACTCAAAAACAGCTTAATTCCATAAGATGAAAAAATAGCATTCATCGTTTTTAAGTCCTCGATAAAATCCATTGTTATTAATCTCGTTTCAACTTTGTGTACGTTTACATTATTGATGCTTAACGCATTAATTCCGATCGATGCTAGCAATCGAGCATATTCATGGACAATTGTCCAATCCCGTCGGAACTGATTATTCGCATAAAAAATTGATTCTCCTGCATAGCCGCGCTCAATTGTCCCATCCATATTATCCCAATGATTAATCATACGAATGGATTGGTCTGGAATTGATATAATTTCTTTGAATTGATTTCCTAATAATATTTCTTCATATAGACGGTACATCCCGTAAAGAAGTCCTTTTGACGTATTTGCTTGAATAATCGTCGATTCACATCTTTTAATGTTAAATCCTTCTTCGCCTAAAGAATCATCTTGAATTAATTGAAATAAAATAGCTGCATTTTGAGAAACTTTTTCAATTTCTTTAAATAAAATAGGCATTTCTTTGATTATTGTATTCGAAATTAAATCCTTAGAATCGATTTGAAATGAATTGAAAAAAGCACGATCCACTTGCTTACTTAACCAACATTTATCTCTCATTTTATCTAAAATTCCTTTCATATATCGTTTATCTTGCTTTTCCTTTAAAAAATCAAAAAAGTGTTGAAAGAAAATCTTAAAGAGATTCTCTATCAACACTACAAATCATACAGCCCAATTTTTTGTTATTCTCCTAATTCATAACAAATGTCTTTCGTTGCCGCATAGACCTTTTGATACGTCTCATAGATTTTTTGGTATTTTTCGACATTAGTTGGGATTGGACTCGCCCCTTTTTTGTACGAAACAAAAGTATCCGAACACTCTTGGAGGCTTGCAAACCAACCGAGTCCCGTTGCGGCTAACATCGCCGCACCAAGTCCAGGTCCTTCTTCTACTTCGAGGCAAAGAATCTCAGTCCCGAAAATATCAGCTTGAATTTGTAACCATTCGGGATTTTTGGCACCACCACCGACAGAAATAATTTTGTCAAACGTTTTTCCAGCGATGGTTTCCATTAATTGTTGGCTGTCTTTTAATGAAAACGTAATGCCTTCCAAAACGGCTCTGCTAAAATGGGACAGGGTATGCGTCGTATCAATTCCGATAAAGCTCCCCCGAACTCGACTATCCACATGCGGTGTTCGTTCACCGACAATATAAGGTGTGAAAAGTAATCCGTTAGCGCCTGGACCAATGTTTCCCACACCAGCTAACAATTCTTCAAAACTGAGGTCTTTTGCAAATGTTTCTTTAAACCAACTTAAACTATGGCCGGCTGCCAACGTTACCCCCATTGAATAGTAACGATCTTTTATTCCATGATTAAACAGGTGGAGCTGGCCTGCATAATGGGGGATTTTCGTGTCTTCATAGGATAAAAAGACACCCGATGTTCCAATGCTGACCATGCCGGTTTCAACCTCTAAAATACCTGCACCAATTGCCGCACAAGCATTATCAGCACCACCAGCAAATACTTGGATCTCGTGTTTAAAACCAAAACGCTGCCTTAATGCTGGGCGAATCACGCCTGTTTTTCCTTGGGAATCAATTAATGGCGGCAAATACGTTGCGGGAATGGCAAACTGATTGAGTATCTCAGTCGACCACTCTTTTTTCGCAACATCTAATAGTAAGGTTCCTGCTGCATCCGAATAATCCATATGTTGTTGACCCGTTAGCCAAAAACCTAAATAATCTTTTGGTAATAGCAAGTGACGGACTTCTTGCCAAATTTCAGGTTCATTTTCTTGAAGCCAAAGAATCTTAGGTAGCGTAAAGCCTTCTAAAGCAATATTTTGGGTAATGGCTAACAAGTCATCGCCAAATGTTGCCATAATCTTGGCACATTGGGCACTCGTTCGTACATCATTCCATAAAATTGCTGGGCGTAACACCTCTTGTTCGTCATTTAAGACGACTAGACTATGCATTTGACCAGAAAAACTAATGCCTTGTAGTTCCTCGGTAAAATCAGGAACCGCCGCTTTCAAAGTTTCAAAAACGATTTCGCATGCGCGAATCCACTCTGCTGGATCTTGCTCACTATAGCCAGAGGCGGGATGGAGTAACGGATAATCCGCTGTGGCAGTTCCACAAGATTCACCTTTTTCATTCATCAATAAGCCTTTTAAGGAACTCGTCCCTAAATCAAGTCCTAAAACGTAAGCCATTTTCTCACCTCTTCATGCTTAGAATAAAAAATCATTTAAACGAGATTTAACAAATTCTAAGTGATCTGATTCCATTTTTATTTCGTCATTTGCTAAAGCATACGTGGTTAAGCTTTCTAAATCTTCTTCACCCGCCACGATTTTCGCACCAATACCCGTTGTATAACTTGCGTAACGTTTTTCTTTTAGTTCATCAAAGAAACGAGCTTCTTTGAGGGCAGCTGCTGCTTTTAAGCCACGTGCATACGTATCCATTCCCGCAATATGTGCTAAGAATAAGTCTTCCATTGCAAACGATGAACGGCGAACTTTAGAGTCAAAATTAATCCCACCTGGTGCAATGCCTCCATTTTCTAACAGTTCTACCATCACAAGGGTCGTATCGTGAACATTCGTCGGGAATTCATCTGTATCCCAACCGAGTAACGGGTGACCTTGATTGGCATCAATTGATCCTAATGCATCATAACAACGCGCTACTGCTAGCTCATGTTCAAACGTATGACCTGCTAGCGTCGCATGGTTGCCTTCTAAGTTTAATTTGAAGTCGCCTTCTAATCCATATTTTTGAATGAATGCCATCGCAGTTGCGGCATCGTAATCGTATTGGTGACTTGATGGCTCTTTTGGTTTTGGTTCAATTAAAAATTGTGGTTTATGATTGATTTTTTCCCCATAGGCAATCGCCATTTTGAATAAGCGGGCAATGTTGTCTTGTTCTAATTTCATATCGGTATTTAGTAACGACTCATAGCCTTCACGACCACCCCAGAAAACATAGTTCTCGCCGCCTAATTTTTTACTAATATCAAGGCCTTTTTTCACTTGCGCAGCCGAATGAGCAAAGACATCTGCATTATTTGAAGACGCTGCACCATTCACAAAGCGTGGATTGGAGAACATATTTGCTGTATTCCATAAGAGTTTAATGCCTGTTTGATCCATTTTTTCTTTGATTAAATCCGTAATTTCATCAATGTTTTGGAAAAATTCTTCTAATGAATCGCCTTCTGGTGCAACGTCGACATCATGGAAACAAAAATACTCGACGCCTAATTTTTCTAAAATTTCAAAGAAAGCTTCTACGCGATTTTTAGCTGTTTCCATTGGTGTTTCTCCGCACCAATTACGGATATTGACTGGACTACCAAATGGGTCTGATCCATCTTGTGTCATGGTATGCCAATAAGCAATTCCAAAACGTAAATGTTCCTTCATTGTTTTACCTAAGACGATTTCTTCAGGATTGTAATGACGAAAAGCAAATGGATTGTCCGTCTTTACCCCTTCGTATTGAACTTTGTTGATGTTTTCAAAATATGCCATTGTTATTTCCTCCTAATTTTTATTTGATAATGAATCTGACATCCTTTATATTATGAGATAGAAGGGAGTCAAAATAATGTCGAATGAATTTGAACTGATTGAGCATCGTCAATCAAAAGGCGTCCATGCGTTCTTAATTGATATGAATTATCGGCGTCCCCACTTGCATACGGATCTGGAGCTTATTTACGTTTTAAAAGGACAATTAATTGTCCAAACGGAAGGCCGAAAAATAACCGTACAAGAACAGGAATGTCTGGTCATTAATTCCTGTCAGCTACATGAACTGCTCTCTAAAGAACAAGCAAAACTACTGATTTTACAATTAGGGACAAAAGAATTTGCAACTTTTTTTCCACAGATTAATGAAATTTCGTTTCATAATCAGGCACTTAACCTAAACGAGCGACCGTTTTTTAAAGAGTTATTACACCATTTATTTACGACTTGTGATTCGTTCTTTCAAGAAGAAGATTATTTTGCGTTAGCGTGTCACGGCCACGCCTCACTTGTTCTGTATTATTTACTACAATGTGCGCCTTACGAATTAATCCCTGAAGCCAAACAAGGGGCTCACTTCGCACGTCAAGAACGCATTCGCCGGATTAGTCACTATATCCAGCAGCATTACCACGAAACATTATTCTTAGCAGATATTGCCAAACAAGAAAACTTATCGGTCAATTACTTATCCCATTTTTTTCATAAGAATTTTGGTCTCTCCTTTCAACACTACTTAAACGTTATACGCTGTGAAAAAGCGTATTTCCTATTAAGTAATACCGATCACGGTTTACTCCACATCAGCGAAGCTTGTGGCTTTTCGGACTTGCGCTACTTAAATCGTGCCTTTAAAGATCTTTACCACCAAACACCCAAACAATTTCGCAATCAGATGAATCAACGAGCGACAATCACGACCACGCATAGTGGCCACGAGCAAATCGATCGCCAACACATCTATTCAAAAGCTGAAAGTGCAGCAGTGATGACAGAACTTCTTACAACTAAAAAGTAAGTACGGAACGTCGCACGTCTTATAAAGCGTTTTCATATCTGCTATTTCATCTTAACAAGCTTTCGAGAAAAAAACTTGAACTTTCTTATTGTCTTTTATAGACTATCTTGATATTTCGATAAAATAAAAAAAGCAATCGTCCTCTGCTTTTCTGGTATCTCACTTAAAGAAAAAGCCGTTTGACACAAAAGTGCCACACTATTTTGATATAATCGCGAAGAGGAGGAGTTTACGATGCAAAAATTATTAATTGTCGATGATAACCAACAAATTACGGCGATTTTAGCGGAGTATGCCCAGAAAAATCATTACCAAGTCATCATCGCTTATGATGGTATCGAAGCGCTACGTTTATTCAAAAGCGAAAAACCTGATGTCGTTTTACTGGATGTGATGATGCCGAAAAAAGATGGCTTTGCTGTTTGTCGAGAAATTCGTGAGACTTCCAATGTTCCGATTTTAATGATTACGGCACGCGGGGAGGATTTTGAACGGATTATGGGGCTAGAAATTGGGGCGGATGATTATATCGTGAAACCTTTTTCTCCAGGTGAAGTCATGGCTCGAATTAAGGCCGTCATGCGCCGGATTATACGAGAGGATAACCAACCACAATGTTTGACCTATGATAATTTAACGATTAATTTAGACGACTACACCGTTTCAATCAATGGCGAAAACATTTTACTGACAAAAAAAGAAATTGATTTATTGTGGACATTAGCGAACCATCCTCAAAAAGCCTATACGCGTGAAGAACTCTTAAACTTACTTTGGGGTTTTGATTATTTTGGGGATACTCGAACCGTGGATAGTCATATTAAGCGGCTACGCGGAAAATTAGGAAAACAGATACATCCTAATTGGGCAATTAAAACTATTTGGGGAGTCGGATATAAATTTGAGGTTATTTCGCATGAAAAATAGTAGAATCGCGACGAAATTAGGGCTCTATTTGACGACAACACTCCTCCTATTCGCCATCACGATTGGGACGATTTTCTTTTTTCTGTTTAAACATTCGATGATGACCCTTCATCGCGAGGAACTCACTCACTACGCCCAAGCGATTGCTCAGGAACTGACTGATGACGCAAACGCGAGCAGCCATCAACGAATGATGAGTGATACAAGTGCCTATCTGCGCTTTATTCAAGAAGTAGCAGGTGATCACGTTTGGTTAGTCGACGAAGCGTTCAATCTCTTAGCGACTGGTGAAAACACTCATATGGGAGCGCGTCATGCGGCGACTCAAAAAGACAATCTTCGTGACTTACCCAGTAATGCTGAGGCGATGATTCCCCTTATTTTCCAAGGAGAAACAATGGTGAGCGAAGGATTTAGCGAGTCGCTCAATCAGCAAACATTAACCGTGGGAGCACCGATTCGTGATGCTGATGGCAACATTTGGGGGGCTATTTTAATTCATTCGGCGATCGACAGTACGAAAGCAGCTATTAATCAAGGGCTTAAATTGTTAGGAATTAGCTTACTAATTGCGTTACTGTTAGCGTTAGTACTCGTTTCTTTCTTAGCCTATTCGTTTACAAAACCGTTATCAAAAATGAAAGTTGCCGCTTTACGCTTAGCACAAGGTGATTATCAGGCAAAAACGAACGTTTCACAAAAAGATGAGATTGGCGAACTATCCCAAGCCATTGATACTTTGGCACTGCAATTAGCTGAAGCCAGTCAAGCAAGTGAGAAGTTAGAACAAATGCGCCAAGAATTCGTCGCCAATATCTCTCATGAATTACGGACTCCGATTACCGTCATGCGTGGTTCTCTCGAAGCACTAACGGACAAAGTCATTACTGAACCTGAAAAAGTCGAAGCTTATCACCAACAGATGCTAACAGAAGCAAAATTTCTGGAACGCTTAGTCGGTGATTTACTTGATTTAGCCCGATTACAAAACTTAGACTTTACAATCGAAAAGACCCCTCTCAGTCTCCAAGACGTCCTAAAAGATGCTTTACGAAGTGCTGAACACTTATCTCGCCTAAAAGAAATAACCTTGGATTATTCGATGACAGCTGTTCCTCTCGTTATTTGCGGTGATTACGGGCGCTTACGTCAGATGTTTTTAGTCATTTTAGATAATGCGATTAAATTTTCGCCGAAGCATAGCCGAATTAGGATTCAATTAACCGACGATCGTCTCATCATTTCCGATCAAGGTCCAGGAATTGAAGCCTCAGAACTTCCTTACATTTTCGATCGCTTCCATAAAACTTATGGCGAAAAAAATAAAATTGGGACAGGACTTGGCTTATCAATTGCCAAACAAATTGCACAGCGCCATCAAATGACTTTACAAGCAACAAACGCAGAAACTGGCGGTGCGCGCTTTACGTTTGATTTTTCAAAAGTAAACAAACTAACTGCCACTCATTTGGAACAGATGTGACACACTTTTGCCATCATTTTTTGTTATGATCATTCTATCAAAGAAGCGAGTATTCGTTTCAAAAATAGATGGGAGAGATTTTTTATGAAAAAATTAACAAAAATCATTATTGCGGTAGCGATCCTTTTTGCTGCAGGTATGACTTCTATGTCAGTCTTTGCTAACTCAGATAATGGAACAAATGCTTCTGAAAGGTTTGAGCCCCTTGATGACAATACTCGCACAACTGAACAAGAGCGTCGTGAACATTTAAAAGAACAAGTCGAACGTGGCAATCTTTCACCTGATGAAGCAGAAGAAATGAATGAGTGGATGGACGATACTAATCGTGATTGCCATGGTCGTGATTCTTTTGGTAAGCGAGAAATGTGGGGCATGGGTCGTCAGCATCATCGCATGATGGACTGATAGCAGCTATTAATGGAAACAAGAATTTATTGTTTCGACATAAAAAATCTTTCCTCAATTGAACCTTCGACTGAGGAAAGATTTTTTTATATCAATTTCGTTAAGCCGTTCTTTGAAAAGAGACATTATGATAGGAAAGTATGCGCTAGTGAAAATTAAAAATACACTCCCTCGAGAAGAAAAATCACTTTTTTCAACCGAGACAAACGTTTCAGCCGAAGATCAAATTTTAACCCTTATTACCTGTAACTATACGATCGAAAACGGCCGTCTATTTATTCATGCGGTAGAGATAAATGAATAGTCCATCCTCACTAAATTTTATACAACCTCAATTGTAAACCGACCTCCAAAAGTTCGATTAAGCGCGAACTTTTAGTGGTCGGTTTTATCATGGTGAAATATTTTTTGACGTTATGATGATGATTCAAGCTTATCATTCAAGCCAATACTGCTCATAATACCGCGCTTCCTCTGGATGATAGACTGTTTCTTGATAGCGTCCACCACAACCCATTATGACCCCACGGCTGCCTTCATTTGAAGGATCACAAGTAATCAATACTTCTGATAATCCTTCTTCTTTGGCTTTTGTTAAGCACGCTTGTAACATCGCTTTTCCGTTACCCTTGCGTCGCTCACTTGGTGCAATTGAGTAACCGATATGTCCGCCAAAATGTTTTAGATAGTCATTTAATTCACAACGTAATTGGATCATTCCGATGACTTTTTGTTGCGAAATATCGACATAAATATATTGAAGACTTCGTACTAAGCCTTCTGGTACGGTGGCAGGATTTTCGAACTGAGAAATTCTTTGAAGCCACGCTTCTACATCTGCATTTTCACGCAAAGAGCCCACTCCAGCTAAGATACTTTGTGTATCCACCATTTCTTCTCGAAACACTTGAATCGGTTTTTCCCACTCCAAGGTTGGTTTTATTAATCGTTTTTGCATTGCGTTCTTCCTTTCTAATTTCCTGAATATATTTATAACAACGTCTTTACGGACCCCTCTTAGACTCCTTTCAATATGGCTAAAAAGGCCAAAATTGTCAACAAACCTTTGCTCTTTTACGTCATAAGTTGAGAATATCAACTGCAAAAACGCTTTTTTATCCGTGATTCAAAAAAATAAATTGACAGATGCGATGACAAAAGTTATGCTTTTTCTAGGTTTCTACGAAAATAAGAAGGAGAATAATCAAAACGGAATAGCGCCAGATCTGTCTTAACAGATGACGAGGATGAAGCTTATCGAAATATTCGGCGGATGGCTTCAGGGACTGCACCCTATAGGTAAATTACAAATCCACTTGCGAAAGTGCTACAAAAGATTTACCAGCAGATAGAAACCTTCCAAAAATTGAATAGGAAAGTAGGAAGGCAAATTATGTGTGGAATTGTCGGAATGATTGGGAACGAAAATGTCTCAGAAGTACTTTTGAAAGGCTTAGAACGGTTGGAATACCGAGGCTATGATTCAGCAGGAGTCTATGTCGCTAATCAAAACGAAAGGCATTTAGTGAAAGCACAAGGTCCGATTAAACAATTGGCTGAAAAAATGACGTCAGAAACAACGGGGACCCTTGGGATTGGACATACACGTTGGGCCACTCACGGAATTCCAAGCGAGGAGAATGCGCATCCCCACGTATCACAGCACGGTAAGGTCGTGCTTGTTCATAATGGTGTGATTGAAAATTACCGTTCGTTGAAAGAAGACTACTTAGCAGGTTATCAGCTCGTTGGCGAGACGGATACCGAAGTGGTTGCGAATGTGATTGAACAACGCATGGAAGCTGAAAATCTGAGCGTGAAAGAGGCCTTCAAGCAAACGCTACGCTTACTCCAAGGGTCGTATGCTTTCGCGTTAATCGATACGAATGATGTCGATACATTATACGTTGCAAAGAATAAAAGTCCGCTATTGATTGGTTGCGGGAGTGACTTTCATCTTGTCGGGAGCGATGCCTTAGCGATGATCCATCAAACGAATCAATTTATTGAATTGTTTGATGGCGACTTTGTGACGCTGACAACTAACAGCATGGTCTTAGAAGATGCCGCAGGAAATGTCATTGACCGTGCACCTTATACCGCTGAAATTGATAACACAGCGATTGATAAAGGTACCTATCCATTTTATATGCTAAAAGAAATTGAAGAACAACCCCTGGTATTACGTCGTTTACAACAAAAATACTTTGACTTTCACGGGAATGTTTTACTAGACGATACACTCTTACAAGAAATCAGTGCGAGTGAACGCATCTATATCGTTGCATGCGGAACGAGTTATCATGCAGGGTTAGCCTCTAAAGCCTTTTTCGAAACACTGACAAAAGTGCCGGTAGAAGTGCATCTGGCGAGTGAATTTGGTTATTATACGCCAATCTTGGCGAAAAAACCGTTTTTCATTTATTTAAGTCAAAGTGGCGAGACCGCGGATAGTCGTCAAGTATTAGTCAAAACAAATCAACTGGGCGCCTCTTCTTTAGCGATTACGAATGTTCCAGGATCCACGCTCGCTCGCGAAGCGAAGTACGCACTCTCTTTAGAAGCAGGTCCAGAAATTGCAGTAGCCTCAACGAAAGCTTATACCGCACAAATTGCGTTGTTAAGCATTTTAGCTTACGCCATCCAGTTAGAAAAAGAGGACAGTCAACTGAATCTTTTACAGGAGCTAACTTTGGTGGAAGAAGCAATGACACAAGTATTGACGCAAAAAGAGCACATTCATCAGTTAGCCAAAGACTTCTTTCGTGACACAAACAGTGCCTTTTTCATCGGGCGCGGAAATGATTATGCCGTATCACTCGAAGCTGCCTTGAAGCTAAAAGAAATTTCTTATATTCAAGCAGAAGGATTTGCAGCCGGCGAATTAAAGCATGGAACCATTGCCTTAATTGAAGATGGTACACCTGTTATCGGGCTGATTACGAGTGAAGTGACGCATCTGCACACGCGCGGAAACTTAGAAGAAGTGAAAAGTCGCGGTGCGAAAACGCTCGTGATTTCCGAAACTACTTTTGCTCAAGCATCAGATCAAATTATTTTACCGAAAGCCCATCCTTTATTAATGAGTCTCGTCTCCGTTGTACCGACGCAATTACTCGCTTATTATGCGACACTTGAGCGTGGCTATGACGTGGATAAACCACGGAATTTAGCTAAATCGGTGACGGTGGAATAAACAAACTCATCATGGAGAAACGAAAGCGTCCATCCAATCTTCGCGTGTTAAGCCAAGATTGGATGGACGTCTTTAGTTTTTTTCGGTGTGGAGATTTTTTTGGATAATCGGTAGTTGGAGCGTGAACTGAACGCCTTGATTTGTCCAATCACTGACAAACAATTTCCCGTGATGATTTTTGACAATTTGTTTCGCAATTGCTAGACCTAAGCCATAACCGCCTGTTTCTTGGTTACGGGATTGTTCTTCTCGATAAAAGCGTTCAAAAATTAATTTTTTTTGCGTATCTGGAATCGTACTTCCTGTATTTCGGACGACGACTTGCCACCATTTCGGATTGATTTGTTTAGCTACGAGTTGAATCTCATCCTTGGCTTGCGTATACTTCAGTGCATTATCTAATAAAATTACCAATACTTGATGGATTTTGCTAGCGTCAAAACTTAGTGGTTCGCTGATCTCATTGGTGAAGTGAAACGCTTTGTCTTGCATTTCAGCAATTTCAGCAAATGGTTGAATCAGTTGTTCTAAAAAGCGATCGACATCCGTTTCTTCCGGTTGAATCGTTGCTTGATTCCCGTCACTACGCGCGATTAACAATAAGTCATTCGTTAAATTCGTCAAACGCCGGGTCTCACTTAATGCTTGGGCGATGCGCGGTGACTGTTCGAGAATAGTCTGATTCGGTCTGGTAAATAAGTGTTGTAAATTATTTTGGATAATCGTTAATGGCGTACGTAATTCATGAGAAGCATTTTCAACAAACTCTTGCTGCTTTTGCCACGCAATCAAAAGAGGCTTCATATTCATTTTAGAGCTAAAGACACTGACGCCTAACGATATCAACCAAAAAATAAACATGCAGACAAACAATATCCACTGAAATGTCGTCAATGAATCATCGATCTGATTGGTATTTGTTAAAAATTGGATATAAGCGACTTCTGACGAGAGACTTTGGCTATTTTCAATCGTAATCGAGCGAAACGATAAATTACTCTCCGCTAATGCGACCGGAATAATTTCATTCAATTTCGTTGTATCGAGTGTTAACGCGTTTAATTGGGTGTAGCGCCCACCTAAGACTTCTTTATTTAGAATTTCCCCATTCTCCGTCCACAAAATAATTTGCGTATTAAATAACTCTTCTTGTGGCGTAATTCCTTCTGGTAAAGGCTTGTCTAAAGGAAAATCGATAAACGGATCTGATTGGTTTAAACGACTGATTTCTCTTTCGATTAGTGGTCGATTCGTGGACATCTCACTCAACGACATGTCTGTTTGATTATAGGCTGACACTTGTAAGAGTTGGAAAACGATAATGCCCAATAACACAAAAAGCGCGGCAAAGGCACTGGCGCTCGTTAAGAAAAAACGGATTCTTTGCTTATTAGACAGTTCATGATTCAAGGGCATCGTCCTCCTGGAACAAGTAGCCAACATTACGCAAGGTGTGAATGAGCGATTCCTTTTGAACCATTTTCAAATGCTTTCGAAGGTGACTCATATAAACTTCCACCACTTGAAGGGTCGTTTCGGAATCAAATCCCCAAATTCGATCGAAGATTTGTTCTTTCGTCAAGATTATCCCTTTGTTTTGCATGAAGTAAACCAATAAATCAAATTCTTTCCCTTGAATCGGCAATAGTTGATCTTGATAAAACACTTGTCTGGATGCCAATTGACAGACCAAATCGCCTGTACTGACTTGTTGTTCATCAAATAATCCCAATGACCGTCGCAACAAGGCTTTCGCCCGGAGTAATAATTCTTCCCGGTAAAAGGGCTTCGTCAAATAATCATCTGCACCTTTTTGAAATCCAGTAACTTTATCATCTAATCCATCTTTGGCGGTTAAGATTAAAACAGGGGTCTGAACGTTTTGACTACGTAGTTCGGCTAACACTTGATAGCCATGCTTACCAGGTAACATTAAATCTAATAATAATAAATCATAGACCCCACTGCTGGCTTCATACAATGCCTCTTCGCCATCATATACTTGTGTAACCTCACCGATATCTTTCAAAATTTCTCGGATATTTTCGGATAATACTTTTTCATCTTCCACAACCAAAATTTTAATCATGTTCTCACCTCGCCTTCAGTTTACCATGTCGCCACTTTTTTGAAAGGTTTTTTCCATTATTTACGGTGTTGCAGTCACAGGCGGTGTCATCATACCTTCGCCTGCATTGCCTCGTGGTCCGTTACCACCCATCATTTGACCGGAGATCGTTTCACCTGATTGATTCAATTGACTGACGGTTTCACTTAAGGTAAAGCTCGTCGTCACTTGGCTGTCACGAATTGAACCTTCTGAGACAAAACCATTTCGAACATCCTCTGTGACTGTTCCACCTAGATGGACTTGGTAGCTTTGTTCAATGATTAAATCCGGACTACTCATGATGACAGATTGATAGTCACGAATCGGTGTGAACGCTAAGAGCATTTCTTGGGTTTCCTCATTCCATAAACTGATGGTTTGACTCGCACTTTGAGTTTGATCAAAGGTTAACGCGACTGTTCCTTGTGTCGAACTTTCACTAACATTTTGCGCCATATCCGCACTTCCTACCGCAACCATTGTCCCACCTATCAAAGCAAATGTACCGTCGTAATCCAAGGCACCATTCCCACCTTGATTCGTACCGTTCACAAGAAGCGTTCCACCACTCATCGTGATATTGCCGTTACTGTCTAAGCCATCACCTTGTGCATCGATGGCAATCCAACCTGCTTCAACATTAATGACGAGCTTTTCATCAACTGCCCCAGAGCCACCTGTTCTGGTTGTCGTTTCACTACTTGTCGCATTTATCCCATCATCGGACGCAACAATCGCGACGTCACTGCCTAAGAATTGAATACTCGTCGCTTCAACACCTTCATATGATTGAGTAATGTCAATTGTTCCACCTGAGAACGTCAGCGTTTGATCGGCATGTAGCCCATCTTCTAGACTAGCAATCGTAAACGCTCCATCTTCAACTGTCAAATCACCATTCGCATGCAGACTATCATCTGCTGTATTCAGATGAAATGTCCCACTAGTTACGACAATTGCTTGACCCGCTTTCAGTCCTTTATAACTTTCTTCTTCCATTAAATCCGTACTATCTATTCCTTGTGCGGTTGTGATATCAAATGTCGCATTTTGAATCCACAAAGTCGTTTCGGCTTGAATCCCATCACGTCCTGCCTCAATACTGTACGTACCGCCATCCAGCGCAATTGTTCCTTTCTCACTATCAGTATCATTGTTCGATTGAATGGCGTCGCCAGCTACTGTTGCGATCGTATAATTCCCATCACGAATCGCAACCGAATCTTTGCCTTTAATCCCATCACCAGGTGCATCAATATGATAGGTTCCGGAAATGAGGATAAGATCGTCCTTGCTGACTAACCCATTTTGATAACGTCCTGTTACTTGTAGGGTTCCGGTCCCATTGATTGTCAAATCAGCTTTGCTATAAAAAACAGCATCTTCTTTCATTTCTTCCGACACATTGGTATACGTTTCGCCGTCGGTCAATTGATTGACGGTACCATCGACCAATGTCGTGATGACTTTGTCTGCTTCTTCGATCAAGATAGCTGGACCAAAATCATTTTCAATCGTAACGCCTGCTAGGATTAAATGAACCTTCTCATTATCCGCAACCTTGATTTTTAATTGACTATTCGTAGCAGTTCCTGTCACCATGTACGTCCCTGCTTGTGTAATTGTCACAAGATTGCCGTCAATGGTCGCACCTTCTCCTGATATTTCTGTAGTCGTGCCAAATGTAATGGTTGTAGCCGACGCTTCATCATAGTCAGTCTCAAAATCTTCTTCTTTATACGTGCCGTAATATTCGGAGACCACCGCTGTCGTATCATCTTGTGCATCACTTGAGACGTTTTCTACAAGACTTTCTTCTAAGCCTTCACTCGTAGTCGTTGGTGTCGTTTGGTTTTGACAAGCTGCTAATAAACTTGCCAACAAAAGTAAACCCAATGTTGGTTTCTTCATTGATATCCACCTCTTCTTTCTTTTATAACGTTTCGCGATTCATCGCAACATTGCCTAACATCACTGGTAAATTGCCATTACGCACCCGAATCTCATCGATAAACTGTTTTTCATTTTGATTTTCTTTTAAAATCAGTTGATAACGCAATTCATAAATACTCCCCATCGTGGTTGTCTTAACGGTTGTCAGTGTCGTTTCTTTTGTATATAAATGGAACAAATCATCAAATAATCCTGGGTAATCCAAATCTTCGGGAATGGAAATTTTGAGTACCCGTTCTTCTGGTGCTGGTCGAAAGAGTATATTCGAACGATAAAATAACAAGGAACATATTCCTACAACGGCTGAGATAAAGAAAATATAGGCGACATAGCCCATCCCGGTTGCGAGCCCGATTGCCATTGACCAAAAAATACTTGTAATTTCTCTTGACCCTCCTGCAACTGAACGAAAGCGTACTAGACTAAAGGCTCCTAAGACCGCCATCCCTGTTCCTAAGTTTCCATTCACTAACATAATCACTGCTTGCACAAGTAGCGGTAAGATCGCCACCGTTACGATGAAACTTCTCGTATACGTATTACGAATCGTATGAACATACGCGACCACCACCCCTAAAATAATAGACGTCATGATACATAACATTAATTGTTGTACGGTAAACGCCGTTAAATCACTAGGATACACACTTTGAAACATTTTCTTTCTCTCCTTTATTCCATAAATGGCGCTGATAGGTTTGCGCATATTTTGAAAAACTTGATTTTTTTAATTGATATTGATTCAGTAAAGCCACAAACCACAACGGATAGGCTCCGAGTGCTTTGACCTCCATCAAAACACCTAACTCTGGTGCTACCAACTGACGACTAGACGTGTCCGCTAGATTGAGAGTCGTGTCTTCATAGGAAATCCGTTGATCGAATGTAATCCGAAAGGCGGAGTCTTCTTTCCCGAAGTAAGACAATCGTTCATAACTAATTAACACTTTCGGCGCTAAATCAGGGTATTGCCGAAAGAGCCACGCGATTTCCCGTTGAATTTGGGGATTTTTGGGATCTTCAGGTAGTTTGCCACCACGAATCCATTCTTGATATACGGAATATGGAATCGCCATCCGTCGTTTATAGACTACTCGCTGAATTTTCTTTTTTAATTCTAAAAAGACGATGGCATCTTGATTGGCGACGCCATAACAGCGGACCCGAAATTTTTCTTTATAATTCGGTTTTTCCATTGAATGGCGAATCATTTGATAACAAGAGGTGTCATAATATAACGATTGAATCAAATGCAATCCATGTTCATCTTGTTCCATATAGCAACTTAGATCGGCTAAAAATTCCGGTAGTTGTTCCTTTGATAAGATGTATTTTGTTTCTTTGCGTTCAAATACATTGTTTTTCATCTCACTCATCCTTTCGACTCTTACTATAAATTTGCTAACTTAAAGTTTGCTTAAGCAAGCCAAAAAAAGAATTTTATGATTATCGTATCGCTTTTCTTGAATTTCTAGCGGATTAACGACACAAAAAAAGCACCCGTTTAAGATCGATAATTGATCGAACTCAAACGAGCGAATGGAGAACTTGATTATTTTCATTAAGGGGAATTTCTAAATCACGTGCACTTTTTAAGGTTACTTCTCGGTCATATTTGATGCTTGCTCAATCACATGAATAATCCCATGTTTTTCAAATGATCCGTAGCGCGCCGTAATGTTAATCTCATCCATTTCCTCTGGCAAAGTCCGGATCCAACAAACGGCTGAGCCACCAATTAACGGTACCTCGTTGCCACCTAATACTTCACCACCATGATTTTCAATTCGAACACTGCCCATCAAGAAAGGCAACAAATTGCCTTTTTGATCGACAACTTTCATGGTTAGCTTCGCCGCAGCCCAGCGATCTGATTGAATCAACGTGTGATGGCTCAATGTCATTTCAAGATCGTGAATCACCGGTTCATTCGTATACGATTTGGTTGCGACTACTTCTTCTTCTAAATACCCAATAATCTCTAAGGGGCCAAAAGGTTCTCCCCATAAAAAGTTGAATTCTTTTAACACAATCGGTGGGTAGGGTAAATGCGCAAATTTCCCGCCCTCTTCTCGCGTATAAAAGCCGCGTGATTGACCGTTATAACACACTTCGATTTTATCACAGTTGGTGAAAACATAGATTGGAACGCTTTGTGCCATATTTCGGTCTCCACGTGTCCAATTTGTCAACGGAACCATCACCGGTCGCTGTTTCGGATCTTGTTGACTCGCATAAACACTTGCTGCAAACTTACTCACCCGAAAATTATCCATTACACCGTGGTAACAAATGCGATCGCCACTACCGAAATTTTCATGCGTATGGTAATCAAACGCACACCAACCCACAGCGCCACTAATATGAGGATTTTCATATGCTGCATTGAGCACAACCGCATGACGCATCGCATGTTCAATTAAACGCTCTTCTTGATCAAAACGTTTTGTTGGATACATATGGCCTGCATATTCCGTTACTAAATACGGAACATTTTCACCTGCCACTTGTTCGACTGTTCTTAATCCACGACGTTCGACTTGGACATTATCATACGTTGCCACCTCAATTTCTTGTTTCAAGCGCGCGGTATCGCCACCATCATAAGAAAAATCATTCATGGTATAGACGTCTTCTAAAAATTCACTTTTTTCTAAATAACGAACACCACCTGTTTGACGCGTTGGATCGAGTCTCCGACACAAGGCATTGGTCTTCGTATACAAATCATGATGATCATCCGATTCATTCACGCGAACACCCCATAAGACAATACTCGGGTGATTTCGATCACGTAGCACCATTTCCTCAATGTTTTGTAATAACACTGCTTGCCATTCCTCGTCACCGATATGTTGCCATCCAGGAATTTCTTCAAAAACAAGCAAACCCTGTTCGTCACAAGCCGCCATAAAAGCGGGACTTTGCGGATAGTGTGACGTTCGAACCATATTTAAGCCTAATTCTTCTTTTAAGACACGAACATCTTCCACTTGCCATTCTTCTGGCATCGCATAACCCACATAAGGATAGTCTTGGTGGCGATTCAACCCAATAATTGGATACGGCTCCCCATTTAAATAAAATCCATCTTTTGTGAACTCAGCGCGGCGAAATCCGACTTTTGTTTGATATAAAATGACTTCTGTTCCTTCAAAAATCGTTAACTCATATAAATGGGGGCATTCTGGCGACCACTCCGCAACGGTCATTTCAGGAAATGCTACCGTATTACTTCCGATTACACCGACGTGATCAACGTCAATTTGGACATCTTCTCCCGTTAATCGTACACGCAAATCTCCTGCCGTTTCTAACTGAAATTGAAGCTGCGGTTGATACGTATTCGCGTGAAGATTTCTCGTTATAAAAAAGGGGTCTTCAATAAACATCCCTTGCCGTTCAATTAAAAAGACATCGCGATAAATCCCACCATAAGTCAAATAATCAATTGCAGCTCCAAATGGTGGTACATCCGCTCTTTCTGAACTATCCACAACGACTGCGACCATATTTTCTTCTTGAAGAGTGCTTAATTCAACTTCAAAGGGCGTATACCCTCCTTTATGAGTCATCAGATATTCCCCATTTAAATAAACATGCGCCACTGCCATCACACCTTCAAAACGAATCACATTTCGAACGGATGGATTCAATTGTAGCTTTCTAAAATAGCACGTTTCTTTTTGATACCTTTTTTCATCAAAATACTGATACGGTAAACGGACAGTATTATGCGGAAGTTGAACCGCTTCAAATCGCGAGAGCTCTGTTTCTTGCTCTCGCCCCTTTTCGTATGTATCACTAAAAAACCACTGATCGTTGATGCGCTGTTTGCGTTCCACTTGGTTTCATTCCTTTCTAACATATATTTCACTTGATATTATGACTTAAATTCTCCTTACATAAGGAAAATCCGCTATTATATCATGACTTGATTTTCTAAAAATGATAAACTAAAATCCCACTGGAATTTCTGTTCGGAAAAACGATACTTTTCTTTGAGATAGTGACCACAACTAGCAGATCCTATACCGTTTTGTTTATAATCAATTGATAAATGATGTGCGCTACTTATCGGCAAATCATACGAATGAGGCGCCTGCGTCAATTCTGTTGCAGAATAAGGAAGAAAAGAAAAATTAAATGATTTCGAACTACGTATTTGACAAGCAACTGGCCCTAAAACAGACGCTTCAATTGTTTTCCAATGATTTCCATTTTCTTGAGGTTTTAAATAATTTTCAAACATTTCCGAAATCTCTTGTTGATATTTACCAAAATGACTAGCATGGTGCTTATCAACATAACTATCATATGGCCCATATCCTAGGTAGTTTACCTTATCAAATAATTTTTTTAGCGGAAAAACAATGCCAAATCTCGGTAAATCAGGTAGATTAATCCCTTTTTCAACATCAAAATGATATTGAATAGTACCGGATAGACTAATCGTAATAACGATGTGCATATCTAGGATATTTTGGATTCCCGGTTTTCCTAAACGATAGTGACCTTTAATTTGCACTTTCGCTGATTTTTCAGTAATCGCAAAAGAAATAAGATTCCACTGATTCGTCTCATACCCAGCTTGCCGCCAATTATTCATATTATAGCGATCATTGTCAATCGGAGCTCGCCATAGATGAATATAACTCGGTGCTACGAGTAATTCTTCACCCGCTACCTTTAGTTGTGTAAAACATCCTGTTCGTGCATCAAACGTATAGCTGAAGCTTTCTCCAGCTAAGATATAACAGGATTGTTTTTGCTTGACTTGAATGAGATTCCTCTCTTCAATTTCATTTATAAGGATATCAGGAACTCTTATTTGACTTTCCTGAAGTATTTTTTGCTGATGGCCGATGACTTCCCCTTCTTGATTTTTCAAGACGAAATTAATCGTTACATCATCATATACCGATACTACTGGACGTTCAAAAATAATTTCTTGCTCTGATAAAGGGGAAATTCGGCTCAAATCAATCGGAATTACTCCCGTTTTTTCACCATTTATATGAATACTTAACTCTCCTAAAAATGCAGCTCCCGTTAAAAAGGATTGAATATTACGTAATGTCACACGTTCCCCCTCAACTTTTTTCAATTGAATCGGTGAATGAATATTTCGATATTCTAAAGCGTTACTTGTGATACTTCGGTCAGGGAACAGCAACCCATCAACACAAAAATTACCATCATGTAGCGTCTCACCAAAGTCACCACCATATCCTAGAACACGCCTTCCAAATTCATCTGTTAAATACATTGCATGATCCGCCCATTCCCAGACAAAACCACCAATATAACTTGGATACTTTTCCATTAACTCAAAGTAATCAGCTAAATCACCTGGCCCATTCCCCATAGCATGCGAATACTCACATTGGATAAAAGGTTTATCAAAATTCCCTTCACAATAGCGAGCAACATCAGAAAATGAAGCATACATTCGGCTAATGACATCTAAATTGGAAAAATCATTCATACGAGACAAGTCAGGTTCTGCTGCTCGTTCATTATGTATTAAGCGAGTTGTATCCAGTTTACGAACCATTTTTTGTGCTTTTTCATAATTCACACCGTAGCCAGACTCATTTTGCATTGACCACATAAAAACAGACGCTCGATTTTGAAAAGGAATAATAGATCGAATGATTCGGTTTTCGATGATTTCTCCGAACATTTCATCCCGAGCCATCAAATTGTAATCGGCACTCTCTCCAAATAAATTCACTACGCCATGTGATTCAATATCTGCTTCGCTAATCACATAAAATCCTATTTCATCTGCGAGTTCATAAAATTCTGGTGACTTTGGATAATGAGCCGTTCGAATACCATTCATGTTTAATTGTTTCATTTTCAACATATCAATACGATAATCCTCTTTCAACATCGACGGTCCTAGCTCTGGATGTGAATCATGATGATTGACTCCATACAATTTAATGGGCTGACCATTTAAATATAAAATCCTATCTTTGATCGTAAACTCGCGAAATCCAATTTTCTCAGAAATATATTCACCATTTACTTCCATGACAAATGTGTACAAATTAGGAATCTCAGCCGACCAGTATGCACAGTTAGAAACCTTAATGATAAATTCTCTTGAGGCGGCTCCCTCGTCAATTTTCACACCGTTTAAATCAAATAATAAATAGTGAATCTCTCCTTGGTAGGGTGTACGAAAATGTAATACTCCCGTTTGTGAAGTCGGATTAATTGGTGTTTCTATTTTATACTCCCAAAGACAGTCTTTTACTCTTTGAACTAAATACACCGATCTTGTAATACCTGTCGTTCGAAACTTATCTTGATCTTCAAAATACGTTCCCGCACACCACTTCATTACTAAAACCGTTATTTCATTTGTTCCTTCGTGCAAATATGGTGTCACATCAAATTCTGAATTACTATGTGTTACTTGATCATATCCTACAAACTGATTATTAACCCATAGATAAAGATTAGAGTCTACCCCTTCAAAATTCAAGTAATAATCTCGTTCACTTATTTCTCCGAGTTCAAAATGACGGCGATAAATGCCACATGGATTATCATACGGTGTGTAGGGCGGATCATAGGGAATTGGAAAGCTAACGTTGACATATTGATGCGCATCATAGCCGTAATTTTGAATGCAACTTGGTACAGGAATTGTTTTTGAGAGACTTGTATTCGGAATTTCACTAAACGCTACTGGGATTTCATGAATAGACGCATAGAACTCAAACGCCCATTGTCCATCTAATAATAAAAAATTTTCTGATTCTTGACGATCTTTTGCTAAAAAAGCTGCCTCCATTGTTGGAAAAGGGATATAATAATTGCGTAATTTCGCAGTATTTACGGATAAAACAGCTAAATCTTGATAAAATTTATTTTCGAACATTGATGCACCTCACATTTCTTATCTTCACTAGTCATTATCTCAAAATCCGAACACGCTTCCAATGGTTTAATCTCGCTTTCTTATGTATTTTTTTATACGTAAGAAAGCGAGATGTATGATCCTATTATTTAATTGTAGCCACTACTTGCAGTATCTCGATAGTTGAATCCTGAAAAGTCAACAGGATGTTCTACCTGACAAAATAACAACTTCTCTTCTAGCAACTCCTCTAATCCCTTGTCTTCTTTCAAATAATAATTAATTTTTTTGTTTGTTGTCTTTAAACGTGAAATACTTGTCGCATATCTGCGCTCCAAGACTTCCCAACCATTCGCCTTATAATAGTAATGCCAAATCGATTCATGTAACGCTTGCATTTTAGTGTACCAATCGATTAATGGGTTAATTTTATTTTTTTGAGCAAGTACTAACAGTTCTTTATTTTCTGATTTCCGTGCATTTTGTAATTCAATACCTAGCTCTGCTTTTAAAGCGAGAATTTGTGCTAAACAGACATAACGTTCTTTAATGATCTGTAAAATCCCTTTATTTTCAATCTTAATTGTCGTGATTTTTTGCGCAAAGCGTTCGTAATAACTACCTAATGAATGTTGAAAGGTTTCTTGATACAACGTAATATGTGCATCATATATTCCTAAAAGCGGATCTTGCCATAAAATTGATTTACTGATATTACCCATCATAGGATTATCTTTTAACATGCCATAAACTTCATCAAAATAAGTGAGTTGATATAAGAAAGCGTAGGTATTTTCTCCCATGAGTTGATCCATTGAAACGATGATTTCTTCCGGTGCGATAACCTCACTATATATCGCTTCACAGTAATGATACAAACTAATTAACGCGTGGAGATGTTCAATTTCTTGTCCGTCATCCCCCCACGTTGTCAGCATTGATCGCTTGACTCCTAGATTCTTACAAGCAGTTAGTCCTGCCTGTATCGTATTAATCGATTTTCCATGATTAGGCGCTATTTTTCCAAAAATATGTGCCCCTGTAGCAAACATATACTTATCCTTATCGCAAAATTTCAAGTGATTCTTGATTACTTTTTGGTATTGCTCGACTTCTTCACACCCGTAATCCCAGTGAACATACACTAAATTCTTCGGATATTTTTCGGCATACTTTAAGTCGATCTCAGCTTCAGGATAATACAGTCGACTCGTATTCGTTTTATCTAATACTTTATAGACAAAATCACTCCAAATCATCGGTTCCAGTCCTGCATTTTCTGCTAGTGTTATCACTTTTTCTAAGTGTCGCAAAATCAGTTCAATTCTAGGAGTATAACCATGTAAATCAAAATAACGCCCCAAACCGGCTTGATACGCTTCATCCATTCCTAGATGAATACGCTTGGACTGATACATCTTACTACAAGCATTAATCATACGTTCAATTGCTTCGTAACTTCGCTCTTCATCAATGAGTAATGTATGATGATCTTCCCTCATTTTATCGGAATCCGGCCATCTTAAAAATTGTGTTAGATGAGCTAATGTTTGAATTGCTGGAACGACTTCGATACCCAATCGATTGGCAAGAAAAACAATCTTTTGAATTTCTTCGACAGAATATCTTCCTCTTAAATAACCAAAATATGGTTCTCCTTTAACCTCGTACGTATCTTCGGTATATAGATATAGTGTATTAATCCCGGTTGCTGCTAAGTACAATAAATACTCTTCTATCCCCTCTGTTGTCATGACTGCGTTACGCGAAAAATCTAATGAAATCGAAACTTCATCGATACTTGTCTTTTCGGTGATAGTAGCCGTATCTTTTTGTAAAATTCGAGGAAACAGCGTTAATAATCCTCTATAAAATAGGACTTCTTTTGAATAGGTAATTGTCAATCGATGCTTATCTAGTTGTACCTCTAATAAATTATCAGTCGACTCTATTTTATTTGCTACTACTAAAACATCTTGTTCAAACAAATTTGTGGCTAACTTATATTTTTTAAATAAATCGATAACTTCTTTTTGTTGCTGACTAATCTGAAATCTCATCGAAGTGTCCCCTTTGATTGTAGATTATTTAAACTTTTGTTCATTAAATAAAGACAACATTTCCCCATCATTACCAGGCCACCAAATAAGAGAATGGCTGGGAAATACGGTACGATTAATAAAAACAGTAAAATGACGACCATCTGTACAATGTTATAAGGTAATGAATAAATTGTATACTGACATATTTGTTTAAAATCGATCTTACTTTGTATTTCTTCCATAAAAACAAAACTATTCATTCCAATTGCTACACATACAATTAAAGTAATTAAAGATAACGTTCCAAAAAACGTAAAAATAATGGGTGTTAATTGAAAACAAACTTTTGTATTTAAAAATAAGTAAAAACTCAATAAACTAATTGTAAATCCAAAAATATTTGCCTTTACAAATAACTTTTTATATTTCAGCCAGTAGAGTAAAATCATTTCTTTCCAATTTAATTCACGACTCATCCTTATCGTTGCAAACATTGCAGCTAATGCTGGAAATAACCCTAAAATAAAGAGCCCTAATACACTCGTTAAAAATACTAAAAAATTAAGCACGACTATTTTAAATAAACTATCAAAAAATCGTGTCCACTTATTATCTTTCACTAGGATAACACCTCCTAAATCGAATAAAAAAGACAAAAGCGCATAGGATTTATGCTATCAGAAAGTAGAAAAAGCGTTTCTACTGATATCCTCTGCTAGACTGCTCTATTCCATACGATTTTGTCTTCCATTTAATTATGATTGACTATTTATTTGCTAACCACTCTGCATATTGACGTTGTGCTTCTTCTTGAATGCGATCGTTACCTGCTTTTTCAATTTTTTCTAACATTTCAGGTAACACTTTTTCTGGATCCATTGTTCCTGTTTTTAGCGATGGTAAATATTGATCCATAATACTACTAATGCTTGCCATTTCTGTTCTAAATTTTGATGAATCAAAAGAAAAACCTAAAATTGGTGATTCTGGAGCATTCTCTTGAAATTCTTTGGCAATTTCTGCGTTCTTCTCAGTTTCTTCTGTTACTGGTGTCGTACTAGAAATTAAGTAACAGTCTAATAAAGCCCAAGCACCTTGATAGTAATCTTTCGTGTTCGTCATTGTAATCGAACCATCTTCATTCCGATCATAATGTTGTCCCTCAATACCATAAACTAATAAATCAGCTACTTCTTTATTTGTATTAACATAATTCAAGAGTTCTAAAGCTTCCGTTTGTTTCTTACTTGAAGCAGATACCGCATGCATGCCGACACGCGCAAACCCTGTTGTTTTATAAGCACTGTTTAATGGTTTTAAGATTAAATCTTTTTTCGCTAAGTTCACTAATGCATTTTTGATTGATGTTTCATCGCCGCCGGACTCACGTTTTACTAACCAATTTCCCCCGTCTAATGGGAATGGATTAGAAGTAATCGTTGCAGCATCTTTTAAGATATAACCTTTTTCATAGTACTCATGCATTGTTTTGATGTTATTTTGCATTTCTTCCGTTTCGTAAACATTCACAATCGTATCCGTTTCTCCTTCAAAAGGAACACCTAATGTTTGACCATTAATAAAATCATAAGGAGCATAAACACTTGTCGATGTCATTCCAATAGGAGTAATAGATGGATCATCATTTTTCTCAGAAAACTCTGCTAAAATCGGACCTAAATCTTGCAATGTTTGAACATTATCAACGTTTAAATCATATTTATCAACGAGTTCTTTATTGAAAACCCAGTATTCAGTCGTAGCTAGGGCATTATTAACAGGAAATGCATTTAGTTTATCTCCCATTGCTGCTCCTTTGATAAATCCATCATTCAAACGATCAGTTGCTTCTTTTAGCTCTTTGTCAAGATAAGGCATTAAGTCTAAAAAGGCATCTTTATTCCCGTAATTGACGTAGTCACTACCATTAATAAATGCGATATCATATTCTTCACCTGAATTAATCATCACACCGATTTTTTGCTGATAATCACCATCTGGAATCAATCGCATATCCAGTTCTAAGCCAATATCTTCTTTCATTTTTTCATTCACTTTTTCCATGACTTGATCAAAGTCTTTCGGTTCTTCACCCACTTGATACCAAATAACTTTTTCTGTTTTTTCTGACCCTTCAGCACTACTTTGCTTTTCTTGCGTACCACATGCTGTTAAGATCGCTGCTGATGTCAATACTAATGCTCCTGTTAAAATTGATTTCTTCAATAATTTCATAAATAATTCCTCCTATTCTTTTACGCCGCCAATGGTTAACCCTTGTACAAAATATTTCTGGAAAAATGGATAAACAATTGCTATTGGAACTGTTGCTACCACTACCATAGCCATACGAATAGACTCTTGTGGTAGCGAATTTTGGATTGATTGTTGTTGAGCTAGTGTCATATCCGTATTTCGTGCCATATAGTCAATTGTATTTTGTATCTTCATTAATAAATATTGGAGTGGTAGTAATTGGTTATTATCAATGTAAAGCAATGCATTAAACCAATCATTCCAATATCCTAAGGAAGCAAATAAGCCGATCGTTGCAACTCCTGGTAATGCTAGCGGTAGCACAATTTGAAAAAATACACGCATCTCGCTTGCTCCATCCATTTTTGCAGATTCAATAATTGATTCAGGAATGGATTTTTTAAAGAACGTTCTTAAAACAATGACGTTGTATGGGCTAAATGCTAATGGTAAAATAAGTGCCCATATCGTATTTTTCAATCCTAAAAACTTCGTCATCACTAAGTATGAAGGCACTAATCCGCCTGCAAAAAGCATCGTGAAAAATAAATAAAATGTAAAAAACTTTCTGAAAGGAAAACTATTTCTTGATAAAACATACGCATACGTTCCAGTCATAAAGACAGCAATAATGGTTCCAATAACCGTAATCATTAATGTAACGCCTAGAGAGGTAATCAATTGACTGCCTTCTCCAAAGATAAAGCGATAGGCTTCCATACTCCATTCTTTTGGCCATAATTGATAGCCGTTCAATGCTAATGATTTCTCATCTGTTAACGAGATGATGACAACAAATAAAAATGGAAAAATACAACTAATCGCAAATAAAACTAATAAAATTTTAAAAATCAATTCAAGTTTTTTAGAAAAATACATTTGTTGTTTCAAATTTGAAATCATTCCTACTCTCCTCTCTAAAACAGTGCCGAACTAGGATCAATTTTATCAACAACTTTATTCGTGACAATAATCAAAATGAATCCCACAAATGACTGATATAAACCAGCAGCTGTCGACATTCCGATATCACCGTTATTCATCATACTACGATAAACATATGTGTCTAAAACATTTGTTACATTCGTCAGAGCACCTGAGTTCCTTGGAAGTTGATAAAATAGTCCGAAGTCTGCTCGGAAGATGTTACCAACTGCAAGTATTAACATAATTACAATAATGGAACGTAAGTGTGGAATCGTTACGTGTCGAATTTGTTGCCATTTTGTCGCGCCATCGACTAAGGCGGCTTCATAGTACGTTGAGTCGATTCCCATAATAGACGCGTAGTAGATAATCGATCCATAACCGACGCCCTTCCATAGACTGGTAATAACGATAATAAACGGCCAATACTTTGGCTCACTGTACCAGTTGATGACGTCCATATTGAAGAATTGTAGAATATTATTAAAGACACCTTTATCGGTACTTAAAAACGCGTAAGCAAAATAACTAATTACAACCCAAGATAAGAAATTCGGGAAAATAACAACCGTTTGTAATCGCTTAATAAATTTCTTGCTAGATATTTGACTTAAGATAATAGCAAAAGTGACCGTCAGTAACGTACTTAAAATAATCCCAACTACATTATATAAAACCGTATTGCGCGTAATAATCCAAGCATCTTGTGAAGCAAATAAAAATTTGAAATTATCAAAACCTACCCATTCACTGTTGAATAAACTACTAAAAAAACCATCTGGTGAAATACGATAATCTTTAAAAGCAATTATTACACCGAACATCGGTAGATAGCAGAAAATTAACAGCCATAACGCTCCTGGAAGTAACATGAACAGGAGGGCTCGATTTTCTTTAATTTTTTGGAATATACTTTTTTTCTTCGATTTCATTTTACTTTTCTCTTGATTCGCTATCCTTATTGTACTATCCATCTAATAAACCCCTTTCTCGCAAAATATGTTTCCGCTTAC
>NZ_JXKD01000012.1 GCF_001885765.1 Enterococcus aquimarinus | reverse complement strand
TTCTACCAACACTAGAAAGTATAGAACCAAATCTTTCCTGAGGATTTTTGTTTTATCTGAAGAAATACGATTGATAACAGTCAGACGAATAGGAAATCATCAAACACACTTTGTTCACTGCAACCAATATTTGTCTTTTCTAGTCAAAGTGCCAACGTAATAAATGTTTTATCCTCGAAATCTCCCACAGATACCACTCCTCTTTTTCTGTGAAAATAATGAGTAGCGTCGAGTGAAATAAAATGTTGTTTTCTCAACGAGTGCGATCAGTATCTGTTCTGACGTTTTGTAAGAGACCGTCAATAAATGAAAAGATTCAGGAAAAATTCTTCACCGCTTAAAATGAAAATATGGTAAGATAGATGAGATAGATTTTCATAGGAGGGGTCACATGAGTTTTCAGGAATTAAGTAAAAAAATCAATGTTGATATCGTTAAAAGTATTTCACAATTAAGTGAAGAAGCGGCGGCCTTTAAAGCAGCACGCGATGAGGAATTAAAAGCCATTATCGAAGGGAAAGATTCACGCTTTTTACTCGTCATTGGTCCTTGTTCAGCGGATAACGTCGAGGCTGTTGTGGAATATGCGAAGCGTTTAGCCAAATTACAAGAAGAAGTGAAAGATAAAGTCTTTATCGTGCAACGGGTTTATACGAATAAACCGCGGACGAATGGCGATGGCTATAAAGGGATGATGCACCAACAAGATGCGTCACCTGATGGCGAAATCAATTTGATTCGTGGTATGGTAGCCGTGCGTAAAATGCATAAACGTGTCATCACCGAAGCTGGCTTAACGACAGCCGATGAAATGCTTTACCCTGATAACTTGAAATTTGTGGATGACCTCGTAAGTTACCACGCGATTGGTGCGCGTTCGGTGGAAAACCAACAACACCGTTTTGTCGCAAGTGGACTCGATTTTCCAACCGGATTAAAAAATCCAACAAGTGGCAATCTCAATGTGATGTTCAACGGCATTTATGCCGCGCAACAAAAACAAGAACTCATGTATAATGGTGTCGAAGTGGCAACAAGTTCGAATCCTTGGGCGCATGTGATTTTACGTGGCGGTTTAACAGATGCGGGTGAAGTTGTACCGAATTACCATTACGAAGACTTAATCAAAGTCATTCAACATTACCAAAAGAGTCAATTAAAAAATCCATTTGTGATGGTCGATACGAACCATGACAACTCAGGCAAAAAATACAAAGAACAAGTGCGGATTGTCCAAGAAGTTCTCCGAAATCGTTCGTGGAATGAAGACATCAAACAATACATCCGTGGCTTTATGATAGAAAGTTACATAGAAGATGGCCGTCAAGAACCAGGCGGTGGCGTATTTGGTCAATCGATTACAGACCCATGCTTAGGATGGGAAGAAACAGAAGACTTAGTCCGTTATATCGCCAAACACTGCTAAATGGGTGTGGTTTTCTTCGGAAGAAATCAACGAAGCTTTAAAATGTCTATTATCCTAAAAAAATACTCAAGGGCTGTGACGAATGTCATAGTCTTTTTTTTGTCCATGAAAGGTGATCATATCCAGCTATCGTTTGCTTCAAAAAGGCGACGTTTCTTTTCTTTTTCACCCGATGATGTCCTAAGCTAAAAAATCGTGAGGCTTCCTAAATTCTCTTTGGATTTTTCGAATCCTAGTATTTGTATCTTTGATAGAATCTGTTACAATGTATTTATTATGCTGTACTTATTTATAACCGAAATAAGGACTACGAATGTTGATGTGACCGAAAAATTACATGAAACAGTTTTTTTGAAGCTGTCACTATTTTCAGAAAGAGTTGAAACGAAAAAGTAAGGGTGGGGAAGAAAGAGATGGCGACAAAACATGATTTAATTATCGCTCACATTGAAAGTTTACCGGTAGGCGAGCGGATTTCGGTTCGTGGAATCGCCAAAGAACTGGATGTCAGTGAAGGCACGGCTTACCGCGCCATTAAAGATGCCGAAAACAGTGGCATCGTCTCGACAATTCAACGAGTAGGAACCATTCGAATTGAACGGAAATTAAAAAAACACATTGAGAAATTAACCTTTGCTGAAGTTTCCAAAATTGTTGAAGGCGAAGTCCTTGGAGGATCAGCAGGATTAGAGAAAGATTTAAATAAATTTGTGATTGGTGCGATGGAAGAAAAAGCGATGGAACGTTACATCACTCCTGGATCGCTCATGATTGTCGGTAACCGAACCAATGTTCAAAAGCTCGCTTTAAAAGAAGGCGCTGCAGTGTTGATTACCGGTGGATTTGAAACGACTCCCGAAATTGAGGCGATTGCCGATGAACAGGCCTTACCGATCATCTCGACTACGTATGATACGTTCACGGTTGCAACGATGATTAACCGAGCGTTAAGCGACCAATTAATCAAAAAAGATATTTTACTCGTCGGTGATATTTACATGCCACTTGATAAAACGCAATATTTAGAAACGACCGAGTTAGTCAAAGATTACAAAGCGTTATCTGAACTCACGACCCATACACGCTTTCCCGTCGTGAATAAAAACCGTCGCGTCGTCGGCATTGTCACAGCCAAAGACGTCTTAGAAAAAAGTGATCAACAAGTCATTGAACGCATTATGACCAAAGATCCACGGATGGCTAAAAAAACGATGAGTGTTGCGTCTGTTAGCCACCAAATGATTTGGGAAGGTCTCGAAGTGATGCCAGTTGTGACGGATGATTTATCGCTTTTAGGAATTGTGACGCGTCAAGATATTATGAAGGCGATGCAACTAGTCCAACGTCAGCCACAAGTTTCCGATACGATTTCCGATCAAATCGCGGGTCAAATTCAAATGGTGGAACATGACTTTGAAGGCAACAAGCTAGAACAGCCGGAGTTTCGTTTTATCGTCACGCCACAAATGGTGAATGAACTCGGCACCATCTCGTTTGGCGTGTTAAGTGAAATCATCGCCAGTGCGGCCAAACGGAGCTTATTAATTAATCAACGTCGGAATACTTGGATCGAACAAGTCAATTTGCATTATTTCCGTTTAATTCAACTGGAAAGTGAAGTTGTGTTACGACCGAAAATTTTAGAATTTGGCCGTCGCTCCGCGAAACTAGACATCGAAATTTTTATCGAAAATTCACTAGTCGGCAAAGCGATTGTCGTCTGCCAAGTCATGGAAAGACCATAGAAAGAAGGGAAACACTATGAAAATCGAAAATCAGATTTTAGCAACGATTAAAGCCTACGAGACCATTATCATTCATCGTCATCAACGTCCAGACCCCGACGCACTGGGATCGCAAGTTGGGTTAGCCGAAATCATTCGGGCAAGTTTCCCCGATAAATTCGTCTATCAAGTCGGAGGTCCGATTGATGGACTCGATTTTCTAGCAACTATGCAACCCATTACCGACGAAACGTATGAAGGCGCGTTAGTGATTGTCACAGATACCGCTAATACGCCACGCATTAGCGATGACCGTTACCTACTAGGCGACAAACTCATCAAAATCGACCATCATCCCAACGATGAACCTTATGGGGATCTTACTTGGGTGAACACCAAAGCAAGTAGTTGTAGTGAAATCATCGCGGACTTTTGGCAATTTTTTGCCGATGAATTAACGATGACAGAAAATGCTGCGCGGTTATTATATGCGGGCATTGTCGGTGATACGGGGCGCTTTTTATATCCAAGCACGACAGCCCACACCTTTAAAATCGCGGCAGATCTACGAGAGTTTGACTTTGATGCGACGCACTTGAACCGTCAATTATCGCAATTCCCGTTAAGTGTCGCGCGCTTAGCAGGCTACGTATATAATCATTTAACACTTGATGAAAATGGTGCTGGTAAAGTGATTTTAAGCCAAGCAATCTTGCAAGAATACGGTGTGAGTGATGTAGAAACCTCAGAAGTCGTGCCACTTCCTGGCGCGATTGAAGAAGTGGTTGCGTGGGCGATTTTTGTCGAACAACCAGAAGGCTACTATCGCGTTCGCATGCGTTCCAAAGGGCCTGTTATTCACACGATTGCCCAGCGTCATAATGGCGGCGGACATCCCTTAGCCAGTGGTGCCAATGCGAAAGACTTAGCCGAAGTCGAAGTCATCTATCAAGAAATCAAAGACGCGTGTCGACCAGAAACCTTGTAATATAAGGTTGTGGCCAAAAAACACTTCCAAAGCTTAGCAAGCGATGATTTTCAATCGCGCTTATAAAAAACCGTTGTTCGATCATTCGATTCGAGCAACGGTTTTTTTGGCATTCGGACAATCGCCTTAGTGTTTAAGAATAGTTGGGGCTAATTCGAGCAAGCTCACAGAGCGACAATAATAATTACAAGACAATGCTTGATTTTATATTTGATAACGCTTACAATGTGATTATTAACTCCATTACTCATTACCATGACCGATTCATTGCACCTAAAAAACGATTCACTATATCAACCACAGATTTACGAAACGATTTTCGTAAAGATATAGCGTTAAAATAAGTATAGGCAGGAACGGTTTCGACCGTTCCGTAAAAAAAAGAACTTATTTTAAAAAATCGATGAGGCGTTGCTTCATACACTAGGAGGATAATATGAGTAAATATATAGAACCTTTATCAGCGACGTTAAACGGAATTTCTCAGGTAAACTTTCTGCAAAATCCTGGTTTTGGCTTGATGATTGTGGTAGGACTACTATTCGTAGATGTCTATATGGCAATCAGCGTTTTGCTGGCGTCTCTTATCAGTTATCTGATAGCGAGAGTGCTATACGATGACGATTTTGCCATGACAGGACTTGCTGCATTCAATTCCGTCTTATTAGTTTTAATGGTTGAAGCATTCTTAGGAGGTTTTTCTTCCATCCTTTATGTCATACCAGCAACGATGATCGTGATGGCCATCCAACATCTCTCAAAAGTGTTATTAGAAAAAGTGAATTTAGCTTATTTTTCCATCCCAACTGTTTTGGCAACTTATTTAATGTTATTCATTCATCAAATTTGGCCAGGCGTCTTTTTTTCGGATCAACTCTCGTTTAAACTCACGGGTGCTTTTGATGGTCTCGATTTTAGTTTCGGCAATCACTTTTTTATTTCTGCAAGCGAACTTTACTTGCAAGGAACTCTTCTATTTTCACTAGTACTCATTCTAGCGTTCATTATTTTTGAAAAAGACTATCTCTTGTATTTAGTCTGCGCGTACTTTTTCTCAATTGCTATTTTCTACGTGCTAGGCTTTGCTTTCCCACTTGATGTCATGGGCTTTACAACCTTTAACATTGTTTTGACAATGATGGCCCTAAAAGCGTTTGGTTTCCTTCCAATGAATAAAGAAATCATCCTCAAACTGTTTTTGGTGACGTTAGCCGTCATCATCACGAAATTTATCTTAGATTATCTATTAGGACTCATTGGATTACCCTCGATTGTCCTTCCATTTATCGTCGTGACAGAGTGCGTCTTAATCTCTCGCAATCTAAAGCAAGCACGTCAAGTAGAAGTTTAATCATCTAAATAAAAATAAAACTAATTTTGTTCAAAATAATGAGCAAAATTAGTTTTATTTTTTTAGTGATAATCAGATTGGATTTTGAAGGTATTGTTTTCGCGTAAGATGTAATAAATTTTAATTGCAATTTGAATCTTCAATAACTCTTCAGAATCTTTGAAATCAGAGACAAGAATATTTTGGATCTTTTCAATTCGGTACAACAAGCTATTGCGATGAATATACAATTGCCGTGCGGTTTCTGCAACATTTAGTTTATTGCTAATCCAACATTCTAACGTCTCAATTAAATGACTATTATTTTTCAAATCGAAATCATAAAGTGGACCTAACGTCTTGGAAAAAAACAGCACTAATTCTTCATAATCGATATTTTTCTTGAAAAAATGGCTAATAAAAAAATCATTATAATGACGGACTTTCTTTTTAATCGGCTCATTATCCATTAATCGCAACGTTTCTTGGGCTTCAAAAAAACTCGTATGGACATCCGCTAATTGTTTCGAAAGATTGCCAATCCCACAACGAATGGTGCATTTTGGGTATTTTGTCTTCATCGCATCAATAAAATCGGCGAGAATGGTTTTGCTTTGTTGCAAAGAGTCTTCTGAAGTGGTGCCGATTAACATAATAATCTGTTTTTTTCGCTGAAAAATATAACATTTTCCGAGTGCAGCAAAGGGCTTTTTTTTAAGCTGTTCCATCAGATTTTTGAGGATATTTTCTTCGTAACGTAGATTATTAATGGTATTTTTCACATTGGCATGCTCAAATGCGACGTTGAAAACAATTGCCGTATACATCAAGTTTAAATTGATATCATGGAGATTGGCTAAATTTTTTAAAGTGGGGATAGAAGTGATATTCCCTACGAGCAAGTCATCAAAAAAGTTTTCTTGGATTTGATTTTGGGTTCGTTTCATTTCGGCTAAGTGCGTTTGTTCCATGGCAAAAGCCATACAACTATTTTCGAGTGCGATATAATGATGGTCTCTAAGTTGTTGATGAAACTCGAGCACAATAATAAAGCCGTAATGAATCTCGTTAAAAAATACCGGGACGACAATACATGGGATGTTTAAATGGTCGAATTCCAAGAGTCGCACAATCGGTTTTTGAATCACTTCAAACTTAGGCGGTAAGCTATCAATCACCGACTGCGGTAACGAAATTTTATCCGCGTGATTGTCGTGAATGGTTTTGGCGTAAGAAGAGATCACTTTGGCATTTAAGATTTTCCAGTTCTCATCGCATAAAAAAATAGACGCTTCGAGCATCGTCGAAAGAACATCCGCTATTTTCTGCAACCCCCCGCCGTGCAACGTTAATTCGAAAAATTCATTGTGAATATCGAGTGATTTGCGATTCAAGGCATTGTAATTCTCGGATAATTCCTCCATCACACGCGTCATCACCTTCGAAAAAGACATTCCATAAGGCATTTCAATAATCGGTAGCTGCAATTCGTTTGAGAGCGTTAACATATTATCCGGCACTTTTCCGAGATAACTAAAGGGTTTAATGATTAACGCGGGGCAATTAATTAATTTTAATTGTCGTAAGATTTTTTCTTGCATACTTTCATCGTCTTTAAAAAAATAACCGGAAGAAATCAGGACTTCTTCTGGTGCAAACCAATCTAACGCATTGGGATTATCCATAATATTCACACTCGAAATCCGATTATGGATGCCTTCAAATCCAGAAATCATTTTGAATTCTTTAAAAGGTTCTAAGTGTAGTAAATCATTCACCGTTAACATCGCTTTTATCCTCCTTGATCATAGAACAAATCTCATTCCTTTGGGCTAATTGTATCATGATTCGACGATTGTGCAATGACTAACTAGTTGTTATAACTATGAAAACGTCATAATTTTAGGTTGTTTTGTCTATTTAAGTAAGCGTATACATCAGATATAATGAAGCTGTGGTTGAGATAGTAATAATATTCAAAAGTTTTTTTGGTTAAATGACATCAAAAAATGAGGTGGATCGAACAACGAAGAAAATAAGAGAATCGTACAAACAAAAGGCTAAAATGGTGAGAAAGAAGGGTGATTCGTGAAAGATGTAAAAGCACTATCGATCGACAAACATTTTTTGAAGAGAGTAGAGGAATCAAATCTTCCAATCATAACGATTCATAGTGTTTTTTCTCGAACAATTAATCTTAGCATTGAGAACCAACTCTACACGATTGCGAGCAATCAATTAGACAACGCTCCGGCGACGATGAGAATTGATCTCTGCCATTTTGAAGACTATCAACTTCAACCAAACGATCGCATCACAGTAAATAACTTTAACATGAACGTTGCCAATCGTTTGATGATTGATTTAAAAACGGCAACACCTTGGGAAAGTAAACTCCCAAGCTATCCGCAAGGTGCCACGCCACTTACGGAGAATCTTGCCTTTGCCAAAGCATGGATCATCACTCAAGGTAAAGCGGAGTGGTTAAGAGAAACAAATCAACATCAGACACCATTTTATCAAGAAATGGGGCGGATGCTCAGAGAACGAACGACCAATTTAATGAACGGTTTTATTTCAGCAGATGTCACAACTAATGTCGAACGAGCGATGTCATTAGTCGGACTGGGACAAGGATTGACGCCGTCAGGGGATGACTTTTTAGTTGGTGTCCTGTTAGCGTTAGCCACGCGCAACCAACACGCATTGCCTTACAATGAGTGGGCCGAGCAAGTCGTTCGAAAGGCGAAAGAAAAAACAAATGTGATTAGTTATAGTGCCTTGAAATATGCCGCAATGGGTGAAACAAGAGAAAGTATCAATTTATTGCTGCAGTCTTTATTTGCGGGCAATCAAGAACAGGTGAAACGCCAGCTCGGTGAAGTCATGAAAATCGGCTCTTCTTCAGGAACCGAAATCACTTGGGGCATCATCAATGGCTTATTATTATTTGAAAAAATAGGAGGATTATAATGACAGTACACATTAAAATCAAAAAAAATACGTATTTTGATTCCGTTTCATTAATGTCTTTTTCAACAAAAGCAAATCAAATCGATCACGTCAAACAAGCGATGATTGGTATGGGAACAGACATGAACAAAGAAGTCATTCGCAATGTCGGCATGGGGTCTCCTGAACTGGATACGGCAAGCACAGCTGATTTAATGATCGCCATCGAAACCGATCAGCCCGATGCTGTTGAGACGATTTTTGATGAGATTGAGACGTTATTTGATCGCAAAATCGAAAAATCGGAACAAGGCGAAACGGTCTATAAAAATATTGCGGCTGCCGTAAAAGATCATGATCAAGCAAACGTAGCCGTGATTTCAGTCAATGGCGCATTCGCCGCTCGTGAAGCGAAAAAAGCGATTGAAAATAACCTACATGTGATGTTGTTTAGTGATAACGTGAGTATTGAAGAAGAAGTTGCACTCAAAAAAGCCGCACACGAAAAAGGCCTCTTAATGATGGGACCAGATTGTGGGACAGCGATTATTAATAATATCGGATTATGTTTTGCCAATAACGTTCGTAAGGGTAACATCGGGATTGTCGCAGCATCAGGTACGGGCGCCCAAGAAATGAGCGTTCGCATTCATGATTTTGGCTATGGCATCTCGCAATTAATTGGGATTGGCGGCCGTGATTTAAGTGAAGAAGTTGGCGGAATCATGATGATCGATGCCATCGAAGCCTTAGAACGCGATCAATCGACAAAAGTTATTGTGTTAGTATCAAAACCACCAGCAAAAAGTGTGGAGCAAAAAATCATCGAGAAGGTTAAAACGATTCAAAAACCAGTAGTCGTCTTTTTCCTTGGTGGTGAGGCAGTCGCTCATGATGAAGCGAATGTGTACTTTGCGAAACATTCAAAAGATGCCGCGCTAAAAGCAGTCGAATTAGCAGGCGCTAAAAAAGAAGAACTGGACATTCAGCCACTTGATACGGCATTCATCAAGCAGGTTCAAAGTAAATTATCCGATACGCAACACTACATCCGTGGGTTATTCTGTGGTGGTACACTTTGTGATGAGGCGATGTTTACGGCAATGGAAAAACTAGACAATGTCTATAGTAACATTGCGAAAAATCCTGAATTCATCTTAAAAGACAACAATCAAAGTCAAGAAAATACCTTTATTGATTTTGGTTCCGATGAATTTACGCAAGGCAAACCACATCCAATGATTGATCCGACAACGAGAATCGATCGTTTCATCAAAGAAGCAGCCGATCCAGAAGTCGCAGTCATCGTGTTAGACTTTGTGCTAGGCTACGGTTCCCATGAAGATCCAGCAGGCGTGATGGTTCCAGCAATTAAAGAAGCAAAAGAACAGGCTGAACGCGAAGGTCGTCACCTTGAAATTATTGGGTACGTCTTAGGCACTGATCAAGATGTCCAAAATATGCAAGAACAAATCCAAAAATTACAAGACGCAGGTGTTACGATTACGACAAGTAGTCAAGATACCGGCATCATCGCAAGAGAAATCGTATTGAAAGGAGAGTCAAAATGAATAGAATCGACGAATTATTTCAGTCAGATGTGAATGCCATCAACGTCGGCATCGACTTTATTTCAGAAGACATCAACAAGCAAGGAGCGACCTCTACACAACTCGATTGGACGCCTCCAGCAAGAGGGAACACGGCCTTATTAGCCTTATTAGATAGCTTGAATGATCCGGCGAAAAAAGAAAAAATTGACGCAGCCAATGCGGAAGCGGTTGAAAGAATTATCAATTCGCAACCAATCTTAGTTGGTTTTGACCAAGCCATCAACTGTGTTCCAGGCATGACGCCAACAACAATTTTACATGCTGGCCCACCTCAAGAGTGGAAAGACATGAACGGTCCAATGCGCGGAGCGGTTACTGGCGCGATTGTGTTTGAAAAATTAGCTGCAACAATTGAAGAAGCCGAAGAAGTGGCAGCTTCCGGCAAAATTACCTTCTCACCTTGTCATGAACATGACTGTGTCGGTTCAATGGCCGGTGTCACGTCAGCTTCCATGTTTATGCATATTGTCAAAAATAAAACATACGGCAACGTGTCTTATACCAACTTAAGTGAGCAATTATCAAAAATCTTACGTTTTGGTGCCAATGACCAAAGTGTAATCGATCGCTTAAACTGGATGCGCGATGTCATGGGTCCAATGTTACGTGACGCAATGAAGTTTAGTGAAGAAGGATTAGATTTACGCTTAATGTTATCAGAAGCTCTTCATATGGGAGATGAATGTCACAACCGGAACGTTGCCGGAACAAGAACCTTAATCCAAGCATTGACACCACTAATTGTGCAAACTGATTATTCTGAGAAAGAAAAAGTGGAAGTCTTTGATTTCATCGCAAGTAGTGATTACTTCTCTGGCCCAACTTGGATGGCATTATGTAAATGTGCCTTAGATGCAGCCCATGGTATTCCAAATAGTACGATTGTCACTACGATGGCACGTAACGGGGTCGAATTTGGAATTCGTGTCAGCGGCATTGGTGGCAACACTTGGTTTACCGGTCCTTCTCAACTTGTAATCGGCCCATTGTTTGCTGGATTCAAACCAGAAGACTCTGGTTTAGATATTGGGGACAGTGCGATCACCGAAACATACGGCATTGGTGGTTTTGCGATGGCGACTTCGCCAGCAATCGTGCCACTCGTTGGGGGAACGCTTGAAGAAGCGATGAATTACTCCATTGAAATGCTAGATATTACGACCACAACCAATCCAAATGTCACCATCCCTTCATTGAATTTCATGGGAGTACCGACAGGAATTGACGTGCGCAAAGTCATCGAGACTGGCCTATTACCAGTTATTAATACGGCAATTGCGCATAAAGATCCAGGAATTGGCATGATCGGAGCGGGAATCACCCATCCACCGTTTGACGTCTTCGAAAAAGCACTCGTGGCATTAGAAGAAACAATCGTTTAATACTATAGTTGGTTAGCGTTCGGCATTTGATGAGAACGCTAACCAACTATTTTTAATGATGGGAAATGACGGGTTTTTATCAAATCTCGCGCTACCCTACGAAAAATCACCTTGTGTGGGGAGCTGCGAGACCGCTTCGAGCCCGGAGATCTCTCAGCTCGAAAGCTTCAAACTCTAGGTAAGTGCTCAAGCACAAACCTAGAGTAATTCACATTTCGTCTTTTTACGCAGCTGACACAAGGTGTTTTTCTCCGGTCCGCTAGTGTCTGTAATCATTTTTATACAACGAAATGACTCAAATGAATGAAGCATCGAAAAATTTCCCTCAAGATAACTGAGACGAGAAATACGGTGTTTAGCAAGAATCACAATCATTAAAGTTTACAAAGTCACACTTTTTCTTTATAGTGTAATTATAAAGCGTTATCAAAAAACGATATTTTATTGGAGGGAAATGTTATGCCGAATAAATCAAAAGAAGAAGTCTACGCAGAACGTCAAGATGATTACAAACAAGAAAAAGAAGCAATTTTCCGTGAAGCGCGTGAAGCAGTTGCTGCAAATGAAGAAAAAGAAGAAAAAGCGGACGATCACGAGTAATTGTCCCAATCCACAATGTGAATATGACCAACGTGAAGTCTGTGCATCCTTAAGGTGTGCCAGATTTCACGTTTTTTTATGGTTTGTCCAAACGAATGATACTAGTACGCGAGATAAAATAAATGCGATGAAAGTCCTCCGTATCAATGGTATGATCCTATCCGTTCCGTATTCAGCTCAGACATTTTTCGATCAAATCTATCTACACGAAAACGTCAGATCAAAAGTTTGTGAATCTTTTTCTTTTTTGGGAAAATCGTGGTATACTAAAGTCTAATTGAGAATGATTCTTAATAGGAGGATTCATAATGGAAATTGATTTTTCAAAATCATTGTACGAACTTGTCAGTCAATACCCAGAAATGAAAGAAATCATGCTGGGAATTGGCTTTAATGAAATAACGAAACCAGGGATGTTACAAACTGCCGGGCGCTATATGACGATTCCAAAAGGAGCAAAAATGAAGAAAATCCCGTTAGCTACGATTATTCAGGCATTTGAAGAAGCGGGTTTTCAGATTGTGGGGGAGAGAGAATGAAAGAACGAACAAAAGAAGAACGTCAAAAACGAATTGTGGAAATTTTATCCTTACTGCATGAAGGTGGATCATTTGAAGAAGCGAAACGCTTGTTTAACGAAGAATTCGATGGGGTAGATGTCACTGAAATTACGTCAGCTGAGCGCGCACTCATCCAACAAGGGATGGATCCAGCTGAAATTCAGCGTCTTTGTAATATTCACGCGGCCGTTTTTAAGGGGTCAATCAATGACATTCATCAGTCGCATGAATCCCATGGTCAGCCGGGCCATCCTGTTCATACGTTAAAACTTGAAAACCAAGTCCTTCAATCGCTCTTAACCGATGAGATTGATGGCTTGCTAGCCAAAATTCAACAAGGCGATTGGTCTTATCAAGAACGGTTGATTGCGGCGTTAACGGATTTGCAACAAATTGAGAAACATTATGCGCGCAAGGAAAATTTAATCTTTCGTTACATGGAAAAATACGGCATTACTGCACCACCGCAAGTCATGTGGGGCGTGGATGACGACATCCGCCAAATGATCAAAGAGACGTTGGCCTACGCAAAAAGTGAGAAAGTTGCCTGCAATCCGCTGATCGAAAAATGGGAAAAAACAAAAGAAGAAATCGAAGAAATGATATTCAAAGAAGAAGAGATTATGGTACCGATGACGTTGGACGTCTTTTCCTTAAGCGATTGGGAACGCATCGCCGCTGATAGTCAGGACTTTGGTTATGCGTATATTGCCGAACCCTTACCTTGGAGAGCCGATCAAGCAGCTTATGAAAAAGAAGCCGAGCGTGAGCCGGTGCGTCAGCTGGCTATCCAAAGAGCCAAAGAAACGACCGAAGAAATTGCCAAAAACCTTACACCGTCTACCGCATCTGATTCCCAAGAAGACCATTATGAATGGGAAGAAGCGCCGCAAGTCGATCAAGTTGTCTTTCCAACGGGCATCTTAACGCTCGATCAACTCGTGGCCATTTTCGAAAATTTACCGGTTGATTTGACGTTTGTCGATGCCGAGGATTGCGTCCGTTTTTATTCGGAAGGCCCTATTCGGATTTTCCCACGGACAAAATCGGTCATCGGACGTGCCGTGGTCAACTGTCATCCACCAAAAAGTATGCACATGGTGGAAGCGATTCTGACGGACTTTAAAGCGGGCACGCGTGCCCAAGCTGATTTTTGGATTGATCTAAAAGACCGCAAAATTTACATTCGCTATTTTGCGTTGCACGATTCGCAAGGCCAATACTTAGGGTGTCTAGAAGTGACGCAAGACATTACCGACATTCAGCACATCACCGGACAAAATCGGTTGTTAGAAGGCCATACACCTGATTCAGTAAACGACGAGAAAAACTAAATACACGAAAGAACCGAGCGAAAGAGTTTTTCGTTCGGTTTTTTTGCGTGTAAAAAAACCTCGAGCGTAAACGCAATCCGCAATCAAGCATGAATGTAGCCATTGACTAAAAAAATAAAATCGTTGCATTTTAAGTAAGAGAAGCGTAAGATAGAATTAAAGTTTAGGTATACCTAGAAATTTAATGAAGGAGCGCTGAAAATGCTAGAAATAAAAAATATCTCTGCTCGTTACCAAGGCAAACAACTTGCCGTTGAAGCCGTCAGTTATACCGTCGAAGAACCAAGTATTATCGGGATTATCGGACCAAACGGCGCTGGGAAATCAACGTTAATCAAAGCGATGCTGAATCTCATCGATCATGAAGGCAGTCTCACTTTTAACGGCCAACCGTTAAAAACCTTTCAAAAAGAAATCGCCTATGTTGAACAAAAAAGTGCCGTCGATTATACATTTCCGATTACCGTAAAAGAATGTGTCTCACTCGGACTGTATCCAAAAAAACGTCTCTTGCAGCGCTTGACCACAGCCGATTGGCAAAAAGTCGAAGAAGCCTTAGCCGCAGTTGATATGCTTGAATACGAAGAACGTCAAATAGGCGAACTTTCCGGTGGGCAATTCCAACGAGTGCTGATCGCCCGAACGCTCGTCCAAGAAGCAAGTTTCATTTTTTTAGATGAACCATTTGTCGGCATTGATGTCGTCAGCGAAGGGATTATTATGGCGTTACTTCGTCAGATGAAAGAAGAGGGGAAATACATTTTTATCGTGCATCATGATTTATCGAAAGTCGCGACGTATTTTGACCAATTGTTACTCCTCAATCGCAAACTGATTGCCTTTGGACCGACAGCAACAGTCGCAAAAGCGCCATTATTACGCCAAGCATTTGGCGAACAATTACTTGTTTGGGAGGCGAAATAAGATGATTCAAACCTTTATCCAAGGCTTAAGCGACTACCACTTTTTACAAAACGCCTTGATTACTTCGGTTGCAATCGGGATTGTGGCCGGTGCGATTGGCTGTTTTATTATTTTACGCGGCATGTCTCTAATGGGCGATGCGATTGCCCATGCGGTCTTACCGGGTGTCGCGTTGTCGTATATTTTAGGCATTAACTTTTTTGTTGGGGCGATTATTTTTGGGATTATCGCGTCGCTCTTGATCACCTATATTTCCAATCATAGTATTGTCAAAAGCGACACGGCCATCGGGATTACCTTTAGTTCATTTTTAGCATTAGGGGTCATTTTAATTGGGGTTGCCAATAGTTCGACCGATTTATTTCATATTTTATTTGGGAATGTTTTAGCTGTTCAAGATAGTGATAAATGGTTGACGATTGGGATTGCCGTGCTCGTCGTCGGCGCGATTATTCTTTTTTACCGTCCGTTACTTTTAACGTCGTTTGATCCCATGATGGCTAAAGCCTTTGGGATGAACGTCCAAGCGTATCACTACTTACTGATGTTACTCTTAACGCTTGTTGCCGTAACTGCCATGCAAAGTGTCGGAACCGTTTTGGTGGTGGCGCTGCTGATTACGCCCGCTGCAACGGCCTTTTTATACACGAAACGTCTTAGTCGCATGATTATGCTCTCTTCATTTTTAGGAGGATTGGCTTCTGTCGTCGGATTATTTATCGGCTATAGCTTAAATATTGCAGCCGGTTCAAGTATTGTCTTGACCGCCGCTTTCTTCTTTGTCTTTGGCTTCTTTTTATCCCCACAACAACGCCAAAAACACGGCAAGAAAAGTCTCGTCAAAGCAGGAATGGCTGTCAGTTTAGTTGCAGTTGGCTTATTCTTCTATCAAAGTGTGCATCCGACTACTAGCCAAAACGATCAATTAAAAGTCGTGGTGACCAATGCGATTATCGCGGATATGACCAAAGAAGTCGGGGGCGATAAAATTGATTTACATAGTCTCGTTCCGATTGGTAAAGACCCACACGATCACGAAGTTTTACCCGAAGATATTCGACGCGCAACGAATGCGGATGTCATCTTTTTTAATGGTATGAACCTGGAAACAGGCGGTAACTCATGGTTTACCAAACTCATGAATAATGCTGATAAAGTCGAAGGGCAAGATTATTTTGCCGTGAGTGAAGGGGTTGCGCCACTTTATCTAGAAGGAGCGAACAACGAAGGCAAAGAAGACCCGCATGCGTGGTTAAGTTTGGCCAATGGGATGATTTATGTCGAAAATATTGCCCGCTACTTAAGCGAAAAAGACCCAGACAATCAAGCTTACTATCAAGCCAATGCTAAAGCCTATCTAGCCAAACTCGCAACGCTTCACGAAGAAAGTCTAGCACGCTTTGCCCAAATCCCAGACGCCAAAAAACTGATTGTCACAAGTGAAGGTAGTTTTAAATATTTTTCAAAAGCGTACGGCATCCCTTCTGCTTACATTTGGGAAATTAATACCGAAGAAGAAGGCAGTCCGGAACAATTACGGACACTGGTCAATACCCTTAAAGCGTCGCAAGTACCAGCACTTTTCCTTGAAAGTAGCGTCAATCCAAAACCAATGGAGAGCGTCTCAACAGATACTGGCATTCCGATTTATAGTCGGATTTTTACCGATTCGATCGCGCCAGCTGGAGAAGTCGGGGACAGTTACTATGACATGATGAAGTGGAACATCGAACAAATTAGTCAAGGCTTAACGCAGTAGCACGCGTCAACACCCTGAAAATTTGTCCGTGAAAGCGACAAAAAAGAGCAAAAAAAAAGCACCACTAAACGAGGCGCGTCCTAAGATCGAGCGCGTCGGTTAGTCGGTGTTTTTTTTCTTTGTTTCAGGGGCCAGATGATAATAATAAATCATTGGTTTTCGAGCAAAAAAGCGGCGATTCATTAAACCAGGATAAATCGAGAGCAAGGTCTTTTTGCCGATTTGATACAAGCCATGGGTGAATTTTACGGAAATATCTTTTGATTGTTTCGTACCCGGTTTCACCGGATGACCCGTCAAAATTAAATCATAGTCTGTCAGATTCGCGACTCGCTCCACGTGATGTGCCTCGTGTACGAGTAAGACTTGCCACGTCGCAATTTTCTTTTCAAAATCATACATCGGTTTTCCAACTAACGTATCATCCAGTCCCACAATCCGCAGCGAAACATCTTCTCGTATCACGAACGTCTCCTCATTAATTAACGGCGTGAATTGACCTTCTTTTAATACCTCTTTGACAAAATATTGACCGTTATTTATATAGTCTTGATTCCCAAGAACGGCGAACGTCCCAAGTGGCGCGTTAAAGCGTTTTAACTTCTCTGTCAAAAGATGCGTTTGACGATGGGACCAACGGGCATAGTCGTCAATTAAATCCCCAGTGGCTACGATTACATCGGGTTGCCTTACAATCGTCGAACGAATCAACGGATTGATCAGATGCGGCTTCCGACGTCGCCCAAAGTGCGTATCACTGAACTGAGCAATCACCAAATGGCTCGCTTCGGCGTATAAATCATAGGCTTTTGAAATATCTAGGATTTTTTGTTTGTTCTTGTGAATTAAATAATGAACTTCGTGGGCTTTTTTGGGTTTTAAGAAGAGCCAGAGGATAGAAAGCAGGCAGACAATTAAAATAACAGGATACATGAAGTCAAGCATGCCGAGGCCTCCTTTTATAATCGAATTTAGCTACATACTTAAGAATAGTAGATTACCGTAGAAAAAGCAATCGAACACCGGGTAAAATTTTATGATTAAATTAATGAAAAGTTCTAGCCTTTTCATTTCAGAATACGGCAAAATATGCTATTGTATACAAGAGAACGAGGAGGAAACTTGTTATGATATTTGATTCACATACCCATCTAAATGCCGAACAGTTTAGCGGTGAAATTCCCGACGTCATCAAACGTGCACAAGAACTCGACGTCACCGAAATGGCTGTTGTCGGATTTGACACCTTAACGATTGCCAAAAGTCTAGAACTCAGTCGTGACTATGACTTTATTTATAGTATTATCGGATGGCATCCGACCGAAGCCGGGAGCTACACACCAGCGATCGAAAAGATCTTACAAGAACAACTCACTTTGCCAAAAGTCGTGACTTTAGGTGAAATTGGTCTTGATTATTACTGGATGTCTGATCCAAAAGACGTGCAAGCCCGCGTCTTTAGCCGCCAAATTGCGATCGCCAAAGAAATGAATTTACCCATCAGCATTCACACAAGAGACGCGATGGAAGACACGTATCGCATCTTAAAAGAAAGCAAGATTCAAGACATTGGCGGTATTATGCATAGCTTTAGTGGCGATGATGAATGGGCAAAACGCTTTTTAGATTTAGGCATGCACCTCTCCTTTAGTGGTGTCGTGACGTTCAAAAAAGCACTCGACGTTCAAAAAGCTGCTCAAGTGGTACCGTTTGATCGCTTACTCGTTGAAACGGATGCCCCGTATTTAGCGCCTGTCCCATACCGTGGCAAACGCAATGAACCCGGTTATACCCGTTATGTCGTCGAGAAAATCGCCGAGCTACGCGAACAATCCTTTGAAGAAGTCGCGCGTCAAACAACGAAAAATGCTCATGAATTGTTTCGGATTGTCTAATGGAAAAACCAATTTTTGAAGAAATCATTGTCGTCGAAGGCAAAGACGACACCAAACGCTTGCAAGAAGTCGTGGTCGCCGATACGATCGAAACCATCGGCTCAGCCATTAACGACGTCATCTTAAAACAAATCGCCCATGCCCAAGAAATTCGGGGCGTCATTGTCTTTACCGATCCTGATTTTGCTGGCGAGAAAATCCGCAAAATCATTATGGAAGCCGTGCCGGACGTCAAACACGCCTTCTTGCCACGTGCCCAAGCGCAAGGCAAAAAGAAACACCGCAGCTTAGGCGTTGAACATGCCAGTGATGAAGCAATCTTAGAAGCACTCAGCCGCGTCGTGACACCCGTCAATGAAGCCGCACCCGCCGAAAACACGATTAGTCAAAAAGATTTAATCGCCTTAGGACTAATGGTCGGCGAAGGCTCCAAACAACGCCGCGAAAAAATTGGCGACGAGCTCCGCATTGGCTATACGAATGGCAAACAATTGCAAAAACGACTCAGCATGTTCCGCATTACCAAAGAAGAACTCATCGCCGCCCTAGAGAAAGTAGAGGAAAATCATTGAACGAAAACCGCGATATCGCTAACCCTTCCAGAACGAAGGAAATCTTAAAAAAACACGGCTTTGTCTTTAAAAAAAGCTTAGGCCAAAACTTTTTGACCGAACCAAATATTTTACGTAAAATCGTCGCAACCGCTGAAATCACCAAAGAAACCAACGTGATTGAAGTCGGACCCGGAATCGGAGCTTTAACCGAACACCTCGGAAGAAGCGCCAATCAAGTCATCGCCTTTGAAATCGACGACCGCTTGATTCCTGTCTTAGCCGATACGCTCGCACCGTACTCGAATATTAAAGTCTTGCACCAAGACGTCTTAAAAGCCGACATTGCGACCGTCGTCAAAGAAGAATTCAACGAAAATTTACCCATTAAAGTCGTCGCAAACTTACCGTATTACATTACGACGCCCATTATGATGTACTTTTTAGAATCCGGTGTCGATATTGCCGAAATGGTTGTCATGATGCAAAAAGAAGTCGCCGACCGGATCAGCGCAAAACCTGGTACCAAAGCATACGGCTCACTCTCCATCGCCGTACAATACTACATGGAAGCGCAACTGGCCTTCATCGTACCCAAAACCGTCTTCGTACCACAACCAAACGTGGATTCAGCCATCTTAAAATTAACACGCCGGGCGACACCCGCTGTTGACGTCACAGATGAAAAAGAATTCTTTAAATTAACGAAAGCCGCATTCCAATTACGTCGCAAAACCCTTTGGAATAACTTGCAAAACACATACGGCAAAACACCTGAAATCAAAGAATGGCTCCAAGCTAGCTTAGAAACCGCCGGCATTGATCCAACACGCCGCGGCGAAACCTTATCACTAGCCGAATTCGCAGCGTTAAGCAATGCGATGCTAGCAAGTAAATAATCCTCTTGATCAAACGGTATTGTTGGAATCTGGCGCTCCCTTGCGAAAAATCACCTTGAGTGAAGGGCTGCGAGACCGCTTCGAGCCTAGAGTTACGGATACAGTATCAGGCCTCTGCGTGACGATCAGCTCGAAAGCTTCAAACTCTAGGTAAGTGCTGAAGCACGAACCTAGAGTCATTCACATTTCGTCTTTTGATGCAGCCGACACAAGGCGTTTTTCTCCAGTCCGCTAGTATCCGTTATCCGTTTGATATCTTTTTTGTTAAAAAATGAAATAAATGCGGAGAGAAAGCTTGTAGCGATATTTCCATCAACACTAAAAATTGTACAACCTAAATAATCACGACAAAAAAGCCTAGAACGATTTGTTTTAGGCTTTTTTGCTTGCGTGTATTTCTTTTGAAAAGACAATCTCAACTAGAAAAATTTGATACAGATTCACGTTTTTATGTTTCATCTGAAAATGTATCGTGAAAAGACAATCGAAAGTTTCATCAACTGTCTTGACAGGTCGTGTCTTAAAAGCTACACTAAAGATAGTTAAAAAGTGTCTTGACACCTAATTAGATGGAGGGAAACAAAATGAAAAGAAATTCAACGCATCAAATAACCATTTCAGCATTACTAATCGCCATGGGTGTCATCATTCCAATGGTGATGCCAAAAATCGTCATCGGACCGGCATCCTTTACACTAGCAAGCCATGTCCCATTATTTATCGCCATGTTCTTTTCACCAAGTGTCGCAATCGCCGTGGCTTTGGGAACCGCATTTGGCTTCTTTATTAACGGCTTACCATTTATTATCGGCCTACGAGCATTATCGCATTTAGTTTTTGCAGTGGTTGGCTCGACTTATTTACAAAAACATCCGGAAATTGTCTTAGAACCAAAAAAATTCCAAGTGTATAATTTTATCTTAGCTTTGATCCACGCAGCCTTTGAATTACTCGTTGTCGCAATCTTCTTATTCGGAGGACAATTGCAAGTCGACGGAAATGTCTTTTACTTCTTCTTCGTATTAATGGGAGTCGGCGGCATCGTCCACAGCATGATCGATTATAACATCGCCTTTTTCGTTGTTCGCTCACTCAATCGCGGCTTTGCCATCCCAATTTTCCGCAAAGCAAAAGAAGAAGCAGCTTAGATTTGTTCGTACGTTAGAAGAACCTTCCCCGGTTATGTTATTTAACAAAGTTAAGAAGAACGAGGACTGCTTAATAGGCCCGTTTCCTAGGATAGCCGTTAAACCGTCCTCAGCCGATGATTACTGAAGCCGTTCGAGCATAGCGAGTTACGGATACAATATCAGGCTGCAAGCGTGACACTCGGACTTGAGAGCTTCAAACACTAGCTAATTGCTAAAGGAATAAGCCAAAGTAAACAGGGTATGCATTCGATAGTTTGTTTTTCACCCTTTATATTTATAGCAGTAACTTTTTTATACTTCATTTGTTAGATGAATACACGAGTGATATTACTTTCGTATAAATGAACAAATCTTCAACAGTTATTCTTGATTCGACTTTATGCATGAAAATCTAGCTGTTCAATTTTTTCGTAAATACAATATCAATCTCTGCAATCTAGAACCTACCAAACAACAATCAATCGCCATCATTCATCAGAAACGCATACTCGGCAGAATTTCTGGAAGAATTTTGGTCGCTTGTAGCACTGTCCAAGGATTCAATGTGAATTACAGCCTCTTCATGCGTCAGCGTGTAGAGGCTGTTTGAAGCTTGAAAGTTGAGAGTCACGCAGAGGCCTGATACTGTATCCGTAACTCGCTATGCTCGAACGGCTTCAGCAACCACAGGCTCGAAACGGTCCCAGCGCTACCGAAAGCGACCCAAAAATTCTGTAAGAAATTCCTAACCCAAAACCAGAGGTTCACGATATTCATCATCTTAGAATGATTTAGAACAACTTATAAGAGAGGACGTCAAAAAAACCTTATCATTGTAAGAAAACTTTCAGAAAATGCCATTGTCGGAAAGAGACAACTGTGGTATATTCTATCCACGGCTGTAAGCCTAAAAATAATCAGAGTAGAAAATAAAGCGTTAAGTGTCAAAAAATGGAATGTCGTTTTTGGACGAAGGGCTGTGGCTCGCGGTTTTATTTTCGCATTCGCTGAATAATCGAATGTTGCAACTCTAAAAAGGAGATGCTTCAAATGAACAAAAAACTGAATGCTTACATGATAAGCATGATGGGATTGCTGATCGCCATAATGGTCGTCCTATCCCGAATCTTAGGGTTCGAATGGCAATTCATCAAAATCTCGTTTGATTTTGTGCCAAAAATCGTCATGGCAATGATGTTTGGACCAATTTGGACCGGCATCGGCGCAGTCATCGCCGACATCATCGGAATGATGCTCTTTGCAAAAGCCGCTTTCTTTCCAGGCTTTACCCTCAACGCCTTTATCGGAGGTTGTATTTACGGCTACTTCTTTTATAAAAAAGAAGTCACATGGAAAAACGCGTTCTTATGTACCTTGGCAAATACCTTGTTAATTGGCTTTATCTTAACGCCAATTTGGTTGGCAATCATGTACAATCAACCATTAACAAGCTGGGTCATCTGGGGACCACGCCTCGTAAAGGGTGCGTTGATGTTACCAATCCAAACCATCTTAACGTATGTCGTCGGTCGTGCCATTCCAATGAAGACATTAATGAGAAGAAGTCGCTATTCTTTCTAATAGCGTAATAGTTGCATCGCATCTCCTTTCCCTGTACTCTAAAATAGAGTCTGGAAAGGAGATTTTTTAATGAATAAACAAACCCTGGCATCACTTGGTCTGCTCGCACTCGCGCTCATTGTGGGCGTAATGATTTGGTTCAACCAACCCTCAAACGATGCGACCGGTCCAACAGACACAAGTTCGACGACTAGCACCGAGACAACCACGAGCACAACCGCAACACAACCAAGCACGACGAGATCATCTGACAACACAACGGAAAGCACAACTGCTCCAAACGAATCCACTACTTGGCTTGATCAAAAAATTGCAGAAATGTCCATCGCAGAAAAAGTCGGCCAACTCTTTCTTGTCCGTTATCCAGGAGATACAGCACTTACCGATAGCCAAATGTATCATCTAGGCGGTTTTTTACTCTTTGGCCAAGATGTCGAAAATGCGACGGCTGAAAGTCTGATTACTCAAATTCAAACCTTACAAGCAAATAGTGAGATCCCGCTCTTGATTGGCGCCGATGAAGAAGGAGGGACCGTGACACGGATTAGCCGTAACGCGAATCTTGTGGCAAGTCCATTTTTAGCCCCACAAACGCTGTACCAAAATGGTGGCTGGGAAGCCATCACTGCCGATACGAAACAAAAAGCAGAAATCTTAACCAATTACGGCATTCAACTCGGCTTATTCCCAGTGGCCGATGTTTCGACCGATCCGAATGCCTTCATTTATGATCGCACGATTGGCTTAGACGCGGCGGGGACGAGTACCTTTGTCGAAACGGTCGTGAAGAGCCTTGCCGGAACAGGTGTTGCTTCGACCCTGAAACATTTTCCAGGTTACGGCAATAATCGCGATTCGCATGTCGAGATCGTGCGCGATACGCGAACCCTTGAAGAACTGCGGACCAATGATTTTCTACCTTTTGAAGCAGGGATTAAAGCCGGAGCCGATAGTATCCTCGTGTCACATAATATCGTCACGAGTATTGACGACACGCAACCCGCTTCGCTATCCCCTAAAGTCATCCAAGTCTTACGCGAGGAACTGGGCTTTGAGGGTGTCATTATGACCGATGACATGGACATGCTAGGGCTCGCCGATTTTACGAGCCAAGAACAAGCGGGCCTAACTGCGCTTAAAGCCGGCAATGATTTAGTCTTGTCTTCAAGTTATGCAAGCCAAATTCCCGTCGTCATTACGGCAGTGGAAAATGGCGACTATCCAGAAGCGGACTTAGACGCGTCCGTGCGTCGGATTCTCACGCTCAAAGAATCGCTAGGTCTTCTAAACGAATAACACTATCCAACGACAATAACATCACACAAAAAAGCAGCGGCCGAATTTACGGTCGCTGCTTTTTGTTTATCCTCATTCTAACGTTATAGATTGTTGGAACTGCGCGTGATAGAGTGCGTGATACGCCCCTTCTGCTGCGAGTAACTGTTCATGCGTTCCTTGTTCAATGATTTGGCCTTGATCCATCACCAAGATTTGATCGGCCGCTTGGATTGTCGCCAAGCGATGGGCGATGACAAAGCTTGTTTTCCCAGACATCAGCGCTAAGAAGGCGTCTTGGATTTTCTTCTCAGTTAATGGGTCAACGGAACTGGTGGCTTCATCCAAAATTAACATCGGCGGGTTGGCAATCATCGTCCGGGTAATTGTCAATAACTGGCGCTGCCCTTCGGATAATTTAACGCCGTAATGGCCAATTTGGGTATCGAGTTGTTCGGGTAAATCCATGACATAGTCGAACATTTCGGTTTTTTTGAGTGCGTTATAAATCATCTCGTTGGTGGCCTCGGGTCTGCCGTACGTGAGGTTCTCACGGAGCGTGGCGTCAAAGAGCCACGTGTCTTGTAAGACCATCCCAAACGATTGGCGTAATTGATTCCGCGGAATCGTTTGGATGTCTTCATTGTCAAGCAAGATTTTGCCAGCTTGCACGTCGTAAAAACGCATCAGCAAGTTGACTAAGGTTGATTTGCCGGCACCGGTTTTCCCAACAATGGCAATCGTTTCGCCAGCATGTGCGGTAAACGAAAAGTCGGTGATCAGTGGGCGATCCGCTTGGTAAGCAAACGCCACATTTTCAAACACAATCTCACCTTTGACGGCTGGTAACGTGCGTGTTGCTTCGACGGTTTCAATCGGTTGATCGAGTAAGTCAAAGGCGCGATTTAAGCCAGCGAAGGCCCCTTGGATCTGCGTCATTAAGCCAGAAATTTCAATGAATGGTTTAGAGAACTGGGTCGAGTAAATGGTAAAGCTGGCAATCATGCCGACAGTCACGGTTGTGGACCCGCGTAAAATTAACCACGCGCCAACAAAACCGACCGCGACATACGCTAAGTGATCGACAAAGCGTGAGACCGGGTTTGTAAGGGAAGAAGAGTACATCGCTTGTTGCCCGCGAACGCGTAACGTCTGGTTCAAGCCATCAAAGTCAACTTCATTGCGTGTTTCTTGTTGGAACGCTTTGACGAGACTTTGATTGCCGACGCGTTCATTAATGAAACTCGTTATATCGCCGAGAATTTCTTGTTGCTGGCGAAAATCGTTTTGGGAGCGTTTGGCTACCCAGTAACTCACAAAAAAGATAATCGGTGTCACGAGTAAGACAACGAGTGTCAGGGTCACATTTAGCGTGAGCATTAAGAAAAAGGCTAAAATAATGACGGTGACGCCGGTAAATAATTGTTGGTAGACGGCTGAGACCGCTACTGAGACTTGATCCAAGTCATTGGTGAAACGACTCATTAAACTCCCGTGTGGCGTTTGGTCATACGTTTGAAGTGGCAGTTGGTTCAAATGCGCGAACGTATCTTGACGCAAGCGATTGACGCTTTGGTAAGCGACCTGGTTTCCTAAGCGTTGAATAATCCACTGGCTAAAGACCGTAATCAAAATCACGATTAAAAATAACCACAAGATGTCCCATAAGGCATTGAAATTCACGCGACCAAAGCCGATTAATTGGTCAATGGCGCGACCAATCAAGAAGGTGACATACACCGACGTACCACCTGCGATGACGCCAAAGACGAGGGCGAAGAGATTTTCTTTTAATGAGGCCGTTAAATACGGCAGAAAACGAGTAAATGTCTGCCAATCAAATGATTTTTTTCGCATTTAAATCGCCTCCTTTTGTGTGTCGACCATCGCTTGGTAATAGCTAGAAGTCGCAAGCAAGGTCTCATGCGTCCCTTGCGCGGTTAGGCGACCTTTTTCCAAGACGAGAATTTGATCGGCTTCTTTAATAGAAGCAATGCGTTGGGAAATTAAGAAAACCGTCATCGGTAACGCTTTTAATTCTTGGCGCAAGAGATAGTCGGTTTGGTAATCAAGCGCGCTTAGCGAGTCATCGAGCACCAAGATATTGGGTTTGCGCATTAACGCACGGGCGATGGCCAAGCGTTGAACTTGCCCACCTGAGAAGTTTTTACCGCCTTCGACAATTAACGTGTCGAGTTGTTGCGGCAACTGCCGGACGAATTCCGCCCCTTGGGCAATCGTCAGGGCTTCCCAACAGTCGTCATCGCTCGCTTCCGCATTCCCCCACTGCAAGTTTTCCCGAATCGTGCCACGCAGTAAGACTGATTTTTGCGGGACAAACGCAATTTGATTGCGTAAATTATCTAGTGGCCAGTCCGTGACGTTAACGTGATCAATCAAAACATTACCGCTTGTCACATCGTAAAAGCGGGGTAACAATTGCGTTAACGTCGATTTCCCAGAACCGGTTGGCCCGGTAATTCCTACCGTACTTCCAGCTGGTACAGAAAACGAGATTTCTTTTAAGACACGGCCGTAATCGGGACGATAACGGAAATTCACGTTGTCAAAGACGATTTCACCCGCCATTTCTTCTGGTGTATAGTCGGTGCCACGTTCAAGTAAGGTCACGGGGCGATCGAAGACTTCATTAATTCGACGCGCGGACGCTTCTGAGCGGGTAAAAATCACGACTAAATTGGAGACGACAATTAAGGCTAATAACATTTGGTTCATATAATTGACGAGCGCTAAAATCTCACCTTGTTGCAGATCACCGACTTCAACTTTTAAGCCACCGATGGCAAACACGCCGAGTACGCCGAGGTTTAAAATCAAGGTCGTCAGGGGCGACAAAATGGTTGATAGTTGCGCCACCCGTAAATAATCTTTATTCAACGCGTCACTGGCGTCATTGAATTTTTTAACTTCATTTGATTGGCGATCAAACGCCCGAATGATGCGTACGCCACTTAAGTTTTGCGCGACCAGTTGATTGAGGCGGTCGAGTTGTTGTTGGACCGTGCGATAAAGCGGCACCGAAAAACGAATTAAAATAAATAATAAGAGCGAGAAAATCGGTAAAATGGCCACAAACACAAGACCCATTTGCCAATCAATATAAAACGACATGACGAGCGCGCCAATACTTAAAAACGGCGCACGAACAACGAGGCGAATGAGCATCGCCAGTGCCAGTTGCATTTGGTTGACGTCATTGGTCATCCGCGTGATTAACGTATCGGAGCCAAAGTAATTCAAATCACTGTGATTCAGGCGGTTAATTTTTTGCAGTAACTGTTTGCGTAGCTCCGTTCCAAGCCCGAGTGAGGCGATGGATGCGTAATACTGACACGTCACCGCACAAATTAAACCGGTAATCGAGAAGAAAATCATCCAGCCAGTCATTTCCCAGACTTTTGTCCAGTTTTGTTGCTGGATCCCTTGGTCGATTAAGACTGCCATTAATAATGGAAGAATTAATTCAAAGATCGCCTCCGCAAATTTAAAGACGGGACCTAAAATCATTTCCTTGCGATAGTCTTTTGCATATTTCAATAAATGGAACATTCCTCCAACTCCTTCAGTGGTTTCCTTGTTCTATCATAGCGAAAAAAGGATGAAATGAAAAGAACTGTGCATGATGTTACAAACAAGTAACGAATGTAACGAAAAAGAAATGGCTTTCATTCACTCTTTTGACTCGTTTGTTCAATAGAATACAAGTTAACTGTCGAATTTCACGCATGATTGTAATAATCTGTAAGCAAATTGCAATAAATAACAACCGAAAATCAAGTATACTATCCAAAGAATTCGTTTAACAAAAGAAAGGTGTGAATTATTTTTGTTGAAGGGAAAAAAAGGTATCGCCTATGGCCTCTTATTGTTCCAACTTATCGCCCCAATGGCCGTCTCAGCGGATACGATCGACTCGCTGAATAAAGAAGAAAATCAGTTACAACAACAAAGTCAAGCGATCAGTCAAGAAGTACAGAGCGCTTTAACGCAAGTCAATGAGACGTATCAAGCGGTCGAAACACTGAAAAGTGATATTGCCGAAAACGAGGCGCGCCTCGTTGAAACCAAAGAAGAGATTAGCCAAACGCAAGAAGCCATCGAACGACGCAAAGAAGTCGTGGCAGAACGCTTACGTCAGCTACAAGTCAATCGCGTCAACGAAAATAAACTCTTCGTGCTCCTAGAATCATCGAGCCTCCAAGAGTTAATTAACGGTGTTTACGCCATTACTCTCTTCCAAAACGCCGAAAAAGAAGCGGTGGAAAGTTTAGAAAGCGAAACGGCAAAACTCGAAACACTCGAAGCAACGATGGAAGAAACACAAGCAAATCTGACACAAAACCAAGCGGCATTAGAAGAAGAAGCCGCAACGTTTGAAACACGTGTTCAAGCATTGCAAGAACAACTCGCGACCAATCAAGCAGCGTTAACGACGATTGCCAACAGCAAAGCCGTGGAACTCGCGCGCATTGAGGCAGAAGCCAAACGTCAAGAAGCAGAAGCTGCGGCCCAAAAACAAGCCGAAGCCGACGCGAAAAAAGCCGCTGAAGAAGCGCAAAAAGAACAAACCCAAACCAACGTGAACCAAAATACGTCAACGAACCAGTCCGTCAGCAAACCAAGCACGACGACACCATCAACGCCACAACCAGCACCATCTGTGGAAGAGACACCAGTCGTGGAAGAAAAACCAACGAGTACAGGCAAAGTCTTATACATGGAGTCAACAGCCTATTCATATACCGAACCTGGCTCAAGTTATTACACGGCACTGGGAATTGATTTACGTCAAAACTCACAAGTCGTCGCTGTCGATCCAAACGTCATTCCACTTGGAACTCTGGTAGAAGTCGAAGGATACGGCATTGCCTTAGCTGCAGATACCGGTGGCGCCATCAAAGGGAACATCTTAGACGTCCATCTTGGCAGTGTGGAAGCCTGTCGTCAGTGGGGACGCCGCTTCAATGTCAAAGTGACGATTTTAGATTAAATGATTATTGCATAAAAAATAAGCGGACGTCTCATTTGTCTTCGTGTAGAGCGAAGATGGATGAGGCGTTTTTTCTTTGCTGGTATGGATCTTGGCACTTACTTACGAAATGTTTTGTCGCCTAGTATAAGAGCATCGTTAAATCAGTATCAGTTACGGTTTCTATCTCAAATTTACAGAATATCAATAGCTTATAAGCATTAAATACTAGCTAAAGGATGAGGTAAGAAACAAAGTCAATAATATCTCATCTTTACAACGTATTTTTATTCGATTGAAAAATTGTTAAAGAAAAGGCTTGCATTTTTTTAAATCAAAATCTATAATGAAAACACATCAATAATCCGTGTGACTATTTAATTAGGCATGAGATCAAGTAATTAACTGATACTGGTTTATAAACTAGTGTAGTGTTTACTTGTCTCATGCCTTTTTTTATTTTATTCGGAAAAAAGAAAAGAGGAATGCATATGTTTTTATTAAAAAAGAAAAAAGCGGTATTTGTGAGTCCTGTTTCCGGAGTTTTAGTCCCTATCGAAGAGTGTAATGATCCTGTCTTCTCGCAAAAACTAATGGGAGAAGGAGTGGCCATTTATCCGGAAGCGAATCAAATATTTTCTCCTTGTGATGGGGAAGTAACATTAGTTTCTGATACAAAACATGCGTTGGGGTTAAAGAGTAAAGAAGGTATTGAGGTATTAATACATATTGGGATAGATACGGTAAAACGTGGGGGAAGAGGATTTGAAACGAATGTCATGAAAGGACAAAAAGTAAAAAAAGGAGATTTGTTAATTAATTTTGATAAGGAAGGCATGAAAGAGGAAGGTGTTGATTTAACAACATTTTTAGTCTATTTAAATCTCCAAAATAATAAAATCGAGCATATTCAAACGAGTGGGAGAGTTTTAGGAGGAAAAGATGACGTCACTGTTTTAAATATGGATTAAAGGATGAGTAAACAATGAAGATTGTCCGAGTATACAATAATAATGCAGTAGCAATTCTGACTAAAGATAATAAAGAAGCCGTTATTATTGGTTCAGGTATTGGATTTAACAAAAAAATAAATGATTCAATAGATGAAAAACAAGCGGAAAAAATTTATTATGTCCAATCGAATTTACAAACAAAATTTCTTGATTTATTCCAAGGTACACAAGAGGAGTATTTTGTTGCTGCTGAAAAAATTTTACAACATGCAAAAGATTTGGGAATGGAGGTAACGGCTCCAGCTATTATGGCATTAACTGAACATATTAGTTTTGCTATTCAACGATTTGAAGAAGGGCTTCAAACAACCAATTTAATGTTACAAGAGATTAAATCCTACTACCCAAAAGAGTTTGCTATTGGTCAATGGGGAGTTCGATATTTACGAGTTCATTTCAATGTTGATTTGGGCGAAAATGAAGCCGGATACATTGCACTACATGTCATTAATTCTTTACATAGATTTGATTCAAAAGAAACAGTTGATACGTTAAGGTTTGTAAAACACTCTATTATATGTATTGAAGAATTATATGATATTCAAATTCTTCAAAGTGAATTTGATTCAATGCGTTTAATAACACATTTAAAATTCTTAGCGCAACGAGTATTTTTAAAGAAAACGTTGGATGAAAATAATTATCAAGATGTTTATGAATTATTGGTAGAAAAAAATCAAAAGCATCTACATTTTGCAGATGCTTACAAAAAAATGGTAAAAGAGAATTTTGATCACGAACTAACGATACAAGAACTTATATATATACTGATGCATCTAACGAAGTTTATTAATAATTAAAACTGAGAGGAAGTAATAAAATGAAAAAAAAAGTGATGAGCGTATTAGAAACTATTTCTAAAACGATGGTTCAACCACTCATGTATCTGTCTGTTATCGGTATTGTTATGGTAATCGGAGTACTAATTACAAATAAAACGATTGTAGGAATTTTACCATTTTTACAATGGGGTCCTATTCAAATGTTAGGAATGCTAATTTATCAAGGAATGATGGTTGTCATTAATAATCTATCGACGTTATTCTGTATCGGAATTGCTGCTGCTGTAGCAAAAAAAGAAAAACATCAAGCCGCTATTTTAGCTTTTATATCATTACTAATCTTCCTAACTGCCAATAATGCTACTCTTACTGCATTAGGTAAGCTAGCTGAACCACAAGAAATGTTGGGATTAATTGGAACTGGTCAGGGGAACGTTTTAGGGATTCAAGTGCTTGATACTGGAGTGTTTGGAGGAATCATTCTAGGTTTTGTGATTGGAGCAGTTTATAATCGTACCTCGGATAAGAAATTCTCGCAAGCTTGGTTACAGATGTGGGCGGGTGCAAAATGGAGTTTACTCTGGTTAATTGGCATTATGATTACGTTTGGTTTTGCAATAACATTTATTTGGCCTCCAGTTCAATATGCTATTGAAAGTGTCGCTAATCTAATTTCAGAAACAGGAAATTTTGGTTTATTCTTGTATGGATTTTTAGAACGAATTTTAATACCAACTGGATTACATCATTTGATCTATGCTCCGTTCCAATTTTCGCCGCTAGGTGGCACAATCGAAATGGGTGGTCAAACAATTTCAGGTGCCTATGCCATTTTCATGGCAGAAATGAGCAATCCAGCAATCACCCAATTTTCGGATACGGTGCGTTGGATGACGACAGCCTTTACTAAAACGTTTGGTTATATCGGAATCGTTGCAGCTTTTATTTATACGGCAAAACCAGAAAACAAAGATCGTATTAAAGCGATGTTGATACCTTTAGTAGTGACTTCCTTTATGGTATCGATTACAGAACCTATAGATTTCTTATTTGTTTTTGCAGCACCTGTTTTATATTTCTTACATGCAGTGATTGCGGGTAGTTTTATGGTAATCATTAATCTGTTGGGAATTCGTGCGAGTACAAATGGGTTGAGTGGTATCATTTTAAATATTGCACTTGGAGCAGAGAAAACGAAGTGGCCCTTACTGATGTTATTAGCCGTCATTCAAATATTGTTATACTTTTTCTTATTCAGTTATTTAATCAAAAAATTTAATTTAAAAACGCCAGGTAGAGAAGATGAAGTTGTTCCAGTTACTTCAGTGTCTGCAAAAAATCAACAGGATGGAAATGACGAAACAACAGACAACGATATTAAAGAATTAATCATGGCTTTAGGTAATAAAGAAAATATTGTAAGTGTCGATAATTGCTTTACTCGTTTACGTGTAACATTAAATGATGCCACAAAATTAGACAAAGAACGAATGAATCAGTTGGAACATAGTGGAATTGTCGAAAAAGATAATGATATTCAGATCATATTTGGTTTGAATGTGACAGATATAAGTTATGAAGTAAAAAAAGAACTTGGAATGTAGGAGGAAAATTTAATGAAAAAAATAAAAGTGACACTTGTAGGTGGAGGAAGTACATTTACTCCAGGGATTGTAAAATCAATTGCGTTAAGAGCAGAGGAATTAGAATTAGCAGAAATTTGTTTATTCGATATTGATAAGGAACGTCAAGATAAAGTAGCTGTTGTAGTAGATTGGATTTTAAAAGAGGACGTTAAATGTGATATTAAATTGACCGTTACAAATAGTGCGAAAGAAGCTTATACGGGTGCAACATTTATTTTTGCTCAAATGCGTGTAGGCGGATATAAGATGCGTGAATTAGATGAGAAAGTACCATTACGTTTTGGGTGCGTTGGGCAGGAAACCTGTGGAACTGGAGGACTCTCGTACGGAATGCGTACAATTTTACCAATGATTAAAGTAATCGATGATGTTGAAAAATATGCAGAAAAAGATCACTGGATTTTAAATTATTCAAATCCCGCAGCAATTGTTTCTGAAGCGTGTCGTAAGCTACGTCCGAATGCGCGTATTATTAATATTTGTGATATGCCAATTGCGATTATAGATATGCTTGCTGCCTCATTAAATATCAAGGATGTAAGCAATATCCGTTATGATTATTTTGGATTGAATCATTTTGGTTGGTTTACGTCGATTGATTATAAAGGCCGTGATCTACTTGAAGAAATCAAAGTATATATTAAAGAAAATAAAGTTTTATTACCGCCGCAACATCTAGAGAAAATTCGGAAAAATAAGTCGACGGGCGACCGCCATGCGGTAAGTAGCTGGTTACATGTTTGGGAATCTGTGTATACCATGATGGAAAGTTTTCCAGATTATTTACCTAATACGTATTTAACGTACTACTTACTCTCTAAAGAAACCGTTGAACATCAGGATCCAACATATACTCGTGCTAATGAGGTAATGAACGGTCGTGAAAGAGACTTATTTGCAGGAGTTGATCATTATTTAGCAACCGGAGAATTAAAAGAAGATACGTTTTATGCAGGTTCACACGGAGATTGGATCAGTGATTTAGCGATTGCTTTAAAAAATGATACTCATGCACGATTCTTAGTGATAACTGAAAACCGAGGTGCGTTACCAAATATGCCGTATGATGCAATGGTAGAAGTCCCAGCATATATTGGGAAAAAGGGACCAGAAGTCATTGCACAAAATCCTGTACCATTGTTCCAACAAGGATTAATGATGCAACAGTTAAATAGCGAAAAATTAATTGTTGAAGCAGCTATTGAAGGAAGTTACGAAAAGGCATTACAAGCCTTTACTTTAAATAAAACAGTTCCAAGCATGGAAGTTGCAAAACAATTATTAGATGCCTTTATAAAAGAGAATGGTGAACTGTGGCCAACGTTAAAATAATATTATTGGTTATAAAATGACAAAAAGGGCAAACGATGTTTGCTCTTTTTTGGTTCGTTTATATTGGGAGAAATCAAAATGTGTGTAGATAAATAGTATATTCTAAAAAATAGTAATATAAATAGCGGAATCTTATGTATTATATACACTCATAAGCGATTAAGACAGATAGTTGTGAGCTACATTATCTAAATGAAATTAATAGACCAGTAGCGCATCGATCTTCTTAGCTTTTAATAATATAGGACTGTTTATTTAGTAATTTATTTTAGAATACAAAACAATTCAAAAAACTGCAAGAAAATTCTTCTACCTATCCAAAGTCCTCAAACCATGCTCTCCGTCCAAACCGCAAAAAATCATATTCACTAACAATAAATGTAAAGCTTCTCAGAAACTCCCGAAAAACAACGTAACAAAGCACGATACAATGAAACTTGTTGATCCTCCTAGAAAAAGGGATCGAACTAGTCATTTTAATTCATAAAATAACAGTTCATTCATTTCCGTTGGTATACAGAAAATTAGCGTTAAACCAGCAAAAATTAAAATATATAATCGAAAAAATAAAACGATAATTATATCAAATAGACCATTTAAAAAGTAATAGAAAGCATTCGTTGCGCGATTTGATGAAATCGATTTATTCTGTGAAAGCCGATTGTTCGGTTTTTACTTTGAATAAAAATCCAAGAAAAGGTTTGCTAAAGTGTAAGAATTCTATATAATAGAAGCAATCAACGATAACAATTTGTAGATAAAAAAAGTTATATAGGAGGAGGTTAGTACTTCAAATGAAAAATCCATGGCTCAAAGGTGTGAGTGTCTTCATTGTCGCTCTGATTGCCATCGGTGTGAATGTCCTAGGGTATATGAGAACCAAAGAATCCCAGGAGGCGCAACGAATTGAACAGGCTGTCAACACCATCCACAGTCAACAAAAACAACTTGAAAGCGTCCGATTGGCGATTGAGGAAGCATATGTCGATGAGACACAAGACTTATTGCAACCGACGTTAACCGTAACGCAAGTCACTACTATTGAAAATCAACTAGAACGCCTGAAAGTATCGGCGGCGGACTTTTCCCTTAACGCGAGCGATTTGCCAAGCAATGCGGAAAATCTAAGTCAAGAAAAAACCGAACTTCAAGCGCAACTTCTACTTATACGGGAGAAAATCGATGTTCAAACGTCTCTCACCAATCTTTTTACGAATGACACCATCAATCTTGAAGTCGCAACTAACGACGTAGTGATTCGTCAAGATGTCACGCTAGATGAAATCACCAAAATACGTGATGCCGTTAAGGATTTACCAGGCGAACAATGGGCGACGCTCATGAATGACTATTTAGATTATGCCGAGGCGCAAGTCAGTCGGTCGAACGCGTTAACGAAGAGCTTTGACGAAATGCTCCAAGATGGTATCGTAACGGAAGCAGCGACGTATGAGCGTTACTTAAATGCCGTCGATAGCGTCGCGCAAGTTCGTAATCCCGAACTAAAAGAACAGTTCCAAACCCAATTATCGCAAATTAGCGAACAAATGGGATACTAATGAAGAAACAAGCTGAACGCGTTGATGTTAAACAACGCATCGATTCGGTAACAATGCTTCTGAACTCACCTGCACGACAAAAAAATAAATGCCTCGTCATTTAGTAGAGAAAGTAGAGAAACTATGGAAGACACAATTAGCTTAAAAGAGATTTTTGATCTCTTGCGTAAACGTATCACAACCATTTTATTAAGTACTTTTATCGGATTAGCACTTGCGGGAGGATTCACCTTCTTCTTCGTGACACCTCAGTATAGCTCACGTGCCCAACTGATCGTGTCCTTGCCACAATCAGAAACGAGTACGGTAAATGATATTAACTTTAATTTACAAATGTTAAACACCTATAAAGATATTATTTTACAAGGGGACGCACAAGCGGAAGAAGTCCAACGTCGCTTAGCCGCAGACCATGATATTAAGATGACGACGGGCCAAATTAAAGGGGCCTTACAAGTCGTTCAAGCGCAAAATTCGCAAATGTTCTCGATTCAAGCAACGGCCGATAATGCGATGACCGCTGAAGCGATTGCCAATACAACGGCGGAAGTCTTTAAAGAAACCGTCAAAGACATTTTAACGAACGTTGAAGAAATTACAATTGTTTCCCGTGCGGTAGCAAGTCCGAACCCGATTTCGCCAAACAATCAATTGAACTTAGCGATTGGTCTTGTGCTCGGAATGATGGTCGGTGTCGGATTAGCCTTTGTCTTTGAACTACTCGATCGCACGGTCAAAGACCCACGTTTTATTTCGGAGAATCTAGAACTTACGATTCTTGGAACCGTCCCACTGATGAGTGCCAAAGAAATCAATGCCCAATACGTACCGAAACCAGCGAATAAACCAACGGCAAAACCGACAACTCCTACGAGTGAAGCGGGACGTCGTAGTCGCTCGAAAGTCTAGGAGGAGAAGCGAATGTCAAAAAAACAAAACAAAGAAGCATCGAAACGAGCGGTTGGACTCATTACGTTAACCAATCCGTCTTCTCCCATTTCTGAACAATATCGCACCATCCGAACGAATATTCAATTTGCAGCTTCGGTTGATCGTCGCTTGCAATCAATGGTAATCACCTCTTCAGGACCGAGTGAAGGAAAATCAACAACCGCTGCGAATTTAGCGATTGTCTTTGCCAAATCAGGTCAAAGAGTCTTACTAGTAGATGCGGATATGCGAAAACCAACCGTCGATCAAACCTTTCATTTACCGAACGCGAGAGGACTCAGTACGGTCTTAAGTACGAACCAATCGGCCGTTGAAAGTTGTCAACCGACGTTTGTCGAGAATCTTGACGTATTAACGAGTGGTCCCAAACCACCGAACCCGTCTGAATTAATCGACTCTAAACGCATGGATCAAGTGAAGATGGAGCTCAAACAAGTCTATGACTTTATCATTTTCGATTTGCCACCAGTGATTACTGTCACCGATGCGCAAATCATGTCCTCGAAGGTCGACGGGACGCTACTCGTCGTTCGTGAAAATGTGACAAGCAAAGAGTCAATCGCGAAAGCCAAAGAAGCACTTGGGTTAGTGCAAGCTAGAGTCTTAGGTGTGGTCTATAACGGTGCCACACACACTCGTGACCAAGGCTACTATTACTATTAAAAACAAGTTTCCTTAAAAAGAACTTAAAAAGAATTTAAATATTCAAGTGAGAAAGGAAGTGAATACGCATGATCGATTTACATTGCCATATCTTACCCGCAGTCGATGACGGAGCCGCAAGCTTACAGGAAAGCCTTGCAATGTCGGAACAAGCCATCGAACAAGGCATTACCCACCTCTTATGTACCCCGCATCACAACAACGGACGCTATGAAAATGATAAAAAGTCAATCATTGCGGCTGTTCACCACTTACAATCCGTCCTTGACGCACGTCACCTCCCACTGACCTTACTCGAAGGTCAAGAGGTGCATGTCACGGGCGAACTCCTCACGTTATTAAACCAAGATGAACTGTTATTTACCGATCTGACTGATACCTATTTACTGTTGGAATTCCCGACAATGGACGTTCCGGCTTATAGTGAGTCATTATTTTTTGAACTCCGAACATTAGGCAAGGTTCCTGTAATTGTCCATCCAGAACGCAATGCGATGTTTCGCGAAGATCCTAATCGCCTAATCCCGTTTTTAGAGATGGGCTGTTTGGCGCAACTAACTGCACCAAGCATTGTCGGTATTTTCGGCAAAAACATTCAAAAGACAGCGCACGAGATGGTAACACATAATCTCGTCCAGATGGTCGCTTCGGATGCACACGGCATCTCAAAGCGTCGTTTTTATTTAAAAGAAGCCTATGAAATCATCGAGCAAGAATGGGGCAAAGAAAAAGTCTTGCAGATGCAACAGGTCGCTAGAGACCTCGTTAATGGTGATGAGGTCTCTTATCCAAGTTATACAGAAGTGAAAAAGAAAAAATTTGGATTGTTTTAGGGGGAGTTCGGGTGTTTGTTTTAACAAGAAAACGGAAAATTTTGATTATTGCGCTCGTCGATTTTTTAATTTTACTTTTTTCCAATCTATTTGCCTATTTATTTATGGATCCTTTTGTTTCACTCGAAGTATCCTCTTTACCGGGGATGATGTTGATTACGACCGGGATGTATTTTGTCTTTGGTGTTCTCTTTAAAGTCTTCACTCGGATGAATCGCTATACGAATTTACAAGAAATTATCGCCATCGTTTTAACGACAACGTCAATGGCAGTTAGTAGTTTGTTTTTGAATTGGCTATTTTATGGTTCTTTTAGCAAACGCATGATGACGTTTATTTTTTTAGTCAGTACTTTGCTGATTGTAATGAGTCGCTTGATGTGGCGACTGTATATCGAACGCAAAAACGGTTGGCGCAAAGATCGAGGCGAAAAGGCACAACGGACACTAGTTATTGGTGCGGGAGAAGCAGGACGCATCTTAATTAATAGTGTGACGCATTCGCTCACCGCTCATGAAATTGACATTATTGGTCTGATTGATGACGATCCAAACAAACAACGGATTTATTTAGAAGGCATTCAAGTCAAAGGAACGATTGAAGATTTGCCTGATTTGATTAAAGAGCATCAAATCGACATGGTGACAATTGCCATTCCATCCTTGACGCCTAAACGGCTGCGCGAAATGATTACTTTATTAAAAACGACGCCCGTCAAAATCAATACGATGCCGTCAATGGAAGAACTGGCTTCAGGGAAAGTCAGTATCTCTCGCTTGAAAAAGATTGACGTTGTGGATTTACTCGGACGAGAAGAAGTCAAACTTGATATTGAACAAATCAAAGACCAACTGACGGATAAAGTGATTCTGGTCACTGGAGCGGGTGGGTCGATTGGTTCAGAAATCTGTCGCCAAGTGATGCAGTTTACGCCGAAAACCTTAATTTTATTGGGGCACGGCGAAAATTCGATTTATCTAATTGAACGTGAATTGCGTCAAACGTTTGCGTCAAAAACGACCAAAATCATCCCAGTCATTGCCGACGTGCAAGACCGAGAGCGGATGATGGACGTCATGGCCGAGCACCAACCACAGATTGTCTACCATGCGGCCGCGCATAAGCATGTACCGTTGATGGAAGCCAATCCAAGAGAATCCGTTAAAAACAATGTTTACGGTACAAAAAATGTCGCCGAAGCTGCTAAAGCCGCCGGTGTCGCAAAATTCGTGATGGTTTCAACCGATAAAGCCAATAACCCACCAAACGTGATGGGCGCAACCAAACGCATTGCGGAGCTGATTGTGACCGGACTCAATGAAAATAGTCAAACAAAATTTTCAGCGGTCCGCTTTGGTAACGTCTTAGGTTCACGCGGTAGTGTCATCCCGGTATTCCGGGAACAAATTGCCAAGGGTGGTCCGATTACGATTACCGATTTTCGTATGACACGCTACTTCATGACGATTCCCGAAGCAAGTCGCCTCGTGATTCAATCAGGTGCATTAGCAAGCGGGGGTGAAATCTTCGTCTTAGACATGGGTGAACCAGTCAAAATCGTTGATCTAGCGAAAAATATGATTCAACTGAGCGGCTATACCGAAAATGAGATTAAAATCGTTGAAAGCGGAATTCGCCCAGGGGAAAAACTATATGAAGAATTGCTACTCGATGAAGAGCGCAACGATCAACAAGTCTTTGATAAAATTTTTGTTGGAAATATCAAAGGTGCGAAACTTGAAGAAGTGATGGATTTTGTTGAGAGTTTGTCAGAAGAAGACCGATTGTTAGCGAAAGAAGTTGTGGCATTTGCTAATCGTTAAATTTTATTAACTTTAAACAGGAGGAACCAACTATGATTTATTTAAAAATCAAACGTGTCATCGACTTTGTTTTATCCGGTATTGGACTTATTTTATTATCTCCTGTGTTTTTATTACTGATCATCGCGATTAAACTCGATTCACCAGGTCCAGTTCTGTTTAAACAAAAACGGGTAGGGATTCATAAGCAGCACTTTAATATATTAAAGTTTCGAACAATGCGTATTGATACACCATCAGATATGCCGACTCATCTTTTAGAAAATCCGGATCAATGGATTACCAAAGTAGGAAAGTTCTTACGTAAAACATCTTTAGATGAACTCCCACAAATCATTAATATCTTTAAAGGGGAGATGAGCATTATCGGTCCACGACCAGCCCTTTGGAATCAATTCGATTTAATTGAAGCTAGAGATATATATGGTGCCAATGATGTACCAGTTGGATTGACCGGTTGGGCACAAATTAACGGGCGTGACGAACTTGAAATTGATGTTAAAGCAAGACTGGACGGAGAATATGCAGAAAAGATTGGTTTTCCAATGGATGTTCGTTGTTTCTTTGGTACGATTTTTAGTGTGTTAAGACGTGATGGCGTTGTTGAAGGTGGTACTGGAAGAATAGATAATGATATACGTGATGTCTTAGATTCTACGCAGGAGGAGACCAATAATAAATGAAAATAGCCGTGCTTTCTAGTCATACCTCATCACTCTTTTGGTTTCGTATGGATATGATGAAGGATTTTATAAAAAAGGGTCATTCTGTTATTGCTTTAGGCCCCGAGCCGGAATCTATTTGGAGTCAAAAATTTAATGAATATGGTATTCGTTATAAGCAAATTTATGTTGAGAGAAATGGTATAAATCCATTTAATGATTTGAGAACTTATAGAGAATTAAAGAAATTTATGAAGAAGGAAAAACCGGATAAAGTATTCACATATCAAGCAAAAACAGTAGTATATGGAAGTCTGGCTGCAAAAGCAAATGGGATTTCGGAAGTATATCCGTTAATTGCCGGACTAGGTTCTGTTTTTAGAGGTGAAGGTTTTAAAAATAGATTAGTTAGAGCAATCATGATGACAGAGTATCGTTTAGCATGTCATGCAAGTAAGAATGTTTTTTTTCAGAATAATGATGATAAAAATGAATTTATACATAATGGACTAGTTAAAGAAGATAAAACGGTAATTATTAATGGATCTGGTGTGAACCTTGAAAAATTTAAATCGGAACCATTACCTGACCACCCTACATTCTTATTTATTGGTAGATTGATAAGGGATAAAGGAGTTATGGAGTATCTAGAAGCATGTAAACAAATTAAATTAATCGATCCTAAAGTAAGATGCCTATTGGTGGGACCGTATGACAGTAACCCTTCAGCATTATTACCAGAAGAATTACAACCATTTATTGAACAAGGAATTATAGAATATTTTGGGGAACAAAGCGATGTGAGACCTTACTTAAGACAGTGCAGCACCTATGTATTACCATCCTATCACGAAGGAACTCCAAAAACCGTTCTTGAGGCGATGGCAGTGGGTCGATCGATTATTACTACTAATGCTCCTGGGTGTAGAGAAACGGTTACAGATGGATATAACGGTTTTCTTGTTCCGATTAAAAATATTAATTGTTTAGTAGAAAAGATGAAAATTTTAATAGTAAATAAAGTATTAAATGAAGAGATGGCACAAAGAAACTTAGAAATTGTAAAAGAGAAGTATGACGTGAAGTTGATCAATCAATCTATTATGAGAACTATGGAAATACTATAGTTAGAAGGAGCTATCAAAATGAATTTATATGAAAAAATCAAAAATAAACAAGAAAAAATCTCACTTATAGGACTAGGATACGTAGGAATGCCAATTGCTGTAGCATTTGCAAAAAAAGCTAAAGTAATTGGATTTGATATTAGTCAAGAAAAAGTAAATTTATACAAACAAGGAATTGATCCAACCAAAGAAGTTGGCGATGAAGTAATTAAAGAAACAACTGTGGAATTTACCTCAGATGAGAAGAAACTTAAAGAAGCGAAGTTTCATATTGTAGCGGTTCCTACGCCAGTTAATTCAGATCATACTCCTGATTTAAAACCAGTAGAATCTGCGAGTAGAACCGTTGGACGTAATCTTACTAAAGGATCAATCGTGGTCTTTGAATCAACCGTCTATCCAGGAGTAACAGAAGAAATTTGTATTCCTATTCTAGAAAAAGAGTCTGGGCTGAAATGTGGTAAAGATTTTAAAGTAGGTTATTCTCCTGAGAGAATTAACCCAGGAGATAAAGTGCATAGACTAGAAACAATCGTGAAAGTTGTTTCCGGTATGGATGAAGAATCTCTAGATGTAATTGCAAGAGTTTATGAACTTGTTGTAGATGCGGGTGTTCACAGAGCAGCGTCTATTAAAGTTGCTGAAGCAGCGAAAGTTATTGAAAACTCTCAACGAGATATCAATATTGCCTTTATGAACGAGCTGTCGATTATTTTTAATAAAATGGAAATCGATACAAAAGAAGTTCTTGAAGCAGCTAGTACAAAATGGAATTTTTTGAACTTCTCACCAGGTCTAGTCGGAGGACATTGTATTGGAGTCGATCCTTACTATCTTACGTATAAAGCTGAACAAATGGGCTATCATTCTCAAATTATTCTTTCTGGAAGACGAATTAACGATGATATGGGTAAATATGTTGTTGAGAATCTAATAAAAAATCTGATTAAAGCAAATGTTCCAGTGAAAGAGGCAAAAGTTGCAATTTTAGGATTTACATTCAAAGAAAATTGTCCAGATACACGAAATACAAGAGTTATTGATATTGTAGAAGAACTAAAAGAATATGGAATAACACCAATGATTGCAGACCCACAAGCGGATGCAGAAGAAGCTAAACACGAATATGGAATTACCTTCGATGAAATAGCAGATGTACAAGAGGCAGATGCTATTGTTGTGGCAGTTGGACATGACCAATTCATAAATCTATCTCAAGAAGATTTTGATAAAATGTTCAAAAAAGAATCAAATGAAAACAAAGTAATCATTGATATCAAAGGGATACTAAATAAAAAAGAATATGAAGAAGTAGGATATAAGTACTGGAGATTGTAAAGAGAGGTCGTATATAAGAATGGGTTATGAAGATATCGTATTTGAAAAAGAGAGTGTCTTTCTAGTAACAGGCGGAGCTGGATTTATCGGTTCTAATCTTTGTGAAGTGTTACTTAATAAAGGATACCAAGTTAGATGTTTAGATGATTTATCTAACGGTAAGCAAGAACATATTGATTTATTTATTGATAATCCGAATTATTCATTTATTAAAGGAGATATTCGTGATTTAGAAACATGTCTGAAAGCCTGTGAAGGTGTAGATTATGTTCTTAATCAAGCAGCATGGGGGAGTGTACCTCGAAGTATAGAAATGCCATTGCTCTATGAAGAAATCAATATTCGTGGCACTCTTAATATGATGGAAGCTGCTAGACAAAAAGGCGTTAAAAAATTTGTCTATGCTTCGAGTTCATCAGTTTATGGTGATGAACCAAATCTTCCAAAGAGAGAAGGAAGAGAGGGGAATGTCTTATCTCCCTATGCGCTCACTAAAAAAATAGATGAAGAGTACGGTAGGCTCTATTCAAAATTGTACGGTCTCGATACGTATGGGCTAAGATATTTTAATGTTTTTGGAAAGAGACAAAATCCAAATGGATCATATGCTGCTGTATTGCCTAAATTCATTAAGCAATTGCTAGAGGACGAACAACCTACAATAAATGGCGATGGTAAGCAAAGCAGGGATTTCACTTATATCGAAAATGTGATAGAGGCGAATCTAAAAGCTTGCCAGGCATCCTCTGAAGTTGCCGGAGAAGCATTTAATATCGCTTACGGGGGAAGAGAATATTTGATTGATGTCTACAACTCTCTTTGTAGAGCACTTGGGAAAGACATTGAACCAATCTTTGGACCAGATAGAAAAGGTGATATAAAGCATAGTAATGCTGATATAAGCAAAGCTAAAGAGATGCTAAGATATGATCCTAGTTGGAGTTTTGAAACAGGAATTCAAGCAGCAATAGAATGGTATAGGGAGAATTTATAATGGGTCTTTTAGAAAGTTTCTATGATAAATCACCAATATTTTTTCAAAATCTAATGGTTTCTATTTCGGGATACCTACGTAATAGAACAAGATACGGGAAAGTCTATTACGAACACAGAGAATTTCTTGAAAAGTTTGATAAGCTTACTTTGAATGAAAAACTTAAAATTCAAGAAGATAAGTTCATCGATTTTATCAATTATGCATATGAGAACAGTTCTTTCTACAAAGAATTGTATCGAGATATTGATATAAATAGCATTAAACAGATGTCTGATATAAAGAAGCTTCCGATAGTTGATAAGGAAATGATTAGAGCAAATATCAATCAAGTAAATACGGTTGAACGCATGGGTGCTGTAGAAGGACATACTGGAGGTACTACAGGTAAATCACTGGTAGTATTGATGACACCTGAAGACATGATGAAGCGAATGGCTATGCTTGACCATTTTAAATCAAGAGTAGGATTTGAGCATTTAAAGATGAAAAGAGCAACATTTAACGGAAAGCATATTGTTCCGCCAAATCAAAAAAAGAAAAATTTTTGGCGATATAATGCGGCTTGCAAACAGATGATTTATTCTTCATTTCATCTTACTGAAGCAAATATGAAGTTTTATGTAGAAAATCTAAATAAATTTCAGCCTGATGCAATCGATGGTTTCTTTATGTCTATGTGTGATGTAGCTGGATATATTGAAAGGCATAACATAAAACTGACATTTAATCCTGTCGCTATATTCCCGACATCCGAAACATTGACTGACTCAGGTAGAGAATTACTGGAAAGAGTATTCGGTTGTAAAGTGTATGATCAGTACGCATCTAGTGAAGGTGCACCTTTTGTGACAGAATGTGAAAAGCAGGTTTTACATGTAGAGTTGGCATCAGGAGTATTTGAGCAATTTGAAGAAAATAGTGATGAGGTGCTTGTAACGAGTTTTACCACTCATGGAACCCCACTAATCAGGTATCGGATTGGAGATTCAATGACTTTTGACTCAGATAATACAAGATGTATGTGTGGCATGGATAGTCCTATAGTTAAAGCGATTCAAGGAAGAAAACTGGACTTTTTATATACTTCAGACGGAGCAAAAATAAATGGTGGTAATGTGGCGAATTTATTCAAGAATATGCCAAATGCCCTAATAAGAGCTCAAACAATACAAGATGAAATGAATGAAATTACCATACTTTTAGAAGTAGATAAAAAAATATATAAGCCTGAATATGATGAAATGCTAGAAGATGAATTTTTGCATAAGTTTGGTAAAGGAACGAAAATCAATATAAAGCATGTTGATGAAATTCCGAGAGAGCAAAGTGGCAAGTTTAGGATGATAAAAAATAATGTAAACAGTCAGAAGTGAGTGAATAAGATGAGAATATTAATATTAAGTAGAAGTCCATGGGATGATACAAATAGCTTAGGGAATACACTTTCAAACTTGTTTTCAAGTATATCGAGCGAAAAAATTGCCCATTTATATTTAAGGTCAACAAATCCATCAAATAATGTATGTACTAAGTATTTTCGTATTAATGATAAAGATGTATTAATGACTTTGTTTAGAAGAAATTTAGACATAGGTACATATTTTGAAATACAACAAAATAAATCCAATTTAGAACATGTCTTAGATACAAAAACAGACGAAAAATTATACAGTTTCTTTAGAAACAAGGGCTCAAAAATTGCGTTATTTGGTCAAGAATTGTTATGGCATTTGGGTAGATGGAATAGCGAACTTCTGAATAATTTTCTAAATGAATTTAAGCCAGATGTTATTTTTGCACCTGCATTTTCTACACCGTATGTGCATAGATTGCTATGGTATATAAAAGAAGAAGTTGGTGTGAAAATTGTTTTATTTCATGCAGACGATTACTTATCTACTAATAAGAGCAAAGGTCTAATTGATTCTGTTTATAATAAGATGAGATTTAAAGCAATTATAAAAAGTACAAACTTAGCAGATATTAATTATTGTATATCGACGCTGCAACAAGAAGAATATCAAAAAAAGATAGGCAAAGAAATGAAACTGTTACATAAAGGCGCTAATTTTTCTAATCAACCTGACTATTCATTGCCAAAAGAAGACGAGCCAATAAAAATAATTTATGTCGGATCAGTACTATACGGTAGATGGAAAACTTTATCGATACTAGCAGAAGAAATTAGTAAAATCAACAAAGTGAAAAACAAATTCGTGCTAGTTATTTATTCACAATATACACTAACAAAAGAAATGAAAGAAAAAATGATAATCGAAGGTGCGTCGATTTTCAAAGGGAAAATCCCGTCGAATCAAGTCAAAGATACTCTTATGAGTGGTGATGTAGTCCTTCATTTAGAGTCTTTTGATGATGTAGAAAAGGAAAAAACAAGACTATCCTTTTCTACGAAAATAGTAGATTGTTTAAATAGTGGGAGAGCCTTAATGGCTATCGGATGGGATAGGGCTGCAAGTATAGACTACTTGATAAAGAATGATGCTGCTTTGGTCGCAACGGATGCAGATAATATATCGAATTTATTGAATGAAATTCAATTAAATAGCAATATTTTGAAAGAATATGCAGATAAAGCCTGGTCCTGTGGAAAAAGAAATCATCAAATCTATGAGATTCAAAATAACTTATATCAAGATTTAAGTTCTTTAGTAAAGGAAGTGAAAAATGAAAGTATTGCAGATTAATGCTGTGAATGGCATACGTAGTACCGGAAGAACGACTATAGAATTAGCTAATTATTTAAATATAAATGGTCATGAAGCATACGTAGCTTATTCAGACGGTTCACCATATAGCAAAGGCTTTAAGATTGGGAATAAAATCGATAGGAAACTTCACGGGATTTTATCCAGAATTTCTGGCAAACAAGGATATTTTTCTAAACACAGCACAATAAAACTTATCAAGTGGATGGAAACCATAAAACCAGATATCGTTCATCTAAGAAATCTACATGGAAACTTTATTAACCTACCTATACTATTCGATTATTTAGCAAGAAATGATATCTCAACAGTAATCACATTACATGATTGTTGGTTTTATTCTGGAGGTCATACACATTATTTTAAAGATGAATTTTATGACTGGCGAGATGGATTCTCAAAACAAAACAGAAATAAAAACAAGATGGGGAATCCCAGCTGGTTTTTTGACAAAAGTGAGTTACTTTTTAGTGATCAAATAAAATGGTTTACTAATATTCCTAGAGTTGCTTTTGTAGGTGTATCAAACTGGATCTCAGAAGAAGCAAAACACTCAACTGTAACAAGTGGAGCAATAGTACAGACTATCTACAATTGGATAGACCTGGATACATTTCATCCTGTCGTTGATGCATCATTAAATGAAAAGTTCAAACTTCAGGATAAATTTATTATCCTAGGAGTAGCAAGTGGGTGGAGTAATAATAAAGGGCTTGATAAATTTATTGAGTTGTCTAATATCCTAAAAGAAGATGAATATATTGTACTAGTTGGAAGAGTAAATGAAAATATAAGGTTACCGCAAAATATAATTAATATACCAGAAACTCATGATATTGGGGAATTAGTAGGGTATTACTCAATGGCAGATGTCTTTATAAATCTATCTATAGAGGAGTCCTTTGGTAAAGTTTCAGCGGAAGCCCTAGCTTGCGGGACTCCGGTTATAACAAATAATTCAACTGCGAATCCTGAAATCATAGGTGAGGGGTGTGGGTATATAATAGATACTTTTGATGATATTAGACAAAAAATAAGCTTAATCAGACGAAACGGGAAGAAATATTATTCAAAATCATGTATACGATTCGCTCATGAAAACTTTGATTCTAAAGAGAGAATGGAAGATTATGTAAAATTATACGCATCTTTAATCGAAAGTGAAGTGTGAAGATGATCTCTGGACTTTTAAATCCATACTATATAAATATATTTTTGCTAATAGCATTTTCTATTATATTAAGTAATAATAGGAATTTGAAGAATCGAAACAAACTATTCGTTATTTTTGCGACCCTAAATTGGATTGTGCTATCGGGGATGAGACATATTTCTATTGGTTCAGATACTCGTGCATATTTTCAAAGCTATAATCGAACGTTATGGACAAGCTGGAGTGATTTATTTAACAATTTCGTAGAAATCATTATTCATGGTTCCGAGGAACTAGGAAAGGATCCAGGGTATTACTTATTTGTGAAAATCACACAACTGGTAACACATAACTATCAAATCTTTCTTGTAATTATTGCTTTGATTTTTACAGTACCGCTTGGACTTTGGATATATAGAAACTCGAAAAACTCATTTATTAGTTTTTTAATTTATTCTGTGTTATTTTACTCATTTTTCTCCATTACAGGATTTCGACAAACAATCGCAACTTCGATTGTAGTATTGATAGGATATAAGTATATAAAGGAAAGACGATTACTTCCTTTTATATTATTAACGTTCATAGGGTTCACTATTCATAAGTCAGCTTTGGTATTTTTCCCTTTTTACTTTTTAGCAAATAAGAAAGTAACAAAAAAGTATTTGATAACTATACTGGCTATTTTCCCACTATTCATGTTTTTTCGTGTACCACTTGCACTTTTTTTCCAAGACTTAGGGGGGTATGAGTATGGTATATATGAGGGCGCTGGCACTTTTAATTTTACTATATTATTGCTACTTGTTACAATTGTTGGAATATGGAAATCAAAAACTATACTGGCAAATAATCCCCAAGCATTACATTTCTTCAATGCTTTAATTATATCAGTTCTGGTAACTCCACTTACTTGGGTTAACCCCAGTGCAATGAGGGTTGTACAGTATTATTCGATATTCTTGATGTTGTTGGTGCCTGAAATTATAAATTCATTTAAAAAAGATGAAAGACCAATTGTCTATTTCGTCGTGATAAGCTTATTGGTACTGCTTTTACTAAGAAGTAACCCACAGTACATGTTCTTTTGGCAGTAATTAGATTTTTAAGTAGGGGTGTTTTTTATGGAACGCAAAACAATCAAATATATTGGGTTTTATGATACTGCAGTAAGTCAAACAGATAGGGTTTGTAATCTTGCAGCTACGAATAAAATGAACTATATTGCGGATACTCTGGTCGAAGCTGGATATGAAGTTCAATTTATCTCACCTTCTTGGATGGGAGATCAAACAAAAGTATTATTTGAAATGCAAAAAACAGTGAATATTGGAAAACACAAATACGTGACATATTGTCCATCATGGAAAACAAGAAATAAATTTATGAGAAATTTAAAAATCCTTGGTGCTTTGATATGGCTGTTTATATATTTGTTGCTCACGACGAAGAAAAACGAAAAAGTAATTGCTTACCATGTCCAATGGATTTCATTGCCTGTTAGAATGGCTAAGTCAATTAGGAAATTTGACTTGGTTTTGGAGGTAGAGGAGATATACAGTGATGTTATGGTTTTCAATGACCGTTTTGTTAAGTGGGAGAATGCCTTACTTAACCAAGCTGACACTTTTCTATATTCAACAGATTTACTAAAAGATAAATTAGCAATCGATAAACCATTTTTAGTAATTTACGGAGAGTATAAAATCTATCCCAAATTATCAACACCATCTAATGATGGTAAAATTCATCTTCTATATGCTGGTATAATTGATGAACATAAGAAAGGAGCTTTTAATGCCCTAGAAGCTTCTAAATATTTATCTGAAAAATATGTTTTACATATAGTAGGATTTGGTCAAATAGAGATGTTGAAAAATTTGATTGAGGAAGTTAATAAAACTAACAAGTGTAGAGTACAATACGATGGTCTTAAAAGCGGTGATGAATATGTTCAGTATTGTCAGAGTTGTCATATTGGATTAAGTACCCAAACCATGAGTGGAGAATATCTTGAATCCTCCTTTCCAAGTAAAATATTGTCATATTTAGCTTTAGGACTTAGAGTTGTTTCTTGTGAAATCAAATGTGTCACTGAAAGCAAAATATCTAATTTAATAACATATTACAAGGAAGATGAACCGAAAGCTATTGCAGAATCAATTAAGACTATTAATATAGATACGAACTATGATAGCAGTAAAGCAATAGAAAAACTGCACAAGGAATTTTCAAAGTCGCTACAAACACTACTGGAGGGTTGAAATGTTGTTACTTGTCGATAAAATAAAAGACAAATTATTAAGATATTATAACAAAAAAATATTTTTATTAAAGATTAATAGTAAGGTTCAAAATTGTAGAGTCATAGGTAAAGTAAATTGCAATGCTACCAATCTCATAATTGGTAATAATGTAACAATATATCCTAATGTAACTTTCTGGGGTGATGGTGAAATAAGAATCGGAGATAACGTTGATATTGGCTATAATACAATCATTTTTTCTTCGAAAAATGGTGGTGTTTACATAGGTAACAATGTTGCAATTGCAGCAAATTGCTATATCATTGATAGCGACCATGGAATTGAGAAAGACAAGTTGATTAGAAATCAGAGACTTGTTAGTGGAAAGGTTTGTATAGAGGATGATGTTTGGATCGCAGAAAACTGTACTATTTTAAAAAACAGTATAATAAAAAATGGAGCAGTCATTGGAGCTAAGAGTTTGGTAAATAAGAAAATCGATAATTATGCAATTGCAGTTGGAATACCCGCAAAAGTCATTAAATATAGAATATAGAGATGGAGCGCGATATGAAGGGAGAAAATAATATGGAACCGTATAGAATAGATGTACCAGTAGCTCTGATTTTTTTTAATAGACCAGAGCCTTTACGCGAAGTATTTGATGCAATAAAAGAAGCTAGACCATCAAAGCTCTTTTTAATTCAAGATGGTGCTAGGGAAGCAAGGCCTAATGATGAGCTAAATATTAAGAAGTGTAAAGATATTGTAGCGGAAATTGACTGGGAATGTGAAGTTTATCGAAATTACTCTGAAACAAACCTAGGTTGTGGGATGCGAATTTACTCAGGTATATCTTGGTGTTTTGAACATGTTGATAGATTATGTATCATAGAAGATGATTGTAAACCGACTATAGACTACTTTAAATTTTGTGAAGAGTTGCTTGAAAAATATAAAGATGATCAGCGAATAGACATGATAAGTGGAATGAACAACTTAGAGACATATGACGTAACTCCATATAGTTATATTTTTGCGAGGACAGGGTCAATCTGGGGATGGGCCACATGGAAGCGAGTGTGGGATACAGTAGATTATGATCTGAGTTTCATGGAGGATGAGGATGCGATCAGACTTATTAAAAATTTAATTAAACCTAGAAGGATAGCAAATGATTTGATTAAGAATGGTAAGAAAAAATATGATGTTCTGAAAACAGGTGGTAAGTTGACATCATGGTCTTACCAAAAGGGAATAAACACCTATTTACATCATGGTTTAATAATAGTTCCACATAAAAATTTGGTTACTAATATTGGGTTAACTGATGATTCTGTCCATGCTGTGAATTCCATTAAAAAGATACCTAAAGCAACACAGAAGCTGTTTTACATGAAAACATATAAGCTGGACTTTCCTCTTAAACACCCCAAATATATTGTTCAAGATGTTGAATTTGATAGGAAGCTTAATAAAATAATGAACCCTAATAAGGTGGTCGCAATGAAGCGAAGAATTGAGAGTTTGATCAGAAGAATAATATTTAAGTAGTTTATTTGAATCGAAATTATTTTAACTGAATATAGTGGCAATTTTTAAAGTAATTTTGAAATACATGAAAGTGACGTGGATCGGATTGAGAAGTCAAAAAAAATCAGGAATAGTCATATCATACTTGACGCTTTTTATAAATTCATTTTTTGGGATATTTTTCACACCTTTTCTGATTTCATCATTAGGTGCGTCAGAATATGGTCTTTATCAGTTAGTCAATTCTTTTGCGGGGTACCTAGTAATACTTAACTTTGGAACAGGTGCTGTAATATCGAGATATGTTGCTTTGTACAGAACAAAAAAAGATTCCTTAGGTCAAGAGAATTTTTTGTTTCAGGCATTTATGATTACCGGTATTTTATCTATTTTGACAATATTTGTAAGTTCAGCTCTCTATGTTGGTATTGATGGATTATTTGGAAATTCTCTAACAACAGTTGAACTTGTTAAGGCAAAGCAATTATTTATATTGATGGTGACCAATATTGCATTTTCATTTTTCACTAATGCTTTTTCGGGCATATTGACTGGATATGAAAAATTCGCAGTTACAAATATATTCAAACTATTGAGAATCGTTTTACGCGTTATCTTATTGGTAATTCTTCTATTGCTGGGATTCAAATCTATAGCCATTGTTGCAACTGATCTATTTCTAACAATTATTTTAACTGTTTTTGAAGCAAGTTATAGTTTCAAAAAGTTAGAAGTAAAAATTAAATTTCATTTTTATGATAAAGCATTATTGTGGATGATATTCTCATTTTCTTCTGCTGTTTTTTTACAAGCTATCATAAACCAAGTGAATCAAAATGTTGATAGGGTAGTTCTTGGAGCAATGACTGATACAGAAACGGTAGCGTTATATTCTATTGCATTGGTATTTTTTACCATGTTTAGCAATATAACTGGAGTCATCGGGGGAGTTTTTCTCCCTCAAGCAACCAAAATGATTGCAGCTAATGCAACTGGAGAAGAACTCACTGATCTTGTTATTCGACCAGGAAGATTACAGTTTATGGTTGCAGGAGCTGCAGTCGCAGGTTTTATATTATTCGGTCAGAATTTCATTAAAATATGGGTGGGGGACAATTTTTTAGATGCTTATATTCCTACAATTCTTTTGCTAGTGCCAACAACTATAACTTTAGTACAGAATGTTACTATAGCTATTCTAGATGCAATGTTAAAAAGGATGACTAGATCACTCATCCTGGCAATTATGGCAGGGCTAAACATTGTGTTAACGATTATATTAGTGGGGGAATTAGGGTATATGGGGGCTGCAATAAGTACATCCATCTCTCTGGTTATAGGCAATATTGTACTTATGAACTTATATTATCACAAAGTTATAGGGTTGAATGTTATTAGAATGTTCAAAGAGATTTTCAGGGGCACCTTTTCTAGTATAATTATTGCAAGTTTACTATCTTTCCCACTAGCGTTAATTTTAGAAGATACAGTAGGTTACTTTATCATCAAAGCAAGCACATTTGTAATCATATATGGCACACTACTTTATAAATTTTCTTTCAACGAATATGAAAAAAAAATACTAATGGGGTCTTTGAAAAAGGCTTCTAGAATTAAATAAATCGAATGGAGGAAAAAATTAATGTTTAAAGAAAAGACTTTACTAATCACAGGTGGGACTGGTTCATTTGGTCATGCTGTCATGAAAAGATTTTTGGATACTGATATCAAAGAAATTCGGATCTTTTCGCGTGATGAAAAGAAACAAGATGATATGCGTAAGCTTTATAAAAATGACAAATTAAAATTTTATATTGGAGATGTTCGTGATCTGGCAAGCGTCAAAAATGCGATGCATGATGTCGATTATGTGTTTCATGCAGCGGCATTAAAACAAGTACCATCGTGTGAGTTTTTCCCACTAGAAGCGGTTAAAACGAACGTACTTGGAACGGATAATGTGCTAACAGGTGCGATAGAAATGGGGATTAAAAAAGTTATTTGTTTATCTACTGACAAAGCAGCGTACCCCATCAATGCCATGGGGATTTCAAAAGCAATGATGGAAAAAGTTTTTGTTGCAAAAGCAAATACGGTCGATCCAACGAGCACGTTAATTTGTGGTACCCGTTATGGGAATGTCATGGCGTCAAGAGGATCTGTCATTCCCTTGTTTATCGATCAAATTAAAGCAGGTCAACCACTTACGGTAACCGATCCTGAGATGACTAGATTTTTAATGAGTTTAGAAGAAGCGGTAGAATTAGTGATTTTTGCTTTCCAAAATGCGCAAGCCGGGGACATTATGGTACAAAAATCACCAGCCTCAACAGTTGGAGACTTGGCACAAGCGATTAAAGAGTTATTTGATGTCGAAAATGAAATCAAAGTCATTGGGACTCGTCATGGAGAGAAACTCTATGAAACGTTACTTACAAAAGAAGAAAATGTGGTAGCAAAAGATATGGGAAACTTCTACAGAGTACCTGCGGATAAGCGCGATTTAAACTATGATAAATATTTTGTTGATGGCGATCAAAAGTTATCTTCAGAAGAAGAATACAACTCGCACAATACAGAGCGATTAACTATTGAACAAATTAAAGCCAAACTTCTTGAACTAGATTACGTAAGAGAACAATTGGAAAGTTGGAATCGTTAATGAAGATATTAGTCACGGGAGCAAAAGGCTTTATTGGAAAGAATCTTATCGCAGAATTAAAAACTCAAACAAATCATGAGATTTTTGAATACGACCAAGACACGGAGTATTCCCTCTTAAAACAGTATTGTCAAGAAGCCAATTTTGTTTTTCATCTTGCAGGCGTTAATCGACCAAAAGAGCAAGCGGAATTTATGGCAGGAAACTTCGGGTTTACGTCGGAACTTTTAGACTTATTAAAACAATACCAAAATAATTGCCCGGTCATGATTTCATCTTCAATCCAAGCAGCATTAGATAATCCATATGGACAGAGTAAAAAAGCGGGAGAAGAGTTACTGTTTTCTTACAGCGAAGAAACGGGAGCAAACGTTTTGATCTATCGTTTCCCGAATGTCTTTGGGAAATGGTGTCGTCCGAACTATAATAGTGCGGTAGCAACATTTTGTCATAATATTGCGCATGATTTACCAATTCAAGTTAATGATCCAAGTGTCGAGATGACACTTGTGTATATCGATGACGTCGTAAAATCATTAATGGATGCATCAGAAGGAAAAGAACAACGCGAAGGGAAGTATTGTGTCGTGCCTATAACGCATCAAACGACTCTCGGTAAAATTGTGGACTTAATTGAATCATTTAAAGCAAGTCGTGCCGAACGGTCCATTCCTGACATGTCGGAACCTTTTACAAAAAAATTATATAGTACCTATTTAAGTTATTTGCCCGAAGATCAGTTTTCGTATGACTTGAAGATGAATGTGGATGCTCGAGGATCATTTACAGAATTCATTCGCACGCCAGATCGTGGACAGGTGTCGGTTAATATTTCGAAACCAGGTATCACAAAAGGCAATCATTGGCATCACACGAAAAATGAGAAGTTTCTAGTCGTTAGTGGCTCTGGGGTTATTCGTTTTAGAAAACTTGATAGCGATGAAATCATAGAGTACTTTGTCAGTGGCGATAAATTAGAAGTGGTGGATATTCCGGTAGGCTATACGCACAACATCGAAAATCTGGGTGACAGCGATATGGTGACGATTATGTGGGTCAACGAGGTCTTTGATCCTGAACATCCCGATACACATTACTTGGAGGTATAATACATGAAAAAATTAAAAGTGATGACAGTAGTCGGAACGAGACCCGAAATTATTCGGTTATCAGCAGTCATTAATAAATTAGATCAATCAGAAGCAATCGAACACATCCTCGTCCATACAGGACAAAATTATGATTATGAACTGAACGAAGTTTTCTTCAATGATTTTCAGTTAAAGAAACCAGATTACTTTTTAAACGCGGCAACTGGGACTGCGGTTGAAACCATTGGAAATATTTTAGTAAAGATTGATCCAATTTTGGAAGCAGTAAAACCAGATGCGTTTCTTGTATTAGGGGATACGAATAGTTGCTTATGTGCGATTGCGGCGAAAAGACGACGAATTCCAATTTTCCATATGGAAGCAGGAAACCGTTGTTTTGACCAACGTGTACCGGAAGAAACGAATCGCAAGATTGTTGATCACACAGCAGATATCAATCTTACGTATAGTGATATCGCACGGGAATACTTGTTAAGAGAAGGACTCCCCGCAGATCGTATCATTAAAACAGGTAGTCCAATGTTCGAGGTTCTACATTCTAGAAAAGAAGATATTGAAAAATCAGATGTTCTTGAAAGACTAGAACTTACAGAAGGAAACTATTTTGTTGTGTCTGCCCATCGAGAAGAAAATATTAGTTCTGAACAAAATTTTATGGATTTAGTGGACAGTTTGAATACTATCGCTGAAATATACCAAATGCCAGTCATTGTCAGCACGCACCCTCGAACGAAAAAAATGATTGACGCCAAAGGGATTACGTTTCATTCATTAGTGAAAACAATGAAACCACTCGGATTCAATGAGTATGTGAAACTACAAAAATATGCGAAAGCCGTTTTAAGCGATAGTGGAACGATTAGTGAAGAGTCCTCCATTCTTGGATTTAAAGCCTTAAATATCCGCCAAGCACATGAAAGACCGGAAGCGATGGAAGAAGCTTCTGTGATGATGGTAGGACTACAAAAAGATAGAATTCTTCAAGGATTAGAAGTGCTGGAGACACAAGAAAAAGATACTTTACGATTAGTTTCGGATTATAGTATGCCGAATGTTTCGGATAAAGTTCTGAGAATTATTTTATCTTATACAGACTATATAAAAAGAGAAGTATGGAAGTATGAAGGGTAGAAATCTTATGAAAATAACGATTGCAGGAACAGGCTACGTGGGATTATCCAATGCGATTCTATTAGCACAAAATAATGAAGTCATTGCGTTGGATATTATTAAAGAAAAAGTAGATATGATTAATAATAAGAAATCGCCAATTTCGGATCCCGAAATTGAAGACTATCTTGCTACAAAAGATTTAAACATAACAGCTACAACAGATAACTATGAGGCATTTAAGGATGCTGAATATGTGATTATTTCGACACCCACAAATTATGATGTCGAAAAAAACTACTTTAATACTCGAACAGTTGAGGCTGTCATTGCGAGTGTTTTATCCATTAATCCAGATGCAGTGATGATTATCAAGTCAACGGTACCCGTGGGATATACGCAGTCAGTAAAAGAAAAATTTGAGACCGAGAATATTATTTTCTCACCAGAATTTTTAAGAGAAGGAAAAGCGTTATATGATAACCTCCATCCTTCTCGAATTGTCGTGGGAGAACAATCTGAACGAGCACGAATCTTTGCGGAGTTATTAGCTCAAGGAGCAATCAAGAAAGATATTCCTATTCTCTACACCGATGGAACTGAAGCAGAGGCAATTAAATTATTCGCAAATACCTATCTAGCACTTAGAGTAGCCTATTTCAATGAACTTGATTCTTACGCCGAGGTCAGAGGATTAGATACGAAACAGATTATCGAAGGTGTCGGATTTGATCCACGAATTGGCACACATTATAACAATCCATCATTTGGTTATGGCGGTTATTGCTTACCGAAAGATACCAAACAATTATTGGCTAACTATCAAGACGTGCCTCAAAATATCATGTCTGCTATAGTCGATGCCAATCGGACACGTAAAGACCACGTCGCTGATATGATTATCAAGCGTAATCCAAAAGTGGTCGGCATTTATCGCTTAACAATGAAAATGGATTCTGACAACTTCCGTCAGTCTGCTATTCAAGGTGTGATGAAACGAATTAAAGCTAAGGGAATTGAAGTCGTTGTCTTTGAACCTGCACTTGCTGAAGGAGAATTTTTCAGTTCGAGAGTCATTAAAGACTTTGATGAATTCAAAGCTATCTCTGATGTGATTGTGACAAATCGTTTATCAGATGAGATTAAAGATGTTGTTGATAAGGTTTATACAAGAGATTTATTTAGTAGGGATTAAAGCTTAAGATTAAAGTCGAGTACTCATGATGTCTAGTTTTAATATACTTTATAAACTAAACGCTTTGTGAATTTGACTAAAGGGATAAATTGTTACAACCTTGGAACTGGTAAAGGAACCTCTGTCTTAGAGATGGTGAATGCTTTTATGTGAGTCAATCAAGCCGCAGTTCCTTATGAGATTGTCGACAGGCGTCTTGGAGATATCGCAACTTGCTACGCCGACGTCAGTAAAGCTGAACGCGAACTTGATTGGAAAGCTGAATTTAGGATTGATGAGATGGTAAGAGACGCTTGGAATTTTGAGCAGAAGCAAGGATTAATAGAGTTATAAAATTGTAATGTCTTTCTATCACTGGTTAAGCTATTCAGGACTGGTGGTAGGAAGATGTTTCTATATTGCAAGGTTTATTGGTAGCGTTTTCTTTATACCTAGATTAATTTTATATTACGCTACAGTTATGTAATAGTTAGTCATAATTTTTATCAGTCGTGACTAGTTAAATCACTCTATTTTATTTTTTTGTGAGATATTACATAGATTATAGTAATAGTTTTTCCCATTGGAAACCGCAGTTTTTACGATAATAAAATGTAATCTGATTGTTGAGGTTGAGTAGATCTTTAATTTAAGAAAATTGAGGATACCTTAGACCATTAAATATGTAATAGTATAAGAGGAGGTAATTGAATTGAATAGTTATTTTTTTGAAAACTATAAGAAACTAAAATATCCAAAACTTAATAATAAAACGAATGGATTAAGGAATGCACAATTGGGAGCTATTCATTCAATTTCATCATTTTTCACTTTGAATAAAACAAAAGCAGCGGTTATTGTGATGCCTACGGGTTCTGGAAAAACTGCTGTTTTGATGATGACTCCTTATGCCTTAGAGGCTAACAAAGTTTTAGTTATTACCTCGAGTAAGTTAGTGCGAAGTCAGGTTTCAGGAGAATATTCAACATTAAAAACACTAACTAAAATAAATGTTCTTAATAAAAATATAAAAAAACCAAAAGTATTTGAAATGAAAAGTCTTTATAAAGAAAATCATTACAATAAAATTGAAAACTCAGATGTAATTGTTGCAACACCTCAAGTTGGATTGAGCTTATCCAGAGTAGAGAATATTAGAAAAAAATTCGATTTAGTTTTGATTGACGAAGCACACCATGTCCCAGCAAAAACATGGACTGAAATATTAGAAAATATAAATAAAGCTAAACACGTTCTATTTACTGCAACTCCCTTTCGAATGGATAATAAGACGATAAAAGGAGTTTTTGTTTATAATTATCCACTATCCCAAGCTTATAAAGACGGTATTTTTGGTGAAATCCAATACATACCTATACCCAATGAACCAAATAAAGACTATCTTATTGCTAAAAAAGCAGAGTCAATTTTCCTACTTGACCGTAAGAAGGGATATGAACACTTTTTAATGGTGAGGGCGAGCAGTAGAAATCGAGCTATAGAATTACAGGAGTTATATAGCTCTGAAACAATCTTAAATTTACAAAGAGTTGATAGCTCTATGAGTTCAAAAACTGTGGATAAAATTATTGATACTCTACGGGAAAAAAAACTGGATGGTATAATATGTGTGGATATGCTAGGTGAAGGTTTTGACTTCCCCAATCTGAAGATTGCAGCAATCCATGATCCACATAAATCATTAGGAAATACTCTTCAATTCATTGGAAGATTTGCACGTACAAATACTGAAAATATTGACATAGCAAAGTTTATTGCGATGAATGATGAAGAATTAGTAATAGAAAATAAAGCTTTATATAAAAGTGATGCTATTTGGCAAGATATTATAATTGATTTAAGTGAAAATAAAATAAATAAGGAAGAGATAGAAAGAAAATATATTGGTGATTATTCTATCGATAAAAATGAACAAATCGACCCAGACCTAAATTTATCGTTACATACTATCAGACCTAATTGTCATGCAAAGCTATACAAGGTAACAGGATTTAATATACATGGTACTTTTCCTGAAATCTGCAACATAGCCTACGGGCCATTCTTGAACGAAGAAGATAATACTATCGTTGCTATAGGAAAGGGGTATGAAAAACCCAAATGGTATGCTGGTAACCTTATAAAAAACGAAGAAAATCATTTATATATTATCCACTATCAGAAAGAGACTAGAATCCTTTATATATATTCACAAGTAAAAAGTGAATGTGTCTATGAGCAAATAGTTGAATCTTTTTCTAGTAATTTTGATAAGATTCCAAAACATGAAATACACAGGGTTCTAGGAAATTTAAAAGAATTTGAAATTTTCAATTCTGGTATGCAAAATAGATTTAATGAATCTGGTGAATCATACAGAATATCTGCTGGATCTGATGTTAGTCAAGCAATCGATCCAAGTACAGGTAGGCTATATTCTGCGGGACACGTATTTTGTAAGGCAGTCCAAGAGGAGCAACGAATCACAATTGGATATAGTAGCGGTTCGAAAATCTGGAGTAGTTCATATGCTAATCTTAAAGATTTTGTATCTTGGTGTGATTTAAATGGAGCTAAAATATTTAATTCTGAAATGGTTGTAAAAACTAATACAAATTTTGACTTTTTGCCTATTCCGAAAAAACTTGAAAAGTATCCTCAAAATATTTATTTTGCGGATCTTTCAGGAGAATCTTATGCAAATCCACCAATAGTCTATGACAATACTGAAAGCACACTTGGTATTATAACTGATCTTAAGATTAGAATCATTAATATCAAAAATGATATGATTACGATACAAGCCTCTATTGAGGAGAAAGAGCAGAGCCTCATTTGTGACATAAATGGGAACTATCAATCAGTAAACGAAGAAATTCTGATATACGAGGGACGACAGAAGATTAGTTTATCTTCATATCTATCAAGCTATCCGTTAATACTCCGTACTACTGATGATATTATGATTCAAGGGAATGAAATCAGCGTGGGAAATCCAGAAGCTATAGTTTTTACAAGCGACAATATCACAACAATACCTTGGAAAGAAAAATATGATACAAATGTGAGTATTGAATTTAGAACAAGTAAGACTCGAAAAAAAGGAAAATCAATTCAGGACACGCTCCGTGAAGTTCTTTTTGAGAACGCAGAGCTTGATTATATTATATACGATCATAGTTCTGGAGAAATAGCAGATTTCATTACAATTCAGAGTAAAGAAACGGAATTTGAAATTACTTTGTATCATGTCAAGGCAATGAGTGCTAAAAATTATAATTCGAGCATAGGAGATGTATACGAAGTAGCCGGTCAGGCTACTAAGTCAATAATATGGCTAAAAAATAAGTCAACATTTCTTAATAAAATTAGGAGTCGGAGAAAAACTTCTCACTGCGAATTCATAAGAGGAGATTATGAGACATTTTTAAAAGATATGAAACTAAAAGATAAAGTATTTCGAGGTAAGATAGTAATGGTACAGCCTTCTATATGTAAGAGTAAGGCAATACCATATAAAATTCAAGAAGTATTAGCAGCGACAAATTATTATATTACTAATTCTGGAAAAGTTAAAACTTTTGAAATATGGGGAAGTTAAGAAATCAAAAGTAGAATAAGTCTGTAATTTGTGTAGACAGAATCAAGCTTGAAAGATGTCACTGATTTTAATATAACAATTTATTTGCACCGGTTAGTCTTTTGATAAAGTCTTCAAACATGTTGTTTATTGCATAATAAAAGTAGGTAGTATTGTAAAGAAAATCTTAGAAGTTGTATAAAGACCAAAGGCATACAAGCACAATCAAAATCCCTTACCGTTATTAGTGACTAAACAAATAATGGTGGAGGAAGTGAAAGGATGCTGGCAATGCCTGAAGTTAATCATATCAAAAATCTAAGAAATAATAAATCACTATCTATTAATGAAATATCAAAACGAACTGGTTTTTGTTAGTCAACTGTTAAGGAATGCGCAGATGATTATCAATTACCCTCAAAAAAAAAACTCCTTAAAAAAGTATGATGTATCAAGAAAAATGGAGAGAAATCGTATCTGATTAGTTGATGGAAAATCGTACATTAAAGAAGAGGCTTCGACTCAACAATACAATCACTTTCAATCAATTAGAAGCTACTTGGTTCCCCCTTGGCTTTCTATCTTAATTAATTGGCGGATAAAACCAATATCTATTGTTTACTCAAGATACTTTCCGTATCTTCCGGGGCGGAATACCTATAATTTGAACATTGATTCTGTTCAGTTAAGAAAAAAACGTGATAAGTGGATTCTCGAGCTTTTTTCCACGTATAGTTTGGAAGAAATAGATGATCACTTTTATGAACACGTTCCACAAGATGAACTGGCAATGAGTAAAATTGATGTCGCTCATCCCTTTGATGTGAATTGGACTTTGTATGATTCTCTTCAACCCGTCAGTCATTCTAAATCTGAGGGAGAAGCATGAGATTTCAGATAGACTAAAAACCAGATTTAAATCCTTGTGAGTGGCCTACGTAGCTGAGTTATATGAAAAGATTCCTTTTGAAAAACCTGAACAATATGTCATAGCATTATTAGAATAAGAATAAGAATTAGAAATGCTAGATTTAGCTCTCGCTGAGCGCAATTTCAAAAAAGTAAATTTTCTTAATGAAAAAGAATTAGAAAGATATCAGTCGAATGAATATATAAGATTCTCACCTCAACTTAATCAGAAAGAACTAGAGTCGACGGAGTTTATTAATCAGAAGCAAAATATCGTTCTTTCCGACTTGCCTTGAACGGGTAAAACACATCTCGTTACGGGGGGAGGATGTTCGTTTTGAGTCGTTTTTCCGGAAATTCGATAAGGTCTATATACTTATTCTTGATGAAATGGGCTACGTTTCGTTTAGTAAAGAATGCGCAGAATGTTTGTTTTAATTCATATCGGATTGGTATGAGAGACGCAGTTAGTCATTACGTCGAATTTAGAGTTCAGTCAATGGAATCGTATTTTTATCGATTCTCGTTTGAAATCTGAGTTGGTCGATTGAGTGATACATCATGCTCATGTACTAAGCTTTACCGGTTATAGCTACTGAGTAAATCACGCATTATCCATGCAGAAAAATTAAATCAAAAGTGATTGGCAAAGTTCTTAACTTCCTTTGCATTCTTCTAAACTTTTACATTGCAAAATATAATATTAAAATAACTATTTGGAGGGAATATATGGAATACTATTTTAGCGAATATTTAGACACTATGAAAATAGGAATTCACTTTATTTATGATAATTGGGATGACTTTGGATATAAAACATTATATACGGCTTATTATGTTTCAGAAGATAATAAAAAAAAGAAATTAGGACCAGTTAGTATTGCGACTGTTGCTGAAGCAATCCAAAGTTATGAAGCTAAAAAACCTTCAGACTATTGCGTATCATACAAATCATTTATTTATCTTGTTCAAGCATTTAGTTTTGACAATATTATTTCTTTAGGGAGTATTGAATATTACGAAAACCTATATAAAGAATTTTCTGTTTCTGAAGTTAAACAAATCTTAGAACAATTGAGAGATATTTCTTACGATTTAAAATTATTTGAGGAAAACAAAACAGTAGATGTTATACATACCTCGTTTCTTAGAGGAAGTTCAGTGAAAAAATTAAAGCAGCAGTTACATCGTGTTGCAACAAATGGTGTACGCCAAATTCCTTTCAATTTTAAATTAAAGTATACTGTAGAAAATTCAAGAAGTACGGAACTTACTTTTAAAGTAGACCCAGAGTCATTACTTCCAACAAATGTACATGGAATAATAGGGAATAACGGAACCGGAAAAACAACACTTATTCAAGATATAGTAAAATGTTATTTAAAGGAGGAACCTATCAATAGCTATTTAATAAAAGATTCTAGAGCAACTTTAGAAATTTATGATGATTATGATAATGAAGATTTTGAGAGTGTTTTATTTGTTTCATTTAGTGCATTTGATATGATAAATGAAAATTACTTTGCTAAAATGGATCGTCAGAAAAAAGATGATTTTCAAGAACAAAAAATATTTAAATATATAGGGAATAGTACTTTTATTAATGGTCGACAAGCGATGAAAAATCCAACGGAACTTGCAGAAGATCTTATTAAAAATATAAAAGAAATTAAAAAATCTCCTGAAAGAATTAAATTATGGGAAGAAGAAATTGTTAAGTTATATTTTGATCATGAAATTAGTAATTTTATTAGTAATATGTTAAATGATAACGAACTAGATGTTAATGAGGTAGCGAAGTTAAGTTCAGGACAAAAAATGATTCTTTTAGGTTTATCAACTTTGATATCTAAAATTGATGAAAAAACTTTAATTATTATAGATGAACCAGAGTCCTATTTACATCCTCCATTAGTCTCTGCATATATAAGAATACTTTCAGATATACTAAGTAAGAAAAACGGTGTAGCTATTATAGCGACTCATTCACCAGTAATTTTACAGGAGATACCTAGAAAGTGTGTATGGATACTTGAAAGAAATCAAAATAAAGAATTAAATGTTAGAAACCCTAAAATTGAAACCTTTGGTGAAAATATTGGCATGATAATGGATGATGTTTTTGGTCTAGATATAAGAAATACGGGTTTTTATCAATATTTATCTGAATTGAGCGAGCAAGAAGATAAAGCAAAAACTCTAATGGACGAGAGTAGGTTAGGATCAGAAGCTGAATTATTTTTAAATATTTTTTTAAGCGATAGGGAGAATTAATATGTTTGAAAGGAAAAAAATTCCCGATATAAGCGTAGAAGAAGTTGTTAGTTTTATCAAGAAATCATATCAAACAGATAATATAGGTTATGTATCTTATATTACTGAAAATTATATTATAAAATCAGTTGCTTATGAAAAAGAGTATCAGAATGCAGCTGAGAGATTTCATGAAATCAAAGCGGTAAAAACTGTAGATAGAGTTGATTCGAAAATAGCTACTTTTTTTTATACGAATAAAATAATAGGTAATAAAATAGGTAATATCTCCAGTAATATATTAATAAATAGTGGCGGAATCTGTGCGGTGTGTGATTCTCATGCTGATACGCTAGACCATGTTCTTCCTAAGTCTAAGTACGTACAATATACGATAACTCCAATAAATTTAGTACCACTCTGTTCCAGGTGTAATAGAGTAAAAAAAGATAAAGTTACAAATCAGAATAAAATAATATTCCATCCATATTTTCATGATTATGGTGATATGCATGGCTTAGTGATTGATTATAAAATTAGAAAAAATATTTATTTTTCTCCATCTTACAAGCTTGGTCAAAACGCTAATATTAGTTTTAAGTATAATTTTGAGGAAGTTTTTAAATTTAATGAAGTATTATCCTCTCTAGCAGGACATGAAATAATAAAACTTTCACGCATTTTAATAAATAAAACAGAATTAAGTAAGAAGCAGGTACAGGAATTTTTAAAGACTAGGAAAGATGGTTTAATGGATGGGTTAGATCCACAGTGGAAAATTTTATTATATGAACTTCTAATCAAAGAATTTGATGTTTTTTATGAATATGAAGTACTAATAAAAAGACAAGAATTAAAATGATTCTATCTTGTTCTATTTATCAGTAACTCTTCCCCAACTTCATTTGAGCAATCTGCCCAGCAATGGTATTCTTAGGTATATCAAGTGTGGATGAAGGAGAAAAAAGATGGCTTCAATCAAGGATGTGGCAAAACTAGCGGATGTCTCGGTAGGAAGTGTCTCAAAATATTTGAATGGCGGGAAGTTAAAAGCAAAAACGACGCTTGCGATTGAACAGGCGATTCAAGCGCTGAATTATGAAAAAAATGAGTATGCGACGGGTTTAAGAACGAATCGGACTCATACGATTGCGTTAATTGTGCCAACGATTTGGCATCCTTTTTTTAGTGAATTAGCGTTTCATATTGAAACCGAGTTGCGGCATTATCAGTCGAAATTAATTTTGTGTAATACGCAAAATAATTATGAAAATGAGATTGCGTATATCTCAATGGCGCGTCAAAATAAGGTCGATGGGTTGATTGCCTTAACGTATAGTAATGTCGATGAGTATATTTCGAGTGAGTTACCGATTGTCAGTATTGACCGGTATTTCTCGGAGAAGATTCCAACGATTATGAGTGATAATTTTGCTGGGGGCGGGCTTGCGGCTGAAAAGTTAATCCAAGCGGGCGCGACGAAATTGGCATTTATTGGCTATGGTTCGATTTATGATAATTCGACAAGGGATCGCTATCGCGGGTTTCAAGCGTATTGTCAAACGCATGGGCTTGAAGCGGAGGTCATTTATTATGAAGGGCATCACCATGAATTTAATGAAAAGTTGCCTGAACTGGTACAAGAAACGATTGTCAGTAAAGGGGTCGATGGGATTTTTGTGGTCAATGATGAACAGGCCTATGAAGTATTAAATTTACTGCAGCAAAATAATGTTCGCGTGCCAGAAGAGATCCAAGTGATTGGCTTTGATGGCAGTCAACAATCGACGAATATTCCGTCAACGCTTTCGAGTATTCGCCAACCGATTCCGGCGATGGCGGCCGCTGCGGTGAAGTCTTTAATGAACATCATCGAAAAAAAAGAGACACCGTTAGAAACCATTTTACCGGTCACGTATCAAGCGGGTATGACGACGAAGCAATAAAATAGAGATTCAAGCTGAACGAACTTCGAGTGGGGACCTTTAGGAAAAAAGGTTGACAACTTGAAGTTCGTTGTTTATATTATAAAAATGAAACGTTTCATTTTTAACGAAAATACGGAGGTGTGTCATGAGTAAGTTAGATATCAAACAAATAGCAAAACAAATCATTGAGGCAATTGGAGGAGAAAGCAATATTGTTTCGGCTGCCCATTGTGCGACGCGATTAAGAATTGTGTTAAAAGACGATTCGCTTGTCCAGACAGAAGTGATCGAGCAAATCGATGGCGTAAAGGGCTCGTTCAATAATGGGGGACAGTTCCAAATTATTTTGGGTACGGGATTAGTCAATCAAGTCTATCAAGAATTCGTCGCACAAACGAATATTTCGGAAGTAGACAAGGAAGAATTAAAAGAGATTGCCAGTTCGAAATTAAACGTTGGACAACGCGTATTGAAAGCGTTGGCAGATATCTTTGTGCCGATTTTACCAGCATTAGTCGCTTCCGGTTTGTTAATGGGGCTAAATAACTTATTAACGGCTGAAGGGTTGTTTGTTTCAGGTAAAACGCTGATTGAAGCCTATCCACAGTTTGCAGATTTAGCGGATATGATCAATATTTTTGCGAATGCGGCGTTTGTCTTTTTACCGGTTTTAATTGGTTTTTATGCGGCTAAGATTTTTGGTGGCACACCTGTTTTAGGGGCGGTCATTGGCGCGATCATGATTCACCCTGATTTATTAAATGGCTACGGTTACGGACAGGCCGTCTTAGACAATACGTTACCAGTTTGGACTGTCTTTGGTTTTGAAATCGCGAAAGTCGGTTACCAAGGGACGGTTTTACCGGTCATTGGCGCGGCTTTTGTGTTAGCGAAAACGGAAAAAGTCTTACGTAAATTTATTCCAATGATGTTAGACAATATTGTGACACCTTTAATCGCGGTTTTATTTACCGCCAGCTTTACGTTTATCGCCATTGGTCCGATCATGCGTGTGGTGGGTGATTGGATGACGAACGGTGTGATGTGGTTATTTTTTGAATTAGGCCCAATTGGTGGTGCGATTTATGGTGTGGTTTATCCCTTACTCGTGATTACCGGGATGCACCACAGTTTGGTGACCTCTGAAATGCAAATCTTAGCGAACATCGAAACACTTGGTGGCTCACCGACTTTTGCGGTTGTAGCGGCGTCAAACGTGGCACAAGGGGCTGCGGCACTGGCTGTCTTTTTCCTCTACAAAAAAGATGTGAAAATGAAAGCTATTGCTTCTGCTGCTGGCGTATCGGCTTTACTTGGCATTACAGAACCAGCTGTTTTTGGGGTCAATTTAAAACTGAAATACCCATTTGTAGCAGCGTTAATCGGTTCTGCTGTCGGAGCGGCTTATGCGACTTGGATGGAAGTTCTTTCGTTATCGCAAGGACCTGCAGGCTTACCAGGCGTTATCGTGATTCGACCGCAATCAATGGTGCAATACTTGGTTTCAATGGCCATTGGCTTTATCGTGGCCTTTGCGATGACGATCTTATTTGCTAAGATGAGTCGCGAAAAAAATCCATTAGCTTAAGATACGAAAAGAAAAGAGAAAGGATGTGGAAAAATAGAATGGAATGGTCAAGAGAAGAACGCTATCAACGAATGGAAGATGTTTCTGAAGCATCTATTGTAAAACTGGCAAAAAAGACAAGTGAGGGTCCTTACCGACAAACCTTTCATATTCAACCGAACACCGGTTTATTAAATGATCCGAATGGCTTTAGCTATTATAACGGGCAATATCACTTGTTTTACCAATGGTTTCCTTTGGGACCTGTGCATGGTGTGAAATATTGGTATCATGTCGCTTCAGACAATTTGGTGGATTGGCAAGATTTAGGCATCGCAATGGCACCGGATACGACCTATGACAGTCATGGCGTTTTTTCTGGAACGGGATTTGTGGAAAACGATCAGTTGCATTTATTTTATACCGGCAATACGCGAACGCCAGATTGGACGCGTATTCCGTATCAATGTCACGCCGTTATGGGGCATGATAACCAAATCAAAAAAGACGCTGAGCCGTTGATCAGTGATTCGCCGGCAGGATATACCGATAACTTTAGAGATCCGAAAGTCCTGAAGCAAGGACCGCGTTATTACTGTATTATCGGCGCTGAAACGAGTGATCACCAAGGTGCCATCGCGTACTACGTGTCAGATGACTTAACGAACTGGACGTACCAACAAGCCATTCAACTAAAAGGAAACATTCCCACAGAGAATCAAGGATTCATGTGGGAATGTCCGGATTATTTTGAATTAGCGGGTCAAGGTATTTTATTGTTCTCGCCTCAAGGAATGGCACCAGAGGGAGACAAGTATCATAATATTTTTCAGTCGGGTTATCTCATCGGCGAACCGCTTGATTTTGCCACCGGTGAATTTGAAGTGACCGAGCGCTTTAACGAACTCGATCGTGGCTTTGATTTTTATGCGCCACAAACAATGACAGATCCTCAGGGACGCCAATTATTAGTTGGCTGGCTCGGCTTGCCAGGAGTTGATTGTGTGACCGATGAATTCGGATGGGCGCACTGTTTAACGATTCCTCGAGAACTCAGTCTTCAAAACGGCCAACTATATCAACGACCCGTCCCAGAACTCGCGGCACTCCGTGGGAAAGAAGTCACCAAAGCCATGACACTAGACAATGAAACGGTCGTCGTCGAAGATTTTACCGCGCGAACCTATGAACTGAAAGTCGCATTTAATGACATAAAAGGAACGCGTGTTGGTTTGGCTTTTCGTCAAGGAGCCGAGGAAGTCACCATCTTTTATTATGACCTAGTTGCTAAAAAACTCGTCTTTGATCGCAGTCAATCTGGCAAATCTGTCACGGATGAATATGGCACGATTCGTCGATGTGATTTTTCAGAAGAAACACTCACGATTCAATTATTTATGGACGAATCTTCCGTTGAGATTTTTGTGAATGATGGCTTAGAGGTCTTTACCGCTCGGATATATTCACAATTAGACCAGAATCAAGTCGCATTTTTTGCTGACGGACAAGCGAGCGTTATTGCAACCCAATGGGAAATTTCGAATAAGGAGGCCATCTGATGACGAGACATATCTACTGTATTGGCGAAGCATTAATCGACTTTGCTTGTACGGATTCTTTAGGACTCCGTCAAGGCAAACAATTTGAAAAAAATGCAGGCGGCGCACCCGCCAACGTCGCAGCCGCAGTCGCAAAATTAGGCGGCGACATCAGCTTCCTAGGCCAAGTGGGGAAAGATGATTTTGGGGATCACTTAAAAAACACGTTGATTGAACATGGCGTGCAAACGCAAGGGATGATTCAAGCGGGCACCACGACGCTCGCCTTTGTCGGCATCGATCCAACGGGCGAAAGACACTTTTCGTTCGTGCGAGGAGCAGATGGCGACTATGAAGCTGCGAACGTACCATTATCTGAGATTGATGCTACAGACATCGTCCACTTTGGAGCGGCCTTAGGATTTTGTGGTGGTGCCTTAGAAGAAAGTTATTTCCGTTTACGAGATGAAGCAATCGCAAAAGGCGCCTTCATTAGTTTTGATCCAAATTACAGGGAGACATTGATTGCCCCAGAGGACTTAGCCGCATATTTAGCAAAAGTGCGCAGCTTTATTGCAGTAGCCGATTTTGTGAAGCTCAGCGACGAAGAATTAACCTTAATTACCGGTGAGACAGACATCCGTCAAGGCGCACAACAGATTTGTGCACTCGGCGCGAAATACCTGGCAGTCACGTTAGGAAAAGAAGGCACCCTTCTACAAAGCGTGGAAGCACAAGCAGTAGTCGGTTCGATTGCGATTAAACAAGTTGATTCCACAGGCGCAGGCGATGCCTTCACCGGCGGACTCTTGTATCAAATCCAAAAAGCCGGCACCGCAGAACTAACCTTTGCCAAACTAATCGACTTTTTAGCAGTCGCAAACGTCGTCGGCGCCTTAACCTGTACCAAATACGGCGCCATTCCCGCCTTACCGACATTAGAAGAAGTTGAATTAGTGATAGCAAAGTAAATGGAATATGATATTGATTGAAGTGAAAACAATTTCTAGTGTGCAACGTTTTTGAGATTCCTTTCTGGATGTAGTGTTAGGGGACTAACCTATGGCGGAGGGGAGTCTTTTTTGGATTTGTTATTGGGGATGATGAAGGTGTGATTGAAAGCGATAAATAGTTAGCTGCCTGTGATTCCTGATGGTCTCCTGTGTACTTAAGATATCTTAAGTACACAGGAGGTTTTTAATTTGGAAAAAAATAAACAGTCTATCGCACCTGTTAATTTGTAAGATCATCCAAATAATCGTTGAATCGTTGAAAAGTCCATGTTACAGAATTCCTCTATAATTTCAATTTAATTTGGTGTAAGATAAGTGATAATCATTTATGATCACTCTCTTTGAATGCTTTATCAAGTATTACAATTGAGTGTAACATAAGTGACATTTTTATTTTTTCCGAGTATTTCTAAAGTTAGTAATTTTAATAATATGTATGTTTAACTAGGTCAATTTAATGTATTAGATTAGGACCGCGCGGTACTAAGAATATTATCTAATAAAGTAAAGAGATTTACAAAAAGGTACAGCGTACTTGCAACAAGTATTTTTTAACAAATACTTGTTGCAAGTATTTGTAATATTCAGTAAGAAAATTAGTGGCTACAATGTAAGTGTATTCATGGTAGCGCTAACAGTTGATGAAAAAGATTGGAAGTGTGAATAATAATGTTAAAGAAAAGACAAAAACGATTGTTAGAACTATTAGAATCACAAAGTGATTATTTAACAGTAAGTGCAATCGCAAACCAATTAGGTGTGTCCCAAAGAACTGTTCATTCTGACTTACATAGAATAGAAGAATACGTTCAAAGCTTAGGTAAATACTTAGATAAAAAAAGAGGAGTTGGTATAGTACTAAGAGAATTAAAAGAGAAGAATTCATCTAAAAATGTTGAAGTAGACTATGATCCACAGAGTACTGTAACAAGAAGAATAGAAATAATGAGATTATTATTATTTGAAGAAAGTAATGTTAGCTTTAATTATTTATCTGATCTATTTTTTGTTAGTAAGACTTCCATTATCAAAGATTTAGAGTTTATCATGGAAATTTTGAAAGCAGGTTCTAACGTTGAGTTACAAAGTAATGTGACTGGAACAAGAATTTGTGGTAGTGAAATTGATAAGCAGAAAGCATTCTTACAATTCAATAGATACATACTAAGCAATTCTGATCTTTATCATGAAGAAACGATTCATCAAAAAATGAATTTATTAATTCCGTTTTATGGTGAAAAAATAATTTCAGTTTGTACCAATAGTTTGTATAGCTATGTAAGAGAGAATGTTAACGCAATTTCAGATTATTATATCCAAAATATCTTAAATATTTATATAATTTTAGTTTATAGAATCACTAACGATTATCATATTGATTTTGAAAAAGAATTTAAGTTCTCAACTAAATCTACTTTTTTTGATAAAAGTGCGATTAATCTTTTGATGAAGGCAAAGTTCAGACTTAATCTTTCTTATTCAGAAAATGACGTTGTATACCTGTCTCATCATATGATAGCAAATAGATTTGAAGCATTTCCTGAAGATAGTATTGATAACAATCTTGTAGAGGACCTATTAAATCAAGTTTCTACGGCTTTAAATATCGATTTTTCTAATGATGCTAAGTTGGAGGACCAGTTAAAAAAACATATTCCACCAATGATTTATCGATTACAAAATAATAATAAGACTGAGAATCCTTTTACTGAACAAATTAAGGTCGAATTTTCTTTAACATTTAATGTGATATGGGTAATTCTAAGTGAATATGAAAATGAACTAAATATTAGATTCAATGAAGATGAAATAGCATTTTTAACAATATACTTTCAATCGGCAATTGAACGAGCAAAAATAAATCGCAGGTTTTTAATTATTTGTCAAATGGGAGTTGCCACATCGGAATTATTAATGAATAGAATGAAGAATATTATTCCTTCATTAGACTCAATAGAGGTAGCATCAGTCCCTGAACTAGACCATATGGATTTAGATCAATTTGATTTTATTATTTCAACTATTAAAATAAACATTCCTGAAAAACAAGTGATATTTGTATCACCATTTCTGACAGATATTGATATTGAAAAAATAAAAAAATTAGGATTTGACCGAGAGAAACATAAATCGCAATTAGATTATTTAATTGATGCTTCTCATTTAAAAAGATATATAAATAAAGAGTTTGTTTATATAGATACTGATTTCTCAACTAAAGAAGAATTGTTAAATAGTGTTGGAAAAGAATTAGTTTCTAATAACTATGTCACTGAAAATTTTGTGACAAGTTTGATTAGTAGAGAAGAACTTGGTGGAACTGACTTACCTGCTGGTGTAGCTGTGCCACATGGCAATCCTAGTGACGTAAAAAGAACTACAATAGCTATTGTTAAAAATAAGAAGAAATTTAAATGGGATACTTATTATGTTGATGTGATATTTGTCATAGGAATATCTTATGAAAATAGAGCAGATACACGGAAAATACTATCAGATATTTACAATATAATAGATACATCAAAAAAGCTTGAAGATATAAAACAGGCTCAATGTAAAGAAGACTTGTTTATTAAATTAGGGAGTGAGTTAAATGGCTGAAAATGAAAAGAAAGTGATATCAGAAGAAATGATTTTTCTAGATAAAGAGTTAACTAGTCAAGAAGACATTTTAAAGTTTATCGTTAAAAGTGCTTTTGAAAATGATTATGTCGAAGAGGAAGATAAACTTTTAACAGCAGTTAAGAAAAGAGAAAATGAAATTTCAACAGCAATAGGATACTTGATCGCTATACCACATGGAAAAACGGAAGCAGTTAAATCACCATTTATTTCAATGGTGAGAACTTCAGAAAAAGTAAAATGGACTGAAGATAATGATGAGATGGTTAGATTAGTTTTCTTGATCGGTGTACCTGAAAAAAGTGAAGGGAAACTACATCTGAAATTTATTTCTCAATTAAGTAAAAAACTTTTAGATGATAGTTTTAGAGGAAAATTACTAAATAAAAAAAATAAAAATGAAATCTTTGAACAATTAAGTTCAATCGAGATTTAAAAGGAGGAAGTAATAATGAAAGTAGTAGCAGTGACAGCATGTCCAACAGGAATCGCCCATACCTATATGGCACAAGAAGCAATCGAAAAAGAGTGTAGAAAAAGAGGATACGAAGTTAAAGTTGAAACTCAAGGTAGTATGGGAATTGAAAATGAATTAGAACAAGAAGACGTTGATGCAGCTGATGTTGTTATTTTAGCGGTAGCAATTGGAATTGAAGGAGAAGAAAGGTTTGAAGAAAAGGAGAATGCTGGAAAAGTATTGAATGTTGATCCTGGAGAAGTAATTAAACATCCAGTTAAAACAATTGATAAAGCAGAGCAACTATAAAAAATAAGGGGTAAAATACTATGAAAAAAGAAAATAAGTTTTGGAAAGATTTACAAAAAGCTTTTAATACTGGTGTTTCTTTTATGTTACCGGCAGTTGTTGTGGGTGGTATTTTTTTAGCAGTATCTTTAGCAACTGGTGAAGCAACAGATGCAGGGATGGAGGTAACAAATCCTTTTATGAAGAACCTTTTAGATATGGGGTCTGCGGGATTTGCAATGATGATTCCTATTCTTTCTGGTTATATCGCCAACTCATTAGCAGGTAAACCGGCTTTAGCGCCAGCCATGATTTTGGGTTTTATAGCAAATAATCCAATTGGTGAAAATCAAGTTAAAACAGGATTCTTAGGTGCAATGATTTTAGGGGTTGCTACAGGATATTTTGTTAGATGGATTAAAACCTGGAAAGTTCCTGCAACTATTCGAACAATTATGCCGATTTTAATTGTTCCAGTGATTACAACTTTTGTTCTAGGATTAATTTACATTTATGTAATTTCTATTCCTATTGGAGCAGCTATGAATTGGTTAGTAGAAGTTTTAGGTAATATGCAAGGTGGGAGTGCGATTCTTTTAGGATTAATTATTGGAGCAATGACTGCAATAGATATGGGTGGTCCGATTAACAAAACTGCGACTGCATTTACTTTAGCATTAATGGCAGAAGGAATTTATGCCCCAAATGGAGCCCATAGAGTAGCTGTAGCTATTCCTCCTTTAGCAATGGCAATTTCAACATTTATTGATCGTAAAAAATATACTTCAGAAGATCGTGATTTAGGTATTTCAGCATTCTTTATGGGATTAATTGGTATCACAGAAGGAGCAATTCCGTTCGCGGTTAAAGACATGAAGAGAGTATTACCAGCCATCATTATAGGTAGTGCAGTTGGTGGAGCTTTAAGTATGGCGAATGGTGTAGAAGCATTAGTGCCTCATGGAGGTTTAATTATCTTACCTGTAGTTAATGGAAAAGTTTGGTTCGTATTATCAATGTTAATAGGTACCGTAGTGTCAGTGGCTATTCTACATTTCACTAAACCAAATCTTGAGAGTAAAGATGGACTAAATGAAAAATAATTAGGAGATGAAGAATATTATGAAAAAATTACCAATTAAGACTGTCGTAGAAAATTTATTAGAATTACAAAAAACTGGTGATAGTGCAACACTGCTAGGAATTGGACCAATGTCGAAAAACTGTGTTCAAGCAACTCTTGAATTATCAAAAGAAGATGATTATCCAGTAATGTTTATTGCAAGTCGTAATCAAGTTGATTCTGATGAACTAGGTGGTGGATATGTAAACGGATGGAATCAGTTTACATTTGCTAAAGCTGTAGAAGAAGTAGCAAATGAGATTAATTATGATAATATGTATTACTTGTGTCGAGATCACGGAGGACCGTGGCAAAGAGATAAAGAACGTAATGACCATTTACCAATCGATATAGCAATGGAATTGGGGAAAAAATCTTATGTAGCAGATATTGAAGCAGGATTTGATTTATTGATGATTGATCCCACTAAAGATCCTTTTGAAGTTGGTAAAGTTATTCCGTTAGATGTTGTTTTAAGCAGAACTGTTGATTTAATTGAATTTTGCGAGATTGAGAGAAAAAAACGAAACCTTCCAGAAATTGGTTATGAAGTTGGAACAGAAGAAACAAATGGAGGATTAACTTCAACTGAAACTTATGAAACGTTTATTACACAATTAAAAGAAGAGTTAGAGAAGCGAGACTTACCAATGCCAACTTTTATTGTTGGACAAACAGGTACACTAACACGCAAAACGGAACAAGTTGGAACGTTTAACTTCAAAAATGCTTACGATTTAGCACAAATGGCTAAAAAATATGGTGTAGGATTAAAAGAACATAATGGAGATTATCTTGATGATGTTACTTTACTCGAGCATATCCCTTCAGAAATTACAGCTACTAACGTTGCACCACAATACGGTACTGAAGAAACTAGAGCATATTTAAATCTTGCATCTGTGGAGGCACGACTAGTAGAAAATAACTTAATCGAAAAAGCTTCTAATATTCGTGAAACCTTACTAGTTCATGCAATTAAAAGTGAACGTTGGAGAAAATGGATGGTAGGCGATCAAAAAGATTTAACAGTTGATCAAATATTAAATTCAGGTGATACTGCGTTACAAGAAGATATTCTTGATATTGCTGGTCATTACACATTTAATGATGATGAAGTAAAAAAAGAAATCGAAATTCTATATAATAATTTAGCTTCACATAACATTAATGGGAAAAGATATGTGGTTGATCATATTAAGAGACCGATTCGTGATTATGCTGAATGCTATAACTTGAAAGGGGTAACAACAAGAATTACTAGTTTATAAATAACAAGAAGACCTAATAAAACAGATAAATCTTGAATGCTCAGAATTTTATATTAATAAAAAGAAAAATAGCTAATCATTCTTGATTAGCTATTTTTTGGAAAAGAGGATTTTATGTTTACAAGAATAGATCAAGAGGCAGTAAACACAATTAGAACGTTAAGTATAGACGCCATTGAGAAAGCAAACTCAGGTCATCCGGGTTTACCTATGGGAGCAGCACCAATGGCTTATGTTTTATGGACAAAATTTTTAAAAGTAAACCCAACTACATCAAGAAACTGGAAGAATCGGGATAGATTCGTTTTATCAGCAGGGCATGGATCAGCACTATTATACAGTTTATTGCATTTATCTGGTTACAATGTTACATTGAATGACTTAAAGAATTTTCGTCAATTAAATTCGTTGACTCCTGGACATCCTGAAGTGAATCATACAGATGGTGTTGAAGCTACTACAGGACCTTTAGGCCAAGGAATTGCCATGGCAGTTGGTATGGCTATGGCAGAAACTCATCTAGCAGCAAAATATAATCGTGAATGTTTCCCGATTGTGGATCATTATACTTATGCATTATGTGGTGATGGAGATTTGATGGAAGGAGTTTCTCAAGAAGCTGCCTCTTTAGCAGGCCACTTGAAGTTGAATAAATTAATTGTTTTATATGATTCAAATGATATTTCATTAGATGGACCGACATCAAAAGCTTTTACAGAAAATGTAGGAAAACGATTTGAAGCATATGGTTGGGAGCATATTCTTGTTAAGGATGGTAATAATTTAGATGAGATTTTTGACGCTATAGAAAAATCAAAAATTTCAGATAAACCAACATTGATTGAAGTTAAAACAATTATAGGATTCGGTTCAAAAAATCAAGGAACATCAAAAGTACACGGATCTCCATTAGGACAAGAAGACGTAAACTCAGTAAAAGATTTTTATGATGTAGAGAGCAAAGAACCTTTCTTTATTTCTAATAAAATCAAAATTCATATTTTGAAGGAGATGGAGAAAGGAATCGAAATGGAAGAGAATTGGAATTCGTTATTTAAAAAATATAAAGAAGAATATCCAGACTTAGCAAAAGAATATGAGATAGCTCACAGTGACAAGCTACCTCAAAATTGGGATGCCAATCTTCCTTCTTATAATTTTGGAGAGAGTTCGGCTAGTAGAGTTACTAGTAGTGAAACTTTACAAAAACTTTCATCTAACATACCATTTTTGTGGGGTGGATCAGCAGATTTATCAGCTTCAAATAATACAATGATACTAGGTGAATCAGATTATGCTCCAGATAATTATTCCGGAAAGAATATTTGGTTTGGCGTAAGAGAATTTGCAATGGCTTCTATAATGAATGGAATTCAATTGCATGGTGGAAGCAGAATTTATGGCGGAACATTCTTTGTTTTTGTTGATTATTTAAGAGCCGCAATTCGATTAAGTGCTTTACAAAAACTACCAGTAATTTATGTTTTAACTCATGATTCAATAGCTGTGGGTGAAGATGGACCAACGCATGAACCTGTTGAACAGTTAGCCAGTTTAAGATCCATGCCTAATTTAAATGTAATTAGACCAGCAGACGGTAATGAAACTGTAGAAGCTTGGAAGATTGCGTTAAATTCAAGTGAAACACCTACAGTATTAGCTTTAAGTAGACAAAATTTACCCGTTATTGAAGGAACCAAAGAAAAAGCAAGAATGGGTGTTTCTAAAGGAGCATATGTAGTTTCTCCGCAAAAAGGAAGCAAGCCTGAAGGAATACTGATTGCGTCAGGTTCGGAAGTAAACTTAGCCATCAATGCTCAAAAAGAGTTGTTACTAGATGGTAAAGATGTTTCAGTAGTTTCTGTCCCATGTTTTAGATTATTTTATAATCAGAGCGATGATTATAAAGAATCAGTATTACCAGAAAATGTAAAAAATAGAATCTCAATTGAAATGGGATCAAGTTTTGGATGGAAAGAACTTGTTGGAGATAAAGGTAAAGTATTAAGTATTGATAGATTCGGCATGAGTGCTCCGGGTAATGAAATTATTGAAGAATATGGATTTACAGTTGAAAATATCGTTAATATTTATAATCTATTTAATTAATCGAAAGGTGTGAAAAATGAAAGCAATAATATTTGATGTGGATGATACGCTATATGATCAAGTAGTTCCATTTAAAAAAGCAGTTGAAAAAAATTTTCTAAATAATAATATCGATGTAGAAAAACTATACCAAATGAGTAGAAAACTTAGTGATGAAGTATTTGAACTAACTGAAAGCGGCGAAATGAGTTTAGAAGAGATGCATATATACAGAATTCAAGAGGCTTGTAAACATTTTGGAATGTTTATTAGTATAGAAGATGCAATTAATTTTCAGAACGACTATCAAAATAATCAAAAAGAAATAGAGTTATTATCAGATATTCAAGATTCATTTGATTTTCTATTAGATAATAACATCACTATGGGAATTATCACTAATGGCCCAAAGGAACATCAAAAAAATAAAATTAAGCAACTGGGTTTAGAAAGATGGATTCCAAGAGAAAATATATTTATCTCTTCTGAAGTTGGAATAGCTAAACCAGATATCAGAATATTTGAATTAGTTCAAAAGAAATTGAACTTAGTCCCTAATAAAACTTATTATGTTGGAGATTCTTTTGACAACGATATTTTGGGTGCATCAAATGCTGGTTGGAATACAGTTTGGAGTAACAGAAAAAACAAAAAAAATCCTAACAGTAATATTCACCCAACGTTTATTATAAATGAAAAAAATAGCTTGTTAAAAATTTTAAATAATCTGAAATAAAACGCTTTCGCAAATAGTAGTAATTAAATGATTCTTTCTGACTGTGACACTAACAGTCAGAAAGAATCATTTTTAATTTAAGTGTTTAAAAAAGGACAACGATTATACATAATTCTTTTGATTACGCCGATTGTATAATTAAGTGAGACAAATAAAAGAGCCATTTATGTTACACTCAAATTGTAATACCCGCTAAAGCATACAAGGAGAGTGAACATAAATGACTTATACCCATCTTACACCAAACGAGCTTGTAATGATAGAAGCATATTATCATCAAGAAACCGCCGCATCCATAGTTGCAAAAAACTAAAAAAATTCACCAGACTATATACAATTTTTATAATTTTCTTAAAAAAAGATAAAATATCAGCAATATTAATGATAACAATAACTATTTTGCAAATCCAGGAGAATTCTCCTAGCGAGAAGTGAATGAATTTTCGAAGCGTCTTCTTTGAAAAGATTATCTTCCAAAGAAATGGACTTTAATCAAGTGGATCAATCTTTTCTGTCTACCGTTATTTTAAAAAGAATTCACATACCTAGAAAATCACTAAATTACCAAAAACTACTGGCAGTCATTTTGATTTACGTAAATTCAAAGTAATTGTCGCACAAGAGGGTATATCTCAAGATTTTTTAGATAAGAGTTCTTAGAACAACTAGCTTGTTTAAATAAAAATTTCAAAATCAGTAGAAGTTTGTGAATGAATGTGTTATGATGAAAAACATAACAAATGTTTTCCATAAGACAGTTCCGGACGAGTAAATCGGGAATTGCCTTATTCTTTTTATCGTTAAATGATATCGCTTACATTTAGTGTGGCGAGATAGTGGAGGACTCTGTTGATCGATTCAAGAACGAATTTTTGAGTGTTTTGATCGATGAAAAAACAGAACGCTAGATGGCGATGAAGGCTCGTTATCATCGGTTTTTGAAGGGTTATCGTCAGTCATAGGTTCGTGATAGAAGTCAAAAATGCTAAAAACGTGTATTCAAATCAGATAGGATTGATCATCATCGAAAGGAGAAGACTTGTATACTTTACCTTTTAGTTTATACGAAGTGGTGGCTACGAAATTGCTGAAGTCGCTGATCAATCAGTAGAAGAGTCGCTTCGAAAATGAACTAAAGAGCTAATGATATAAGTGAAAAATATCACAATATCTTATTTATTACTTAAAGAAATGGAGTGCAAAAAAGGAATATCAGGGTCATTGGAAAGAGATGATCATATCGAATCGTTTTCGTGAACTCGTTATTTACCAACTTTTTTAAAGCCCAATTGTTCGTCAGTGTGTTAGCGGATGACTTTAGTGTAGAATTTTGCGGATTGCCTGTCTTTAATGAATGGATGCGTTTTAAATAACATTAGGAGGTTTTTCAATGGGAAATTATAGAATTTACGGGCGAGAAAACCCACTATTTTAATGGTGG
>NZ_JXKD01000011.1 GCF_001885765.1 Enterococcus aquimarinus | reverse complement strand
TCCACTGATTTATCATTTTGTACTTCTAATAACGTATCGTCTTCATTGATTGTATCGCCGACTTTAACAAACCATTTTACGATTTCGCCTTCTGCGATTCCTTCACCAATGTCTGGTAATTTAAATTGAAATGCCATGTTTGATATCTCCCTTTCTCGTCCTCGCTACTAGAAGTTTGCGATTTCTCTTACTTTATCTTCAATATCTTTTGCGTTAGGTAACCATGCGCCTTCTGCTTGTCCAAATGGGAATACCGTATCTGGAGCAGCTACACGACCAATTGGTGCTTCTAATGAAAGAATTGAACGTTCCGCAATTTCAGCAGCAACTTGAGCGCCAACACCTGCTTGTTTTTGTGCTTCTTGTACAACAACAACGCGACCTGTTTTTTCAACAGAAGCAATAATTGTTGCGATATCTAAAGGAGCAACCGTACGTAAATCAATGATTTCAACATCAATGTTTTCTTTTTCTAATACTTCAGCTGCTTTGATTGATTCACGAACCATTGCGCCGTAAGTAATGATTGAAACATCTTTACCTTCACGTGTGATTCCTGCTTTATCAAGTGGCACTTCATAAGACTCTTCTGGAACTTCTTCACGGAAAGAGCGGTATAATTTCATGTGCTCTAAGAAGACAACAGGATCGTTACTTCTAATAGAAGCGATTAATAATCCTTTTGCATCATAGGGATTTGATGGAATCACGACACGGATACCAGGAGATTGCGCGATTAAGCCTTCCAAGTTATCTGAGTGTAATTCTGGCGTATGAACGCCTCCACCAAATGGTGAACGGATTGTGATTGGTAATTGACGCGTACCACCCATACGGTAACGTGTACGAGCCATTTGAGCGACAACTTCATCCATTGCTTCAAAGACAAAACCAAAGAATTGTAATTCAGGTACTGGACGGTAACCTTCTAATGCTAAACCAAATGCAAGACCTGCGATTCCTGATTCAGCTAAAGGTGTATCAAATACGCGATCTTCACCAAATTTTTCTTGTAGGCCTTCAGTTGCACGGAAAACTCCTCCGTTTTTACCAACGTCTTCACCGAACATCACTACGTTTTCATCAGCGGCTAACTCACAAGCAAGTGCATCTGTGATTGCTTGAATCATTGTTTTTTGTGCCATGTTTATTTCGACTCCTTCGCTTCAAATATTTCGATTTGCTCTTTAATGCTTTGCGGTTGAACTTCAAACATTGATTTTAAGAAATCTGAAACTTTTTGTTTTGGTTGCTTGTCTGCTTCCGCAATCGCTACTTTGATTTCTTCTTTTGTTTGTTCAATGACTTCGTTCTCTTTTTCTTCATTCCATAAGCCTTTTGCTTCTAAGTAGTTACGGAAACGAATCAATGGATCTTTTGCTACCCACTCATCATCCATGTCTTTTGAACGGTAACGAGTTGGATCATCTCCTGATAACGTATGTGCACCATAACGGTAAGTCATTGCTTCAATTAAAACAGGACCATTTCCTGCGATTGACCAATCACGAGCCATTTTTGTGACAGTATACATTGCAAGTGGATCCATTCCATCTACTTGAATACCAGGAATTCCAGCTGCGACTGCTTTTTGAGCTAATGTAACAGCTGCTGTTTGTTTGTCGCGTGGAGTAGAGATTGCAAAACCGTTATTTTGAATGAAGAAGACTGCGTTGGCTTTATATGCGCCAGCAAAGTTAATTCCTTCATAGAAATCTCCTTGAGAAGAACCACCATCACCTGTATAAGTGAAAGCTACGTTTGGTTTTTTACGCATTTTTAAGCCAAGTGCCACACCTGCCGCTTGCACGTATTGTGCTCCGATAATAATTTGTGGGGGTAGGGCTTTTAAATCTTCTGGGTAGAAGTTACCTGCAGCATGTCCACGTGACCATAGGAATGCTTGCGATAAAGGTAAACCATGTTGAATTAATTGTGGAACATCACGGTAACCTGGTAATAATACATCTTCTTTTTCAAAAGCAAAATGACTTGCTAATTGACTTGCTTCTTGGCCAGCTGTTGGCGCGAAGAATCCTAAACGACCTTGACGGTTTAAGGCTGTTGAACGTTGATCAAGAACGCGAGACCATACCATACGAGTCATTAACTCTACTAATTCTTCATCTGTTAAATCTGGAACTAACGCTTCGTTTACAACGTTCCCATCTTTGTCTAATGCTTGATACATCGGGAAATCCGACTGTACCTTGTCAAGTAACGTTTGGAAGTCAATTGTTTTTTTCTTTGCCATCTTGTCACACTTTCCTCTCTTAAATAAGTTCTTTCTATTGTTAAATTGCAACAGCAGTCTTTTTCTGTACCACTGTTATTATCAATTACATTAATAAACTATCACTTTTATGACAGAAAGACAAGTATTAAGTTTTAATTTAATGCTATTTTTAGGATGAAAATCCTTATTCTGAAAAGATTCATTGGTGAATTCTCTCACATTGTTTTGTGTTCAAATCGTTTTTCATCAAAAAATAATACAGTAATCTTATCAGTAGTAACAGTTTTTCGAATCTTACCATCGATTTGGATGATTTTTTGAATTGTGAATCTCCAAACGATACATTTTTCTATCCATTTTTGAGCACAAATCATATGACAGAACCGTTAAAAAAAGAAACAGTTTCTCTTTGACTATTCAAAGAAACCGTTTCTTTTTCATTTATCTTCTATTTTTGTGACCGTATTTATTTTTATAACCATTCATTTGTTAGACGAATGTAGATTTTTTTGGCCCCTTCTAATGTTATTAGGTAGGCCACGACAATTCCGACAAACCAAATCCAGTAATTATCTGGTAGTTTTGCAAAATCAAACGTCTGACGTAGTGGTGTTAGGATAATTACAAAAGCCACACCAATCGCCGCTAAACTGGAGACGATGACTGGCCAAGAGGCAATACTTTGGATAAAAGGTAGTTTTTTGGTTCGCACCACATGAACCACTAAGATTTGTGTGACTAATCCAATCATAAACCATCCTGCTTGGAAGAGCGCTTGATCGGCGACAGTATTGGCAGAAAAAACGAACCACAAGACGACAAACGTTAAAATATCAAACAGACTACTCACCGGTCCGATACACAGAGTGAATTTCAATAATCCTCCAATTTGCCATTTTACGGGTTTCTCTAATTCTTCTTCATCAACATTGTCCCAAGGTATGGTCAGTTGGGCAATCCCGTAAATTAAGTTTTGAACGAGAAGTTGCATCGAGAGCATCGGTAAAAAGGGTAAAAAAGCACTAGCCGTTAAAATAGAGAAGACATTCCCGAAGTTTGAACTAATGGTAATTTTAATATACTTCATAATATTACTAAAGACGCGGCGACCTTCCACCACTCCATAATCGAGGACATCTAAACTTTTTTCTAATAAAATAATTGAGCTAGCATCTTTGGTAATATCCGCTGCGGTATCAACTGAGATTCCGACATCCGCCATTCTTAACGCCGGCGCATCATTAATCCCATCACCCATGAAACCAACCGTATGCCCTTTACTTTGGATTGCCGCAATAATTCGTGATTTTTGCATCGGATGAAGTTTCGCAAATAAATTCACTTCTTCGGTCACACTCGCTAATTCTTCATTCGACATTTGATCGATATCTGTTCCTAATAAGAAACGTTGCGCATCAATCCCGACATCGCTACAAACTTTTTGCGCCACAATTTCATTGTCGCCGGTCAATACTTTGACATTGACGCCGTGACCTTGTAAAGAATGGATAGCAGTCGCTGCGCTTTTCTTCGCAGGATCTAAAAAGCCCATAAAGCCAATGATTGTCATTTCTTTTTCATCAGCCACGGAATAAACCGCGTCACTATGCGCATCTTTGCGAGTCGCAACGGTCAAAACTCGCATTCCTTGTTCATTTAAACGACGGTTGACTTTACGCATTTGCTGACGTAAATCTTCCGTAATTTCCATCACTTCGCCATTAATGTTAACGTGAGAACAAACAGCTTCCATTTCCTCAACAGCACCTTTGGTAATCATCAACTGGTGCCCATCCGCTTCCATCACAACTGTTAAACGACGACGAGAAAAATCAAACGGAATTTCATCAATTTTCTTTAGTTCATGGTACGGAAGTTGTAAGTTATTTTCTTCAAAATAATTAATGACAGCAATATCCATTAAGTTTTTCCATCCGGTTTGATAAGAAGAATTAAGATAGGCAATATTTAGAACCGCTTCATTCGCTTCACCGAGCGGGTTTAAGTGTTGCACTAATACCACGCGATCTTCTGTAATGGTACCCGTCTTATCCGTACAAAGCACATCCATACTTCCTAGGTTTTGAATCGAAGGAAGTTCTTTGACAATCACTTTTTCTTTCGATAACGTTAACGCCCCTTTTGCCAAGTTACTCGTGACAATCATTGGTAACATTTCAGGCGTTAAACCAACCGCCACGGCGATAGCAAAGAAGAAGGCTTCACTCCAATCACCTTTTGTAAAACCATTTAGTAAAAAGACAACTGGAAATAACACTAAGACCATTCGTAATAAGAGCTTACTGACGCGTACTAACCCATCATCGAAAGTCGTTTTCCCTCTTTTTTTCGTAGCATTTTTAGCAATGTCGCCAAAAAACGTATGTTGTCCTGTTTTTAAAATAATGACTTTTCCCTGACCACTTAAGACGTCAGTTCCCATAAAGACTAAATCTTGCATGTCTAACGCAGAGATTTCGCGCTCATTTTTGTCGATACCTGAATCTACAAATTTTTCAACTGGCATCGATTCACCGGTTAAAGAAGATTGATTGACAAATAAATCATTCGTCCAAATTAAAACCGCATCAGCCGGAATCATATCACCTGTTGCCAGCGAGACGATATCGCCCGGCACGACTTCATCCATCGGTATTTCTTTGACCTCGTTATCTCGAATCACCGCACACGTATTTTCAATTAATTCTTTTAGGGCTTCGCTCGCTTTTTGAGAACGGTAATTTTGAATAAAGCTAATCGTGACACTCGCAAAAATCATCACTGCCATCACAATCGCTGCTTCATAGTCGCGTGCTAAATAAGAAACAACCATTAAGCCGCTTAAAACTAAAACGAACGCATCTTTGAAGGCCGATAAAAAAATGCGCCAAGCAGAACTTGGTTTTTCTGCATCTACTTTATTAGGACCGTACTCTTCTAATCGTTCTTTCGCATCCTCTTGGGTTAACCCTTGCGGAGCAGAGCGTAACTCAGTGTAAAGTTCTCGTTCCGTCAAGAATGCCATTTTCTTTAATTCTTGTTCTTTTGTCTCTGGTTTTTTTAACATGTCCTAGACCTCCTATTGTTTAGTAGGATTCTCTATCTGAGCCTCCTAAAGATTGAGTTGCTCGTTTGATACTCTGGGGACTTGGGTGATCCATTTGTATTTACCGCCTTTCTTGCTGGTGACGAAAAAAACGCACACTCAACAATGAGTATGCGTTCGTTATTCCACCATAGTCATCGTTGAGCTTTAGCACTATAAAGCGTAGATAAGTAAACGATACTTACCAGCTACATTATGGATGACCTTCGCGACCATCCCTGTTCAACCAACTAAGAATCTCTCGATACTTTCGCGGCAGCAGCTTATTTCTTTATAGGAGCCTCACCTAACAATTATTTTATTCACTTCTAACTATAGACGTCCATTTTCTCATTGTCAATGAATAACCATAGAACAACTTGCGTGATTTTTATTTCTCATCCTCCACTCACGTTGAACGTTTCATTTCTTTATAGTGAAAAATAATCAGTAATGGCCGTAATGATATTGGCACTTGCTTGACCATCACCATAAGGATTTTTCGCATGAGCCATTTTTTGATAACAATCTGAATCCGTCAATAATTGCTTCATTTCTCGATAGACGACTTCTTCCGTTGTTCCAATCAATTTTAACGTTCCAGCCGTCACCCCTTCTGGTCTTTCAGTGGTGTCACGTAAAACCAAAACCGGTACACCCAGTGAAGGTGCTTCTTCTTGCACGCCACCAGAATCGCTTAAAATGAAATAACTACGTGCCATTAAATTATGGAAATCAACAACATCTAACGGTTCAATTAATTGGATATTGGCAAAGTTCGCAAATTCTGCTTGTGCTAGTTCACGAACTTGAGGATTTTTGTGCATTGGAAAAACAATGGTGTAATCAGGATGCTCTTTTGCAATGCGTTTGATTGCTGAAAACACCCGTATCATCGGATCCCCAATATTCTCCCGACGATGCATTGTTAACACAATATTTTTATCGTTTGTGATCTCAAATGCGTTGGAAACATACGTGTTTGAAATCGTATATTTCATCGCATCCACTGCGGTATTCCCCGTAACATAAATTTTTTCTGCTGGATGATTTTCGTCTATCAAGTTCTGACGACTAATCGCCGTCGGAGCAAAATAGATGTCGGCTAACACATCCGTCATCTGGCGATTGGCTTCTTCCGGAAATGGTGAATATTTATTCCACGTGCGCAACCCCGCTTCGACATGTCCAATTTTCACTTGTTGATAGAAAGCCGCTAAAGAAGCCGCAAATGTCGTGGTTGTATCCCCGTGAACCAATAATAAATCGGGCTTTTCTTGGCTTAGGATGGGCTGTAAGGCCTGTAATATTTTGGTTGTGATCTCTGTTAAACTTTGATTTGTTGACATAATGTTGATATCGTAATCTGGATGGATATCAAAAATTCGCAGGACTTGATCGAGCATTTCACGATGCTGTCCTGTCACGATGACTTTTGATTCAAATCTCGGATCGGCTTCTAACGCTTTTACTAATGGCGCCATTTTGATTGCTTCCGGTCTTGTGCCGAATACAGAAAATACTTTGAATGCCATTTCATCACTCCTATTCCTCTACTATGTTTAGTATAACAAAGTTTTAACATTTCTCCAGACTAAAAAAACACCACCTCTACCCTAGGATAAAAGTGGTGATCGACTGTTCAATTGATGATTAAATCGTGTCTCCGTTAAAGATGGAGTTTTTCACAATCACATAGTCCACTTTGCGGATTGATTCTAAATCTTTCCCACCTGCATATGAAATGGATGATTGTAAATCTTGTTGCATTTCAACTAACGTATCTGCTAAAGAGCCTTTGTGTTTAACCCAAATTTTCTTTCCTTCAACGTTTTTCTTTTCGCCTTTTTGAAACTCAGAAGCAGAACCGAAGTACTCTTTTAAGACTACGCCATCTTCTACTTTTGTTTCACCTGGTGATTCATCATGACCGGCAAATAATGAACCAATCATCACCATTGACGCTCCAAAACGAACAGATTTGGCAATATCGCCATGTGTGCGGATTCCACCGTCTGCAATAATCGGTTTACGCGCCGCTTTGGCACACCAACGAAGGGCAGCTAATTGCCATCCTCCTGTACCAAAACCAGTTTTGATTTTTGTGATGCAGACTTTACCAGGACCAATTCCAACTTTTGTCGCATCTGCCCCCGCATTTTCTAATTCACGGACTGCTTCAGGTGTTCCAACATTACCTGCAATAACAAACGTTTCAGGCATCACTTTTTTAATATGTTGAATCATATTAATGACAGCAGCGGAATGACCGTGCGCAATATCAATAGTAATATAATCAGGAACGACATTTTCTGATGCTAAGCGCTCAACAAAGGCATACTCATACTCTTTTACCCCAACACTAATGGAAGCAATTAATCCTTTTTCACGCATTTTTTTGATAAAAGGAATTCGACCTTCCTCATCAAAACGGTGCATAATATAGAAATAGCCTTTTTCTGCTAAAAATTCAGCAATCGTCTCATCTACAATGGTTTGCATGTTCGCCGGAACAACAGGCATTTTAAACGTGTGTTTCCCCAATGTCACTGTAGTATCACACTCTGAACGACTATTCACAATACACTTATTCGGAATTAATTGAATATCCTCATAATCAAAGACTTGCATATCAAACATCGAAAACATCCTCTCAAAATTTCTTCATTTAAAAATTTATTGGGCTTTTACTAACGCCCTAGCTACTTTAGCCGATTTAGTAAGAAAATGCAACTAAGATTACTCTTTCTTTTGAAATCTATCGGATGAATGTTCGTGTTTAAGGTAAAATGTTTCCTGCAGCTAAATAAATGGCATACCAATCTTTGCGTGATAAAACAATCGTTGATGCTTGTGAGATCTCACGAATTCGTTTTAAATTCATCGTGCCGGCAATGACTTGCATATTGGCTGGATGACGTAAAATCCATGCGGAAGCAATTCCCGTAGGCGTAGTATCATATTTAAGTGCCATTTCGTGTAATGTTTTATTTAGCTCTGGAAATTTAACATGACCGATGAAGACACCTTCAAAAAAGCCATATTGATAAGGTGACCATGCTTGAATCGTCATGTCATTTAACCGTGAATACTCTAAAATTTCACCATCACGATCCACAGCTGGCGCATCACTCATATTGACATGAAACCCTTGATCAATCATTTCGGTATGCTTAATCCCAAATTGCAATTGATTGGCCACGAGTGGTTGACGAACTGTTTTTTTCAGCAATTCGATTTGTCCTGGCTTTTGATTACTTACACCAAAATATTTTACTTTCCCTTGCGTTTCTAATTGATCAAAGGCAGCTGCTACTTCTTCTGGTTCAAATAATGTATCTGGACGGTGTAATAATAGCGCATCTAATTGTTCAATTTGTAGACGCTTTAAACTTCCCTCTACTGAGGAGATAATATGTTCTTTCGAAAAATCAAACATGACACCCGGTACAATACCACATTTTGATTGGATGAATAAGTCCTCACGCTTCAGCGAACTTTCTTTTAAAGCTTGTCCAAACAAACTTTCACATTCGCCATTCCCATAAATATCCGCATGATCAAAAAAAAGTGATTCCTTCTTCGACGGCTGTTTCTAATACGTCCACCGGATTATCTGCTGCTAATAAACGCATGCAGCCTAAGATGACTGCAGGAACTTTTAAATCTGTTTGTCCAAATGTTAGTTGTTTCATTCTTTTCATCTCCATCCATTTTTTTGGTTCATCGTTCTCTTATTTCCTTCAAAGGATTGTTTTTTTGAACCACAAAAAAAATCCTCTACTTCGTATTTTACCATAGGAAGTTAAAAACGCTACCATTCAATTGACGCTCTCTTCATGTTAAAAAAGTAATGTTCAATATCGTGGCGATTCTGCGCATAAAAAAGAGGAAGTTCCTTTTTATCAGGCTTCCTCTTATATCTGTTTATTTTAGTGCTTTATAGCCGATATCACTTCGATAAAATAACTGATCGGTATCAAGAGTCGCAAGCGTTTGATATACTTTTTCTTGCGCTTGCGCAATCGTCGGTGCATTCGCTTCAACAAGCAACACTCGCCCCCCTTGGGAAACAAGCGTTTGATTTTCTTCAACAACACCTGCATAAAAGACCGACGTCTCTTCATTCGAAAAGTCAGGTAGAACTGCTCCTTTGACATAATCCCCTGGATACCCTTGAGCTGCGACAACGACACCAACTGATGCTTGTTCATTCCATTTAATTTCCGGTGTTTCATGAACTAACAACGCTGTAATAATATCGACTAAGCTACTTTCTAAGCGCGCTAACACAACTTGTGTTTCTGGATCGCCAAAACGAGCGTTAAATTCGATAACCTTAGGACCCTCAACCGTTGCAATTAAGCCGGCATATAGAATGCCTCGGTAAGGTGTTCCTCGTTGAATCATTCCTTGTACTGTCGGATGAAGGACTTCCTCAACTGCTTGGACCACCATCGAATCAGGAATTTGTGGGACTGGTGAATAAGCGCCCATCCCACCAGTATTTGGTCCAGCATCGCAATCGTACGCACGTTTATGATCTTGCGCAATCACCATTGGATAGACATTTTCTCCGTCAACAAAGGCCAACAACGAAAACTCTTCTCCTACTAAAAACTCTTCAATCACAACTCGGGCACTGCTCGCACCAAATTTTTGTTCTTCAAGCATTTCGTATAAAGCCTCAATTGCTTCTTCTTCGGTTTGTGCAACTACGACACCTTTACCAGCTGCTAACCCATCTGCTTTAATGACAATCGGCGCTCCTTGTTCAATGCAATAAGCTTTGGCCGCTTCAAAGTCAGAAAAAGTAGCATAATTCGCTGTCGGAATCTTCATTGTCGTCATCAGTTCCTTGGCGAATTCTTTTGAACCTTCAATTAAAGCGGCTGCTTTGTTCGGCCCAAAAATAGCTAATCCGGCTGCTTCAAAATCATCTACGATTCCATTTAACAATGGGATTTCCGGACCAACAAATGTCCAAGCGATGGCTTGGTCTTTGGCAAATTGAATTAAGGACTCATGATCATCTTCTGCAATATCGACGATTTCAATCCCATCTTGTTTCATCCCTGGATTGCCTTTCGCACAAAATACGGTCGTCACTTTATCATCTGCTAACATTTTTTTTGCCAACGCGTGCTCCCGACCGCCGCTACCAATTACTAAAAGTTTCATTTCAATCTCCTTCACTAAAAAAAATCGTTTAATGTTTAAAGTGACGAAGATCCGTAAAGATCATTGTCACGCCATATTCATCTGCCATATCGATTGACTCTTGGTCTTTGATACTGCCACCTGGTTGAATAATTGCTTGAATGCCATTTTTTGCGGCATATTCCACACTATCACTCATTGGGAAAAAGGCATCGCTTGCGAGTGCTGCTCCCGCAAGTTTTCCATTCTCTTTTGCTTGTTCGATCGCGATCTTAACAGACCCGACACGATTCATTTGTCCGGCACCAATCCCAACCGTTCCCGCTTCGTTTGCGAGCAATATCGCATTGGATTTCACATGTTTGACTGCTTTCCAAGCAAAAGCTAACGTTGCAAGTTCTGTCGCAGTCGGTTGTCGTTTCGTCACGACTTTCCAATCTGTTGGCATTTCGACTTGATGGTCGGGACTTTGCACAAGTAAGCCACCTAAAACGGAAACGACTTCTGATTTGAACTTTGCATTAACTGCAAAGTCTAACGTCATTAAACGTAAGTTTTTCTTTTTCGCCAGTTCAGCAAAAGCCGCTTCTTCAAAGGCTGGCGCAATAATAATTTCTAAGAATAGTTTCTTCATTTCATTCGCAGTTGCTAGATCGATTGGTCGGTTGACGACGACAATCCCTCCAAAAATCGAGACTGGATCCGCTTCAAAAGCATTCATATATGCTTCATAGACATCCGCACCCGTTCCAATCCCACATGGATTCATGTGTTTGACGGCGACTGCTACTGGCTGATCATATTCTTTGGCAATTCGAATCGCAGCGTCAGCATCACGAATATTATTGTAAGAAAGCTCTTTTCCGTGCAATTGTTTCGCTTGCGCAATCGAAAATGCGATCGGTAAGGCATCTTGATAAAAAGCGGCTGCTTGATGACCGTTTTCGCCATAACGTAACGATTGCTTTAAATCATAAGTCAACGTTAATTTCTCCGGCTCTGCTTCACCGACTACTTCTGTTAGGTAGGATGCAATAAGGGCATCATAGGCTGCTGTATGACGGAAGACTTTTGCTGCAAATCGTTGGCGTGTCGCAAAAGTCGTTTCGCCGCTTTCTTTTAATTCCTCTAAAACAACTTGATAATCACTTGGATCAACAACGACCGTTACAAATTGATGATTTTTAGCGGCCGAACGTAACATACTTGGACCACCAATATCGATATTTTCAATGGCTTCTGCTTCGGTCACGTCTTCGCGGGAAATGGTTTCCTTAAATGGATATAAATTCACCACGACTAAATCAATCGGATAAATCTGATGTTCTTTCATCGCTTCAGTGTGACTGACCAGGTCGCGTCGACCGAGTAACCCACCATGAATTTTAGGATGCAACGTTTTGACACGTCCGTCCATCATTTCAGGAAAATCCGTTACCTCTTCAATTCCAATCGTTGGAATTCCTGCTGCTTCTAGCGCAGCTTTCGTTCCACCGGTTGAAATAATTTCAAAACCCAATTTGACTAATTCGGCACTAAAATCAACAATGCCTGCTTTATCTGAAACACTAATTAATGCTCTTTTTAACATGTAATTGAAGCTCCTTTTTGCATAATTTCTGCTAGCACTTTCGGGTACCAGTAATGTTCAAGACGATGGATTTTTTCTTCCAACGCTTCTAACGTGTCCGTTGGCAACACTTCCGTTGTCGCTTGCGCAATAATAGGTCCGGTATCGACTCCCGCATCGATGTAATGAATTGTAATACCCGTAACTTTTACCCCATACTCGAATGCCTCTTGAATCCCATGTAGTCCAGGAAAACTTGGCAATAACGAAGGATGAAGATTAATGATTTTATTCGGATAGGCTTTCAGTAACGTCTCTCCGACAATCCGCATATAACCAGCTAATACAACCAAATCAATGGCATATTCGGCGAGTCGTTCCTTTATCGCTTCTTCGTATGCGTTTTTTGACTGAAATTCTTTGGGTGAAAACGTGATGAAAGGAATTCCATGTTTTTTTGCCCGTTCAAGGACAAAAGCGTCTTTTTTATCACAAAAAAGGACGGCAACTCCCCCCGGAATCTTTCCGTTTTTCACTGCTTGGACAATGGCTTCAAAATTACTCCCATTTCCAGAAGCAAAAATGGCTATTTTCATGCGTGTGCCTCAGTCCATTCAATTTCGGCCGTTTCTTTCTGTTTTACCGAGCCGATGGTATAAGATTTTTCGCCAATACTCGCTAATTCTTCTTTGACAGCTTCCACTTTATCTGGTGAAATAGCTAGCACCATCCCGATTCCCATATTGAAGATTTCATACATTTCCATCGCAGGAATTTCTCCCTCCGTTTGCAAATCCTCAAAAATCGGTAAGATCGGCCATGAACCTAGTTCAATCACAGCGGCAAGGTCTTTTGAGAGCATTCGCGGCACATTTTCAACAAAGCCTCCACCCGTAATATGAGCCATTCCGTTCACTAAACCAGCTTTTACGAGTGGCATAACCGCTTTGACATAAATTTTAGTTGGCGTTAATAACGCTTCACTCAATGCCTGTTGGCTCTTCGTTAAAACCGTGTCGCCTGTCATTCCCTTTTGTTCAAAGAAGACTTTTCGAACTAACGAGTAACCGTTAGAATGAATACCAGATGAAGGCAGACCTACGAGAATATCACCTGCTACAATTTTTTCTCCAGTGATCAATTGGCTTTTTTCTGCAACCCCAACTGCAAAACCAGCGAGATCGTAGTCATTTTCACCATACATCCCCGGCATTTCAGCCGTTTCGCCTCCAATTAAGGCTGCTTGCGCTTCTAGACATCCTTGAGCCACACCTGCCACAACGGCTTCAAGACGGGCAGGGATATTTTTCCCAGTCGCAATATAATCTAAAAAGTAAAGTGGTTGAGCACCTTGTGCGACGATATCATTAACACACATTGCGACACAGTCGATTCCAATTGTATCATGTTTGTCTTCTTGGATGGCCACCATTAATTTGGTTCCGACACCATCTGTCCCAGAAACTAAAACAGGTTCTTTAATATTTAATACGCTAAGATCGAAACAACCACCAAAACCACCTAACGCTCCCATAACACCTAGTCGTTCGGTCTTTTTAACGTGTTTTTTAATCCGTTCAACCACTTCATAGCCGGCCTCTACGTCGACACCCGCGCGTGCATATGCATTTGGCACTTGTCATTCCTCCAATTAAAAGTTTGATTTTCGATCTTTTAAAGATGCTTGATATTCGTCTTCATAATCATATAAAGGCGTTGGATAATCCCCATTGAAATACGACATACACAATCCTGTGTATGGCGCATCAAATGTTAACCCAATAGCGCGAATTAAACCATCTTCACTTAAAAAGGCTAATGAATCAGAACCAAAGCGTGCGTTCATCTCATCAATACTTAAATCAGCGGCAATTAATTCTTTACGGGTCTTAATGTCAATTCCATAAAAACATGGGAATTTTAACGGTGGCGAAGCAATTCGCAAATGAACTTCTTTCGCTCCTGCTTCTTTTAATAATTGAACAATACGGCGGCTAGTTGTGCCGCGAACGATTGAATCATCAACAAGAATCACTCGTTTGCCTTCAACGACACCACGAACAGCTGACAATTTCATTCGAACGCCTTGTTCACGTAATTCTTGCGTTGGTTGGATAAATGTCCGACCGACATATTGATTTTTGACTAAGCCAAGCTCATAGGGAATACCCGAATATTCCGCATAACCACTTGCGGCCGACAGCGAAGAATTCGGCACCCCAATGACCATATCTGCTTCAATTGGGGCTTCTTTTGCTAAATTCCGGCCCATATTTTTACGAGCGGTATGAACATTCACACCCGCGATATTGGAATCTGGGCGAGCAAAATAAATGTACTCCATTGAACAAATTGCTGGTTGCGTTTGCGTCGTAAAAACATCAATTGTTAACCCTTTATCATTAATAATGACTACTTCACCAGGTTGAACGTCTCTAACAAAGGTTGCTCCGATTGCTTCTAGGGCACATGTTTCTGAGGCAACGACATAAGCCTTGTTTTTCATTTGGCCAATCGAAAGCGGGCGAAACCCATTGGGATCAAGTGCCGCGTAAATCGCATCTTCCGTCATTAAAATATAAGCAAATCCGCCTTTGACTAGATTCAGGCTTTCTTTAAGCCGATCCAAAAACGTCTCTTTCGTACTTTTACGAATTAAGTGCATCAAAATTTCGGTGTCGGAACTCGAATGGAAAATGGCTCCTTCTTCCTCTAATTCTCTTCGCAACGTTTTCGCATTCGTTAAATTCCCGTTATGAGCCAGACTAACTTGACTATCATAAAAGCGAAATAAGAAAGGTTGAATATTATCGACGTGTCCATTACCAGAAGTGGCGTAACGCACGTGACCAATCGCCCCGTCACCGCGTAGCTTATCTAATCGTTTTTCATTTGAAAATACTTCTGATAATAGCCCAAGACCACGATAACCATGCAAGTATCCTTCTTCATTCGAAACAATCCCAGCACCTTCTTGCCCACGATGTTGTAAATTGTGTAAGCCAAAGTACGTGACGCGAGCAGCAGATTCATGCCCCCAAACGCCAAAAATTCCGCATTCTTCATTCAAACTTTTTATTTCATCAGACATGTCAATGCGTCCTCCCATAGTTGTTTCGCTTCTCTTGTTGCGACATCAATTTGATCGTTTTCAGCCTTAATCACTAAACGACCTGTATCTGTTATCGTTCCAACCTTCACCGCACGCGTTCCAGCTAGCGCTTCAAATGCTGCTTGATTTTCTGGTGTCACACTTAAAATAAAGCGCGACTGCGTTTCAGAAAATAGCGCTTCTTTCGAAAGTGGCATCTCGATTGAAACACCCAATTCATTTTTAAAAGTTGACTCTGCAATTGCGACTGCAAGTCCTCCTTCTGCACAATCATGCGCACTTGCAACGAATCCTGCTTTAATCGCTGCTAATACGAGTTCTTGATTGGCTTTTTCCGCCACCAAATCAAAGTTCATCAATTTCCCTTCAATCCGTCCGAGTTGCATTTTTTGAATTTCACTACCATTAAAGTCTTTTCCTGTTTGACCAACAACATAAATGCCATCTCCGACAGTTGTGAAGTGTTGGGTCGTCACATGCGCTAAATCTTCAATTAACCCCACCATCCCAATCACGGGTGTTGGATAAATCGCTTGTCCATCGGTTTCATTGTATAACGAAACATTCCCTGAAATGACAGGCGTTTCTAATACGCGACACGCTTCAGAAATCCCATCTGCCGACGTCCATAATTCCCAGAATCCTTCTGGTTTGTCAGGAGAGCCAAAGTTTAAACAATCGGTAATCGCTAAGGGTTTACCACCTGATGCGACAATATTACGCGCAGCTTCTGCGACTGCAATCTGCCCACCCACTTCTGGATTTAAATATAAATAACGGCTATTACAATCCATCGTCATTGCTAATGCTTTGTTCGTGCCACGGACTCGAAGGACAGCCGCATCACTGCCTGGTCCAACCACTGTATTGGTCCGAACTTGCGAATCAAAGGTTTGATAGACTAATTTTTTTGACGCAATCGTTGCTTGTTGTAATAACGCCAACAACGTTTCCGTTGCATTTTCAACTTCTGGTACAAAATCAGCCAATGCGGCAAATTCTTCGATGCGTGCCGGTTGGGTGTATTCTTTGTAATAAGTCGGTGCATCTTCTGCTAAAGCATCGACGGGTAAATTCGCGACTTCTTGATCTTGATGGAATAAACGGTAGAGCCCGTCATCCGTTACTTCACCGATCGTCACCGCGTCTAATTCATATTTATGGAAAAGATCAATCACTTGTTGTTCTTCGCCTTTTTTAATACAAAGTAACATGCGCTCTTGCGATTCAGATAACATCATTTCATAAGGCGTCATATTCGTTTCACGTTGAGGAACTTCATCTAGATACAGTTTTAAACCAGAACCGGCTTTTGACGCCATTTCTGAACTAGAAGAAACAAGTCCAGCCGCCCCCATATCTTGAATGCCGACTAAAATGTCATGATGCTCTAAAATCAATTCTAAACAAGCTTCCATTAATAATTTTTCTAAGAAAGGATCGCCCACTTGAACAGCCGAACGTTGTTGTTCGCCGTCTTCAGTGAACTCTTCAGAAGAGAAGGTCGCCCCGTGGATCCCGTCACGCCCTGTTTTCGCACCGACATACATAATGGAGTTTCCAATCCCTTTGGCTTGTCCTTTTTGAATATCTTTATGATCGATTAGGCCTACGCACATCGCGTTTACAAGAGGATTTTTTTCGTAGCAAGCATCAAATTGGATTTCGCCACCAATAGTCGGAATACCGATACAGTTTCCATATCCACCAATCCCTGCGACGATTTCTTCAAAAAGATATTTCGTACGATCGTTATCCAGCTCACCAAACCGCAATGAATTTAACATCGCAATCGGGCGTGCACCCATACTGAAAATATCACGAATAATCCCACCCACTCCTGTTGCGGCACCTTCATAAGGCTCTACTGCAGATGGATGATTATGACTTTCCGCCTTAAAAACAACTGCTTGGTTATCGCCAATATCAATAATTCCAGCACCTTCACCTGGTCCTTGTAACACGTGTGGCGCTTCAGTCGGGAATTTTCTTAAGACTGGCTTCGAATTTTTATAAGAACAATGTTCACTCCACATCACGGAAAATAATCCTGTCTCCGTATAGTTAGGCAATCGTTTAAGAATGTCTTGTGAAATCATACGGTATTCTTCGTCTGTTAAACCCCACTGTGCATAAATTTTTTGTTCTTTAATTTCTTGAGGGGTTGGTTCCATCATTTTTGTCATTTAAACTGTCACCTTTCCAAAGTTCTTTAAAATTGAAGCGAAGAATTTTTTGCCGTCTTCTGAACCAAGTAAGGCTTCCATCGCTCTTTCAGGATGGGGCATCATCCCTAAAACATTTCCTGCCTTATTCGTAATTCCCGCAATATTTTCTAAACTACCATTCACATTTTCAACGTATTTAAACACAATTTGATTGTTTTCTTCGAGTTCTTTAAGGGTTGTTTCATCACAATAATAATTACCTTCACCATGCGCAATCGGCAATTGTAATACTTGCTGATCCTCGTATTCTGAAGTGAATTTCGTCTGATTATTTACAACAGTAATGGGCGTCGTTTTACAAACAAAATGGAGCGATTCATTACGTTTTAACACACCAGGGAGAAGGCCAGCTTCTGTCAACACTTGGAAGCCATTACACGTGCCAAATACTGGTTTTCCTTCATTTGCAAAACGGACAACTTCCTTCATGATATTCGAAAAACGCGCAATCGCCCCGCATCTTAAATAATCCCCGTACGAAAATCCACCAGGCAATAACACACCATCGAAACCGGCTAAACTTGTTGCGTCGTGACGCACATACTCAGCTTCTGCTCCCGAGATATCCTTTATCGCCCATAGTAAATCAAGGTCACAGTTCGAACCTGGAAACACAACGACCGCAAATTTCATGTTAAACTTCCTCCGTTGTTAAAATTTCATAGCGATACGTTTCCATATTGACATTTGCCAATAATTTATCGCAGACTTCTTCGATCATTTCTTCGACTGGACGATCTGATTTTTCGACTTTTATTTCAAAATATTTTCCAATTCGAATTTCTTCAATTTCAGTAAATCCTAAACGATGAACGGCTCCTTTAACAGCCTCTCCTTGAGGGTCTAAAACAGATTCTTTGTAAGTAACATAAACTTTAACGAAATACATAGCATTATTCTCCTTTGATGATATTATTATTTTGTTTTTTACACTAAAAATTTTCTCAACGAGGGAACCCATGAACAGAGTGCTCGCTGACAATTTTTATCCTAATGTTCGTGTTTTTCTCGTGTGATGTTTTCTGTAGAGAATGATCGCAAACTCCTTTTTCCACTCTTTTATTTGTTTTACAATAAAAAAAGAGGCGAATAGACGGTTAAACCAGACTTTCCAGTGTTTATAATCAAAAATCGTATTGAAATACCTCTCATTCACGTGTTCATTGTAGCAAGCATCACCTTCTCTCGTCAACGAATTATTTACATTAATGACGATTAAGCTTTTAATCGTTCGTGTTTAATCAAGAGAAAAAATCCTCCACTAAAGAAATTCTCTAGTGAAGGATTTTATTCTTCAAACATTGGATAAGAAGGTTAGCGCAACCAAATGTTTGTTTGATTAATTTGTTCTTTTGTTGCTTCTACGTCATTTGTAACGATTGTAATATGACCCATTTTTCGGCCTTTTTTACTTTCTTTTTTACCATAGTAATGGAATTGCCAATCAGGTTGTCGTTGAATTTGTTGATAGGTTTTTTCTAAGTCTTCACCTAAAATATTGACCATTACGGCTGGCGACAATAACGTGACTTCACCTAAAGGCCATCCACATATCCCTCGAATATGAGCATCAAATTGACTCGTATTACACGCTTCAATTGAATAGTGCCCTGAATTATGCGGACGCGGCGCAAGCTCATTTACGTAAATACTACCCGATGATGTCAAAAAGATTTCGATTGCTAATACGCCATGCAGGTCGACTGCTTTGGCAATAACTTTAGCGATACGTGTTACTTCACTCGCAACATCAGGCGAAATATTAGCAGGTGCAATGGTTTGGTGAAGAATATTATTGCGATGGATATTCTCCACAATGGGGAACGTCATATATTCTCGACCATTGCCGGCAACCATAATCGATAGTTCTTTTTCAAATGGAATCCAAGCTTCTAATTCACAGGTACCTTCTCTTAGTAAATTCATTGCCGGAGCTAGATCTGACCTGTCTTTTAAGACGTACTGACCTTTACCATCGTAGCCTCCACGGGTCGTTTTTAGCACACAGGGATAGCCAATACTTTCAATTGCATCTTGAATATCCGTTGGGCTAATAATCGTCGCGTACGGCGCAATGACAATATTATTTGCTTCTAAAAATGATTTTTCCATTAACCGATCTTGAGTAATCGCTAATAAATCCGTCCCTTGTGGAACAGGGACTAAGCCCGTAATGGTACTAAGAGCATCGACGTTAACATTTTCAAACTCATAAGTCACAACGTCACTGCGTCTCGCCATTTCCTCTAGCGCAAGGACATCATCATAATCGGCAATAATATGCCAATCCGCAATTTGAGCTGTCGGACAGTTCTCTCCAGGATCCAAAACGCCAACTTGAAAACCCATTTTTTTGGCACTCATTGTTAACATTTTTCCTAATTGACCACCACCGATAATCCCAATGGTTGCTCCTGGTCTTAGTTCTTTAACCAAGTTGATCACTACTTTCTATCACAATTTCTTTCATTTGCTCTCTTTTTTTTGCAATTTTTTTAGCAATATCTAAATCATACATCGAAAGCATCTGGGCTGCAAGGATTCCCGCATTACTTGCCCCAGCTTTTCCAATGGCTGTTGTCGCGACCGGAATTCCAGCTGGCATTTGAACAATTGAAAGTAACGAATCCCAACCACTTAACGCTCGAGACTGAACAGGAACGCCAATCACCGGTAACGTTGTTTTAGCGGCTACCATTCCTGGTAAATGAGCCGCACCGCCTGCACCCGCAATGATTACTTTAATCCCTCGATCGAGCGCCTCTTCAGCAAAGGCAAACATTAAATCAGGCGTTCGATGTGCCGAGACGACTTTTTTTTCGTAAGCAATTCCAAAATGTTCTAATTGAATACATGCTTCTTGCATTGTTTCCCAATCTGAGATACTTCCCATAATCACAGCTACTTGTGGTTTCATGTCATTTTCCCCTTTTGCACTTAACTTTACTTTTATTTTACCAACCCTATCCTTTAAAGTCAAAATAATATCGAATATTTAAACATACATCAATTAACATTGTTCGTTTTTAACTAGAATCATATCCCGTATCCCGTGTATTTCTCTTTTTATATTTGAAAAAAAAGAACTAGAAGGAATGACCTTTCTAGTTCTTTTTCTTATGCATCTGCTTCGATAAACGTTACTTCCCCATTTTCTAACGAAGAAATACGCGCAAGTGAAACCACATCAATTCCCATATCTTCGAGTAGTTGACGACCATCTTGGAATGATTTTTCAATTAAAATGCCAATTCCTTCAACAGAGGCGCCGGCTTGTTGACAGAGTTCAATTAACCCTTTCGCTGCTTGACCATTCGCTAAAAAATCATCAATAATTAAGACGTTATCGGATTCCGTTAAAAATTTACGTGAAATCGAAATGGTACTTGTGACTTGCTTTGTAAAAGAATAGACGGAAGAAGTTAATAACTCTTCGTTCATTGTTAGACTTTTTGATTTGCGGGCAAAAATCATCGGTACACCTAGTTCTAATGCGCAAAAAATAGCGGGTGCAATACCAGAAGATTCAATCGTGACTACTTTTGTGATATTCCGTTTAGCAAACACCTTGGCAAAAAGTTCACCCATTTGTTTCATTAAAAGAGGATCGACTTGATGGTTAATAATACTATCAACTTTCAAAACGCCATCGCCTAGGACATTTCCATCTTGTTGAATTCGTTTCACTAATTCTTGCATGATAATTAACTCCTTTTATAGTCAAAATAAAAGACACCTTATTTGCATCCAGAGCAAAAAAGGTGTCACGAAACACTTTTTTTACTTATAGTCCAGTATTTGCGGTACTGGGTAGAAACTGTCGACCAATTACGACGATATATAAGTAATTTCTAATTATGAAAAACACAAAGATTATTATCTCCTGAATCGACGAAAAAAACAAGCTTTAACCACAGAGTCTCATTGGTTTCTCCTCTTTTTTCATTACTTTTTAATCTTCATATTCTAATCGCTCTTTTTCGCGATAAATTTCCATTTTTTTACTAAATAACTTGCCATTTGAAGGAGGAGTATAGGTTATTGCGTTAGCACCTGCTTCAATGACGGCGCGGATACTCTCATCTGTTGGTCCACCTGTCGCAATAATTGGTAATTCTGGATAAAGATCACGAAAATGGCGAACAACTTCAGGTGTTTTTTTACCTGCACTAATATTTATTATTTTTATACCTGCTTGAATTTTTTCATCAATCGGTGTGTACTGGCTCGTCACCGTACTAACGACGGGAATATCAACAACTTTACAAACGGCTCGAATCGTCTCAATCGGAGTCGGACCATTTAATACAACGCCAATTGATCCTTGTGCTTCTGCAAAAAGGCTCATATAATTCGCCCGTGTCCCATGCGTTAATCCACCACCAACTCCAGAAAAAACAGGAATATCTGCGGCTTCAATAATGCTCTTTGTAATGGCGGGATGCGGAGTAAAAGGATAGACTGCAATCACTGCATTGGCATTCGTATTGCGAATAATCGCAATATCTGTTGTAAAAATAATCGAGCGGATTTTCTTACCAAAAATAATAATTCCGCTTGCTTCATTAATCACTTCGGGAACTCGAACAATATCTTTGCGTAACTCGGTTGTAATGTTCGGTATAAATTTCTCTCCCATTCCTTCTCCTCCAATCTAATCAAATTGATCCAACTCATATGTTTCAATCACTTGAATCACTTTATTTGCGTAATCAGGATCGGTTGCATAACCGGCTTCTTGTAGCGCCAATGCTGCCTCCCGATAATTCGTCGCGGATAGCACTTTTTCATACTTTGTCGGGCTCCAATCTACTCCGTTCACAAACAACATCGTGTGAGCAGTCATCGATTCTTCCCAACTTTGATACACGCGAAAATCACCTTGAATCACAATCCATTGACCATTGACATATTCTTGCGTATCTAACGTCACAGAATCAGAATGGCCAAATGATTTGATCCCGAAAAGATTATTATACTGACTCGATAGTTGACTAGCACCCCAATTGGATTCTAAAATTGCCTGTCCGATGATAATGCTCGGTAAGACCCCATAACCTTCTTGCAACGTTTTAGCATGTGGCAAGAGTTGCTGGATAAAATCTTCTTTTGATAATTCGACTTCGACTTGCGCACTTTCATCGCCCATCACGTTAGGCATTTCAAAAAGACTTTTAAGTGAAAAAATAAAGGCAATGAAAATCAATAATATACCGGCTAAAATTGCTGGGAAGCGTAACGTATTCTTTTTTTTATTTCTCTTTTTTTTCATTCCATCACTACTTTGCATTTAATAAATCTAAGTATTCTTCTAACGTTAACTCATGCGCTTCAATGTATTTCGCGTGTTCGACTCCAACATAACGAAAATGCCAAGGTTCAAAATTAATACTCGTGAGGGCTTCTTTCCCATTAGGGTAGCGTAAAATAAACCCATATTCGCATGCATGTTCAGCTAACCATTTGCCACCAGCCGTTTCTGCAAAACCTGCTTCTAATATTTCTTGCGGGTAATTATTGGACCAATCTTCATCAACGAGATCAATTGCTAAACCCGTATGATGTTCACTAAATCCTGGTTCTGTTGATGTTTCTTTCACTTTTTCTAACGCTTCTTCATCCGTGTATCCTTGGGCAGCCCAATTATTCAAATAATCCTGAAAAATTTGTTCCTGATACGAAATCGAACGATATGCCGAAACGATTACTAACGGATAGCCAGCATCTGCAGCTGCTGTTTGAAGTTGCTCTAAAGAGGATACGATGCGTTTATCAACTTGCATCCCATTAGCTAACGTCGAAAAATTTTCTTCAGAAAAATCAACTTCCAAAGGATGCGTTGGACTAACTAGCAGAAGATTCCAATCCGTCGCTTCACCTGTTGGCAATTTCACGTCCTTTTGTTTCTCTTGTTGTTCTTTTGTAGAACTTTCCTGCGTTTTATTTTTCTCAATAGTCGCTTTTATTTGTGACTCAGCAATTTCTTCCGCTGCATTTGACGTATATGGTCTCGTCACAAAACGGTTCAAGCCATAAATGACGACGACACCCACAACGAAAAGAAAGCTCATACTAAGTATTTTTTTAATTTTCACTCTTTAACCCTCTAACCTTACGATCATACATATGCACTTTCTAATTCCTGGTTGACCCAATCTAACAAGGCCACTTTTTGACTCACAACTTGATGTTGAATCGCCGCAGGTAAACGGAAATTCAACACATCGTCAAAACCCCACTCGCCGTATTGCAAACTCACACGCAAGTCAATTAAGTGCTCTTTTTTATCTTCTTCTTTAATTTGTTGGAACTCAACGATTCCACAATTAGAATTCAACCATTTTTGTGCAATCTTAATCTTTAATTTTTTATATTCTTCCACTGCAACTTGGCGTTTTTCGGGATAAATAATCGTTTGTCTTAAGATTTTTTGCAATAACATCCATTCGTAATCACTAAAGATATTTTTGATTTTTTGACTTTCTTCAGGATTCAAACTTATTTTCCCTTGTTTCCATTGCTCCCAATGTTCTTGGGATAACCCTAGATGATGTTTATAAAATGCCACTTCAGAGTCATATTTTTCAAAAATTCCGCTTAACACTAATTCTATATATATTTCATGCATTTTCTTTGGCCTCCTAATGATTATTCTACTTTTATTACTGAAGAAATGAAATACGAGAACGTATTAATTGAACAAAATTTAACAAAGGTTCTCCTTTAAACATTATACCCTAGCAAGTTGCGTTATGGCAAAATATCATGATTCAAAATCATTGAAAAATGATTTTTCCTTAAAAGAGATTGGCATCAATATAACTAGGATTATTTTCAAGGCTTCAACCAACGAACAGCATCAATAAATCCTTTCAACTGACTTACTCGATTCATCCTTTTGCTCGCTATAAAAAACAGCTTTTAATTCAATAAAGTTCTTAAATGTTTGTAGATATTGAAACAAGCGAGCTCGATTTTCAAATTCTTGTCGATCACGGGGTAAGGGTTTTAAGCGGTAACTTTCACTGACCAAGTCAATTTGCTTAAGGATGCTTTGCCCATCATTTTCCTCTGACAACGTCATTCCTGTATTGGTTAGTAAAATTCGCAAATCTTCCACCAATACTTCTTCAACTTGAATTTGTCCAATTAAAAAGATCATTTCTTTGATCAATTTAACTTGTGAGCGACGCATCGCAAAATACTCTTCGTAATACCAATTATTCGAAAGCAACTGATTCTCATCGTAATGTTGAGCATGTTTACGGCCTTGGTTAATTCTTTCTAACAAGTTATCACAAAAGCTAAGGAGACCGCTCGCCTCTTTCTGATTCAAAGAAGCTGCCATTGATAAAAAGATTTCACGAAAACCTTCTTCAATTTTTTCTTGCTCCTCATTAATTTTCGACTCTAAATTTGGCATATACAAATTTAGCATAAGAGCAAAGCCAACTCCTAATCCCATTAATAAAAATTCATTTAAAATCAATGATAGGGCAAAACTTTGTTCCAACATATAGTGCGTCACAAGAACAGACGTCACGACGATCCCATCTGTTAAATCATATTTGACCGTAATTGGAATAAAAAAAATGAGATATAGCGAAAAACCTAAAGCACCATAACCTAATAACTGAAAAGCAAAGAATGCCAAGACCGTCGCAATTCCTAGCGAAACTAAGCGCGCAATCCCTGTATCCAATGATTTCTTTTTGGTATTTCCGACACTTAAGATCGCGATAATCCCAGCCGCCGGTGCATAAAGCAGTCCCACTTGCTGGGCAATCACCATCGACAAAAAGCAGGCTAGCACGGTTTTCATTGTACGCATTCCAAATTTCATTTGTTCGCCTCCTTCTCTTTCATTTTAAGCTAGTTTTTAGAAAATTTCACTAGCCTTTCTGATATATTTTCGTTAGAATAAAAAAAAGGAAGTGAATAAGATGAATTTCGGTCGTTTTCGAATCGGTATGCGAACCATAAAGTCTTCTTTGGCCGTTATGCTGTGTATTTTATTGTTTCACTTTTTCAATCGTGGGGAAGCAATGATTGCGGCTTTGGCTGCTGTCTTTTCCTTAAGACAAGATTTACCAACTACTTTAAGTTTTGGTAAATCACGTATTATGGGGAATATTATTGGTGGTAGTACCGCCATCGCTTATTTCGTCATCCAAGATCAGCTCAATCATTCCTTTATCGCTGAATTGTTGCTAGTTCCTCTTGCTGTTGCTTTTGTTATCGTATTATCCGATGGCATTAATAATCACGCTGGCATTATTTCTGGCGTGGCAACGTTATTACTTATCGCTTTAAGTACTTCTTCAGGTGATCAACCCCTTTCGTTTGCTCTACAGCGCGTTTTAGATACCTTTATTGGAACGTTAATCGCTGTTGGCTTGAATTATTTACCCACGCCTAAAAAAGATGAAAATAGTCAGAACCTCCTATAATTTTTAGGAAGTCTGACCATTTTTTTAATCATTCGATTTTAACGCCTCAATCATGTCGACATGTTTAAGTTTTTGATACATCACAAACCCAACAATAATCGTAAAGAAAAGCGTAATCAGGCTTGAATAAAGGTAACTAAGAAGATGGATTTCTGGTGAGAACATCAACATATCCAGTTCTACGGTCGCTAAGACATATCCGTGTAAAATCTGCCCTAGGAATAACCCAGCGATAATACCAAAAAGTGTCAGAAAAATATTTTCACGGTAAATATACATCGTGACTTCTTTATTATAAAATCCTAAAACTTTAATCGTCGATAACTCACGAATACGTTCAGAAATATTAATATTGTTTAGATTATACAACACAATAAAGGCTAATAATCCCGCCGAAATAATCAATAACCACACGACAATGTTTAGAATTTCAGTTGTATCATCCAAGGCCGTCGACGAATCAGATAAGAACGTCACGTTTAGCACACGGTCTTGCTTCATTAAATCATTCGCGATCTGATTTTCTTGCTCTTTTGTTAATGCCTCACTAAATAAGAGGAGCTCACTGTTATACGTCGGGATTTCCCCGAAAATTTCTTCATAATAAGTTGGAGAAAAATAAGCAAAATGGCCCACATAATTTTCTGTAATGCCTGAAATGTTCACTTCAAAAATCTCATTATCACCATTTTTCAGCTCAATTGTATCGCCGATTGCCAATTGAAAGAGCTTTGCTAATTTCTCATTAATAATCACGCCATTATCTCCTAGCGCATACACTTCTCCCGTTTTACGATCCGTAAATGAGACAAAATCAGATAATTCAGCTGGGTTTTCTGGCACATAAACGGTTACTTCTTGACTCGCCTTACCTGTTTGAGCGACCGTCAAGTTCTCAGAAGTCATTCCAAGTGTGGCACTTAATAAATCAAGTTGTGAAACAGCCGATTGATACTCTTCTATGGCTTGAGTGGATGCCTCTTCGTCAAACGTGACAATTCCTTGATAACGCCAAACCTCATTAAACTGAATAGGTACGATATCACTGATGGAATTTTTGAGTCCAAAACCGGTTAAGATCATCGCCGTACATCCCGCAATCCCAAAGACGGTCATAAACATCCGTGATTTGTAACGAAATAGATTACGCATTGTTACTTTTTGATTGAAATTCAATCGTCGCCAAAGTGGTTGAATTCGTTCAAGTAGAATGGTTTTCCCAGCTTTAGGTGCTTTTGGTCGTAATAAAGTTGCAGGAGAACTCATTAAATCAACTCGAAGCACAATCATCGAAATTCCCACGGTACAAAATAATCCGACAGCGAATCCAATTAAGGAATACGAAAGGTACCATGGTGTTGGAAACTCTGTCATATTATACAGTTGTCCATAGGCATTGATAATAATGGTTGGAAATAGGTAAAATCCGACAAGTAGCCCTAACAGCGTTCCGGTCAAACCGGCTGTTAACGAATAGATGATAAATTTAAGTGATACTTCGCTATTTTTGTAGCCAAGTGCTTTATATGTTCCAATTTCTGTTCGTTTTTCTTCAATCATTCGTCCCATCGTAGTCAAACTAACGAGTGCGGCAATTAAAAAGAAAATCGTCGGGAATACTGTCGCAATCGATGAAATCCGATTCGCATTTTCTTCATATTCTAAATAACCTGGATTGTCATCGCGTAACACATAGGTGAAAGTCGCGGGTTCTAATTCATCCAGCTTCTCTCTTTCTTGATCGATTGTTCGTTGTGCAGCTTTTAAATCAGGTAGTGTCTCATCTTGGAGTTTTTGAAATGCTTGTGCTTCTTTTTCATACGCTTCTTGACCAGTTTCGAACTCTTGCCGTGCAGCATCTAATTCACTTTGACCTTGTTGACGCTGCTCTGCCAATGTCTGTTCGCCTTGATTCAATTGCTCAAAACCGCGATCGATTTCGGCTTGCCCTTGCGCTAACGCATCGCGACCAGCGTCAATTTGAGCTTGTCCAGCCACTAATGCTTGGCGAGCAGCTGCTAATTCTTGCTGCTGTGTGGCTAAAGTCGTTAAGCTTTGTTGAACTTCTAATCGTTGTTGTTCGATCAAATCCCCCGCTGAACGAATTACAGTCTGCGTTTCCGCTATATTCTCGACGGTTACTTCAGCGGCAAATGTCGCAAACGTACCCGATAGCTCCGGAGAAGCGGATAACTGGGCGCTTAATGCTGACGCCGTGCTCTTGATGGCTTCGATTGCGCTGGGTTGCGCCTCTTTGGGTACCTCGGCGAAGCCATCGAGTAAAACGACAAGCTCCCCATATTGTTGTTGAACGCCTTCCAATTGGGCTAAGCTGGCTTCAAGTGTTGCTTTTTGGGCTAAAAGAGGTTCTAATTGCTCCTCAGCGGCCGTTAGTTCCTTGCTCTGTTGATTAAGTGCTTGTTGCTGTGACTCCAACGTTGTTCGTTGCTGATCTAACTCAGCTTGTGCACTCACTAATTGATCACGTTGATAACGAATTTGTGCTTCGGCATTAGCCATCTCAGAGTCGAACGTTTGTTGTCCGGCTTCAAGCTCTTTTTTCCCTGCTTCTAACGTTTTCAGTGCGTCGTTTAATTGTTTCGCACCTTTTTCAATTTGCGCATTGGCTTCATCGATTTCGCGTTGATTGTCATTCAATTCTTTTAACGCTTTTTCCCGAATTTCATCGAGTCTCCCTTGTTTACGGGGCGCTAATAAGGACGTAACTTGCGCTTTATTTTTGTTCATTAAATCAACGTAATTTTGTGAATACGCTACTTCTGTACGTAGATCATCAAATGAGATCAACATACGACTGTAGGCATCCATTTGAAAAGCTTCCGGCAGCAAATAAGCAAAAGCCGTAATCGAGCCATTTCCAACATTGGTATTCCCTCGTTTAGAATTATCAATAAATTCAGGACTCTGAGCAAAACCAACAATCTTAAACTCGTGCTCTTTTAACTGATTTTCCGGATCATCTTTTGCTAAGATTTCAAACGTGTCTCCAATTTGATAATCTTTTGCATCAGATAAATTGCTATCCAACAATATTTCATTCTTGGCTTTAGGAAGCTGACCCTCCACTACATGTAATTGATTCAATTCGTCTTTGCCGGTCAGACTTAGAAAGCGAAAAACCGTATTTTTTTGGCTTAACGGTAAATCAAGTAAATATTGTAAATTGACGGTTTGAATGTTTTCTTCTTCGAGCAACACCGCTTTATCTTCTGCCGAAAACCCTAATGAAGAATAAATACTCATATCCGCCAGTTTCGTTTTTCCATAATAATGATCGGCTGATTTAATCATATCTGGTCCGGTCGCACCAATTCCCACAAAAAATGCCACGCCTAAAAAAATGATCCCTAAAATGGACAAGAAACGGGCTGGTGACTGTTTAATTTCTCGAATGCTTGTTTTAAGTAGTGCTGTTTTTTGCATCAATCTCACCTACCATTCAATTGCCGATATTGGGGTGGGATGTTCATTCACTTCAATACTACGGACTTTAGCATCATTGATTCGGATCACGCGATTAGCCATCGGCGCAATTAACGCATTATGCGTAATGATAACTACTGTCGTTCCCGTTTGACGGGCAGTATCTTCCAATATTTGTAAGATTTGTTTGCCTGTTTCATAATCTAAGGCACCAGTTGGTTCATCGCATAACAATAACTTTGGACGCTTTGCTAACGCTCGCGCGATCGTGACGCGCTGTTGTTCTCCCCCTGATAACTGTGCTGGAAAATTATTCATTCGGCGACCTAATCCGACTTGTAATAAGACTTCTTCTGGATCGAGCGCTTCCTCAACAATTTGTGAAGCGAGTTCGACGTTTTCTTTGGCCGTCAAGTTCGGAACTAAATTATAAAATTGAAAAACAAAGCCGACGTCATTGCGCCGATACGTTGTCAGTTCGTGTGCGTTATAATTGGCAATATCCACGCCATCAATAATAATTTGACCGCTGTCACAACTATCCATGCCGCCTAAAATATTTAAAACGGTCGATTTACCTGCCCCACTAGGCCCTAAAATAACCGCAACTTCTCCTTGTTCAATACTAAAATTAATATGATCGTTGGCGATGATTTCCGTATCACCCATCTGATATTTTTTTACTTCGTCAATGACTTCAATATAACTCATCGGCTGTCATCCCCCATTTTCTTCTTATCTATGATTGGATTATCAATCTTTTTCTATCGGAAAGCAACGATAAGAACCTGTCTTTGGCTACTTTTTTGGCATTCAATAAAAAAGAAGAGACCGTTTGCGCCATTCTCTTCCTTCCTTTTAGTATTCTATTAGATATGGAACCGTTCTACGCCATCTAAAAATGTCGCTTCTAACGTCATATCAGGATTTAAAACGATAAAGTCTGCTGCACGACCTGCTTTTAATACACCACAAACATCATCGATCCGGCAACTCACTGCCGGCACATAACTAGCCATGAGTATTGCTTGTTCAGGAGTGGCTAATCCCCAATCGACCACATTTTTAATGGCTTCTTTTAATTTCAAAATACTGCCAGCTAAATTCCCTTCCGCCATCCGAACTGTTCCATCTTTCACAATAACAGGGAACTCACCTAAAATATAATCGCCATCCGGCATCCCGCCAGCCATCATACAGTCCGTAATCAAAGCCACATGATCGTGACCAGCTGTCTCAACTAGGACTTTCGCTGCTTGCGGATGGACGTGGTGCCCATCACAGATCAATTCAGAAAAGACATCATTCAACGTCATTAAAGCACCGACCATTCCTGGTTCACGATGATTCAAGCCGCGCATTCCGTTAAAAGCATGGACAAAGACGCTGGCACCTGCTTCTACCGCCTTCGTTGCTTCTTCTAACGTCGCATTACTGTGACCTAATGCGACAACCACACCAGTCTGTGTCACTGCTTCAACAAACGCTTCCACGCCTTCTCGTTCTGGAGCTAAGGCAATTTTTTTGATAATCCCACCTGAAGCCTCTTGCCACTCGTTAAAAATTTCAAGGCTCGGATCACCAAAATACGAAGGGTTTTGAGCGCCTTTATATTCTTCTGTAAAAAATGGACCTTCAAAGTAAATTCCTTCTATTTTTGCTCCAGTAACCTCTTTTTGTACTTCACCAATTGTCTTCGCTACAGCAGTGAGTAACTCCCGGCTTGAAGTTAACGTCGTTGGTAAAAATGAAGTCACACCACACGACAACAAGGATTCTGACATGACATGTAGCCCTTGAGCGTCGTTATCCATCACATCATGATTTAGATACCCATGAATATGCGTGTCGACTAAACCAGGACCGATCCATTTCCCACTATAATCAATGACTTGGCTTTCTTGTGGTACTTCTGTCAGATATTCTCCAATAATGCCATCTGTGATTTCTAAGTACCCTTTTCCTTTAGTTGCTGAATGAAAAAAAAATTTATCTGCTAATACGAATGTTCTCACGTTTTTTTTCCGTCCCTTCTTCGTCTTTTCTATAAATAAAGTACTCTTATTCGTTTTCAAAGTCAAGGCTATCGAGAGATTTGACAAGATCTAGGGTTTCCATATTTTTTGCTAGCGAAAAAAACGGTAGTGCCATCTCTTTCTTTCCTAATCGTTGTAAAATTTTCCCCTTTAAGTCAGTTAATTCTGCCAAATAATAATAGCTACAAAATTGCTGAACGAAAGATAAGCCTCTAGCCACCACAATGGAGGCTTCTTTATAGTCTTTTTCCTCAAATAAAAATTCACCATAATGGTAATACACTTTTGCTAACTCAAAAATTTTTCTTTCATAAGGTAGTTTCTCAGCAAAATCATAACTTTTTTTTAATTCTACGAGCGCCTTCTCTCGTTGACCACTTTCTTTTAAGACGTACCCAATACAACTTAACATTTGAACTTCAATGGTCGAGACAAACTGTTTATCTTGATTATAGGTATAGGATAATCCTTTTCGTAGAGATTGAAGTGCTGTGACATGATTTTTTTCGACAAAAAATTCACAACTTCCTAAATAGTAATAATACAGTTGTAAATCTGTCTCTAAATATAAGGCCTCTAATAGCTCTGGTTCTTCAAGTAGTAAGGAAACCCTTTCATAATCACGCTGCACAAAATAGCGGTAAATCCCCTGAAAACGAAGTCCCATTTGACTCTCATTCTTTGGTTGAGAAAGCATTAATTGATCAATCGTGATATTTAGTCGTTCACAGATTTGATGCAATACCATCACATTTGGCAGTTCTTCATTATTTTCAGCCCGACTAATCACACTTTGGGCACAAATGTCCGCAGCCAACATTTTTTGGGTTAATCGTCGTGCTTGTCGCAATTGTTTTAAGGTTTCACCAATTGATTGTCTTTCTTTTTCCATAAGCCCTCCATAAATGCGGATATGCATTTTTCATTTGTTCTATTTTAGCACATAATACATAAAATGATACTATTTATTAAAATACTTGTTATATGTTGTTAACAGATTAGGAGTGGTTTTTTATGGAAACGCAAGCAATCGAACTACAAACAGACGTCACTTTTAAATGGGATAATTTAAGACTTATGGGGGCCATTGAAAAAGAATACGAAAATTCTTTTTTAGTCCAAGTCGAAAATCCTTCGAAAGAGATCATGGAAAAATATAATGGAAGAATGGTAATTAGTAAAAAAATCTGTGAGAAAATATTGAATTAAACAATCGTTAGTCAATGAATTCGTTTGACTACCATTAATAAAACGTGCGATACAAAAAAACGCAAAAGTTCATTCCCCTAAACAGGGAGTGAATTATTGCGTTTTTTTCTGAATCTCTCTTTGTATGATGAGTATTACTTTTGTTGATAAGTAGCTAAAAACGTCCGCATCCGATCCGCCGTCATTTTTAACTGATCCATATTCGGTAAGTAGACAATGCGGAAATGATCTGGCGCTTGCCAATTAAAGCCGCCACCATGCACCAATAGGACATGATGTTGATGAAGGAAATCTAAAACGAATTTTTCATCATCTAAAATATTAAATTTCTTTGTATCAATTTTTGGAAACAGATAAAAGGCAGCTTTTGGTTTGACTGCAGAAAGTCCTGGAATATCATTGATGGCATTATAGATAAATTCTCTTTGTTCATAAATGCGACCCCCAGGTAATAATAGTTTATCGACACTTTGATAACCACCAAGAGCGGTTTGAACGATTTGTTGTGATAAAACGTTTGAACATAAGCGCATAGAAGATAACATATTTAAGCCTTCAATATAACCTTTAATATTGGACTTATCACCACTGATCGCCATCCATCCGACACGAAAGCCAGCAACCCGATGTGATTTTGACAATCCACTGAACGTAACCACTGGACGATCAGGAGCTAAAGCCGCAATATGAATGTGTTTATGGCCATCCATTAATAAACGGTCATAAATCTCATCTGAGAAAATAATCAAATCAAATTCTCGTGCAATAGTGACAATCCCCTCTAAAATTTCTTTCGGATAAACAGCTCCCGTTGGATTATTCGGATTAATCAAAACGATGGCTTTGGTTTTCGATGTAATCTTTGACCGGATATCGCCAAGGTCAGGGTTCCACTCACTTTCTTCGTCGCAAATGTAATGAACGGCTTTGCCTCCTGCAAGTGAGATTGAAGCTGTCCATAGAGGATAATCTGGCATCGGTACTAGAATTTCATCGCCATTGTTGCATAGCCCTTGCATTGACATCGTGATCAGTTCACTTACCCCATTGCCGGTATAGATATCATTAATCGATAAATTCGGAAAATCTTTGACTTGATAATATTGTTCTACGGCTTTGCGCGCAGAAAAGATCCCTTTTGAATCAGAGTAACCTTCTGACTCACGAACATTTAAAATTAAATCGCGAATAATTTCATTCGGTGCTTCAAAACCAAACGTTGCCGGATTGCCTGTATTTAATTTTAAAATACTAATACCTTCTTCTTGCATCCGTTCCGCTTCTTCTAAAACAGGTCCTCGTACATCATAGCTCACACCGTCAAGTTTCGTTGATTTCTCAAATTTCTTCATCCAAATTCCTCTTTTCGAAAAATATCATCGCTGCTTCTTTTATGAATCTTTTAACGTGCCTTATTATACCAAACTTTTTTGTGAATCGGATAAAACTACTAAAAAAAAATGATGATTCAAAACAGATTGTATTCCTCATCCGAAAAAAACAAAAAACGCTCTTCCTTATGAAGAACGTCGCCTCTTTAATTTAATGCATAATGCGGCCAATGGGACTCGAACCCACACAAGTTTCCTTATACGCCCCTCAAGCGTACGCGTCTGCCAATTCCGCCATGGCCACGAAAATGATTCGTTGATTCTCTTTTAGATGCCTATCCAGTGATGAAGATAAATAGCAAAAGTGAAGCAATGACAATAATAAGATATTAACGATAAATAGCGTTCTTGTCAACAAAAAATTGCAAAAAAATAAAGACTTTAGGATTCCCTGATAAACCGGCCTGACTCATTCCTCTTAAGAAAATGAATCGATCGTGTTATCGACAACTTTTCATTTCAGCATTTAAGGATTGAAAGACACGCTCTCTTTCGTTTACAAACGATTGTGAGCGTGTCAGTAAGACTTATTTAAAATAATTATTTTCGTTTAAATCATTCGTTTCTTTCGCAATTAATCCATCTAGTGAACGATTTAATGCCATACGTTTTTTTTCTTTCCGAGGAACTTCATCTGTCAGCAATCCCTCGGTAGAAGGAAATTTTTTGACACTCGGTTCATGATCTTTGCGCTCTTGATAAGGAGTCTGTTCATTATCAAATAATAAATAACTCTCTTTAGTCTTACGCATCGATTGCATCAAATCTGCTTCAGAGAATGATGTTGATTCTTCTTCAGGAATAATTGACGCAGGTATGTACTTGGGAACAAAATACGAGCGTCCTGAATACTCTCGTTTAACAGAGGGAACAACTTCTGATTTTTTCTCTTTTACACGAAATAAAGGCTTGCTCGTCATGTCACCAAAGAGCTGTTTCTTCCCGGTTTTGGTTACTTCAACGGTCGTCCGCTTCGTATAATCGGGTAAGTTCGTGCGGTGGCGTTTCAATTCTTCCTTTTGCGCGAGACTATGTCCTGCTTTCGAGTGTGTTTGACGTAGCGATCGTCGTAATTCTTTCGGCTCATCCACAGGTTGCTTTTGCGTATAAAAAGGCGTATCCGTAGAATCCTCTGTCAAAATCCACGACTCTTGCGCGGAAAAAGGCGTGTAATCACCTTCCCGATTAATTTTGACACCTGTTTCATCTGAATAAGCAGGAAAACGAAAATGTTTTCGCTTGATTTCATTGTTACTTCCCATATATCTCATCCTTTAAATCAAGATTTCCTTCATAGTACCATATTTTCAAACAGGATTGACACTATCTCTCCAATAAAAAGAAAGTTTTAGTAGCTTTCTTATGACTGCGAAGAAAGCAAGAAATAACTATTTTCAGCGATCGTCTGATTAGCCAACCGTTGACCAATCTCGTTTGTGACCTTATTTTCTTCCGTTAAAAAAGTGAGCGTTTCAGAGACAAGACACGGAATACTTGTCGGATTGAGAACAAGTGCCACATATTGATCTTGCTGGTATCGTAAGAGTCCAAATAATTGATCCGTATAAAAGAAAGCGAGCTCGCCATCAATCACCGTGGGGGTCGTTTGACGAATCGTAATCCATTTTTTATAAAGATCATAGATGGTCCTATCTTCTCGATTCCACGGATAAAATTTACGATTTTCAGGATCTTTCCCCCCTGTTAAGCCCACTTCATCTCCGTAATAAATACAAGGAACTCCAGGAAATAAGAATAACAACCCAATTGCCAAATCCATTTTTTTTATTTGTTCACCTAACACCGAAAAAATACGTTCCGTATCATGCGTTCCAATATTATTAAAATTATTAAAAAAAATGTCTTTGGGATAATTTTCATACAATCGCGTAAAGGAACGCGCTATTTTTTCGGGTGAGGCTTGACTGGTCAGTAAGGCAATGACGCCTTCTCTTAGTGGATAATTCATGACACCGTGCAGCTGATTCCCTAAAATATAGTTGCGTCGCTCTTTATAAGAAATTTTATTCGAAGCATCTTCCCAGACTTCACCGATTAATACTTTATCTGAAAATTGATTTAAGTTTTCGCGAATTCCTCTGATGAATTCCTCGGGTAATTCATCTGCCACATCCAAACGCCACCCATCGGCCCCAAGTCGTGTCCATTTTGAAATGACACTATCTTCTCCTCCATAAATGAACGTTTGAAAAGAACGATTCGTTTTATCAATCGTTGGTAAATCTGCAATGCCCCACCATGAGCGATATGTCTCAGGATAGTTAATAAATTGAAACCAAGAATAATATGGACTGCGAATATTCCGATAGGCTCCTTGATCGTCGCCATAACGCCCATCGACATTAAAATACCGGCTATTTTGACCCACATGACTAAATACACCATCCAAAATGATTCGCATATCGTTGCGATGTAGCGACTCGACTAATGCTATAAAGTCCGCTTCCGTACCTAACATTGGGTCAATTGCTAGAAAATCAGCAGTATCATATCGATGATTGCTGGCTGCTTCAAAAATTGGATTTAGATAAAGTCCCGTTACTCCGAGCTCTTTTAGATAAGGGATTTTCGCTTGAATCCCTTTTAAATTCCCACCAAAGAAGTCCCATCGCAAAATTTCACCTTTCTCGTTTTTAATGTACAGTGGCTCATCTTCTAAGGTGCCATACACAAAAGAGTTTTTCTTACGTTGATTCAGTACCCCTGATGGATTGGCGTTGTAAAAGCGATCTGGGAAAATTTGATAAAAAATTCCTTCTTGATACCACTGTGGCGCAGCATCATCTTGCGCATAACACGTCAATTGAAAATCCCAGACGTCACTTTGGAGCTGCTGAATTTGACCTTCTCCACCTTCTTGATTGGCACCAAATAATACCTTTTGTCGCTGTCCATCGATATGAAGTTCCACTTCAAAATGATAATAATAAAGCCCAGGACCTTGATTTAAAAAATACTCATACGAGTAAAAATCGCCTTCGTGTTTTTCCATTGGGATAAAAGTTGTTTCTTCAAAGTCTTTATGTATCACTAAAGTGACCGCTGCAATTTCTTGCGCGATCACTTCAATTGACAGACGAACGAGACTGTTGACTCTGGCCGCCCCAAACGGTTGTTTATAGCTCTTTTTCCATGGATTAAAACGAATGAATACCAGTCTCTCCACCTTCTATCTTCCTTGATGAGTATGAGCAAATAGGGGTTCAATCTGCCAAATATCTTCTGCATATTGTTTCACCGTCTTATCTGCTGAAAACGTCCCTGCATTCGCAATATTAATCAAACTACATTTTTGCCAGTGTGTTGCATCTTGATAAGCCTGATTCAATCTTGCCTGCGCTTCACAATAAGCATCGAAATCTCTTAACAAGAAATATTCATCATTATACAGTAGTAAAGAATCGACTATTTCTTGTCCTTCGCGTTCAATATTCGGAATACTACCATCAACAAAAGCGTTTAATACGCGGTGAACAATCGGATTGGTTTCGTAAACTTCTCGAGCAGAATAGTTTTTATTTTCATAATAGGCATAGACTTCCGCTTCTGTGAGACCAAATATATAGATATTTTCATCCCCCACAGCGTCACGAATTTCAACATTGGCCCCATCGAGTGTCGCAATCGTGATCGCCCCATTCAACATTAATTTCATATTACTTGTGCCGGACGCTTCTTTTGATGCCAATGAGATTTGTTCGCTGACGTCAGCTGCTGGAATAATTTTTTCGGCCAAGCTGACGTTATAATTCGGAAGAAAAACAATTTTAAGTTTATCTCCGATTGTTTGATCGTGATTGACTAAATTTGCCACTTCATTGATGACTTTGATAATTGATTTGGCATAGGCATAACTTGGTGCGGCTTTAGCACCAAAAATGAATACTCTTGGATAAATAGATGCTTGCGGATTCTCTTTGATTTCAAAATAAAGTTTTAAGATGTGCAATAAGTTAAGCAGTTGACGTTTGTAAGCATGCAGACGTTTAATTTGCACGTCGAATATTGCTGTAGGATTCACAATAATCCCGGTTGTTTCCTGGATATATTTCGCCAGTTCTTCTTTCTTTTGTTGCTTCGCTTTGGCTAGTTTTTCGAGGACAATCGGATCATTTTGATAATTCATTAATAATTTTAAATCGGCTGGTTCATGACGCCAAGATTTTCCGATTGTTTCATCTAAAACGCGACTTAACGGTTCATTGGATAATTGTAACCAGCGTCGTTGAGCGATACCGTTCGTTTTATTATTAAAACGTTCCGGATAAATCGTATAAAAATCATGTAAGACCACTGCCTTTAATAAATCTGAATGCAGTTTCGCGACCCCGTTTGTGCTATGGCTGCCAATAATTGCTAAGTTGGCCATGTGAATGTCTTCGCCTTGAATAATTCTTGTTCGCTCGATTAAGGCAGCATCATGAATACCACTCATTGAGACCACATAGCGTCGATCGATTTCTTTAATAATTTGATACATTCTTGGCAAGCTTCGTTTCATTAGATAGGTCGGCCACTTTTCTAATGCTTCGGCCATAATTGTATGATTCGTGTAACTCATGACTTTACTCGTTAAATCCCACGCTTGCTCCCAACTGACTTCATATTCATCCATTAAAATACGCATTAACTCTGGAATACATAACGCTGGATGGGTATCATTAATATGAATCGCCACTTTTTCACTCAGGACATGCCACGGATGATTTAATTTTTTGAAATAACGAATAATACTTTGAATGCCTGCCGAAACAAAGAAATACTCTTGGGCTAAGCGAATCAATCGGCCACGGGCATTCGAATCATCGGGATATAAAACGGCTGTTAAATCCTCAAAGACGCGCCTTTCTTCAATGCTACGATATTTTCCTTCTTCTGATGAAGGTATTTCGACAGACCAAAGACGCATCGTATTGACAATCCCATTTTCAAAGCCAACCATTCCCGTATCATATGGAACTGCTCGTAAAATTGTTTCATTTTCCGCGACGACACCTAATTTTCCATTGGATTTTGGTTGCATGTAAACATCTCCACCAAAATGAACATTTACCGCTTTGCTATCTCGGCGAATTTCCCAAACATTCCCATTTCTTAACCATTCATCGGGTAATTCTACTTGATACCCATCGACGAATTGTTGTTTAAACAACCCATAATCGTAGCGAATACCATTCCCGTTGCCGGGTAACCCACTAGAAGCGATGGCATCCATAAAACAAGAAGCTAACCGTCCTAACCCACCATTTCCTAAAGCCATGTCTTTTTCGACTGCGGCCAAATCTTCTAAATCAACCGAAAACTCGGCTAAACTTTCTCTGACAACTTCTAAAATACCAAGATTTAACAAATTACTTTTTAATAACTTACCGGGTAAAAATTCAATGGAAAAATAATAAACTTGTTTTTGTTCTTCCGCTAAATAATTATTCCATGTTTTTTGCCAATTCTTATTATAAATCCCTTTAATCGTCGTACCTAAACTAAAAAATAACTCTTGTTCTGTGGCGTCTTCGATTTCAATGGCATACATTTCCTGTACATTTTTACGTAGTTCCTTGATTAACTGTTTTTTTGTGATCATTCCTTTTCCCCCTTTAATGACAAAAACAGACTGGAACAATTCATCGTTGTTTCAGTCTGCATTTGTAGTCATTTCTTAAAGCTGATGGTACAAATGAATGTACGCCTGACAAGCAGTTGTCCAACTAAAATCGTGATTCATTGCATTTTGTTGTATGATATTCCAAGTTTCTGGTGACTGCTCATATAACACGAGCCCTTGTTTGATCGTTTGCATCAAATGAAAACCGGTAAATTCCACAAAACCAAACCCATTTCCGGTTCCCGTTATCGGATTAAAGGGTTGGACGGTATCTTTTAATCCCCCTATTTCATGAACAATTGGTAGCGTCCCATAACGCATCGCAATCATTTGCGATAAGCCACACGGTTCAAAGGCAGAAGGCATTAAGAATAAATCGGAACCAGCATAAATTTTCTGAGCCAGTTGAACATCAAAATTAATATCAACCGCACATTTATGAGGATATTTTTGTGCGATATGTGAAAAAGCAGCTTCAAAACGCGGATCGCCAGTCCCTAATAATACGAACTGTACGTCAAATTGTAATAAGTTTTCTAATTCTTCCAAGACTAAATGGAAACCTTTTTGATACGTTAACCGACTGACTACAGCAATGATTGGGGTATGCGCTTCTTGTGGCAGTCCCATGATTCGTTGCAATTCTTGTTTATTAGCCTGTTTACCTGCACTATTTTCTGCAGAATATGGCGCAATCAGCGCTGGATCCGTCGCTGGATTATTTTGATCATAATCAATTCCGTTTAGAATCCCCGAAAGCTTTTGACGTTCCATTTGTAAGACGGTTTCTAAGCCATTACCAAATGCGGGTGTCATGATTTCTTCGGCGTATGAAGGACTAACCGTATTCACATGATTGGCATAAAGAATACCCGTTTTGAGAAAATTAAGTGCGCCATCCCAACGAGCTGTTCCATCATCAAAACGCTCTTTGCCTACACCAAACAAATCCGGTAGGACATCTGCGCCGTACTTTCCTTGAAACTCAATATTATGAATGGTTAGTAGCGTACGAATAGACTGAAAAGCCTCAATCCAATGATATTTTTCTTTTAATAAGAATGGAATCATTGCTGTATGGTAATCGTTGATATGCATAATGTCTGGAATAAACGCAATTTTTTCCATCATTTCGATTACTGCTTGTTGAAAAAAGGCAAAACGTTCGCCATCATCGTCATAACCGTATAACTGTTCTCGATCAAAATAATACAGATTATCAATAAAATAATACGTGACGTTTTCATCTTTCAACTTTTTGATTCCGCAATACTGCTTGCGCCAGCCAACGTTGACAGAAAATGAGAGCACGTCCTCACACTGATCCTGATACTTACTAGCCATCTTTGTAAAATAGGGTAAGACAACAATCGTTTCAAGTCCTTTTTTAGCGAGCTCTTTGGGTAATGCGCCTGCGACATCACCTAAACCACCTGTTTTAAAAAATGGGGCACATTCAAATGCGGTGAAAAGTATTTTCATCTATTTATCCTCCAATGACATCCTGTGTCACATGCGTTCCTTTTGAAACAACGACAGGATTTTCTTTTGTCCCCTCAATTTTCACTCCTGCATCGACTGTGACATTTTTATCTAAAATTGCATAACGAACAACAGCATTCGAATGAATTTTATTATTTGCAAAAATTAAGGAATGGGAAATTTCTGCACCCTCATAAATATGTGTTCCGCGACTAATGAGAGAATAGTCGACCTTGCCTTCAATCGTACAACCTGTTGCAAATTGACTGTTGCGAACAACGGAAGTGCTGGAATAATAAGTGGGCACTTCATCTTTCATCTTCGTATAGACTTTTTGACTGGAATACATTAAAGAATTAAATTTTTTCACGTCGAGCATATCCATATTGGCATCATAATATGATTTAATATCATAAATATTATTTAAATAGCCTGTATATTCATAAGCAATCGTATTCGGTCCAATCGTATCCCGGAGTAAGCTCTCAATGCTTCCTACGATCCCTGCTGATTGCCGTTTTCGAAGTAAATCAATTAACAAATCAGTCTTGATAATATACGTATCCGTACAAAGATTCACTCGTTCTGTCGGTTCTAACGTACTAACAGAGGCTTTTTCTACGACGATATTATTATCATCTAATTTCAACACAATATCAGAAGAATGCAGCTTTTCTTTAGTCGCTCGTTTATAAACCACCGTCAAGTCCGCTTCTCGTGCTTGATGAATTTGTTGTAGTGCACGCAAATCAATGTTACAAAGAAACTTCGATCCCATAAAGACCGCATATTCCGATTTTGATTTCGTTAAATAGTCAATCACTAATTCATAATAACGACGATTACTATCGGAACGACGAATATAATCTTGGTAGATATGAACGAAGAAACGGTTTTGTACGCCGTCTAAGTTCCATTCTTTCCCGCCACCTAAATGGTCAAAAACTGATTTTGTTTCGCCTTCATTAAAAACCATAAACAACGATTTAATATTGGCATTGGCAACATTGGATAAATTAAAATCAATTAAACGATATTTACAATCAAACGGTAAGGTTGCTAACGGTCGATTTTCAGTTAATGGTAATAATTCATCATAGCGGTGAATATTCCCAATCAAGGCACACATTTTATTAGTCTTCATCAATCGTCACTCCTATCACTTCAGAATAACCCACCACTGCAATTTCATCAGTTCCATCTAATATTGCTCCGTCCCCTAGAATGGCATTTTCCCCAATTATTGCACGATTTAATATCACATTTTTGCCGATCGTGGCACCTGACATGATGACACTATCGGTAATTTTAGCCCCTTCTTTGATCTGGACATCATCTGATAAAATACTATGATTGATTTCACCCGCAACGTAACAACCATCGGCAATTAAAGATTCTTTTGCCGACCCTGTCTCTGCAATAAAATGAGGTGGCGAAATATTATTACGTGAATAAATCCGCCAATCTTTATCACGAATATCTAAAGCCATTTCAGGATTTAAAAATTCCATGTTGGCTTCCCATAACGAATCAATCGTACCGACATCTTTCCAGTAGCCATCAAAACGATACGCAATCACATTCTCTCCACTCTCCAAGTAAGCCGGAATCACATGTTTCCCAAAATCATTCATCGTGCTATCTTTGGCATAATTTGTCGTTAAGATATTACGCAAACGTCCCCAATTGAAAATGTAAATTCCCATTGAAGCAAGATTGCTTTTAGGATTTTCAGGTTTTTCTTCGAACTCTATAATACGATTATTATCATCTGTATTCATAATACCAAAACGAGATGCTTCTTTAAGTGGTACTTCTAAAACGGCTACCGATAATGACGCATGTTTCTTTTTATGCTCCATTAACATTTCTTCGTAATCCATTTTGTAAATATGATCCCCTGATAAGACCAATACGTATTGCGGGTTTAACTGATCAATATAATCAATATTTTGATAAATCGCATGCGCTGTTCCTTCAAACCACTTACTTCCTTCAGAACTAGAATAGGGTTGTAAAATAGTCACACCCGAATTAATGCCATTCAATCCCCAATTGGCACCATTTCCGACATGCGTATTTAAGGCTAACGGTTCATATTGCGTAACGACTCCTACATGATTGATTCCCGAATTGGCACAATTACTTAACGTAAAATCAATAATCCGATACCTCCCGCCAAATGGTACAGCAGGTTTAGCAATACTTTTGGTCAATTTTCCAAGTCTCGTGCCTTGTCCTCCTGCCAAAATCATCGCAATCATTTCATTCTTCATTACCACGGTGAATAAATCCACCTTCCCTCCCTTACTTTTTACTTGATAACCCTTTTTTTATCTGGATATTTTTAGGACGAAGATATAAGACACCTGAAGCGGGTACGACGGTTTTAATTTGGTAACTGAAAGCATTAGTCTCTTTTTCCCTTGTTACTCGAATAGGATTATGCGCTTGCCACGTCCCACCAAATTCGATCATTTCAGTATTAAAAACCTCTTCATATTCACCTTCGTAAGGCACACCAATTACAAAATCTTGTCGTTCTACTGGTACCAAGTTCACTACAACAACTAAAAAGTCTTTCTTGCGTGAGCCTTGACGAATAAAGGTTAAAATGGATTCCTCTGTGTTATCCGCGTCAATCCACTCTATCGTTGTCGGGGAATAATCGATTTCCCATAAAGCCCGTTCACGAAGGTATAGATCATTTAAATGTTGGGTGTACTGTTGCATTTTGTGATTCAATTCATCGTGTAAATCCTGCCATTCTAAGCCATGATCATATTTCCATTCCAAAAATTGTCCCCATTCACTTCCCATAAACAACAATTTTTTTCCAGGATGGGCAAACATAAACGCATACAAATTTCTAAGTTGAGCAAATTGCTGTGATCGATCGCCCCACATTTTGTGCATCAAACTCTTTTTCCCATGGACTACCTCATCGTGCGACAAGGCGAGGAGATAATTTTCATTGTGACGATACATAAAAGAAAACGTTATTAACTCAAAATGATTTTTTCGAAACAATGGATCCATTTCATAAAAGCGTAAAATATCGTTCATCCAGCCCATATTCCATTTGTAATCAAAACCCAAAGCACCAGTTTCGATTAAACCCGTGATTTGCGTTTGTGAAGTACTTTCTTCCGCCATCAAAATGACTTGCGGATGGGCAAGCTTCAATACTGCATTTAATTTTTGTAAAAAATAATAGCCTTCAAAATTACGATTTCCCCCTTCATGATTGGGTGTCCAAGGACCGTCGTCATAATCTAAATACAGCATACTCGAAACTGCGTCCACTCGAATGCCATCAATATGAAACATTTCGATCCAATATAACGCACTCGAAAGTAAAAAACTTTGAACTTGTGGTTTCCCTAAATCAAAACAAATCGTGCCCCAACGATTATTCTTAGCGCGATTAGGATCCGTATATTCAAACGTCGGTGTTCCGTCATAATAAGGCAATGTATCTTCATTTGCACAATAATGACCTGGAACCCAATCAATGAACACCCCAATATTAGCTAAGTGACAAGCTTCGACAAAATCTTGAAATTCCTCCGGTGTCCCGTAGTAAGAAGATACAGCAAAAAAACCAATTAATTGATAACCCCAGGATGCGCCTAGCGGATGTTCCATTAAAGGCATAAATTCAATATGCGTGTAATTCATTTTCTTTACGTAAGGAATCAGTTCTTCTTTTAGTTCTTTGAATGTGTAAGGTCGCCCATCTGCTTGATGTTTCCAAGAACTCGCATGAACTTCATAAATATTAATCGGTCGTTTAAAATGATTCGAACGTTTTTGGCGTCCTCTCCATAATCCATCTTTCCACTTCTTGTTTGGAACAGTATGAATGACCGCCGCCGTTCCAGGTCGTGCTTCAAAACGAATGGCAAAAGGATCGATTTTCATGATTTCTCGCCCGTCTGCTTGACGCACCTTATACTTATACAACTGTCCTTCTTGTGGAATATCAGTCTCAACTTCCCAGACCCCTGACCGTTCTCGTCGCATCATCGGTAATGAGTCTCCCCATTGGTTAAAATCACCGACAAGCCATACTTGTTGTGCATTTGGCGCCCAAACACGGAATGTGTAAAGACTTCCTGTTTTTTGAATGCCAAGAAAGTGTTGCGCATAGAAATTTTCTCCGGTTAAGAATCTTTCTTCTGCCTCAAAAGCCGCTCGTAACTGTTCTTTCATAACAACCTCCTTGTGATTCTTTTATCTAATCATCTTGTTACTAATTCTTAATAATATTATAGCACATTCTTAATATAAAATGAGTGATTGTAATGGCATTTCTCATAAAAAGCATAACGAAAGAGAATAAAATATTTCCAGTTAGCGATTTTATGATTTTTTTTGTTTCTGATATTATTTAAGCTAAATGTATGTTACGCGTTTTTTAAATCATGGGGATCAGTAACAGTTAATTTCGGACTCCGTTTCAATTATTTTCCTGCTTCATGATTATAAAAATAACCATCTTTGTTAATCGATGGTTATTTTTATAAAGGAATATTTTATTAGATTCAAGTGTTTATATTGATATTCAATTCTCTCTACCTATCATTCCTTCTGCAACTGTTAGAAATAATCGAACGCCCCATTCTAATGCATTCTCATCAAAGTCAAATTTTGGATGATGAAGTGGATATGTTTTATTTGGTGCGGCACCAACAATTGCAAAAGAAACTGGTACTTTCAAACTATAAAAAGAGAAATCTTCGCCCGCTAAGGTTGGTACAAATTTTTCCACACAATTTCCGTAATTTCGAATTAAATTTCCTCTCAATTCATTTACTAATTTTTCATCATTTACTAGTGGTGATGATGGTGCATCCCCTTCTTTTAGATGATCAATTTCAAACTCAGAATGATATGAAAATTCATAAAGAGTACTATAGGTTTGTAAGGTCTCATTGATTATTCGATGTAAATCCAATAGTGCTCTTTGATCTAACGTTCGAATAGTACCACCAAAACGTAATTTATCGGGAATCACGTTTGTAGCATCCCCTGCCTGAATATATGTGATTGATAACACATTAGGAACCAATGGATCAATTTTTCTGTTAATTTGAGCTTTTATAGATTGAATCATATCCAATGTTGCATTAATCGGATCAATCGCTTGATGTGGTCGTCCAGCATGTCCTCCAAGCCCGATAATTTCAATATGAAACCAGCTGCCTGCTGCCATAATAGGTCCACTCGCTAATTGATACTTACCTACTTTCGCATCAGGCCATAAATGAACAGCATACGCCGCTTCAACATTATCTAAAATAGAGGTTTTTATTAACTCTCTCGCTCCGCCAATCTCTTCTGCGGATTGAAAGACAAATAGAATTTCACCATGCAACTGTTCTTTATAGCCTAAAAGTATTTGTAATACCGTTAAAAGCATCGCCATATGACCATCATGACCACAAGCATGCATCCGATTTTGGTAGACAGATTTAAAACTAAAATCCGTTTGTTCTTCAATAGGTAATGCATCAATATCAGCTCGGAAAATAATTCTTTTTCCAGGAAACTTTCCTTTTAAGCAAACTGTTACAGTAGTAGGTAATGGTCGTTCCACGGTTAAATTAGCATCCATGGATTGAATCACTTTTTCTAGATAATCGGCTGTTTGATATTCTTCGTTAGAAAGTTCTGGATACTGATGGAAATATCTACGCCATCTTACAGTCTGATTCATCATTTTTTTTATTTCTACCTCAAACACTTTACTCATCATGGCTCCTTTTTTATAGTCAAATTTAGCTTCATCGCTTTTTACCATACTGGGATAAATACATTACCATATTCTTTTGTAATTGCTTCTTTTACATTATCTTGCAGATAAGCTTTAGCTACTTTTGCGTATATTTCATTATCTTTATCTTCCGTTCTAGCTACAATTACATTTATATAGGGGGCGAATGCTTCATCATCAGGATCGATTTCTAAATTGAATATCGCATCTTCAATCGGATCCTTACCGTTATCTTGGACTATACCAGCATTGGTAATTCCTGCAGCTACATCAGGTAATAATTGTAAGATTGTTGCTGGGTCAGCCTCTTCAATTTTTAATTTCAACGGGTTTTCCAATATATCACTATTAGTCGGTAGATTTCCTTTTTCTGGATCAACTGTGATTAAACCTGCACGATCTAAGACAATCAACGCCCGTCCCGCGTTCGTTACATTATTAGGAATTAATATAGTATCTCCTTCTTTAATTTCTGATACGCTCTCAACTTTTTCTGAAAAAATATTCAATGGTGCAACATATGTATCTGCAATTGCCGTAAAATCATACCCTTTGTCGTTAATCTCTTGATTCAAAAAAGCATGATGCTGAAATGATGTTAAATCTAATTCACCTTCGGACTGTGCAATATTCGTATACGTTCCATCGCTAAATGATTGTAATTCTACGATGATGTTCTCATCTTTCAGATTCTCGTTTACAATATCCCAAATGAAATTCGTGCTATCTCCTACAACACCTACTTTCACAATAGTCGGCTCATCCTTTTTGACATCCTCTTTTGCCGTCGCTGTTGAACAAGCGGATAATGCTGTTATCAATAAAATACTGAATAATGGTTTAATAAATTTCATAAAAATTCCCTCCTAATAAATAGACTTAATATTTTTGATTAGTTTTTTCCCAATTAATTCAATTACCAATACGAGTATTAAAATCAAGAAAACACTCCCATACACTACGTCCAATCGGTTTCGTTGAAAACCTCTAAGAATCGCAAAATTTCCTAGTCCACCCGCACCGACAACACCCGAGATTGCCGACAAACCAATTAGATTAACCAATGTGATAGTCGTAGCTCTCACCAGTGATGCACGACTTTCTCTTAAATAAACATAAATAATAATTTCAAAAGGCGAAAAGCCCATTACTTCAGCTGCTTCGACAAGTCCCTTATCAACTTCACTCAAAGCCGCTTCGACTTGTCTCGTAAAAAATGGTGTAATACCGACAACTAATGGAAAAATTGCACCTGTTGTTCCTATAGAAGTTCCTGAAATCAATCTGGTCAACGGTATCAAAGCTGCAATCAAGATTATGAATGGAATCGAACGGAATAAATTAATGCTCTTATCAATGATATTGTATATCCACAGATTTTCTAAAATCCCCTTTGGTCCCATGACTACTGACATCACACCTAATAGAAGGCCTATGATAAATGCAATAAATGCTGAACTCGTGACCATAATAATCGTTTGACCAATCGCCTCCAATAGTTCAAATCTTAATTCATATACTCCCGGGAAATATTGCTGAACAAAATCATTCATAAATAACCACCTCAACTTGTACTCCTTTTTTCTTCAACGCTTCGATAGCTTCTCGTTTATTTTCACCTGTGAGTGCCACGAACAAACTTCCTAGTTGTTTGTTATCAAGAAAAGCGATGTCGGCTAAAAGTATATTAATATCAACTCTTTGTGTTTTTGCAACAGACATAATCACCGAATCTTGTACTTGATTATCCACAAAATTTAATCTTAAAAACACAACACCGTCTATCTTTGGCTGTTTCTTTTCAATGTAGACCTTGATAACATCCTTTACTTTCGCCAAATTTGATGTTGTTTCTATAAATTCTCTTGTTAAAGAATAGTTAGGTTTAGTAAAAACATCGAAAACATCACCTTGTTCGAGTATTTTGCCAGCGTCAATAATGGCGACTTTATTACATATTTCTTTAATGACAGACATTTCATGTGTAATTAATACAATAGTTATCCCCAACGTTTGATTTAATCGTTTTAATAAAGAAAGAATCGATAGCGTTGTTTGCGGATCTAGTGCAGAAGTTGCCTCATCACACAGTAGAATCTCAGGATTGTGCGCTAAAGCTCGAGCAATTGAAACACGTTGCTTTTGACCACCGGATAATTGAGCCGGATAGACATTGGATTTATCTAGTAAACCGACATAATCCAACAATTCGTCCACTCGCCTTTTTTTCTCTCCCGAAGATAAGTCACTCTTTTTTAAAGGTAGGGCCACATTTTCAAATACTGTCCGCGAAGGCATTAAATTGAAGTGCTGAAAAATCATTCCTGTTTTTTTTCGAAACTCTCTAAGTGACTTTGTACTTAATTCATTAACTTTTTGTTCACCTACTGTAATTGTTCCTTCTGTTGGTTTTTCAATACCATTTATTCCGCGTATCAATGTAGATTTACCAGCGCCACTATATCCAATAATTCCATAAATATCACCTGTCTCAATTTCTAAGTTAATACCATCCAACGCTCTTATTTTCTGACCGTTAGACTCATATTCTTTTACAAAATCTGTAAAGCAGATTAAACTACTCATTTATTCATCACCTTCTTTTTTAATTACTTTCATTTTTTTAACTAACAACTTTTCATATACGAAGATTTCCATAATTCTAAGTGGTAACCTCATAATAAAAATCGCAGTTTTATTGTTAGATATCCTTTTTAAATCTAGAACCTTCATCCCCCATCGCTCAACTCTCTCTTCTGGTAGATATTTGAGTGTTTTGACAATTTTATTCTCACGCTCCTTTAAATTTCTGTTTTTTTCCTATTGAAAAAATAATAAGGTATACACAAAAAAATACCCATCCCTTTGTTTATCAATGATTGATAAACAAAGGGACGGATATTTTCCGTGTTACCACCCTTATTCATGATAGGGATAACCTACCACCTCAACAGTTCGACTTCTTTAAGTGAAACCTGGCAAGATAACGGTTGCTTCCGTTTAAGTAGCGTAAACTACTTAAATACTCCGAGCTCATCTTCACCGATTGCCGCCATCCCCTTTCTCACCATCCGGGTTCTCTTTTATCGCTTTCGTCAGTTACTCTTCTCTTCATCGTTTTTAAGTTCGTATTATTAGAATTAGATTAATTATTTAATAGAATTTATCATTATTATTTCACTTTGTCAATAGTTTAATCCAGCTTGTTACTTAATCAATCATCGTACTTTTTATTTTTGTGCAATGATTGCCGGTATGTATCATTCCTCTTCGAAAATCAGTTTTCTTTAAAAATTCCAGATGACCAAACTTCGCACAACTTAAAAAACCACCGAAATATTTTTCCGTGGTTTCCAAATATAATACTGAATCAGAAGGTTCTTCCTATTTTCACATCGTAATGACGGTTAGCTGACTAAGCCTAAAATATTGCAAGCATTCACCAAGAAGCATGCATTGTTCTGCAAACGATAAGTGTGAGAACTCCTCTTCCAACTCACGATTTAATCCAAATGTTGTCAGTGACGTTTGAATTGGGACAGTGACGACCCATCGATCCTGGTAGTCAATCAGTTGAAATTGTTGTAACGATGTTAAAAAGATATTTTCACGAATTCTTCGCCGCTGCTGCTGGATTTTATCGAGAATCGTCCAGACTTGATCTAGATAATAATGAGGATCAACATCGCCAATCAGCGACTCCATCGGTTCAAAGAGCGAATTAGCCGCTGATTTAAGATGTGATTGAAAATAATGTGGCAAGGTCCAAGCATCTTCTTGTGTCGCTAAAGAAGTAATCGTGACTAGATCATTAAAAATCGTCGCGTAATACGAAAAAGGCACTGTCTCATCTAATAAAAAAGGAGAATAGTCTTTGTTTTTTGGATACAAATGAATGAACGCAATAGATCGCTCTTCTAACGAAAGTGCTGCTAGATACGAGATTACTTTTTCCTTTACCATTTCGTAAGTCATCGACGTTGACGCCTGCATTGTCGGCAATAAAAGGGAATACCGTTTATCTTCTCTTTTAACGATTGCTTCTTTAATTAACATATCGAGTTGCTGATCAATTTTTGGCGTGCTGATTTGTTGCTTAATCTCTCTTAACGTTGGCTTGCTTTCGTTATTTAGTAAATTGCATAACTCTTGAAAAAAAGAACTACTTATAATTGCTTCCAGTGACTGATTTTCAGTCTTCACCATTACTTTCATAATCAAATCTCCTGACGAAAAAGACTTGCTACAATTGACGACATTCGATTCGTCATTTTTGTAACAAGCCTTTTTATTATTGGTTAAAGCTCTCTGTTAATTGAGGAACAACTTGTTTTTTCCGTGAAACCACACCAGGTAAGAAAGCACGGTGATTAACAAGTGTCACTTGGAACGCTTGTTCAACATTCGCAACCGGTTCACCTACCACTAATAACTCTGAATCACTTGCTAAAATATCCGTCGCAATTAATAAGAATAAATCGTAATGATTTTCTTCCGATAATTGCGCCATTTTAACTTCTAATTCTGCTTGTCGATCAAAAATTTCTGATAAATCAACGGTATTCACTTGCGCGACTCGAACGATTTTATCGCCCATGGTAAAGCTTTTCGCATCTAAATCTAATAAGAAATCAACGGATTTATCACTTAATTTTGTTCCAGCTTTTAACATTTCAAGTCCGTACTCTTCTAAATTTACCTCAGCAATCGCTGCAAGTTCATTTGCAATCCGCACATCATCTGGCGTGCATGTTGGTGATTTAAAGAGTAATGTATCTGAAATAATGGCGGATAACATGATACCAGCGATTGCTTGCGGAATTTCGACATTTTCTTCTTTGTACATTTTCGCAATAATCGTACTTGTACATCCGACTGGTTCTGCACGGTAATACAGTGGATTCGCTGTTTCAAAATTCGCGATACGGTGATGATCAACGACTGCTAACACTGTAAGGTCTGCAATGTCAGATACACTTTGTTGAAACTCATTGTGGTCGACTAACATGACGTTAGTTGTTTCTTCTTTTACCTGCGTAATCACTCGTGGTGCAGCTAATTGAAAGTAATCAAGTGCATATTGTGTTTCTTCACTTGGTTCTCCTAAAGCAACGGCTTCTGCTTCTTTTCCTAAGGCTTGTTGCAAGTGTCCAAAGGCAATGGCTGCGCCAATTGCATCTGTATCTGGATTTAAATGTCCAAAGACTAAAATTTTTGACATGATTTTCGCTCCATTCTTTCCATTTCAATATTCATAATAGCAAATTTCGATGAAAATTACCATGTTTATCTCATAAGAAAAAAGAGCCACAAGAATTCTTGTCACTCTTTGAAGTTCCCTTTATATCCTGATCATGAACGCGTTAAATAACCATTATAATCTTCAACATGGAGCAGTTTTTTAGCATTTTCTACTCGAGGATTAGTTGGCGGTTCAATTCCTTCTAACGGATATTTCAATCCAAGTTCCTCCCATTTATATCGTCCCATTGTATGGTAAGGAAGGACTTCTACTTTATCGACATTTTTTAATGTTTTAATGAATGTATTTAACCGAATTAAAAAGTCATCGTAATCTGTTTTCGTCGGAACGAGCACATGTCGAATCCAAACTGGTTGATTAATTTCAGATAGATAATTGGCCATTTCTAAAATGTTTTCGTTCGTTTGCGTAGTCAATTCTTTATGTCCTTCGTTATCAATATGTTTAATATCAAATAACAATAAATCAGTATAATTCATTAGCTCATTAAATTGGGAAAAGAACGGTTCTTCTTTCGTAAATGGTTTTCCACACGTATCAATTGTTGTATGAATACCTAACGCTTTCGCTTTTTTGAATAGATCCGTTAAAAATTCAAGTTGTAATAGCGGTTCGCCTCCACTGACAGTAATCCCACCATCTTTTCCCCAATACGAACGATATTTTAACGCTTCCTCTAGAACATCATCCGCGGTACGAACCGATGCTTTAGGATCATTAATTTTCCACGTATCTGGGTTATGACAAAACTGACAACGCATCCGGCAACCTTGCGTAAATACAATAAATCTTACGCCAGGTCCGTCGACGGTGCCAAAGCTTTCTGTTGAATGAATACTCCCTGTGATTGGAGTTGGCATACGAATCCCTTCCTCTCTTTAAAAAAAGGGTGAGCAGCTAAGGCTGTCACCCTTTATTACTATCTATTATAACTTATCGTGTGAAGTTCTTGCAATAACGTCTGCTTGTTGTTCTGCAGTTAAATCACGGAATTTCACCGCATAACCAGAAACACGAATCGTTAAGTTTGGATATTTTTCAGGATGTTTTTGAGCATCCAATAGTAATTCATTTGTGAAGACGTTGACGTTTAAGTGGTAACCGCCATTGTTGAAGTAACCATCCATCACATTACGTAAGTTGTTAATACGTGTTGTTTCGTCTTTACCTAAACCATTTGGATTAATCGTTTGTGTATTTGAAATCCCATCAAGAGCATGCGTATATTCTAAGCGAGCAGTTGAGTTTAATGATGCTAATAAGCCATTTTTCTCTCCTAAGAATTTACCATCTTGATAACTTGGATTTGCCCCCGGTGCTAATGGTTTACCTGCACGACGTCCATCTGGTGTATTACCAGTTGCTTTACCATAAACCACGTTTGAAGTAATGGTTAATAGTGAAGTTGTTGGACGAGAGTTACGGTAAGTGTGTTGACGTTTAATTTGTGTCATAAAGTAATCTAAAATCCAGTTTGCCATTGCATCTGCTTCCGCATTGTCATTTCCGTAAGTTGGGAATTCATTTTGTGGAACATAATCAATTGCCATGCCATCTTCGTCACGAATCACTTTGACATTACCATGTTTAATGGCCATTACGCTATCGGCAGCATGAGAAATACCTGCAATACCTGTTGCAAATGTGCGTTTTAAATCGCTGTCCATTAACGCTAATTGTGCTGCTTCATACGCATATTTATCATGCATATAGTGGATAACATTTAATGTATTAACATATAATTCTGCTAACCAATCCATGATCTCTTTGAAGTGTTCCATAAATTCACCATATTCAAGGGTATCACCTGTCATTGGACGGAATTTTGGCGCAACTTGCATTTTTGTTTTTTCATCGACACCACCATTGATTGCGTATAAGACCGCTTTAGCAAGGTTCGCACGCGCGCCGAAGAATTGCATGTCTTTACCTGTTACCGTTGCAGAAACACAACAAGCAATCGCGCAGTCATCTGATCCCCAGTTTGCGCGTAATAAGTCATCATTTTCAAATTGGATTGAAGAACTTTCTTTCGCGATTTTCGCTGAGAATGTACGGAATCCTTCTGGTAATTGTGAAGAGTATAAAACTGTTAAGTTTGGTTCTGGTGATGGTCCCATGTTTGTTAACGTATGTAAGATACGGAAATCATTTTTCGTTACTAATGAACGTCCGTCTAAGCCCATTCCCGCAATCGATAACGTTGCCCAAATTGGATAACCAGAGAATAATTGGTTGTATTCTGGCGTACGTGCAAATTTAACCATACGTAATTTCATGATTAAGTGATCGATTAATTCTTGTGCTTCAAATTCAGTAATGATTCCTTTATCTAAATCACGTTGAATGTAGATATCTAAGAAAGTAGAGATACGACCAATTGACATCGCTGCTCCGTTTTGTGCTTTAATTGCGCCTAAATAACCGAAGTATAACCATTGAACGGCTTCTTGTGCATTTTCAGCTGGACGTGAAATATCAAAGCCATAAGATGCAGCCATTTTCTTCAAGTCATTTAACGCACGGTATTGTTCTGAAATTTCTTCACGTAAACGAATTACATCGTCTGTCATTACTTTATTTCCAGTGTTATCATGGTCTTTTTTCTTTTGTTCCATTAAGAAATCAATACCATATAATGCAATACGACGGTAATCACCGATGATGCGTCCGCGTCCATAAGCATCTGGTAACCCAGTAATAATTTTGTTTTTACGTGCTAAACGCATCTCTGGCGTATAAGCATCAAATACACCTTGGTTATGTGTTTTGCGGTATTCAGTAAAGATTTTTTTCATATCTTCATCGACTTCATAGCCGTTTGAAACGAGCGCGCTATTAGCCATGTTAATGCCGCCAAAAGGTTGGAAGGCTTGTTTCAATGGAACATCTGTTTGTAAACCAACAATTTTTTCAACTTCTTTAATTAAATAGCCTGGTGCATGAGAAGTTAAGGTTGCAGGGTTATTTGTATCCATGTCGTACACACCATTTTTTTCGTGTTGTACTTCAAATAATTCTTGTAACTTAGTCCATAATTGATCTGTACTTGGTGCAATTCCTTCTAAAAAGCTATCATCGCCACGGTATTCGGTATAGTTGGCTTGAATAAATCCACGTGTATCAACTTCTGACTCCCAGCGACCACCCTTAAAACCTTCCCAAGCGGTGTTAAATTTTTCTACATTGTTTTCTACGATAGATGACATTGATTCGTCCTCCTTATTTTCTGCTCATTTGTTGTAACAGCTCTACGTGAATAGTATAACACATACTCATTCTTTTGCAAGCTTTAACCTAAAATATATTGAGCATAAATGACGAAAAATTCGTTTAATCCTCCATAAACCCTTATTTATCAATGTTTTTAATTTGTGATTAAATTTTCTAACTTTATTTTAAGAATATAATAATCAATGAACAATCTAAAAAACAGCGCATTCTGTATTGGTACAGAATGCGCTGTTTTCTATTTTTAATAATACAGTTTAGCTATTTTCGATTTCTACCTGTTTGATTTTTCGAACTTGGAAGACTTTACCCCCAACTTTTTCATCCATGACAAAGCTACCATTGGATGTCCGATCGGCAATTGGGAATGATTGGGCGTTGATTGTCACTTGCTCGCCTTTTTCGTTTTGCAGTAAAAATTCTCCATCCTGTCCATTATCCATAAAAATGATTCGATGAGGATTATTCTTTAATTCTCTTAATACCATCTGTCCGCGTTTCCCACGACTCGTCTGTGCAATTTCTTGCGCTAACATCCGCTTAATCGCACCACGTTGCGTCACGATGATGATTGGCGTATCGCCTTGTGAATAAACCACTAATGCTTGAACGATAAAATCTTGTTCCTTTAAGTTAATCGCTTTGACACCAGCCGCTTTTGGTCCCACAACTGGTACTTCTGCTAGTCCGTAACGTAACCCGTAGCATGCATGAGTTGTCAGGAAGATATCCAAGTCTGTTTCATTTTGATCGACTAATTGCACATGAACGAAGACGTCGGTTGTTGTTTTGAAGGTCATCGCTGTTTGTGAACGGCTCTTATACGTACGCCAAGGTGCAAATTCACTTAATTTCGTTTGCTTAATCCATCCTTCACGACTAACTAAGACGAGTTGTTTATGAGGATCGATTTCTTTGTAATCAAAGACGGCCATGATTTCTTCTTCCGGTAAATAACTCGCGATTGTTTGAGACATGTGTTCTCCGAGTTCCTTATAACGCAATTCCGTTATTTCGTGAACCGGACGATAAATGACGTTCCCTTGATTTGTCACGAGTAAAAGATGATCCAGTGTATTTAACTGTTTCAAGTAAAGAAGTTGATCCGAATCTTTCATTCCGATTTCCTCCGGTTTTGAAGCTTGGTATGAACGGAGACTACTGCGCTTCAGATAGCCTTCTTTTGTCACCGCTACGATTACTTCTTCTGGTATGACTAACACTTCTGTTTCAATAATAATTTCTTCTATCTTATCTTCAATTTCCGTTAAGCGTGCATGACCATATTTTTTCTTAATGTCGCGCAACTCTTTTTTGATGACCCGTAACAATTCCGCTTCTTCAGAAATAACTTTCGTCAAGTGTGTGACTTGTTCTGCCAATTCTTTGGCCTCACCGCGCAATTGTGTAATATCGGTATTCGTTAAGCGATACAATTGTAACATCACAATCGCTTCTGATTGTTCTTCTGTAAACTGATGTTGGATAACGAGTTGTTCTTTGGCATTTTTCTTATCTTTGCTTCCACGAATCGTCGCAATAACTTCATCCAAAATCGATAAGGCCTTCATTAACCCTTCAACAATATGTTGACGCTTTTGTGCTTTTTCTAAATCAAATTGTGTCCGTTGTAACACCACTTGACGGCGATGAGCGATGTAACTTTCAAGAATTCGTTTTAAACCAACTTGTTTCGGATGCATATGATCAATCGCAACCATATTAAAATTATAGTTTACTTGCAAATCAGTATGTTTAAATAAGTAATTTAAAATTCCTTCTGCATTCGCTTCTTTTTTTAGTTCAACAACAATCTGTAATCCGTTTCGATCACTCTCATCACGGACTTCACTAATACCGTCAATTTTTTTATTGAGACGGACTTCATCCATTTTTTTGACAAGATTGGCTTTATTGACTTCATAAGGAATTTCATTAATCACAATTTGTTGTCGGCCGCCTTTGATCGTTTCGATTTTTGTTTTTGACCGTAAGATGACACGACCTTTACCCGTTTGATAGGCACGGCGAATTTCTTCTTTTCCTTGTAAAATGCCACCTGTCGGAAAATCAGGACCTGGAATAAACTCCATTAATTTATCAACTGTCGCATTCGGATGATCGATTAAATAAATGGTCCCTTCAATGACTTCTTCTAAATTATGACTTGGAATTTCAGTCGCATAACCTGCTGAGATTCCGGTTGAACCATTGACTAACAAGTTCGGATATTGTGCAGGTAAGACAACGGGTTCTTTTTCGGTATCATCAAAGTTCCAGACAAAATCGACCGTTTCTTTCTCAATATCTTTTAATAATTCACCACTTAACTGAGAAAGTCGTGCTTCTGTATACCGCATCGCAGCCGGAGGATCCCCATCCATACTTCCGTTATTTCCATGCATTTCAATCAAAACTTCACGTAATTTCCACTCTTGGCTCATTCGAACCATCGCATCATAAATACTGCTATCGCCATGAGGATGATAATTCCCCATGATATTTCCGACAGACTTCGCTGATTTTCTAAAAGCTTTTTCGTAAGTATTACCGTCTTTATGCATCGAATATAAAATCCGACGTTGAACGGGTTTTAACCCATCCCGAATGTCAGGTAATGCTCTTTCTTGAATAATATATTTTGAATAACGCCCAAAGCGATCACCCATCACTTCTTCTAATGTTAATTCTTGTATCTGTTGTTGGTCAGTCATTCAGTGATCCCTCCTACTTCTCAAATGAATCCATCGCTTGTTTTTGATTAAATTGATCGTCACTCATTGTTGATTTATCTAAAATACTGCTATCTTGTGCAAGAGTGAATTGGACATTGTTCTCGATCCAACGGCGGCGTGGTTCAACTTTATCGCCCATTAAGGTCGTGACGCGTCGCTCTGCTTGTGCAGCATCGTCAATTCGAACACGAATCAGCGTACGCGTCGTCGGATCCATCGTTGTTTCCCATAACTGGCTAGCATTCATTTCACCTAACCCTTTATATCGTTGAATCATATAGCCTCGTCCAATCTTCGTGATTTTTTCACGTAATTCCTCTTCCGTCCAGGCATATTCAATCACTTCTTTTTTCCCTGTTCCCTTTGATACTTTGTAAAGAGGTGGTAGCGCGATATAGATTTTGCCCGCTTCAATCAATGGTTTCATATAACGGTAAAAGAACGTTAACAGTAACACTTGGATATGCGCACCATCGGTATCCGCATCGGTCATAATAATGACTTTATCGTAATTACAATCTTCTAATGAAAATTCTGGACCCACACCAGCACCGATTGTATAAATCATCGTATTAATTTCTTCATTTTTTAAAATATCTTGCATTTTCGCTTTTTCCGTATTAATGACTTTTCCACGTAACGGTAAAATCGCTTGAAACTTGCGCTCTCGCCCTTGTTTCGCCGAACCTCCCGCTGAGTCCCCCTCGACTAAGTAGAGTTCATTGCGCTTAGGATTGCGCGATTGAGCCGGTGTTAGTTTCCCTGATAGTAACGATTCGCCTTTTTTGCGTTTCTTGCCGTTGCGACTTTCTTCTCGTGCACGACGCGCTGCTTCACGTGCTTCACGCGCTTTTAGTGCTTTACGGATCAACATTTGGCTAATTTCGCTGTTTTCTTGTAAATAATAGCCTAATTGTTCACTAATAATTTGTTCCACTACGGAGCGCGCAATTGGGGTGCCAAGTTTTTCTTTGGTTTGTCCTTCAAATTGCAATAAATGTTCCGGCACTCGAATCGATAGAACCGTCGCCAGTCCTTCTCGGAAATCACTACCTTCGAGATTCTTATCTTTTTCTTTTAATAAATTAACCTTACGAGCATATTCATTAAACGCTTTGGTTAATGCAGTCTTCATCCCGACTTCGTGCGTCCCACCGTCTTTTGTCCGAACGTTATTAACAAAAGACAAGAAGTTCTCAGAAAAACCATCATTATATTGTAAAGCCACTTCAACTTCGATTCCTTCTTTTTCTCCTGAAAAATAGGCAATCGGTGTTAAATGATCTTTTTCTTCGTTCAAATAAGCAACAAAGGCTTGAATCCCTTCTTCGTAGTGGAAATTTTCTTCTAAAGCGGGCTCAGTCCGTTGATCGGTTAAATTAATTTGAATGCCACGCAATAAGAACGCGGACTCTCTCAGACGCTCTGCCAAGGTCTCATACGAAAATTTAATCGTTGAAAAAATCGTTTCATCCGGTAAAAAGTGGACCTTTGTCCCATTGCTGCGCTTTGTTTTCCCGATTTTCTTTAAGGTTCCTTGTGCTTTCCCACCGTTTTTAAAGAGCTGACGATATTCAACTCCGTCACGATAAATGGACACTTCTAACCAACTCGAAAGGGCATTTACAACACTGGCACCAACGCCATGAAGTCCACCTGACGTTTTATAGCCACCTTGTCCAAATTTCCCACCAGCATGCAAGACGGTAAAAATCACTTCTACGGTCGAGACACCTGAACTGTGCATCCCAACAGGCATTCCCCGACCACTATCTTCTATACTAATACTATTATCAGAATATAAAACAACATCAATTTGATTGCCATATCCAGAAAGAGCCTCATCGACTGCATTATCGACAATCTCATAAACGAGATGATGTAACCCCCGTCCATCCGTTGAACCGATATACATTCCTGGTCTTTTTCGAACAGCATCTAACCCTTCTAATACTTGAATCGAATCATCGTTATATTCCATTGTTTTTTTCTTTGTCAAAGCAAACGCTCCTTTGTTTATCAAAATCACTCGAGTCATTATACATCATAATCGTTCCTTATCGCAAAAAAATCCAAATATTTTTCTTTCGATTATCGTTGATGATTGTACGAAATCGATTGTTGTATCGTCTTTTTCATGCTAAGATATGACTAGATATTTTTAGAAAGCGAGTTATTATGAAAACGATTATTTTGTTACTTACTGCTTATTTACTGGGATCCATCGCTTCAGGTGTATGGATTGGCCAATTTTTCTTCAAAAAGGATATTCGTCAATTTGGGAGTGGCAATACGGGTACAACGAATACGTTCCGTGTGTTAGGAACCAAAGCCGGCGTCGTCGTCTTATTGATGGATATTTTAAAAGGAACATTAGCTACCTTATTGCCTACGATTTTCCATTTAGAGAATGTGAACCCATTATGGTTTGGTTGTATGGCGATTCTTGGGCACACGTTCCCAATCTTTCTACGCTTTAAAGGCGGAAAGGCTGTTGCGACAAGCGCCGGAATGGTATTAGCTTATAATCCCCTATTCTTTTTTTATTCGGCTGTCTTTTTTTTAATCATGCTCTACTTAACAAGCATGGTCAGTCTTTCAAGTATGTTGACAGCCATCTTTTTTACCCTCTCAACGATTGTCTTACCGTATGTCGCTCCTGCTATTTTACCAGAGCATAACTGGCTATTAACGGCGATTGCTCTTGCAGTCACAATCTTTATCTTCTATCGCCACAAAGATAATATAAAGCGAATAAAAGACGGAACTGAAAACAAAGTTCCTTTTGGATTAAATCACAAAAAAAAATAATACCCGATACGCTCTTTTCATCGCTAGCTTAACACCTTAAAGGCCAAACAGCAATTGCAGCTGCTTGGCCTTTTTACTATTTAACATGGTCACCTGAATGAAAGCTCGCACGAAACAGATAAAAATAGTGCTGGTAATGGTTACCAACACTATAAAGAGGGCGTCGATTTCCCGCAAATCCAGCTTTTCAGGCTTATTTCACAGTAATCGCATATTTGGTTGTGAACGTTTCTTGTGCTTGTAAGGTTTGAATCCCAAATTTTTCTTCTAATTTCCCACTAGCATCCGTTGAATCCGCAATGCCTGCCCAAGGCTCGATACAAACAAAGGGTGCATCGGTACCATAAGGCGTCCAAATCCCCACAAACGGCAAATTGTTAAAGGATAACGTGACACTATGAGGAGACTTTTCACTACAGATCGAAAAAGAGTTCAATCCTTTTGTTTCATAAATCAAGGCATCATTTGAAAACAAGTCGCGTGTTAAGGCAATGGTTGCATTCGTTTGTCCTAACGTTCGATTTTCCACGTCAATGTAACGACCTTTTAAAGGAATCATAATTCTTGATTTCATTGGAGACGATTTTAAATAGTAATCTTCAAACGTTAAGTCCTTTTCTAAAGGAACGTTAAATGCAGGATGACCACCAATTGAAAAGAACATCTGCTCATCAGACGGATTGACTACTTTATAAGTGACGGATAGGCCGTCTCCCCCTAATTGATAGGAAAGATAGAGTTCAAAATCAAAGGGATAGACCTCGCGTGTTTCTTGATTGCTTTTTAAAACAAACGTCATCGCGTCTGATGACTGTTCATACACTTCAAATTCCATATCTCGTGCAAAGCCGTGTTGGCTCATCGGATACGTCTGGCCATTATAGGTGTATTTATTATCTTTTAAAGCACCAACAAAAGGAAATAAAACTGGTGAGCGACGTCCCCAGTAAGTGGCATCCCCTTGCCATAAATATTCGATTTCATGTTCTTTACTGTATAAGCTATGTAACTCTGCTCCTTTTGAGTCGAGCGTTGCTTGTAAATAGGCTGTTTCAATCGTAAATTTCATCCCACATCCCCCTAACTTTTATGCTTTATTAAGCTCTTCCTTGAAGCGATGATTTAATACTTTTAAATAAGTCCCTTTCATACCAAGAGAGCGCGATTCAATAATACCAGCTGATTCAAGTTTTCTGAGTGCATTCACAATTACGGAGCGCGTAATCCCAATTTCATCCGCAATATTGGAGGCAGTTAAACGACCTTCGTCTCCTTGTAAGGCTTTAAAAATGGCACGCACGGCAATTAATTCACTGTACGATAAGGTGCTAATCGCCATTTGAACAGCCGTTGCACTCCGAACATTTTCTTCAATTGTCCGTGATTGTTGATACAAAATTTGCATCCCGACAACCGTCGCACTATATTCTGCTAATACTAATGCATCGTCGTCGAAGAAGCGATCAATTCTTGATAAAATAATCGTACCGATACGGGCGCCTGCACCATAAATGGGGACAATTGTTGTCACACCATCTGGATAAAGTTCACGTGATTCTACGGGAAAAGCCGTTAAATCACTACTAATTGGAATATTCGCTTCTGTCATCAATAAGCGATCGACCATATCCGTATAACTTTTTGGAAACTGTTTTTCAATAAACATGTTTTTAACACGCGCATTATTAACATCGTGTTTTTCAGTAAACCCTAACAACGCACCCGCTTGACTAATGATATACGTGTTACTATTCAAAATTTCACCTAAGACCACGGCCATTTGATCATAGGGCAAATCCGTTGCCGAATCAAACGTATTTTTTTGTTGTAACAACTCATTAATTTGACGCGTCTTATTTAATAATGTACTCATTCTTACTCCCCCAGTAGCTTAAAGTATGTAACGACTTAAATCTTCATTTTCTGCAATTGACGCTAATTTCTCATTCACATATGCTTCAGTAATTGTAATTTCCCCCATTTGAATATCTGAAGCTTCAAATAATAAATCTTCTAACAATTTTTCTAGAATGGTATGCAGACGTCTAGCACCGATATTATCGGTATCGCGATTGACTTGGAAGGCAATTTGCGCAATGCGTTCAATGGCTTCAATGGTGAAGATGACTTTAATCCCTTCCGTACCGAGTAACGCAACGTATTGCTTCACTAAGGCATTATTAGGTTCTTTTAATATTTTAACAAAATCATCTGCTGTTAAGTCGTCTAACTCGACACGAATCGGAAATCGTCCTTGTAATTCAGGAATTAAATCGCTCGGTTTGGATAGATGGAATGCACCAGAAGCAATAAATAAGATATGGTCAGTCTGCAACACACCATACTTGGTATTGACTTGTGATCCTTCCACAACTGGTAAAATATCCCGTTGAACACCTTCTCTGGAAACTTCTCCCGATTGTTGAGATTTTGAAGTGATTTTATCAATCTCATCAATAAAAATAATCCCGCTTGAAGCAGCTAACTGTAAGGCTTCACTATGAATATCCGCATCATTTACTAGTTTCGAGGACTCTTCTTGTAAAAGAAGTTCTCGGGCTTCTTTTACGGTAACCGTCCGTTCGATTTTCTTCTTCGGTTTTAAAGCACCTAACGTTTCGTTCAAGTCAATTCCCATTTGTTCAAACCCTTGATTCATTGAAGGTGTCTGAATCTTCGGTTCTTCGATTTGAATGGTTACTTCCCGTTGATCAAGAACCCCACGTTCTAATTGTTCATAAATCGATTGACGATTGCTACGAATTTCATCCGTTAGTTCCTCTTTTGTCTCTTCAGGTTGTTGCATTTGGTTAAACATTGACATCATTTGGTCATAAGGATTGACTGATTTCTTTTGTTCTTTTTTGATTCCTGGCACTAACAATTTGGCTAAGCGGCGATTCGCTTTTTTCTCAGCTTGGACACGAACACGTGCATACTGCTCTTTTCGGACAATTTGAATCGCATTTTCAACTAAATCGCGGACCATGGACTCGACATCGCGTCCCACATAACCGACTTCTGTAAATTTTGTAGCTTCAACTTTAATGAATGGCGCTTGTACAATTTTCGCTAAACGACGGGCAATTTCCGTTTTCCCAACCCCAGTAGGTCCGATCATTAAAATATTCTTTGGCGTTACTTCTTGTTGCATTTCTTCCTCTAATTGTAACCGACGATAACGATTACGTAAGGCTACAGCGACTGATTTTTTGGCGGCTTCTTGCCCAATAATATAGCGATCTAATTCTTTAACAATTTCTTTTGGTGAAATATCTTGATTAACCATGACTTAACATTCCTCCACAATAATATTATGATTCGTAAAGACACAAATATCGGCTGCTACGGTAAGAGCGTTTTTCGCAATTTCTTTGGCGGATAATTCAGAACCACCATATTGCTTCATCGCTCGTGCTGCAGCCAGCGCATAGTTCCCACCAGACCCAATTGCCAAAATACCATCGTCTGGCGCAATCACTTCGCCCGTTCCAGAAACGAGTAACATTTCTTTGTCATTCATCACAATTAACATCGCTTCTAGCTTCTGCATCGCACGCTCGGTTCGCCATTCTTGCGCAAGTTCGACCGCTGCTCGTTGTAAATTACCATTATATTCATTTAATTTATTCTCGAATTTTCCTTCTAACGTAAAGGCGTCGGCCACACTCCCTGCAAAACCAACGACTACTTGATCATGATAAATTCGTCTTACTTTTTTGGCTGTGCCTTTCATAACGATTTGTTCGCCCATTGTCACTTGACCATCTCCGGCCATCGCGAATTTGCCGTCTTTTTCAATCGCGCAAATCGTGGTTGAGTGAAAATCTGATTTCATTGATGTATTCCTCCTATAGATAGATCAATTTCACTAAGCTCTTGGATGAAATTGACGATAATTTTTTTGTAGACTCTCTTTTGTAACATGCGTATAAATTTGTGTCGTAGACAAATTTTCATGTCCTAATAATTCTTGCACTGTCCGCATATCTGCACCATTATTTAATAAGTGTGTCGCAAACGTGTGTCGTAATTTATGGGGATGAATTTGTAAATCCAAACTCCCTTTTTTTATGATTTGATTTAAGATATAACTAATCCCTTTGGGTGTTAACTGCTCCCCACGGTGATTGACAAAAACATACGGATGCATCTGCTGATATTTGTCCATTAAATGATCACGTCCAGCGTCACAATATAATTTTAAGGCGCGATAAGTAGATGTATTAAACGGAACGTAGCGCTCCTTATTCCCTTTACCTGTCACGCGAAAAACCGCATGCTCCCAATCGACCATTCCGAGTTCTAAATCGCAACATTCACTCACACGCAAACCAGAACCATAAAGAACTTCTAGCAAGACGCGGTTTCGTTGATCAAGAGGAGTATCCCCTTGAATGCTTTCAAACAGACGGTTCATTTCATTTTCATAAAAGAAGTGAGGTAGGCGTCGGTTTTGTTTTTTTAAATGAACGTAACTAAAAGGATTTTCTGAAATCACACTCTGCCCTAAAAGATACTGATAAAAAGAGCGGAGACTTGCCGTTTTACGATTAATCGTATTTCGACTATATTTTTTATCATTCGTCAAATAACCTAAATAAATCCTGACGTCTCGATAGTCAACTTCAAGATAATTCGCATTCCCTGAATCGGTTAAAAATTGTAAAAAATCAGCGATGTCTCTTTCATAGGCAAGTTGTGTCTGGTCGGAATATCCTCGTTCCACAGTCAAATAGCGAACAAATTCATAGACCCAATTTCGTTCTCCCATAACATTCCTCCATCCTAATATTGTAAAGATTAGCATAGCCAATCAAAAAATACAATTGAATTGTCAGAATTGTACACAAAATTAACAATAGTGTGACAATGTGGTTAATAGACCTACGAATTAGTATCGAATTTCGATTAAAAATCACATGATTTTTTTAGATTAATTTTCTCGAAATTGCTTAGCCTAGCATTTGAAAGCGGTTCTATTCTTCTGAAATCAACTCTATCGTAAGGGATAATAAAGAAGATTTTTAGAATTTTCATTGAATAATATCTTCAAAAATGATTTTTTTTGGAAGAGAATGATTATGATGAACCTATTGCAACTTGACTAATAACCTTTACTGAATGATCTGCAGACGATCATGACAATAAACAGCTGAAATTTTTTTAGAACTTTCTTGCAGAATTTTTGATTACTAGAAGCCCACTAGTTAAAACGGCTTTTCATACAAAAGTCATCAATAGCGACATCAAAAAAAAGAAGAACAATTGTCCTTCTTTTTTTACTTTACTCTTATTTTAGTAAATCTTACGCTGTCTTATATTTCATGAACACGTTCAATTGGTTCAATTGGTCGAGTCCCATCAATTGCGGCGACGACTTCTTTATTCCCTTGTCTAACAGCCATCGATTCATTAATCAAATTGACTAAATCTAACCCAGTCGTTTCTTTAATCGTATCAAAGGTTCGTGCCAGTCCTGCTTCACCCATTTGATGGATGTCGCTTGCACCGCTAAAACTAACCATTTTCTCAATGTTACTAATCGGAGCATTGACTTCTTTCGCAATAGCAGGCAACACTTTAATGAATTCAATTAAAATACCAGCTTCATTTAGTTTTTGTAGTGCTAATGCCATTTTTTCTCGTGACTCGGCTTCCGCTTGTCCGATTTTAGTAATTTTTTCGGCTTCGGCTAACCCAATTTTTTCAATTCGTTCGGCTTCCGCTTGTGTTGCTAAGCGAACTTTTGCTGCATCGGCTTCGGCTTTGGCAATTTCACGTGCTTTATCCGCTAATGCTTGTTGTTCCACTACGTACTTATCTGCTTCTGCCCGTTTTCTTAGTGTTGCAGTCAATTCTTTCTCTGCTAATTCAGCTTGTTTCGCTTGAATTTCAATATTTTTTTCTTGTTCGATTAATTGGACCTTCATTTGTTCGCCCGTTGCGACTTGCTCTGCTTGCGCAACCGCTACTTCTTGTTCCTGTTTGTAGTGAGCTTGTTTTAACGCCATCTCTTTATTAGCTTCCGCGATTTCTGTTCTTCGTTGAATTTCTTCTTGTTGGGCTAACTGCTCATTAGCCGCTTGTTTAATTCGGGTTTCTCTTAAGGCGTTTGACTCAGCAATTTCTGCATTCTTTTTAACTTCCGCAATTTGCGGACGACCTAAGGCATCTAAGTAGCCATTTGGATCACTCACATCTTTAATCGTAAATGAAACAATTTCTAATCCCATTTTGCTTAAATCAGTCGATGCCACTTGTTGAACTTGTTCAGCAAAGTCATCACGATTTTTATAGATTGCTTCGACCGTCATCGTTCCTAAAATCGCACGTAAGTGTCCCTCTAGTACTTCTCTTGCTTCATCTTCAAGTTCAGAAGTCGATTTCCCTAAATATTGCTCGGCAGCTGTTTTAATCGACTCCACGCTATTGCCTACTTTGACTAAAACCGTTGCACTCGCTAGTATTGGAACACCTTGCTCAGTATAGACTTCTGGGGTCCCAATTTCTAATTTATGCGTCAATAAACTTAACTTATGCGCATTTTGGACAATGGGAATCACAAATGTCCCACTATTTTTTAAAATCTTGATTCCTTCTTTTCCTAAAAATGAACCGGTGACGATTAACGCTTCATCAGGCTTTCCAATACGATAACGCGCCATTAAAAAAATTAAAACGATTACGACTGCAAGCACTGCCCAAAAAATGATACTCTCGAATAAACCAAAAACAATTGACATACCCTTTTCTTCCTTTCTAAATGCTCTTCTTTTCAACCACTAAAGCAATCCCTTGATCATTAAAACCGACAATTAATACTTTTGTTCCTTTTGGTAATAACAAGCCACTTTCTTGTTCCGTTTCTCGATACAACTGAGCAGGATAAAGCGAACGAGCACTCATGCCATCAATGGCCATTACTTCCCCTGTCGAAAAGCCAGTAATTTTCTCTGTTAGTTCTCCTATTAATAACTCTTCTTTGGAAAGAGGATTGCTTTGATTTTTGTCTGTTAAGCGGTTAAACAGATACATCAAAGGAAAAAATAGCAAACTAAGCAACAAGTAGCCTACAATGAGTATACTAATGAGAATCAGTAACCAAATAATGACTTGAATCCATCCTGATTGGTTCATCAATTCTTGAAACAATGATTCAATTTCGGTTGTTACTTGACTTCCCATCACTTATTCATCCCTTTCAATTGTTCTAATCAAATCATAACGCAGGCTTGAAAAAGAAACAAGTATTAGCCGAATTCAAACACAAAGATACGTCCGAGGACCAAGAAGTTTCTCAGACCCAGGACGTATCGTATTGGTTATTTTTATAATCCGTGTTCTATTTCTTTTTCTAATGCTTCAAGCGCTCGGTTCGCAATCGCTTCATAACGTGTTTTTTTATCTTTAATCCGTTCAGGCATTTCTGGGAATAAGCCGAAATTGACATTCATCGGTTGGAAATTTTTCCCAGACGCATGTGTAATATAATAGGCTAAACTTCCCATCGCCGTTTCACGTGGTAACGTAATTAATTCTTCCCCTTTGATTAAACGCACTGCATTGCGACCTGCTAATAGACCACTCGCTGCGCTTTCAACGTAGCCTTCGACGCCAGTCATTTGACCCGCAAAGAACAAATCAGAACGTTTTTTTGATTGATACGTTTGTTCTAATAATTCTGGTGAGTTCATAAAACTATTGCGATGCATGACCCCATAACGAACAATCTCCGCATTTTCTAAACCAGGAATCATTTGGAAAACACGTTTTTGCTCTCCCCATTTTAAATGTGTTTGAAATCCAACGATATTATACAAGCTTGCAACCGCGTTATCTTGACGTAACTGAATCACCGCATACGGACGTTTACCCGTTTTAGGATCTTCTAAGCCAACTGGTTTCATGGGTCCAAAGAGCATCGTTTTGGGTCCTCGAGCTGCCATCACTTCAATCGGCATACAACCTTCAAAGAATTTTTCTTGCTCGAATTCTTTTAATGGCGCAACCTCTGCTGCTAACAGCGCATCACGAAACGCTTCAAATTCTTCTTTATTCATCGGGCAGTTTAAATAAGCTGCTTCCCCTTTGTCATAGCGTGATTTCAGATACACCTTATCCATATCGATTGTTGATTTGTCGATAATTGGCGCTGCTGCATCATAAAAATAAAATCCATTGGAACCATTAAACTCTTTGATTGCTTCTGCTAAAGGTTCTGAAGTTAATGGGCCCGTTGCCACAATCGTTACGCCTTCAGGAATCGTTGTGACTTCTTCTGAAAAGACCGTCACTAATGGATGTTCCTTCACTTTCTTAGTGACCATTCCTGAAAAAGCATGACGATCCACAGCAAGCGCGCCGCCAGCAGGCACAGCCGTCTCATCGGCCGAAGTAATGACGACTGAATTTAATCGACGCATTTCTTCTTTTAATACTCCGACTGCATTGGCAAGACTATTGCCACGTAACGAGTTTGAACACACTAATTCCGCAAAATCTTCTGTATGATGCGCGTCTGTCATTTTTACTGGACGCATTTCATAAAGATGGACTTCAATCCCTGCTTGCGCAATTTGCCAAGCGGCTTCACTTCCGGCAAGACCTGCACCAATTACATTTACATGTTTCATAAATTTCTCCTTTATCGAAAAAGCCAGGCTGTCTTAAGAGAATCAACCGATATAACGTTCATTCCCAAAAAACAGGCATTGTCTCTTATTTTTTATTTTTGTACAGCTTCCTCATAATCCCCATTTGAACAGATGATTTGTTTCCCACCTTTGACCTTCTTCTCAACGAGGTAATGATCACATTTCGGACAATTTCGGCCGATTGGTTTATCCCACGAAACAAATTCACATTCTGGGTATCGATTACAACCGTAGAATAAACGATTTTTCTTTGATTTTCGCTCAATAATTTGGCCTTCATGGCATGCCGGACACGTAACACCAATTTCTTTTACAATCGCTTTGGTGTTGCGACACTCAGGGAAATTACTACACGCATAAAACTTCCCATAACGGCCTAATTTGATGACCATTGGTTGCCCACACAAATCACAGTCAAAACCAGCTGGCTCATCCTTAATTTGAATTTTTTCGATATTTTCTTCAGCTTTCGCCAATTCTTTTTCAAAAGGACGATAAAAATGATCGACGACCTTTTTCCACTCTTCTTGCCCTTCTGCGATTTTATCTAAATCACGTTCCATTTCAGCCGTAAAGTGAATATCAATAATTTGTGGAAAGAAATCAACAATAATGGCATTGACAATCTCTCCTAATTCTGTCGGTTCAAAACGTTTTTGCGCTAATTTTACATAGTAGCGTCTTTGAATCGTCTCAAGAGTTGGTGCATAAGTAGAGGGTCTTCCTACCCCGTTTTCTTCTAACGTTTTAATCAACGTCGCTTCACTAAATCGAGCAGGTGGTTGTGTAAAGTGTTGTTTTTGCTCAATATCAACGGACGTAACGGTTTCTCCAACAGCTAAATCCGGTAAAATATTATCTTTTTCTTCTTTACCATCATCGTTACTTTCAATATATACTTGCATGAATCCTTTAAACTTAATTTTAGATCCATTAGCGATGAAACGAACACCATTTTGTTCAAGCGTGACTTTCATCGTATCAAACACGGCCGGCGTCATTTGACTCGCTACGGTACGTGACCAAATTAAACGATATAGTTTTAATTGATCTTTGTCTAGGAATTTCTCCATTTCTTCTGGTGTTCGTAAAACACTTGTTGGACGAATCGCTTCATGGGCATCCTGAGAACCGGCTGCCTTCTTCTGCGCTTTAACTTTACGCGAAATGTATTCACTGCCATACGTCGTTTCCACTAACTCTGCAATTTCGACTTTAGCCGTATCGGATAAACGTTTGGAATCGGTACGCATATAGGTAATCAGACCGACCGTCCCTTGTTTTCCTAACGCAATACCTTCGTACAATTGTTGCGCAACCATCATCGTTTTCCGTGTTCTAAAATTCAATTTACGCGCTGCTTCTTGTTGCAAACTACTTGTTGTAAAAGGTGCCGCTGCTTGCCGCATTCTTTCTTTCTTTTCAACTTTCGTAATCTCAAAGTTTTCACTTGAAATGCGATCTGTGACTTCTTTTACGCTAGCTGCATTCGGTAATTTCTTCTTCTTACCATCCACACCCCAGAAACTCGCTTTAAATTTTTTACGTTCTTTTTGGAAATTGCCATCTAAGCTCCAATATTCTTCTGGCTTAAAATCACGAATTTCTTGTTCACGGTCCATAATCATTTTTAGCGCAATCGATTGAACCCGTCCGGCACTAAGACCTTTTTTGACTTTACGCCATAAGATTGGACTAATCGAATACCCTACTAAGCGGTCAAGGATTCGACGTGCTTGTTGCGCATCCACTAAATCGACATCAATTGAGCGTGGTTCTTTAAAGGCCGCTTTTACGGCATCTTTTGTAATTTCATTAAAGACGACGCGGTTTTTATCTTCTAAGTTTAAACCAAGTAAAAATGACAGATGCCAAGCAATGGCTTCTCCTTCTCTATCCGGGTCACTTGCGAGGAAGACTTTTTCAGCTTTTTTAGCAGCTGAGCGCAGACTTTTAATCACATCGCCTTTTCCTCGGATCGAAATATAATGGGGCTCGTAATTATTTTCGACATCAATACCCATTTTACTTTTCGGAAGATCGCGAACATGCCCCACACTCGCCACCACTTTATAATTTTTTCCTAAGTACTTTTCAATCGTTTTGGCTTTTGCAGGTGATTCTACAATCACTAAATATTTATAGGCCATCGTTCATTTTGGCTCCTTTCAAAACAAATTCCTACTATATAATAGCTCATTCGTTCAATAACAACAAATCGTAGCTTATCATATCTGTAAGAGAATATTTTGTCAAGAAGCGAAATTTAAGGTTTTAAGAAATCCAAGCGATATTGAGGTAATTCTGCTAAAATATCTTCCATTCGATAGACACATTTTGCCCCATCTTGAATGAGTCGATGACAACCACTTGATTGACCGCTAAGGATTTCTCCCGGAATCGCAAAGACTTCTTTGCCGTTGTCTAAGGCAAGTTGTGCGGTAATTAACGAGCCGCTCCGCTCTTTGGCTTCAATCACACAGGTTCCTTGGGTTAACCCTGCAATAATACGATTGCGCATCGGAAAATGATGTTTTTTGATCGGTGTGCCTAAGGGATATTCGCTCAACACTAACTGTTTTTGTTTCATTTCTTGGAATAGGTAGCTGACTTCTTTTGGATAACAACGATCAAGTCCGCAGCCAATGACGCCAATCGTTTTGCCGCCAGCTAAAATGGCGAGTTCATGACTTAAACGATCAACGCCTTTGGCTAGTCCACTGACAATGACAAGATTTTCTAAGACGAGTTTAGGAATGAATTGATAGAGTACCTGACTCGCATAAGGCGTCGCCAAGCGCGCACCAACCATCGCAATCGAAGGATATTCTAAAAAGTCAATATTCCCTTCATAAAAGAGCGCTAAAGGCGGCTGCGGAATATTTTTTAGACTTTCTGGATAGCGCTCTGAAAAAAATGAAACACTTTTTTGCCTATTGCGTTTTTCTTGTAACCATTCAGTCGTTAGCCTTTGCCAACTTTCCTTTAGTACGCCTTTATTTCCTGACGTATTGGTAATTTTGATCACTTCATCGATGTTAAAATCGGTATATTCAAATTTCATCGCAAAATGGAGTAAACGCCACTTCCCAACAATCCCTAATCCTTCACAGTAAATTAACTTATATAATAATTCTTCCACTTGGTCCACAAAAAAACCTTCTTTCTGCTCTATTTTTAAAATAGATTCGCAAAAAGAAGGTACATTTTTTTAGAGCATCGCTGAAACAGGCGAAAAACTCAAGCGATGAATCGGAGTAATGCCATGTTTTTCAAGGCCTAGCAAATGTTCTTTCGTGCCATAACCTGCATTATTCGCAAAACCGTAGCCCGGATATAACTGATCATATGTTGCCATCAATTCGTCACGGTAGACTTTCGCAATAATACTCGCTGCCGCAATCGAGACTGAGCGCGCATCACCTTTAATAATCTTTTCCTGTGGAAGTGCGATTGGCAATTGCATCGCATCGATTAACAGAAAATCAGGTACCATTTCTAACGCGTCAACTGCCTCAACCATTGCTTTTTTACTTGCTTGATAAATATTGATTTGATCAATTTCTGGCGCTTCTACCACTCCAATACCGATTGCCAGAGCTTTTTGTTTAATTTCAATCACTAATGCTTCGCGCTTTTGGGCGCTGAGTTGCTTTGAATCATTTAAACCTAAGATGATACAGTCTTTTGGTAAAATAACTGCCGCTGATACAACTGGACCAGCTAACGGGCCTCTTCCGACTTCATCAATCCCCGCAATCGCTTGGTAACCTTGAAGATACGCCGATTTTTCAAATGCCAACATTTCCTCATATTTTTCTTGAAGTTGTACGAATTTCTCCCATTTTTTATCAAATTGGACTACTAATTTTTGCACACCTCGACGAGTATCGGCTCGAAGACTTTGTATATACGGATCTTCTTTATTTGTGATCGCCTGCAATGTTTCTTTAATCCATGCAATCGATTCAGGCTTCGTCATGGCCTTCACCACTTTCCTCTTCGTAACGATCGAGAGTGTAACTTCCTAATTTTCCTTGACGAATATCTAGAACGACACGCTCGCTCGCTCGGTCATATTGATCGTTTAATCCGAGATTTTTCGTGATTTTAATGAGTAAATCGGACCCTTTCAACGTTAAATCTTCATCCGTTAGATTGTAACGTTTCTTAATGACAGCTGGATAATAGCGCGTGAAAAACGATAAACCGTAAATCGCAATGTCATCTAAATGTAACAACTGATCTTTAATGGCACCTGTGAGAGCCAATTTTTTGCCGATTTCTTGATCTTCAAAACGTGGCCACAGCACACCTGGCGTATCAAGTAATTCTAATTCTTTTCCTGATTTCAGCCATTGTTGCCCCTTTGTTACTCCTGGTTTATTCCCTGTTTGGGCAATTTTTTTACCGACTAATCGATTCATTAACGTCGATTTCCCAACGTTTGGAATCCCAATCACCATCGCTCGAATCGCTCGAGGTTTGATGCCACGACGCTGATCACGCGCCATTTTCTCACTTAATGCTTCCTTAGATTTTGCAATAATTTCTTTGATACACTTATTTTCTTGCGCGTTAATTGCTAACGTATAGTATCCTTGATTGGTAAAATATTTTTCCCATAATTTTATTTGTTGGGGATCACCTAAATCTGCTTTGTTGATTAATACGAGTCTTGGTTTTTGTTGCAATACTTTATCGAGCATTGGATTTCGTGAAGAAATTGGTAATCGTGCATCTACCAATTCAAACACAATATCAACAAATTTTAATTTTTCACTTATTTCCCGACGAGCTTTCGCCATGTGTCCTGGGAACCATTGGATTGTCATTTATCTTTCCCTCTTTCTCCTAATCTCAACGACATCGGTCATTGATTTTCGCTTCATATTGTAACACACTTGAATGATAATCTGAGTCATTGAACCCTATTCTTTGATAAAAAGAACAAATAAAAGCCGCTACTACTCCTTAAAATGTCACATAAATCTCCTCAAAAAAGGAGCTGTGAGTGAATGCTCACAGCTCTTTTTTGAGGAGACAACTAGACAAAACGGATATGACTGAACGGATAGTAAACAAAGCGCGCTTTACCTAAAATATTATCACCCGAAATGGCTCCAAATGAGCGACTATCCTTAGACAAGCGTCGATTATCGCCTAACACAAAATAGCTATCTTTTCCTAGTTTTTTAACACCCATTAATTCTTGGAATTCAAAATCATTGGTAAAAGGCAAACGCTCCTCATCTTGTGCTAAGTTTTCTTTTAAAAAATCTTCGCTGACTTTTTCATCATTAATATAGAGTTGCCCCTCTCGGTAACTCACCGTTTCACCAGGTAACCCAATCACTCGCTTAATATACGTCGTGCCATCTGGCCGTTGAAAAACAATCACATCAAAGCGTTCCACTGAAGAAAATTTTTCCATTAAAATGAAATCACCTTGATTCAACGTACTTTGCATGGATGTTCCTTCCACCGGTACTGGAATCAGAAAAAAGCCTCTAATAATCAAAGCCAAACTGCCCGCTAGAAAGATATATTTGACTGTTAACCAAAAGCCATCTCTTAATCGTTCCCCTGTCATGAAAGTCATCCTTTTCAATTTATTCTTTCTAATAATACTTCGATCGCTTTTAGATACATCGGATCGTTTTCTCTTAATTTCGCTCTCAATTGTTCTTCTAACTTGACAGCCGTTGCTAAATCTAAGGCTCCTGTGACCGTCAACTCATTTTCTTCTTGAAATAACGAGAGTGCTGCTTGCGTGTTTTCGTTAAACGTGTCTTCAACGTCATCCATGTATCCTAATACTTCTAAAAACTGATTCAACTCTTGCGCTTTTTCACTCGTATCACCCAACACAACAAATTCATCTTGTAATAAAGACGAATAATAGGCATATTCTGGAAAATCAACCACATTATCTGGTGTTACGCCCACTTCATTTAACCAATTTCCTTTAGGTGTCAGCCACTTTTGAATCGTCAATTTTATTTCACTTTGGTCATCTAAAGATTGAACCCCTTGGACGGTCCCTTTACCAAACGTTTGCATACCAACAACGGGTACACCCGCTGACTCTTGTAAAGCAGCCGCTAAAATTTCAGAAGCAGAGGCACTCCCTCCATCGACTAACACCACAACGGGTTCCGTCACTTTGAATCCTTGATCGAGCTCACTCGATGCTCTCACTTCACCGACAATCTCTTCTTTTAGGCCGAATTGTACAATCACGTCACCATCTGCTAAAAACATGCTCGCCATACGTTCCACTTGATCGAGGTAGCCTCCTGGATTGCCCCGTAAATCAAGGACAAAAGACGTCGCACCCGCTTTTCTTAATTTTTCAATCATTGCTTGTAGTTCAGCAGCGGTATTCTCACTGAAAGTGGCAATTTCGATCTTTCCGACTGCAGAATGTTGCGCATCGATTGAACCGTAAACCGATTCAATTGCAATCACGTTACGGGTCACTTCAACATCCAAAACTGCGGCTTCTCGCTGAATCGTCAGCGTAACGGTCGTACCTTGCTCTCCCCGAATCCACGAAACGATCTCAGTAAGAGACTCACCTTTTGTTTCTTTCCCGTCTACTCTTAAAATTTGATCATCCATTTGCAATCCACTCTGGGCAGCAGGACTTTCTGGGGCAGGTTGTTCAGCGATTACTGGCAAGTCATTTTGAAGCATTAATGTCGCCCCTATCCCTTCAAATTGACCAGATAATGTTTCAGAAAAAGCTTCCGAGTCTTCTTGATTGAAGTATGACGTATAAGGATCATCTAACGCTTCCGTCATGCCTTGTAATGCCCCTTCAATTAGCACATCTGGATCCACACTTTCGTAGTAATCCTCTTGAATATTTTGAAATAACGTGTGTACTTTTGCTAGTTCGTCATTCTCTGTCTGGTCGATTAATTTCGGCTTATTCAACATTTGAACAACGCCACCACTAATGATTGCCACACAGATCAATGAAATGATATGACGATGAAATGGCACCGTATTTTCCTTCACAATGTGACTCCTTTATCTACATATTTTCTTCTACATAAATCTCCCACAAACGATCAAACAAAGACAAATCAGGCAAGTAATTGGTATTCATTTCTAAATACTCAGAAATTTCATGATACTCTTCGCTATATCGAGGAAATTGGTTATCTAAACTTACGGCAGTTGCCAACTGACTCGTATCTGTCGGAATTTTGGCATCTTTTAACGTCATTAAATATTGATAGAACGTTTTTCTCATTCGCCCCACTTTTCCTTCATAAAGGCGGCACGTTTAGCATGATTGCGCGAAAAATTGGCAGGATTTTTTTTATAATAATCTTGGTGGTACATCTCTGCTGGATAAAATGGTACAGCAGGTTCAATCGTTGTAACAATTGGTCGATCAAAACGCCCACTTTGCGCTAACGCCGCTTTACTGGCTTCTGCTTGTTGTTTTTGCTCTTCATTCATATAAAAAATAACTGGACGATAACTATCTCCTCGATCTTGGAATTGGCCAAAAGCATCCGTTGGATCTGTTTGTTGCCAATAAATCGTTAGTAGTTCGTCATATGAAATTTTTTCTGGATCAAAAATAATTTCAACCGCCTCTGTGTGGCCAGTTGTCCCACTACATACTTGCTCGTACGTCGGATTCGCCATATGTCCTCCTGTATAACCAGAAGTCACACTATGAATTCCTGGGGCCTCATCAAAAGGTTGTACCATACACCAAAAGCAGCCTCCTGCAAAAATTGCTTGTTCCATTTTCATCTTCTCCTTTTTTATTATTCAGGTAAATACACATTTAACTGAATTTCATTATCGACTAAATTAATTTTATCTGCTCTAAAAAACATCCCATTTTTTAATTCAAATTGATCCAACCTTAAAATAATCATTTCTTCTTTCGGTTGAATGTCAATCCACTCTGGAATTTCACTATTGTTTTGAATCATTTTTAATACTTGATTAATTGGCAAGCCGAGTGCCCCAATCGAGAGGCTTTTGGCTTTCAACTGAATGTTCCCATTTGCCATTACAAACGGATCAAAGTATAAATAAAAACTTACCGGAAAACCTAACAAGTCGAATTCTCCTGTTAACAAAGCTTCATTTTTTAAGACAAACTGGTATTGTTGCTCGGCATCTTTTTGAAGATCCGCTAAGTAGAAATCAACAAAACGATTGACTTGTTCTTTATTGCTATTGATTGTAATCACGGGATCTCCTTCGCGCACCACATTTTCAGCAATAATTTGTGAAACATTTTCTCTTTCTTGTGTGAGACGAGTGAAAAGTAGTAAAAATCCACCAATTAAAACGGCAACTAAGAAAAGAAAGGCCGCTTTCCATGGATTGAGTTTCGTTAACGTAACATTCTTTTTTTCCATGACTTACTCCTCTATTAACCAATCATCCTTGGTTTCCTTCATTTTATTCGTAAAGGCTTTCGCTATCAGTTGATACCCGTTATAATTCGGATGAAAATTATCTCCTTCATAAATTGCGTTATTTCGCAATTCATTTAACGTGTCCGCGTCAGGGACTTCACTTGCTTCTTCATCGCTAATAATCCCTTGATAAATCAAATCATTAATGGGCACGAAATACATTCTTTCTTCTTGCTCCACGACCGCTTGCGTCCGTGTATTCCACTGATCAATAATGGTCTGCATTTCCGTGATTTCTGGGAAATAAATATAATAAGGGTTATAAATCCCTAAAACATAAATCGGAGCAGTCGAATTGAGTTGACGGATAGTAGTCAGTAAATTCGTTAAATTCGCTTGATATTTCTCACCAGGTTTTTCAAACTTTTCCACTGATAAGCCTAAGATATTATTTTGAATGACTTTCATTAAGTCATTACCACCAACCGTTACGCTGATTATTTCTGCCGAGGAAATGTCGTCTTGAATCTCTTGTTGTTCATTGATCCGCTTTAAAATTTGCGTACTACGATCACCCGCTACACCGTAATTTTCAATTTCAATACTATTGATTGAAAAGGCTTCTTCCAAATTAGAGGCAACTAGTGGGACATACCCCCCACTCGCTGTTTCATCACCCACGCCTTCCGTCAGCGAATCGCCAATCGCCACAAAACGAATATTGTTTTTAACAGCAACTGCTTGGGTGGCTGTTTCATCTGTCCGTAAACGAGCCGGTGCTTTGGGAATCATTTGCGAGAAAACAAAAAAGCTAGCCAAGGTAACCACCAAAAAACCAAATGTCGTTATTAACATGTTATTTATCTTCATTAAGGTTCCCTTCCATCCATCTAATCATTTATTCGTTATTTTAACAGAAAACCATGAATTTTAATACTAAGCATCACTCGAACTTTACTGTTTGTTAAAAAAATAAAAAAAATCCCCATAATACGTATTATGGAGACGATCTACTACTCTGAATAGTACATGATGGCAAAGGCACCACTGCCTGTATGAGTAGAAATGACAGGCGTTGTATGGAAAAAGGTAATCATCACTTCAGGAAAGAGTTCTTGTAATTCATCTCGAAACAGCTTTAACTGCTCAGTTTCTCCCGCGTAGGAAATCCCAATCCGTTTTAAATTCGGTGTTTGTTTCAGCTCTTCTTTGAATCCTTCAAACCATTTCAAAAATGTTTTATTGCCTCGACCTTTGATAACCGGAATCAATTCTGCATTTTTTAATTCCATTACGACACGCATGTTTAAAAAACTGGAGACCACTCCCTTAGCCCGACTAATCCGGCCACCTTTTACCAAGTTATCAAGTGTGGAAAGACCAATATATAGTTTACTGTGAGCTAGTAAGTTCTCAACAACTGGCAGCACTTCTGTCAATGTTTCGCCTTCAAGCGCTAGTTCAGCCGCTTTAATCACGGCAAATGAAAGGCCTTGATCAGTTGTATTCGAATCAATCACGACAACTTTCGACTTCGTTAATTGTGAGGCTTGACGAGCTGCTTCGACCGTCCCACTTAGAGCTCTTGTCATATGAATCGATAAAATTTCACTACCGTCTTCCCCTAATTGATCATAAAGTTCAACAAACTTCCCGATTGGGGGTTGGCTTGTTTTAGGTAAATTTTTAGCTACAGCCATTTTCTCCATAAACTGAATACGGCCTAAATGATCATCATCTGCATAAATGACGTCATCAATCATCACCGAAAGTGGGACAATATGAATCGCTAATTGTTCGGCAACAGAACTATCCATTGTACAAGATGAATCGGTAACGATTTTAAGTTTTTTCATGTTTTTTCACTCTTCCTTTTAAAACAGCTTCTATTCATGTTAAAATAAACAAGAATATTCTATAAGAATAGTATAGCAAATTCAAATCAATTTTTCATCAATTAATCAAAGTTGAGGTGGTTTTATGGAAATGTCAAAAGATAATCGGAATTACCTAATTTTAAATGAAATTTTAAATGCGGTAACTCATGGAATTGCACTAGGGTTTAGTATCGCCGGTTTGGTCGTTTTATTAGTCAAAGGTGCACAGTTAGGTTCTCCTGTTCATATTGTTTCGTATGCTATTTACGGCTCAACAATGATCCTACTTTTTTTGTTTTCCACGTTATTTCATAGTTTAATGTTCACACGTGCAAGGACAGTTTTTCAAGTTTTCGACCATAGTTCTATTTTCCTACTCATTGCCGGAAGCTATACGCCCTTTTGCTTAATTAGCATTCAAGGGTGGCTTGGTTGGACCTTATTTGTTTTTATATGGCTCATCGCGATTGCCGGTATCATCTATAAATCGCTCACATTGCATCAAAAAGAGCCTAATCCAAAAATCTCTACGATGATCTATATTGTCATGGGTTGGTTATGTTTAATCGCCTTTTATCCCCTTGTCCAATCGTTAGGAGTTAGAGGGACTGCGCTTTTAGCTAGTGGCGGAATTGCTTACACTTTCGGAACGATTTTTTATCGCTTGAAAAATGTCCCTTTCATGCATGTCGTCTGGCATTTGTTTGTCATGTTAGGTGCTGGCTTGATTTACTTTTCTATTTTACTTTATACGTAAGAAAAAGACTCTCAGGAATGGCTAAGTGCCAATTCTGAGAGTCTTTTTTAGTTATACTCTTTTTTAAATATCAAATACTTACTTAAGACATAATTGATCATTATCGCTAAAATCTGCGTCACTAAAGCAAAGATAAAAGCGTTCAAAGTTATGGGATTCCCAATATAGGGTTTTAAAAATGGCAAAGTAAAAAGTCCCGTTGTATAGTCGAGTTGCTCTAAGCGCATAATGCTAATAAAAAAGGCGCTGTACCACTCGACTGTGAGCAACGTAATGCCAATATCTAACAGAAAAACAAAGCCCCTCGCTAAACAGAAAAGGACGAATTGGTGGCATAACTCTTGAAAATCCTTCGCTTGATTTTGAAAGACAAACCATTTATTCGTTGCAAAAGCAAAAAGAATCGCTGCGATTTGGGCAACGACAACTGACAACAGTCCGGATTGCACGAGCGAAAAAACCGAAAATCGCACTAAAAAATAGACGACGGTTGTTAACACACCAATGATGAGATAGCGCATGATTTCACGATGTTTCGATTTATTCACATTTAGCACCCTTTTCATTTGTGATAAATACTACTGCTGGAACTAATTTTTTTACTTACGTCGATATGTCTCAAAGCGATGGGAGTAAACGTTCTGTTCATCTGTCACACCAGGAATGGAAGACACTAACTCCCAGTCTTGCCATTCTAAAGATGGAAAATACGTATCCCCTGAAAATTTTTCTTCAATAACTGTACGGTATAAGAGATCATAGTACGGAAGAAAATCCTGAAAGACGACGGCTCCGCCAATAATCATCGTTGGCTCCTCCTTGGTTTTTGCATAGGCTAATACGTCATCTACACTATGCATCACCGTTACACCCTCTGCTTGGTAGTCTGGATTACGCGTTAACACAATCGTTTGTCGATTCGGTAGAGGCCGTGAACCCATCCCTTCAAAAGTTGTTCTTCCCATGACAATTGTTTTGCCTATCGTCATTTCTTTAAAGTATTTTAAATCATTGGGTAAATGCCATGGTAATGTCTGATCTTTACCGATGATACCTTGTAAATCTTCTGCCCATAACGCTGCTAACATGTTGTTATCCTCCTTTTAAACGGCAATCGGTGCTTTAATAGTTGGATGAGGATCATAGCCTTCTAAGGTAATATCCATCATCTCAAAATCAAAAACCGATTGCTTTTCTGGATTTAATTTTAGTTTAGGAGCCGTTCGTATCTCACGAGTTAATTGCTCTTTCATTTGTTCTAAATGATTCAGGTATAAATGGGCATCACCTAACGTATGCACAAATTCCCCGACCTCTAAATTTGTTTCATGCGCAATTAAATGAGTCAATAAGGCGTAACTTGCAATATTAAACGGAACACCTAAAAAAACATCGGCACTTCGTTGATACAATTGGCAACTTAATTTCCCATCATGAACATAAAATTGAAACATTGTATGGCAAGGCGGAAGCGCCATCGTTGGAACATCTTCTGGATTCCAAGCAGAGACTAATAAACGACGAGAATCTGGATTTGTTTTAATCATTTCAATCACTTCTTTTAATTGATCAATCCATTCGCCTTTAGTCGTTTGCCAATGACGCCACTGATACCCGTAAACCTTCCCCAAATCACCATGTTGTTGGGCAAAATCGTCATCAGACACGATTTTTTCACAAAATTGTTTTAGCTCAAATTGATACTGTTCATTAAATGCTTCGTCCTGTAAGGCTCTATGCCCGAAATCAGTCATATCTGGTCCTTTATAGGCCTCTGACTTGATATACCGTTCAAAAGCCCACTCATCCCATATGTGATTATTATTTTCAAGGAGATAACGGATATTGGTATCCCCTTTGATAAACCATAGTAATTCACTTTTTATTAACCCAAACGGGACGCGTTTCGTTGTCAATAGTGGAAAGCCTTCTTGTAAATTAAAGCGCATCTGATGGCCAAAGATACTTTTGGTTCCCGTACCTGTCCGATCTTCTTTGTGATTGCCTTCTAGCAAAATTTTTTCCCCTAGATCTAAATATGCTTGCTCCAATTTCCTACCCCTTTTCCCTAATCTGCCCACTCACTTAAATATTCCCAGCGGTTCATTTTTTCTTCAAGCTGTGCTTCCACTTCGCTAATCGTGGTTTGAATTTTCTGTAACTCAGTAAAATTTGAACCTTGATGATTCATTTCTTCTGTTAAGGTTTCGATTTTTGCTTCTAGTCCGGCAATGTCATCTTCAATGGTTTCCCATTCCTTTTGTTCCATATAACTTAACTTTTGTTTCTCTTTTTTCGGTTCAACTATTTGAATCGTTTCTTTTTTGGCAATCATTTTTAGCTGTTCTTCACTGGAAGATTCACGTAAGTAATCATTAATTGACCCATAATAGGAACGAATCTGCGCATTTCCTTCAAAAATTAATAACTTTTCAGCTACTTTGTCTAAGAAATAACGATCATGAGAAACAGTAATCACGGCTCCTGGAAACGAATGTAAATAATCCTCTAAAATTGTTAACGTATCAATATCTAAATCATTGGTCGGTTCATCTAATAATAAAACATTCGGTTGTCCAACGAGTAATTTTAATAAATACAACCGTCGTTTTTCGCCACCGGATAGCTTCCCGATTTTTGTTCCATGGGAGTGACGCGGGAATAAAAATCGCTCCAAAAGTTCCGCAACACTAATCTGAGAGCCGTCTTTTCGCGAAACAGCTTCAGCGGCCTCTTGTAAATAGGCAATCATGCGTGTTTCAGGATTCATCTCTTCATTTTGCTGAGTATAATAAGCTAATCGAACAGTTTCCCCAACAATCAATGTTCCATGATCCAGCGGTAATCGTTGCGCTAAGATATTTAGTAATGTTGATTTTCCGGCGCCGTTTTCACCTGTAATCCCTAACCGTTCATTGGCTTGAATCAGTAAGTCAAAGTTCGTTAATATCGCTTGTTGCCCAATCGTGAAGTCCCCATTTTTGATTTCTAAGACTTGTTTCCCTAAACGCTGACTCGCAATATCAATCTCAATGTCACCTGTACGTTTGACTTGATGCAGATTTTCTTTTAATTCTTCAAATCGTCCAATACGAGCTTGTTGTTTTGTTGTCCGAGCCTTCGCTCCCGCACGCATCCAAGCAAGTTCCTGCTTAAATAATTGTTTTCTCTTGCCTTCTTGATCTTCTTCGACTCGTTCGCGTTCTGATCTTGCAATGAGGTATTCTTCATAATTCCCTTTATATTCATGAAGTTGGCCAAAAGCTAATTCAAAAATTCGATTAGAAACACGGTCCAAGAAATAGCGATCATGTGTCACCATCACTAGCGAACCGCGATATTGTTTTAGATATCCTTCTAACCATTCAATCGTTTGATAATCCAAGTGGTTAGTCGGTTCATCTAGTAATAATAAGTCCGGCTCATCGATTAGAACTTGAGCTAGTCCAACACGCTTTTTTTGCCCACCCGATAATTCTTTCATTTTTTTATCTAACTCCTGAATGCCTAAGCGTTGTAAAATAATTTTGGCATTCGTATCCGTTAACCAAGCATCGTGTTCCGTCATAGCTTCTTGAGCACGTTCAAATTCTTTTTGAATCGCTGGGTCATCTCCACTTAGTTGTAATTCTAGCAAGGCTTTTTCATAGCGCCGCACGATTTTTACTTGCTCGTTTTCTCCTTGAAAGACGGCTTCTAAAACCGTTAGATCTTCTCCTATAATATTATCTTGTTCTAAATAAGCAACGCGATAATCTTTCGGATAAAAAACTGCCTGACGATCACCGTCACCTTTTTCTCTTCCTGAAAGAATAGAAAGCAAACTTGTTTTACCAGTGCCGTTTACACCAATCAATCCTATTCGATCATTGGTTCGGATGATAAAGGAAATTTGATTAAAAATATCTTTTGTTCCATATGTTTTTGACAAATCAATAACCTTTAATTCTTTCAAAAAAATAGCCTCCTAATGAATCACTTTCCATTTTGTTTCTTTTATTCTGCTTTATTCATAAACATGTCGTAATAGACATCCATGATCTCTTTTGTGATAGTTAAATTTGGATACCCTCTTTTTTCACCGCGTAATTGTGGAATCACAACGGCTAAGGCAATTTCTGGATCCGAGGTTGGTGCGTAGGAAACGGCATTTAAATTTTCAACATCCAATAATTTTCCATTATCTGTCACTGTCATCTCGGCGGTCCCTGTTTTCGCAGAAATTTCCATTTTGCTATTTTGTAACATCGTCCCTGTCGTATTGGCGTCCGTTCCAGTCACAACATCACGGAAGCCATCTTGAATAATCGCCAATTCTGCCGCTGTTAAATCAACTTCATTTAGCGCAATGGGCTGCAGCGATTCTTTCAGTTGACCAAGCTTGCCTTCTTCGTCATTAGCATAGATGGCTTGCACTAAATGCGGCTGTAAACGAACCCCATCGTTGGCAATCGTTGCGACATATTGAGCGAGTTGAATAGGCGTGTACGTATCAAACTGGCCAAACGCCAAATCGAGTAACTTACCCCCATCATAGTTCGCATCGGATAAATACTTTACTGCTGTTTGAATCCCTATTTCTTCTCCTGGCAAGTCAATTCCTGTAACGGCGCCCATTCCATACTCTGCCATTGCTTTACGTAATTTCTCATATGCCTCTTTTTGTTCAGGTACTGAAGGGACATAAATTTCACTTCCATCATATTCGATTCCTAACAAGCGCAAGGCAATTTGAATCATGTATGAGTTGGAAGAAATTTCTAATGATTTACGCGCATCAATCCAGCGATTTCCACGACCATCTGGGTTGAAAATAGAGGCTTTTGGATTTGAACCTTTTAAACGAATTGGTTGGTCATAAAGCTCTTCGTTCCCATTTAAGACCCCATTGTTCCAACCTGCCGTTAACGTTGCCGCTTTTACGACCGATCCTGGAACAAACGCTTTTTTATAGATTCCAATCGCATCTTCTTGAATCTCTTTTGATCCGACTTCATGATAATACCCCGATAGCGCGAGTACGCCACCCGTTTTGGGATTGATAGCCACTACGTATGCCCCCGGTGAATAATCGGCAAAGCCATCATCAATGAGTTTTTGATAGTTCTTTTGTAAAATTTCATCAACTTTTTGCTGAAACTCAGCGTTAATCGATAAAACAAGGTTATCACCCTTCTCACCAGGATAGGTTTCGGTAATCGCCTCAATTCCACCAGAATAGTTAATGGCAATTTCTTGTTGCGCTTTTGTTCCTTGTAAAACAGACTCGTATTGCTTTTCTAAGAAACTCGTACCGACACGATCATTTCGTGCATAGCCTTTTGCTAAATAGGCTTCAACTTCATCCGCTGGAAGTCCTTGTTGCTCCGTGGAGACTTTCCCAATAATACTTTGCAATGAACTGTTTTCTTCGACTACTTCTCTTGTCCAGTCCATTCCAGTTGAAATTCCAGGCAAATCGCTACTCCGTTCGGCAATAATCGCTAATTCCTGATCCGTAACATTTTGATTTTTGACAAAAATCGTTGTTAATTCTTGTGCACTATTTAATCGTTTAAAAACGGTTGCGACTTTCAGCGCTTGATCATCAAAGGCAATTTCCTCATCTGTCACTTGATCGACAATCGCTTGATATTCATTTTCCGCTAATGCCTCTTTGGAAGCACGGTCCCGAGCAGCTTCTAAGTTTTCTTTTCTAGCTAACCACGTATCTTTTAAATCCCTCTGCGTCAGATTCTCATCGATTTCAATCGCAATAAGTGTCACTAGCTCTTCAGCTAATTCAAGTAAATCTTCGGCCGTCATATTCAAGCCTCTTGTGAACGTGATTGCTGGATTTGGATTATTCGTTACGAGAACCTTCCCCGTTGCATCATAAATCATCCCCCGCGGCGTACTTGTTTCAATTTTGCGTACCGAAGAAGCGGTAATTTTCGCTTGGAGACTATCACCATTGATAATTTGTAAATATCCCAGTTGCACAATTAGAGCCACAAATAATCCAAAGATAACAAAGAATAATAAGTTCAAACGAAAAGGTATGTGTGATTTCACTTTATTTTTGGCATTGTTTTCTGTTTGTCTGGTATCTGAAAACATTTTTTTTAATTTCTGCATGTATTGATTTCCTTCCTTGCAATGTCTACGTTCTATTTTACCAAAAAAATCAGAGAAAAAGGGTGAATTTCACACTTTAATTAAAATTTAAAACACTTATTTTGTTTCACACAATCTTTCGCTAATTCATGTTACTCGTACAAAAAACCAGATAAAACAATCAATTACCCCTAGCATGAAGAGGAATCGACGTGAAACATTTTCATGCACTTTTATGTGTGGATAAGTCACAAAAAAAGAAAAGAGCAAAATCAGGTTCTATACTTTCTAGTGTTGGTAGAAAT
>NZ_JXKD01000010.1 GCF_001885765.1 Enterococcus aquimarinus | reverse complement strand
ATCCGACGACTTTAGTCGTGTGGAGTGTCAAATCCTTTACTGAAACAAGTCATGACCGATTCCGGCAATGAACAAAAGCTGCTCAGTGCCATTCGTTCCTATGGAAGCAAAGGTGTTTTCAGTATCATTGGCTTACAAGCGTTACAGGCGATTTTAGTCTTTGTGCCTTCTGGCAATGGTTCAAATTTTAGCGGGGCTTACCTATGGCGTTTTATGGGGATCAATCATGAGTTTAGTTGGTTTTGCCTTGGGGAACACGGTGATCTTTTTAGGCGTCAAACAGTTCCGCAAAACAGTCGAATTATTCTTTCCGACTCGCCTCAAAGAATCAAAGAAAAAACATGGTTGGCTTGATTTTGCTAAAATCAAAACAATGAAGCGACCCGAAATCTTTGTCTTTTTTTCCTATTTAGTTCCTGGTGTGCCAAATGGTCTTTTACCTTATGTCTTTGCGCAATCAAAAATCAGTTTACCGAAATTTATAGGAAGTCTGACCCTTGCAAGTGTTCCTTCCACCATCATGTGGACTTGGTTAGGAGATTCGGTTTTAAAGAAAAACTATACACTCATCGCGATTATTGTTGCATTATTCGTTCTGATTTTTCTCATTAGCCTCATCTTTAAGAAACAAATTCAAACGCAACTGAAACAATGGATGCAATAAAAAAGGAGGAACTCGCAATGACGATTTTCGAAGACTATTTAGCCACACTTGAAAAAAGTGAACAACGAGAAAAAATGGCGACACTCTTAACGTGGATCGCGCAACACTATCCAGATTTAACGCCGGTCATAAAATGGAAGCAACCGATGTTTATAGAACACGGAACCTATATCATTGGTTTGAGTGCTTCTAAGCATCACTTTTCCCTTTCGCCAGAAGCCAAAACGATTCGTCTCTTTGAAGACGAAATTAAGGCCGCCGATTATGAAACGACCATCAATACGATTAAAATTAAATGGACACAGCCGCTCGATTACGAACTTTTCAAAAAAATGATTGATTACAATCGAACCGATAAAAAAGAGATGACCCAATTTTGGCGCTAACACATGACCCTACGTCGTGTGTTTTTTTAATAAATATTACGTTTTCGAGATAAATTCAATTATTTGCAAAATATTCATATTCATTTTATGATTAGGGCGTTAAACAAAAGAAGGACGTGAATGATTCATGACAGAAAATTTAAACTACATCCCTCAATTTGATGCTTCAAAAGGGCTCGAATTTGGCTTATATACCTTAGGGGATCATTTAGCAGATCCTCACACTGGTACTTTAATTTCCCCGCAACAACGATTGCAAAATATCAAAGAAATGGCGGTTCTAGCAGAACAAGCTGGGCTTGATACGTTTATTGTCGGCGAAAGTCATCAAGATCACTTTGTCACACAAGCACATGCGATTGTGTTAGCTGCGATTGCCGAAGCAACCAAGACAATTACCTTATCGAGTGGTGCCACTATTATCAGTACATCTGACCCCGTACGCGTATTTGAAAACTTTTCGACGATTGATTTACTATCGAATGGACGGATTGAACTCGTTGCCGGACGCGCTTCACGTGTCGGATTATTTGAACTATTAGGCTACGACTTAGCCGATTATGAAGAATTATTTGAAGAAAAATTTGATTTACTTTTAAAACTTAATCAACAAGAAACGATTACTTGGGAAGGAAAGTTCCGTAAACCACTTCGTAATGCCCATATTTTACCGCGTCCCTTGAATAAACAATTACCCATTTGGCGAGCAGTCGGCGGCGGTCCTGGTAGTGCCGTTCGTGCAGGACGCGCGGGCGTTCCCATGTATATGGCGCACTTAGCTGGTGCAGCACAATCCTTTAAATATACGATTGATGCATACCGACAATCAGCCAATGATGCCGGTTTTGACGGCGATCATCTGCCAATTGCAACAGCTGGTTTATTTTATGTCGCTGACACGACGCAAGAGGCATTAAAAGAATACTATCAACATGTCAACGCTGGCTTAGTCTTAACCAACGGCCAAGGATTTCCAAAACAAGCCTTTGCACAAGCACCTGACAAACGCAGTATTTTAAACGTCGGTTCTCCGCAACAGGTCATTGAAAAAATTCTGTATCAGCACGAATTATTCGGACACCAACGCTACATTGCTCAGCTTGATTTTGGTGGTGTTCCTTTTGATAAAATCATGAAAAACATCGAATTGATCGGGAATGAGATTTTGCCCGCTGTAAAAAAATATACCGCAAAGTAGGTAACGCCTTATGAAAATCACCTTACTCTCTGGTTCTGTTGTGGGGACGAAAACCCAAACAACAATGACCATCATGCAAAAAAAAATACAAGAACAATATCCAGAAGCTTCCGTTACGTTGCTTGATTTAAAACAATTAACCCTTCAATTTAGTGATGGGCGCAACTACTTAGACTACACGGATGATACTCGTTTCGTCACGACAACCTTAATGGATTCGGACATTATTTTAATTGGTTCGCCGACTTTTCAAGCGTCTATTCCAGGTACGCTAAAAAATGTGTTTGATTTACTGCCACAAAGTGCTTTTGAAAATAAAGTCGTGGGGCTCGTCATGACAGCCGGTTCTGCCAAGCATTTTTTAGTCGCCGAGATGCACTTGAAACCAATCATTCACTACATGAAAGGAAACTTGGTATCAAACTATGTCTTTATTGAAGAACGAGATTTCCATCAAGCAACGATTGTGAATGACGATGTCTTATTGCGCCTCGATAAACTCATTGAAGATGCGATTGTGTTAACAAAAGCATATAAACAAGTATGGGCCGAACAAGAAGCATCTTACGATTTTTAAGACACATTGATTCTAAACAAATAAAAAGACGCTTGTGCCAAATGAGGATATTCATTTGGCACAAGCGTCTTTGATTTATGATGAGACCACTAAAGCTGCCTCTTGATTTAATAAGTACGGGCGAAGATAACCTAAAGTACTACACATTGGTAACACTTCTTCTTTTAAGTCGATTCCTAGTACCTCTTTCAAGTAACGACGACGTTCTACCATTCTGTCCCATAATTGCGGATATTGAGTTTGAATTTCCGCTCGCAACGACGCATCCGCAAGCACTAAGGTACTTTCTGCCGATACCCCATGATGCTTTGGATGAACCGGAATAAAATCTAATTGGAAAATCATCCCACTTTTAACGGTCGCGTTTGATCCTGAATAAAATGGCGAAGACAACCATTCCTCATCCGCCACAAGATGTCCAGGACACAACTCCCAGCCATGTGTTTTTTGCGGGAAGAACGTATTAAAGGCCGCAAAAAATTCGCCAGCGTTTGCGCCAATTTTTATTTGCTCTAACCAAAAATGATAGGCTGAAAAATAAGGCACCACCATTTCGGTGAAATAGCCTGGATCGACTTGTTCTAATTCTTCTTTTGTCTGAACCGCATAACCACTGCGACTAGACAATCCTCCTTTGTAAGCAACGGTTAACGCTACTTTATCGCCATGGGATAATGTTTTTTCAGTTGGATAAAGGTTCGCATGTGCAAAGCGTTCCCCAAAAGCCGCAATCGTGACAACGGAGTTATATTGACCCTCTTTATTTAATTGATCGCCTACTGTCGTTTCAGAAACACCAACTTCTAATTGATTCATGGCTGCTAAAACGCCATCGGATGCTAACGATGCCCCATACTCATAAAACGCAATTTCATTGGCATTGTTCACGACACGTGCCCCTTCACTTGCATCGATGAATAAAGCTGTCGCATTCCAGACCTTCTCTTCACCCACTACTTCTTTGATTCCAGACACAATCCATTCTGGAATATCAAACAATTGAACAAAATCTTCTAGCTGCGCTGAAAGTAACTTCCAGCCAACTAAACCAACCCGTTCGGATGCATCGATGTTCGCTTCCACTAAGTAATCTTTCATCGTCGCTGTAAAATCCATCGGTTGATTCGGAAGAGAAAAGAACGGGCATTTCACGCCTTTACTTGCAATTCGTGCGTATTTTACTTTATTAACATTTTCATTTCCTAACACAAGCGTGCTTGAACCATCACTATTTAAAACAAGAAGTGCTTCTTCAAAGCGTGGAATAAAGCCGGTTAAATATTCAAAGTTACTTCCATGTTCTTTATCCGCGTAGATTATGAGCGAACTGAATTGGTATTTTTTCATAAGCGCTAAAATTGCTTGCTTTCTTTTCTCAATCGTTTCATCAGATAAAAACACTCGTTTATTTTCATGATCGAATGCCGGTTGTGGAACTTTTTTTACGTCAATTTTCATCTTTTTTTCCTCCTTGAACGTTCGGTGTTGCATGACTGTTGAAAATACTTTTTGACAGTATCAACGGCCATTATGTTAGCCGCGTCATCACACTTACATAAATGAGTATACCAAATCTAAAAAAAAGAAATTGTTCAAATTTTGAACGACTACTTTTTAGGCATGAATTGAAAAAGATAGTATTCTGCAATTAAATCAAATAAATAGGTCATGCCATACTTGCCGTAGACACCCGAAAAATCATTCTCAATATGCTGCTGACTAATCCAGTAAATTTGGTCGTACGTTTGTTTAAAGCGTGGGTCGGTATTTCCCGTAATCAGGATTTTATGTCCAGGCAAGGATTGTAGCCATTGATTGGCTTCCAAGGCAAATGTCCCAGAAGTCGAGACTAATAGTAGCAAGGTTTCTTCATCGACCGCATTTAAACTATTATTCGCCGTATAAATATCAGAAACAACCGAGACAATTTTATTGGCAAACAGCAATTCTTGTTGAAAACGAACCAAATCGCCACTAGAGTTATTCGCACAAACGAGAATAACCCGTTCGTATTGATGAAGCAAAGTCGCAATCTCCCCAATTTGCTCATCGGTCATCACTGTATTGATATCGTCTACCATTGTTTGGATTTCGAAAGAACGCTGCTTTCGATAATCATGAATCGTTGAAAATTGACGATACGTTAAATTACTCGGGAAAATAATCTGAGTAATCGATTGTTTGAACTGGCTGAAATTATCATAGCCAATTCGTTGGCAAAAGCGGCGAACGGCTGAACGAGTCGTATATGCTTGATCAATGACTTCGTTCACTGAAAGATCTTGTACGCGGTCGATATTACGCAAAAGAAAAGCCGCCACCGCGTAATCATTATCTTGCTCACCATTATTGATAATGCCAAATAACGTATTTAATAGCCCAAAATTATTAATATTCATCTAGCACCACCGTTCCTAATCTTCTAATCACTTAAGATTATCTTAGAAAAGCGATTATTTCAAGCAAGACCCTGTTCGTTCATTCAAAAACGATAAGCCACCAACAAGAATGCATATTTAGTTCAAAGGACAACTATTCGCCCCCTTCACGATTGAGAGTTAGAAACGTTTTAAAGACAGAAAAAAGTGTTGAAGAATGATACGAATATCCATCTTCAACACTAACAGTTATAAAATCCTATTTTTTCTATCGTTTCAATTACAACCCTTTTTTTCCAATGATTGGGAAAAATTTGGGTGTTTTACTAGCATAAACTTTAAAATCTTCACGCTCTTTGTATTTCTCTTCAAGTAAAGGCACTCCTGAAACGAATACCAACAATAAATTGATCACAATTGGACTAATGATTAACCAACTATTTCCGAGACCTGTTAGCGAAATCAAGAAGATTCCCCACCAACAAATCGCTTCACCAAAGTAATTAGGGTGTCTAGTCAGTGACCATAAACCATCTGTTAATAGCTTCCCTTTATTTTGTTTATTCTTTTTGAAATTTTCTAACTGTCGATCACCCACTACCTCAAAGTAAAAGCCAATTAACCAAATCATGACACCTAATAGTTGCCACCACTGTAATCCAGTCGTTGCTTGTGTGAAACTATGCATGATTGGTAATGAGATAATAAATAATAAGACACCTTGAAGAACAAATACATTTATGAAAGCTTTTAAATGGACTAAAGTCGTTCCCCAGCTTTTTCGCATATTGACATAACGGTAGTCTTCTGGGCTATTCCAGTTTCTCTTCACTAGATGCCAAAACAGGCGTAGGCCCCAAAGAGATACAAATAACAAAATGATTGTTGTTTGTATGCGTAACTGTCCGCTAACAATCAAACTTGTCCAGCCAACAACCACGAAACCTAATCCCCAAGCAATATCAACGAGTCCGTAATTATTCTTGACTGTCGAAATAATGAACCAAGTGACAAAATAGGCAAGTAAAACCAACGCAACGGTCCAGTAAATCATGCGTTGTCCTCCTTTTTCACAATTCCAGCCACGGCAACACACCCAACGCCAGCACTAATAGCAATAGCCGCTGAACTCTCAACCACATTTACAGTAAGATTCGCTGGTGTTATAGCTAAACGCTTTTTGACGTCTTGTGCTTTTGGCGCATTGTCAGCGTGAGTAATCGCTAGCGCCTCAATCTGATCCTTCTTCAAAAGCGCATTCACTTTCTTCAGAATTTTCTTTTCAGTCCCTTTTTGACTAAACGCAATACCGCTCAATTTACCCTCGCCTTCTGGACTGAGACTGACAATCGGATATAAATGCAAGGCTTGAGCAATTTTTCCTAAACCTTTTGGAATTCGTCCCGATTGAACCATCGGCGCAATATCAGCAACCGCCACATAGATAAAGCAGCGCGCAATCGTATCCTCGACTGTTTGAATGACTTGAGCAAAAGAATCGCCTTTTTTAATCGCTTGAACGGCTGTTTCAACTAGCAATCCTTGAGCAACCGAATTTAATTTAGAATCGATGACCACAATGCGATCTTGCGCCATCGAACGAGCGGTAATCCGTTGTTTCAGTAATTGATACGTTCCACTTAATTTTGAAGAGACCGTGATGACTAAAATTTCCTCATATTTATCTTCTAAAAATGACAATAACGAATCAACACTTTGAATACTTGGTTGCGCCGTACTCAATTTTTGATTGTTTTTTATTTTATCATGAACAATCGAACTATCAATCGTGTATTTATCTAGATAGCTGGCTGAATCGTTTAAAATATTCATCGGTAGCACATGAATTTGCTCTTCTAATAGAAATTCTTTTGGCAAATCAGCAATCGAATCTGTGACAATCGCAATTTTGTATTTTGGCTGTTTTGTGACAGAAAACTGAAGTAACATATCGTCGACTTTTTGATGGGTAATTGTCCCATGCGTTTCTAATTCTTTTAAAACTTCTTGCGGACGATCCGTATGGATATGGACTTTCAGTTGTGACTTACTTCCCGCTAAAATTAATGAGTCGCCTTGTGATTGTAAGTGTTCTTTTAAAAATGGCAACTCAATCTGCACATCTTTTAATAAGAATTCTGAACAATAGCGATGTGTTGGTTCTTCGGTTAAGTACTCCACTTCTGAGAACTCCATCGTTGGCTTCGACATTCGATTGGTTAAAACAGATTTTTTTTCTTTATTACAGTAGGTATCCGTGAACCCTTCGATAAACCGATAAAAACCTTTAGCACCTGAGTCGACTAATTGATTTTTTCGTAACACACTTAGTTGAAATTCTGTTTGTTTGACCGCTTCATACGCTTTTTTCTCAGCAAAAATCAAGGCTTTTTCCAAAGTCCCTTCTTTCAAGAAACGTTCATACAACGATTCAGACCAGACGCGCATTACCGTTAAAATCGTTCCTTCTTTTGGTTCTAACAAAGCTTGATAGGCTTCTGGTACCGCTTTTTCAAAAGAAGAAGCAAAACCTAAGGCATTTTGTTCACCTTGCTCAAACATGCGCGCAACAGCATTTAAATACTGAGCAAAAATAATCCCCGAATTCCCTCGAGCACCTATTAAAGAAGCCGTGGCAACGCTATTTAATGTCATATTTACCGAAGGCGTATTCGGATCAACTCGGTCCAAGATAGCTTGCATCAATGAAGCCAGATTGCTTCCAGTATCCCCATCAGCCACGGGAAAAACATTGATTTTATTTAAATCATCTTTCTCCGCTAATAAATTTAAAGCGCCGCCCATAAAACTATCTAAAACGCGCTGATTGTCTAACTCCTCCACTAAATCTTTCCTCCTCCAAACAATAGGGTGTTTAGCCAATACACAATACCCGATGTCGCACCTGTCACAAATGCTCCCCAGACAAGGTCGATCACTGTCATGGTCACTGGCCATCCTTTAAGCGTTGCTAAATTGGTTAAATCATACGTCGCATAACACATTAGGCCAAACAAAGCACCTGAACCAATCACATACCAAATGTTGCCTCTTTCTATTCCTGGTAATAACACAAAGTATAAAACACCGACGATATACAGCAAATAAAAGATGATAGCAGGGCCCATACGAACTTCTCCGGTTAAATGACCAATAAATTGTTGATACATTTTCTTTGAAACAACTAATAACCAAAACAAATCAAAAACCAAAAATACAGCTGCACTTAACAAATATAAACGGATTACATTCCACATTCCAAACACTCCCTTATCAATTGATAAGTAATTCTAACATATGTTTTTAATGACGGTCTACCAAATTGCTCATTCGCCTCAGTCAGCCAAAGCTGCTGTCTTTTATACTTCTATTTTTTGCCAGTTATCGTTCTTATTTCCTTACGAATCAGGCAACTCTCCTTCTAAAAAAAAGAGATTTTACAACAAAAAAACACGCTAGCGATCCGATTGTAATTGGTTGCGTCCATTATTTTTTGCTTGATACAAATATTTATCCGCTCTTTGTAACGTTTGAGTTAAACTTTCTTCGTTTTGTTGAACTGCCTGACCAATTGAAAGTTGTACGGTTAGGATTTCGCCACCAACACTTACTTCAATATTACCAATCGCTTTTTGAACAGCTGAGATATAAGCCTGAATACTTTCTGGCGATTGATTAAAAAAAAGAATCGCAAACTCATCGCCACCGATGCGATAAATTCGTGTATTTTTCGTTGAGTAATGATTAAAAACAAAGCCCACTTCTTGTAAGATTTGATCTCCAACAGAATGGCCATATTGATCGTTATAATATTTAAAATGATCGATATCAATCATAATAATTGTCGCATCCTTCTCCGATGAATGCTTGTTAATCACTTCACGAAAAGTACGAACATTATGTAATTGTGTCAGATCATCAATTGTCGCGCCAACAAAAATCGTTTGCAATTCTAAAATGACGTAGTTGAGAAAATAAATCAACAGATAACTGACCAAAAGTAACAAGAATAAAATCCCCAATGGTTCCCACACTTTTCCCGTAGAATAAATTGCAAAAGGCGACATGATTAAGGCATTATAAGTAACTAATCCATAGAGCTGCTTATTCGGGCTGACTTTCTTTTCTAAGTAGGTCGTTAAAAAAGGTAAGGTGATTAATAAAACCATCGCTAAGAATAAATTGATCCAAGAGGCGAAGGAGCTGTCCAACATAAAACGACTAATGGCAATGAACAGGACGGCTGGACTCATGACCTTCCATCCTAAATATTTAAAACCTAAAGAAAATAAGACTAACCGCAAATCAAATCGTGTATTGCCAATAATGGTGGCATTGGTCATCAACCAAAAGCCCGCCAACGTCTCAAAAAAAATATAATAGATGATTTGTTTTCGCGTAAAATTTTCTTTATTTAAAGAACTTGGATTTATTTTAAAAATGACATAAATATTTAAAATAATGATACCGATATTAGCTACCAATCCAACTATCATTCATATCCTCCTAAATGAAATACCTGATTAAAACGATTAATTATATTTCAACATTTTTTATCCTCACCTCTATTATAGCGTAAATTTCAAAAAAAAGAGAAAAGAGTATAATCAATTTCGATTATACTCTTTTTTCCTTATAATAATTCTTCTAAAATCGTTCGGATCGCTTGGTTATCTGCTGCATGGCCAATCGTAATCCGTAACCATTCTGGTCGCAATCCTGCCCGTACAATAAATCCTCTTTGCATCAATTGATGAGCTAAGGCTTTACTATCTTGCTTGACATCAAAGAAAATAAAGTTCGCTTGCGAATGATAATAGGGCAATTGTTTTGCTTCAAGGAAAGTTTCCCACTTCGCTAATTCTTCCTGATTGACCGCTACGCTGTGTTCAATAAACGCTTGATCTTCTAAAGCCACAATCGCCGCTTTTTGGGCGATGGTACTCGTATTAAAAGGCGGTCGGACGATATCAAAAGCGCGACTAACTGTCGTTGGAATAATCGCATAGCCGATTCTTAGTCCGGCTAAGCCATAAGCTTTTGAGAACGTCCGCATCACGATGATGTTGGATAGCGTCTCTAGCAGTGGCAAACTCGTTGAAATGGCTTCGTCTGTCACATATTCCTGATACGCTTCATCACTTATCACAAGAACATCTGTCGGTACTTTTTCAATAAACGCGCGAATCAACGACTGAGGAAGGTACGTTCCCGTTGGATTATTTGGATTACACAACCAAATGATTTTTGTTTTTGCGGTGATGGCTTCAAGCATCGCTTCTAAATCCATTTCTCCCGACGATTGTTTTACCGGTACTTTCACGACTTTTGCGCCTTCAATCACTGCATGCAGTTCATATTGTGAAAATGTCGGATCCGCTACAATAATCTCATCCCCCGGGCTCAACAAAGAGCGCGAGATGATTTGAATCACATCATCTAGTCCGGCACCGACAAGAATTCGTTCTTCGGATACTTGGTTCACATTCGCAATCGCTTTTTTTAATGCTTTCGCCCCACCATCAGGGTAATACTCTAACCCGGTCAAAGACTGTGCCAGCGCTTCTTGCACTCGCTGAGAAAAGCCAAATGGATTTTCGTTTGAAGCAAGTTTTACGACCTTATCGAGCTTGAATTCTTTTTGAACGTCTGCAATTGGGCGGCCCGGGACATAGGGACTTAAGCTGGCTAAAGTTGCTTTTTCTTTCATACGTTGATCCTTTCTACAAATCCGTAATCGTCGCACGATCTTTGGTTTGACTGATTTTTCCTTGGCGACTTTCTAACTCGGCCTCGATTTCAGTTAACGAAACGCCTTCTTCCGCTAATAACACAAGGGTATGATAAAATAAGTCAGCTGTTTCGGCAATCAGCTCCTGTTTGTCATGATTTTTTGCTGCAATCACGACTTCTGTTGCTTCTTCGCCGACTTTTTTTAAAATTTTATCAAGTCCTTTTGAAAATAAATACGTTGTATACGATCCCTCTTTGGGCGCGAGTTGACGCGCAAGGATTTCATCATATAATTCCACTAAACTATGCATCTGCATCCACCTCTTTTACCTTTTGGAAAAAACAACTTCTTTCACCGGTATGACAAGCCGCGCCGGTTTGTACGACACGAATAAGTAAGGTATCACGGTCGCAATCGATGTCAATTCGTTTCACCGCTTGCGTGTGACCACTCGTTGCCCCTTTGTGCCAGAGTTCTTGACGCGAGCGAGAATAAAACCAGGTTTGATTCGTTTCGACCGTTTTCGCGTAACTTTCTTCATTCATATAAGCGAGCATTAAGACTTCATTCGTCTGAGCGTCTGTAATAATTGCTGGCACTAAGCCTTTTGAAAAATCGGGTGTAATCATCGGACAACAATCCCTTCTGTCGCTAATGCTTGTTTAATCGCGCCAATCTCTAATTCTCCATAATGGAAAATAGAAGCCGCCAACGCCGCGGAAGCCTGCGTTTGTTTAAAAACATCCACCATGTGCTGCACGCTCCCACAACCTCCAGAAGCAATAACCGGTACATTGACCGCATCGGCTACGGCTTTTGTTAAAGCTAAATCATACCCATCTTTTGTACCATCGCCGTCCATACTTGTCAGTAAAATTTCACCCGCACCAAGATCCACCGCGCGCTTTGCCCATTCAATGACGTCTAAGCCAGTATCGACGCGTCCGCCTTGACTATAAACATGCCAAGAATGCGTTGCTTCATCATATTTCGCGTCAATTGCCACCACAATACATTGATTGCCAAATTTGAGTGCACCTTCTTGAATCAACACTGGTCGTTTTAAAGCAGCCGAATTTAAAGAAACTTTGTCCGCGCCAGCTCTCAGTAATTCTTGCATATCGGCAACGGACTGAATGCCACCACCGACTGTTAACGGAATAAACACTTCCGCAGCCGTTTCACGAACCACATCGACCATCGTTTTACGTTCCTCCACGGTCGCGGTGATATCAAGAAACACGAGCTCATCTGCGCCCGCATCGGAATACGCTTTGGCAATTTCAACTGGATTGCCGATATCTTGTAAATCAACAAAGTTTACGCCTTTGACCACACGACCAGCCGTCACGTCTAAGCAAGGAATAATTCGTTTTGTTAAGGTCATTCGCCCACCTCCACAACATCTGTCATCGTGATATTACCATTGTATAAGGCTTTACCAGAAATCACACCGTACACACCTAAAGCTTTGACAGCTTCTAAATCTTCACGTGAACTAATACCACCAGACGCAATAATTTGTAAATCTGGGACTTTTGCCGCAATCGCTTGTAATTGTTCGAGATTCGGACCCATTAACGTACCGTCTTTTGCAATATCCGTAAAGATAATCGTTTTGACACCAAGTTGTGCCATTTGATCTGCCACGGTTAAATAATCTTGATCCGAAACAGCTAGCCAGCCACGTGTCGCAACGAAACCATCTTTGGCATCAATGCCAACCGCAATCTGATCGCCATATTGTTGGACTGCCTCAGCCACAAACGCGGGATCTTCAACTGCTTTTGAACCGATAATCACACGTGAGACGCCGGCATCAAGGTAACGCGCAACTTGAGCCATTGAGCGAATCCCACCACCTACTTGAATCGGAATCGTAATCGCAGCCAAAATCGCTTGAATCACTTGAAGGTTGGTTAAATCACCGCTTAACGCGCCATCTAAATCCACGATATGCAACGCTTTTGCTCCTGCTTTTTCAAATGCGATGGCTTGCTTAATCGGATCTGGATTCACAACCGTTTCTTGGGCAAAATCGCCTTGATAAAGACGGACACAACGCCCTTCTTTTAAATCAATCGCTGGATAAATAATCATGCTTCCACCACTTTCTTAAATGCTTTGAGTAACGCTTGGCCGACTTCACCACTTTTTTCGGGATGAAACTGCATCCCATATACATGATCCCGGCGCACAATTGCTGGAACGGCTACGCCATAGTCACTTGTTGCTAAGATAAATTCTGGTGCACAATCAACGTAATACGAGTGCACATAATAGACATATTGATCCACGACTGCTTCAGTCAGTGGTTGTGTATGATTCACTTGCAGTTGGTTCCATCCCATATGCGGAATTCGCAATTGGTTTTCTTTTGGAAAAGGCAACACTTGACCTGGAATCAGTCCAAGTCCTTTTGTTTCGCCATGTTCAAAACTCGTGTCAAAAAGCAATTGCATCCCTAAACAAATGCCTAAGAGAGGCGTTCCTTGCGCTACCGCTGCTAAAAGGGGTTCAATCAAGCCACGTTCTTCTAAACTTGTCATGGCTTTTGGAAAAGCGCCCACGCCAGGTAGCACAATGCCTTTTGCCTGCAAAATCAACGCAGGATCGGCTGAGATTACCGTTTCTAGTCTGATTTTTTCAAAGGCTTTACTTAAACTACGGGTATTTCCAGTGTCATAATCGACAATCACAATCATCTATAAAACTCCTTTAGTGGAATTAACCCCTTTAATATTGGGGTTAATGTCAATTGCTTGGCGTAACGCACGACCAAAGGCTTTGAATAACGCTTCGATTTTATGGTGCGTATTTTTCCCATACAAGACTTTTAAATGTAAATTCATTTCGGCATTAAAGGCTAGCGCTTGAAAGAATTCTTCGACTAATTCCGTATCGAAATCACCGACTTTAGGATTTCCTAAATCGGCATCAAAAACCAAATAGGAACGACCACTTAAATCTAATGCGACAAAACCTAAACTTTCATCCATCGGAACATATTCATGGCCGTAACGAGTAATCCCGACTTTATCGCCAAGTGCTTCTTTTAAACACTTCCCGATGACAATCCCGACATCTTCCACCGTGTGATGACTATCGACATCCAAATCACCATCTGCTTGACACTTAAAACTGATCCGACTGTGTCGTGCAAATAAGGTTAACATATGATCAAAGAATCCAACGCCTGTCTGGATTTCACAGACCGGATCGCTTTCGTCTAGTGCTAAATAAATGTTAATCGTTGTTTCCGCTGTTGTTCTTTCTAATGCTGCTTCTCTCATGACAGTTCCTCCTCAAAACGTACTTGGATTGCGCGTGCATGTGCCTCAAGCCCTTCTTCGCGAGCGAGCACCATTACGGCATCTTTTTCTAGAGCGAGCGCTTCTTTCGTATAGGAAATGAAGGCCGTTCGTTTGATAAAATCTTCCACTCCAAGTGGTGAAAAGAACCGAGCTGTTCCACTAGTTGGTAAGACATGGTTTGGTCCTGCTAAATAATCCCCTAAAGGTTCTGACGCATAGGCACCTAAAAAAACGGATCCCGCATGTTTAACCCGACTCAGATGACTCAACGGATCGTTCAGTTGAATTTCTAAATGTTCCGGTGCAATCTCATTCATCAACGCAAATTGTGTCTCGATATCTGCTACGACAAATATAGCGCTATGTTTTTCGATTGCTTGTCTGGCAATTTCCTCTCGCGGTAAGAGTGCTAGTTGCGTTGCGACTTCTGTTTGCACGCGTTGCGCCAAGTCTTGGCTAGTCGTAATTAAAATCGCTCGAGCCAACGTATCATGCTCTGCTTGTGAGAGTAAATCTGCCGCAATAAATCGTGGATTGGCTGATTCATCTGCCAGCACGACCACTTCAGAAGGGCCGGCAATCATATCAATGGCCACTTGCCCGAATAAGATTTTTTTTGCAGTCGCCACGAAAATATTCCCTGGACCCACAATTTTATCGACTTTAGGAATAGATTCCGTTCCATAAGCGAGTGCCGCAATCGCTTGTGCACCGCCGATTTGATAAATTTCATCTACACCGGCAATTTTTGCTGCTGCTAAAATGGCTGAAGGAATGCCTTCTGGTCCGCTTGGTGTTACCATCACAATCTGCTTCACGCCCGCAATTTGAGCCGGTAAAGCATTCATTAAGACGGAAGACGGGTAACGAGCAGTCCCGCCAGGCACATAAATCCCAACGGTTTCCATTGGCAAGACTAGTTGGCCACGAATCACTCCTGATTTTTCCGCATCGACAAAACCCGTTTGCTTTTGCTTTTCATGAAATGAGACAATGTTGGCTTTTGCGAGTTCTAGCGCCTCTATCACTTCAGGCGCCGTTTGCTGAAACCCATTTTCGATATCTGCCGCACTTAATCGGAACTCACTTAACGCCACATGATCAAATTTTTCGGTGTAACGCGCTAAGGCACGATCCCCATTTTCTTTCACATCCGCTAAAATCGCTTTAACAACTTCTTCCACTTGCGCTTCCTCAGATGCTAAGACTTGTTGTGCTAAATATTTTTTTGCAGTCGCTAAATCAGCTTGAACGATTTTCATTCGTAGCACTCACTTTCTTTTGTTGAATATGTTCTTCTAGTTTGTCGACGAGTTGACAAACGGCTTGTTTTTTCCGTTTTAACGAGACTTGATTGACAATTAAGCGCGTTGAGATTGGCATCATTTCTTCAAAAACAATCAACCCATTTTCTCTTAACGTATCGCCGGTTTCAACGATATCCACAATCGCATCGGCTAACCCTAAAATCGGCGCAATTTCAACCGAACCTTCGATTTTAATAATTTCAATATCTTCGCCTTTTTCGCGAAAATAGCGAGCTGCCGTTCGTGGATATTTCGTTGCGATAATTTTCCGCCGATAATCGTTTTCTTCATAATTAGGCGTTGAAGCGACACAAAAATGACACTTCCCGATTTCTAAGTCTAACATCTCATAGTGGTCTCGCTCATCTTCATAAATAACGTCACTACCAACAATCCCGATATCGGCAACACCTTGTTGAACATACGTCAAGACGTCAACGGCCTTCACTAAGATAAATTCGTAATCATCATACGGACTTTCAAAAACTAATTTTCTTTTTTTATTACGTAAAAAATCGCAATTAATCCCTATTTCTTCCAGCAGTTGGATTGTGCCTTGTTCGATACGCCCTTTTGTTAAGGCGATTTTTATTTTACTCATCGCGCTCGCCTCCTTCTAATGAAATGTCTTTCATCTCGTGTTCAAACACATGAAGGACACGCGGAATCTGCCACGTTCGCGCATGTTCAATCGTTTCCTCTAAGCTCGCATGGAGACTTAAACGGGCGAAACGTTCTTTTGCCAATACTTGTTCTGCCAAGGCTAGCGCGTCGTCATCATAGTGAATCAAGACCTCAATGCCTTGAGGTTTTGTTAACTCTCCTTTGCGGTCTTTGATATAAAGCATGCGATCTAAGTAAAAAACCAACCCGACAGCGGGCAGTGGCGCAACCGAAAATTCTGTTAATAAGTCATCATAACGACCACCACTAAAAAAACAATCCGATGACTGATCAGCGTAGCCTTTAAACGTAATGCCTGTATAATATTGCAACTCTTGAACTAACCCAATATCAACCGTGATTTCTTGTTCTGGATAGACTTGGCTAATTTGTTTGATGAGTTGTTTCATTTCAGTTATGCTTGCGAGAATTTTCGGATGATCGGTTAAGGCTTCGACTTCTTCTAAAATATCGATTTGACCAAATAAACGAGGGAGTCGCGAGATTAAAGGATAGAGTGGATGCTGCTGATAATCGACTAAAAAGTCTTGCATCCCCGGTGAGTTTTTACTTTGTAGCAACCATTTAAAGCGTTCTTTCTTTTGATCGGTTAACTGTAACTCTGAAAGAATCGTCTGAAAAATAGCCGCATGTCCCAGTTCAATTTGGAAATCGGTCACCCCGCTTTTTTGCGAGACGCTCACACCGTTGATTAAACATTCGGTTTCAGCTTTTAGTGAATCATAACCAATCAACTCCATGCCTGCTTGAAGTTGTTCATTATATTCACCCGAGTGGCCTTTATTCACTCGAAAGACTTTCCCACTATACGAGAGTTGAACCGGCGGAATCACCCCCGTCGTACTAATTACCCGGCCAATCGGCAATGTCATATCGGGTCTCAACACCACAATTCGTCCTTGATCATCAAAAAAGCGATAACGAGAAGTCGCCTTTTGTGCCATACCATCAAAGACTTCTTCAAACTCAATTAACGGCGTCTCTATACGCTGATAACCCCGGGATGCAAAATGATGGTTCACTAAGCTTTCCAATTGATGACTCTGAACAGCCTCTTTAAATAATTTATCTTTTGTGCCATTTGGCAAGCTACGATTCCATTTCATTTCTTCGTTCACCCCTGATTAGATTTAAATGATAATTAATTAAATGCATAATTAGATTTTACACAGAATATTATGCCTATCCTAGCAATTTTTTAATAAAAAGTAAACCATTTTAAAGGAAAAAAGCTGTTTTTTCTGAAAAAACGAGAACTATTTGCAAATGATGCCCATCACGTCAAAAAAGAGCCTCAACATTCATTGAGACTCTCGTCATTTTATAACTGACCAATCATGTTTCGTTCTTGCTCGGTAAGGGAAAAATCAAAAATAGCGAGATTTTCTTTTTGACGCGTGAGATGATGTGATTTCGGGATGACGATGACCTCTTTTTCAATTTGATAACGTAAAATCACTTGGGCCCACGATTTTCCATAGGCTTGACCAATTTGACTCAATTGTTCTTTTGCTTCAGGGCTGACTCTTGTTAGCGGCCCCCACGCTTCAGGAAAAACGTCATTTTGGAGAGAAAAATCAATGATCTCGTGATTCCACTTTCCTGGATGAGACTCAATTTGATTCACAGCAGGTTTGATTCGAGCACCTGCTAACAAATAGGCTAGTTGTTTTTTATCAAAATTCGAAACCCCTATAGCTTTGATTTTTCCTTGATCGACATAACGTTCTAACACATGCCAGACAATCACCATCTCTTCCAAATTTTCCCAAGGATGGTGAATCAGATAAAGATCAAGATACTCAGTCCCTAAATTAGCTAAACTAAATTCAACAGCTTCCATCACGGATCGTTCACTATTGGTGTATTCCGGTTTTCCCGGTATTTTTGACGTAATAAAGAACGCCTCACGTGGTAAGCCACTTTCTTTGATTGCTTTGCCGACCACTGCTTCATTTCGATAAGCGATGGCTGTATCAAAATGACGATAGCCAACTTCAATGGCTGACAATATTTCGGTCGTATCGCCGTTAATTTCACCCATATATTGATGATCAACTTTCCCAAATGTGTTGGTACCGCTACCAATTATTGGGATGTTTATACCCGTATTTAACGTAAGTTCTCTCATGTACTCTTCCTCCATTGTATGATTCGTTTTTTCCTATTCATTTAGTTTAGCACAATTTGACAAAACAGAAAATTTTGATGGCTTCCCACTCTTTTTCTTTCGCCTATCTATAGTTATAAACTATAACTAGCTCCTATTAATCGATATAAGTCTTTTTCAGTAATCTTTGTTATGCTTAATCCAATCATTTTTACTTATTGGAGGAAAAAACTTATGACAACCGATCGCTTTCAACTCGTTGGGTCGCTCTTACGTCCCGCAAACTTATTAGCCTATAAAAATCAAATTGAAGTCCGCGATGACATTCAATATCCGTTCTATGATGCTTTCGAAGGTTACCAAGAAACCGAAACAAGTGAAATCAAAAAAATCGTCGCACGACAACTGGAAGCTGGTATTCCAGTCATTACAGATGGTGAATACTCACGCTCAATGTGGCATCTGGATTTTGTCTGGGGTTTTGAGGGTATCGAACGCTTTATCGCCGACAATGGCTATACCTTCCAAGATTTTGATGGTGGTATTTACGAGACACGCAAAGATATTGGCATTCGCATTACCAAGCCACTCTCCGGGAAAAATCACCATTTCATTACTTTATTTAAACAGCTGAAAGAACTGGCTGGCGATCATCCCACAAAATTAACCGTTTGGGGTGCTGCACATGCGTTTACCGAATTAGCGATTATGAATGGGATTTACGGAGACGATCAAGTGTACCATACACAAGAAGAACTAAAAGAGGGCTTAATCAAAGCCTATAAAGAATTTCTAGTAGAGTATAAAGATGCTGGCGGTGAAATCATCCAGTTTGATGATTGTTTATGGGAATTATTCTCTGAAGATAACGACCAATCGTTTTTTGCTTCAGGAAAAGAAGGGCTCGAAGAACTGGCGGATACATTCATTGGCATTAATAACGAAATTGCCGATTATGCGCATCAATTAGGACTCAAAGTCTGGACTCATAACTGTCGCGGAAACTACGAAAGTCGTCATGCAGCTGGCGGATCGTACGAGTCCATCGCTGAAAAATTCTTACGTGATCAACATTATGACCGCTTCTTTCTTGAATGGGACGATGATCGTGCCGGTGATTTGACTGCTTTAGCAGTATTAAAAGATCGTCCAGAAGTGGAAGTTGTCTTAGGGTTACTTTCAAGTAAAGTCGCTCACCTAGATGATGAAGCACGCATCTATCAATTATTAGAAAAAGCCAGTACGATTTTACCGAAAGAACGCTTGTACCTCTCCCACCAATGTGGTTTTGCCTCATGTGATTGTGGCAATGAATTATCAGCGGAACAACAATGGGAGAAAGTTGCACAAGGTCAAGCCATTGCCAAAACTTTTTGGAATGACTAATTAAAAACGAGAGAGCACTATCCTAGGCACAGGTAAGTACGTGTGACTAAGATCGTGCTCTCTTATTTGCGGTTTCAACCGAGACTCATTACAGTTAAAAACGATTAAAAGATGACAGAAAAAAATCAGATGGTTATCACCTTGTTTAAGGAGATGGTAACCATCTGATTTTACTGTCGTTTCCTTTGATTCTTCTACCAAACAGGAATACTTGATTTTTTCGAGCTTTCTGCAATGACTTCTTTAACGGCCTCCGTTTGATAAGCTGCCACCACTTTTTGATACAATTCCGAATCTTTTTCTTCTGCGCGTGCGGCGATGACATTATAATACGGTGTCGATGTTTCAGAAACAGGTTCTAAATAAATCGCATCTTCTGTTGGAACGAGTCCTGCATCAACTGCCATGCCGTTATTTACTAATGAAATCGTGACATCTTGGAGCGCGCGTGCTGTTTGATTCGACTCTAATGATTTAAACTCCAACTGTTTTGGATTACTCGTAATATCGGATACGCTCGGTAAATAACCTTTACTTTCGTCAAGTTCAATGAGTCCCGCTGTTTGTAGCAACAATAATGCGCGACTTTCATTTGACACATCATTTGGAATCGCGACCGCCGCCCCGTCTTCCAATTGGGCAATGTCCTCAATTTTTTCAGAATAGATGCCTAATGGATTAAGCGTCGTATACGCAATTGTTGTATTCGTATATCCTGCTTCTTCATTGATATTATCCATGAAAATTTCCGTTAAAGCGGAATGCAAATCAATCGAGCCATCTTCAAGCGCGGTGATAGGTTGGCGATAATCCGTAAATTTCACCAGTTCTAAATGAATATTTTCTTTTTTCAATTCTTTTTGAACGTATTCCCACGGTTCATTAATTTCACCGACGACGCCTAAACGAACCGTTTCTTCCACAACCTCTTCATTTGACTCTTTTGACGCACAACCACCTAGTAGCACCACACTACTCAAAACTGCGATTACGCCAACCACATACTTTAACCTTTTACTCATCTTGCTCCCCCTTGTTTGTTCCGATAATTTCTACTCTTAAATCCTCGTCAAACCAATAAAAAAAGTCCTTTATCAGAAAAAAATATTTCTGATAAAGGACGAGTCATCGTGGTACCACCTTTGTTTGAAAGCAATGCTTTCCTCAACTATCTCCGAAGAAATAGCGTTCGAGATAACGATCGAACAAATCGAAGCGGCTTACCTATCAGCCGACTCACCTCCGAGACCATCTTCATTCTTTCCCCTTTAGTCCCTTTCACCAAACGGAACCTCTCTTCAAAAGTGGATAAAAATTACTCTTCTCTTCATTGGTTTTAGATTAAATTAAGATTAGACTTAACTCATCTTACTAAATTTGTTCTAGGAAATCAATTTTTTTGCTTCAAAATACTGCTGGTGAAGTACGTATCAGTTTCTCAATAAGCCTATTCGCATTTCCCTTATATGATCGTTATTCCTTCCCATAATTTCTTGCCAAGAAAAAATGATGGAATTATTACTGCTTGGCCGATCCATTCCCATGTCCTGCTCGATAATTAGCCGCTTCCTCCACTGTAATCAAGCTAAAATTATTGGGATTTTTGACTTGTCCATAGGTTAAACCACTTTCTACTTTTAAATACTTATATCCTGCAGGAGCTTGGTGCCAACCTCCTGAAACGGTTGCAGCAGGTGGTGACGCATGATTGCTCGCTTGAGATTGAGCTGCTGCTTGTTGTCGCGCCGCTTCTTCCGCTGCTGCTTCACGTAAGGCTTTTTCTTGAGCCGCTTTTTTGGCTGCCTCTTCTTCTGCTTTTTTCTTTGCTTCAGCAATTCGTCCATCACTTTTTTTGCGAGCATCATGGTACGTTTTGTTTGATAAGGTGTACTTTTCTCCTAAATCACCTGGTTGATAATCAATCATTTTTAGTGCTTGATTCAGGATGTCTTTTTCTTTTGTTAATGATTCTTTTTCTTCTGAAATCAAATCTCCTTGAGCTAACAAAGCATCGACTGATTTTACTAGTTCTTTTACCTGTGTCTCATTAGTATCAAAATCTTTTTGTATCGCTGCTTGTTTCTGTTGTAACGACTCAATTAATTTTTGCGAGGCTTCTTTTTGTTCTTTCACGTGTGTCATATTATCAGCATCTTCAAAAAATAGTGTATTTACTTTTTGATCTTGCGTTAATAATTGCTTTTCATCTTTTGAAAGATATTTTTTCTTCAATAATTCTGCTGATGACTGATTGAAACCTTTCAGCTCTTCTACTAATTCAATTAATGAAGATTGATTCAGGTTCATTTTGGTAGTAAATAACGCTACTTCATCTGCGACAGCACGAACAGGGTCTACTTTTTTTGTTTGCGTTAACGCTACTAATCGATCATTAAATTCTTTAATTTGTTGGACATCTTCATCTAAGACAAAGGGTTCTTTACTTTTTTCCTCTAGCTTTTTAAGTTTTTCCGCTAATTTGTCGCTTTCAGATTGAGCTACCCTTGCTTCATTCGCGACTAGATGTTGTTTTACCTCCGCTAGCTGGCTCTCTTCTTCAGCTAACATTTCTCTTATGTTTCGTCTGTTAGATTGCTCTTGTGCTTTATTGATTCGGTCGATTCCAGTTAAAAGTCTTTCGCGATCATCGTTTGAAATAAACTCTGATTCAAACACTTTTTTTATCTGTGTTTCCTGTACTTGATGTTCCTCATAGACTTCTTGATATGCTTGAGCATTCGCGTTAGTGGCAATCGTCCCCGCAGTTAAAAAAGTGAGCGCAATTCCTATTAAGTCTCGTCTTAATTTCACTTTACTTCCCTCCTATCTTTCTCTACAACAAATCTTGTTTGCGCTTTTCGATCGACTCTTTATACCATTGCAAAGACAATTCGACTTCTTCCTCATGTTGATGATCAATCGAAAGATATTCATAGTATTTTTTTATCTCAGTTATCATTGTTTCTAAATTCTCAAAAGCTTTTTCATCATTTGTAAGATCATCATCTTTTAATCTTTTCAGTAACTCTCCGAATTCGTCTGCAAAATAATTCGTCAATTGATAATCAATAAAAAAGACTAATAATTCATGATTCAATATCTCTGGATCATATTTCCTTAAAAAGGTTTTTAAGTGCTGATAATTTTTACCTTCAACTCTAATTCGGGAAGCATAATAAAAAGTGATTCCCATTGCAATAAGGTAGATAAAAAATGGATTCATTCGAACAAAATCACCAAAAACAAACAGACTAGTAACAACGAGTAGTACGAGTGAAAATAAAAATAATTTCCTTTCGTACCGTCGATGTTGTTGATACAACGATAGAATATGATAATACTCACTCACAACAAAATCCCCCCAACTAAATAATATCTTTTTTATCATATCCTTTTCACAAGCACGTGACAATGGCAAATAAAAAATAACGATAATAATTTATCTAGTTTCTACTTTTAAACAAAAGAGGCATCTGAACCTCTTTTACAGGATTCAGATGCCATTAATAATGATATTTATTAATAAGTGTGATCGACATTAGCCATATTTTTTTCTAGTCGTTCATTTTTCTATTTCTTGTACAAAACACATGTGTTGTTAGTCAACTACTGACTGAATAAAACGGAGAATGACTGTCATTTCTTATTTTTATCTCAAATGCCATGTACTTTAGTAAGCTTTTTAATTGATGGGACAAACTATCGTCCACTATCTCCTAGAAAATAGAAGTTAAGAGAATCCTTATGCAGCTAATTTATCACCCATTTCGAATCATCACACTTGATTTGACATACGCCTCACACAGGAAGATTAATTGACCAAATGATTCTTTAAATAATCCTGTACCCCTAATCCTGCTTCATAAATCCAGTAGTGTTCGCCTTCATAAGAAAAATAAATTTGCTCGCTTCCAAAAAATGGTGCTTTATAGAGACAATCAATGCGAGACAAATCTATTTTCCGCTCGATTGCTTGACGGATGCCTTGGTGACTGTGAATAAAAAGTTGGTTATCAGTAATTTGTATTTGAGCGAATAGATAGGTTTGTCCAATTCTAAGATATGTTTGCATGATGAACCCCTCTTTCTCTTAAAGTAATGAAAGTATAACGTATAAAACCGGTTTCAGTGCAAGGTCTATTTGTCACTTTTCTTATTCATTAAGTTTTTATCATTCAAAATCCTCCTCTGATTCTCAGACTGACATTGTCTTTTCCTCCTCTTTCACCTCACTCGTTTAGATGCTAAAAAACAGCAACAAAACCTCTGATAAAAGAGTTTGTTGCTGTTAGCCATTTCTTTCTTAATAACCGTTGCGTAAATCGCGTTCGTATTCACTCTCATTCGAACGGCTGACGCGTCGTTTGCGGCCTTTAATTGGCGTTGACTGAAGCGCTTTGAGGACTTTTTCGCCTTTGCCATTTAATATTTCGACAAATGTGGACACATCCATTAAGTTAATGACGCCAATATCGTCGCCCGTAACACCTTCAACATTACAAATTGCGCCTACTACATCGCCTGGTCGCATTTTTGTTTTCTTACCGGCATTGATATGAATTTTCATGATATCTTCTTTGAAATCTAGCCCTTTTTCTTTACGAATCATTGGGTTTTTTCGTTGTTTTTGTTCAAAGTCTAATCGGTATTTATCCACCGTTGCTCGACTTGGACGAGGAATTTCTTCTAACACATCCCCTTGTGCTTCGCGAATCGCTGCAAATGATGCACGATCACGTGGATTAACTAACGAAAGGGTCTTCCCTTTGTTTTCAAAACGAGCCGTCCGACCAATACGATGGACGTAGGTTTCTGGTTTATCTGGTAAATCGTAATTCACGACGAGCGCAATATCCGCCACATCAATTCCACGAGCAGCGACATCGGTTGCGACCAAGTGACGGAAATAGCCCCGTTTAAAATCATTAATGACTTGGGTACGGTCTCGTTGTTCCATGCCACCATGGAGCATATCGACTTTAATATCCGCGCGATCTAGTTCTTTCATTAACCGTTCGACCATCACTTTCGTATTACAAAAAAGAATACTACTGTCTGGATTATCAACGATTAATAAATCTTTTAAGGTTGCTAATTTATCTTCATCTTCCACGCGAATATATTGCTGGCGAATCCGTTTTTTCGATTGGTCAGTATCCGTGATTTCGACGTATTTCGGGTGTTTCAAAAAGTGCTCCGTTAATTTTTTAACGGCATCTGGCATTGTCGCTGAAAATAAGGCTGTCGTGCGATTTTGCGGTAACTCCTGTAAAATATCTTCGACTTGATCAATGAATCCCATCGCAAACATTTCATCCGCTTCGTCAATAATTAATGTTTTAATTTGACTTAAATCAATCGTTCCTCGTTCAATATGATCAAATAAACGTCCTGGTGTCGCCACCACAATATGAGTGCGTTGCTTTAAATTTTTGACTTGCGTTTGATAAGACGTTTTCCCAAATAAGGCTTCCACTTTCAAGCGTTTGTAACGTCCGATATTAAATATTTCATCTTTAATTTGTGTCGCAAGTTCTCTCGTTGGCGTTAAGACCAAGGCTTGTGGCGCGCGTTCTTCCCAATCCACTAATTGACATAATGGAATGCCAAATGCGGCAGTTTTTCCACTCCCTGTTTGCGAGCGGACAATCACATCTTTTTTATTAAGCAGTAGCGGCAAGACTTCTCGTTGTACAGGGGTTGGATCCGTATATTTTAAGACGGATAGGGACTCTACAATCGATTCATCCAACGGGTATTCTGAAAATCGGTTTTGACTCATTTAATTTAACATCCTTCTATTAAACAAGTTCACAACAGATTTTCTGCGCCTTGCTTAATACTATTATTATTTTTTTCGCTTCAATAGTGTAACACGGTTTACCAAATATTACACGAAAAGGAAATTTTTTTAATGCGAAAATCCCCTATTATTGGCTTTTTCTTCCTTTTTTGGTTGCTTGACACCTCACATTTTCATTTTCTTTCATTTAATTTTTTCATATTGATTGACATTTTTTTCGAAGATAGATAATATAGTTAGTGCGTTAACTATATTAGGAGGATGAACATGGACAATCATCAAGGAGCGCTCGGCTTTCATATCCGCGAATTATCGATTTTATTGAGTCGAAAAATCGATCACGAAGCCATTCAAAACGATATCGAAAATATTTCTCATCCACAGGCAATGGTCATCCATTTTATTTCGAGGAACCATCTACGAGAAATTCACCAAAAAGATATCGAAGAAGAATTATCGATTCGCAAACCAACTGCGAGTCAATTACTTGATCGAATGGAAAAAAGTGGATTGGTTGAACGTCGCGTCTCGTCAAAAGATAAACGTCGGAATCAAATTATCTTAACTGATAAAGCCATCGATAGCGTTAAACAAATCAAACATGTGCTAAAAGATATTGAAAAGACCTTACAGCAAGATTTAACCGAAGATGAAATCGCAACGTTTTTGCAAGTTGTGGAAAAAATGAAAAAAAATATCCAATAATTTTAGTTGATTAAGACATTTTTTAGGAGGAACGACAGTTATGTTTAGAATTTTCAAACGATCAAGTACCGGAGAAAGACTCCTTTTTGTACTTAGCATCATTTTTATCCTAGTACAAGTGAATCTAGAACTTAAAATTCCCTCGTACATGGCTGAAATCACCACTCTTTTACAAACACCAGGAACCGTTACAGCGGATATCTTAAAACCTGGATTTACAATGATTGGGCTTTCGTTATTAAGTTTTGCTTCTGCGATTTTAGTCGGTTTCTTCGCCGCTCGCATTGCAGCCGGATTAATCACTCGTTTACGCCGAGAATTATTTAACCGGGTTACCAATTATTCTACGAACGAAATTCAGCATTTTTCAGTGCCGAGCCTGGTTACAAGAACAACAAATGATTTAACCCAAATTCAAATGTTAATCGCAATGGGACTTCAAGTCATTATTAAAGGACCCATTACAGCCATTTGGGCGATTACTAAAATTTCGAATAAAAGTTGGGAATGGACTGCTACGACAGCAGTTGCGGTCATTTTCTTACTATTTACTATTAGTATTTTAATGATTTTTGTTCGTCCGAAGTTTGCGATGATTCAAAAACTGACCGATAATTTAAATAGCGTGACACGCGAAAGTCTGACCGGACTACGTGTCATCCGAGCATATAATGCAAAAGGCTATCAAGAAGAAAAATTCGAAAAAGCCAATGAAGAACTGACAGCAGTTAACTTATTTACAGGACGCATGATGTCCATCTTAAATCCAGTGATGACGCTCGTTTCTTCCGGGTTGACTTTAGCTGTCTATGTGATTGGTGCGTTTTTAATTCAAAATGCACTGGGTGCCGACAAAATTAGCTTGTTTTCTGATATGGTCGTTTTCACCGCTTATGCGATGCAAGTCGTAATGGGCTTCATGATGATGACAATGATTTTCTTCATCTTACCGCGAGCAATCGTTTCGTCCAATCGGATTAATGAAGTCTTAGACCTCTTTTCTTCTGTGACCTTTACGAAAGAAAAAATGACAGAATTACCGAAAAAAGGAACCGTGGAGTTTAAAAATGTGACGTTTGCTTATCCAAATGCAGCCGAATCTGTGTTAAACGACATTACGTTCACGGCCAATACCGGTGAAACGGTTGCCTTTATCGGTTCAACTGGTAGTGGAAAAAGTACGATTCTAAAACTGATTCCGCGCCTATTTGACACCACTAAAGGTGAAATTGTGATTAACGGTCAAAATGTCAAAAACTTTGACCACGAAACGTTAAACAATATTATTGGGTATATTCCTCAAAAACCAGTCCTTTTTGCAGGCGATATCCGTTCAAACATGGAATTAGGAACGAGTGCCGCTACACCACTTGATGACACTGCGATCTTTGAGGCATTAGAAATTGCTCAAGCCAAAGACTTCGTCGAAAATGAAGAAGGTCAACTTGCAGCCCCTGTTGCCCAAGCCGGCAGCAACTTTTCTGGTGGACAAAAACAACGTCTGGCGATTTCCAGAGTCATTGCCCGTCAGCCTGAAATTTTACTCTTTGATGATTCGTTTTCTGCTCTTGATTATCAAACCGATAAGAAATTACGAGGCATTTTAAAAGAACGTTTGCCACAAACGACTAAATTAATCGTCGCACAACGCATTAGCACGATTATGGATGCGAACTTGATTATTGTTTTAGATGAAGGACGCATTGTCGGTAAAGGAACCCACCAAGAATTACTAAAAGACAACGAAGTCTATCAAGAAATTGCCTATTCACAATTATCGAAGGAGGAATTAGTTAATGAGTAAGAAAAAAGAAACCCAAAGCCATTTAACTTGGGCCAACATCCAAAAATATGCTGGTTCATATACTCTTCCTTTTGTGTTGGCGGTTATTTTTGCAACCATTGGAAGTATTACAACGATTTTAGGTCCTGACCGTTTAAGCGAAATTACTGACACAATTGCCACTGGATTAAGCGGCACAATCGATACAGATAAAATCAAAAGCATTGCGACGTTCTTAGTGATTATTTATCTCATTGGGGCAATCATGACGTACTTACAAGGTTATATTATTACGACGATTACCCAAAATTTCTCTAAAAAATTACGACGTCACGTATCCGAGAAAATTGATCGATTGCCACTACGTTATTTTGATTCACACAAACAAGGGGATACGCTTAGTCGTGTCACAAATGACCTAGATACTGTTGGTCAATCCCTTAGTCAAAGTCTTGCGACGCTTGCACCGTCCGTTACGTTACTAGTCGGTTCAATTATCATGATGTTCAATAGTGAATGGCGTCTTAGTCTAACCGTTATTATCTCTTCTCTCGCAGGTTTTGCGGTCGTAGCGGTGATTTTGGCTACTTCACAAAAACATTTCATCGCGCAACAAGTCAAGCTTGGAGCGATTTCGAGTTATGCAGAAGAAATCTATTCTGGTCATAGCGTGATTACAACTTACAATGCCGAAAAACAAGTGCAAGACAACTTTGAAGAACTAAACATGGATTTATATGGCAGTGTTTGGCGGGCACAGTTCCTTTCTGGAATCATGATGCCGATGATGGGCTTCATTGGGAACTTTGGTTACGTCATGGTCTGTGTGGTCGGCTCGATTTTAGCGCTTAATGGCACGATTACCTTTGGTGTCATTGTTGCGTTTATGATTTATGTTCGTATTTTTACGAATCCATTATCTCAATTGGCTCAAGCTTTTGGGAATTTACAATCGGCTAGTGCTGCATTAAACCGTGTCTTTGAATTCTTAGGTGAAGAAGAAATGACTAATGAAGCGACTAAGACGCGTCAATTAACGCAAACAGATGGACATGTTGTCTTTGAAAATGTTAGCTTTAGTTATAACCCCGATCAAATGATTATCAATGACTTTTCTGTTGAGGCGACACCTGGTAGCAAGATTGCCATTGTCGGACCAACCGGCGCTGGGAAAACAACCATCGTCAACTTATTAATGAAGTTTTACGAAATTAATCAAGGTGACATTCGCATTGATGGCAAATCGATTCACGAGATGAGCCGCGAAGAAGTGCATGATCAATTTTGTATGGTCTTACAAGACACATGGTTATTTGAAGGAACAATCAAAGAAAATTTAATTTTCAACCAAAAAGACGTTTCGGATGAAGCTGTTGTCGATGCTTGTAAAGCGGTTGGCTTGCACCACTTCATTACGACCTTACAAAAGGGCTATGATACGATTTTAGATGATAGTGTGGAACTGTCTGTTGGACAAAAACAATTAATGACGATTGCGCGTGCCTTAATTAAACAAGCACCAATGTTAATTTTAGATGAAGCAACAAGCTCCGTTGATACAAGAACGGAAGAGTTAATTCAAAAAGCGATGGACAAATTAATGGAAGGCAAAACTTCTTTCGTTATCGCTCACCGCTTGTCAACCATTCGCAATGCCGATAATATTTTAGTCATGAACCACGGCGATATTATCGAACAAGGCAATCACGAAGCCTTGATGCGTCAAAACGGCTTTTACGCCGACCTCTATAACAGCCAGTTTTCTAAAGGCTAACAAAAAAAGCAGGAGAATTTATCTCCTGCTTTTTTTCGTGTGCTATCAAAGAACTTAGAACCAATAGGAAAGAACGGTCCCCAAAAAGTAAAGTGTTGGATAGCCAATCATCACGACCGACATCGTTTTTAAGACAATTGGGAACGTCTTTTGTTTATCTTGCAGCGCCATATAAGGAGTCAATCCTCGCATGAGCTTTGGTAAACTCAATCCTAAAAGGAGAACAGTCCATGGCGCAAGCCCTAGAAAAACAACCAGAGGTAAACACAAAAAGCTGATAAGAAGGTTGGCTTTAAGGAACACGGTCGCACGCTTTTTGCCAAGATAATAAACGAGTGTCCGGCGCCCGTTTACAATATCTTCTTCCAAATCACATGTATTATTCGCAATTAAATTGTTGAACATCATGAAAACGAGCGGCAAACAGACAAGTAAAAAACGCAACGCTACTGCCAACGTGAACGGCTCTTGTGTCGAAGCCAGCAAAACATACAGTGCTACTAGCGGGACAAGATAACCACTAGCTAGTGAAGTAATGGTTTCGGCAATCGGTAAACTGTTTAATGGTCTGGGGCCTGTCGAATAGAATAAACCAATATAAAAGCCGATAATCCCTGGAATCACGACCCAGATACTCGTCAACGTGACTAACCACAAGCCAAACAGCGTCGAAAGTGTCATGAAAAAGTAAAAGTAGTTGCGGACGGTTTTCAACGATAAGCCTTCTCGACCAATAATATTCGTCTTTACCTTATACGAATGGTCATCCGAAGCATTCTGGTAATCCATGTAGTTGTTAAAAATATTAACAGCCACATGAAAAAGTAAAATAATGAAAAGATAAATAACAAATGGACCATTTAAGTTAGTGTCAAACTGAAACTGCGCATACGACGCTCCCAGTAAGATTAAAAATAAATTTAAGGGCGCAGTATACACTTCTGCTAATTCCCAAAATTGTTTAAAACGCATGACTCATTCCTCCAAGTTCTCTCAATAGTGCTAGCGTATTATAACATAATCTCCTTGATTTCCCATATTTTAGGCTCAAGGTGACGTCACGCTGAGAATGGACACAAACAACTTTTACATTTCCAAATGTTGTTGGTATTCTACTTCCTACACTTCAAAATCATGAAAAAACTCAGGAGCATTTTCACTCCTGAGTTTGATTTATTTTACCGTGATTGATTGTCCATTTGTTTCAATGACTTCTTTATACCAATAGTAGCTATCCTTTTTATAACGATTCAAGCTTCCACCCACTTCATCGCGATCGACATAGACAAATCCGTACCGTTTTTGATACCCATTTAACCAACTTAATAAGTCAGTGAACGACCATGTACAATACGCCCAAATTTCGCAGCCTTCTTCTGAAGCTTTCATTAATTCTTCAATGTGTTTTGATAAGTACTCAATCCGGTAAGCATCGTGGATCTCTTGAGTATCAGTCAACGTATCAAACGCTCCAAGTCCATTCTCTGAAATCACAATCGGTAAATCATAACGACTGGTGATTTCTTTACATGCATAACGCAACCCGGACGGATCGATTACCCAGTCCCAATCGGTTGTTTTCAAGTGCGTATTCGTTGGATTTTTGTATAAACCTGGAATACCTGTTACTTGTCCGGTTCCTTTTTTACCTGTCGTATTCATCTCGCCATATGGACCGACGCCATCGATTGGATTATATTCAGCTACACTTGTTTGATAATAGTTGACACCCATAAAATCAATCAAAGCTGCTGCTTGTTTCAAGATTGTTTGATCGGCTTCTGTCACGATTGGTGCCACACCTTTTTGTTCTAAATAGTGATAGGCATTTTTTGGATAGCGACCGTAGGCATAGACATCCATCCACCAAAAATTCTTTAAATTATCAAAATCCATTTTTGCCATTGCATGAATCGGATCACTATTCAAGGCGTAACTTGGACTATATGCAAAGCTCGCTCCTATTTTTCCTTCAGGCATGATTTCCTTAAACGCAAGGACTGATTTTGCATGTGCTAGAAAAACATGATGATTCACTTGATAATACATTTTTTCATCGTCAAATTTTCCTGGTGGGTGCATCGCTGTCAGCCAGCCAAAGGTCGTAAAGATGTTCTGTTCATTTATCGTAATCCAATACTTTACTTTACCTTTAAATTGATTAAATAGGAATGTCGCGTAATGGACAAAATCTTCCACGACTTTTGGACTTTCCCAGCCGCCATATTCTTCCACTAAAGCTTGAGGAATATCCCAGTGATATAACGTCACCATCGGTTCAATCCCATATTTCAAACATTCATCAATCAACTCTGTATAAAATTGGACACCCTCTAGGTTCACCTCACCATGACCTTTTGGAAAAATACGGGCCCAAGCAATCGAAAAGCGATACGTTTGCAAACCCATTTCGGCCATTAATGCGACGTCTTCTTTGTAACGATGATAATGATCGACTGCGACTTCGCCCGTCGATTCTTTAAAGGTCTTCCCTGGGATTTTTACAAATTCATCCCAGTTTGAGATTCCTTTCCCAGCTTCTTGAGCAGCCCCTTCGATTTGGTAAGCGGCAGAAGCACTTCCCCATAAAAAAGTATCAGGCATTTGTAATGGTTTCAATTTTGAATCCTCCTTATATAATCGTTAAAATTTCTTCTAGTGCTTCGACATTTCCTTGACGCGCAACCGTAATTTCTAGATAATCATGCGAGTTGGTGATCACAATCGGTGTCGTAATATCATATCCAGCTGCCACAATAGCTTCTAATTCGAAAGTGAGGATGCGATCACCTTTTTTAACTTTTTCTCCTACTTTAACTGCAGGCGTAAAGTATTGACCATTCAAGTTCACTGTCTCTAAACCAACATGAATCAAAATCTCGGCACCATTATCAGTTTTTAAGCCTATTGCATGTCCCGTTTCAAAAAATACATCAATCGTTCCATCACAAGGTGCGACAACTTCGCCTTTTGTCGGCACAATCGCCAACCCTTTTCCTAATAGTTCTCCAGCAAAGGTTTTATCATTGACTTCACTTAGTGGGATCACTTTTCCGGCCATTGGACTTTCTAACTTGTTGATTTTTGTTAAAGTGGAAATTGTCCCATTTTCGATTTCTTCTTCATAATGATCATCGACGATATCTTCAAATCCAATTAAATAAGTTGCAATAAATGACACGACAATCGTGACCGCAGCCGTAATTAAAATATAGAGTAACGAAATGGGACGATCTTTTTCTAAGTATTGTGGGATCGTAATCAAGGCTGGTGTTGCAACACCAAAAGCTTTTAATTCAAAGAATCCACCAACTAAACCACCACTAATCGCACCAATTGCTGCACCGAGCATTGGTTTTTTCAAGCGTAAGGTTACGCCATATAAGGCGGGTTCTGTAATACCCGCTAAAAGGGCAGAAAAAGCAGAAGAGCCAGCAACTTGTTTTAAATCTTTATTTTTCGATTTAATCGAAACGGCTAACGAAGCAGCACCTTGCGCCATGTTCGAACAAAATTCCGCAATGCAGATAAAAGCCTCATAACCTGTCGTCGCAATAATGCTTAATTTGATTGGCGTAAAGGCATGATGCATACCAGCCATTACGATAAACGGATAGACCCCTGCAATCAAGCCAACTGCCACTAACCCTAGCGCATCATGAATCCCATAAATGAAGGAAGACAAGGCATTTCCTAAAATCGAGCCAATTGGTCCGACAACCGTCATCACAATTGGGGCGGTAATTAACATAACTAACATTGGTTTTAAGAAGTTTTTAGTGACGTTCGGTGTGATACGATCGACAAATGGTTCAATATAAGAAAGAAGCCACACTGATAAAATAATCGGAATCACGGAATACGCGTAAAAAGCATATGTCACAGGAATCAATCCAAAGAACGCTAATGTCTCGCCAGCGTCTTTTGCATTCGTTGTTAACGAAACAAAATTGGGATGTAAAATAATAAGTGCTAAACTCGCCGCGTAGTAGGCGTTCGTTTTAAATTTTTCAGCTGCTGACATGGCAATCAAGACAGGCATAAAGTAAAAGGCGCCATCACCAATAACTGACAACAATTGATAGGTTTGACTCGACTCTGTTAACCAACCAATCATTGGTAACACTGTCAATAATACTTTAATCATCGCCGCACCAATTAAGGCTGGAATCACTGGTGCCATACAACTAGAAATCACATCTAGAATGGTGGAAAAAGGATTCATTTTGCTTTTATTTGGTTGTGGTGTGTTTGCGGTCTCACCTCCAAAATGACCGAGCTTGATGACTTCTTTATAGACGGCATTGACCTCATTTCCGATGATGATTTGGTATTGGCCACTTTTTTTCATGACGCCTAAGACACCACGAATTTGTTCAACTGCTTGATCATCCACTATTGTTTCATCTTTTAAGACAAAACGCAGACGTGTCATACAATGAACCACGCTGACGATATTTTCTTGACCGCCTAATTTAACTAAGATTTGTTCTGCTACTTTTGAAGCATCCATTGTAACCATCCTTTTCTATGACTGAATTTGCGAATTCTTCGTAATTTTTTCAATATGAAGAATTAAGTAAAGTTGTTCATCTGTATTTAACGAATAATGATAATGTTTTTGTAAGTAGTGATCAATTTTGACGACACATTCATAACTCGCCGTGTATTTATTTCGAAAAACTTCAAAAATATCATCACTCTCACTGACATAAACTTGGCCATCAATGATTCGTTGGGCAAAGAATTTTAAATGCGTGACGAAACGATGATAATAAATCGAATCTTCATTAAACTCCATCCGAAACGTATATTTAATCATATTAATAATTTCTTGCATGAGCTTCGACATGTCGTTAATATCCACTAACTGATCCAATTGGCCATTAACCAAATGTTGTGCAATATACGCGGCTTCGTCTTCAATAAAGGTTAGACCAAACACCGCTTCAATCTCTTTTAACGCCATCAAACCGGTTTCATATTCATCTTTAAATAATCGACGAATATCCATCAGTAAAGGATTCTTGACTTCAATTCCCTTTTTTAGCCGTTCAATTGCACCATGAATGTGCTCCGTTAAAGAGACATACACAATATCATCGATTTTTTTATCGTATTCTTTTTCAAGAATAAAAATAATGCGTTCCGTAATTTCTAAATACTCTTCGGAAATATCTGAAAAAACCGCTTTAAATCGTTCGTTTATTTTTGAATCTGACGTTGAAAATATTTTATAACGTCCTTTTAAATCAGCCATTTGGCCATTCTTCTTACCAAAGGCTACCCCAATTCCCATCACAATCACTTCTTGTCCTTGTTCATCGTAAGACAAAAAAGCATTGTTGTTTAACACTTTCACAATTTTCATTTCTCCACCTCCTTCAACTCGCGATTTTAACCGCTTACTTGATTTCCGTATTATTTTTTAAAATAAAGTTTGCTCTGATACCTAAAAAAGCAACGCATATACGACGTTAAGGGTTTCATTTCTCTTTTTAGACAACAAAAAAACAGGCACCACAGAATAAGCCGTCTTCCTTTCTTAAAAAGGAAACGTCTTTTTCTGAGGTTTTGCCTGCTTTACCAGTTACAATCCTTATTTTCTAGACCTATGTTAGCATAGTTGATTTCACGATGCAAGAGGTGAAAATGAGAAATACCGCAAAATGGTTTTCGTTTTTCTATTGCTCTAAGAGAAGTGACGACTGTAAATCCTACTCGTCATCAAAACAAATGAGGTCCATTGGCATCGGTCCTGCGACACCGACAAAAACAAAATCTTCATCGCCGGTATTTTTCATCCCATGTTGTTCTCCTGGGTATGAGATGACCATATCGCCTTTCGTAATGGTCACTTCTTTACCTGGCTCTGGGAAGAAAGTACCCGTACCTTTTAAAACAATCCACAAATCATCTGACGTTGTATGTGCATGCGTAAAGACACTTTGTCCAGGTTTTAAACACCAAACGGCACCCGCTGTTTTAGGCGTTTCATAAAAAATGGTTTTCTTTCCTTCTTGTTCACAAAATTGACTAACTTCTTCTATTCTAAATAAACGGCGATTTAACATCGTCTCCATTCAAATCATCCTCTCATTTTTATTGAAATAATTGTGCAAAACGGAATAATTGTTCTGCTGTCGCTTCAATTGCAGCGAGTGTCGTTTCTTTACTTAAAATCTCACGTTCGCTCGCAATCCGTTGAATCGTAGGGAAATAGGCTTGAATTCCCTGGTTGTTACTTTGCCTTGCCTCTTTTGAAACCCCACCGGCTAGAGCAATGACTGGCTTATTGTATTTGTCAGCTAATCGAGCAACAGATACCGGGACTTTCCCCATCAATGACTGCGCATCAAGTAAGCCTTCACCCGTCACAACGAGGTCGCTCGTTTGAATCTCCTCTTCCAAATGAAGATGGCGTGCAATTTCATCAAATCCTGGGACAATCGTCGCCTGTAAGTAACTAAGAAAAGCAAAACCAACGCCGCCAGCCGCTCCAGCTCCGGACTCTTCTTTCATCGTTGTTTCCGTTGCTTCTTCGGTTAGCCGAGCAAAACGTTGGAGTAACGCATCGATCGTCACTTGGTCTGAAGCTTTCACTCCTTTTTGAGGACCGAAAATAGCGGTAGCTCCTTGCTCCCCACAAAGCGGATTGGTCACATCGCTAGCGATGACAAACTTACAATCGCTTAGTTCCGGGAAGATTTGGCTTGCATCAATGCTAGCTAATCCGTCTAAATCCTTTAAACGATAACCCAGTTCACGACCAGATTGATCCAAAAAGCGTACGCCTAACGCATGTAACATCCCAATACCGGCATCATTTGTGGCACTCCCCCCAAGTCCAATGACAAAATGACGGGCTCCTTCTTGAATGCACTGCTTGATCTTTTCTCCTAAGCCATAAGTCGTCGCCTCCCAAGGACTTAGTTTCTCTTTTTCCACGAGGGTAATCCCGGAAGTCTCGGCAATCTCAAGTACGACTTTTTTCGCGATTTGCCCGTGTTTCGCCAAGACTGTTTGACCAAGCATGGGCCCCTGAACAGTACTTGTTTGAATCTGTTCGGAAAAGCGATGGAAAATCGCATCAATGGTTCCTTCACCGCCATCGGCAATCGGTAAGACGCTAATTTCAGGTTGGGACTGCTCGCGATAGGCCGCCTCAATCCCTTTTTTGGCGGCTTTCCCTGCTTCTATTGACGTGACACTTCCTTTAAAGGAGTCCATTACGATAACGATTTTCACATAAATTCCTCTTTTCTATTGTTTAGTCATTTACGACATTGACAGGGTTCCCCGCGATAAATGCGGTCGCATTTTCCACGGCAATCGCCATCAAACGACTGCGTGCTTCTTTTGTCGCCCAGGCAATGTGCGGTGTAATAATCATATTTTTAGCAGTGAGCAAAGGATTGTCTGCCGTAATGGGTTCTTGTGAAACGACATCCACAGCTGCTGCTCCAACTTTACCCGCATTCAAGGCTTGTGCTAGATCTGCTTCATTGATTAATGGTCCCCGCGATGAATTCACAATCATCACGCCATCTTTCATTTTCGCAATATTTTCAGCATTAATCATTCCTTGTGTTTCAGGGAAAAGTGGACAATGTAAACTAATCACGTCTGAACGCTCAAATAGTTCATCCGTTGTGACAAATTCAACGTCCTCTTGTGTTGAATGAATCGCATGTTGTTGGTCGACTGCGATCACGTTCATGCCGAAAGCTTTTGCTATTTGTGCGACCTGCTGCCCAATTCGACCATATCCGATAATGCCTAATGTCTTATTGAGTAGTTCTACTAAAGGATAGTGCCAGTAGCACCAATCCGCATTTTTTTCCCAATCGCCATTTTTGACGCTCATCGAATGTTCCCCTATATGGTGGCACATCTCGAGTAGCAAAGCAATTGTAAACTGTGCGACCGCTTCCGTTCCGTAGGTGGGGATATTCGTCACCACAATGCCTTTTTCTTTCGCGGCTTCAACATCAACAACGTTATAACCGGTGGCCAAGACCCCAATGTATTTTAAGTTTGGTGCTGCATCAATCACTGTTTTGCTTAGTGGCGTTTTATTGGTCAACACGATCTCCGCATCGCCAATGCGTTCAATCAATGCTGTTTCCGCTAGTTTACTACGATCATAAACCGTTATCTCCCCAAGTTGTTCAAACCCGGACCAGGATAAATCTCCTGGATTTTCAGTATACCCATCAAGTACAATGATTTTCATTTTTCTTTTCCTCCTCTAGTCTTCTAGTAAAGCCCAAGCTCGACGAATCACACGTTTTGTTTGTGCGACAATCACATCCGCATCTTCCCCTTCTTGTGGGAGCACTTCAAACGAAAGGATCATTGGTGATGCTTGATTAAAGAGTCCTTCCTGTTTACATACTTGGAAAAAATCAAGTAATTCAGGAACATCATTGGCGCTATTTGGGAAGCCAAAACGCGGATGTAAATCGCCATATGCTTGACAACCTGGCTTTACGACCGCATTGCCAATATGCAAGTGTGTAATATAAGGACGCGTTGTTTGAATCACAAATTTACTTGTTTCATAAGTCGTTGGAAAATGCGAAAGATCGACAATTAGACCAAAGTTTGGACAATAGGTACGAACGTCACCTGCAAAGCGTGCGGCTAGTGGCGCTGGACCAATTAGTGCTTTTTTATCCATATCATAGTCGAAAACTTCTAGCTCAACCATCATGTTTTTTGTTGCGGCATAACGACAGACGTTAACCGTTGTTTTTAACAACTGTGCATACGCTTGTTCTTTTGTCGCTTCTTCCCATTTCCCTGATAAGAAGGCGATTCCTTTGGCACCTAAATATTCTGCTTCATCGACCGCTTCGAGTAACGTTTGTTCGGCTTTTAAGCGCCCTTCTTCATTTAAGTCATTCGGATTTAAGCCAGGTCCTAAGAGACGCGGCTGTGCACCGTAACCAACGCGTAGTCCTGAATGAGCCAATAAATCTCTGACTTCTTTTCGGATGGCATCATCTTTAATTTGTGTGATTTCAATCGCTCGAAAGTCGGCATCGCATACTACTTTTTTAATTGTTTCCACTAAATCATAGTCTTTTGGTGGAAAACTCATCCATTGAATGAGTCCCAAATCAACATATTTTTCTAATTGTGCATTCATTTTCTTTCGTCCCTTTCTATTTTTTACTCTGTTTTTTCAGGTGCAAAACTACGAATATTGTCTAGCGCGACACCCATGTCACATAATTGTTCTGGCTCACAAATCGCATCGATTACATAACTTTGATTCGAAGCCACAGCTCTCTCCAATGCGGCTCTGAGTTCTGTTGGGGTAAAGACCCGTTCACCGATACAACCATATCCTTCAGCAATTTTTACATAGTCGATTAAACCTGTTTGGTTATAAGGCATATCGACACCATATTCAAAGCCATAAGCCATTTTTTGGTTTTGACGAATCAACCCTAAATAGGCGTTGTTTACGATAACGGTAATAATTGGTTTGTTATGAGCGGCTGCAACCGCAATTTCTTCTCCCATAAAAGTGAACCCAAAGTCACCTAAAACATTTACGCTAATCGCTGTTGGATCTGCCACTTTTGCCCCAAATGCAGCCGGTACTTCAAAGCCGAGCGTCCCGGCACCACCCGAAGGTAAGTAACGACGCGGACGATTAATTTGTTGCAATTGGCCACTCCAAATTTGAGTAATGCCACAACCCGCTGTAAAAATCGTATTCTCATCAAACACTTCATTTAATTCTTGGAAGACACGATGTGGAATCATTGGAATTTGGTTATAGTTTGTTTCGCGTGCCAGTTCTTTTCTTAATTGTGGTAACGATGCGACATCCAAGCGTTGTTGATCCCCCATCTTACGTTCTTTCACCAATGCATTTAATTGTTCTAACGCATATTGTGCATCCGAAACAATCCCTAAATCCGGTTGAAAAACTTTCCCAATTTGTGTGGCTTCAATATCAATATGAACAAATTGACGACCTCGACGATAAACTTCTAAATTCCCAGTATGACGATCGGTGAAACGATTACCAATCCCGATAATTAAATCGGAATCGAGAAAAACACGATTGCCAATTGGTTGCCCGACTTGAATACCCGCATGTCCAGCATTGAGTGGATGATCGATTGGTACGCCACCTTTTGCCATATACGTTTGAATAATCGGTAGTTGCAAACTTTCGGCAAATTCAATCAGGGCTTGTTCTGCTTTTGCTAAAATAACACCACCACCCATAATAATTGCTGGTGACTGGGCTGCTTCAATCATGTCTAACAGCGCATGCAATTCATCAATAGCTGCCTGTGGTTTTGAAACCGTTAATGGCTCGTATTGATTGATATCAAAATCAATCTCAACTTGTTGAATATCAAGCGGCAAGTCAATTAAGACTGGACCAGGACGACCAGAACGCATCAGGTGAAACGCTTCTTGCATGATTTTTGGAATTTCTTGGGCATCTAGTGGACAATACACTTTCTTACAAACGGTTGACGCAATGCTGACCATATCGACCGACTGAAAAGCATCTTGTTTTAATTGCCAACTATTCGCTTGTCCAGTAATCGCCAATACGGGAATCGAATCTGCAAAGGCGGTGTAAAGCCCCGTTACGAAATTCGTTGCACCCGGTCCTGACGTACAAATCGCCAACGCAATGTCATGTTTTGCGCGATAATAGCCGTCTGCTGCGTGGACACAGGCTTCCTCGTGTCGCATACAATAATGATTCATCGAGATTTTCTCCATATATTTATAAACTGGATTAATCCCCGCCCCTGGAATTCCAAAGGCATCTTTTATTCCTTCTTTTACCATAATTTGTACAATCGCTTCTGCTGCTTGCATATTGTTTCCCCCTTTTTCGTTTCACTATGTGGTATTGCGTTTCATTTAAATGCATGTTATCATATTCACAAATATTTTGTCTTTGTGTGCTTGGCCCAATCTTTTTTGCTATTTTGGTTCCGCTTGCACAAAAACATGAAAGGAGTGTCTTTTCCTCATTGAATGAGAAAAAAGTCAAAATCAATCAATCCGTGCAAAAAACCTTTTTAATTATCGAAACACTGCATGCTTACGCTCGTCCCATTTCTTTACTTGATTTATCTCTTCAGACGAATCTGCCTAAAGCAACACTTTCACGTTTTTTATATACCTTAATGACGTTAGGTTATGTCGAACAAGATTCTGAAACCCTTTTTTACACCTTAACGAATAAATTGCGCCATTTAACACAAGAAACTGATCCCAATCAGCGTTTGATCGAACAACTACACCCGTTACTGTTCCATTTATCGACTACCTTGATGGAAGCCACCTCTTTATCGATTCGCGACAACACAGAAATCGTCTATTTAGATTCACTTGACAGCCAGGAACGGCTACTGACTGTCACGCAAAAAATTGGTAAACGAGCGCCACTTTACTGTACGGGCGCTGGGAAAATGTTTTTAGCCGAAATTTCGGAGCAACAACTGAATGATTATTTAGCGACAACCGCATTAGTACCCCTGACACAAAATACCTTAACAGAGCCACTTGCACTCAAAAAAGAACTCAAAAAAATCAAGGAACAACAATTCGCCCTTGATCAAGAAGAGTGTGAACTTGGTGTGTTTTGTATTGCCTTACCGATTCGTAATCAACAAAATAAGTTGCTTGCGACTGTTAGTATTTCATTACCGACCATTCGGGTGAGTCAAAAGCGAATCGAAGAAGTCCTATCGTATGCGCAAAAAGAAATTCAATCTATTTTTGTTTAAGAGCCATTAAAATCAAAAAAGAGGGATCCCCATGAAAACATTACATGATCTTTTACAACAACCAGCCTTTGCTGATTTAACCATTTTAACGACAGAAGCCAGTTTAAGGGTGCCAATTGTCAATGTAGATATTTCAGAAACACCTGACATTGCCTCATTCATCGAACCGCATTCCTTGCTACTGACAACTGGCATGGCGTTTAAAGACGACGAAGAAGGACTTTGTCAACTGATGAACAGCTTAAAAAAATTACCTTGTGCCGGTATGGCGATTAAACTGAATCGTTACATCCCAACATTAAGTACGCGTGTTTTAGACTATGCCAACCAACTAGACTTTCCGATTTTACAAATTCCGGATTCACTTACGCTTGGACAAGTTTCTTACAAAATCTTAAGCACGATTTTAGAGGATCGAACGGAAGAACTCTTTTTTTCGATGGAAACACAGAAAAAATTTGCTAATATGCTATTTAAAGGAGCCACGTTACCGAACTTAATTGAACAACTCAGCCAGATGGTCGAGCAGCCGATTTTACTCTTAGATCCGTTTGGCCACCTGACTTCGACGAATCGCTTTGACAGCATCTCCTCTATTGAGACGACTAATGTCAAGGCAGAAATGATGGACACATTATTACATCATCAGCAAAAGAGAAGCAAGGATTCCTTAACGTTCACCTTAAGTTCCGCAGAAACTGTTTCGGTCTCTGTTTTTCCGATTCAATCCGAATATTATTTACCTTACTTGTTAATTATTTTTGATAACAATCCAGCACCACAAAACGTTTCACCATTTGTTATTCAACAGGCACTCGTTATTTTGGCCTTAGCTATCAATAAAGAACAAGCGCTCAAAAATAAACAACGACTGGCGCAATTAAATTTATTCCAACAGCTCTTACAAACATTACCAACAAACGATTTACCTGAACTTTCTAGCATGTTGCAGGCGAACCAGTCGAATTATTATCGTGTGGCACTCTTACAACTGTTGCCGAACCAAAGCCAAACCTTTTATCCCAGTCAAATCGACGAATATGTCTATGAGTTAGTGGAACAAGTACTAGCTGAAAGCAATCCGACCGCACGAGTGCTCCCGACCGATCAGCCTTATCATCTTGCCTTGCTCTTTCGCAACAGTTTAGCTTTGCGAGAATCACTCATTTGTATTCAAGAGAAACTTGAACACTTTATTAACATAAAAAGCGCGTTAGGCGTGGGTGAGCCGGTCAATCAGTTTTCTTTATGTCACTTTTCCTATAAAGAAGCACTCAGCGTATTGGAAAATCATGTCGTTAGTCCCGGAATTCGCTTTTACGATAAACAAAAAAGCATTCATCGGATTGCCGAGAATGTCTCAAAAGAAGAAATGGCTTATTTTTGTGAATCGATTTTAAAAGAATTGGCTTATCCAACCAATCCAACAGATCTCGAATTACGGCGAACGTTAGCCGCTTATTTAGATAGTCAATGTAAGATTGTTGAAACGGCCGAAAAAATGTTTTTACATCGCAATACGGTTCATTATCGCATTAAGAAATGCCAAAACCTATTTGATGCACCAATTGATTCTCCTGAACTGTCGTTGCAATTACGCGTCGCTCTTTATTTGTCTCAGCCAAATGATTAAAATCGAACGTTTTGATATCAAGAAATCCCAAAAAAGCCTAGAAAATGGAAGAGACAACCATTTTCTAGGCTTTTTAGCATACAACGAAACAGACAACGATGTAAAAATTAATTCGCTTTGTTGATAGCGATTACTCGTTTTTGTGCACGTTTTAATTGAATATAAGTCAGATTAAATCCGACACCAATCAAGGCCACCGCGATTGCCACGTAAAAGGCTTTTGTAAAATCACCATTATTGGCTGTCGCAATTCCTGCGGCTACTTTTGGCGCGAAAAAGGCAGCTGCGGAGTACCCACAGAAAATAATACCATAGTTAACACCTTGATTCACCGGACCGTAGTTTTCTAGAACCATTGGCGGGAAGACACCCATAACCCCACCAAAACATAATCCTAAAATCATAATCCCAATCGCAAATCCTACTTGCGAAGAGAAAGAAGTCAAAATAATAAACGCGAGAATGACCATTCCAAGAATAATCGACAAGGTATGATTACGACCTAATCGATCAGAGACGGTTCCCCAAACGATACGTCCGGCACAATTACTAAGAGAATATAAGCTGACGTACATCGCCGCGGTAGTCGCAGATAATTGGAACATTTGTTGACCAATGACCGACGCATTAGCTGCAATCATCAGACCAGAAAACGCACCGGTAAAGAGCATTAAAAAGATCAGATAGAAAAAGGGAGTTCGGAGCATCATTTTCCAATCTTTGTTGATCAGTCCTTGATTAGTTTGATGTTGTGGCGGCACCCATCCTTCCACTTGATAACCTGCAGGTGCTTGTTTAATAAAAATAACCGCAATCGCAATGATAATCATATAAGAAAATCCTAATGATTTAAAGGCTGTGAGTACATCAAAGCGTTCGATTAACGCATTACCGATTGGTGCAGCAATAATCGCTGCACCGCCCATACCTGCCGTAATGATTCCAGAGGCTAACCCTCTTTTATCAGGGAATAATTTAATCGTATTACTCAAGCAAGCAGAGTAGGCCAACCCTTGACCTAAACCACCAATCAAACCATAAGTGAGATAGAGCATCGTTGGGCTCGTAGCAAAACCAGTTAATAAAAAGCCCAGTCCAAACATCATTCCCCCAATGGCGATGGACCATTTTGCGAATCCTTTATCCGTTAAAAATCCGCCCAAAATCATTGGGACTGGCGCGATTGCCGAATTAATCGTGAATGCTAGCATAATTTCCGTCATCGTCCAACCTTGTGAGGCACTTAAGGGACCTGCGAAGACACTAAAAGCATAAATCGCTCCCGTGCAAAGCAATACTGCCGTTGAGGCAATTAAGACTTGCCAACGGTTAATGTTCTTGTTCATATTTTTCCTCCATTGCTTTTTTAGTTGACTGTGTCGATCTTATTTTGTTAATTCTTGGACCGCTGTTTGACCGGCAATCCGTCCAAACGTAAAGATATCAGTCAGTGAGTTACCACCTAAACGATTCCCTGCGTGAATACCACCCGCGACTTCTCCCGCTGCGTATAATCCTTCAATGATTTGACCTTCAGTATTTAAAACGTGGGTCTGTGTATCAATTTTTAAGCCACCCATTGTATGATGAATCGCTGGTTTTCTTGGCGTCGCATAAAATGGTGCAACAGCTACTTTTAAATCAAAGACATCTTTACCAAATTCAGGATCAAAGCCATTATCCACACAAGCATTATAAGACGCAATCGTTGCCTCAAACACATCCGGATCAACACCAATTTGACGCGCTAGATCTGCCAAAGTCTCAGCTCTAAATAATGTTCCCGCAGCAACTTGCTTATCAATTTTTTCTTGCGTAGTATTGTAAGCAGTCTTCTTAATTTCGTCATCGGCAATTAAATAGAACAAGCCGCCGTTATCAATCGCCGCTTGAGTTAACGCATCGCGACTACCGTATTCATTGACAAACCGTTTCCCTTTTTGATTGACCATAATAAAGTTTTGTGGTGGTACTTGTAAGCCGCTAAATAAAGCGCCTGTTTCTGGATCTGAAACGGGCATCATTTGTGAGAAGCCCATACCGACTAAATCGGCGCCAACACTTTGGCCTAAAATAATTCCATCGCCGGTAATCGCTGGCGAGTTCGACGTTTTAATATCATCACTAATTTCGGTCCAGTACGTATTGTATTCTTTTAACATTTGCGTATTTGCGCCAAAACCACCGGAAGCTAAGACAACTGCATCGCTGTGAACGGTGATTTTTTGACCATTCATTCCTGTCCCGATCACGCCGACAATTCGACCATTCTCACAAATTAATTCCTTGACCGCCGTATCGGTAATAATCACACCACCGTGACGTTCAACAAATTGTTGCAAGGCAGAGACATAGGCATACCCTTCGCTTTTTAGCGGTTTGTGTCCCCGACGCCATAAAGCACCTACCGGCATCGTGACATCCGATTTATCAAATTCAACCCCGATTTCTTCGAGCCATTCAAGCGATTCGAGTCCTTTATCCGTCAAGATTTTCACTAAATCATATTGACCATAAATCGTATTACCAAATTTATCTTTACGTTTCCCACCTAGATACGTTTGCATCCGGTAGAACAGTTCGGAATCAAATAAATATTCCTCCTCGTTTTTCGTTGCTTCAAAGTATGCTGTTACTTGGGCTTTTAATAGACGGAAATCCTCCAAATACTCTGCATCAATCGTTGCTTCATCAGTCGCAATCATCTCTTTTAGAGCATGACGTTCGCCTGGAATTGCCGCAAAGGTATTTTGCCAATTCGGATTCGCCGCATTCATCGGGCCACCCGTGCGAACGGTATTACCACCAACTGCTGGGAATTTTTCCACGACAATGACGCTTTTGCCTTCTTGCAAGACTTTTGCAGCAGCAGTTAAACCAGCCCCACCGGCACCAACCACAACCACATCCGTATGGTATTCCATGTCTTGCGTGTTTAAGGCACTTGCTGCTTTCGGACGTTTACGTAAAATATCCGGATTTGAGCCCGCCATTTTAATGACTTTCGCCACGCCATCAATCACGCCGTTACTCGTCACCGAAGCTCCCGAGATAATATCGACGTTTAAGGTTTGTCCTTCAATGATTTGTTTAGGAATTCGTGTAAATACCACATCCGCAATCCCTTGTGATTCTCCTGATGTATCAATGTCAATCGCTTCAATGCGATTATTATCGATCCGAACGACCATTGGGATTTCTCCATTATGCCCAGGTGTTGTGACTGTAAACTCACCAGAAGTTAAAGCAACTTCTTCAGGTTCCGCTAAGACATTCACGACTTGAGTAAAACGTAAAAAGCGCCAGAAACAACTCTCTAGAAAATCAATCGTCCGTTCTTCTTTCAAATCACCCTCTGGTGTAAAAGCATGATGCGCATTGCCTAGTAAAAATTCGTAGCCAGGCATCACTGTTGCGTTCACACCCGGTGCATCAAGTACTTGACGTAAATGAAGTTGTGCACGCGAAGATCCTTGAACATCATATGACGCGCCTACAATCATGACAGGTTTGCCATCGAGCGGGTGTAAATTAAACGATAACCACTCTAGAATACTTTTTAAAGCGGAAGGGATCGAATGATTATGTTCTGGTGTGGCAATAATCACGCCGTCTGCTTCGGTAATTTTTGTGTTAAACAGTTGGATAATCTCACTGTTCGACTGGTCATTGGATTCATCAAACAATGGCACATCCGTTAATTCTAAAATTTCAATTTCAGCTTGATGACTGAAATGTTTTTGCATAAAGGTTAGTAACATTCGGTTATATGATTTGTTAGCATTCGTTCCGACAATTCCGATAAATTTCATGCGATATCCCCTCCATCTGCGCGTTGTTCCCAAGTGAATTGTTGTTTTTTATCCGCTTTAAAGCGATGATCTTTGGTTAATTGATTCGTAATTTCAACGAATAACTGGAATTCTTCAAAACATTCTTCTAATTCTTGCACCTTATCTGGGTCAATTAAGTTTCCTTCTTCGTCAAAAGCACTTAGCGAACGACCCAATAAAAACTCTGAACTCGGCATAATTCGTGCTTTTAATTCTGGTGAATCTAAAATTTGACGCAAATGGGCTTGTGCACGGGAAGATCCAAGCGCTCCATGAGATGCACCGACAATCATCACCGGTTTGTCAATTAACGGACGAGTCGTATACGATAGCCATTCCAACGCGCTTTTTAAGGCCGCGGTAATCGCATGATCATATTCAGGTGTGCTAATAATGACCCCGTCAGCTGCCACGATTTTATCCGATAATGCTTTCACTGCCTGAGGAGGCGTCCGATCTTCGGGTTCGTTAAAGGCAGGTAAATCTTTAATCTCACATACCTCAATCGTTACCCCTTCGGTAAAATGTTTTTGGATGAATTGCAATAATTTTCGATTCGTCGATTCATAAGATGAATTCGTGCCGACAATACTTATAAATTTCATATTCATACTCCTTTTAATTGTGATTTATCGAGCAATAATTCCTAAAAAAAACATTTTTAGCGCCTTTTCCTTTTTAAAAAAAATTAAACTAAAAGAAAAAAAGGCGAAAATCATTTATTAAAAGCATTTATTGCTCGCTCATCTCTTTGATTAGTAGATTACCTTAGAATTTTTATATTGTGAAATATTTATTTAATTATCAAGTCATAACAAATTTGTTATAATGAAAACAAAAAAAGAAATGAGGACTACCGATGGCCTTTGATTCCGCCAATATGTTGTATTACCTCGATATATTACTGAAGCATGGTAATTTTACGAAAGCCGCCAAAGACTTATATATTTCACAACCTTATCTAACGCAATTGATTAAGCGAACTGAAAAAGAACTCGACATCACCATTATTAATCGTCAAACTTCACCCTTACAATTAACTGAAGCAGGACGCTTGTATTATCAGTACTTGTATACACTTGAAGCCGAACAAGATAAATTCCGCAAAAAAATTTCGCAGTATTCATCGAACGAACAGCAGGTTCTTCGTTTAGGCGTCTTATCCAGTTTAGGCACTTTTTTAATTCCGTTATTTTTACCAGACTTTGTTCAAAAACATCCCAATATCAAAGTCGAATTACATGAAGATACACCCGCTAAGAATGAAGAAAAATTGTTGAGCGGCGAGATTGATTTTTTTATTGGCCAAAATCCAGAAACCATCTCACCGAATTTAACCATTCACCCATATGGGAAACATCGCTATTATGCGGTTATTCCAAAATCATCGCCTTTTTATCAAGCGAAAACCTTTCTTTTAGAAGAAAATAGTCTCTCCATCAAACAATTACTAAAAGAAAAATTAATCTTAACCACGCGCGGTTCGGCGATTCGAAAACAAATCGATTATTTAATCCAGCAACACAAGATCGACCCCACAATTGTCTTAGAGAGTAATAATATTTTTACCGTCGTTGAATTGGCAATTAATAACGCCGGGATTACCTTCATCCCAGAAAGTATTAAAGTGAATCCGCAGCCAGATAAATTTAATCTCTATCCGATTCCGTTAAAATTGCTGTCGTTAGATTATTTCATTGCACATCAAGCTACTCGAACACTGATAGCCGAAGAAAATGCCTTTATCCAACTCTTTTTAACGAATTTAGCAAAGGATATTGTCGTCCAAAAAAAATAGGAAAAGAATGCCAAGTGAATTCTTTTCCTATTTTTTGTTATATTATGTACGAAATCTTAATCCTTGCGTGTTTGCCGTGCGTCCGTCGGTTGTAATCACGATTCCTTCAAGACCTGGTGTCGCTTCGACTTCTCGAATGATTGTTGTCGCTTCGGTTCCAAATAAACGAGTCGTCCAAATTTCTCCTACGAGTGATTCTTGTGAGACAATCGTAAGACTCGCTAGTTCCGACTGTACCGGGAAACCTGTTTGACTATCAAAAATATGATGATACGTTTTTCCTTGCCATTCAAAAGTCCGTTCATAGATACCAGAAGTCACGACTGACTGATTTTTGATAAGCAGCGTCGCCACATAGTTGCCTCGCGGTAAAAAAGGATTTTGAATACCAATTCGCCAGTAGCCATCTGCGTGATGCGGCGCCTCACCGAATGTCAAAATATTCCCACCTAAATTAATAAACCCTGCACTTGCACCCTTTTTCTTGAACAAAGCAACGATTTTATCGGCAAAATATCCTTTGGCAAGCGCCCCCAAATCAATCGACATCCCGGCTTTTGCTAAATACACTTCTTTTGTTTCACTGTTTAAATGGATATCATTTGGATCAATCAGTGCCAAGCACGACGCTATTTTCTCTTTCGACGGATACTGTGCATCCGCAAAACCAATTCGCCAAGCATGGACTAAAGGACCAATCGCAATGTTTAAATAACCATTCGGAATCAGACTTTGTTCTTTCCCAATTTGAATTAATTCAAATAAATCATCCTGTACCTTCACCGCTGCAACGCCTGCTTGTTGCGTTATTTTCATTAACTCAGACGTTTTATCATTGGCGCTAAAGCGTTGCTCATAATCGATTAATGTTTGTTCCGCTTGCCCCAAGATATCTTCCTTTTGATCATGTTCAACCCACAGTTGAATTTGTGTACCCATTAAATAAAGTGTTTTTTTCTCAATCGCCATCTACATTCAGTCCTTTATCCATCGATTCCTTTGTTTCTCATTCCTTGATTATAAGCGAAAAAAAGAAGATACGCGAATGATTATCAGTAGAGGTGATTTCCGTTACATCAAATAACAACAAGATGAAATCAAAACACTGAGTTTTCATAAAGCTAAAAAGAATCAAATCCCTGTTGATTTCGGAGTTTGATTCTCGACTTTTGATGAACATCCCATTCAGAAAAAAATATCGATTTTGAAGGTAAGCAATCTTTCTGAATAACGGTTCTCGCAATCCATGTATTAAATAACTAAGCTACATGATACCCATTCTGTTTTAAGATGTCAGCCGCTGCATCAAAGTCATGACGCTTCACTAAAATATAATCAGTGTTATACGTCGAAATAGCGAATATGCTAATAGTAGCTGCCGCTAAGAGAGAGGCTATTTTAGCTAAAATTCCAACTAAGCTAAAATCTAAAACTCCTTCAATCTTAAATCCTTGCCAATCATCTTCGCGCGATACCGTTATTGACGGAACATTTCTTGTAGGTAATACGACAGACAATTCATCTTCTGTTTTCCCTAAAAATAATGGTGTCACCGATAAATCAATATCAGATAGATTTTCTACTTGTATAACCGATAACGGCATATCTAATTTTTTTAATTCCATCTATTTTCACCTCTCTTTTATCATGATATCACGTTAAATTCATTTTTTATGAGACTATTTTTTTACGAACGCCATCCTTAACTAACCGTTCAGGCATGATTTTGGACCGTTCAGGGTAAAACGGATTATTTCGAATCCATTTATGCTAAACTGAATAAAGGGTTTCGTTCGTTACTATTCGATACAACATCAAATGATTCATTAAAGAAAGAGTGATCGGATTGTATAAAAATGGCAGAAGTATACCGAATCTCATCCTTACGCTCGTGTCTTTATCGTTGCGATAGTAGCTAGTCTAATTGGCATGACAGCGGAATATTTACTAAATAACGCGTTTGTTATTGGAGGATTTTGGACAATGTTAATCCTTGTTATTGGTCAATTACTCATCATCAAAAAAAGAAATAAAAAGAAATAGAATCTCTTTTTTACAATTTAATTCTATTTCATATTTTACTGGAGGTGTTCCATAATGAGCAAAGAAATAAGGAAAGTTTATATTATAACAGCCACTCAGTACGCTATTTACCTGATTTCATTACTACTCGCTTACTTTAATAGCGAGATTTCTTCAAACTGGGCTTTTTATCTATTATTAATCGGAATATTGTTAGGTAATTTTATTCCAAGCAAGTATCGATCAAATTTCTTTTCTACCGACCCTGGTTTGTTCTTAAAAAATCATACAAGACGTTTCGAAACTATCATAGAAATGCCCATTATAGCTATCATCATTTTCACAGTATTATTTTTATGATAACATAACAGTATGAATAAGAAAAAATCATTTCCATAAATCGATGCTATTAGAATGTTTTTGATTATTTTGCTTAATCTAAGAATCATTATGTGAGATAAAGAAGCGTTTCATTATAGTTAAAAGAGGAGCTCTGACAACCGTCACAGCTCCTCTCGTTTTTATGAATAAACACTTTTTAAATTTTATCGTTTTTGATTAAATCTGTTCGCCGTTACTTGAGATGACTTCTTTGTACCAATCAAATGATTTTTTCTTATAACGAGCCATATCGCCGTTCCCTTCATCATCTAAATCAACATAGATAAAACCATAACGTTTCGACATTTCGCCCGTTGAAGCACTCACAAGATCAATACAGCCCCATGGGGTATACGCCATCAAAAAGGTCTGACTCACCCGCTATTTGAATTTGTTTCAGCTGATATTCTGACGTTCGTTTCGCAGCTGCCAAAAGACAAAAACACATGGATTGTCGGTGGCAACACTTTAGTCGCACCATTACTCGATGCCCAGCGGATCGATAAAATTTACCTCCAGATTGCACCCGTTTTGTTAGGTGCAGGAATTCCATTGTTTACGCAAAAAGAAGGGGTACAACAATTCACCTTACTCGAAACGAAACAATATGGACAATTTGCTGAATTAGTCTTAGAGAAGCTGACACGCCCAGAACAAGAGAATGATGCTTCAGTTAAAAAAATATGACCGTAACCCTTTAAAAATGACTCGTTTTTACGGTTATCGTTAAGGGGTTTCTTTTCTCGTCATTTTTTCTTACAACAACAAGAGCCTTCTCTTGCCTTTAGATGGTCGCTGTCTTTTATTTGTGTTACAATAAAAATGTTACTAGGGGTGTCTTGAAAAAAAGACTGAGATGCGAATGGCAGACCCTTTGAACCTGTAAGTTCATGCTTGCGTAGGGAAGTTGACAAAAAATTCGAAAGGGCTGTTTTTTTGGCCTATTCTCTTTTTTTGAATACACTGTTACGCCATGCCTGATTTAGAGGAATGGCGTTTTTTTGTGTGTTGTCACAGCTAGTAATCATTCAAAAACGAGGAGGAAAAAAGATGTTTTCAAAAGAATTACATGAAGCAACCCAATCGATCTGGCAACAAAGTAAGGATCATCCTTTTATCCAAGAATTAGTAGCGGGCTCTTTACCAGAAGAAATCTTCCGTTATTACTTATTGCAAGATTGCTATTATCTCATTCAATTCGGCAAGGCTCATTTGTTGTTGGCGGAAAAAGCTGATGATCCGATATTTAAAGCACTCCAAATCCAAAATGCGCAAGGATTAGAAGAATCTGAAGTGAGTGTGCGTCATGATTTCTTTCAACAAATGGCCATTACGCCAGAAGAATACGCCGCAACCCCGATTGCGCCAACCGCCTATCATTATACGAGTCATATTTACCGCTTAATCCAAACGGAAAATCCGGCCATTATTTTAGCAGCATTACTACCATGTTATTGGTTATATCAAGAAATTGGGGAGCATTTTGCGACTGTTGGTTCGCCTCACCCAATCTATCAAACGTGGATTGAGACCTATCATAGTCCTGAGTTTAAGCAAATGACGCAAACGCAAATTGATTGGCTCGATTTTTTTGCTGAACGAGCCAGCGCTGAAGAAAAAAAGGCCATGAAAGAAGCCTTCATTATCAGTAGTTATTTAGAACTACAGTTTTGGGAAATGGCTTATCAAAAAGAAAGTTGGGGGATGTCACGATGAATGTCACGTTAATCGAACAGGTCAGACAAATCAATCCATTGGTCCATACAATCACAAATTTAGTCGTAGCCAACGATAGCGCTAACGGATTACTAGCGATTGGCGCTTCGCCGTTTATGTCAAATACCGTCCGCGAAGTCGCAGAAATCCAAACATTTAACCACGCGCTCGTCTTGAATATGGGAACCATTAATGACGAACAATTAGAAGCCATGCTGCTGGCAGGCAAAGCGGCTAACCAAAACAATAAACCCGTAGTGATCGACCCAGTTGGTGCGGGTGCGACTCAATATCGTAAACAAGTTATCCAGGAATTACTTGAAGAAATCAAGCCGACACTCATTCGAGGAAATGCAGGGGAGCTCGCCAGTTTAGCAAATGTCGCGTGGCAAGCTAAAGGAGTAGATGCAGGCGTGGGAAGTGCCGATGTCCAGTCCATCGCCGAAATCGTTGCACGTAAGTACGAATGTCTCGTGTTTATTAGTGGAGAAACCGATATTATGACCAATGGAAGCAAAACCTATTTGAATCACCATGGGACCCCGCATTTTACCAGTATGACCGGGAGTGGTTGCTTATTATCTTGTGTGTGTGGCGCATACTTAGGTGTCTTAGATGATCCTTCCGCCGATGAATTACTGGATGCCATTATCGTCGCAGGAACACTTTATAGTCTAGCGGGACGACTTGCCGCTAAAGACTTTAATGACCGACAAATCGGCACGTTTCGCAAGAACTTACTCGATCAACTTTCGGTAATCGATGCGCAGACACTTAGAGCATTTAATAGAGAATGGAGTGAGCATCATGAATAACTACCCGCAAGCCCTGACCATCGCTGGTTCGGATAGTGGCGGTGGCGCCGGCATTCAAGCAGACTTAAAAACGTTTCAAGAACGGCGCGTTTTTGGGACATCGGTCATCACCGCGATTACGGCGCAAAATACACGTGGCGTCCATGACATTTTGAATGTCCCTCTCGCGACGATTCATAGTCAACTCGAAGCCGTGGCAGATGATTTTCAGATCCGCGCCGTTAAGACCGGCATGTTAGCCAATGCCGAGGTCATGGAGCATGTGGTTGCTCATTTACAGCGCGCTCATTTTGGGCCATTAGTGGTGGATCCGGTGATGATCGCTAAAGGTGGCGCGTCTTTATTAGCAAGTTCTGCGATGGATGCTTTAAAGACGCAATTAATTCCGTTAGCAACGGTCATCACACCCAACTTGCCAGAAGCGCAATGGATTGTTGGATCCCCTCTTACGACGAAGGCAGAAATTGAAGAAGCCGCTAAAAAAATCCAACAATTAGGCGCAAAAAATGTCATTATTAAAGGTGGCCACCGCTTAGACGTTAGCGATGCGACTGATTTTTTACGCTTGGAAAACGGCGACAGTGAATGGTTAAGCAAACCACGTGTGGCGACAAATCGCACCCACGGAACCGGTTGTACCTATTCCGCCGTCATTACTGCTGAACTTGCCAAAGGAAAGAGCGTTTCAGAGGCTGTTCATCTAGCAAAAGATTTTATTCATCAGGCAATTAGCACCCCAATTGACGTCGGTCATGGTCACGGGCCTGTCAACCACTGGGCTTATCGAGAGGAGGCATAACATGAACGCGTTTCAAGCAAACAAACTCGCCCTCTATTTTATCGCCGGCACACAAGATCTCGCGCCGAATCAAACCCTTCCGGAGTTACTGGAAAAAGCGATTCGTGGAGGCATTACCGCCTTTCAATACCGAGAAAAAGGACCAAACAGTCTAAAAGATGCGCATGCCCTCGAAGAAATGGCACGGACACTTCAAGTGATTTGTCGCAAGCATCAAGTGCTTTTTTTCATTAACGATGATTTAGAGTTAGCTTTAACCATTCAGGCAGATGGCGTCCATGTGGGACAAACCGATCAGCCCATTCAAGAAGTGATTGCGCGCAGTGCAGGTCAGTTGATGATTGGTCTATCCTGTCATCAGTTGGCCGAAGTTCAAGCTGCTAATGACATCCCAGAAGTGGACTACGTTGGCATCGGTCCCGTTTTTAAGACCTCTTCTAAAAGCGATGCCGAACCACCACTTGGGATTGAGGCACTTCATGTATTAGCCGCAGTGAGCACAAAGCCTGTAGTGGCAATCGGTGGGTTGACTCCACTAAATATTTCAGACTTTGATTTCAATACAATCACCGGCATCGCCCTGATTTCGGCGCTTACGCAATCCGATGACATAGCCCAAACACTAAATTTATGCCATCAAGCGATGCATTTAGTGGATTGTCAAACACCTAGTGAATAAACGTGTCACAGATTACGATAACTAATTATTATTTTTGTACTCAGAACCTTTTTTCATCTTCCCTCTCTCACGTCTCACTTTTTTGAGAGAGGGATTTTTGATTGCTTTATAGGATTCAGTAGGACTCGTCACCCCCTTCAATATCAGACCAAACAAAGTTACGATCGAATAGCGATATTTGCGTTAATGGCTGAATTAGTATAGGATGAGTGAAAGCGTAAGCGGTAGAACGGCTACGAAAAAGCCTTCTACTAGCAATTACAGAACTCATTCATTTCAACAAACCCACGTTGTAAAATCCATTGATTATTTCTGCTCCTCACCTCGCAAAGAGGGAACTTCTTCGTTTTACTCGATTATCTACGACTCATCTTTTTATGATTTTCTTACACGTACGACCGTCTCATTGTCAATTAACCCATTAGGTAAACACATTCAATGAACTGTTTCAAAAAGAAGAGGAGAAACATCATGATACTTTCAGAACTCATTTCACCCTGTCTCGTAAAAAATGACTGGACACAGATTCAACACACACCCATCCGACACATCACGCAATATATTGAAGAAGTGACAACCGATTCATTATTTGTTTGTATTAATAATACAAAATATGATGGACACGATTTTATTAGTGAGGCCTTGGCACAAGGTGCACGGGCGATTATTGTCGATCATCTCCCACAAAATGGCGTACTCGGACCGTTTATTGTCGTCTCTGATACGAACAAAGCCTTAGCACAAGTTGCTGCCAAATTTTACGACTACCCAAGTCGCGACATGGTTTTTTTAGGCGTCACGGGAACAAATGGCAAGACGACCACTACCTTTTTAATTCATGAAATCCTCCGTCGATCAGACCTTGCTTGCGGCTTAATTGGAACCATGTACAATCAGATTGGCGATCAAAGAATTGCGACACCCAACACTACCCCGCATACCGTACAATTGCAAAAACTGATTGCGCAGATGGCACAGGAAAACATGACGCATTGTGTCATGGAAGTCTCTTCTCATGGCTTAAAACAAGAGCGCGTTTTAGGAATTGACTTTAACGTGGCGGTCTTTACGAATCTAACCCAAGACCATTTAGATTTTCATGACTCCATGACCGACTATTTTGAAGCGAAAAGCTCGTTATTCAGTCGACTCGGTAACGGTTTTTCTGACAAAGTGAAAGCAGCCGTTATCAATCTTGATGATCCAGCTGCCGAAGCTATCATCGCGTTAACCCCTAGTAATATTTTGACTTATGGTTGTAAAGGCCAAGGCGATATCCAAGCGAGTCAGATTGTGATTGCGACATCGGGCACTCAATTTACGTTATCTTTGTTTGATCAAAAATGGGCCGTTTCAACGAAAATGATTGGGCTTTTCAACGTTTATAACTGTTTAGCGGCTTTTGGCGCAGGGGTTGCTATCGGACTGAATCCGACGCAAGTCATTGCAATCATCGAAGGCATTGCTGGCGTGAGAGGCCGCTTCGAATCGGTTCCTAACACAAAAGGCATCACGGCAATTGTTGATTACGCCCACACTCCGGATGCTTTAATTAATGTCTTAAAAACAGCGAAGTCGTTAACCAAAGGAAAGATTTATTGTGTTGCGGGTTGTGGTGGTAATCGTGACCGCGATAAGCGACCCAAAATGGCTGAAGCAGTCCTGAAGTATGCCGATCATGGAATCTTTACGAGTGACGATCCGCGCACAGAAGACCCGCATCAAATTATCACCGACATGATTGAACACCTCTCGCAAAACCATTACGAGATTGAGCTCGATCGTAAAAAAGCAATTGAAAAAGCCTTGCGGATGGCCAGTCATGGCGATACCGTACTCATCGCTGGGAAGGGCCACGAAACCGAACAAATGATTGGCACAACAGCCTTTCATTTTGATGATCGCGAAGTCGTCAATCAGTATTTTAGTCGATTGACTTTATAACAACGACCATTCATTGACGAATACTCAAAAAACCGCACACCCATTTTAACGGTGTGCGGTTTTGTCCTGTTTCCATTAAGCACAAACGGCTGTTTTAATTACAAACGTTCGGCATTGACATTAATTTTAAAACGAAACGCATGATCTTCTTCTGCGCTGATTTCATAGGCTTTTTCGATTCCGCTTGACCAACTATCGATGCCTCCGACTCCTCTGACCGCACCAAAAATAGTTAACACTGTACGGCGAGCAATCGGTAATTCATCTTGATGTAAGGCATTTTCAAGTTCAAAAGGCGTATACGGCAAGCAACTAAAGGCGAAGTTCTCATCGACTTTTTCAAATGAAAGACTAAAATCATCTATCTGACGATTATTTGGATTTAACGTGGTATTACGGGTAATGCGTAACGACTGTGTATCCATGTGCATCCCACACTCTTGCGGTACTAAGTAAGGTGTCACCGGTAACCCTTCAATTGTATATTCTCCAGGAACGCCGCCTTTATAGCGGTCTGGATAGGTTTCGCCCGATAACCCAACGTACGTAAATGATTTGGCTGGGGTTGGCATGATAAAGCGTAGTCCAAAGGCTGGTAATCCAGGAAGTCCCTCTTTGCCTTTATACGTCGTCGAAATCGTAATATCACCCGTTTCGTCCACCGAATAACTCACATAAACAAGCGTAGAAGGAATCGTATTCGTTTGGAACGTATACGTGATTTCAACGGTGTTTGCCATTTCAAGATGACTGTATTGATTGTTCGTTGGTGCATCTGGAAAGGCGATAACTTCGTGATTAACTTTGATTGTTTTATCAATACATTTAGGGAATATATCGGCTCCTAACCAAACCGCCGAGTCCGTTGAAAATTGATAACCGCGATCATTGTCCGTTGTCGCCCGCCAAAAGGCAACTTTGGGCTCACGGTATAACCATTCCCGGCCATTTACGAAGAGGGACTCTAGCCCATTTTTTTGGTAACTAAAGATATAATGAAAATGATCTCCTTTTACGCCGAGATTCACATCCCCAAAGATTAATTGAAGTTTTTTAGTTGTATTTTCCATAAAAATAACTCACCTCCTGCATTGCTGGTTTTTCTGTTCGATCGGCAAAGACAATCCCATTGCCCGAAAATTCATAATCAGATGGTTTATCATCAAAATCCCCACCGTAACGCAACACGTTTCGTTTCGTGTATTCATCGTAAACGTATATCGCTTGGTCAATAAAGTCCCAAATATAGCCACCATGATAGTTCGGAAACTCATCTAACAAGGCCATATAAGAATCTAAGCCCCCCATAGAGTTCCCCATATCATGCATGTATTCACACAAGAGATATGGTTTTTTCGGATTATTCCCTAAGTAAGCTCTGACTTCATCCGGTGATGCGTACATCCGACTTTCAACATCTGAGACCGTGTCTTCATACTGCTCTCTTTCCACATAAACGCCTTCGTAATGCACGAGACGATCTGGGTCTTTGGCTTTAAAGTAGGCATTCATTTTTTCTAACACATCGCCCACGTAGGATTCATTTCCTAATGACCAGAATAAAATCGATACATGATTTTTGAACGTTTCGTAAACATTTACCGCTCGAGCTAACGTATTTTTTTCCCAATACGCATCGCTTCCAGGCACATTATAAGAAGGCTCAAACGCCCCCATTTTTTGCCAGGTTCCATGCGTTTCTAAGTTGGCTTCCGCCATTAAATAAATCCCTGCCTCATCACATAATCGATACCAAGGCATTTGATTTGGATAATGCGATGTCCGGACAGAATTAATATTGTTTTTCTGACAAATCGCAATGTCTTGTTGCATGTCTTCAAGTGTTACAGAGCGTCCGCGAGACGGATTCCACTCATGACGATTAACCCCATTAATGATTAAACGTTGATTATTTAAATAAATCATGCCGTCTTTAATTTCGATTTTTCGAAAGCCAAATGCTTGCGGAATCCATTCAATCAATTGCTGATGATGATCATAGACTTCTAACGTCGCCTCATATAAATTTGGCTGGTGATTATCCCACAACTGCGGTTTTTCAAGCGTCACGCCTGTAAAGAGCATTTCTTGGGCAACCGGACTTTCTTGTTCACACAGAACATGCCCAGCCGCGTCACGAATGACTAGTTTAACGATTGCATCTTCGAGCACATTTTGACAAGTTAAGCGAAGCGTCACATCGCCTGTTGTGAAATCATCTGATAGCTTCGCGTGTAGCGCTAAATCTTCAATATGAACACGTGGTTTAGCGAGCAACGTCACATCGCGGAAAATACCAGAAAAGCGGAAGAAATCTTGATCTTCTAAGTACGAAGCCGAACTTCTTTTAAACACTTGAACACTTAAACGATTCGTGCCCGTCACTAAGTATGTTGTGATGTCAAATTCTGTTGGCGTAAACGAATCTTCGGAATAGCCAATCAAATGACCATTTAACCAAACATACATCGCCGTTTCGACCCCGTCAAAGCGAATGGTGAACGTCTCACCGTTTTCTAGTAAGGTATCATTTACAACAAAGTCTTTGATGTAAGAGCCCACCGTGTTGTCTTCACCTGTACTAAAATGACTCTGCTCTTCCTTCGAATCAGAAAAATTCGGTCGACGGAAAATCTTGCCATCCCAAGGATACATCGTGTTAATATAATGAATATTGCCGTACCCACTCAGTTCAATATGCGCAGGCACTTCAATCTCACCAAACGATTCACAATCGTAATCCGCAGCATAAAAACCTTGCGGGCGCTCTTGCGGGACATCAGAAAAATGAAAACGCCATGTCCCATTCAAACTTTGTTCAAAAGAAGAACCTTGCGTTATTTCTTCTGGCGATAAATACCACTTGTGGTCGCTATGAGCTGCGACCGTTCCTTTTTCATACACGCGTGGATCATCGAGCCACGCTAATCTTTTTTCCATGATTATTTATTCCTCCGCTTCACTATTATTTAATCGAACCAACCATTCCTTGGACAAATTGTTTTTGTAATAAGAAGAAAATTAATGCTGTCGGTAGTGTCGCAATGACAATCCCACACATCATCATCCCGTAATCAGGCGTGTAAGATGCCCCCATCGCGGATAATACAAGTGGTACTGTTCGTTTGTCTGGTGATTGTAACGCCACTAACGGCCATAAATAGTTGTTCCAGCTACTCATAAAGGTAATAATCGCAGCCGCTGCATACGTATTTTTCGCAGAAGGCATATAGACTCTGAAGAAAATATCGAGTTCATTTAAGCCATCTATTCTTGCCGCTTCAATCAATTCTTTTGGGAAAGATTTAATATTTTGGCGGAAGAAGAACATCAAGAATGCCGTACACACCGTTGGTAAAATCACGACGGCAAAACTATTGATTCCTAAGAACGTGCCATTTAATTGACTGAACATTCGATAAAGTGGAATCATTAACGCTGCAAAAGGAACCATCATCGACAAGAGTAAAATATTAAAAATGCGATCTTTCACTTGTGTCCGATAGATTTCAAAACCATAACCGGCCATTGAAGAAAAAATTAACGCCAAGACAGTTGTAATGACAGCTATCATTGCTGAATTAAAAAGCGCTCTAGTAAAGTTCAAATCGGATTGGAATAAATTCGTAAAGTTGATGACGAATTGATCCCCAATTTGAATTTTCCCAGCCGTAATATCGACTGCCTTATTCGTCATCCCTAAAACCATCCAGACGAATGGGAAAATTGAAACAAAGGCCATGATTGATAAAATAACATATTTTAAGATAATTGAGAACTTTCTCATGCGTCCTTACCTCCTAATTTCAATTGTAGGAATGATAAAATGACAATACAAATCACAATTACAAAGGAAATCGCCGCCGCGTAACCAAAGTCTGGCGTGAATTTATAACTGACATTGTAGATGTATTGTGAAAGTGTCGTCGTCGAGTTTGCTGGACCACCATTGGTAATATTTTGGACTTCATCAAACAATTGTAACGTCCCAATAGTAGAAGTAATTGTTGTAAATAAAATAATCGGTTTTAAATTTGGAATCGTAATTTTGAAAAATTGAGCTGTTTTTGATGCGCCGTCAATATCCGCAGCTTCATACATACTTGGATCAATATTTTGCATACCTGAAATGAAGAAAATCATATTATAACCAACCCAACGCCACGTAATCGCGATAATGATTAAAGCTTTTGCCCAAAAGGGATCCGTTAGCCACTGAATCGGTTGATCAATTAGCGATAAACTTTGTAAGACATTATTAACCAAACCACTCGTTGAAAACAAACTCTTCATAATCAATGAATAAGAGACTAATGACGTAATACATGGTAAGAACATTGCCGTTCTAAAAAAACCTTTAAATTTTAATGATTTATCATTTAAAATATTGGAAATAACGAGTGCTAAAAAAATCATAATCGGTACTTGAATAATCAAGTACGTAAACGTATTTATAAATGCTTTCTTAAAGGTTGAGTCCGTAAGCATTCTACGATAGTTTCCGATTCCATTAAAATGCATATCCAGCGGCGTCCCCGTTTGGAATGACGTAATTAATGCTGAAACCATTGGTAAAAATACTAAAGCCGTGATTAAAATAATCGGTAAAATAATGAAACCATTGCCGTTGCCTAATAATCGATTTTTCTTTTGATTAATCATATTGTATCCCCTCCTAAGAAAAAGAAACTCGCGAAGAATCACGAGTCTCTTTGGCTGTTTAATTTCCTAATTGCGACTCTACTTGTTTTTGAGCTGAATCTAATACCGTATCCATATCAGCACCATTAATAATTTCTTGGAAACTCTCTGTTAAAATCGATTCAATTGCGTACGTATCTTGCCCGTAGTTTACTGAAGGAATTTCTTCTGACCAGATAGAAAAATCTTCAAATACTTTTTGTCCGCCGTAAAATTCGCTACCTTGTTGATATTGTTCTGTTTCTTGAGCCGCTACCATTGTTGATACTAAACCAATTTCTTCTGCTAATGTACCCATTAGTTCTTTGTTTGTTGCAAACGTTATGCTTAAGAAATCTTTCGCTGTTTCTTCACCAGCAACGTCTTTAATCAAGTACCAACCTGCGCCTCCAAGACTTGATGCATTTACTGAATTCGCATCGTTTGCGATACTTGGAATTGGAGCAATGCGCCATTTACCAGATTGATCTTCAGCACCTTTAATCGTACTTGAATACCATGATCCTGTTGGGGCAGTTGCTACTGTACCAGATTGAACAGCTTGTACGCCGCCATCCCAATCTGAAACGAGTTCAACGAGTTGCTCATTGATTAACGTTGCTAAAATATTTAAACCATATTTTAAGGCTTCATTGTTATTGATTGTGACTGTTTTACCATCTTGATCGGTATACCATTTACCAGCTGATTGCATCATCACACGAGCTGCTCCTAAATCACTTGGATCAAGGTGCATAATTGGTCGTCCAGTTTTTTCTTTCACATCACGGGCAATCTCAACAAATTGATCCCAGTTAATGTTCTCTAAATCCGCTTCTGTATAGCCCGCTTCCTCTAAATAATCAGAGCGGTAAAATAATCCCGTTACGCCACTATCAAAAGGTACTCCATAAATTTTATCGTCGACTTTATTGACTGCAAACTTATAACTAGAAAAATCATCTTCGCTAACGATGTCCGTTAAATCCCCAAATGCATCAGGATAAGAAGTTAAGTAACCTTGAATGCGATAATCTTCAATCAGGACAATGTTCGGTAATCCATCCGTACTACCTGAAGCTAAACTCGTATTTAATTTTTGGACAATATCATCTTGTGACATGGTCACTACTTCAACGGTCGTATCAGGATTGTCTTTCGCATAAATCGCTTTTGCTTCGTTAGCCGCACGAATATTAAATGTTTCATCCCATGCCCAAATCGTGACTTTGTCTTGCTCTTGCGCTGTTGAATCACTGCTACCCCCACTACTACAGCCAGCTAACGTAATCAGTGACGCTGCTACCAAAAGACCTGCAAATATTTTCTTCATTGTTAATCCCTCTTTCCTTATTTGTTAAACCAAGCATACTTCTTTTTGAAAACGGATACAATACTTCGCAAGCGCTTACCAATATATTTACAAAAATCAAAAAATAATACCAACTGGCTATTTTGTATTCAAGAAATTCAGTGCTATAATGACGATATTCATTGTGACAGATAGGGAGGATAAGATGGAACGCTATACAACTATCATCATTGTAGATGACGAATTAAGTATTCGCCAAGGGATTAAAACAATCATGAATTGGGAGTCAGAAGGATTCCAAGTCATCGCCGAAGCCGAAAACGGCGCCGATGCCTTAATGAAAATTAAACAGCAGAAGCCAGATATTGTCTTAACAGATATTAAGATGCCGGTGATGGACGGTATTACCTTACTGCATCAAATGAAAGAAATCGCCCCTGAGACAGCCTGTTTAGTCTTAAGTAGTTTCGATGATTTTCCGACTGTCTCTAATTCCTTTAAAAATGGTGCCGTCGATTATATTTTAAAACCAACCCTGACGAAATCAATTCTCTTAAAACATTTAAATGACATCAAACAGCAACAAACTCAAGTTCAAACAAACGCGCCAGTCGAGACCATCGAAACGGACTTAGCGCGTTATTTAGCGAGCTTTTCCAAAAATCCAAGTACCAATCTAGAGGAATACTTTCATGAAGGACCTTGTTTTTTGATGCAGACAACGCGAAGTTTCTTACCAGATCACCGAACCTTTCATGCGTTTGTTGCCAAGGGTGAAGCGATCGCAGAAATTGAATCTTTGATTGCGTACGCTATTGACGAACAACAATTTGGTGTTGTGATCCGGTTGACAAACGCGCTCGCGCGAGAGACTGTCATTAAACAATTCGCGCAACACACTCCTGCTCTGACGATGATTGCGAGCCAATTTATCACAGATACGACGGCCTTGCAGCAAGCCTATCAAACCATTACCAAGGAAATCGATGCCCAATTGTTCTTTTGTTCTAAACAGCAAATTTTGAAAGCAGAAGATTTTGTGGCGATTAACGACTTAAAATCATTAAATGCAACGTTGTTTTTAAAGGAACTCGTTGATCACAATTACTTGGAAAGCCTGACACGTATTGATGCCTACTTCGCTCGCCTCATCACGTCACACGTAGAACCCATTTCGATGAAACAAGAAGCAAATAATATTTTTTATACGCTCCTTTCATCGATTGAAACACACTATGATCCGCGTGATTTCCGGACGATTAAATATGAATTTTTACAAAAAATCAATAGTTGTGTTTTCGCTGAAGACTTCCAAACCTACCTAAGTGAAACACTGGATAAAATAAAACAACTCATTGCAGCAACGGCTCATTCAGAAGATCCTGTTTTAATGAACATTAAAGAATACATTGATACCCACTATCATGAAGCCTTATCGTTAGCCGACCTAGCGGAAAAATTTCATTTTAATTATCATTATTTATCGGTCGTTCTCTCTTCCTTTTTGAACATGAGTTTCTCAGAGTACTTAAATAAAATTCGGATGAACGCGGCCAAAGAACTCTTACTGCAACAACATTTACCGTTATCGGAAATTAGTAAAGCGGTCGGTTATTCGGATTTAAGTTATTTTTCTAAAATCTTTAAAAAGGAATTTAAGATTAGTCCATCGAAATACAGAAGAGAGATGAACTTATGACGCATTTAAGGAAGCTCTTAGCACAAAAAGAAATCTTTATTCGTTTATTTTTACTCTCTTCAACATGTACTATGATTGTTTGTACCTTAATCATTGGCGTTATCGTCGCCCGAGCGCAAAACACGTATACAAAATCTTATATTCAGTCCAACGATATCGTCTTACAAGCCATTGAAAAAGACTATACGAATCTCTTACAAAATATTAACCAAGTGTTTGAATACTTGGACAATCAACCGATCATCGAACAGTTTTTAACCGAAGACGAAATGACTGCCGCATCGATTATCGATTTAAACCGTGAATTAAGTGATATGGCATCGCTGTTTCAAAATATCCCTTCCAGTCTTGTTTTAATTGGAACAAATGGCCGGACGTTCTATCAAGACAATTACGTCAGTAAATACCCAGCCAGCGAGTTGTTAGCATCAGACTTAATGGCCTCATTTAATGAAACGGCGGCTTTAAATCAAGTCTTATTTTTAAATGGTTCGTTAATCTCTGAATCAAATGAAGAACCGAGCATTATTTATTCCAGAAAATTAACGGATGGAACGAACGTCTATGGGTATGCACTCTTTTTTATCAAAGAATCGCAATTTAGTGCGATTTATACCGAAAAACTCGATCGCTCACTCCATCAAACAACGATACTCAATCATGATGAGGTCATTGTCTCTTCTACCTTAAAAGAAACGATTGGCACGCACGCCACAAAAACAGACTTTCAAGGTGCTCAAACCATTAATTTAGGGAGTTATCCGTTTGTATTGTATGACACCATTAACGAATCGGTTTTAATTAAACGAATGAATATCATCCAATTAGCCTTAATTGTCTGGTTGTTAGGATTAGTCTTTTCCTTTATTTTTTCTTTCTTCTTATTCAAAAAAGTCACTTCGCCAATTTACATGTTGATTGACAAAATTTCGAATATTACAGAAGATAATTTCTCCAATCAAATCGAAATTGCTGGAACGTACGAAACGAAACAATTAGGAAACGCCTATAATTTAATGCTTGAGAATATCAATAGTTACATCGATAACCTCATCCGGATGGAAAAAGAAAATCACTTAATCAAAATCAAAAATTTACAAATGCAAATCCATCCACATTTTATTTATAATACGCTCACGGCCATCAAAGTGTTGATTTGGCAAAATCAAAATGCCAAAGCGGAGGAAGCCATTCAATCGTTTATTCATTTAATGCAAAAAACGTTCGATAAACGAGAAGCCATTCCTCTTGGAGAAGAACTCAAAATCAGTCAGGACTACGTTAATTTATTACGAATCCGCTATGGCGAACGAATCCAGACGACGTTTTACTCCGACGACACGTATCATCATCTGTTACTACCAAAATTAATTATTCAACCGATCATCGAAAACTGCTATATTCATGCTTTCCCTCAAAATCAAAATGGAATTGTCTCGGTCTTTACGCGAGTCCACCAAGATATTTTGTATATTGAGATTATCGATAATGGCGTTGGTTTTAACCAAACTACGAAAAAGCACGAACATTTTTCTAGCATTGGCATTGAAAATATTGATTATCGACTTAAATTATTATACGGCGATGACTACGGCGCCTTCATCGAATCCCAAGTCAACCAAGGAACCGTCGTCACCATCAAAATCCCCGCGCAGCAAGCCGAACCGGCGAGTGATTTGTAGCGATTATAATGATTGGGATAGTAAAAAGGGTCTCAGAAATAGAGTGATTACACAAGTTAGACTTTTGGGGAGAGATTTTATATCTCTCCTTTTTTGTGTTGAAAATAGTTAGATAAATTATCGAGTCTTCGTAAAGCCATGGTTTTTCTTAAAAATTATCTCGATTTTTTGTATCCGCTTACTTGTATTATTTTTTTGTGGTGATATAATCAATATCAAGGTGATAGTCAGACTATCACTCCTAATAAATCACAATCAGGAGGCGGCTATCATCGACTTGACAGAAAAAAGAAAACTCGAAAATAAAGAACAAATGGATAAAAAGAAAGCTCTCGTTTTGGAAGCGGCATTAGAAGTATTTATCGAAAAAGGGATTGAAAATACTAAGATGACTGACATTGCACAACGAGCAGAAGTCGGCGTGGCATCGGTTTATCGCTATTTTCAAACGAAAACAGAAATTGTCATTGAAGTGGGTATTTTGTATTGGGAAAAAGAAATCAATCGTTTCTATGCCCCCTTTTCAGAAAGCGCTTATCTATCGCTGAATGGCATACAAAAAGTGAGTCGTCTACTGGATGTCTTTATCGAAATATATTTAAAAGATCCAGGTTTTTATAAATTTATTGAAGAATTCGATAATTTTGTCGTGAAAGAAAAAGTCCCGGCTGAACGTCTTGCCACGTATGAACAAAAGATTTTAGCTTTGATGCCAATTATGTTTGAAGCACTCGAGCAAGGAAAAGAAGATGGGTCAATCAAACCTTCGCTTCAAACCGCCGAATTTTATATGACGATTACGCAAACCTTCATTAGCTTGGCCCAAAAACTCATTTTACGAAATATCATTTTAGAAAGCGACCAGCATTATGATCGTAAAAACCAATTAGAGTTAATCAAAAAAATGGCGTTAAGTTATATCGATAATCAAACTTTTGGAGGGAATGAAGATGAATAAAAAATTTGCACCGTACATTATTGGCTTGCCGAACTTAGGCGTGGGATTGTTGTGGGCGATGAATATGACGTTGATTCCGATGTTAGTGGCGACCTTTAACGTCTCGAATTCAAAAGCCGCACTCTTAATTACCATGGGGTCGTTCACCGGTATTTTCGTACAATATTTATCGGGTTTACTCAGTGATCGCTCGAATTTTAAAATGGGCCGGCGTAAACCGTTTATGATTATGGGATCCGTGGCCACGACCATTGCGATGTGTGCGATGCCATTTGCGGGTAGCTACTGGACACTGTTTGTCGTGGCCTTCTTCTTTTATTTTAGTTTGAACTTTTATCAAGGACCTTATTATTCACTGATTCCGGAAACCGTTGATGATTCACAACTAGGTTTAGCCAATGGTTTTTCTAAAGTCGTCAGCGTACTAGGCGGTGCTTTTATCTTTGTGATTGGTCCCAGACTTTGGGCAAGCGAAAGCGTCTTAAACAAAAACCACGCCCTGCCGTTTTTTGTCAGCGCCTTGCTCGGGATTTTTACCGTCATTTTAACGATTGTATTCATTAAAGAAAAGAAAGTCCCAAAAGCAGATACAAAACAAAAAATCGCCTTTGATTTTTACAAATTCCCGTCAGCGATGAAATTATTCCTTGGTATCTTCTTTATTTATATGGGATACGGCGGCATTACGCCTTTCTTTGTTAAGTATTGTGTGCAGTATTTAAATTTAAGTGAAGGAACGGCGAGTTTTTCCCTTTTACTCTTAACCATCACAGGCGCCCTCTTTGCGTACCCGCTAGGTGTCTTATCCGATAAAATCGAACGCAAAAAGGTGCTCGTCTTTGGGACATTACTCTTTGTGGTTGCCTTGTTCTTTGGAATTTTTGTCAAAGAAACGATGGGTCTTTACCTCATGATGAGTGTCATCGGCATTGGTTTTATTGCCATTCAAGTGACTTCCTACTCGATTTTAGCGGAAGTCGTACCACCTGAAAGACTAGGAGAATTTATGGGCATTTTTAATTTCTTCGTCTCTTCTTCGCAATTTATTTCTGGCAATTTAATGGGCTTACTCCTTGACCGGGTCGGCTATCAAGTCTTCTTCCCATTATCGATTGTGTGGCTGACGATTGCGAGTGTCATCTTATACTTCAGTCGCATCGAAAAAATCGGGTTGCAAGCAACACCGGTCACAAAATAAGAAGGGAGGAAAACAGCATGACTACGATACCACTGAAAGAAGCTTTCTATTTTAAAGGAGGCGACATTGGTTGTTTACTCATACATGGCTTCACTTCCACTCCCGCTGAACTCAGAGAATTAGGCGAACGCTTGCGCGACAAAGGCTACACAGTCTATGGTCTACGACTAGCGGGTCACGGGACGACCTTAGAAGAGTTTGAACAAACCACTTATCAAGACTGGATTCAATCCGTCGAACTTGGCTATCATAAATTACAAACCATTTGTAAAAAAATCTATGTCATCGGTCACTCGATGGGCGGGGTGCTCGCGTTACATCTCGCTGAAAAACATGCCATTTGTAAGATTGTTTTGTTAGCACCCGCGATGATTAATAAAGACAAGAAAACACGCTTTGTTCCGATGATTAAACACTTCCTGAAATATACCGAGTGGGAAGCAACCGAACGACCGGTAGAAGAAAGCCAGTACTTATTAGGATATGCGAAAATTCCTTTAGCCAGCGTTCACGAATTACTCAACCTTCAAAAAGAAACAGCGCGCCAGTTACACAAAATTCATGTTCCGATTTTGATGATTTATGCTGAAAACGATCAAAGCATTGACTTAAAAGGGATTCACCTCATCGAAAAAAAGGTGTCGACAACCGCCATTCGTCACGTCTCCTTAACAAAATGCGGTCATAATTTAACCGTTGAATGCGAAAAGGAAACGGTTTTTGAAAACGTGCTGACATTCGTCGACGGCCATTGTTAATACAACAAAAAATAGTTGGTCCCGCTTAGTAAATCAGCGGGCCAACTATTTTTTATCGTTACTCTAGCAGACTCTTTTCAAACGAACAGTTCCATCATCTCTATCAGGTCTTTCAAGCGTTACTTTTTAAATGTGACGCTCTTATCCACAGTTGAAACAGTCGCTTGATCAAACCAGCCAGCGGTTTGATTAGCAATTTTTACGAGTAATAACATCACGGGGACTTCAACTAAGACACCGACCACCGTTGCGAGCGTTGCACCCGATTGTAAGCCAAATAATGAAATAGCCACGGCTACCGATAATTCAAAGAAATTACTAGCGCCAATCATGCCCGCCGGTGCCGCAATCGCATGCGGCAATTTCCAAAAACGTGCCCAGACATAGGCGATAGCAAAGATAAAGAACGTTTGCAGTGTTAACGGAATCGCAATTAAGACGATATGCAGTGGATTACTCAAAATACGTCCACCTTGGAACGAGAAAATAATGAGAAGCGTTAGGAGTAGACCGATAATAGTCACTTTATCAAATTTTTTCAAAAAGACCGTTTCAAAATAAGCAATTCCTTTTTGTTTGACGACGAACATCCGGGTGATAACCCCTAGCAATAACGGAATAACCACGAACAAGACCGTCGATAAAATCAAGGTATTCATCGGGACCACAACGTTTCCGACACCTAACAAGACCGCCACAATTGGGGCATACAAAGCTAAAATAATTAAATCATTCACCGCAACTTGTACCAACGTATACGCTGGGTCGCCCTTCGTCAAATAACTCCAAACAAAGACCATCGCCGTACATGGCGCCGCACCGAGTAAGACTGCCCCTGCTACATATTCTTGCGCTAAGTCAGGTGCAATCAATCCTTTAAAGACGACAAAAAAGAAAAAAGCAGAGATCGCATACATCGTAAAGGGTTTAATCAGCCAATTGACTGTACAAGTAATGATTAAGCCTTTTGGTTTCTTAGCTGCACTGACAATACTGGTAAAATCGATTTTTAACATCATCGGATAAATCATTAACCAAATTAAAATCGCGGTTGGAACCGAGACTTGATAATACTCAAACTTTCCTAAAGTCGTCGGAATGACTGGAATATATTTTCCAATCATTACTCCGACAATCATACAGAGTGCCACCCATACTGTTAAATATTTTTCAAAAATCCCCAACCCTTTTGCTTTTTCTTGTTCCATTTTTATTCCCCCGTTCTCCAATTGATAGATAGACGTTTTTCTATCTATAGTCCAAAAAAAATACTGTGACAGTATTTTTCATTGTTGTTATCGCGTAACTTTTTCTTTCGATTGGTTCGCGCATGCCTCGTTTTTCTCTTCCATCTCATGACAAATACAATCACGCTGATTTTGCAGTAACGTCTCAAGAATGGCGGATAACTCGCTCATCTTCTCCAGGTTTAAAGAATAATGATGCCATGTGCCTGATTTTCTGGATTGCACCAAACCGGCTTGCATTAATACTTTCATATGATGCGATAACGTTGGTTGCGTAAAATCAAAATAAGCCAAGATATCACACGCACACTGTTCTCCACACGAAAGAATATCCAAAATTTGAACTCTCTTAGGATCGCCTAACGCTTTAAAAATAGTAGCGGTTAATTCGTAATCCACGCTTGCCCCTCCTTATATAGATGTTTATCTATGTATAATATAGCGACTCCTCTCTTACTTGTCAACAAAAAGAAAAAAGCACTCCGAACACTATTAGCATGAATGAACCATACGATTTTTCCCCAATTGTCAGGATAAAACTGTTACACTATGATTGACTGTTTTGAATTGCGTATATGTACTTATCATTAATGAAAAAAAGGAGGAAAAGATGTTAGTTAGTATGTCATTGGTTATTTTTATCGGATTACTTTTAGGGAGTTTGGCAAAAAAATTGCATTTACCTTCCTTAATAGGATTATTATTTACGGGGATTCTCTTAGGTCCTTCGGTGCTCAATGTGCTTTCCGATCGTTTCCTTGCACTCTCGTCTGAACTACGAACGGTTGCGTTAATTGTCATCTTGACCCGTGCCGGACTATCGTTAGATTTAGCTGACTTAAAGAAAGTTGGTCGACCAGCCATCTTAATGTGCTTTGTGCCGGCTGTATTTGAAATTATTGGAACGACCCTTTTAGCGCCATCGCTCCTTTCTATTAGCGTCTCAGAAGCCTTGCTTTTAGGAAGCGTCATTGCCGCCGTTTCTCCAGCAGTGATTGTGCCGCGGATGATTCACTTAATGAAGCAAGGTTATGGACAAGAACAACGCATTCCACAAATCATCTTAGCAGGCGCTTCCGTCGATGATGTGTTTGTGCTCGTGTTATTTACAGCCTTTTTAGGACTGAATGATGGTGGCACGTTTTCCGCTATCGCGTTCACACGAATTCCCATCGCAATTTTTTCTGGAGCCTTCCTGGGCCTTGCCGTCGGTTATTTCCTCGTGTACGTTTTCAACCAGTTTCATATCCGAGATTCTGTCAAAGTCCTGGTGATGTTAGCCACCGCTTTTTTATTAATGGGGTTAGAAACGGCTCTCGCAAGTTCGTTCCCATTTTCTGGAATGTTGAGTGTGATGGGCGTTAGTCTGATGATTTTCCGCAAGAAACGGCCGCTTGCCGAACGTTTATCCCTCAAATTCAATAAAATTTGGATTCTAGCGGAGATTTTCTTATTCGTCTTCGTCGGCGCAAGTGTGGATTTATCGTACGCCTTTTCAGCGGGCATTGCGCCACTCGTCTTACTCGTCCTTGTTTCACTGATTCGCATGCTTGGCGTACTCGTCGCATTACTCAAGACGTCACTATCCCGCAACGAAAAACTCTTTTGTATGATGAGTTACTTACCAAAAGCGACCGTTCAAGCGGCGATTGGTTCGATTCCTTTTTCAATGGGCTTAGCTAGTGGCGAAATGATTTTGACCGTCGCCGTGCTTTCCATACTCGTGACCGCTCCCTTCGGTGCCTGGCTCATCGATCGTTTTTATCCCGTGTTATTAGAAAAAACGCCACCGCTAAAATCAAGATGAAACACTTGTCAGTCACGCCAATTGGGAATGGCTGACTTTTTTTACAGTAATAGATATTTTATGCTACTATAAGGAAGTATTTTTCACGAAAAAGAAAAAAAGGAGAGGAGTGAAACAAATGAAGAAGATACTCATCGCCTTTGATGGCTCGGAACATGCGGTAAAAGCCGTCCAAGAAGCAAAGAACTTACGCGTTGGTTTTCCTGATGCAACGGTGACGATTCTCAGCGTGTTAGACGTCGCCAAAGCCAAAGACCAAGCACTCGATTTTACGACCAGTGCCCAAGAACGCAAACAGGCACGCATCGATCATGTTAAACAACAACTAAACGGTCAAATGAGCGACTGCACCATTACCGTTTTGATTGGGGATCCTGCAACTGAAATCATCGAGTATACTAAAAATGAATCCTATGATTATTTAATCATTGGCAGTCGCGGTCTCAATGCATTACAAGAATTCGTGCTGGGTAGCGTCAGCCACAAAGTCGTTAAACACGCAACGCTACCTGTACTCGTTGTGAAATAAATAAAAGGAGTTTTTTCACGAAATGATCTTACAATTTAATAGAAATGAGTGGTTTGGCAATATCAAAAATGATATTTTAGGCGGTCTCGTGACTTCCATCGCCCTCATTCCCGAAGTCATCGGGTTTGCCATTATTGCGGGTGTCAATCCGATGACTGCTTTATTTGCTTCTTTCATTACGCTAACTGTGACTTCAATTACTGGTGGACGTCCTGCGATGGTCTCAGCCGCTGCAGGTTCCATGGCACTTGTCATGGTAACCTTGATTAAAACTCACGGACTAGAATACATGATTGCCGCAACCATTTTGACCGGTATTATTCAATTAATCTTAGGGTACTTAGGGATTCATCAATTAATGAAATTCATCTCTAAACCCGTCATGTTAGGTTTTGTTAACGCGCTTGCCATTCTCATCTTTTTGGCACAAGTACAACAATTAGACAACAAAAATCTCGCAACGTACGGCATGGTCGGTGGCACGATTGCCTTGATGTATCTTCTACCTAGAATCACCAAGGCCATTCCACCAGCATTAATTGTCATCATTGCGATGACCATCATCTCACTGAATCCAGTCTTTGGACTCCAAACCGTGGGCGATTTAGGCGATATGAGCGGTGCCTTGCCCTTTTTAGGATTACCGAGCGTGCCCTTTACCTTTGAAACGTTAAGAATTATTTTCCCAACAGCCTTAGCCTTGTCAATGGTGGGTCTCATCGAATCACTCTTAACATTACCTTTAATCAATGATATGACGGATTCCACAGGTGACAACCAACGCGAAGTCAAAGCACAAGGACTTGCCAATATCGTGACCGGCTTCTTTGGTGGACCAGCAGGTTGCGCGATGATTGGCCAAGCTGTCATTAATGTTAAATCTGGCGGGAGAAAACGACTGTCGACTTTAACAGCAGGTCTTTCGCTACTGCTTATGATCGTGGCGTTAAAAGGAATCATGATTCAAATCCCAACTGCCGCGTTAATCGGAATTATGATTACCGTCGCCTTTGAAACATTCGACTGGCAAAGCGTTAAAACTATCCGCAAAAACTCTCTCGCAGAAACAAGCATTATGCTGGTAACCATCGCCATTGTCGTCTATACGCATAACCTTGCCATCGGGATTTTTGCTGGCGTCCTACTAAGCATGATTGTCTTTTTTGCCAAAGCATCTACATTAGAATTCAGCGCACAAGGTGACACTATTGAGATTAGCGGTCAATTATTTTTTGCTTCTGCTGCGTCGTTTATCGCCTATTTCGAAACAAACGACTTGCAACAAGTCACAACCCTCGATTTATCACGCGTCCATCTCTGGGATGAATCCGGTGTTGACGCCTTACATACAGTCATTGATCTGTACGAAAAAAACAAGCAACCATTAACGATAATTGGCGTGACCACAACCAATGAAAAGTTAGTTGAACGCATCGCCGCTTTACGTTAATCCGTCGCTATCTAAAAAAAGACAGCCAATCCTTTTCTTATTAATAGAAGAGAATTGACTGTCTTTTATTTATATTTTATAAATCAATCGCTTGGCCACCCGTCACGCCGTATATTTGCGCCGTGACATAGCTTGCATTGTTAGAAGCTAAAAAGACATAGACATGTGCCAGTTCAACCGGTTGACCAGCACGGCCTAATAACGAACTTTGACCGAAGTCTGGAATCGCACCATCTGGTTGACCATCATCTAGTTGCAATGGCGTCCAAATAGGTCCTGGCGCCACACCATTGACCCGAATGCCTTTTTTGGCAAATTGTTTCGCTAAACTAATAGTAAAACTAGCAATCGATGATTTGGTTGCCGCGTAATCCATCAGATTGTCGCTTGGATCATAGGCTTGGACCGAAGTCGTCGTAATAATCGCGCCACCAGCTGGAAGATGCGGCTCTGCTGCTTTGACTAAACCAAACATCGAGATAATATTCACGGTAAACGTGTCTTTAACTTGTTTCAACGACAAATCCGCAATCGTATCTTGCGAAATTTGTTGTGCCGCATTTAATACGAGTGTATCAAGCCCACCAAGTTCAGCGACTGTTTTTTCGATAATTTCTTCATACTTCGACTCATCACGTAAATCATACGGCAGTATGACTGCTTTGCGTCCCGCCTTCGTGATATAATCCGCCACTTCTTGGGCATCAGGTTCTTCCCCAGGGAAAAACTGAATCGCCACATCCGCCCCTTCGCGCGCATACGCAATGGCTGCCGCACGACCAATACCAGAATCGCCTCCGGTAATCAGGACACGACGATTTTCTAACAAGTGATTACCAACATAACTCTCTTCGCCACAATCGGGCGCAGGTAGCATATCTTTTTGCAAAGCAGGCGTATCTTGTTCCTGATCTGCAAATTTACTAGGGTGATACAACGTTCGTGGATCCTTTAAAATAGGTTCATTCAATGTATTTCACTCCTTCGTTTTGGTAATTCTAGTGTAGTATACTTTTTTTTAGATTTGAAGAAAAATGCTTGCGACCGTTTTCAAACCCATCTACACCAACAAAATCCCAAACGAACAACCGCGCTTCCTTCCCGGTTCATCAAGCCTCAGACGAAATAAGACACTTCCGATTTTTTATTGGAAGTGTCTTAAGATTTTCTTAAAGAATTGAATTGAAAAAGTCAGGAATCGAATCAGATATGCCGCTACTTTCCATCATGAGTAATCAGATTTCCGCTTAGCATTCGCTTCTTATCCCATCGCATTATCGGACACGTTACTGTCACTTAAAAGAATGGATTCTTACATGAACTTACAGCACGGTGATAATGAAGACTGATTTATTTATCACACTTAATGTTAATATTCGTGCTTTTAAGAAATAACAATAATGATAACGCAGCTATAAAAAGGATAACACTCAAATCCATATTTTTATTATTATTCACTAAAGCAATCGAAGAAATTACAGTAATAAATAGAAAGAGAATGCTGAAATAAAAGGAATTTTCTTTTGGTAGTTCTCGCCACTTTAAAAAGAAAAAGAGTGATAAAATCGACGGGAAAAATATACTACCAATGTTATCACTGATACTGTTACTCAATATAGAAACAACGCCGATTATTGTAATCAATAAGAATAGACTGCTCAAATAAAGATATTTATTTTTCATTTTTGATCTCTCCATTCTTTATTTTTGATACGCAAATATTCTTTTTGGATGTGAATTATACTGATTAACACTAAACATTGTAGGACCTAATTTTTAATTTTGCATTTTTTCATTAATTTCAGTTAAAATAATATCCAAATAACCTTCTTGATATGCTTTTATATGACTGATTTCCATTTTTTCTGCAATTATTTTTAACTCTTTATTGTTTATTTTCTGAAGTTGTTTTAATTGTTGGGGTAATAATTTACTTAATTGCTTTCCTACTTGATAACTTTCTAATGACATTCCGATAGTTTGAGCTTGCTCTGGAAACATTTCAATTACTTTTTGAGCCATTAGTAGTCCTTCTGGATCCAAGTCCCCACTATAATATAACTTCACATTATTTTCACTTAATTTACGTAAAAGCTGCCAAACAGCATATGTGAATTGACCACTCGAACAAATAATTGCAATTTCAGGAACAAGTTCCAGTAACACCGAATATACCGCTGAATTTTCAATAATTAAAACTTTGTTACCATGACCAGGATAAATACTATCCATACGCAAAATTTCCTTCAACGGAACATTCCAAGTAACGCCTTCACTCCAAGCATTCCGCCACATTTGACTAATTATCTTGTTTTTTTCAGCAACTAAACCGCGTACCGAGACAAAGTTATGGATATCATCTCTTAATAACTGAAATTCATTTAATATTATATTTTTCTCTTCGACAATGGATATTTTTTTGTCATTCTCCGTTCTCCGAGAGAGAGCAGTTAACATCTGTAAAAGCAAGCGTCCACCCATCTTTGTTTCATCGAAGAAATGCGTATCGCCGGTTTGTTGATAAGCAAAAAAAGGTAACCGAGTCCATTCTTCGGGTAATTGCTTTAGAGCTTGTGAAACAGCCTCAAAAACTTCAAAATCCCCGCCTAAATCTTCGTGCCACTGCGTCAGCTGTTTCACATTTAACTTTTCACTAAACAATGGATCAATTTGATCCAACCGGGTAACAAAATTAGCGTATCGGACGCGCTTTTCTTCTTCGACATCTATTTTTAATTGCAGTGGTTTTTTCGTTACAAATACGACGAATTCTGTAAGCGACCATTCTAATAGGCTATTTTTCAGAGCTTGTTCAAACGATTCTATACTAATAGTTTTTCTGCTTTGCCATTCCCATTCCGTAATTCCTAAAAAACGACGTAAGGCCTCATCACTCTCATTCCTGAATAACTGACGTCCAACAGATAATCCGAAGCTGCCTTTTGAATAATAACGTCTTGCCAATTCTTGACCTAATTTCCGGAAAACTGGTTGGTTTAAAAACTTTTTTGCCTCAATTAAATTATCCATAAGTTTGCTCCGGCAAGAAATGTTTCGTTTGCCCATCCCAATGATAACGAATTGGTGTTACTAGATTCGTATTTTGTGGTCGTAGCAATTCATAAATCATTAGACTTGAAACGGTCGGATAGTCACCAAACAATGCTTGTGAATTCATAACATAGTTAAAACCTAATTCCTCACAGGCTTCGAACAAATCGGAAATATTCTCATCATCAATTCCAGCAAAAGCTTCATCCAAAGTAATTACCCGTGGGCACCATTCTTCAGCATCTAAGTAGCGAGAATAAACAGCTGCAAACAATGGCAGATACATCGCAATCGCTTTTTCCCCACCACTAAATTTATTGAATTGCGAATCACTCAAAGCTTGAGGACTGTAGCCTTCATTTGCTCGCTTGTACTTCATCTCAAATTGAAACCAATCACGATAGTCGAGTGCTTGGGTGATTGCTTGGAAAAGCGTCGTTTGCTCATCTGTTTGCTTTGCAGAAAATTCCTGTGCGTAATAAACTTTTTCTTGGAAATGTTGGGCAATCGCCTGACGATCAGCTTCAGATAAAATTTCAACCGGTTTTTGTAATAGTTCAACTAATTTCGCCGTCCCTAAATCATTAGCATTTTCGCTTGTTACTGGTTTCCATTGGATACTTAGCGTAAGCCCTGATGAGTTTTTTCGACTCTTTAACAGCTCATTCATTTGTCCAACCCACTGTAACGATTGTTGAATACGACTACGCAACACTTTTCCGACAGATTCTAAGATTATTGTTTTAAACAATTTCTCATCTTCTTTTTTCGATAAATCTTGTAGTATCATTTGCTGACTGACTAGTTTATCAAGTAATTCAAATGTGCTATGATTTTGATTATCTGCAACAAAGATCGGTTCTTTATAATGATTATACTGTGAAAAATCTCCTAATCTCTTCTCAATTTCTTCCGGTAATTCAACATCAATGTTACTTAAAATTTTCGGTTGATAATTCCCGAGTTGATCAACAATAAAATTAAACTGGCGTATGACACGATCAGATAAGTCACGCAATTTCACATTATCTTCTGGTAAAGCGACCTCTTTCACTCGTGAAAGTAAGTCATCTGTAACGAAACGTTTGTTACATAATTGATGCCAATAAGCTTCTTGAAATTGATTCTTTTCTAGTTGAGCTTCTTGCATTTCTAACTGGGTATAATTAGTTGCAATCACCCCCGTCAATCTTAATTCCTCCTTACGCAAATCGATTAGTTGGCTTTCTCGTTCTTTTTGCTCGTCCTTCGCCCGTAATAATTGTTGCTGAAGCTCTTCTACGTTGACTAATTTTTGTTGTTTCAAATTTTCTGCTATTACGCGTTCTTGTTTCGTTATTTCCGCTGAAATCTCTTTTATTTCATGTTGTAACTCATCGATTTCTTCTTCCAAACTAGCAATCGTATCACCCAGTGTTTCGATGTTAGGCTTTTTTGCTAAGTGTAGCAAATAGTTTTGATACGCATCATTTAAATTAGATTCATAGTTTTGAGCATAAACAATCGCTTCTTGATAAGCATCCTGAGTTAAATTAAGACCAAATTTTGTGGACTTTTTATGTAAGTCAGTACGTAATAGCATCAAGCTTTGCTCTTTTTCATTTCGTTCAGTTTTCTTACCTGCTTGTTCCTTGCTTTTTGCTTGCAGTTCCAAATTAAGACGACTTAAATAGGCTATACTCTGATAGACTTCGGTACCAAGTGGAAAAGTATGATAATCGGTAAGCATTTGTTGTTCTAGTTGAATTAATTTTTCGATTTCAACTTCAATTTGAGTAATATCTGTAACTAATTGTTCCAATTCTATTTGCAAAAGATCAAGCATTTGTTGACGATAACGTTCTTGACTTGCAGCCCCAATATAGGAAGCTTGATAATTTTCTGGCATCGCTCCAATTAAGTTAGTAACTTGATACTTGCCATCTGAAAAAATGGTTGGATTCCCATCACTTATTTCATCATATAGAATACTTTGAATGACATCTGCAACAAGTGGCTGCAACTGTGTCGGTGTTTCTGGGCTAACGATTAAATAGTCAGCTAGCGTTGAGCCAAAGAATACCGGTTTTGGCAAAATTTGTAAATCGCTAGCTAGTGTTAACCCTTCACTTGACACAACTGAATCTAAAATCCCAGAAGCGTAGAGCGCTCCTTCAATTCGTTGTTGTTGCTCAACGGTTACCTCCTTCATAAAATCGACACTTTGGTAAAAGCTAACGTATGATCCTCTCTTATTTAATCGTTCACGATTTTTCTGTCGATCCGCTGTTTGAAACGGTTCTGGTGTTTTTTTATTTTCCCATTCCAATCTTTCGTTTATCTTTTCTTTTTGCTTTTCTAAGAGTCGCATACGTTGATTTTTCAATGGAATTATCTGATGTTGATTTTCTTCACGAGCCAATTCGTAACTTTGTCGTATCGGTTCTAGAATATACTCTTCGCGAATTTCTTCTTCTAATAATTGATCCATTCGATACAGCAAATCATTCGATTTCACTATATCCACTTCAAAGTGTGCTTGTTGCCGCCAGTTTTCAAATGCTTGTTTCCAACTTTCGATCTCTGCTTGGCGAGTCTGCTGCCATTGACGAATATCACGTTGCATTTCATCCACTTGCTGCTGTAAATTAGCAACTTCACGCTCAACTAAAACAAATTGCTCCTTTAGTGCATCATATTTTCGTAAATCTCCTTGAATCTCTTCTAGCTGTCGTTTTTTACGTTGAATTTCCTGTTGCCAATAACGATAATCTTCATCACTAATCTGAGTGCGCATTTTATTTGCATAAGTCGCATCAAATTCTTCTAATCGTAAGTAAGTCACGTACTGTTCATTATCAATTAAGTAGTCATCTAACGCTTTTAAATACGCCAATACTTGTACTTCTTGTTCCTCAAGTTGTTTTTTTTGTTCGATTATCCGTTCTTGCTTTTGCTCAACTCGTTTACTATTTTTTGTAAATTGAGTTTGTAACACATCGAGTTGTTCTTGTAATTCTTGCCCTCTTTGAACTAAATTCATTCCTTCATGTTGATTCAACTCTAGAATACTTTGATTAAGTGCTATTAATTGACTTTGATGATCCTCAATCGTTTGCTTGGTTTTTTCTAACGTTCGTTCTTCTCGTTGAATAGTTCGTTGTTTCTTCTGATTTTCCGATGTTAAATGTTCGACTTCTTGCTTTAATGCAAACCATTTACCAGCAATTTGACCATTATGTTCTTGTTTAAAACGGCCATACAATTTCGTAAACTGCTTTAAGTCTTTAATTTCATTTCCCAAATCTTCCAAGCGATCACGATGTCCATCTAATTGTTCAATTGTTTTTGATAAAGTTAATAATTCATCGTCTTTTAATTTTGGTAAAGAATCATGTAAAATTTTATAAATAACAGAAGGCTTAAAATCCCGTGATAATTTAGGATTTCTTAAATTAATTAATAACTCAATGAGTTCTTCAAATTGCTCGATATCTTCGAAACCAAAAATACGCTCATTTACAAACAATTTATAGGCGCGTTGAGTCTCAAAAACGCGTCCAATACCAGCTAAACGATTCGTCAATTTCCGTTTGGTATTGGGAATGATTTCATTTTTCCGTGGTTCTTCATAGAGCTCAAAATCAATGCCGATACGTTGATTATTTTCGATTGTAAAAAACCATTTCTTTAGCGTTCCACCACGTTTAGCATACATGCCTATTCCAACTGTTAGATATTCTTCACGGTCTATTCGTTTCACTTCTAAAAACAAATAACCTGTACCTTCATCACGTTCTGAGACTCCTTTTTCACCTAGTAAATAATCCAACATTTTACGATCTTGAGACCCAAAAGAATCCAAACGTCCCGCACGCGTATCCCCATCTAGAAGTACTGGAAATAAACTCTGCATGGTCAGTGATTTCCCTGAACCATTCGTCCCTCTGAGCAACATCCTACCATCTGAAAACTCAAAAATTTGATTTTGATAATACCAAAAATTTAATAATCCGACCCGATTAACGATCCACTGTTTCATTTAATTTCTCCATTTCTGCAATTAAGCGACTCATTGGCGGTAAAATTGCGATTTGTTGTCCCCGCACTTCCAGCAATCCCCAATCACTTGCTCTTTCTAATAAGACATCTCCTAGCTGGGAGAGAGGCATTTCGTTGTATTCTTTTGACCAATATTCTTGGTAACTGCCTTGTAAATCTAATAATAAATGAGACCATTTCATCTGACTAATCGTTAGAACCCCATAGCTTGATGGATCTAATTCTGCCTTGCGAATCAATGTCGCTAGTTGAATCAACACATCATCAATTACTCGCCGACTTGGAAATACTTCTTTAAAAGATTCGCGATGCTCTAAAGTAAGAGCCGCATAATCCCGATATAGTTCAAAACGAAATTCTGTATTGTTTTCGATATACTCTTCCATCCAATGATAATAATTTCTTAGACGATTAAAGACTTCTTCATTTTCTACTGTCCGTTGAATCGCAGGCTCCAACATCAGACGTTGATATAACAGTTGATTTTCTTCTAGATTCTGACTTGATTGCAACTCTAGCCAAAACGTATCAAAATCTTCATATTGAGTATAGGATTGTGGTGCCCTGGCTAAAAAAGCGCGCGTTTGCTGCGTTGTTTGAAACAAAACTTCTTGGTTTGCCTCAGAGTGACTAAATCCATCCGTATCGCCTTGAATCGTTTCAACCAAAGATAATTCAAGCATTTTCTTTAAAACACGGACCAATGATTTGCGATGATTGTAATTCTGCCAATCAATCGATAATTCTTCAGGAATTAATAAACCTAAATCACGGACTAATTCATTTAACATAAAGGGAGTTCCTTCTTCAAGGTCTTCAACATACGCCATCGCACAACAAAACAGGGTGTAATCAAGCGTTGTCTGAAATCCAATCGATCCCATCCACTCTGCCAAAACCTGTGGGCGCTTCAGTAATTGAATATACTGGGGACGGACGATTAAATTCATGCCAAAGCGTTGTCGTAATTCTTTTTGTAATGCCAGCTGATTTCGGCGCAAAAAAGCATAATCTTCTGGTTGTTGATTACGAATAATCCAAAAATTTTCAAATAATAATTTAAACGCACGACGTAACTCATCGGAACTCATCTAATCTTCCTTTCCATAATGACTTGTGGTAACTCTAAAAGACCATCTTCACACGAGACTTGAATTCGAATCGCCATATCAATATGAATCATTACTTCAAAGTCAAGCTCTGTCATGATTTTATGTTCAATAACCGTCTGCTCTTTCACTTGACTTGGTAACTGAAGTGCCATAGCTTTACTAATCCACTTCAAAAATACTTGACGCGACGTGCGATCTAATTGCTTAATCTGACTAAAATCGAGCCGGTCATTTTCGAAATATTGACCGATTTTTTGTTGTTCTTCCGCTAGTTTCATTTGATATTCTTGCATTTTAGTCAACTGTCGTTCATGATCAATTATAATCCTTTTCTCTTCGGATTTTGCTCTTCTGCGTTGTCCACGTGGACCAAGCAACAATGTCGCTGGCTCCAGTGACCAGCTTTCCGAACGATTATTCGTCGCTTGACTTGCCTCACTAACAAAAAAATGCCGCGTGTGATCTAATCCAAAGATTCCAGCATACATTTTCTTGGCTTGTTCTAATTGATTCGTCTGCCCAAACCATTTGGCTAATTGTAAATAATCTTTTTTTCGACTTTGATATTGATGAACTTCTTGTCCGTAGTAATAAATTAAACCGGTAATTTTAGCAATCATTTGATCTGTTTGGTACATCAAGTTATCATATTCACTCGGGCGCTCAGAAGACCCTGCAAACCAATTTTTTAAAGCCAAAAACTCACCAGCAACTTGTTCTGCCACCTCTGCTTGATTCATCCCATCAAACGTTGGAATCTCTAACTCCTTTTGATATAACCACCCTACCAAAGGCGTTTGGACAATCGTTTCTAACGCCGTAACTAGTGATTGAAAATTATAGCTTAAACTCTGAACATGACTAATAAAGTTACGCAAATAATTTACGAAACGATCTTTATACACTAAAAAGGCTTCTGTTTTCATGCGACTATCGACTTCTGGACTCGTGATATAGCCAATATAATTCGCCGTATCTGCTCCCACTTTGCGAAACGCTTCGCGAATACTTGGCCAAACAGTACAATTTACTCCGTTTGAATCAATAAATACTTGCAACAATTCTAATAGCTCACGAAAAACTTCTTCATCTAATGCTCCACGTGCTGCGTGTTTTTGGTTTAATAATTGATAAACCATTTCTTCAACCAAAACACCTTCTTCTGTAATCTGATATCGAAAATTTTTATTCCGGTATTCTTCAATCGAACGAATTTGGAAAAACTCTTGTTGCTTTTGTAGATTTCCCCAAATAACCAAACTTTCCAAATCTTGATCCATTTCTATCTCACCATACTCTAGCGAGAAGTTTTCTTGCATCATTTGAATTAGTTCGGGCCGATAGGATGCCCCTTGCATTTGACGATGTCGTTTATAAAAATAACGCATAATTGTACGATACCGCTCTACATTACCTACGGTTAAATAATTAGCTTGTAGAATCTTATCCATTTATACCTCCTATAAAATCGTTTTCTTCATTTGATTGTAACATGATTCATCCTATTCAGAAAAAGGAAATTGATAATCTTATGTTTGATTAAAAAAAGGAATTAAACAACTTGATTTAATCATTAACTGATTATTCGACCTCTCACACCATCGTACATCAATTCAAGAATTTGCTTGAAACTTTAATATGTTTTAGTTTTCCCCATGCCGGGCAAACTAATCGAGTAGGAGAATAATCATTAATTGATTATTCGTCCTCTCACATCACCGTGCGTACCGATCGGTATACGGCGGTTCCGTTTTATACTAAACATGTACTTTATTATAATGCGTTACACAAGAGACTAATCCAAATTGGCTTAGTCTTTTATTTGTAATAGTCGTTGTCAGAACCCAGGAGTAGGCCATACGGGTGACACCTTTGCTAGTATGGCTATTTTTATAAGCATCATACTTATTCATACCTAACTTTATTAGGTTCTTTCGTCGATTCTTGGCTGTTTTCCACTTACACCAAATACACATTCTGAGACGAAGCCTCAGATGAGAGTCAATCCCTATTAGCACTTTCTTCATCGAACCGATTCTGTAATAGTTTATCCAACCTCTAATGACTTGGTTTAATCTCATTACTTGTGTTTTCGTATCGATACTCCAATTTTTACGGGTTAAGATTTTAAGTTTGTATTTGAAATTTTCAAGAGATATTTTATGAGGTTTCGATTTGTAACTCTTGTCTTTAAAATCTTGGTAGAAACCAAAACCTAGAAATTTAAATTCTGGGTCATCTGGTTTTACAATTTTAGACTTCGTACTATTCACGATTAATCCCAATTTTCCCTCGATGAATTTCGTAACTGAACGCATGACTCTTCTTGCGGACATTTCACTTTTAACCATAATAATACAGTCATCTGCATAACGAACGAAACGGAGGTTTCGTTTCTCGAGTTCCATATCGAGTTCATTAAGCATGATATTACTGAGTAAGGGTGAGAGATTTCCTCCCTGCGGTGTACCAATGGGTGTTGCTTGAACAGTCCCATTAATCTGTACGCCGCTAACAAGGAATTTACGAATCAACGAAATCACATCGCCATCAGGAATCGTTCTGGCAACGAGATTCATCAGACGGTCATGATGTACCGTATCAAAGAAACGCTCAAGGTCGATATCTACAATCCAATCATATCCCTCATTGAAAAATTCTAATGCTTGAGTAATCGCCATTTGTGCTTGTCGATTAGGACGGAATCCATAACTATATTTGCTAAAGTGTTTATCAAATATGGGCGTTAATACTTGTGAAATTGCCTGTTGAATCACACGGTCTTTGACCGTAGGAATTCCTAGAAGGCGGACACCGCCATTTGGTTTTGGGATTTCTACTCGAAGGACAGGTGAGGGCTTATATTTTCTTTGACGAATTTCCGTAATCATTTCTTCTTTATTTCGAAGTAGATAAACACCTATTTCATCCGTTGTCATACCATCAATCCCTGCGACTCCTTTGTTTCGTCTGACTTGTTCGTATGCCGCATTTAAGTTATCTCGATCCAAAATGCGGTCGAGTATATTCCTTTCATACATGTTTGTTATTTCCTTTCTTTCCCGTAAAGTCGGTATCCACTTTCTCGTCTCTTGACCAGTGGTCTTTTTCCTCTTCCAAAATTGATTTCCATAACGATAAAACGGTTCAGCCCTTCGCTCTTCCTAACTTTCATTAGTTGTCTTCACTACTACGGCTTCTGCTGACTTCTCATGGCTCAGTCTTGCATCACTACAAGGTTTTGGAGTAAGCCTATGAGACCTCCCCAGTTAAGGTGCGAACTCTTTTTCTCCATCTATCTGCCATATCTACATCACACGATTGTTCCATTAGCTATTGGACTTCAGTTTCTTTTGCAACCTTATCTTCGTGCACTGCCTCCTATATGATTTCTGTTCGTCAGACCAGAGATTTGCCTCGAGCTTCCTTCAGATTCCGCATCGCTACGGACACCTTTGCTTTTAGCTATGTGCTTACCGCTAATGGGTCACACTCAGGACTTTCACCTGTTAGAGTTCGCCCATGCTGGGCGAACAAAAAAGCTCAAAACATTGAATTAACAATATTTTGAGCTTTAATATTATGACTATCCCACTGACCCTTCCAGCAAAAGGTTAGCTTTTCTAAGAGCTTCTGATAAACTCTAATCGTTGGTATAACATCGTTGGTATAACAGCATTCTATTTTTTTAGTGGTGCTGCGAAATTCTGATAATTTTTGTCAATTGTAGTTAGTTTTGATTTAGTTTCAACCTGTTTTAACTAAAAAAATATGGATATTTTGGATAATTTTTAGTAAGAAATTGCGAGCTGGAACGAATACTAAAAATCATTTCTGAATTAACTTATGCTCAAGATAACTTAGCAAGATTATCTTGAGCATTTTGTTACCACTACATTCTCTCAAAAACATCTAACAAATTTCAAAGAATATGTTTCTAATTATTCAATAGTTCCTTTATCTTTAAATACTCAGCAATATTGTCATGATCTGGGAAAATAGTTTTTTGATTAATACCTAATCTGTTCAAACTCCTAAATATTTTTTCTTTATCCGTGATAATAAACTCTACATCACTATCAACTTTTGAAAAGCCTATGTATTCACTAGTCTCATTCGCCACTCCTCTATAATGGGGCAATTGATAAAGAAATGTTCCCTCTTGTGATTTCATACGCTCAAATTTTGCTGATGGTTGAATAGAAATTAATGGAAAAACAACATGTGATCCAACTTCATATGGGGTAGAAAATTGATTTAAAAAACTATCTACCATGTTACGGCTCTGCTGATTAATAGCCAGTAAGATAATCACTGCAAGTCTATCTGACTTTCCGGCTCTATAATATATGGGACTGATGAAATT
>NZ_JXKD01000001.1 GCF_001885765.1 Enterococcus aquimarinus | reverse complement strand
TATTTGTCTCGCTTAATTTTACAATCGGCGTCATTAAAAGAAAATATGGATACTAAAACATCAACAGGGAAAGCCATGTTTCAAATGATGTGTGTAATTGCAGAATTAGAAAGGAATTTAATTGCTGAAAGAGTAAAGGAAGGACTCGAAGCAAGCAAAAAGCGTGGAAAAACATTAGGTAGACCCAAGCTAGATAAAGAAAAGCTTACTGTTGCACTTCGGATGTATGACAGTAAAGAATATTCTGTTAAAGAGATAGTCTCAGCAACCGGAATATCTCAAGGATCTCTATATAGGGCAATAAATCGAAGAAAATTAGGAGAAATAAACTAATAAACCGTATTTTATTATTTCTTCACATTTACTTTGCGGTCTAGAGCAAGAACCCTGTCATTAAGCCTTTTTGGTGAAGGTCTGCATTGTTCATGCGGAACTCTTGATATTGGAACTCACCAGCGTTTTTGCGGCAATAACTATTATTAATGATGAATACAACTATATGGGGATTTGGTGGCGGGAATTCTTGAGTCAGATCGTGACCTTATTATTGGAAATCGTGTCCATGTTGCTGTTTACGCAAATCTTGATGTCTGATGATTTCAATTGGGTGAAATTAGCTGGACTAATAGGGATGGGTTTTGTGATTATCAAAGGTCCAAGTGTGGCAAAATCGATGTGGTTCACGACTGGTAGTGGAAGAAGTACCATTTCCGGAGCTAAAATGGTGGCCAGTGCTGCCATTCGGAGAAGATAAATGTTTTGAGTCGCTCAAATGATTATTTTTCGTTTTAGGAACTTTTTTATTTATTCAAGAGGTATTAAAAGCAACACTCTCAACCCCCCAATAAGAGTGTTGAGAGTGCTGCTTTTAATTTTAGAACGAGAGACTGTAATGCATCATTTAATTTTTCACCAATTCTTTGGTCGTTTTGTCTCTGAATGTCAGTTCTAAGTTCAAACCGTCTGCAATTTTGGTAATGGTTTTTAACGAGGGAGTATAAGAAAAATTTTCTACTCGAGCGATTTGAGCCTGGGAAACATGCACCTTTTCAGCTAATTCTTTTTGCGTCATTTTTTTTTCTTTACGCAAGCTAGCTAATAGAGCGGTCAATTCAATTAGATTTTTATCTTCTTGCGAAATGCTGCTAATATCTTTCTTTACATCGGTCCATTTCATATTAATTATCCTTTCTTACGTTCTAGCCAATCAGCTAGTTCACGTTTCGCTTGTTCGATTTCATTTTTGGGCGTCTTTTGTGTTTTTTTCTAAATTGGTGCAATAAAAGCAACTGATTATCTTCTAGCGTTGCGAAAAAGACCCGATTAGGGATGGGGTGTAGTTCCCACAGTTTCCCGTCAATTTGTTTTACTAGCGGTTCTCCTACAAATGTGCCATCATATTCAAGGCGTTCCATTTGGTAGTAGAGCTTTTTTAAAGTTGACTTGTTTTCTTTTGTTGGATTACTATCTAATTCTTTGATCCAATCCATGATTTGACTTTTCCCTTTTTTATCTTCATAAATTTCTATTTCGTATTTTTTCATAGAAACTCCTATCACGTTCTGTATAATTAAACAATATATCAAACTTGATATATTGTCAAGAAAACAAAGAAAGAAGTGAGCGAATGAGTAAAACCGTTATTTTAGCCGAAAAACCCAGTCAGGCGTCCGCTTATGCAGACGCTTTTGACCATTCCGAGCGTAAAGACGGCCACTTTGTGGTATCGGACAAAGAATTTGCGAATGCCGTCATCACGTATGGGTTTGGTCACCTCGTTTCCCTTTTTTCTCCAGAAGATTACCATGAGAAATGGAAAAAATGGGACTTCAATACATTGCCGCTGTTGCCAACCGAGTATCGGTTCAAAGTCAGTGATGGGAAGCAAAAGCAATACACCATCGTTAAAAAGCATTTAGATGAAGCAGACACGATTATTATCGCCACTGATGGCGATCGAGAGGGAGAAGCGATTGCGCGCTTAATCATTAATCTTTCAGGAAATAACCATAAACAACTCAAGCGTCTCTGGATTAATTCATTGGAAAAAGAAGAAATAAAAAATGGGTTCCACCACTTACGGAACGGAGAAGAATTCTATTCCAGTTATAAAGAGGCCGAAACCAGACAAATCGCTGACTGGCTAGTCGGCATGAATCTCTCGCGTCTGTACACGCTCTATATGCAAAAAAATGGCATGAAAGGCGTTTTTAGCATTGGACGCGTCCAAACACCGACCTTATACCTCATCTACCAGCGGAATAAAGAGATTGCGGAATTTGTTAGTAAACCTTTTTACGAATTATATGGCAGATTCAGTCACAAAAAAGGCGTTTACCAAGGAAAATATGCAGGTCGTTTTGACAGTGAATTCGATTTAGAGGCATTTAAAGAGAAACAAGAAATAAGCGATTCGGCTCCCGGACAGATCACATCCGTCAAGACGGAAGAAAAGAAGCAGTATGCACCCAAACTCTTTAGTCTTTCTGATTTACAAGCGACAGCGAACAAACGATTTCATTACAGTGCTTCAGAAACGTTGAAAATCGTGCAAGGTCTGTACGAAAAAAAGCTGGTTTCTTACCCGCGTACCGATACAAACTATATTGGTCGTCCGGAGTTTGACTATTTAAAAAACGCTCTTCCCAGCTATCTAAATTTAGTGAACGAAACGATTGCCGAACCGCAGTTAAAAGAGAACAAGCGCTATGTCGATGGCGCAAACGTACAGGAACATTACGCCATTATCCCGACGCGCACGTTGCCAAACTTAGCAGCTTTATCTCAAAAGGAACGAAATATATATGCATTAATCTTGTATCGCACGTTGAGTATGTTTGAAAAACCTTATATTTACGATGAAACAACGATCGAAACCACCGTCCATGCTGTTTTGTTTAAGACAACGGGTAAAGTAGAAAAAGTGATGGGCTGGCGGAAGTTTTACAAAAACGAGAAAGAAATGAAAAAGACGACAGAAGAAAATCAAACACTTCCCACTGTAAGAGAAGGTGACGCGGTAGCTAGCCACTTTTACACCAAGGAAAAGAAGACACAGCCACCCAAGTATTACACAGAGGGAACACTGATTACGGCCATGAAAAATGTGGGGCGCGACGCCGAAGATGAAGAGAATAAAGCGATATTAAGAGAAACCGAAGGCATTGGGACGGAGGCGACGCGCGCAAATGTGATTGAAACATTGAAAAAGCAAGACTATATCACGCTTCAGAAAAATAATGTCTTGGTCACACCAAAAGGTGAGACGCTTTGTGAAGTCATTCAAAATGATGAGATAGCCAACGCTTCTATGACTGCTAAATGGGAAAAGTACCTTAAAAAAATACGCAATCAGGAAGGTACACAAGAAGCGTTCTTGAGCAGTATTACAAACTTTATTCACCATTTAATCCAAAAAGTACCGGATACATTTGAAAACAGTGCGATAAAAAAACATACTGAAAAAGGCGAAGCAAACACTGTCATGGGTGTATGTCCGCAATGCTGTAAGAATGTTCTAGATAAAGGGAAGTTCTTTGGTTGTGCGGGTTATCGTGAGGGCTGTACATTTACGTTGCCTAAAAAATGGAGTGGGAAGACACTCACGAAGAAAAACGTAAAGGATCTGTTATCTAAACAAGAAACCAGCCTCATAAAAGGGTTTAAGAGTAAAAAAGGCACGCCTTTCAACGCCAAATTGAAGTTGGTTAATAATAAACTAGCCTTTTATTTCCCCAATCCAAAATAAACCCTCCTGGTATTCGCTTGAATAAAACGTTATTCAATCAATAGAAGCAGCTTTTAAGTGTAAAACTGGATATTTAATATCTCATCATAGTGAACATTTTGGTTCTTTATATAAATACCCAGCGAGTCGGATTTTTTAATCGATCCGATGATATCTTCCTGATAGAAGCCGTCGCAATCAATGGCTTCTATTTGTATGGCAACTTTTCTATTTGTTTGAATGGCTTCATGCAGCATATAGTAGATTTCAGTTGTCCGCATGCGGCTTTTTTGATGAAGTCCACGGTGTGGCAATTGACTGAATTGTTTTTCTTTCTGTGTTTGTAAGGAATACTAGCCGATAAATATCAAAACTTTTTCCAAAAAATTAATAACTACTATGATTTCAAACTTTGACCTTTAGAGGATTTACAAGAGAAGAGCGTAATTTTTAGAAGAAAATCTGAATTAATGCGTAAATGCGACTCCAATAATATAGAAAAACAAGAGAGAATGTGCTACACTTCATTCAAACAAACATTTTAATGAAAGGGGTGTAAAGATGAAAAATATAGATTTGGACGTTTGTAAAACGACGATTATTCATGCAGAAAAAGTTGACCAGGTTCAAACGGAACTGAAAGATAAAGATTTTGCGGATTTATTAGTACTGAGCAAGTGTCTAGGGGATTCTTCAAGGATAAAGATTTTATATGCACTCGCTACTTATAAAGAGATGTGCGTATGCGATTTAGCCGCAATCATTAATGCCAGTATGGCGTCAACTTCTCACCACTTGCGCTTCTTGAAGAAAAACGGTGTCACAGTATCGTATCAAGAAGGGAAGATGGTTTACTATTCGCTGGCCAACGAAGAAATAGTGACTTTTATTTGCTCGGTCTTAAGAGTGGGAGAAGACTTGCAACTTATATCTTAGATGGGAGTGCACCTATGTTACAAACAATTATATCTGCCCTTGCGGTTTATGTTTCTACCAGTATTGATTATCTCCTGATCCTCATGATTATCTTCTCTCAAAGCAGCACGAAGGGGAAGATGAAGGGAATCGTTGGGGGACAATACCTGGGAACGGGAATGCTCGTTGCGTTCAGTTTATTTGCAGCTTATGTTTTAAACCTCATTCCTGAAGACTGGATTATTGGTTTGTTGGGATTGATTCCACTGTACTTAGGAATTCGGATTGCTTTCAAGGGAGAGCAGGATGAAGATGAAGAGGAAGTGCTTGAAAAAATGGAAGCAGGAGGGGGAAACCGATTATTTTGGACGGTAGCCCTGATTACCGTGGCTTCCGGTGGTGACAATCTAGGTATTTATATCCCTTACTTTACATCACTAGCTGGAATTGAAATTGGTGTAGCGTTAATTGTTTTCGCCATCTCTGTGGCGATCCTTTGCTATATCAGTTACAGATTATCAAAAATTACCTTGATATCAGAAACAATCGAGAAGTATCAGCGGGTGATAGTCTCGCTGGTTTTTATTGGATTAGGAATTTATATTATGATAGAAAATGGCACCATTCAAACCCTGTTGGGATTATAGAGAAAGCCATTCAAACTAATATTCAATAAGGAGAGACGCAATGGACGAGAACAAGAAACAACACGAATGGATCCTCGATGGGATCGATTGCGCTAATTGTGCTAATAAAGTAGAAAGAGGCGTTGCGAAGGTGGCAGGTGTGGCCAACAGCAACGTGAACTACATGACCCAAACCTTGAGCTTCGAGGTGACTGGGGAAAGGGAAGACCAAATCCTCTCCCAAGTGAAACAGAAAGTGAATAAGCTGGAGCCCGACGTGATCCTGAAAAACAAGGCCGACGGCCGCCTACTCAAGCTGGATACTGAAGCCAACAAGGATACCCAGCCAAAAGAGGACGAAAAACACTACGAATGGATCCTCGACGGGATCGACTGCGCCAACTGTGCGAGCAAGGTCGAAAGAGGCGTGGCTCAGGTAGCAGGTGTGGCCAACAGCAATGTGAACTTCATGACGCAGACCTTGAGCTTTGAGGTGACGAATGAGAAGAAAGACCAAATCCTCTCCCAAGTGAAACAGAAAGTGAACACGTTGGAGCCAGATGTGGTCCTGAAGAACAAGGCCGACGGTACATTGATTGCAATGAGCACGAAGACAGCCGAGTCGGAATCAGCAGCTGCTGAAGCGGTAGAGCGGGATAATAGGGAAGACGGGGAAGAAAATGAACTGAGGACAGCCGTCATTCGCTTGGTACTCGGCTTCTCCCTTATGCTGGCCGGAATATTCCTGCCACTTCCAGGAGTTCTTCCCGTTATCCTGTTCGTGATTGCCTACCTGATTTCCGGCTATGATGTCGTCTGGCGTGCGGTCCGAAACATATTCCGCGGACAAGTCTTTGACGAGAACTTCCTGATGACAATAGCGACGCTGGCTGCCTTCTATGTACAGGAATATCCGGAGGCCGTCGCGGTCATGCTCTTCTACCAGGTGGGAGAACTATTCCAGGATGTCGCCCTTTCCAAGTCCCGCCGCTCGATTGCGGACCTGATGGATATCCGTCCCGATTACGCGAACCTGGATACGGGAAACGGGATTGTGAAGGTCGCACCGGAAACCATCAGAGCGGGTGATTTCATTCTGGTCCGCCCGGGTGAGAAAGTGCCGTTGGACGGGAAAATCGTGGAGGGAACCTCCGCTATGGATACGTCCGCTTTGACCGGGGAATCGGTTCCGCGGAGCGTGGCCCCAGGCGACTCCGTCCTGAGTGGCTTTATCAATCGCAACGGTGTGCTGAAAGTAGTGGTGGAGAAGCCCTTTGCGGAATCCACCGTTAAGAAGATTTTGGACTTGGTCGAGAACGCCAGCGGCCGGAAGGCGCCGACCGAGCAGTTTATCACCAAATTTGCGCGCTACTATACGCCCGTCGTCGTGGTCGCCGCACTCCTGTTGGCGGTTGTGCCACCCTTGGTACTCCCGGGAGCGACGTTCGATGAATGGATCTACCGGGCAGCGATCTTCTTGGTTATTTCCTGCCCCTGTGCCCTGGTCGTCTCCATTCCCGTCGGTTTTTTCGGCGGAATTGGCGCTTCTTCAAGAAAAGGGATCCTCGTGAAGGGCAGCAACTACTTGGAAGCCCTGAACGACTTGAAGTACGTGGTGATGGACAAGACCGGTACCTTGACAAAAGGGAAGTTCGAGATTACCGCGATTGAGCCCAAGCTGGGGGTCAGTCCAGAAGATTTGATTGAAGTGGCAGCCCATGCCGAGGCCCATTCTAGCCACCCGATTGCCGATTCTATCAAGGAAAGATATGGCCAAGCAATCCAGGAAGAACGAATCACTGCCTATAACGAAATCTCCGGACACGGAATCCAAGCGACCATTGACGGCAAAGAAGTGTTGGCGGGAAATGCCCGTCTGATGGAAAAATTCGCGGTGAACTTCGAAGAAGTATCTGAAATCGGAACCATCGTGTACCTGGCTGTGGAAGGTGAGTACGCCGGTTCCCTCCTGATTGCGGACGCCATCAAGGAAGACGCCGCAGCCGCTATCGCCACCATGAAGAAGCTGGGAATCGAACACATCATCATGCTCACGGGTGACGCCCAGTCTGTAGGTGAGGCAGTAGCCAAGAAACTGGGAATCTCAGAGGTCTACAGCGAACTGTTGCCGCAAGACAAGGTGACGAAATTCGAGGAGATCCTCTCCCGCAAGAAGAAGAATGAAAAAGTCGCCTTCGTCGGGGACGGAATCAACGATACCCCGGTCCTGGCCCGCTCCGATATCGGCTTCGCCATGGGTGGCCTGGGGTCCGACGCAGCCATTGAAGCCGCTGACGTGGTGATCATGGACGACAAACCCTCCAAGATTGGGACGGCCATGCAGGTTGCCAAGGATACCCGTCGCATTGTTTGGCAAAACATCCTCTTCGCCCTTGGGGTGAAAGGCTTGTTCCTCATTCTGGGTGCCTTTGGGGTGGCTTCGATGTGGGAAGCGGTCTTTGCGGATGTGGGGGTCACCGTGATTGCCGTCATCAATGCCATGCGAATCCTCAATAAATAGAATTAGTAAAAGGGAACTTCTTGTGATAAGAGAAGTTCCCTTTTCATTCTCTCCAGCCTTTTTTAGGCAGGTATCCAGGTTAAGTGTACTTAAAAAGATTCCTCCAAGCTTTCATATAGTTTTACTATTCAATGTATTGACAAAAGATAGATGAACTTCTATATTATACATAGATGACTTTCTATGTATAGAAGTAGATAGTAAAAAGGAGATAATATGATGAATAAACTGGAATTATTTGAGCCGGCCATGTGTTGTAACACCGGGGTGTGCGGGCCTTCCGTGAATGAAGACTTATTGATGATGACGTCTGCTATTCAAGCCCTGAATACAGTTGAAGGCTACGAGGCAATTCGGTACAACCTGTCGAGCAGCCCGCAAGAATTTGTTAATAATGCAACCGTGACAACCATTTTGCAAGAAGAATTGGCCGATGCGTTGCCGATCACATTGGTGAATGGGGAAGTAAAGAAAAAAGGCGCTTATCCTACTTTAGATGATATTTCGACATTCATGGGAATCCAATTCGTCATGGCAGGATCAGCTGACGGTAGCTGTTGCGGCGGAGCTGGCTCCGACTGCTGTTAAAAGGAAGGAACGATGATAGATGGAAAATTATTCACCAATAGCAAGTGACTTAACAAAATACTTATTCTTTACGGGAAAGGGCGGGGTTGGAAAGACTTCAACCGCCTGCGCGACAGCGGTCGCACTGGCTGACAGTGGCAAGCGCGTGATGCTGGTCAGTACAGACCCTGCCAGTAACTTACAAGATGTGTTTGGACGGGAACTGACCAATAAAGGAACGGCAATCGAAGAAGTACCAGGCTTGCATGTGGCCAACTTTGATCCCATTACAGCAGCTCAGGAATACATGGAGTCCGTCGTTGGCCCTTATCGGGGGCTGTTGCCGGAATCTGCCATTGCCAATATGGAGGAGCAACTCATAGGTTCTTGTACCGTGGAGATTGCCTCCTTTAACGAGTTTGCTGGATTTTTGACCAATCCTGAAGTCGAACAGAAATTTGATTTCATTCTCTTTGATACCGCACCAACAGGCCATACGTTGCGGATGCTGCAGTTACCGTCTGCATGGAATAACTTTCTAGATGAGAACACTACAGGTGTTTCTTGCATGGGACAACTTTCCGGTTTAGGTGATCAGAAGGAGAGCTACGAACGGGCGGTCAAAACGCTAGCCGATAAAACAAAAACAACCTTGCTCTTAGTCACCCGGCCACAAGAAGGGCCGATTATGGAGGCGGAACGCGCTTTTAACGAGCTAAAAGAATTGGGTGTTCTTAACCAACGACTCATCGTCAATGGCGTGTTGGAGAAGCCAACCGATGCCGTTTCGCAAAAGTTTGCAGACGAGCAGCAAGAAGCCTTAACCAATATGCCCGCCAGCTTGAAGCAACTTCCAGCTACACAGATTCCTTTGCGTTCCTTTAACGTGACTGGCCTTGAAAATTTACGTTCACTCTTAAAAGATGAGCACGTCATTACTGCTCCTGCAAGTTTGCAAAACGAAACTTACCCGGCGCTTAGAGAGATTGTCGATGATTTGGTGCGTACAAATAAGCGTGTGGTCTTCACGATGGGAAAAGGCGGGGTTGGAAAAACAACGATTGCCGCTACCATTGCCCTTGGACTGGCGGAAAAAGGCAAGAAAGTCCACTTGGCCACAACCGATCCTGCTGCCCACTTGGGCTATATCATTCAAGAATCGGACGCGATCAAAATGAGTCGCATTGACGAAAAGCAAGAACTAGCAGATTATCAAGAAGAAGTGCTGACGAAGGCCCGCCAAACGATGTCACCAGAAGACTTGGCCTATGTGGAAGAAGATTTGCGCTCTCCATGTACCCAGGAAATAGCCGTTTTCAGACGTTTCGCTGACATTGTAGCGACCGTCGACGCCGATGTGGTCGTCATTGACACCGCACCTACGGGACACACCTTATTGCTGTTGGACTCTTCCCAAAGTTACGCCAAAGAAGTGGAGCGAACTTCAGGGGAGGTGCCGGAATCGGTACGCCAGTTGTTGCCAGTGTTGCAAGACCCACAGCAAACGGAAGTGGTGATGGTCACACTGCCTGAAAATACGCCAGTATACGAATCGCTTCGATTAAAGGAAGACTTAGACCGGGCAAACATTGCGCATACGTGGTGGGTGGTAAATAACAGCATGTTATCAACCGGAACCACCAATGAATTGCTGCTAGCCCGGGCTCAAAACGAACAAAAATGGATCCAAAAAGTAGCTGAAGTATCAAACAACCACTTTGCGGTTGTGGAGTGGAGTTCGGTAGAACTCAAAGGGGAAGCTTTGGCGACCATACTATAGTCTTTTATGAAAGGAAATAAAAAAAATGGAGAAATTAGCGATTTATGAACCAGCATTGTGTTGCAGCACCGGCGTATGCGGCCCTTCTGTGGATGAAAACTTGATTCGCATCACTGCTGTCATGCAACACGTTCGGAAAGTAGAAGGAAAGCAAATGGTCCGTTACAATCTAAGTGCGAATCCAAATTCTTTTATTCGCAATGAAGCCGTTCAGCAAGTGCTTCAGGAAAAAGGAATAGACGGTTTGCCAGTGACTGTTTTGAATAACGATACCATAGTGAAAGTCGGAGATTATCCAACTAACCAGGAGATTGCTGATTGGTTAGGTGTATCCTTAGAAAAAATAACGGCCTCTACCGTAAAGTAGAAAGGAGACTGAAAATGACATACGAATCGTATGCAAAGATTGCCAAAGCCCTATCTGAACCAAAACGTGTCAAAATATTAGACATGCTCTCATGTGGGGAAATGTGTGCCTGTGATATTTTAGAACACTTTGATTTTACGCAGCCAACCCTATCCCACCATATCAAGGTACTGACTGAAGCAGGAATGGTGACTTCAGAAAAAAAGGGGACCTGGCATCATTATTCCCTTAACGAAGAAACAGCAAAGCAGTACATTCAGGAAACGGTTCACTTGCTGACACATGCCGCGGATTGTATTTGTATCAAAGAAGGAAATAAGACCGATAAGACAAACCTTGGCGTTCTACAATAATATCGATCTAACCTCATTTAAAAGGAGATAATTATGACGACGATTTCAGAAAAGAAACATAATAAACTAGCTATAGGTATTTGGGAGAAATATTTATCGTTGTGGGTAGGATTAAGTATGATTGCCGGGATATTGATTGGCTATTTTTTACCCGGTGTTCCAATAGATTTAGAGGGAATGACATTTTATAACGTCTCCATACCAACTTCCATTTTACTTTGGATTATGATATTTCCAATGTTTTTAAAAATAGATTTTTTTAGTGTAGTAGGCGCTTTAAAGAAACCTAAAGGTATTGCGTTGACTAGCTTCATTAATTATGCAATTAAGCCTTTTACGATGTTCGCTATTGCCGCATTTTTCTTCTATGTTGTATTTAATCAGTGGGTTAGTTCAGAGTTAGCTGGAGAATATATAGCGGGTGCTGTTTTACTAGGAGCAGCGCCCTGTACAGCAATGGTATTTGTTTGGAGTAAACTTACAAATGGTGATCCAGCCTATACCCTGGTCCAGGTTTCGGTAAATGATATTTTAATCCTATTACTATATGTTCCAATCGTTTCGTTGTTACTAGGTGTCACAGACATTGATGTTCCAATGGAAACGTTAGTTTTATCATTGGTATTATTCATCGTTGCGCCATTAGTAGCGGCTATTTTTACACGTAACGTAGTAGTAAATAAAAAAGGAAAAGAGTATTTTGAAAATACTTTTATTGGAAAATTTGATGGTTATACAAATTTGGGCTTGGTTTTAACATTAATTATTATTTTTACAACTCAAGGACAACCCATTATTGAGAATCCTCTCCACATTTTACTTATTTCAGTTCCTTTAATTATTCAAAATATTTTGATTTATGTTATAGGGTACGGGGGATCCAAAGCCTGTCGCTTGCCATACAATATTGCAGCCCCAGCAGCTATGGTGGGCACTAGTAATTTCTTTGAACTAGCGGTAGCGGTATCGATCTCAATGTTTGGATTAGATTCAGGCGCAACTCTTGTGACCGTTGTTGGTGTTCTAATTGAAGTACCAATGATGTTATTGTTAGTCAAATTTTCAAATAAAACAAAACATTGGTTTGACGGGTATGAATACTAAATAAAGAATAAAATGATGGAAAAGAGGCAGACAACATGAAAATAGTTATTATTGGTTCCGTTGCAGCCGGCACATCCGTAGCGGCAAAAGCTAGAAGAAATACCGAAGAAGCTGAAATTGTTGTTTATGACCAAGGAAAAGATATTTCTTATTCTGTTTGCGGGATTCCTTATCAAATTGGTGGGGAAGTCGAAAGCATTGACGAACTGACTCCCCGAAATACTGCTTGGTTCAAAAAGCGTTATAATGTTGATATTTTTACTGAACACAAGGTAACCAAAGTCAATCATGAAACGAAAACGTTGGAAGTGTTGGATGTCGTAACCGGGGAAACGAAAGAAGACAGCTATGATGTATTAGTGCTTGCCACTGGTGCCAATCCTTTCACACCGCCTCCTTTCAACCAAGGCGCATACAACAACGTCTTCCAAGTACGGAACATTCAGGATAACCGCGACATAACTGCTTACCTTTCCCTGAAGCAACCGAAGAAAGCCGTCGTGGTTGGTTCTGGTTTTATCGGCTTGGAAATGACCGAGCAATTGGTGCATAAAGGGATGAAAGTAACCTTGGTGGAAATGCAGGACCAAGTGATGCCGCCAATGGATGCCGATATGGCATTCCGCGTCGAGGAACACTTGCGTGCTCATGGTGTTCGGCTCCTTTTGAGTGATACCGTGAAGACCATTGATGGTGAAAGTTCAGTTAAGAGTGTGACCACCACTAAGGGCGAGACTCTTGAAGCTGATGTCGTCTTCCTCTCGGTTGGGGTTCGTCCCAATACTAAGTTGGCTAAACAAATTGGCGTGGAGATTGGCACTACGGGCGCTATTGCCGTAAACAAAAAGATGCAGACCAATGTGCCGGATGTATATGCGGTCGGCGATGTGGCCGAAAGCTTCAGCGTCATTACCGGCAAACCGATTTACCGTCCATTGGGCTCGACGGCCAATAAAATGGGACGCATTGCTGGGGACGTTATTACGGGCGGAAACCTGGAACACCGAGGAGTACTGGGAACCGGGATCTTCCGAATCTTTGACCTGCACGTCGGCCAAACCGGTTTAACCGAAAAAGAAGCGATTCAGGAAGGCTATGAATACGAAACGCTTTATAACTTGAAACCCGATCACGCTGAATATCTGGGCGGACAGGAATTAACCATTAAAGCTTTGGCAGACCGCAAGACGGGCCTTGTCCTAGGCGCGCAAGTTATTGGCAAAGGTGGTGTTGACAAGCGGGTTGACGTGCTTGCTACCGCCATTACTTTCGGCGCCAAAGCGGAAGACCTTTTCCACTTAGATTTGGCTTACGCACCGCCGTTTGCAACGACAAAAGATCCCGTTCTTTATACCGGTATGGCATTGGATAATGCCATCAAACGTAACCCGTTGATGACGCCGACTAAGATATTAGCCGCTCAAGAAAAAGGCGAGGCAATCCAAATCATCGACACCCGTTCGAAAAAGGATTATGAAAAATCCCATGTGAAGGGTGCCGTCCATATACCGCTAGGGGAACTAAGAATCCGTGCGGAAGAATTAGACAAGGAAGTACCGACCGTCACTTACTGTAATAAAGGCGTGACCGGGAATGCGGCCCAAAACGTTTTGATTAATCATGGCTTCAAGGAAGTCTACAACCTATCTGGCGGAAACGAGAACTACCAGAGTTACGTAGCTATGTTGGACGCTATAAAATAGGAAAAATGGACTTGGATTGCACAGCTCTTTTTTCATTAGTTTTCATTGGAATAGACCCAAATATTGCTGGATATTCTTCGTAAAAGGGATATCTTTTGATTTTTTTATTTAAAGGCTTTAGAATAGTCTTATATCGATTTACATTTGTAGACAGTATATATGGGAAAGGATTAGACAGCAGATGAAGAAAAACAGAATTTTAACAGGTATCTTAAGTATTTCCGCAGCAACTCTCTTGGTAGCGTGTTCGACAGATACCGGAAGCCAGGAATCGGCTGCCGAATCAGAAGCTAGTTCTATTGAAAGTATGGCAGAGGAATCTTCCATGAGTGGCATGGATGAAATGGAGGGAAACGATATGGAAGGCATGGTCCATGATGACTCCGGTGAAATCCCTGAGGGCCTGAAGGAAGCTGAAAATCCTACCTACAACGTGGGGGAGACGGCAACAATCACAGACGGGCACATGGAAGGCATGGAGAGGGCAGAAGCCACGATTGTGGGCGCTTTTGACACTGTAGCCTACGAGGTATCCTATGATCCTACGAATGGCGGCCCGCGCGAAGAGAATCACAAATGGGTAATTCACGAGGAGATTGCGGATGCAGGAGAGGAACCTTTCGAACCAGGAGACGAGGTAACCTTGGAAGCCAACCACATGGAAGGCATGGAAGGCGCAACGGCTACGATTGACGATGCTAAAAGCACCACAGTATACATGATTGACTACCAGCCAACCACGGGTGGAGAGGAAGTCAAGAACCATAAATGGGTAACCGACTCGGAGCTTTCTGCTGAGTAAGAAACAGGGATGTATCTAAAAAAGAATATTGGAAGAGCAGCCGAGAGGAATTCTCAGCTGCTCTTCTTTTTAATTTTTCAAAAAGAACTATTGACGTGATTTGTTTACCTGAATAGGCTGCGAGCATACAAAGGAATACAATCGTAAACTAACGTAAGATTTAGATTCGACCTATCGAATTGGGCTTTCGATGAAACAAATTCTAAATTTATGATAAAGAATGTCTTTGAAGAACAACGAATTTTTTGTTCTTAACTAAGGATTAAAAAGCTTGACAATTATAGTTTACAAATGTAATCTATAGTTGTTAAGCAGATTACAGTTGTAATCAAAATGAAAAAAGGAGGAATGAGATTAAATGACAATAAAAATAGCTATTAATGGGTTTGGTCGTATTGGACGCTTAGCATTTCGCCGTATTAAAGAGTTGAGGGACTCAGAACTACAGGTTGTTGCAGTAAATGATTTAACAAATAATGAGGATTTAGCCTACTCTTTAAAATACGATACTGCATATGGGATTTTCCCTTATGATATCGAGGCAAGAGGCGATTCAATTCTGGTTGATGGCAAAGAAGTTAAAACATTCAAAGAAAAGGATGCCAAAAAACTACCATGGTCCGATTTGGACATTGATATCGTTTTGGAATGTACAGGCTTCTACACAACTAATGAAAAAGCATAGGCACACATAGACGCTGGAGCTAAAAAAGTAATTATTTCAGCACCAACTAAAGATGAAGAAACGAAAGTCGTTGTCTTTGGTGTCAACCAAGAGATTTTGAGTCCAAGTGACAAAATTATTTCTGCCGCTTCCTGTACGACAAATGGTTTAGCCTTAATGACAAAAATATTAGTGGACGAGTTTGGGATTCAACGAGGCCTGATGTCAGGATTGCGTGCCTATACAGCGACACAAAACATGCAAGATGCTTCCGGGGGACGTAAAAGTCGCGCAGGTGCTCAAAATGTCATTCCTGTTACGACTGGCGCTGCCAACGCATTAGGAAAAGTCATTCCAGAGGTTAAAGGGATCATTACGGGTACCACCACACGGGTTCCTGTCATTACTGCGGGCTTTGTAGAACTGTTCTCGGTGTTGGATAGAGAGGTAACCGTTGATCAGATTAACGAAGTGATGAAGGCAGCCGCGAATGATTCATATGGGTACACTGAGGATGAAATTGTTTCCTCCGATGTCGTGGGGGATACACATGGATCCGTTTTTGATGCAACGTTAACAGAAGTATTAGATGCAAATGGGGGACAATTGGTTAAAACAGTTGCTTGGTACGATAACGAATATGGCTTTGTAAGCAATATGATCCGTATTGTAGAACACTTTTCGAAGTTGGTTTAACTCCTTATTCATCTGATGCCTGGTATCTATATGGAAGGTGCGTGTATCATCTAAAGGTAGATAGGAATTTTTAATGCTTTATATGAGACGCAATAAAAATTCCTTGACAACCATAGTTTACGAGTGTAGACTATGGTTGTAGATTACGATTGTAAACGTAAAAGGGAAGTGAGAAATAATGGTGATGAATATCCAAATTAAAATTACAGATGCTGAATGGGAAGTCATGCGGGTTGTTTGGGCACACGGGTCAGTGACCAGTCGAGAAATCATCGAAATTTTAGAGAGTAAAATGCAATGGAAGGCCCCAACAATCAAAACGTTGATAGGCCGTTTGGTTGAAAAAGGCGCACTGGCTACTTCTCCAGAAGGAAGAAAGTTCATTTACACTGCGAAAGTTAGTGAGCAAGAGAGTATGGATGTATACACAGAAGATATCCTTTCTCGGGTTTGTAACAAACATAATGGCAAGGTCATTGCTGATTTGGTAGAGGAAGTAGCACTGAGCAAAAAGGATATTGCAAGTTTAATGGAACTATTGCAGAAAAAATCAGAAAGCGCTTTGGAAGTAGTTCCGTGTGAATGTGTAACGGGACAATGTGAATGTCACTTACATCATTCCTAACAGAGGGGGATAAGAATGGAAAGTAAAGTGTTTAGTATTGAAGGCATGACCTGTGCGTCTTGTGCACAGACAGTAGAAAAAGCGGCAAAAAAGGTGCATGGGGTCACAAAGGCTTCTGTGAACCTAGCAACAGAAAAGTTGAGTATAGAATACAATGAACCAACTTTTTCGGTAGAAAATCTACAAAAAGCGGTGGATAATTCAGGGTATGAACTGATTGCCCAAGAGGGAAAGACGCAAACCTTTGCAATTGAAGGTATGACCTGCGCATCCTGTGCACAGACAATTGAAAAAGCCGTCGGAAAGTTGTCGGGCGTAGATAAAGCTTCCGTCAATTTAGCGACAGAAAAAATGCAAGTTTCCTATAACCCGTCGGCAATTTCAGTATCTGATGTGACTGGTGCTGTATCCAATAGTGGTTATGCAGCCGTATTAGAGACTACGGATACTCAAGATAATTCACGAGCAGAGAAGCGTGAGAAAAAAGAAAAAAGAATGAAGCAACTTTTAAATCGTTTTGGGATATCCATTATATTTACAATCCCTGTATTAATTATATCCATGGGTCCAATGGTAGGTATGCCTCTACCAAATATCGTTGACCCAATGATAAATGCATTTAATTTTTCTCTTTTACAACTTATTCTGACTTTGCCGATAATGGTAGTAAGCTGGGAATATTTCCAGAAGGGATTTAAAACTTTATTTAAAGGTCACCCAAATATGGATTCCCTGATTGCGCTTGGTACGGCGTCTGCATTTGTTTACAGCCTTGCTGCGACAATCGGGACAGGCCTGGGTTACGGCAACTTTTCCGATTTACTTTATTATGAAGTAACTGGAGTTATCTTGACGCTCCATACATTAGGGCTATTTTTAGAAGAACGCTCAAAGGGGCAAATGTCCTCAGCTATTGAAAAATTAGTTAACTTGGCTCCTAAAACAGCTCGAGTAATACGTAATGGTGTGGAACAAGAGATTACTGTGGACGAAGTCGCTTTAGGAGATGTTATTCGAGTTCGTCCGGGAGAAAGTATGCCTGTAGATGGTGTTGTTGTTGAGGGACGCACTTCAGTCGATGAATCAATGCTGACAGGAGAAAGTATCCCCGTAGAAAAGGAAGATGGAGACGAGGTTATTGGGGCTAGTATCAATAAAAATGGTTCCATTGATTACCGCGCGACTCGAGTGGGAAGTGATACAACTCTATCTCAAATCATAAAATTAGTAGAAGATGCTCAAGGGTCTAAAGCACCCATTGCTCGAATGGCCGATATCATTACCGGATATTTCGTACCGATTGTTATAGCATTAGCCGTTTTAGCAGGGATTGCTTGGTTAATTGCAGGTCAATCTGGAATATTTGCTTTATCCGTTATCATAACAACCCTTGTCATTGCTTGTCCATGTGCCTTAGGTTTGGCGACTCCAACAAGTATTATGGTTGGAACCGGAAAAGGGGCAGAACATGGTGTCTTGATAAAAAGTGGTGAGGCGTTAGAAACCACTCATAATTTAGACACGATTGTATTTGATAAAACAGGGACACTGACAGAAGGTAAACCTATCGTGACGGATATTTTGGTAACTCCTCTTATTACTAAAGAAAATCTTTTATATTATGCAGCTTCCGGTGAAACAGGTTCTGAACACCCATTAGGCGAAGCCATCGTACAGAAATCAAAAGAAGAGAACATGACATTAGCTAAACCAGATCATTTTGAAGCGATTCCTGGACACGGGATTCGAGTTGAAATTGAGGGCAAAGATATGTACATTGGAAACCGTAAACTGATGCTAGAGCAAAAGATTGATTTATCAAGCATGGAAAAAGAATCCGATCGTTTAGCAGACGAAGGAAAAACACCGATGTATCTCTCTGTTGATGGAGAACTAGCTGGAATTATCGCAGTAGCTGACACACTCAAGGAAAATAGTATGAAGGCTGTTAAAGAACTTAGAAGACGCGGTGTTGAAGTAATCATGATTACTGGAGATAACAAACTTACAGCCAAAGCGATTGCTAAGCAAGTGGGTATAGACAGTGTATTAAGTGAAGTATTACCTGAAGATAAAGCAGAGGAAGTCAAAAAACTACAAGAGGCAGGCAAGAAGGTAGCGATGGTTGGGGACGGCATTAACGATGCACCCGCATTAGCTCAAGCAGATATCGGTATTGCAGTTGGCTCAGGTACAGACGTGGCGATTGAATCGGCTGATATTGTCCTTATGCGTAATGATTTAACCGCTGTATTGACTGCGATTGATTTAAGTCATGCAACGCTACGAAACATTAAACAAAACTTGTTCTGGGCTTTTGCTTACAACCTTGTAGGTATTCCAGTTGCGATGGGTCTCTTGTATATTTTTGGCGGACCATTGATGAGTCCAATGTTTGCGGCAGTCGCCATGAGTTTCAGTTCCGTATCGGTCTTGCTCAATGCTTTACGGTTAAGACGATTCAAACCAGCAGTTGTTTAGAAAACACGTAGCTTATCTGGGATTTAAACTTCTTCCTATTCTATATAATAGGAGAAGATAAAAAAAAAGGGGAATAAAATAATGAAAAAAGAAGTCTTATTAGATGGCGTAAAATGTGCAGGTTGTGCGAACACGGTGCAAGAAAGATTTTCAGCCATTGAAGGGGTTGAATCTGTAGAGGTTGATTTAGCGACTAAAAAAGCAGTACTTGAAAGTCAAACAGAGATTGATACCGAAACGCTCAATGCTGCTTTAGCAGAAACTAACTATTCAGTATTAAGTGCATAAAGTACGAATACCATTTATTCATAGATAGTAGATAGAGATAAAGTATAGAACCCTTTTCATGAGAATTATATGTAGTGTTAGATGAGAGGGTTCTAAAACTTTAAAATCAGTCTCTAATCTAATAAGGAGGAATTAAAAATGAGGAATAACAAAAAACATTCGTCACATAGTCATCATAATCACGGCGACATGGATCACTCAAAACACGACCATAATGAAATGGAACATCACGGAGACCATAATCATCAACATGACGAACATGTTGGTCACGCTTATCATGAAGAACAGGTAGAAGAAGGGGCTCACGGGGGGCACCACGATCATCATGCTGGTCATGACCACAGTGGCCACGCCGGGCACGAGCATCACCACCATGGAGATTTCAAGGAAATATTTTTAAAATCATTACCTATAGGAATTATCATTATGATTTTATCGCCTATGATGGGGATTTCGTTACCATTTCAGTTTACATTTCAGTATTCTGATATATTGGTGGTTCTTCTCTCTACGATTTTGTACATTTATGGAGGTAAACCTTTCTATATGGGGTCAATAGATGAGTTTAAAGAAAAAGCTCCTGGAATGATGGCTCTTGTCACTCTTGGTATCTCTGTATCCTACTTTTACAGTGTTTATGCAGTCATTGCTAGATATGTGACTGGTGAACATGTGATGGACTTTTTCTTTGAATTTTCTTCATTAATATTAATCATGTTGTTAGGTCACTGGATTGAGATGAAAGCTGTTGGAGAAGCAGGAGATGCACAAAAAGCATTGGCTGAGTTGGTGCCGAAAGATGCTCATGTTGTATTGGAAGACGATTCAATTGAAACACGTCCAGTTGCTGACTTGCAAGTAGGTGATTTGATTCGTGTTCAAGCCGGAGAAAATGTTCCAGCAGATGGAACGATCCAGCGTGGCGAATCACGTGTAAATGAAGCGCTTTTGACTGGGGAATCGAAACCAATTGAAAAAAATCCCGGAGATGAGGTCATCGGTGGATCAACCAATGGTGGCGGAGTCCTCTATGTGGAAATAAAGCAGACGGGCGATAAGTCCTTCATTTCTCAGGTTCAGACATTAATCAGTCAAGCTCAAAGCCAACCATCTCGAGCAGAAAATCTTGCACAAAAAGTTGCAGGATGGCTCTTTTATATTGCGGTTATTGTAGCGCTTATTGCCCTTGTTATATGGATGATTATCGCTGATGTACCAACGGCAGTTATTTTTACAGTCACCACATTAGTTATTGCTTGTCCGCATGCGCTGGGTCTGGCTATTCCATTGGTTACCGCACGTAGTACCAGCTTAGGGGCCAGTCGTGGATTATTAGTGAAAGACCGCGAAGCTTTGGAGTTGACTACAAATGCAGATGTTATGGTTTTAGATAAAACGGGAACTTTAACGACTGGTGAGTTTAAAGTACTAGATGTTGAACTCTTTAATGATAAATATACGAAAGATGAAATTGTTGCCTTATTGGCAGGTATCGAAGGCGGATCTAGTCATCCTATCGCTCAGTCAATTATCAGTTACGCAGAACAGCAAGGGATACGTCCAGTAAGTTTTGATTCGATTGATGTTATTTCTGGCGCTGGTGTAGAAGGTCAAGCTAACGGACATCGTTATCAATTAATCAGTCAAAAAGCATACGGACGTAATCTAGATATGGATATTCCAAAAGGAGCAACCCTCAGTGTCTTAGTAGAAAACGACGAAGCAATCGGTGCTGTAGCTTTAGGGGATGAATTAAAACCAACAAGTAAAGAATTAATACAAGCCCTTAAAAAGAACAACATTCAACCCATCATGGCAACGGGTGACAATGAAAAAGCGGCTCAAGGAGTGGCAGAAATTTTAGGTATTGATTATTTGGCTAATCAATCTCCTCAAGACAAATATGAATTAATTGAAAAACTTAAAGCAGAAGAAAAGAAAGTTATCATGGTCGGTGACGGGGTCAACGACGCACCTTCTCTTGCATTGGCAGACGTTGGTATAGCTGTTGGTGCGGGAACTCAAGTAGCATTGGATTCAGCCGATGTCATCTTGACACAGTCAGACCCGGGCGACATTGAATCCTTTATCGAGTTGGCTCAGAAGACCACACGTAAGATGAAAGAAAATCTTGTTTGGGGAGCAGGGTATAACTTTATCGCAATCCCAATAGCTGCAGGAATCTTAGCACCAATCGGCATAACATTAAGCCCAGCAGTCGGTGCCGTCTTGATGTCACTTTCGACTGTAATTGTTGCCATCAATGCTATGACATTGAAATTAGAGCCAAAATAAACAGTTATTTGGCACATGAAATAATTGAATGACCTTATCGTGTAAAAATACAATAGTTTCACAGGAAAGGAAGAGATGGAATAATTTAAAAAATCATCTCTTCCTTTTTTAGTTTATAAGGAGGAAAAATTATGAGGCTGGTCCTTTTAGGGTTACCCGGTGCTGGGAAAGGCACTCAAGCTAAAAGAATCGCAGAGAAGTACCACCTGACGGCTATTTCAACTGGTGAAATGTTACGAGAAGCAGCCAAGGAGAAAGATACATTCGGACTCAGAGTGCAAGAATATATGAATAAAGGAGAGCTAGTTCCAGATGAGTGGATAAACTCATTGGTTAAGAGTCGCTTACAAGAAAAAGATGTTGAAAATGGCTTTGTTCTGGATGGTTACCCACGTACCCTACAGCAAGCAAAAGTGCTCGAAGCTTACCTACAAAGTCAAAATCAGAATTTAGACGCTGTTTTCTTTTTAGATGTAAGTCAGGATACGTTAAGACATCGGTTAGCGCAACGAGGGAATCTTCGTTCAAAAGAAAAACAAGGAAATTCCCAAATCGAAGCAAAAAGGGAAAAAATTCGACTGGATGACAAACCAGAAGTGATTGAAAATAGGCTACACATTAATAAGGAATTAATGGAATCACTTATTCACTTCTACAAGGAGCAAAATCTGCTTTACGTTATCAATGGTGAAGGGGATTTTGACAATGTGTTTGACAATATAAATGAGAGTTTATTGTCTGTAAACAAATAACTACACAAATTGAACTTAAATTATGTGATTTAAAACAATTAACTAATGTAAGCTATGAAGGGGATTGAAGAATGAATGTTCTACTTAATGTAATCGATCCAGTTGCTATTTCAATTGGCCCGATAAAAATTTATTGGTACGGAATTATTATTGCTCTAGCGATGCTGATCGGCATTTCATTAGCTACAAAGGAAGCTCAAAAACTGGGACTTGAAGAAGATACCATGGTAGATATGACATTATGGGCCATACCAATTGGCTTTATCGGTGCCCGACTTTATTACGTTTTATTCAAATGGGACTACTATATACAGAATCCGAGTGAAATCATCGCAATCTGGAATGGTGGAATTGCCATTTATGGGGGCTAATTGCGGGTGGTCTCGCAGTATACTGGTTTGCAAGAAGAAAGAAAATGACGCTAACTCTTTTACTAGATATACTGGCACCTAGTGTCCTCCTAGCTCAATCGATTGGTCGCTGGGGAAATTTTATCAATCAAGAGGCCCACGGTGGAGCAGTGAGTCGCCAATTTTTAGAAACTCTTTATTTACCAGAGTTTATTATTGAACAGATGAACATAAATGGTACCTATTACCACCCGTCATTTTTGTATGAATCGTTATGGAGTTTATTAGGTTTTATCCTTCTTATTATCCTAAGGAATCAGAAAGGCCTATTACGTCGAGGAGAAGTTGCCCTCAGCTATGTCATTTGGTATTCATTCGGACGTTTTTTTATAGAAGGTATGCGCACCGATAGTTTATGGATTGGGGATATTATGCGAGTTTCACAAATGCTATCACTCGTGCTGTTTATTAGCGCAATCCTTCTTTTGGTTTATCGTAGGAGAGATTACCCATCAAAACCCTTTTACTCAGAAAACTTAAAACTGTCTAAAAAGTAAAAAGTTCAAATATAAGTATTTAATTAGTCAGGAGGAAATAACGGTTGAGTCATTGTTTTAATTTGTTGAATCAACTTGGGATTAGTTCATTTCTATTAGAAGGGCTATTTTGGATAGGGCTGGTTATTGTGGCTGTCTATTTGATTGGTCGATGGTTGTCTAGCTTTACTTATTCAGATTATCGCGAAACACCGTTAGAAATCCTTCAAAAAGAGTTCGCTAGAGGCAATATAACAGAAGCAGAATATTTAATAAGAAAAAAATATCTTCAGTGATTAAAATTCGCAGAAAATATAAAAGGCAAGGAGGGATTGTAATCAAAAAATTGGTAAAAATGATGAAACCTTTTGACGTTATCATTATTTTTCTGTTGGTGGCCCTTTCTTTTAGTCCAATGGCTATCTTTGCTGTTCAGAATTCTCAAAATGAAGGCAATAAGATATACGCCGTTATATCGATCGACGGCGAAGAACATAAACTGATAACTTATTACCCTGCTCCTGGTCAATATAACATCATCGAAATCGATGGAGAAAGAATTCGGAACAAAGAAGACAATAGCCCGCAACAAATTTCCGTTAAAACGGGTTGGATACAAAGTCCCGGTGAGACGAGTTTGAATATTCCACATCGACTGTTAATTGAAATTATCTCTGAAAATCCTGAAGATACAGAGATAGATGTTATATCCTGACGGAAGTAATTTTTTTAAATGAATTAGAAATGTTTTAAGTACAAATGATTGACACTGCTTACTGATAAGCATAAGTACTTTATGCTTATCAGTAAGCAGTTGTTAGTAGCTAATTTTAAGTTGATAGAAGCATAAAGACAAATGGCTTAACCTTCTGATAGAATTCTCATGAAGAGAAGGAGAATTTATATGAAAAAGAAACGCTGGATCCCGTTATTGTTTTCCTTTGCCGTTGCTCTACTTTTACTAAGTTTTATTTTTTTCACTTTCTTCCAGATAAATTTCCGTCCGTCCTTTTCTCCTCATGACACACCTATGGGGGACATGATGGAAAGCAGAAACGGCATGAATAGGGAAACAAACACAGTAGAATTAAAGGCACCCGAGCAGCCGTCTAGCAAATTACACTTACCCACTCTCCTTAAGAGCGATTATGAGACCGATACGGAAGTTTCCTATACCGTAGTAGCCGATGAAGGTCAGACTTCCTTCCGTGAAGGACCACTCACAGAGACGTACGAATATAATGGTTCTTATTTGGGGCCTGTTTTACAAGTGCGAAGAGGTCAGCAAATTCATATCAATCTTCAAAATAAATTGGAAGAGGAGACCACTTTTCACTGGCATGGACTGAAGATCCCTTCTGATGTAGATGGAGGCCCTCACCATGCGATTGAAGCAGAAGGTAGCGCAGAGGTAGATTTTACAGTGGATCAGGAAGCGGCGACCCTTTGGTTCCATTCGCATGCACACCAAAAATCTGCTGAACAGGTCTATAATGGTCTCTCTGGATTGATTTTTGTGGAAGATGAGCATTCGGGCTCTTTGGATCTCCCGAAAGAGTATGGAGTCAATGACTTTCCCCTCATTCTACAAGAACGATTTTTTGATGAGGATAACCAGTTTAATTATGATACGGTCTATAATTTTGATGGGACCACGGGAGACACCCCATTGGTAAATAGGACGATTCGTCCCTATATCGAAGTAGGACAGGAATGGGTTCGCTTGCGTGTCGTCAATGGTTCCAATGCTCGAAACTATCAATTGCGTCTTTCTGATGAATCTTTCTTTTACCAGATCGCTACAGATGGCGGTTTCCTAGAAACACCTGTAGAAAGAAAAGAGTTCCTTCTCTCACCGGGGGAACGGGCAGAAATTGTAGTGGACATGAGTAAGTATAAAGTGGGAGAGGAAGTTTCCCTTGTTGACATCTCGACAACAGAAATCCTAGCACTTCAAATAACAGGAGATAAGTCAGGAAGTCTTAAGCCTTTACCAGAAAAACTCAATGATTTACCGCCAGTGGAAGCTGACTCCTTACCAGATCGACAAATTGAGATGAGTGGAATGGGACACATGTTGACACTAAAATGTTTAACTACGTTTATCGGTCATTATTCTAAAAGCCAGACCCAAGAGAGCACAAAAGACCTGAAAAGCGTCCTTTGCTTGAGTGATGTAAACTATTTTTCTTTTTTGTTATTTTAGTTTACATAATATACATTATAAGAAGTTATGTTTGAGATTTTAAGATGAACGAGAATCCACGATATCCTCGATTAAGGTCCCTTCTGTAACTAAAATCAGATCATTTTTCTCCTTTTTTCCTTTATTCGACTATTTGCTATCAAAAACAAGAAAAAGTCACAAAATGAATTGTGACTTGGATGATTGGGTTTCATTCGGGATTGATCCGTTAAAAAATGTATTCGATGATCTGATCAATCTTTTTAATTTCGACTTCAGATAATTTTTCAACAAATTCAATATTTCTTGTTTTGAAATCTAATGATTTTAATTGCGCAATCACAACTTGACCATTAATTTTATTTTCTTTAGGTAATGTGAATTGAATCCGATTTTTATTCACGGTTGATGTGATTGGACAAATGACAGCAAAAAAAGTTGCACGATTAAAGTCATAGCGCGAAACAACAACACCAGGACGTCGTTTTTGAATTTCTTTGCCGGCAGATGGATCAAAATCAATCCACACAATGTCGCCTTTTTCAGGGATATAGTGTTTATTTATCATAGCTTAAAGAACCTCGTTACCGACGGCCGGCATTTCTTCCCAAACATCTTCTTGATAATAGGCTCCGTTTTCAACGTGCGCAAAAGGATCCTCTAATTTAGGAATTAACGTTATCGTATCATCTTCACCATAAACAACGATGTACTCTTTGTCTGGTTCTTGTTTGACACCGTTAAAAATGGGTAATGTTACGACAATTGAATTGCCATTTTTTCTAGATCGTGTTGTAAGCATTCTCAATCACTCCTTTATACCTTAAGTATACTGAGTATATCCGATACAGTCAAATAGATTGAAATACTTTATAAGATCATTAACACTCTTTAAGCACTTCATATTGAAAGCCGAAACAGTGATACTGTTGTTTTTGATACATCTCACGCGGTGTATCTTCACCGTCTGCAACTAAAATAATCATTCTATCTGGGTAGTGATCCATTGCAAAACGTTGCAGATGACTCCCTATCCCCTTTTTTTGGTAGGATTCACTAACTGATAATTCGTCAATCTCAACCGTATCTTTTGACAGAATAAGATCAACGTAACCAACCGCTTGTCCTTCATAAAAGGCCAATAATTGCTGCACATTGGGTTCATCAACTATTTTTTTGATTAAATTAGCTTTTTGATCCGCAAATTCACGCCCAAATACTAAATCATTTTGATATTTTAACTGTTGAAGAATGGCTAATGTATCTTTCGTAACGGTTTGAATCGAAATAGCTGGATTCATCTCTATCACAGGAAATGACTGCGGCTTGATACCATAGAGTTCTAAAAATCCTTGTGAATAGCCATTTTCTCTTAAATAATTCTGGATTTCCTCCGTCGGTTGTTGATTTTCTGGAAAATAAAATTTTAAATGATTTTGACCATGATTCAGATGATATTCACGTAAGTAGCCTTCTACTTCTTTAAACGTTTCAACTGTCGGCATTCTTTTGAATTCGATAAAGTTACTATCATAGCGCATCAGCATTTCGGGATAATGAATTTGTCGATAACACGCATTTTCGACAATTACATGTCCTCGTGTAAAAATATTTTGAAAAGTAATTTTTTTCATGTTAAGTATCCTTTCTGAGAAAAAGTAAATTGATTGTTATTTAAGAATTGTCGTCGTATTGAGATTTTGAAGTAAACGCCTCTTCTCTACTCTTCTTCCTCTATCAACAAAAGTAAAAGCAGATACTATTCACACTCAAAACAGTAAGTGTAACTTCTGATTCTCAAACTGAATCAGTTGGTGTTGGTGATCAAACTTGCCAATAAACACATCTGGCATGGTTAATGTTTGAAATTGGTCATAACCAAACTCGCCTTTTGTGAGTTCATAAAATAAGACAGAAAAAGCTGTTCCATGACCGCAAATAATGCAATCTCCCGCCGTACTGGATAGGATCTCGTTGAAGGTTGGCACAATTCGGCTCTTCACATCATTTAACGACTCACCCTCAGCAAGCTTATAGTCAAAATCCTCCCATTGTTGCTTAGCATAGGCATCAAAATCTGCTACCCAGTGTCCTACTCGGCGCTCAGTTAGCCCATCTCGCAAGTTAATCGATTGCTTTAAGGCGTTAGCGGTCGGTTTCACTGTGTCAATTGTTCTTTGAAACGGACTTGCAAAAATCTGCTGGATTTCTTGATTCAAAAAGTATGGGACTAAATTTTCAGCAAGTACCTTCCCTTTCTTTGATAACGGGGCCATTTCATGTTTGACTGTTGTGTCTCGGATTGAATGGCGTAAAAAATAGACGATTGTCATGATTAATTCCTTCCTTCTATTCGAAATGTAAAGAAAGAAGCGCCTTTAACAGTAGCCTGTCAAAACCGCTTCTTCTTCTTTTTTTAAACAGCCCATTTCTGTTCCAGGCGTTTGGCAAAAACAGACAATGAGTAGCAAATAATAAAGTATAAAAATGTCATTGCGACAAACATTGGTAAGACAGCTGAAGGATCTTGTGCGTAGATAATTTTCGCATGATGCGTTAACTCTGGCAATGAAATAATAACAGCCAGTGACGTATCACGAATCAAAGAGATAAATTGGCTGACAATTGGTGGCAACATCAATTTAATACTTTGCGGGAAAACGATGTAATACAGCGTTGAAAAATACGTCATACCCGTCGAACGACCAGCTTCCATTTGCCCTTGTGGAACCGCTAAGAGACCTGCACGAATAATTTCGGCCAACATGGCGGATTCGAAAATCGTCATGGCTGCTACAGCGGACCAAAAAATTGAGAGTTGAATCCCAATTTGCGGTAAGGCGAAATAGGTAAAGAAGATAATGAGTAATAACGGTAAATTACGAACAATATCAACCACCGCTCCAACGATGAGCGAGAGGTACGGTACTTTCATAAATCGAATAACACCCAGTATTCCTCCAATGATGAAACTTAGGATAATTGAAACAACGGCAACTTGCAAAGTAACGAGTAAGCCGTCTAATAAAAAGCGGATATTAATCCACGAAAATGCTGATAAAAAGTCCATCTTACTCCTCCTTAATTGCTAAGTGCTAATTTAGTTTCAATATATTTCATTAAGTACGAAATCGGTAAGGTAATACACAGGTAAATTAAACCGATTAACGTATAGGTTTCAATCGTTTGAAAGGTGGTACTTGCAATTAAATCACCTTGATACATCAAGTCAACACCCGTCACGATTGCTAAAACAGATGAGTTCTTCACTAAGTTGATAAATTGATTCCCTAAAGGTGGCAAGACAATTTTAAATGCTTGTGGTAACACGATATACCACATTGTTTGTAGATAGCCTAATCCTGTCGAGCGCCCTGCTTCCATTTGGCCTTTAGGAATTCCCTTAATTCCAGCACGAACGGTATCTGCCACGAAAGCAGACGTATATAACGTCAATCCTAATGCCCCCGCGCTAAACCCATCAAATTTAAAACCATAAATGGGTGCTACGACAAAGAAAAACATGACAATAATTAGTAAAGGTACGTTTCTAAAAAATTCAACATAGATTGTCGCAAGTCTGTTAGTGATTTTGATCGGTGATACTTGAAAAATAGCCATGAGCGTTCCTATGAATAGACTCCCAATTAAAGCAATGAGACTGACTAATAAGGTGGTTCTCAAGCCAATTAAAATTAAATCAATATTATCTGTTAATAATTGCCACATACTTATCTGCCCTCCTTATTCATTGACATTTGGAAACCATTTATCATAAATAGCTTGATACGTTCCATTTTCTTTCATTGTTGCAAGAGCCTCATTTACAGCGGCCAAAAAAGGTTCCTGCCCTTTATTAATAGCAATTCCGTATGGCTCATCCGTAAAAATCTCACCTGCTAATTGATAATTTGGATTTTCTTCTACCATTCCAAGTAAAATTGCACTATCAGTAGTCATAGCGTCGCCTTGCCCTGATTGCAGCGCGGTGAAGGCTTCTGCATAGTTTTCCAGTTCAAGAATTTTAGCTTCTGGTGCAAATTTTCGAATGTTAATCGCCGAAGTTGATCCTTTTACCGCTAGAACGGTTGTTGTTTCATCTAAATCCTCAACACCTTTAATAGGACTCCCTTTTTTAACTAATAACGATTGTCCGGCGTCAAAATACACATCCGAGAAATCGACTTGCTTTAGACGTTCTTCACTAATCGTCATCGTCGCAATAATCGCATCAATGTTTCCGTTTTTAATTAAAGGAATACGAGTCTTGGACGTCACTTCCACAAACACCGCTTCTCCTTCTGGACCTAAAATTTCTTCTGTAATAGCTAAAGCAATATCGATATCAAAACCTTCAACTTTCCGTGTTTCGATGTTCGTTAAGCCGAATAAACGAGTATCATTTTTGACGCCCCAGAAAATTTTAGGTGTTTCTTCGATTCTCGTTAAAATATCAACTTTTGCTAAACTACTTTGGCCACAACCGAATAAGGTCATCAAAAGGATCGAAAATAGGAATAGTAAAGATATCTTTTTATTTTTTCTCAAATGAAATTCCCCCTCTTCCTCTTATTGTGTAATAATCTTACTTAAGAACTGTTGCGCACGTATTTCTTGAGGGTTTTCATAGAACATTTCTGTTTCAGCATCTTCTAAAATTTCACCTTCAGCCATGAATATAACACGATTGGCTACTTCCCGTGCAAAGCCCATCTCATGTGTCACAACAACCATTGTCATGCCTTCTTCTTTCGCTAAATTCTTCATGACCTCAAGTACTTCGCCGACCATTTCTGGATCAAGCGCGGAAGTTGGTTCGTCAAAAAGCATCACGTCTGGTTCCATTGCTAAGCTACGTGCAATCGCAATCCGTTGTTGTTGACCGCCAGATAATTGAGAAGGATAGGCATCTTTTTTATCTAACATCCCCACTTTTTCAAGTAATTCTTCCGCTTTTGCTTCCGCTTCGGCTTTACTCTTTTTCAATACCTTCATTGGAGCAAGTGTAATATTATCCAAAACTGTCCGATGTGGATATAAATTAAAGTGTTGGAAAACCATTCCTAAGTTTTTACGAACGTGATTTAAATTCGTATCTTTGCTTGCTAAATCAATGTTATTAATGAGTAAATGGCCCGTTGAAATTTCTTCTAGTGCATTAATACACCGTAGCATCGTACTCTTACCAGATCCAGAAGGACCGATGACGACAACCACTTCACCTTTCGTGATTGTCAAATTAATATTCTTTAATGCATGAAAATCGCCATAGTACTTTTCTACATTTTTAAACTCAATCATACTGTTACCTCCTTGAAATTCGCAATAAAAAAAAAGACTTTCCGCCTTTTTAAAAGTCAATAATAATAGAATTATAGACTATTTTAATATGTTTTGTAAAGTTTATTAGATTTTAATGATTCTTTTCAGAAAACAAGACCTTCCAAAGAGCTTGTCAACATCGATTTTTTCAGATAATCTTTTAAAGAAAACGGAGATATTCTCAGATTCACTTCATCTTTCTAACGAAAAAATCATTTTCGGGAAATATAAAAAGAAGAACCGAAGCCCTTCTTTTTACAGTGCTTAATATTCAAGCGAAATCGCTAATCCGATTGCTTTCTCACCTAAATGAGTCCCGATAACTGGACCGAAATGACCAATTTCTACAGTTGCATTAGGATATTTTTCTTGTAACTTTTGTTTTTCTTCTTGGGCCACTGCCAAGCTGTTTGCATGAATCACATAAAGTTTCACGGGTTGATTAATTTCTCTCATTCGTTGCCCAATCACGTCTTCTGCGCGGGCAAAAGCTTTTTTACTCGAACGGATTTTTTCGAATAGCATAATTTTCCCATCGTCAAAAGTGAGGACTGGTTTAATTTTTAGTAAACCCGCCACAAGTGCCGCCCCATTTGTTAATCGGCCACCCCTAACGAGATTATTAAGATCTTCAACGATCATGTATGCATTCGTATTCTCACGGATTTGATCGAGTTGATCGAGCATTTCTTCCAGTGTACATCCTTTTGCATTCATTTTTAAAATTGTTTCGACCATATTCCCCATCGGCATACTGGTAATCTTTGAGTCATAAGGAATAATGTTGACACCTGATACACTATCTTTGATGCTATTTAAATTCGCAACAAAACCAGAAATACCACTCGATAAATGAATACTGATGATGGTATCGTATCCTTTTTTACCAATTTCTTCGTATAACATTAGGGCTTCCCCTAATGCTGGCTGTGAAGTGGTAGGAAATTCTTGACTATTTTTTAATAAATCATAGTATTGATCGGCTTCAATATCAATGCCCTCATTATAAAGTTTCCCATCTAAAATAACGGGGATGGGAATTACAAATAAATTGGGATTCTTTAAAGCATCTTCTGATAAGAAGGCCGTACTATCAGTAACTACTGCTAATTTCATTTTCAATCCTCGTTTCAGAAAAATTCAAACGTCCTTTACAATATAGCATAAGTTGTCTCATTTTAGTAACCTTTTTATCATTAATTGCCTAAGAATTTCATGATAGCTTGCCGATTCATCTCAGAATCAACGAATAACACGCTTCCAGCTTCATACGTTTCCCCGTATTCCCAAGATTGATCGACCGGAACAGTCAAACGCTCCACATCTGAGGCACCTTTTAGAATCGTAAAACTGTTTTTCAAAAGGAAAGTAGCCGGGAGATTCGTTGTGGTAAATCCAAGTGTTTTTCCTGTCGCATAGGGTAAACGAAACCAGTTCATTGGATTTTTTAGTTGCGAAAAAATCGCCGTCATGACTTGTTGTTGGCGTCTAACACGTCCAAAATCACCTTCTTCATCCATCCGAAAACGAGCATACTGTAACAACGTATGGCCATCCATCTTTTGTCTTCCTTGGCTAATCGGTACATCTAAATAAGTACTCATATCTTTTTCAGCATCAATTTCTACGCCACCTGGGAAAAGAGCATCGATGACTTTGGCAAACGATTGGAAATCGACGACTGCATAATATTTCGTTTCAAGGCCGAAATTTTCAGCTAATGTTTGGCGTAATAAATCGGCACCTCCAAAAGCATAAGCTGCATTAATCTTATTGTCGCCGTATCCTGGAATGGTAACATACGTATCGCGCATGAAAGAAATTAGTTTTGGTTTTTTCGAAGAGCCATCGACTTGCAAGACCATGATGGTATCTGAACGAGACGTTTCTCCTTCACGACTATCATTTCCGATTAATAGAATATTCTTTGTTCCATTTTCCGCGACAAAACCATTGAAATTTTCGCTTGATGTCGTTGTACCAGCAGCCTTAGCGGCAGTCTGACCCAAAATAAAACTGACAACTGAAAATCCTAAAACTAAGAATAAGAGCAAAAAAAGGAGGCGTAAAAAGCGGTTTTTCTTTCTCTTTTTTCGTTTCATTTTCTTAGGTTTTTTGACATTTTTGAATGCTGCTTCTTCAGCGCCATCGCCCCACTTCATGGAAGAGGGTTCTTCGTATTCATGGGACATCATGGGGTCAACAGATACAGGATTTTCCGCTACCAAGACCTCTTCTGTAAAGTGGTCATCGGCTGTTTCTTCTGTTTTATGAATTGTTCTTCGCGCAAAAGGACTTTTTTTCGTTTGATTACTCTCTTCATGAATATATTTATAACGTTCCATTCTGCTCATTAGGCATTCCTCGCACTTCTAAAAGTTTTCGTTGTTCCTAGCATACAGCACTATTATCGGAAAAGGAATGTTTCAGTTAAAAATATTAATGATTTGTTAAAAAAATAACGATCAGATTAAGGTGACCATTATAACTCTTCTTCAAGAACGGTTTTTAAAGGATAAAGGCCTAAATAATTCACACTACCGCCGATCGTTTCGACCGCTTCGATTGCTTCTAAAATTAAGGCCTCATTATCGTCATACAATAGGTCTAATACAAAAAAATATTCCCCTAAACTTGTTTTAAGGGGGCGAGACTCAATTTTTGATAAGTCGATGGCTCGTTTTGCAAAACATTCAAGAATTTTATGTAAAGAGCCGGCTTGGTTATTGGCTAACGTAATGAACAATGTAGCTTTCTTCAAATGCCCTAATGCCAATGGTAACAATTGATTTTTCCGGCTAATAATCCAAAAACGTGTTTGATTAAATAAATTATCTTGAATATCCGCAGACAAAATGTTCAATCCATATTCAGTCGCTGCTTTTTTAGAAGCAATCGCAGCTAGGCCTAAATCTGGATGCTGTGCTATAAATTCAGCAGCATACGTCGTGGAAGAAACGGCTTCGATTGGCACAGTTGGATAGTGCTCGTATAAAAACTGCTGCGATTGTGCCAGTGCTTGTGGATGCGATAAAATCTTCTCAATTCGGGTCGTTTGGTTCGCAACGAGTAACTGTTGCTTAATCGGCAAGACGATTTCACCTAAGACAACTAAATCCCCTAAATGAAATAAACGATCAATACTGTCATTGACCGATCCTTCTAGCGAGTTTTCAATCGGAATGACCCCATAAGTGATTTCCTCTTGATAGACGCTATGGATACACGCAGCAATTGTTTGATACGACGTTAATTGATTTTCTGGAAAACAACTTTTAGCTGCTTGATGGGTAAACGAGTTTTTAGGACCTAAATAACCAACTTTCACTTAAACACCTACTTTTAAGATAATTTCATTTGTGAGCTCTTCGATACTTTTCCCACGATTCGTCACAATCAATGTGCTGGCTTTTTGATATAGCGGCAAGCGATCGGTGTAGATTTGTTTAAAGGCTTCGGGCGTATGCGTTAAAAATAGCGGGCGGATATTGTTCGCATCGCTTTTGATTCTCTCAACGAGCGTATCAATATCAACCTCTAAAAAAACAACATTCGCAAACGTTGCTAACAACGCTTGCGATTCTTGACTGAGAATAATCCCTCCACCGGTTGAAATCACGGCCGATTGGTCTTTGATTGTATTTAATACTTCCTTTTCTTGTTGACGGAAAAAGGATTCGCCTTTTTCTTCAAAAATTTTCGGGATGCTTAAATTGACTTTTTTTTCAATCAATTGATCGGTATCAAGAAAAGGGATTTGTAGTTTTTGCGCTAAGGACTTGCCAATCGCTGTTTTGCCTGCACCCATAAATCCGATTAAGACAATTTGTGTCATAATGCATCTCCCTTGCTCTTTTTTCTTAAATGCGAACATTCGTTCTGTTTATTATGGATGATTCCTTAGTTTGGCAACATCTTCAAAAAATGTTGGATACGAAATCGCGATCGCTTCAGGATTTTCTAACACAACTTCTTCATCCGTCAAAAGAGCTGCTATTTGTAACATCATTCCCATCCGATGGTCACCATAACTTGTTACCGAACCACCATGTAACGGGGTCGGACCGTGAATAATCAAGCCGTCTTTAGTCGCCTCGATGTTTGCGCCTAATTTTTTTAATTCGCGACAAGTCGCATCAATGCGATTGGTTTCTTTTACTTTTAATTCTTCTGCATCTTTAATAATGGTCGTGCCATGGGCTTGCGTTGCTAAGAGTGCAATCACCGGGATTTCATCAATGAGCGTTGGAATAATCGCCCCTTCAATCGTAATCCCATGCAGTTCAGACGTTTGAACAAGTAGATCAGCCGCGTCGTTAATCGGATCGATATTTTGCATGGTCACTTTTGCGCCCATTTCTTCTAAAACCGATAGAATTCCTGTTCTTGTCGGATTGATACCCACATTCGTTAACAAAATTTCACTGTTTGGAACAGTCGCACCTGCTACTAAGAAAAAGGCTGCCGAAGAAATATCGCCTGGAACAGTCACGTCTTGCCCGATTAGTTCTTGTGGTCCCGTTACTTGAATCATTTTATCATTTACGTTGATTTCGCCACCAAATTGACGAATCATTTCTTCTGTATGATTGCGAGAAGGTTCTTTTTCAATGACGGTTGTCGTCCCCTCTGTTTGCAGTGCAGCAAATAAAATTGCGGATTTGACTTGAGCACTCGCCACAGGCATTTCATACGTGATTGGATTTAGTGTTGCAGAACCTTGTACTGTAATGGGCGGGAATTGCGTTTGATTGTCGCCAAAAATAGTAGCACCCATCTCTCTTAATGGTAACATCACGCGATTCATGGGACGTGCGTTTAACGAGTCATCGCCCGTTAAAATCGTTTCAAAAGGACATGTATTTAGCATACCCATCATTAAACGAATGGTCGTACCTGAGTTGCCGACATCTAAGGGCTTGCGTGGTGCTTTAAGTGCTTCAAGGCCTTTTCCGTGAACCGTAATGACTTCCCCGTCATCCTCAATGTCAACACCCAATGCTTGAAAGGCATGTAGCGTACTGAAACAATCTTCCCCACGAAGGAAGTTTTTAATCGTTGTTTTCCCTTTGGCGATTGAGCCAAACATGATACTTCGATGTGAAATCGATTTATCGGCTGGAATTTGGATAGTGCCTTTTAATGCGCTTGCTGTGAATAATTTCATGAATAGCCTCCTATTTGATCCAACAATGATAGGGCGTGTTTTCTTTGATAAGTTGTTGCCCAATCTGTTGATCCACTTCATTTTTAAAACTTAATTGTAAAACGCCAAAAATTTCTTCGCGTGTTTCTAAAATGCGTAGATTGATAAGCGATAATGCCGCCATCCCCAGTAATGACGTAATTTCACCAATAATTCCTGGAGAATCAGGGATATCGATAAAGACATCATAAAAAGCAGGAATGGTTCCTTTTTGATGGATTGGCAATTGTTCTCTTGTCTCGCGTGCTCGTTCAAAGAAGTCAAAAATAGCTTCACCTTGCGCTTCTTCCAACCACTGATAGATATCATCCATTTCGGTCTGCCATTGCCGGATTAACGACATCAAGATAGGGCGGTTACTTAATAAAATATCCGTCCACATTTTAGGATCTGATGACGCAATGCGCGTAATATCGCGAAATCCACCGGCTGCCAACTGTTTTGATCGTGGATGGCTTTCGTTTAGCTGTTGCGCTTGATTCACCAGTAATGCGGCAACAACGTGCGGAAAATGGCTTAAGCTACCCGTAATTTGATCATGCTCTTGAGCTGTCATCGTTAAAAATTTGGCGCGTGTCCCAACGAGTAACACTTCTAGTTCACTAACGCGTTCTTGAAGCCGTGGGTTATCGCCGGGAGTCAAGATGTAGTACGCTTTTTCAAATAAATTACGGTCTCTTGCTTGAATGCCTGATTTATGTGAACCGGCCATCGGATGACCACCAATAAAATCATACGGTTGATCTTTGGCAAACGTCATAATTTCCATCTTAGTGCTACCAACATCGGTGACTAGCACATTTTGCTGCAAGGAAAGTTGACTCAACTGTTCTAAATAAAGCAAAGAGGTTTTGACAGGAACAGCTAACAAAATAATCTCCGCACAGGCGGCATTGTCTTCAAATGTTGGTAAGATGATATCAACCACCTGATTGTCTAAGGCCGTTTGTTTGGTTTCTTCGTGCAAATCCCACCCGTAGAGAATCGTTTGAGGATGGGAAGCTTTGATACAGCTTGCCAGCGAGGAGCCAATAAGCCCTAAACCGACAATTAATACTGATTGTGTCATTTGGTCCTCCTCTTTCTTCACTTGTTTCGTCCTATTAGTAGTTTTTTAAGTAATCGCGGTATTGTGTCATGCTTTGTTTTAATTCAACAAAGTGATCACTAGAGAATTTTTCGAGAATTTCATTTGCAATCACGGTTGCGACAACACTTTCTGCCACCACACATGCTGCAGGAACAGCCGTACTATCAGAACGTTCGATACTTGCTTTGTAGACTTCTTTTGTACTAATATCCACACTTTGTAATGGTTTATAAAGCGTTGGGATTGGTTTCATTACACCACGGACAACTAACACTTCGCCATTGGTCATGCCACCTTCAAACCCACCTAAATTATTGCTTCGACGGGTGTACCCAGTGGTCTCGTCCCATAAAATTTCATCCATAATTTGTGAGCCTGGTAAAACACCGGCTTCAAAACCAACACCAAATTCAACGCCTTTAAACGCATTGATGCTGACCATCGCTTGGGCTAATTTCCCATCTAATTTCTTATCCCATTGAACATAGCTGCCTAAGCCCGCTGGAACACCACCAACTAGCACTTCTACCACACCACCGATTGTGTCACCTTTGCGTTTTGTTTGGTCAATCAAGGCCTTGATTTCTTCTTCCACCGTTGGATCTAAGACACGCACGGGTGAGGCTTCTGCTTGTTCATGAATTTCTCTGACCGTCAAGCCGTCTGGAACCGTCGCTTTAATCCCACCAAGCATCGTCACATGACCGGCGACATCAATGTCTAATTCAGATAAGAGTTTTTTTGCGACCGCACCGACCGCTACACGCATGGTCGTTTCGCGAGCCGAAGAACGCTCTAAGACATTCCGCAAATCACGATGATTGTATTTCATCCCACCAACTAAATCGGCATGTCCTGGACGAGGACGGACTACTTGGCGCAGTGCTCGATCTTTTTCTTCAACGTCTTCAATACTCATAACCTTTGTCCAGTTTTTCCAGTCTTTATTTTCAACAACCAACGTAATTGGTGAGCCTAGTGTTTTTCCATGACGAATACCAGAAGTAATTCTAACTTGGTCTTTTTCAATTAACATCCGTCCACCGCGACCATAACCAGTTTGACGACGAGCCAACTCTTGATTAATATCTTCCGCTGTCAGTGGTAAACCAGCGGGTACTCCTTCAATAATGGTCGTTAGTTCTGGTCCGTGTGATTCTCCTGCTGTAATATAACGCATTTTATTTCCCCCTTTTAAATTAACCGATATAATGGCGCATTTCTTCGATTGGAATCGCCACAATTTTGGCTTGTCCAATTTCTTCTAACAAAATAATCTTGATTTGATTACCTCGCGCTTTTTTATCATGCGTGATGGCTTGATAAATGCGAGTGGCATCTAGCGTTTCATAGTCAGTCGGTAAATGGAACTTTTCTAACATGTCACTTATTTCTTTCGTCACGCCTTTTGGAGTTAAACCAGTTTCTTCCGCGTGACGCGTCATCATGACCATGCCGAGTGCCACCGCTTCGCCATGACTAACCACGCCGTAACCAGCGGTATTTTCAATTCCGTGTCCGATTGTGTGACCAAAATTCAGTAAGAGACGACTCCCGTTATCAAACTCATCTTCTTCGACGACCACTTTTTTGACATGAAGCGCTAAAGGAATAATCTCTTCGGCTTTGTCGCGTAGGTCAAACTCATCTGTGAGATTGGCTAATTTCGCCCATAATTCTTTGTCGGCAATCGCACCCGCTTTAATAATTTCGGCGATGCCTTCTCGTAGTCGGCGATTATCTAACGTATGTAACACCTCAGGATCAATTAACACGCCATCTGGTTGCGAGAATGTTCCAACCAAGTTCTTAGCGCTTTTAGTATTAACGGCCGTTTTACCACCAATACTTGAATCGACTTGTGCGAGTAAGGTCGTTGGAATTTGTAAAAAATGTAAGCCACGCATATAAGTGGAAGCCACGAAACCAACTAAATCTCCAATGACACCACCGCCAAGTGCCAAGATACCATCGCTTCTGGTAAATCCAGCTTCTGCTAATTGTTCGTATAATTTCCCTGCTTGTTCCAATGATTTACTCGCTTCACCAGCGGGAACCACAAATAAATGAGTGGGGAATCCTGCCGCAATCAGTTGTTGCTGAGCAGTTTCTGCGTAAAGGGGCGCAACATTGCTATCGGTAATGATCGCGATACGTTGCGGTTGCCAAACGGAGGTTACCCAAGAAGCGAGTTCTTTCAATGCGCCTTTTTGAATTAAAATATCATATGAATGATTCGTTAGTTGAATTTGCATCGGGGCGATCGTCCTTTCGTCTTATTTTTGGATAGCTTTAATTTCTTCCATCGCTTTTACTAAAACATTGACTTCTTTCATCATATTCAAGTAGTTCTTCTCGTTTAGAGATTGTGGCCCATCTGACCATGCATTTGCTGGATCTGGATGAATTTCAACGATCATTCCATCTGCACCTGCTGCCACACCCGCGCGCGCCATTGGTGTCACGAGATCCCATACACCTGTTCCATGACTTGGATCCACGATAATTGGGAAATGACTTAATTTTTTGATAATTGGCACCGCACTTAAATCAAATGTATTACGTGTCGCTGTTTCATATGTCCGAATCCCACGTTCGATGAAAATGACTGGGCTTTTCTCTGCAAAGGCAACGTATTCTGCTGCATTTAACCATTCATCAATCGTGCCTGAAATCCCTCGTTTTAACCCAACCGGTTTGCCGGTTTTTCCAACCGTTGCAAGTAATTTGAAGTTTTGCATGTTTCGTGCGCCAATTTGAATAATATCGGAGTACTCAGCGACAACATCCACATGCGCTTCGTCCATTAATTCTGTGATGACTTTTAAGCCAAATTCATCCGCAGCTTGGCGCATGATTTTTAAGCCTTCTTCTTCTAGTCCTTGGAAAGCGTAGGGTGACGTTCTTGGCTTGAACGCGCCACCTCGTAAAATCTTCGCCCCACCAGCTTTTGCCATGCGAGCCGATTCGCGAATTTGGTCTAGTCCTTCAACGGAACAAGGACCCGCCATTGTCACAAAACTACCATCCCCAATTTTGACACCATCCACATCAACGATGGTATCATCGGGATGAAATTCACGTGACGTTAACTTGTATGTGTTACTAATTCTAACGGTTTTATCGACACCTTCGTAACTACGAAAAGCAATGTCTTGAATCGAGCGGGTATCGCCCAATAGTCCAATCACGACTTGTTCGCTTCCGGTATTCAATTGAAAATCTAAGCCACTTTCTTTAATTCTTTTGACAACTGTTTCAATTTGTTGGTTTGTTGCACCTGGTTTCATAATCACGATCATATTCTTTTTCCTACTTTCTGAGTTTTAATTAAGTTATTTTTGAATGTCATTCATAATTTGAGCGGGCATTTCTTGCTTTGTCCAAAGTTCAAACGCAGCAGCTCCTTGATGAAAGAGCATCCCTAAGCCATTGGCCGTTACAGCACCCGTCTCCTTGGCTTTTTTTAAGAGTGGTGTTTGCGCAGGGTGATAAATGATATCATATACCGCTAATTCTTTTCTGAGCCATTGTGGGTCGATGAACGGAATCTCATGCTCTAAATCACCCATCCCAACATTTGTGGCATTAACTAATAGACAACTTGATTGACAGGCGTCTTTGATGAGTCGCTGTTGACTTGCTTCAATCATCACGATTTCGCACGGGAGGTTCTGACGCATATTTTGAGCTTTAGCAGTCATTTTCTCAAAATTATTCCCTAGGCGACTGATGACGTTGATTTTTTTTACTCCGTCTAACGCTGCTTGACAAATAATTGCGGTCGAAGCCCCGCCAGCACCTAGAACCGTGATCTCTTTTCCTAGCACATCGACCTTGATTTCTGAGAGACTCCTCATAAACCCAATACCATCTGTGTTGTGACCAATTAAGCGACCTTCGTCATTGACAATGGTGTTGACGGCTCCGATTAGTTGCGCCGATTCCGACAACCCATCAAGATAAGAAATGACGTGTTGTTTATGCGGCATTGAGATATTAACCCCCAATAAGTGAAGACTCCGAATCGCTTGGACACTTGTTTCAAGATGCTCGGGTAAAACATCAAAGGCTAGATAGCGAGCATCGATTTGGCACATCGCAAAAGCTAAATTATGCATCTTAGGAGAAATGCTATGCTTTGCTGGATGACCAAAAAAGCCTGCTAACCTTGTGTTTCCGCTGATTTCAAACGATGTTTCCATGACATTCCTCCTTTTTCTTTCAATAAAAAAAGATGTTCCTGTAAATGGTTAGTCTACAGTGAACATCTTATTATTCCTCCAAAAAAGCTAGAAAAATATAAAAAGCCACCGTAGATGTTTCATGATCTACAGGGGCTTGGTTTCCATTACAAATTCCATTAGCCATCTATAGATACAAACGCGTTGTTTGTACCCATAACGTGATGAATACAAACCTATCTAAAATAGCTAAAGTAGTAATTATTCGATTGTATTTGTGTGTTTTTCATCATCGTTATTCGCTCCTAATTGACTAAGATGAACTTAGTATATGATTTTGATGAGAAAATGTCAAGATTATTTTCATTATTTTTTAAAAAATGATTTCATCAAAAAAAGAAAGTAAATCTGGTAAGGTCAGTGCTTCTTTTTCCGCTTGATTTAAATCTTTTACAATTTCCCCTTTTTGCAGCAAAATTAACCGATTCCCATATTTTAATGCATCTTCCATTCGATGGGTGATCATTAAACATGTCAGTTTTTGTTCTAGTATACGCTGATTAGTAATTTCCATTAATTGCTTCGCTGTCTTTGGATCAAGCGCGGCAGTATGTTCATCTAGTAACAGCAGATCTGGCGTTTTCATCGTCGCCATTAATAAACTCAAGGCTTGTCTTTGTCCACCCGATAAATTTCCAGTAGGGGTATCTAAGTGATTTTCTAAGCCATTTCCAACGACACGACACAACTCATAGAAAGCGTCTTTTTGTTGCTTTAATTGGCGTAAGCGAAAACCTCTTTTTTCGCCACGTGATTGCGCGAGTAATAAATTTTCAGCTACCGTCATTCGTGGTGCGGTCCCCATTTTGGGATCTTGAAACACACGAGCGATGTGACGAGCCCGATTTTCCTCGGAAAAGTTCGTGATATCCTGCCCATTCATGATTAGTTGTCCACTAGTCAGGGCGACATTTCCTGAAATACTATTAAACAAAGTACTTTTTCCAGCACCATTGCCACCTAGAATTGTGATAAAGTCGCCGGGCTGAACCGTTAAATTGACCTTGTTTAATAACACTTTTTGTTCTTTTGGCCCATTCTGAATGGTTTTTACGGCATTCTTCATTTCTAAAACTGTCATGTGTTTACGCCTCCTTTTCCAGACCGGTTTTTAGTCGTAATGTTGTTTTGATTTGTGGAATTAACAAACAGATCGCTAGAATAATTGCAGAAAACAGTTTTAAGTATGTCGTATCAAAGCCGAGTCGAATGACCAGTAAGATGAGTAATTGGTAAATAATACTTCCGACGACAATAGCAATTAAACGCTCTAAGAACGTCAATTCTCCGTATAGCACTTCGCCTATAATAATCGATGCAAGACCAATCACAATGACTCCTACGCCTTTGTTGACGTCCGCATAGCCATCGCTTTGGGCAATTAATGAACCACTGAGCGCAATGACACCATTTGATAAGACGAGTCCGACAATTTTCATCCGATCCGTTGCAATGCCTAAAGACCGTGCCATCGTTTCATTATCTCCTGTCGCAATATACGCTTGTCCAAATTCTGTATTAAAGAAAAAATAGAGTCCACTAATAATGATGCCTGAAGCGATGAGACCAAGAAAAATTCGATCGAAATTTTGCGAAATCCCGATATCTTGAAAGAAATCAAGTAATTTCGGTTGGTTTAATAAAGATAAATTCGGTCGTTTCATGACATAGAGCATGACGGCATTCAATGAAGACATGACTAAGATCCCCGCCAATATCACAGGAATTTTGCCTTTTGTGTAAAGCAGCCCGGTCACTAGTCCGGCTAGCATCCCCGCAAAAACAGCCAAAATCGTTGCTACGATGGGATGAATACCGGCCACAATTGCCGCAACACAGACCGCACCTCCCAGTGGGAATGACCCTTCTGCTGTCATATCAGGGAAATTTAAAATCCGGTAAGTCATAAAGATTCCTAATCCTAGAATCCCCCATATTAACCCTTGTCCAATTGATGAAAAAATCATTCTTCTTCGCCTCCAATTAACGTTGCTGTTTCTTTTAATGCTGCCGGAATTTCAATTCCGAGTAAAGCTGCTTGTGTTTCATTAATGATTAAATCCCCTTCATCAAAAGTATAGACAGGAGTCGTTGCCGTTTCTTTTTCCCCTTTTAAAATACTTGCTGCCATCAGTCCTGTTTGATACCCAATTTGAAATTGATTGATCCCAACCGTTGCTAATCCACCTTCTTGGACCATTGTATCAACGGAAGGAATAATCGGTGTTTTTGTTTTGTTCGCCTCAGTCACTACCGCAGGCATCGCATTTGCGATTGTATTATCTAATGGAATATAAATAAAATCAACCTGACTGGCCATGACTTGAACGATTTGGCGAATTTCCGTCGCGGAAGGCACGGCAAATGTTTCCACTGAGAGTCCTAATCCTTCGGCCGCTTGCTTGGCTTCTTCCACTTGATAAATCGAATTGTCCTCCCCAGAAGAATACAATATACCGACAGTCTTTGCCTGAGGTAGTAATTTTTTGGCAACCGTTAATTGTTCCAAGACAGGCGCTTTATCGGAAACACCGGTCAAATTCCCACCAGGATTTTCCATATCTGCAATTAATCCTGCACCAACGGGATCCGTTACCGCACCCAAAATGACCGGGATTTCTGTTGTTTCATTGGCTAATGCTTGAACCGCCGGCGTTGCGATGCCAATCAAAACCTGTGATCCTTGATTTATTAATTGTTGACTCATTGTGGTTAACTTACTTTGATCCGCTTGACCATTTTGAAAGAGTAATGTTAAATTCTCCCCTTCGATTAAACCGCGTTCTTGTAATCCTTCTTTCACCCCTCTTGTAATCTCATCTAGAGCAGGATGGCTGACAAATTGTAATAACCCAACCGTATATTGAACTGCTTCATTTGGATTCGTTGCTGGTTTTTGTGCGCGTTGTTCATAGAAAAACCCAATTGTTATACTTAAGAATAATGCTACTACGGTGAAAATCAACCCTTTGTTTTTCATTTTAGTTCCTCTTTTCCGTCTATGATTTAAAAATAAAAAAGCAACAGTCGTATCTTTGTACGGCTGTTGCTGAAACAACAAAAAACCGCATAGTCTTTCGTCTATGCGGGAAAATAATCTTTACGATACCGACATAGATACACTGTTTAGAAAAGTACTCTAAAAAGTTGTATCTATGGAGAATGAGTCCATCAATACAACTTATCTACGCCAATTTTGCCATGATAACGGAATATTTTTGCTAGATATTGCTGGCATGATGTGTCCTCCTTCTGTCCTTTGTTTGTAATTGAAGATAGATTACCGCAGTCAGCGGCTTGTGTCAATCTTTTTTATTCTTTATTTTCTTCTTCCGTTGTTTCAAGTACTTTCATATTCCACATCGGCAAGCGATTAAGCTCTGGAATGATGTTTTTTTCAGGTGTGTCAATCGACTGATAGGTAAAGCGATTTTTTTCAATACCACCTTCAAAAAAGATAAATGTGGCCTCCTCAACGTTTAGTTGATATTTTTCGCTCATACGCCCTGCTTGATAGACAAGTGGATAAAAATAAATCGAGCGGTTTAATTCACTGTCTTGTTTTTCGAAAATGCGCAAGATTTCCTGGAAATCCGGATTGGAGGGTTTGACAAATAATACCGAAATAGCATCGGTTTTTTTGATTTTTTCCGATTCTTGATCATAAGGTAGAGGAACAAGTTTGTCAGATAAAATTTGCGGATAAATGAGTGCTTCGATTTGGTTTTGTCTAATAGCGGTGCGACTATACGAAACCAAGAAAAAAAGGATTCCTATCACGACACTGCTAATGATCAGACTAATGGCTTTTTTTTTCGGATTGTCTCGAACAATTTGCTTGAGTGTCTCCAACCAATTATTGAATACCTTCATAAACTAACAACCTCTCACATGATTAATAAACTAATAGTAACAATCCGCTCCCCAATCGTCAAGATGGATGACCGGACTGAACCGTTGCTAGTCATATTCGATAGAATTTGTTATAATTAAGCCGGCTATTCAGAGTGAATTCGCAAAGGAGTGAAAAAATGAAGCAACAAATGATGCATCTAGTACTACCACTTTTTGAAACGATTGTCTTCCTTTTGTATATCTTATGTATTTTAGTCTTAATGTGGGGAATCGTCTTAGCGATTAAAGATTTTTTCCAAACCGAATTGCGGCATCCAACTCGTGTTGATTCCAGATACAATATTACAGGTATCCGTAGTTTTTTAGGGAGTTATATTTTACTAAGTTTAGAAATTTTAATTGCAGCAGATATTGTAGAATCGATTATTAATCCATCGATCCAAGATTTAATTATTTTAGCGTCGATGGTCGTTATCCGTACCGTGATGGCTTATTTCCTACATAAAGAAATGATGGATGCGAAAAAAGAACAAGAAGAATTAAAAAAATGAAAAATGCGAGGATTCCATGGGAATTAGAAGTAGCGGTTTAGCATTTCTACTTCCCATTTTTTATGAAAACTCGAAAATAAGGAGGGTTATGAATGTCTTTTGATGGTGTATTTACGCACGTAATGATTCAAGAATTACGCGAGAAGTTAACGGGTGGACGAATTAGTAAAATTCACCAACCCTATCCCAATGAACTCGTTTTAGTGATTCGTTCTTTAGGGAAAAACCATAAATTATTGTTATCTGCTCATCCCAGTTATGCACGAATCCACTTAACAAATATGACGTATCAAAATCCTGACACGCCGCCAAACTTTGTGATGATGCTTCGTAAACATTTAGATGGTGCCTTGCTCCAAGAGATTGAACAAGTTGAAAATGATCGAATCATTCACTTTTCTTTTAGTCACCGGAATGAATTAGGTGACTTAGAAGATTTAGTGCTTGTCGTGGAGTTAATGGGTCGCCATAGTACCATTTTATTATTAAATCGTGAGAGCGGAAAAATTCTCGATTCGGTTAAACATATTGGGAGTTCGCAAAACTCCTATCGCTCGATTTTACCAGGCGCCATGTACACCGATCCCCCAAAACCCAATGGCTTAAATCCTTTTCAAATTACGGATAAACAAGCCTTCGAACAACTGTCGTTACTGACAACACTCACTCCAAGTACGATTCAACAATCGTTTCAAGGTTTTGGCCGCGATACCGCGACAGAATTGGCGAGTCGCTTAAATGCGAATCCTAATGAAAAATTACCCGTTTGGCAAGCGTTTTTAAAAGCGTTCGAACAAATTCAACCCACTATGCTTCAAACGGAAAAAAAGGAATATTTTATTCCCTTTCTCTATCCGTCTCTTGTGGACGACACTACAACAGTCTCGCACTTTAACTCATTAAGTGAACTGCTGGATGCTTTTTATCACGAAAAAGCTGAACGTGATCGTGTTAAACAGCAAGGTGGACAACTCATTAAGAAAATTACGAATGAGATTAAACGCAATGAAGGAAAACGGGGCAAACGCGAAGCAACGCTCATCGAAGCGGAAAAAGCAGAGTTGCTCCGGCAAAAAGGAGAACTGCTCACGACTTTTTTACATGAAGTCCCACGTGGAGAAAAGCTCGTCAAATTGCCAAATTACTATGAAGAAGACCGTTTAATGGAAATCCAACTCGATCCGGCATTGACTCCTAATCAAAATGCGCAAAAATATTTCCAACGGTATCAAAAATTACGCAATGCCGTCAAAGTTGTCGGCGAACAATTAAAGGAAACCCAAGCAGAAATCGATTATTTGCATAGTGTCCTTTCACAATTAGAAATTGCTGGGCCTATGGATGTCGAGTTGATTAAAGAAGAGTTAATTATGGAAGGTTACCTCAAACGCTCTTCTGTCAAACAAAAAAGAAGCACGCAAAAAGCCAAACCGGCGCTTTTTTATGCTTCTGACGGTACGGAAATTTTAGTAGGAAGAAATAATTTACAAAATGATCAACTGACTTTGAAAACAGCCAATAAGAATGAATTTTGGTTGCATGCAAAAGACATTCCAGGCTCGCACGTCATCATTCGTAGTACCGATCCAAGCGAAGAAACGATGATTGAAGCGGCTGAATTAGCTGCTTATTATTCAAAATACCGTCATTCCGCGCAAGTTCCGGTCGATATCGTTCAAGTTCGACACGTCCGAAAACCGCGTGGTGCAAAACCGGGTTACGTCATTTATGATAATCAAAAAACCTTTTTTATCACGCCTGAAGAGGCGCGAGTGGAACAAATGAAAACTCCTCCACAAAAATAGTCATGATCTCTAATAAAAAAGGGCTCTTCCCCAAATAATGAAAGAAATGATAAAAGAAAATGTTTAAGCGATGAGTCTATCATCAAAAAGATAATCTATCCGAAAAAACGTTGAGGAATAATACGAATTTTAGTCCTCAACACTAAAAGTTATACAGCCTAAAAAAGAAAGAGCTGCGACAGATTAGCTGTCATAGCTCTTTCTTTTTTGTGGATTTCAAACAGATTACTGGTTAATTTAACCAGTTCACCGGATCTTTTTTCCAATTTGCGAGTAAGGCTAAATCTTTTTCTTCGATATAGTTAGCTTCTAGCGCACTTTCCAATAAAGTCGTGTAGTTGGTTAAGGTGATTAAAGGCATTTCTGCAGCTTTAAAGTTTTCTAATCCTTTTGGTAATTCATAGGTAAAGATTGCAGCGACACCCACGACATCTGCTCCTTCACGAGTTGCTGCTTCACAAGCTTCTAGTACACTACCGCCGGTTGAAATTAAATCTTCCACAACCACCATTTTTTGCCCTTCTGTAATACGGCCTTCAATTTGATTGCCTTTTCCATGGTCTTTGGCTTTGCTTCTGATATAAACCATCGGTAAATCTAAAATTTCCGCAATCCACGCAGCATGCGGAATGCCTGCTGTTGCTGTCCCTGCAATGACTTCTACTTCGGGAAATTCCGCTTTAATTTTTTCTGCTAAACCATTCGCAATCGCACGACGAACGGCTGGATAACTCATTGTCATACGATTATCGCAATAGATAGGGCTTTTTAAGCCACTTGCCCACGTAAAAGGATTTTCGGGATTTAAGAAAACTGCCTCAATTTCTAGTAAATCTTTCGCAATTTTTTTTGCTAATGTCATTTAAACGACTCCATTCCATTCATTTTTGATTGCCAAATAGGTTTCATATGGCTGAGATGCCTGTGTAATCGGTCGTCCTACCACAATCGCGTTTGAGCCGATTTCTTTAGCTAGTGCGGGTGTGACCACCCGCTTTTGATCGCCAACTTCAGCACCACTTGGACGAATCCCGGGCGTGAGACACATAAAGGTATCGGACGTCGCTTGATGGATGTTCTTTGCCTCAAGTGCAGAACAAACCACTCCAGCTAATCCTGCTTTTTCGGTACACTGAGCGTAATGTAACACCGATTCTTCTAGCGTTATCGCAAGCAATTGATCATGTTGCATTTGTTCTTGGGAAGTTGACGTTAGTTGGGTAACGGCAATTAACTGCGGTGTTTTTTCGCCTTTCGGTGTTCCCTTGACTAATCCCGCTTTGGCAGCTTCCATCATTTCGATACCACCGGCTGCGTGAACGTTGGTAATTGCCACGCCTAATTGGGCGATTCGTTCCATCGCGCGACTCACGGTATTTGGAATATCATGTAATTTTAAGTCTAAGAAAATATCGTGCCCTAATTCTTTAAGCCAGCGAACAATTTCTGGTCCTTCTTGATAAAAGATTTCCATTCCGACTTTCACGAAAAGTTTTTCTTCTTTGGGGAACTTTTCTAAAAAGACTTCAATTTCTTTTCTTGAAGGAAAATCTAAGGCAATTATTGGTCGATCAATCATCCGCGACGAGCCTCCCTCACATCTTTAATCAGTTGTTCTAATGATTCAATCCCTAATTCTTTCATGCGACCAGGTAATTGGTCGATTAACTTCGGACAAATATAGGGATCGGTAAAATTAATCGTGCCAATTCCGACTGCACTTGCGCCGGCCATGTACATCTCAAGGACGTCATCGACAGTCATAATGCCACCCATGCCAATAATTGGTAAGTTTGACACACCGGCTACTTGGTGGATCAAGCGAATTGCCACCGGTTTAATTGCTGGTCCGGATAGCCCGCCCGTTTGATTGGCAAGAATCGGTTTGCGCGTTTTTAAATCAATGCGCATTCCCAGTAACGTATTAATCATGGTAAAGCCATCCGCGCCACCGGCTTCAATCGCTTGCGCAATCGGAATAATATCCGTTACATTCGGTGATAATTTCACGTATACCGGTACTTGCGAGACTTTCTTAACCGCTTCTGTCAATTTCCCGGCTACGAGCGGGTCCGTCCCGAAGGTAATCCCACCATGCTTTACGTTCGGACACGAAATATTTAATTCAATCGCTTTGACGTTTGGCGCCTGACTAATTTCACGGCAGACTGTGACATAATCGTCTTGCGTTGATCCTGCAACATTGGCAATAATTGGCAAGTCAGGATGATTGCGATGAAGATCAGGTAAAATCTCTGTCATTACGACTTCAAGACCAGGATTTTGTAGTCCAATCGCATTTAACATGCCGCTTGGCGTTTCAGCCACTCGTGGCGTTGGATTTCCAAATCGAGCTTCCGGTGTTGTTGCTTTGATCATAACAGAACCTAATTGGCTAATATCATAAAATTTGTTAAATTCTTTCCCAAAACCAAAGCATCCACTTGCTGGAATGATTGGGTTTTTAAGGTCTAAACCTGGTAATGAGACAGCTAAAGGATTAACACTCATTATAAAACCACCTTTCCAGCGGGGAAAACAGGACCTTCATCACAGACCTTGACGCTTTTTAACCCTGTTTCATCGTCTCTTAGTTTATTGACGCAAGCATAGCAAGCGCCCATTCCACAAGCCATTCGTGCTTCTAACGAAAGTTGAACATGTTCTACTTTCCCTAAAAACTCGTTTTCCACTGCACGTAACAACCCATTACTACCGCAAGAAAATACAGCATCTGCCGGCGCAGAAGCATGTTCAAATAAATAACCAACATGCCCATGAACCCCGTAGCTACCGTCATCGGTTGCGATGTGCGTTTCGCCAAGTGCACGAAACTCTTCTTCATAGTATTTCACTTCGTTTGAAGCATACCCTAGGAAATGAATCGGTTTGATGCCTTTTGCTACTAGTTGTTTTGATAGCTCATATAAAGGAGGAATCCCAATTCCTCCACCGATAATATAAGCAACATCCCCTGTATTCAACTGAGAGTAAGAAAATCCCTTGCCTAAAGGGCCCATCACATTCAATTTCTCGCCTGCCTGCATCTGTGCAAAAGCGGCCGTACCATCGCCTTCTACACGATATATAATCCGGCAAGTCCCCTCTGCTTTATCGATATGATTAATACTGATTGGGCGACGCAATAACAAATCCGCTCGTGGAACTAATAGATTTAAAAATTGACCAGGTTCATCCATTTGTTGAACCATTTCACCTTTTAGTGTTAATTCATAGATTCGTGGTGCAAGCATGCGTTGTGATGTAATTTCCATCATCTCTATTTTGTTCATGAGATTATAATCTCCTTTCAACTGACTCTCTTTTTAAATCGCATTGACTGAAAATGCGCGTGATTCCATTACTTTTAAGATCGCATCAGCCGTATCTAACGACGTAAATAATGGGACTCCGTGCTCGACTGCTTCTCGGCGAATAATAAAACCGTCTTTTGAAGCATTTTGTCGATTTTTATCCATTGTGTTAATCACTACTTGAGTACGGCCATGACGAATCATATCAACAACCGTTTCTTTTTGAGTGTCTTCTGTAATTTTGGCCACACTGCGTACACGTAACCCATGTTGGGCTAAAAATGCGGCCGTGCCACTCGTTGCAGTCAACGTAAAGCCAATTTCAGAAAAACGTTTTGCCAAGGCAAGTGCTTCTTCTTTCGTTTCATCAGCAATCGTAAATAAAACGGAGCCAAATTCGGGAATGGTTAAGCCTGACGCTTCAAAAGCTTTATAAAGTGCCTTTTCAAGATTATGATCCGTCCCCATTACTTCCCCCGTTGACTTCATTTCAGGGCCTAAGTACGTATCAACCTTCAAGAGTTTTGTGAAAGAGAAGACTGGCGCTTTAATGTGGACCAAATCAGAAGTCGGATATAAGCCTGTTTGATACCCTAAATCCACTAGTTTTTCACCTAAAATCACTTTTGTCGCCACTTGTGACATCGGGATATTGGTCACTTTACTTAGAAACGGCACTGTTCGACTTGCACGAGGATTGACTTCAATCACATACACTTCTTCTTCATAAATAACAAATTGAATATTCATCATCCCTATACAGTTTAACCCAAGTGCAAGACGTTTGGTATAGTCTTCGATTGTTTCAATAATTTTTTTTGATAAATTTTGTGGTGGATAAACAGCCATCGAGTCACCGGAGTGAACACCAGCCCGTTCAATATGTTCCATGATTCCAGGAATAAGCACGGTTTCCCCATCACAAATCGCATCGACTTCACATTCTTTGCCGAGTAAATAACGATCAATTAAAACAGGATGTTCAGGCGAAGCTTTAACAGCTGACTTCATATAATCTTGCAAGTCATTTTGATTCTCGACAATTTCCATACCGCGGCCACCTAGGACATAACTTGGACGAACTAAGACTGGATACCCAATTTTATCGGCAATTGCTACGGCTTCTGGGATACTAGTTGCCGTATCCCCCATGGGTTGTGGAATACTTAATTCTTGTAGCGCTTTTTCAAATAAATGACGATTTTCTGCACGATCTAAATCCGCAATGGTTGTGCCTAAAATCGTAACACCATTTTGAGCAAGTGGTTCTGCTAAGTTAATAGCAGTTTGACCTCCAAATTGTACGATAACGCCAAGCGGTTGTTCTAAATCAATCACATTTAACACATCTTCTAAGGTCAACGGCTCAAAATACAATTTATCCGAAATGGAAAAGTCTGTCGAGACCGTTTCTGGATTACTATTCATAATAATTGCTTCATAGCCGGCTGCTTGGATCGCTTTAACAGAGTGAACCGTCGCGTAATCAAATTCTACCCCTTGTCCAATCCGGATTGGACCTGAACCTAAGACTAAAATCGATGGACGCTCACTTTTTTGACTTTCATTTTCAAACTCATAAGTGCTATAAAAATACGGTGTATTAGATTCAAATTGCGCCGCACACGTATCAACCATTTTATAAACGGGTTGTAAGTTATGAGTTAAACGCAAGTCACGGACTTCTTTTTCTGTCATCCCCCATAATTCGGCAATTTTACGATCCGTGAAGCCGTGTTGTTTCGCCATTTTTAACGTTGGCAGATTTTGAGCATTGTCCATCAATGTCTGCTCTATTTCAACGATATGTAAGATTTTATCTAAGAATAAACGATCAATCTTCGTCATCTCATAGAGGGCATCCAGACTAAATCCACGTCGTAAGGCTTCAACCAAGTAAAACAACCGATCATCTTGGGCTTTGACGACTTTTTCAAGTAATACTTGATCGGTTACTTGACTTAGTTCAGCCATTTCCAAATGGTACGTACCAATCTCTAATGAACGAACCGCTTTTAAGAGGGATTCTTCAATGTTACGTCCCATCGCCATCACTTCACCAGTTGCTTTCATTTGTGTTCCAAGCAAGCGTTCACCACTTTCAAATTTATCAAAGGGCCAACGTGGAATCTTAGAAACCACATAATCAATCGTTGGTTCAAATTCGGCAAAAGACGTCCCTGTGACGGGATTAATCATTTCATCAAGCGTCAATCCTACAGCGATTTTTGCGGCTAATTTGGCAATTGGGAACCCTGTTGCTTTACTTGCTAAAGCGGATGACCGAGAAACACGAGGGTTAACTTCAATGACATAGTAGTTAAAACTATCTGTATCTAACGCTAACTGAACGTTACATCCTCCTTCAATGCCAAGGGCCCGAATAATCATCAACGATGCGTCACGAAGCATTTGGTGCTCAACATCCGTTAAGGTTTGACTTGGTGCAAAAACGATCGAATCACCCGTATGAATCCCGACTGGATCAAAATTTTCCATATTGCAAACAACAATCGCATTGTCGGCTGAATCTCGCATCACTTCGTATTCAATTTCTTTATAACCTGCGATGCTGCGTTCAATTAAACATTGCGTTGCAGGGGATAGCTTTAGGCCGTTTTCAGCGATATGACGTAATTCTGCTTCATTATCGCACATCCCGCCTCCCGTTCCGCCCATTGTAAACGCCGGGCGAACGATGATGGGATAGCCAATTTTATTAGCAAAATCAACCGCTTCTTCAACGGTTGTGACAATCACTGATTCTGGAATTGGTTGGTTCAATTCTTCCATTAATTGTTTAAACAAATCGCGATCTTCCGCTTGATCAATAGCAGAAAGCTTTGTTCCAAGTAACTCAATATTTAATTCTTTTAAAATACCCGATTGTGCTAATTCCATCGCCATATTCAAGCCTGTTTGACCACCCAAAGTAGGTAAAAGCGCATCGGGTTGTTCTTTGCGTAAAATTCGCGCAACGAACTCGAACGTAATCGGTTCGATGTAGACTTTATCGGCTACTTCTTTATCCGTCATGATGGTTGCTGGATTGGAATTGACTAATACAACTTCATATCCTTCTTCTCGCAGTGCTAGACAAGCTTGGGTCCCTGCGTAGTCAAACTCTGCTGCTTGCCCAATAATAATAGGACCTGAGCCGATCACCATAATCTTCTTAATATCTGTACGTCTTGGCATTAATTGTGCTCCTTCCATGTATCCATCATTGCGATAAATTCATCAAATACGTATAAGGCATCGTGTGTTCCAGGTGATGCATCCGGCTGAAATTGAACGCTGAAAGCTGGATATTTGTTGTGTTTTAATCCTTCGATTGATTGATCATTGATTTCTAAATAGGTAACGGTTAATTGATCAGGGTCTACACTAGTTTTTTCGACTGCAAAGCCATGACCTTGCGCACTGAAGTGAACTTTTCCAGTCTCTAATTGACGAACTGGATGATTTCCGTGATGGCCAAATGTCATTTTATACGTATCGGCACCATTGGCTAGCGCAAAAATTTGATGTCCGAGCGCAATGCCAAATAGTGGTACTTTTCCTTGGATTTCTTTCACCATCTCGACCAGGGTCGGCAAGTTTTTAGGATTGCCCGGTCCATTTGTCAGCAAGACACCATCTGGACTTAATTCTAAGATTTCTTCTGCTGTCGCATTAAACGGTAAGACCGTTAGATTACATTCTCGTTTGACTAATTCTTGCATCGTACTGTGTTTTAATCCTAAATCAAGAATCACAACATTATGACCTATTCCAGGACAAGGATAAGGTTTAACGGTTGAGACTTGTTCCACTTGGTTCGTTGGAAGCACTGCCGCTTTTAATTGATCATACGCATGATGAAATTCATCACTTGCATCGACAATACTTGCTTTCATTGTGCCTTTTTCGCGAATTTTGCGTGTTAATGCGCGTGTATCAATCCCGGCAATCCCAGGAATCCCTTTACGTGTTAAAAACTCATCAAGTGTCATTTGACTGCGCCAGTTACTTGCGAGGCGTGCATGTTCTTTGACAACAATTCCTTTACAAGTAGGTGAAAGCGACTCAAAGTCATCACGGTTAATGCCACAATTTCCAATCAATGGATAAGTAAATGTGACGATTTGTCCATTTGTACTTTGACTTGTAATTGTTTCTTGATAACCTGTCATCCCAGTGGTAAAGACAATTTCACCAATAACATTACTTGTTCCGCCAAAACCTTCTCCTTCAAAATACGTACCATCTTCTAAAATTAGCCAACGTTTCATCTATTATTTCCCACCTTTTTTTTGCCATGCTATTTTACCATCTACGAGTGTCACTGTTGTATCACCATATAATTTCCACCCAACGAATGGTGTATTAATACTCTTTGATAAAAATTGTTGATCATCGACTACATATTCCGTTTCTAAATCAAAAATTGCAAGATCTGCGGGTCCGCCAATCGTCAGACGCCCAGCATTTAAACCAAAGATTTCTGCTGGTTTAATCGCCATCCAATCAACAACTTGTTCTAAAGTGAAAACACCTGTTTTTACAAAGTGCGTGTAAATCATTTGGAAAGCATATTCGGAGCCCACAATTCCAAATGGTGAATCAACAAAACTTTGATTTTTTTCTTCGTGACTATGAGGTGCATGGTCCGTTGCAATACAGTCAATCGTGCCATCTAATAAACCTTCAATCAGTGCTTTTTGGTCATCACTCGCCCGGAGCGGTGGATTCATTTTCCAATAACCATTATCTTCTGGAATATCTTCATCCATTAAAACGAGATGGTGTGGGCAAACTTCGCATGTTACGTTGATTCCTGCTTGCTTGGCTTCACGAATAATTCGAACACTTTCTTTACTTGATACGTGGCACACATGATAATGAACACCTGTTTCTTCTGCTAAAAGTAAGTCACGCGCGATTTGCGAAGATTCTGTCGCACTCATGATTCCAGGTAAGCCTAACTCTTCTGAACGTTTGCCTAAGTGCATCACACCGTCAAACAATAAGGACTCATCCTCGGTATGGGCTACGATTGAACGATTATTTTTAGCCGCAGCTTTCATCGCTAAGTACATCGTCCCCGCTGTTTGAACCCCAACGCCATCGTTGGTAAAAGCAAAGGCTCCAGCTTGTGTTAAACCATCATAATCGACTAATGTTTCACTATGTAAGTTTTCAGTCATTGGCGCATATTGCAAGACTTTGACCACCGCGTCACGATCAATGATTTTTTGGACTTCTTCAAAACGTTCGACAGTATCTGGGACTGGGTTTAAGTTCGGCATTGCACAGACCGTTGTGAATCCTCCCCGTGCTGCTGCTTGACTTCCGGTTTCAATCGTTTCTTTATACGTAAAACCAGGCTCTCTAAAATGGACATGGACATCGACTAATCCTGGCGTAATCAATTGACCTTTCACGTCAATCACTTGTTCAAATGTTTCGGCATTAAATGCTTCACCAATTGCGTGAATCTTTCCTTCTTTAATCCAAATATCTACCGTTGTTAATTCGTTATCGTGAGAAACAATTCTCCCATTTTTAATTAATGTATTCATGTCTACTTCCTCCTTATGATCGTCCTGTTAATACTGCTTCTAAAATGGCCATTCGCATATAAACACCGTTAGACATTTGGGTAATAATCCGTGATTGCATCCCTTCTACCAGCGAATCTGCTAGTTCTACATCGCGGTTAACGGGTGCTGGGTGCATAATAATGGCATGTTTTTTAAGACGTTTCGCACGCTCTTCCGTTAACCCATACGCTTGATGATACTCTTCTTTTGAGAAGCTTTTTTCATCGCCATGGCGTTCATGTTGGACACGAAGCATCATCATCACATCGACTTCTTCGACTAATTCATCCAGTGGCAAGTAGTGTCCGTAAACTTCAAATTCATCTTTATACCATTCTTTAGGGCCAGAGAAAAAGACTTTTGCTCCCAAGCGTTTTAACATTTGCATATTTGATTTTGCGACACGCGAGTGCGTGATATCGCCTACGATCGCCACTTTTAAGTTCTCAAAGCTACCAAATTCTTCATAGATGGTCATTAAATCAAGTAAACATTGCGTAGGATGTTGACCACTTCCATCGCCACCATTGATGATGCCACATTGGATCGTGCGACTTTCGATTAATTCATCGTAGTAATGTTCATCTCCGTGACGAATGACTGCGACGTCTACTCCAATCGCTGACATCGTTAAGACCGTGTCATAAAGTGTTTCACCTTTTGTAACGGAGCTTTTTGATTCTTCAAATTCAATCGTTTCAATGCCTAGTTTTCTTTCCGCTACTTCAAAGCTTTTATGCGTTCTTGTACTATTTTCGAAAAATAAATTCGTCGCAAAATACTGACTTTTCTCAGGATTCCATTGCGCACCCCGTTTAAATTCTTGTCCTCGATGGATAAGTCCCATCACTTCTTGGTCGGATAAAGCTTCCACCGATAATAAATGTTTTAAACTAATGCGTTCTGATTGAATAATCATGTTGTTTCCTCCTTGATTTACTTTTCTTCGCTACGAGACGTTTCTGGTAAAATAAGATTTAAAAAGATGCCTAAGACTGTCGCTAAAGCCATCGCTGAGAGTGTGAAGGTCCCAATTTCTAATACGAGTCCGCCAATCCCTACGACTAAAATGACGGAAGCGATGATCAAATTTTTCTTGCGATCAAAGTCGATGTTGTTTTCAATTAAAATTTTTAAGCCACTCGCGGCAATGACACCAAAGAGCACAAAACTAATGCCGGAGATAACCGGATTTGGAATGCTCAAAATTAAGGCACTCATTTTCCCGACGAAGCCAAGAGCGACTGCAAAAACTGCTGCCCCACCAATGACAAACACGCTATGTACTCGCGTGATTGCGAGTACGCCAATATTTTCACCATAACTCGTTGTTGGCGGACCACCGATAAGTCCTGCGACAATTTGCGCAGCCCCGTCACCTGCGAGGGTTTTACTTAATCCAGGATTGTCAAAGAAATTACGTTTCGTTAATTTATTCAAAACCATTAAATGACCGATATGTTCTGTCATTGTCACAAAAGCAATGGGAGCCATTGTGACGATAGCGCCTAACTGGAGCGTTGGCGTATATTGCACAAAGGGAATTTCAAAATTCGGTAATGAGAACCAACTTGCATTGGCAATCAGACTTAAATCCACAATTCCAGCCAGTAATGCGACGATATAACCACTCACAATCCCAAGTAAAATCGGAATTAAGCCTAAGAATCCTTTAAACCACATATTGAAAAAGATTGTTAATGCTAAGGTAGCGAGGGCGACAAAGACGTATCGAAAGTCATAGTTGCCAGCTTCATTAAACATCGCGCTGTTCGCCGCATTAGCTGCTAAACCTAACCCGATCACCATGATAACTGGTCCGACTACGATTGGCGGTAACACTTTATCTAACCATGCTGCACCAATTTTTTGAATAATCACCGCTACAATCAGGTAAACTAGTCCCGTTGTCATTGCTCCTTGAGCAATCGCAGGATAACCTTGCGTTTGCATGAGCATTTGCATCGCGGCAATAAAAGCAAAACTACTTCCAAGATACGCTGGGATTTTTCCTTTGGTAATGGTTAAGTAAACCAATGTTCCAAGGCCAGAACTCACTAAGGCAATCCCAGGATCCAGTCCGACTAAACGAGGAACGAGCACCGTCGCACCAAACATGGTGAATAAATGTTGTAAGCTTAAACCAAGCCATTGAAACGGTTTTGGTCGATCACCGATGTCTAAAACGGCCTCGGTATTTCTAAAAGTGTCTTTCATAAAATCTTTCCTACCCTTCTGTTTTGATGACGATGCGGTCACGTCCATCTAATTCTTGCATTTCCACAATAATTTCTTCTTTCGTTGAAGTTGGAATGTTTTTTCCAACAAAATCAGCGCGAACAGGCAGTTCTCGATGTCCTCGGTCAACAAGGACAGCTAGACCAATTCGTTTTGGCCGACCAAAATCCATAATGGCATCCAGTGCTGCGCGAATAGTGCGTCCGGTAAACAAAACATCATCAATTAAAATAACTTCTTTTCCTTCTAATGAAACTGGGATATTCGAATCATGTAATTCCGCTTCTTCAAGTTCTTGTTTTTTATCATCTCGGTATAACGTAATATCAAGTTCTCCTACCGGGACTTCAATATTTTCTAATTCTTTTAATCGTTGTGCAATCCGTTGTGCAATAAAAATACCGCGTGTTTTAATACCAATTAAAACCACATTCTCGATTCCTTGATGCCGTTCAATGATTTCATATGTTATCCGCGTAATTGCTCGTTTCATCGTTAGCGCATCGACCACTTCTTTTGATTTCATGTTCTTCCTCCTTCATTTTGACAATAAAAAAACTCCTACCCGTTTTAAGGTAGGAGTGACTGTTTTTAGATTTATGGCTACACAAAAAGCCATAGAAATTCCACACGAGATCATCGAGTCTTATTCGCAAATAAGCTCAATCTCTCTTCACTGCCTTCTTAGCCTCACGGGACTACATTAAAGGACACTATTTAATTTTATTAAAGTAACTATACTATTCTTTATCTTAAAAATCAATCTATTTTCTTAAGTTTTGCAAGAGTATTTTCAAATTGTGCGGGAATCGGCACTTCAAAAACGAGTTCTTCACCCGTTTTAGGATGTTTAAAGCCTAGTTTTTTCGCATGTAAATACTGTCCTTGGCCTTCAAGTGTTTTTCGTGGTCCGTAAATGGGATCTCCTGCTAAAGGAAAACCAATATATTGCATATGGACCCGAATTTGGTGCGTTCGTCCCGTTTCCAATTGTAACTCGACTAGCGTAAAGTTCTCAAAACGCTCTAAGACGGTAAAATGTGTAACTGCAGGTTTACCATCCGCGATGACAGCTTGTACTTTACGGTTGGTTTTTGACCGACCAATCGGAGCATTAATCGTTCCTTTGTCGTGTGAAATATTTCCATGCACGAGTGCCACATATTTTCGCAATGTTGTTTTATCTTTTAATTGCTGTGCTAATGATTCATGAGTCGCATTGTTTTTTGCGACCATTAATAAACCGGAAGTGTCCTTGTCGATACGGTGAACAATCCCTGGACGAATCACGTCATTAATGCTTGATAAACTTTTTAAATGATACAATAGCGCGTTGACAAGAGTCCCATTGGGATGCCCAGCAGAAGGATGAACGACCATCCCTTGACCTTTATTGACAACTGCTAAATCATCATCTTCATAAATAATTTCTAGTGGCAAATCTTCTGGTAACAAATCGAGTTCTTTCGGTTCTGGAATCGTAATGACCAATGTTTCTCCTGAAACGACTTTACGACTAGCGCGCACCGCTTCTCCTTCGACGGTCACAACCCCGCTTTTTAACCAATGCTGAATTTGCGAACGACTATATTCAGGTAATAACGCGACCAGTACTTTATCTGTCCTCCCTGTCTCATCTTGAATTGTTACGTTAATTTGCTTTTCCATGTTGTTTTCCTTTCAACTTTTCCTCAAAAATTGTATAGATAAAGATACCTACGACACCTATAAATAAAGTGGCATCCGCTACATTAAAAATCGGGAAAGTAATAAATTCTGTTTGAAACATATCGATGACATAACCAAGACGCATTCGATCAATAAAGTTCCCGATTGCCCCCGCAAGGACAAAAGAAAGACCTAGAAGAAATAGCCAATGTTCGTTCCGATATTTAATCAGTAAATAAGTGATTACTGTCACCGCAATCACGGTAATAATAAAGAAGAAAATCATCTGTCCTTCTAAAATACTCCAAGCAGCTCCTCTGTTTTGGATGTACGTTAAGGATAACACCGATGGAATAAAGCCTTGACTTTCACCTAAGGCTAAATTCGTTACAGTCCAATATTTTACCCATTGGTCGATTCCGATTAAAATGACACTAATAAAAAAATAAATCGCTAGCATATTTCCACTCTCTTCTCATATGTTTAGTATATCTCTTGGGCGAATAATCCCTACCAATTGACCATTAGGTCGACCATCTTTGGTAATTAAAATGGCTTCTAGCAGCCCGTTCTCTTTAAACATTGATTGTGCCACAATCAATGGACAATCTTGTGCGACAAATTCGTAATTACTCGCTTTTCCATCACTTAAAATCAAATCTTTTGCCATTTTTCCTTCTAATTCAACGGATCCTTTAAGACTTTCTTTTGCTAGCCAATAACCGATTGCTCGTAAAGTAATTAAACCCGTAAAGCGTCCTTTGTCATATAGCGGAAATTGAGAGTAGCGTTTGCGCGCAACGATTTTTAACAGCTCGTTTAAGGGAACCGTTTGTTCAAAACCGGTCACTTTTTTACTAAAGCGCGGGAAAACTTTTTCTGGTTGCATCAAATCCGTCTCAATGGTCAAGATTCGATGAACCAACCATTGATTGGGTTCGGCTATAATAAAATTTTCGCTAATTTGCTCATGAACAATCGCATTTCGTAATTGCGAAATTTGCAGAAGATCGTCTTCATACTGTTTGACGAGTAAGTCTGGCCTACTTGCTAGGCGACGCACCATCTGCGAAAACCCCATATTCCGAGGGTTACCCAGCTCTTCTCTTAGCCATTTTTCAATGCGATTAAAACTTGTCAAAAATATATTTGCTTGCTCTCCCATAGTCATCCCTCACACTTCTGTTAATTTTTCAGGAAATTTTTGTTGCAATAGGTGACTGAACGCTTTTTGGTTTTTTGAAAAAAAATAGCCTTCAAATTTTTTTCCATGGTATTCAAATAGCAAGTGATTTTTTTGCCACTGAATCTGTTCGATTTCTTCGTAGGGAATCGAAACAGGACACCACTGCATCACACTAGAGAGCGTTATCGATGTTTCCGAAAAACGTAGATATCTTTTGCGACTTAAAAGAAGCAATAAAAAAAAGAAAAAAAATGCCAATAAACTTTTCCAATAAACAGTTGACTTTTCTAAAGTTAAAATAAAACCTAGGAAGAAGAATGTAAATGTAGTTGACCAATAAATAATAGCAATGGACAATTCTGGCTGCCAGTAAAATTTTCGCGCCATTCTTTCGCCTCCTGAAGTATAATAGAAATATAATAATAAGTGAGGTGGTCTGTCGGATGATTAAAGCCTATATCGATGCTTCTACTAAAGGAAATCCCGGCCCGAGTGCAGGGGGTATTCTTCTTGTTGGCGAGCAGCTACATATTCAAAAAACCATTCCTTTACCCGATTTAACAAATCACCAAGCAGAATTTGCTACTTTTGTCGCATTGCTTGATGAACTAATTGAACAAAAGCATACAAAAGAAACAATTTTTATTTATACAGATAGTAAGATTTTAGCAGAAACCATTGAAAAGGACTATACTAATAACCTGGATTTTAAAAGTTATTTAAGTGAAATAAAAGCGCGCTTGCCTCTGTTTGATTTGGTCATCATCCAGTGGATTCCTGAAAATCAAAATAAAGGCGCCGATAACTTAGCGCGGCAAGGGTTACAAAAACGGTTAGCATCAAAGAATCGGAGATAATAATCGAGCCACAGACTGTTTTGTTTTTAACCATAGCGACTGTTGAGCAATCATTGCATCCGTCAATTCAATGGATTGTTCCAAATCTTTTTCAAATGTTTCGGCTAATGTTTTTGTCAATTCCTGATTATACACAAAAGCATTCACTTCAAAATTCAAAGCATAACTACGAATATCTTGGTTCATGGTTCCAAACGAAGAAATATGGTCATCAATAACCAAGACTTTCGCATGTAAAAATCCTCCCGTATAAATCGAGATTTTTACTCCTTTTTTGTGTAAGTTACTCGCATAATATTGCGTTGCACGATAAATAAAAGGATGATCGGGCATACATGGAATCATAATATTGACTTCAACGCCAGAACGCACAGCAATCAGTAAGGCATCCATCATTGAATCATCTGGAATCAGATATGGCGTTTGAATGAGAATCCGTTTTTTTGCTCCCAAAATCATTTTAATAAAGCCACCTTTTAGTACTTGATCATCACGATTCGGACCATCAGCCACGATTTGCAAACTGATATTCCCGAGTTCTTCTTGCGTTGGGAGAGTAAAGAATTTGGGTTGGTACGTTAAATAATCTTCGGCACACGTCACCGATGCATTCCAATCTCGAATAAAAACTTCTTGCAGACTGAAAGAAGCTGTCCCAATAATTCGCGCATGCGTATCACGCCAATACCCAAACTTCTTTGTCACGTTTAAATATTGATCCCCAACATTAAATCCTCCCGTCCAGCTAATTTTCCCATCAATAATCACTACTTTTCGATGAAGGTGATAATTCAGTCGCGTTTTACGAATAAAGTCGCGGGCTGTAATAAACGGCAAGACTTTTCCACCCGCTTGAATTAATGGGTTAAAAAAGCGGATAGTTGTCCCGCCGCCAAAAGGATCAAATAATACGCGTACCTCTAACCCTTCTTGGGCTTTTTTTACTAATAATTGCAACAATTGATTACCGATTTGATCATCAAAAATCGCGTAATATTCAAGATGAATCGTTGCTTTCGCTTGCTGGATATCTTGTAGTAATTGCTTGAACTTCTCTTGCCCATCGGTAATAATACGGACTTGATTTCCGCGAGTCACAGGCGCTTCTTGCGAGTAATTAAAGTAGTCTTTTAAAAGTTCTGAGCTACTCGATTGGCTTTCGATTAGAAATTGCTGATTATGACTCTCAATTAATTGATTGATTTCTTCAATTCGTTGCTCACGATGGCTGTTCAAGCGATAAATGATTTCATCATCTATTTTTCGCCCGGCAAAGAGATAGAGAAAAAAACCAATACCTGGCAAAAAAATTAAAGCTAGTAACCAAGCAAATACACTGGCAATCGATCGCGGGCGCCGAAAGACCGTAATAATTGCTCCAATGGTATTGATAACCAATAATACGAATAACCCTACTACAAACCAATTATTTTCCATGATATCCCTCACAGATGCCCCTGATTTTACAATAAATAATGATGATCAAGGGTCATTTCTATTTTATAAGCTTCTTTGTAAATTGATAATTGTTGGTGAATCGTTTCTTTAATTTCTTGTTCTTTTACTTGGTTACCTTCAGGAACAACTAAATCAAATTGCAAATGATTATTGGGTAAAATTCGAAAATCATGCATCCGAAAATCTTGATTTAATCCCTTTAAGCAGCCTTTGACAATGCGATGGATTTCTAGATACTCAGGATTGTCAATCGGAACAGGATCTAGATGACAGACCAGATGGACACCTAACGTCTTTCTCACGTCTTTTTCAATTAAATCAACGACATCGTGAGCTTTCATCAAATTCCAACGACTATCGACTTCGATGTGCACAGAGGCGAAGCGTTGCTGCGGTCCATAATTATGAATTAATAAATCATGGTAGCCAAGAAGCATCGGATAACGACTTAATTGATTTTCAATTTTTTTAATTTCTTTATCGGTCGGTCGTTGGCCCACTAATTCATTCACAAAATCTTTCACCATTGAAAGACCACTATACAAAATATACAAGGCAATCAAAAGACCCATATAGCCATCGATTTTTAACCCCGTCGTGCGTTCTACTAGCACGGATACTAAGACAGCCGTTGTCATGTACACGTCATTAAAACTATCTTGGGCATTGACAATGAGTGTCTGCGATTGGATTTTATGACCAGTAAAGCGGTACATTAATCCTTGATAAATTTTGATTAAAATCGATAAGATTAAAACGAGCAAGATCGCCCGTGAAAATTGAATGGCGCTTGGGGTAATGATTTTTTCAATTGAGTTCATTAAGAATTGAAACCCAACGAAACTAATTAATAATGCGACTGCGAGTCCCGTTAAATATTCAAATCGCTCATGTCCATAAGGATGGTCTTTATCGGCTGGTTTTCCGGCGATTTTAAAACCGAATAAAACAATCACAGATGAAATGGTATCGGATAAACTATTCATCGCATCTGCCATAATGGATACCGAATTAGCAGAAAAGCCAATGAAGAATTTGCCTAGAAACAATATAAAATTCGTCAATAAGCCAAAAACTCCCGAGAAAAACCCGATTTTCCCTCTAACTTCTTCTTTTTGATATTTTTTTTCAATTCGGCGAATAAAAAAACGAACCATTACATGCCATCCCTTTCCTATCTTCTTTATATTCTAACGTTTCTACGGTTGAGTTTCAAACTTTATTCTCAGTTATTCAAACAAACATCGATGATTCAATCATTGAGATGAAAAACTTCAAATTCCAGACAAAGATTGTCTAACGAATTTGAAGTTTTCGACATGCTATTTTATTGTTGATTTAACCAGTTTACTGCTTCTGCTAAGGCATTTGGAATACCAGCTGGGTTCTTACCCCCTGCTTGAGCCATATCCGGACGTCCACCGCCGCCACCGCCAACTTTCGGTGCAATAGCTTTAATTAAATCGCCAGCTTTCACGCCTTTAGCGACAGCCGTTTGATTGGATGCTACTAATAAGTTAACTTTATCACCTGAAGCCGTCGCAAGCACTAAAACATCAGAAAGTTCTTTTTGTTTCCACTGGTCAGCCAACTGACGTAATTGATTCATGTCTTTTACCGCCACTTGTGCCGTGATATACGTGATTCCATTGGCTTCTTTGACGTCTTTAAAGATATCTCCTGCTTGTTGATTGGCTAATTTACTTAATAGTTGTTCATTTTCTTTTTGTAAATCTTTAACTTGTTGCTGTAATTGTTCTACTTTGTTCACGACTTCCTTCAATTGAGACGATTTCACGATTTGAGCAATTTGGAGTAATTGATTTTCTTCTGCATCGAAAAATTCATAGGCTTTTTGACTCGTTACTGCTTCAATTCTGCGGACTCCTGCACCAATTCCTGATTCAGATGTGATTTTAAATAGCCCAATTGCTTCCGTATTCGTTACGTGATTCCCACCACATAATTCAATCGACCAATCACCAACATTAACAACCCGAACTTTTTTGCCATATTTCTCCCCAAAGAGTGCCATCGCACCCATTTCTTTGGCAGAGTCGATATCTGTTTCGATCGTCACGACCGGAATTGATTCCCAGATTTTTTCTTCGACTAAGCGTTCCATTTTAGCTAGTTCTTCACTTGTCACTTGACCAAAATGCGTGAAATCAAAACGTAAATAATCAGCGGTTACTAATGAACCTGCTTGATTTGCATGTTCCCCTAGCACTTCTTTCAGCGCTTTATGAAGTAAGTGGGTCGCTGTATGATTTTTTAAGACACTATGATGATGCGCTAGATTCACTTGTAAGAGATACGTTTCTCCGACTTTTAAAGGCGTCATCACACGTAATTGGTGTAAATGTTGCCCATTTGGTGCTCGTTTCACATCAATCACTTCAGCCACGAGTTGGTGATCTGCCGTTAAGATGACACCTTTATCCGCTACTTGCCCACCCATTTCTGCATAGAAAGGGGTTTTCGCAAAAATCGCTTGCGCTTCGTCTGTTACGACGCCCTCAACGAGTTGCTCATCTTGAATTAAAACCAATAGTTCTGATGTTTGCGTTAGGGTTTCATAACCGACATATTCGCTGTCAACCGTGATATCCGTTAATAGACTTGATTGGACACCCATCGATTTTTCTTTACTACGTGCTGCACGAGCGCGTTCTCTTTGAGCAGTCATCGCTTGTTCAAAACCAACGTGATCGGCTGTAAAGCCAGCTTCTTCTACGATTTCTTCTGTTAATTCAACTGGGAACCCATAGGTATCATACAATTTGAAGATGATTGAACCCTCTAATTCTGATTGATTGGATTCTTTTAATTCGGTAATTACTTGTTGTAAGATATCCATTCCTTCATTAATCGTTTCATGGAAGCGTTCCTCTTCCGTACGAACAACTTTTTGAATGAACGTTTGGTTTTCTACTACTTCAGGATAGTAACTTTCCATAATTTGGCCGACAACGGGCACCATTTTATATAAGAAAGCTTCTTTAATTCCTAATTTTTGGCCATGCATCACAGCGCGACGTAATAAGCGGCGCAAAACGTAACCGCGTCCTTCATTAGAAGGCAAGGCGCCGTCCCCAATTGCAAAGGATAAGGCACGGATATGGTCAGCAATTACTTTAAATGACGTATCTGTCAGAGTGTCATCTCCGTATTTAACATGACTCAACGCTTCAACAGCTTGGATAATCGGCATGAACAAATCCGTTTCAAAGTTAGTTGGCGCATTTTGAATAATGGAAACGACCCGTTCCAGTCCCATGCCCGTATCAATGTTTTTATTTGGAAGTGGTACGTAAGTGTTATCAGGTTTGTGGTTAAATTCAGAAAAGACTAAATTCCAAATTTCTAAATAACGCTCATTTTCGCCACCGGGGAAGTTTTCAGGATCATCTTCTGCCACATCATTAAAGGCTTCGCCACGATCATAAAAGATTTCCGTACAAGGACCACTTGGACCCACACCAATATCCCAAAAGTTATCTTGTAACTCAATGACGTGGTCTTCTGGTAACCCAACTTCTTCAATCCATAGACGTTTTGCTTCCGTATCTTCTGGATAAACGGTCACAAATAATTTTTCAGGATCAAATGCTAACCACTGAGGAGACGTTAAAAATTCCCATGCCCAAACAACCGCTTCTTTTTTAAAGTAGTCGCCGATGGAAAAGTTCCCTAACATTTCAAACATCGTATGATGACGCGCCGTTTTCCCAACATTTTCAATATCATTTGTTCGAATGGATTTTTGAGCATTTGTAATTCGCGGATTTTCTGGAACAATGGAACCATCAAAATATTTTTTTAACGTTGCCACACCAGAGTTGATCCATAATAACGTCGGATCATTCACGGGAATTAAAGACGCGCTTGGTTCAATTCGATGCCCTTTTTCTTTAAAAAAATCCAAATACATTTGACGAATTTGTGCACTTGATAATTGCTTCATTTTTTATTTTCCTTCTTTCCTATTCTCTATGAGACACAAAAAAACACCCTGCAAGACAAGGACGTCGATACGCGGTACCACCTTGTTTGCAATGATGTTTCAAATCATTACCTCTTAAACTCGTTAACGCTGAGTGGCGTTGATATTTCTACCAAATTATCCAAGGGAGCCAATTATTCGTTTCTTGTTTTTCTCTCAGCAATGAAAAACTTTCTGTAAAGAAATGGGGAATAAAAGATATCCTTATCTACTTCTTGAATTATAGGGATTATTACGCTCAATGTCAATCAAAAAAACGCGCAGAAATCCCCTCTTTTTTTCAAGTCGCATTCAGCAAAAGATCGTCCTGAAAACCTTTTACTCTGTGAGACTTACTCTTGACGAATAATAATCGCTTTTCGATACGAATACTCTAGAGGCGACAATTCTTTTTCCTTGGCTAAGATTTGACGAGAACGATAATAAGATGCTAAGGGTAAATAATCAAACAATGGAATGCCGGTATCTGTCCACTTTTCTAATTTCAAATAATCCGAATCGGTTAACTCCCACCCCTGTCGTTTGGTCGCAAAACGTAACCCAAACATATTGACTTGGCTCATTTTTCTCGTCACTTGGCGGCCTTGATAATGATTCCCTTGGTCTAATTCGTTACTCCAGCGAAAGAGCCGACGCGTTCCGCCACCATTCACATATTCCCACTCATCTTCTGTTAGTAGATCATAGACTTGGTCATGTACTTGTTGTTTTAAAGTTTGATGGGTGCATGCTTGATGACTGAAAAGACGATACGTATCCGTTTCGAGTTGTAACTGACCGTAATAACAATTTTTTTCAAATAGTTGATTTGGCACTTCAAATGAAAGACACGCTTCTAATGATTCCGGTACACAAAAAAGGGGAGATAATTGATTTTTTATTGGCAAAAAGGACTCCACTTCTCCGGTAAATTCACCTGTCACCAAGTTAAACTCACCTAAATAGGTCGTACCAACAGGCGATGCTTCTTTTTGAACAAGCATCGGTGAAATCGCCACTTTTCTCAAGGGGCTTGTTGATTCGTTCACAAAAACATCCCAATCTTCCGTTGTTTTTAAGTGATAGTTGGTTTTCATTTTTTGATACTCGTTCGTCAACGTATGCGCCTTTTGATCCCAGGTCGTAACCGGTAATCCTTGCGTTCCAAAATTCCAACCCAAAATGGCTTCTTTATTCCCTGGCACCAAAACAAAGCGTTCACCATCGATGGAACATTCGAATGTTTGGCATTTCACACCTGATAACGAGAATTCTTTGTATTCCACATCGGAAACATACTTCAGTGGACTCACAAAATACATTAAAACCTGATTCATCACTTGCATGCGCAATTCATCAGAAAGAATTTTCCAGTTTTTCCACTCTAGCGCTTCAAAAAAATCCATTTTATCCCCTACTTTCACACCGGCTTTTTCTCTAGTATACCATGCTTCTGATTAAAGGAAAAATCCAATTCCAGAAGACAATTTAAGTGTCTTTTGGAATTGGATTACATAATTGTTATCGGATAAATCTGTCAATAAAAAATTATTGATTCGAATTCTTCTTCGCTTTACGGGCTGTTCGAGTCGTTTGACGACCTTCTAGACGTCGTTTGGCTTTGTTGGTTTTATCAATTTCCCATTGAATTTTCTTTTTGTAGCCAGGTTTAATGTTTTTTTGTTTTTTCTTCACTAACCCTTTGATTTTCGGATCCAATTCTTCACGGGATTTTTCACGTTTTTTGCGACGATTACGGTCATATCCGTCGACAATTTCGTTATTCTTAATTTCTTTAGGGACAAAAGGAATTCCTAATTTTTCAATTTCAACGATGATTTCTTCTTGGCCTGGTTTGTACAATGTAATAGCCGTGCCAGCTAAACCATTGCGTCCAGTACGGCCGACGCGGTGAATGAAGAAATCCAATTCTTCCGGCACTTCCGCATTGATAACATGAGAAACACCTTCAATATCAATCCCACGAGCCGCTAAATCAGTCGCCACGACATATTGATATTCTAAGTTTTGAACTTGACGCATAATTCGTTTACGTTCTCTTGGCGTAATATCACCATGAATTTTTGCGACTTTTAAGCCCTTGTCTTTCAAGTATTCCGCAATATCGTCCACACGTGACTTCGTATTGGCAAACACAATCGCTAAATAAGGATGGCCGACAGTTAACAATTGATAAATTAACCGATTCGTATCTTTGCCTTTTGTTGAAATTAACCAGTTATCGATTGTTTCAGAAATAATCGCTTTCGGGCGAATTTCTTCAATAACTGGATTTTCCATGTATTTTTTCAAAAACGGGCGTAGCTTCTCTGGAATCGTTGCAGAAAAGACCAGCATTTGGATTTTACCAGAAAAACAACTCGCAATTTTATCAACTTCATTTAAAAAACCTAAATCAAGCGTCATATCAGCTTCATCAATGACAAACGCAAAAGCCGTATGGATTTTTAAGGCTTGTTCCGTAATTAAGTCTAAAATACGACCCGGAGTTCCAATCACGATATGGGGTTGTTGATTGTTTAAACGGTTGATTTGACGCTGTTTGTCGGTTCCACCAACAAAGTTAGTCACGCGGATTTCGGGATTAGAGAATACCGCGATTTCTTTGGCCACTTGGTAAAGTTGTGTTGCAAGTTCACGACTAGGAGCCGTAATCACAATTTGGACTTGTTCTTTTGTCGCATCAATTTTATCCATTAATGGCAGTAAAAAGGTCAAGGTCTTCCCGCTACCTGTTTGAGATTGACCGACGACACTACGTCCTTGTTGAATTAACGGAATCAGTTTACTTTGGACTTCCGTTGGGGTTTTAAAGTTCTTTTCAGCTAACGCTTGGTAAATAAATGGTTGGAATGCAAAATTTTCAAATGACATTCAAACACCTTCTTTCTTAATAACATCTTTGTGATTATAACATATTCATTTTTGAAAACCTAATGGAACAAAACATCGCAAGAAAAAAGACTAAAGAAAGCGGATTTCTCTAGTCATTTTTACACATTCCATTCGAGATGAAATTGCTCTAAAAATTGCTCCATAAAATCTTTTCGTTCAAAAGCCAACTTGCGTGCATAGTCTGTATGCATTCGCGCAGGCAATAATAATAATTTTTCATGAAAATGATTAATGACCGTACTTCCTCGGCGATACTCCGTCTTTTGACTGTATACTTTCGGGATAATCGATTCATCATGAATTGGATGCCCTTTACCCCCGCCGTAGTAAGCCGTTCGAAGAATCCCGAGCGCACCGATTGCTTCTAATCGATCGGCATCTTGGACAACTTTACCGGCTAAACTTAGCGGTTCACAGCTTTGACTCATTTCTTTTGAAAAAGACATATTTTGAATAATATGTAAAATTTCTTCAATGTCCGTCTTTGAACACTCAAGGGATTGCAATAGCACGTGCACTTCTTTAATCTTAGCCGCAACATCGTCCACGACTTTATCATCAATCACATCATGCAAATAAGCACTTGCGGCCACTACAAAAGAATCGACAGGTAATTGGTCCTCACGAATGATTGTTTCGGCAAGCCGTGCCACACGACTCACGTGCTGAAAATCATGTCCCGTCTTTTCATCGCTAAGTTCCTGTTGCGTAAAGCGTATTACTTTTTCTAAAGCATTACGCTTCATTTGTTTCCACGCGTGGTTGTCTTGGTGGACGTGTTCCCCAGTATTGGAATAAGTCTGTTCTTAAAGCACCGTTATACAATTTGCGTTTCTTCGTCGCTTTCGCTCCGTAGAATTCCTCAAATAATAAATCACTCGTAATAATATATTTGCTCCAAGTGGTTAAAGGTTTAAAGACTTGACCCATCTCACGATAGAGTTGACGTACTTCTTCTTCTTCCCCTAAACGTTCCCCATAAGGCGGATTTGCCACAATGACCCCATATTCCTTATCCGTATGGAAATCTTTCATCGCTTGTTGTTTAAAGACAATCGAATCTCCTAAGCCAATTTCTTCTGCGTTACGACGTGCAATTTCAATAATTTTTCCATTGATATCTGAACCCGTAATATCTAACACAATATCATAATCAGCCGCTTCTTCTGCTTCGTTACGAGCACTCGCAAAGATTTCTGGTTTAAACCAATCCCATTTCTCACAAGCAAACTCACGGTTAAATCCTGGAGCGATATTATGGCCAATCATCGCGGCTTCGATACATAACGTCCCAGAACCACAAACGGGATCATAAAACGGACGATCTTTGCGCCAATTTGTTAACATTACTAAGGCTGCTGCCATATTTTCTTTAAGCGGCGCGCCCCCTTTTTCTAAACGGTAACCACGTTTAAATAAACTCGGCCCCGTCGTATCAAGTGTCACCATCACATGATCTTTTAAAAGTGCCACTTCGAGTTGGAATAACGCGCCCGTTTCTGCTAGAGGAACTGACGCTGGGCGATGATAATACTCACGCAAACGATTAACAATCGCTTTTTTCGTAATCGCTTGGCAATCAGGTGTACTATATAACGTTGATTTGATCGATTTACCTGCTACTGGGAATTGCGCATCAAGTGGCAAAAAATCTTCCCAAGGCAATGCTTTAACACTTTCAAATAACTCATCAAATGTAAAGGCATCAAATTCACCGACGACAATTTTCACTCGATCGGCCGTTCTTAACCACAAGTTTGTTTTCGCGATCGTTTCCATCGTTCCTTTAAAGCGTGCGCGACCATTTTCTACCGTACATTCAATGCCTAAGTCGCGAAGTTCTTTTCCTACTAAGGCTTCTAAGCCACTTGCTGCAGTAGCAACAAGATTAAATTCTTGATTTTCTTTCATTGTTTTTTCTCCTTTGTGATAAAAAAATCCTTCCAAAATGGAAGGATCCCCCTGATGAATTGTGATTTTCTATAAGCCATGTTTTGTCCAATTATTTTACAGGGAAAAATAATATGGATAATCATCTATCTGCAATAATTGCTTATTGCCTCTTTGTCTCGTTCATTTCCGCTCCAAAAAGTGCCCCTACCATAATGTTTGGGTTGCTCACTCGAGGGGTTTACCGCGTTCCACCGTTTAGATTTCTCTAAACGCTTCGTCACTGTGGCACTTTCAAGGATACTCAAGCATAGCTTTGACACCTTAGCTTTTTTTCCTGCCGTTATTTCCTACGAAATACCCTAGCTTATCGTTTCGCTAGGCACGAACACTACAGACATCTCAGTCTGTGTGAGCATGGACTTTCCTCAGCTTGATCTAGTCAAACCGCGATTATCCGAAAACCACAATATTATCATCTGTTGCTTCTTTTATCAGTCTTAAAACTGACGTGTTTTTTCTAAATCATCATCATCAGAAAAATGAACAGCTGAACGATTAAGAGAGCTGTCAAAACCATTTGTTGGCGTCGGTTGATCTAACTTTTTGCCAAACACTTCTTTTTCAAGATTAGACAAGCGTTTTAGAATATCAAAATTCGTTACCGCTTGGCTCTTTGGTGCTTCTGGCGTTGCTTGAATCCGTGACGAGATTGCTTGACTCTTACTTAATTGAGCGATTTTCGCATTTAAGCGATCATTTTCTTCTTGTAAGGTCAAAATTTCTTTATTGTATGTTTCGTAATCTTTAATAATACCATCTAAAAACTCATCAACTTCAATTGGATCATACCCACGCATTTTTGTTTTAAATTCTTGTTGTAAGATATCTTTTGGAGAATAATTTAAATTTGTCATTCGTACACCTCACGAGTTAAATTCTGATAAAATCAGTCTACTTAACCATTCTACCAAAAAAGGCAGATAAATCAAATAGAATCGCTAAAATATATTGCATTTTCTAAATCATCCATCGTAATTTGTAAAATCTGATACGCGTGGCGCTCTTGAAATTTTCTAGCATCTTTCAGAAAATATTCAGTTTTCCCTTTAAATTCCTCATCATAAATCAGTAAACAAGCAGCGGTCTTTTGTAATAAAAAAGCAGTATGGTTTTTTAATTGCGAGGGATTTTGGTATGGCTGGTGACTAGTTGCATTGACGTAATCCGCTCCAGCTTTGACTTTTTCCAGGACGGTTTGGTTTGCTTCTTTCCAATTTTCGCCCCAGCCTTCAAAAGGAAATAGGATTGCTAATTGGATTTCTGGATACTCCTCTTTTAAATCGATGACGACCTCACCTGCCCAAAGTTCAACACCTAAGTTCCCGCCAATCACAATCCACGTGATGCCATCTTCAATTAACGGAATTAATGTCTCTCTTATCACTTTCTTAAGGACTTTAATCTTTGGATCTTTTTCTTGAAAGACTCCTATTTCATAATTGCGATACCCAGTAATTATTAAGGCTTCTTTTGTTTTCATAAACTTCCCTTTTCTTTCTATTTCTCTTTTTGCTATAATGATTGATAGGAGTGTGAATCACATGACAATCAAATATCCAAACGGCTCTCTCCCATTGTATAACGAACGGCAAAAAAAACAAACTAAAGTTGCTAAACAAAAACAATCTTTTGCCAATCGCGGGATGCGTTTTGAAGAAGCCATTAACGAAAGCAATGAGTATTATTTAAATCGCGGATGCGCAGTTATTCACAAAAAACCAACCCCTCTTCAAATCGTTAAAGTGGATTATCCAAAGAGGAGTGCAGCAGTCATCAAAGAAGCATACTTCAAAGAAGCTTCAACAACCGACTACAACGGCGTTTATCAAGGGTATTATATTGATTTTGAAGCTAAGGAAACAAAAAATAAAACCTCTTTTCCGTTAAAAAACCTACATGCCCATCAAATTGAGCACATGAAAAAGTGTCTGAGTCATAGAGGAATTTGTTTTGTTTTACTTTGGTTTTCAAGTCTAAATCGTTGCTTTTTTATTGATAGTCATTATATTGTTCATTACTGGGAGCAACAAGCAACCAAAAAAAAATCACTCTCTCTCGCAACCATTGAAGAAATTGGAATTGAAATCATTCCTGGGGTGGCACCAAGAATTCCGTATCTCCAGGCAGTTGATCAATTCATTGAATTAAAGGAGCAAACATCATGTCAAACAATACACGAACACAGCGTCATGAATCACCAAAAAAGAAAACAGTAAAAAATAAAAAGAAACGTTCCACCGGCTCAATTATTTTGAAAATTACTCTTGGTCTTGTTTTTGTCGGCTGTCTCCTTTTTTTATCAGGAGTCGCTCTGTTTTGGAGTTATGCAAAAGATGCTCCTAAATTAGAGGATGCCAAACTTGAATCACCGAACTCTTCAAAATTTTTCGCAGCTAATGGCGACTTATTTCAAGAAGTCGGTGCAGAAAAAAGAGAAACGATCGAAGCGACTGAGATTCCCCGTTTATTAGAAGATGCGATCATCTCAGTTGAAGATCGCCGTTTTTATGAACACGTCGGCGTTGACCCGATTCGAATCGTCGGCTCGGTAATTTCAAACGTCAGTACCGGCGGCATGCAAGGCGGTAGTACGTTAACACAGCAATTAATTAAACTCTCTTTCTTCTCAACCGACGCTTCTGATCAAACGCTCGAGCGAAAAGCACAAGAAGCATGGATGGCGGTTCAATTAGAAAAAGAAAAATCAAAACAAGAAATTTTAACCTATTACATTAACAAAGTCTACATGTCAAATGGGCTATACGGGATGCAAACAGCGTCCAAAGCGTTTTATGGGTTGTCGTTAGAAGAGTTAAATCTTCCACAAACCGCACTGATTGCGGGCTTACCAAATGCCCCTTCTTACTTTGATCCGTATGCGAATCCCGAAAACGCCAAATCAAGACGAGATATCGTTCTCTTTTCAATGAGAGAAAACGGAAAAATTACCGACGCTGAATACGAAGAAGCCATTGCGACACCGATTGATGAAGGGCTAAAACCACTCAGCACTACGAATGATTCTTGGAAGTATTATGATAATTATTTAACAGAAGTTATCAATGAAGTGGAAGAAAAAACCGGAAAAGACGTGTTTACTGACGGACTAGAAATTTATACGAATCTCGATATTGATGCACAAAAACATTTATATGAAGTGACCAATAGTGATACTTATGTGCAATACCCAGATGACGAAATGCAAGTAGCCGCTACTTTGATCGATGCTAAAACTGGAAAAGTTACCGCACAAATTGGGGGTCGAAATATCGAAGAAGGAACACGGTTAGGAGATAACTTAGCAGTGAACACCAAGCGCGATGTCGGATCCACGGTTAAACCGATTACGGTCTACGCGCCTGCTTTTGAATATCTAGATGTTTCGACTGGTAAAACAATTGTCGATGAACCGTACAAGTATGTCGGAACGAATACTCCTGTTCAGAACTGGGATAATAAATATTGGGGAACCATGACGCTTCGTACCGCATTAATCGAATCTCGTAACGTCCCAGCTGTCAAACTTTTTAACGAAGTCGGTGCAGATAAAATTGAAGACTTTTTAAGTCGTTTAGGCATTCAATATGCCAAGATCCAACAAGCCAATGCGATTTCAAGTAATACGGTAGATCAAGACGGGACAAAATACGGTATGTCTAGTTTAAAACTCGCCGCTGCCTACGCCGCTTTATCAAATGGCGGAACATACAATGAACCACAATACGTAAATAAAATTGTTTTTGCTGACGGTTCTGAGGAAGTGGAAGCCTTTAAAACTCCAGGAATTAAAGCAATGGAAGAAACGACAGCCTACATGGTGACAGATATCTTAAAAGGTGTTATTGAATCTGGTACAGGTTACAACGCGACTATCCAAGGGCTGTATCAAGCAGGTAAAACGGGGACCTCTAATTACACTGAAGAAGAATTGGAAGCTTTGAATGCTGCTTCTACCGTCTTCCCTGACTCCACTTTTGTAGGGTATACGGTGAATTATTCGCTAGCGGTATGGACGGGTTATCGTGATCAAAAAACACCGATTACCAATGAATATTCAGGAGTAGCAAGTGATGTCTATCGAGAAGTCATGCAACATGTCTCAGCTTCGGTTGTCAACGAAGATTGGGTGATGCCAAAAGGTTTAACTCGAATTGGACGAGAACTCTACTTAGAAGGACAATATGTAGCGCCTCCTGTGGCACCACCAGTTGAATCTAAACCGGCCGAAAGTTCATCAGAAAGTTCCGAGTCGTCGAGTTCTTCAACCACTTCTTCATCAGAAAGTACGACTCCAAGTAGTTCGTCCTCTGAAACGACTCCACCGGCTGTTTCGACACAACCACCAGCAGTTGAACCAACACCGACGCCAAGTACAGAAGAAGTACCACCAACGGTTCCAGAGACACCTGTTAGTCCTGAAACCCCGGCTACACCTTAATGATAAGGACACTAAAAAATCGTAAAGACAATCTCGTCTTTACGATTTTTTTACTTTTATCTTTGCTTTTGTTGTTTGGCTTTCATCCGATCTTTGCCTTCTTGACACATCGTCAATAATGGACACACTTCGCATTTTGGTGCACGCGCAGTACAATGATAGCGGCCGAAAAAAATCATTGTATGGTGCATTTTAACCCAATCTTCTTTTGGAACTTTTCGCATCAGTGTCTCTTCTACTTCACTTACAGAAGCATCCAATTTACAAATTCTGAGCCGTTTGGACACGCGTTCGACATGCGTATCGACTGCAATTGCTGGTGTGTCAAATGCGTCGCCTAAGACAACATTCGCGGTTTTTCGTCCCACACCCGCTAGACGCATTAATTCTTCTCGTGTCTCAGGAACGTTCCCATCAAATTCTTCCATAATTTGTTGCGCGCACCGTTTGATATTTTTCGCCTTATTTCGATATAAGCCAATTGTTCGAATGTATTCAGTGATTGTCTCAAGCGGTGCGTTAGCTAATTGCTCGGCATTTGGATAAGCAGCAAACAAATGAGGTGTCACCTTATTTACCGAGACATCGGTTGCTTGTGCACTTAAAATCACGGCAATTAGTAACTGAAACGGCGTCTGATGTTCTAATTCTCCGACCGCATCTGGAAACATTGCATACATTTTTTCTAAAGCCATTTTTGTCTTTTCTTTACTAATCATTTGACTCCTCTTCTAACCAATTATGAAGGGATATTTTCGGAAGTGTTTTGGTCGTCGGTTCTTCTTTTTGCATCATTTGACGTTTTCTACGTTTTTGCTCATCCATTACTTGCTCAGAAGTCCGAATATTTTTCCGTTCCCATGATAATAAAATACGATCAATATAATTTAAACTGTATGCTTGATTTAATACAGCTTCGCGCAAGGCCAGTTGAATCAGCTCGACTTGATAATGATCTTCTTCCAACCATTGCCCAATTCGTTGGTATTCCATTGGTGATAATGGACGCCCGAATTCTGCTTCAAAATTTTGATATAACTCACTAATTTTTTCTTGTATTTGTTTTTCTTCCACTTGCTTTGTCTTTTGTGACAATAAAAGTGCTAATTTTTGATAGACTAAAGTCAAATCATAGGAATCATGCATCATTCCTCGGAGATCTTTTTGCGAGACAATTTGAATGAATTGTTTTTGAACGAGCTGATTTAACAAATAATAAATTTCTTGCTGGTTATAACTCATATCTTCAGCAATTTTCATTAAATCAGGAAATGAATCGCCTGCCTCGACATAGCGATGTAATTGCAACCAGAGTAAAAATTCTTCATTTGACATCCCGATACGGCGATAATTTTCTACTAATAAATTGGAAATCGTCGTTTGACCATTTTTTAAAAAAACTTCTAATGAAATCATTGATTGTTCCCTTCTCACATACATAGATGATTAAAAAAAGAGAGACTTCAATCAGCTCTCTTTTTTTATTGACTTATTTTTTTGAGACGTCTGCAATAATCTCAATTTCAATTAACACGTCTTTTGGTAAGCGAGCCACTTCGACCGCCGAACGTGCCGGTAAAACATCATGGAATAATGTGCCATAGACCTGATTAAACGCGACAAAATCATCCATATTTTTTAAGAAACACGTTGTTTTTACGATATCATTTGGGGTAATTCTCGCTTCGGTTAAAATCGCAGAAATATTTTTTAAAACTTGTGTTGTTTGTTCTTCAATCGTAGAACCAACAACTTCACCCGTTACCGCATCTAAAGGAACTTGACCCGATGCGAATAAAAATCCATTCGCAATTCTTCCTTGAACGTAAGGTCCGATTGCTTTTGGCGCTTGATTGGTTTGAATGACTGTCATATGAAAACTCCTTATTCTGTTATATTTTTACAAGTTGGGCATAACCCGTAGATTTCTAAACGATGACTTTGAATTTGGTAATCCGTTAGACGCTCAGCCGCCATTTCGACATCATCGAGTCTTGGATAGAAGAAATCAGATACTTTTCCACATTTTTGACAAATGACATGATAATGAGGGGTAATCGCAAAATCATAGCGACTAGAAGAACTTCCATAGTTCATCTCTCTTAGAAATCCAATTTCAGTAAATAATTTTAAGTTATTATAAACCGTTGCTACACTAATGCCAGGAAATTTCTCTTCAATCGCTCGGTACACTTCTTCTGCAGTTGGATGTGTGGGTACTTCTGTCAAGAATTCTAAAATCGCAATCCTTTGAGGTGTAATTCGAATATTTTCGCCTTTTAAATAAGCTAAGGCATCATCAAACGTCGCCATGGTTCTCCCTCCTCTACATTTATTTCTTGTCATTATCATACTATGACTACACTAATTTATCTAGCAAAAAAGAAGGGAAATCTCCAGTTTCGGAAATTCTCCTTCTTTTTTATGTTTATCCTACAAGATTACAATGATTTATAAGTATTGATCACATTTTCTGTCGTAAAGCCAAACTCCGCTAACACTTTATCTCCTGGAGCAGAAGCACCAAAGTGATCGATTGCAATGATTTTTCCACGACATTTCGTGTAACGTTCCCAACCAAAAGGCGAACCTGCTTCAATCGCAACACGTTTTTTCACTGATTTTGGTAAGACAGATTCTTTATACTCAGCTGATTGCGCTTCAAATAAATCCATACTCGGCATTGAAACCACAGAGACATCCATGCCTTCAGCAGCTAAAGCTTTTTGGGCTTCAGTAGCGAGGAAGACTTCAGAGCCTGTCGCGATTAAGATTCCTTCTGGTTTTTCACCTTTTTGAGGAGAAACCACGTAAGCACCCTTCGAAACAAAATCATCTGCTAAGGTAGTCGTTCCTTCAATAACAGGTAAATTTTGTCGACTTAAGACTAGAACAGTCGGTGTTTCTTTTGAAGTCATTGCGACTTTCCAAGCCGCACGTGTTTCGTTTCCGTCGGCTGGACGAATGACATGTAAGTTAGGGATACTACGTAAACTTGAAAGTTGCTCTACTGGCTCATGTGTCGGACCATCTTCTCCGACAGCCACTGAATCGTGCGTCAATACATAGGTAACAGGTGTTTTTTGAATCGCTGCAAGACGAACTGCTGGACGTAGGTAATCCACGAATACGAAGAAAGTACCACCATAAATACGTGTCCCACCATGTAATTGAATCCCGTTCATTGCGGCTGCCATCGCAAATTCGCGCACGCCAAACCAAATGTTACGGCCTTCATATTGACCAGGTTCAAAATCTTTTTCTGCCGCAACCATCGTATTATTAGAACCTGATAAATCGGCTGATCCACCCCATAAAGACGGTACCGCTTTAGAGAGTGCTTGAATCATATCTTTACTTGAAACACGACTTGCCTGACTTGAACCCACTTCATAAGTTGGTAAATTATCTGCCCACTCTTCTGGGAGTTCATCTGCAAATGCTTGTCTAAATTGAGCCGCTAATTCTGGATAGGCACCTTCATAACGCGCAAACAATTCATTCCATTCCTCTTCTGCTTTTTGGCCTTCTTCAATCATTGTTTCCTTGAAGCGAGTCGCGACTTCTTCTGGCACTTCAAATTCTGGATAATCCCAGCCATAAATTCCTTTGGCTGCTTGGATTCCTTCGATTCCTAGTGGTGCACCGTGGACAGAAGACGTTCCTTGATTTGGTGCGCCAAAACCAATCACTGTTTTGACTTCAATCAAGGTTGGTTTATTTTTTTCTTGTTTGGCTGCTTCAATCGCGGCTGAAATAGCATTTAAATCACGACCATCTTTTACGAGAATATGTTGCCAACCATACGCTTCATAGCGGGCCCCCACGTTTTCTGTAAAAGCTTTTGAAGTCGGTCCATCTAATGAAATATCATTTGAATCATATAACACAATCAATTTATCTAATTTCATATGACCTGCCATGGAAGACGCTTCATGAGAGATTCCTTCCATTAAATCACCATCACCACAAAGAACATATGTATAGTGATCTACAATTGGAAAATCAGTTTGATTATAAGTTGCCGCTAAATGAGCTTCAGACATCGCCATTCCAACAGCCATTGCAATCCCTTGGCCTAATGGTCCAGTCGTTGCTTCCACACCATCAGTATGAAGAACTTCTGGATGTCCTGGTGTGCGACTATCCCACTGACGGAAGTTTTCTAAATCTTCTTTTTGAACATCGTAACCTGAACAATGTAATAAACTATACAACAACGCTGAACCATGACCTGCTGATAAAACAAAGCGATCACGATCAACCCAATTTCTTGACGTTTTTGGATTGACTTTTAAATGTTTTGTCCATAAAGCATAAGCCATTGGAGCTGCTCCCATCGGTAATCCTGGGTGACCTGAATTGGCTTTTTGTACCATGTCAATACTTAACGTACGTAACGTATTAACACCTAACTCATCAATTTTATCAAACAAATGAAGCGCCTCCTGTTATTTTAGGTTTTTTTTACCTTTATTCATTCTCATTATAAAAGATATCGAATGTTTTTTCAACCTTTTTCATGCGAAAATGTTTTTATTCGCGATTATGAAGCCCTTTTTCTTTCTGAATGGCTTTTAACTTCTCAGGTGTGACATCATTTCCTAGGGGATCGACTACTTTCATCCCTTCAATATGATGTTTCATCCCACCACGAAATGCACTTAAATACTCTTCTCTTAGTATTTTTTGCTCTTTTTCCTCCGTTGGCGTTAAGCCTTCTTTCTTTTTCTTGCGGGCTAATTCATTGATACGGTTTAATTTTTTTTCTGATAACATATTCCCACTCCTCTCATTTGTTTTATCTTATACAAAATTACCCAAAAAAACAATAAGAACTCCTTTTCAAAACCGAACATCTGTTTGATTATATTGTTTTTTTATGTTAAAATTAACTTAATTATACGAAAGAAGGTGTAAACCTTGGCAAAAAAGACAGAAAGTCGTCAAATGGAAGTCTTACGCTTTATTCATAAGCGAGTACTCGATAAGGGTTATCCTCCGACTGTTCGCGAAATCGGTGAAGCAGTGAATCTCTCTTCGACTTCGACCGTTCACGGACACTTGTCCCGTTTAGAAAAAAATGGTTATATCCAACGCGATGCAACGAAACCTCGAGCCATCGAATTAACGGCACTTGGACTCGAAACTGTTGGTGGAGACCAAAAAAATATTCCATTACTTGGTGTTGTAACCGCTGGTGAACCTATTTTAGCTGTGGAAGATGCCTCTGATTTTTTTCCAATTCCACCTCAGTTAGCCAATAGTGAAAGTCAACATTTCATGCTCACCATCTCTGGCGAAAGTATGATTAACGCCGGGATTTTAGATGGCGATCAAGTTATTGTCCGCAAACAAGACATTGCTCGTAATGGCGATATCGTCATTGCTATGACGGACGAGAACGAAGCAACGTGTAAAAGATTTTACAAAGAAGCCAGTCATGTCCGTTTGCAACCTGAGAATGATTTCATGGAGCCATTAATTTTTCCAAATGTCAAAATTTTAGGGTTAGTCGTAGGATTGTATCGTCATTTTTAAAACAAGGCGGACATCCGTAACATCGTTTCAAAAGCGAACACGCTCTACTCTATTTTTCTTGCTATTATTTAGAAGGTGTGACATCAGTCGTCTTGCTCTGAGAAACTGGAGGTACAGTTGAACCCTTGGCTCTTTCAATTACGCGAATATATGGCGGTTCCGAAAGAGCAGACTCTTATCACTCGCTTATCAATCAAAGATTCGTAAAAATCAAAGTAGGCTGTGACTTTTGTCATAGCTTATTTTGATTGCATCATATTCGCCTTGTATCCATCTTAAACCAATCATCCGTATACGATGATATTTCGCTTTTTTCTTTTTATTTACTTTCCCTCTTTACAAAGCGAACAAACATTCGTATAATAAAGATACGAACAAACGTTCTATAAGATAAGGAGTGAGTCGAAATGAAAGCAGTACGTCGTTTTGGTTTTTTAATTGGGGTTTTAGTCATCGGGATTATTATTGGGAACTTTGGGAGTTTAATCGCTTTTTTAATTTTAGGACCATTACTCATTTTATGGCTTATTTTGTGGGACGATCAACGACTACGTCAAAAGAAATACCAACAAGAGCATTTCTTAACAGAGAGCGATTATTCCTATTCAGAAGATGCTTATCGATAATAACAAAGATTCCGCCAGTGCATGAGCGCCACTAGCGGAATCTTTGTTTTAATAATCCATTAATGCAAAAATATCGTAACCTTTAATCTTATCGCGACCTTTTAGTTCCGTTAACTCAATCAAGAACGCACAGCCGACAACGATTCCACCTAAACGTTCAATTAATTCAATACTTGCTTTGACTGTTCCACCAGTCGCTAATAAGTCATCACACAAGAGAACGCGTTGTCCTGGTTTAATCGCATCTTCATGAATCGTCAACGTATCCGACCCGTATTCTAAATCGTAAGAAACTTCAATTGTTTTACGAGGTAATTTCCCAGGTTTACGGACAGGCGCAAATCCTACTCCCGATTCATACGCTACGGGACAACCCACGATAAAGCCACGAGCTTCGGGTCCAACTACCATATCAATATTTTTTTCTTTCGCATAGTCCACAATTTGTTTCGTAGCATAACGATAAGCATCTCCATCAGCCATTAGTGGCGAAATATCTCGGAAAGTAATTCCTTCCGATGGATAGTTGGGTATGCTTGCAATATAATTTTTTAAATTCATGTTTTTCCTCCTGTTTAATTACAAATCCAATTCTTAATCATCGCGAGATCACTAAGTAATAAGAATTCCTCATTTTTAATTTTTCTTTGGCGCGCTTGATAGATTTCACTCTCAGTTAACGCCCGTTTAACGGGTTCATCAATATTTTTTAAAAGGCCATTTTCTAACGTAACAAATTCTAATTCCACAAAAACTTGAATCATAAAGATTAATAATTGGACCGGTATTCCGGTATAATTTGCCATCGCTGGTAACTTATGTCGAACATCGAGTTGGTCTTGTCCTTTGATTAATTTAAATAGCTTCGCATACTGTTCTCTTGAACCAAGCCCTTCTAAATAAGCCTCATCTGAAGAAAGTCCAAGAATGTAGACGCGTGAAATTTGTGTGTCATGGATAATCTCTTTCACCCAATCTAAAATGACTGGCGTATCAATGATGACGAGTTGAGAGCAAGAATGCTCGCTTACGTAAAGTTCTTTAAAAGATTCTATGTTTTCGACATAAATGACTGGATGCTTTTGTTTTTCTTTAAAAACTTTATAGAGTTTTTTGCTAAAGGCAACAAATAGGGTCTTTTCGGTAAAATCTAATTGTTGGTGGTGTTTTTTTCCTCTAAAATCGAACACTTGAATGGTAGACACTTGATAATCTTGTAGCCTTAACTGCGGAATGGTATGACCGTTCCATTCATTAATCGTTAATTGAGCCACTAAATGGATATTCTCCGTCTCAAATTCACTTTGATCTTGGCCGAAACCAAAACCGATACCGTCAACTTGATGACCCTTATCATTGTCGAGCACAAACTTTAAGTGTTTCTGTTCCGAACCAATACTGCGACTCTCACGTACTGAGACATTCTTAAAGACAAATTGCGGAATGGGATTATGCATCCCGTAAGGTGCCAGTCGTTGCAAGGACTGGATCAGTGACAAATCAACGGTTTCAATCGCCAGTTCGCCGTCAATCGCCAAGGGAAGCCCTTTTGTTAAATCAATTTGCTCCTCCAATAGATAGTGATTGATTGCCTCTTGAAGGAGTGGAAGATTCGTTTTAAGCAAACTTAATCCTACAGCCGCATGGTGTCCCCCAAAAGTCGCTAGTAACTCGCGACTTTTTTCTAGCATCTCAAACATATTTAAGGCAGCCGTACTTCGTCCAGAGCCTTTCAGCAGTCCGTCTTCTTTATGCGTTAAGGCAATTGCAGGCTGTCCTGTTTCTTGCATCACACGTCCTGCGACAATTCCTAAAATCCCTTCATGCCAATTTTCACCGACTAAAAGATGAATCTTATTTTCAGGCATGATTTGTTGCAGCGCTTCTTTTGTTGCAATTTCAACTAAATCTTTTCGTTGCTGATTTAATTGATTAAACACTTCCGCTAATTCTTGTGCATGATTTTTATCAAAAGTCGTCATTAAATCAATTGCTGGATTAGGATCTCCTAAGCGTCCAATCGCATTTAAGCGAGGGGCAATCGAAAAACCAATCGTTCCTTCATTGACTTCACTTACTTTTTCTCCACAAATGAGGAGTAACTCATTCAAGCCGATTCGCGCCCCTTGCTTGATTTGTTGGAGTCCCCAAATGACCATTGCACGATTTTCATCGGTTAATGAAACCATATCGGCAATCGTTCCAATCGCAACTAAATCAAGTAATTCTAAGGGAATATCATCGAGTAATGCGCATGCTACCTTAAAAGCAACGCCTACTCCCGCTAGATCTTTAAAAGGATATGCCCCTTTTGGATGACGCGGATGAATAATTCCATAAGCTTGTGGTAGCTCAGACGGCAATTCATGGTGATCGGTCACGATGACGTCAACTCCTTGACTGTTCGCATAGGCAATTGCCTCTTGACCTGAAACACCGTTATCGACTGTTACGATTAATTGAGCGCCCTTTTTGATGAGGTCTTGATAACGTTCCACATTTGGCCCATATCCATCGGTAAAACGATTTGGCAAATAGGTTTCGACATTGGCACCGATTAACTCTAATGCCTCTTTTAAAACCGTTGTACTCGTAATCCCATCTGCATCGTAATCCCCGTAAATGACGATATGCTCTTCTGCGATGACCGCCTCATGCAGGCGCTCAATCACTTTTTCCATATCGTAAAGTAAATAAGGATCATGTAGATCCGTCATTTCCGGTTGGATGAATCGGTGGAGAGCTTCCTTTGTTTTTATTCCGCGATTCCATAGTAATTGTGCTAAAACAGGAGAGAGTTGATACGCTTCGCTTGCTTCAACAAAAGAAGGCGTAGGTTCCTCTATCTTTGGCATCTGCCAATCATATTTTGCTGCTTTCACTTCATCACTCCTAACTTATCAATTATAACAAAGCACTTCACAAAAAAGAAGAGTCTTCTCTTCAGAGAAGGCTCTTTTATAATAAATCTTTAAAAGTTATTCTTCCGGATAGTGCCCATCATGTGTTACATCATCTACTAACGGTGTCTGTACTTGTTGTTGATTTGTCACTTTTAATGCTGTAATTTGTTTTTTTAATTGTTTTATTTCTTTATTTTGTCGCCAATAACTTCCCGTGACCATTAAAGAAACAATCAAAGCACCGATAAAGACAGAACCAAATACGACTAAAATAAGCGGACCACTGAAAGTCGTGAAACCAAAACTAATAGAGACTGTCTGATTATTCAAAATAGCAAAAACAATCATCATAAAAGTAAAAAATAAGCCTAGATATAATCGCCACTGATTTTTCATTCTGACCACTCCTATTTTTTATTAAAGATTCCACCGGCCAAATAATCTCCTAGGCGCGGAAATAACTGATAAAAATGAGCAGCCGCCGACATGATATGCGGACGATTAATTTCACGTTTCGGTGTATTCATACTTTTTACGATTTCTTTGGCTAGTTTTTGAGGATCCAACACAAATTGATTGATGGTTGATAAATAATCCCCGGTAGGATCGGCTAAATCAAAGAAATTCGTTTGAATTGGTCCAGGATTAACAGTTGTGACATAAATATTAAACGGTTTTAATTCTAATCTTAAGGCATTAGAGAAACCAATCACGGCATATTTTGTTGCGGAATAGACTGTCGATTTAGGCGTCGCCATTTTTCCGGCCATCGAAGCAATATTGATAAAATGTCCCTTTTGATGCGGTAACATGTCAATTGCTAAAGCTTGTGTTAAGTACATCATACCAAAGAGATTGACTTCAAACATTTTTCGGGCTTTTTCCAAATCAAAATCAATAAAATCTTCAAAAATCCCAAAACCGGCATTATTAACAACAATATCTACCACTCCAACGGTTTCTTTAATTGATTGGATAAGCGTTTTTATACTATCCGCACTTTCTAGATCGACTGGAAAAGCATAGGCTTCTTTTTGACTCAGTACTTGGCAACGGTCTTTTACTTTTTGAATTAATTCCATTCGACGCGCGCTCACAATGACAATCGCCCCTTGTTTCGCTGCTTCATAGCAAATTGCTTCACCTAAACCTGTCGATCCACCCGTAACGAGTACAATTTTGTTCGTTAATCTCATACTAGAGAGCCTCCTTTTTCTTTAAGGGAATATCAAGCGTATAGAAATCTTTTGCTACCCAGACGTTTTCAAAAATTTCTTTTGCTTCACTTTGAAGCTCTTCCACGTCTTTTCCTAAATAACGCGCACTGATATGCGTTAAAATTAATTTGTCGACTTGAGCTGCTTTGGCAACTTCGGCGGCATCATGCGTTGTTGAATGATAGTAAGCACGCGCTAATTTCGCTTCGTTTTTATTGAATGTACTCTCATGGACTAAAACATCTGCATCACGTGCCAACTCGATTGATTGGCTTGTTTTCCTCGTATCCCCTAAAATCGTAACAATTCGCCCTTTTTTTGACTCGCCAATGTAATTTTTACCATCTATGACACGGCCATCGTCTAACGTCACTTGGTGCCCTTGTTTAATTTTACCAAAGATCGGACCCGGTTTAATCCCTAATTCCTGTAACTGATCGACTTGTAATTCTCCCACATGATCTGCTTCAACCACTCGATATCCGTAACTGTCAATCCCGTGTTCTAATTTCTGACAATACACTTGAAACTGATTATCTTCAAAGAGCAAACCATCTTCTTGTATTTCAATAAATTTTATTGGATAACTCAAACGTGTTTTAGACAAACGTAGCGAGGTTTGAATCCACTCTTGAATCCCTTTTGGACCATAAATTTCTAAGGCGTCTGAACCACCTTGAAATGAACGACTACTAATCAAACCAGGTAACCCGAAGATATGATCACCATGTAAATGAGTAATAAAAATTTTCTCGATCTTGCGTGGTCGAATTGTCGTCCGTAATATTTGTAATTGTGTTCCTTCACCACAATCAAACAGCCAAACAGCATTGCATTCATCCAGTAATTTTAACGCAATACTACTAACATTCCGGTGTTTAGCGGGAACACCCGCACCTGTTCCTAAAAATTCTAATTCCATAGATAAACCTAACTTTCTATTAATTTTCAACTCATTTACTTACTCAGGATGATTCGCTTCCCAGACTTTTTTAGCATTTTCTTTTGTTGTTTCCTCAATATCTTTAACAGTTTTTAGTTCAGCTTCGACTTCTTCATAATCAAAACGATGAATCCGACCCGCTAAATCATACGTTAATAATTGATTTAACACTCGATTGTCTTCTTCTTCTGCAATCACAATCAATCCGGTATCGCCCTCGCCAATTTCGCGACTAAGTAATTCAAAAATCGTATTAGCACGCTTAATCTCCTGCGCGTCTTGGGATGCCCCAATCATACTGCCACCGAACCAACCTAGCATCATCGCTAGCGGGCCTGCAACAATTCCTAGAAGCATTCCAATCATTCCTCCACGTGACGTTTTGTTTGTTCCGGTAAAATCGATAAAATCTTCTACTTTAAAATGGTGGGTACCTTCATTTTTATGCGTCACCACAGCCATTTGCTCGCCTTTTATTTTCCGTTCGATATGGGCTTTTTTGACATTTGAAAATGCTTGGTACGCTTGAGAACTTACTTCAAAATTTACCACAATCACTCTTTTAGTCATCTGACATCCCTCTTTTCTTCTGTTACTCTCATCTTACCAATAAAACGAAAAAAAGAACATGTTTACTAACTATAAAAAGCAAAAAAGATTGGAACTTTCGCTCCAATCTTTCGGCTTTATTCAACAAATTCGAATTCAAATTCTCCAATGCGAACGATATCGCCATCTTTTGCTCCACGTGCTCGTAAGGCTTCATCGACACCCATTGAGCGTAATTGACGGGCAAAACGCATGGCCGTTTCATCATGATCAAAGTTCGTCATTTTGAAGAGTTTCTCTAATTTATCACCATATAAAACCCATGAAGTATCCGGTTGACGCTCAATTGTAAATTCCGGTTCATCGTCAACAAAGTTATATTCCACAACGTCTTGATCGATTTCTTCTTCATAAAGAGGGAATTCCGGTGTCACTTCCAACCAGTCAGCTGTGGCACTTAGTAAAGCATCAATTCCTTTTCTAGAAACCCCTGAAATCGGAAACACTGGAATTGGCTCCGCAAATTCATCCTCTTGCTCTTTTGCCAGTTGTTCTTTGAATTTTTTTAAATTCTCTTCCGCATCTGGCATATCCATTTTATTGGCCACAATTAATTGCGGTCGCTCTAATAAACGTAAGTTATGCGTTCTTAATTCATTATTAATCGCTACGTAATCTTCGTATGGATCACGACCTTCCATCCCACTCATATCAATCATATGTAAGATGACACGCGTTCGCTCAATATGACGTAAGAATTGCGTTCCAAGTCCAACACCTTGTGACGCGCCTTCAATTAAGCCGGGTAAATCAGCCACAACAAAGCTGCGGCCATCTGGAATATGAACCATTCCTAAGTTTGGTACAAGCGTTGTGAAGTGATACGCACCAATTTTAGGTCTTGCAGAAGAAATCACGGATAATAACGTCGATTTCCCAACTGAAGGGAATCCAACTAATCCAACGTCGGCTAAAACTTTTAGTTCTAATTCGATTTTACGTTCTTGTCCTGGTTCCCCATTTTCAGCTAACTCAGGCGCAGGATTGGCTGGTGATGCAAAACGAGTGTTGCCTCGTCCGCCACGGCCACCTTGGGCAATCACTAAGCTTTCTCCGTGCTCAATTAAGTCTCCCAGTAATGCACCTGTCTCAGCATCGCGAACAGTGGTTCCTTGCGGGACTTTAATGTACGTATCTTCTGCCCCACGTCCGTGCATACTTTTACTCATTCCGTGTTCTCCTGGATCTGCTCGGAAATGACGATTAAAACGAAAATCCATTAAGGTTCGTAAACCCTCATCAACAACTAAAACAACGGATCCCCCTTTACCACCATCGCCCCCAGCTGGGCCACCATTTGGAACATATTTTTCGCGACGAAACGCCACCATCCCGTCGCCACCGCTACCGGCTTTAACATCGATTGTTACTTGATCTAAAAACATGGACATATTTTGTCCTCCTATCTATCTACTACTAACTATCCAGCATAAAAGTCTTATTTATTGTACCTACCAATCGGCCGTTTGTCTATCATTTCGTAACGAAAACCAGATATTTCATTGATAATGACCGTTTAGTTTACATAATAATAACCTAGTTAACCTTTTTTTGTCAAAAAAATATCATAAGAGGAGGAACGGTTGATTTACCATTCCTCCTCTTATGATGTTATTTGACTTCAACTAATTTAAAACTCGACCAAGGTTTTAAATAATCTAATAAGAATTGCTCATCTGGTGAAATGTGTCCGACAACATTAACACGCCCATCATTTTTCATTGCTTTAAGCGCAATCTGTGTTTCTCCTTTATATTGACCGTAGCCGACATTATCGATTAAGACGTCTCCTCTTACGATGTCACGCGTCGTGTGAGGCGGAAATTCCTTGTCTTTATAAATCACACGAGTCATTGTTGAACGCAACATGTAAGCCGAACGATCCCCACGATAACTATGGCGATTATCAAATAAACAAATGCGCTCGTTTTCAGTGATGCTTGCTTCTGGCACGACTTTTAGTGCAGGATACGGCGAGTAAAAGGCTTCTGCCATTGCTTTTAATTCTTCTTCAGAGGCATAAGCGTTTCCAATTGAGATATCATCAATTAAACCGGTTAGTAATAGATGCTTCACTTGTGTCCCAATCGCTAAATCGCGGTGGTCTTCAAGAGAACATAGACCATCTTGTGTCGGCCAAGGTCCGAAAGTTGCGGCATGAGAATTCACAAAAGCCATCGTATTCAAATTGTATTTTCTAAATTTTTCCGAACAAGCCACGAAGTGATTATATTCTAGTCCAGTATAACGATGCGGATAGAAATTATGTGACCCTAGTAAATTTTCGGTATTCGGTGAGTATGCCATAATATTATCAACATAACTTGTTCCTTGGCTCATGTTAATTTCGATTTTAATATTATAAGGATTACGTGTCATGCGAGCTTCTTCCGCGCCAGTAAACCCTAAATCCAAACGGACTCCGTAAGCGCCCATTTCATCAAAGAAAGACAAATCGTCGTATGAAATCTCGAGTTGAGCAAACAAGTCAGGATTAATATCTACCATTACTTCCATATTTAAGGCATTCGCATAATCGACGACCTTTTTAAAATCTGCTAAAACTTTTTCTTTATCTTCTGTAATTTGTAACAAACTCGTAAATACTCGTTTAAATCCATACTGATGCGCTAAGTCTAAGTACGCTTTATCCTTTTCATATGTCGAACGCTCTGGATAGATCGAAATCCCTAATTTCCCCATTGTTATAAAATCCTCCTAAAGTGATGTGTAATCAATAAACCGCTTTAATTATAACAAATCAATTAGTTGGGGTCCATGATTAATGAAAAAAGAGGCTTTCTTCAAATCCTATTCTCATAAGAAAGAAGCCCCTTTCAATGTTAGTTCACCAAAAAAAGCGTGATTAATTATTTTGAGTAATAAATTCAAGTATATCGCTCAATTGACTGCTTCCAAAGACATCATAAATGAAATCAACTTGCTCAGGTGGCTCAAATTCTCCGGTTTCCTTTGCATGGATAATTCGTTGTTCAACTTGTAACGGACTATCACCGCGTTGTAACATCCTGGTGCGCATCCGTTCTTCTGTAATTGGTAAGAAAATAATTTTCGTTTCATTAGGAAAGGCTTTTTTCAATGCTTTAGCCCCATTTTTTTCAACCACAACGTGTATAACGCCAGCTTCTTCTAATTTTTTTGTTACTTCTTTCACGGGTAATCCATAATAATTCCCATGGTACGTCGTTGTTTCAATAAAATCCGTCGCTTCAAACGCTGATTTCGATAGAAAATAATAATCACGTCCATCGACTTCGCCTTCTGATTCTCTCGGTGAACGAGTCGTGGCTGTAATACATTTTGGAATTCCATGGGACGCTAATTCTTTAGAGAGATGGGTTTTCCCACTACCGCTTGGGCCGACAATCACAATAATTTGATTCATTTTACATTTTGCTCCTTTATTCACTGCCAGTGTGTGTTGGAAGTTTTGATCGAATATCATTCTAGACTTTCAATAACTATATTATAACTTATTTCCCTCTTTTACTGATTGTTACGCCCTATTTTCCTAATAAAAAAGAAAAGTCATCGTATTTTCATATTTAGCTACTTCTCAAGGATAGTGATATTTGATATGATGAAACAGATTCAGCTGAGAAAGGAACGAAATAAATATGACCTACAAACGATTAATTTTACTTTCAACAACAATTCTTACAACGCTTTCCCTTGCAGCATGCACTACTAATAATTCGGATTCTACGTCCTCTAGCGAAACTTCAACAAGTGAATCAACTAGAGAAGATTTAAGTCAATTGGAACTTCCACAACTAGACACTGAAATCAAAGAAAATGAAAGTGTCGTTGAATTAACAACAACTGCTGGTGTGATTACGGTAAAACTATTCCCAGAAATCGCTCCAAAAGCTGTGGAAAATTTTGTCACTCATGCAAAAGATGGTTACTACGATGGTACGCCGTTTCATCGCGTCATTGAAGGTTTTATGATTCAAGGCGGTGATCCTGAAGGTACTGGTATGGGCGGTGAAAGTATCTGGGGTGAAGGTTTTGAAGTAGAAATTTCCAACCAACTGTATCATATCAGAGGAGCGTTATCGATGGCACGCGCCCAAGCACTAGATAGTCAAGGTAGTCAATTCTTCATCGTACAAGGGACTGAAGATCAATCAGACGGCATGGCTATTCAATTCACTCCTGAAAGAATTATCGAAGCCTACAAAAATGGTGGCGCTAAATCGTTAGATGGCAACTATACCGTCTTTGGACAAGTAATTGAAGGCATGGATGTGGTCGATAAAATTGCGCAAGCAGAAGTAACAAGTAACGGCAGCGAAGTTTCAACCCCTGTTGATCCTGTAACAATTGAAAGCACCAAAGTCTTACAAGAAGCAAAATAAGATCGCTCAATCGTCTACATAGACTCGCAATCACCAAAATAAAAATTAGCTATCGTTGTTCTAATGAAAAAAAGCTACAAGTGTTGATATATCAGCACTTGTAGCTTTTTTATTTATCCATTTTTTTACTTCGCTTGTTTTTGTTCCCCGACGATGAATGTAAACTCACACTCCGCTACGACTTTACCCTCGACTGTAGCGATGGCATCGGCTGTTCCTACCGAACCCTTGACTTTGATAATTTCAAAGGATAATTTCATTGTATCTCCTGGGACTACTTTTTGACGGAACTTTGCCCGGTTAATGGCTCCGATGTAGGCAGTCCGACCTAAAAATTCTTCTGATTTTAAAATCAAAATTGATCCAGCTTGAGCGAGTGTTTCTAAAATTAGCGCACCTGGCATCACTGGGTTTCCTGGAAAATGGCCTTGGAAGAAATCTTCATTAATCGTCACATTTTTAGTTGCTATAATTTTTTTTCCTGATTCAATCTCGTCTACATAGTCGATATAAATAATAGGAAAGCGATTGGGAATGAGATCCATTACTTGCGTTTCCGTTAAAAATTTTTTCATGCTGTTCCCTCTTTTCAAAAATTTTAAAAATATATTACTTTGATAATCAAAGTATCATATTTTAATGGATTTGGCAACTTTAGATTAAAAAAAGTAAATTTAGTTTGACAATCAAACAATTTTATCTAATAATAAGAAATCATGATACTAATTTGTGAAATTATTTATTCATTTTATGAGGAGTGGAAATATGAGTTTCTTATCTGGAAAAAAAATTGTCGTAATGGGTGTTGCCAATAAAAGAAGTATTGCCTGGGGATGTGCGCAAGCTTTGCGTGACCAAGGAGCAGAAGTGATTTATACTTACCAAAGTGAGCGAATGAAAAAATCATTAGAACGCTTACTTGAAGGCAATGAATTTTTAGTGGAATGTGATGTCGCAAGCGATGAAAGTATCGATACTGCTTTTGAGAAAATCAAAGAATATGCTGGTGAAATCCATGGTGTCGTCCATGCGGTTGCTTATGCGAATAAAGAGGATTTACAAGGTGCCGTAACAGAAATTTCACGTGATGGCTATGCCTTAGCCCAAGATATCAGTGCTTATTCCCTAATTGCAGTCACAAAAGCTGCAAAACCAATCCTAGCAGAAAATAGCGGCATTGTGACGCTTACTTACTTAGGAGCAGATCGCGCTGTGCCAAATTATAATATGATGGGTATTGCGAAAGCGGCTTTAGAATCAGCTGTACGTTATTTAGCAGCGGAATTATCTCCACAAAAAATCCGTGTGAACGCAATTTCTGCTGGTGCGATTAAAACACTCGCTGTGACTGGTGTAACCGATTATCAAAAATTGATTCAATTATCCGAAGATCGTACACCCGATCATATTGGGGTAACGATTGAAGAAGTCGGCAATGCGTGTGCCTTTTTAATTAGCCCACTTTCAAGTGGAATCATTGGTGAAGTAATTTTTGTTGATAAAGGGGTACATCTTTCATAATTTTTCCCATCCATTTTGCACTATTATCGGCAAGGGCCCTTTTCTTAAATGGGCCCTTGCCGATTTGCGTACCACCCACCATTGAGCGCGTTTAATTTCTTAAGAATCTTTTTATTCTTTGAAAAAATCAAAGATGAAGACGGATTACTGATAGAAAAGGGTTGTCAGTCCCCTTTCCCTATTGATACAATGATAGAGAAGGAACGAGGAGGATAAGCAATGTTTTATTTATTAACAACAGATAGCTCAGATTCGCCAATTATCGAACCGGCGGCGCAACAACTGAACGCATTACAGAAATGGTGGAGCGAGATTGACTGGGAGGTCGTCATTGGGATTATTATCCAGCGCTCCCTTTCCATTCTTTTCATTACACTTTTATTTTTTGTGTTAAATCGACTCGTGACGTTTGCGATTAAACATATGTTTGGAAAAAATCCCTATCGTTTTTCGATTGTTCGCTTAACCACGCTTCAGACATTAGTTTTAAATGTTAGTCACTATACCTTGGCGTTTTTCTACACCTACTCTCTCTTAGCAATTCTTGGATTACCTATAGGCTCCTTGATTGCAGGTGCTGGGATAGCAGGGATTGCCATTGGACTTGGCGCACAAGGGTTCATGAATGATTTAATTACTGGGTTTTTTATCATTTTTGAGCAACAAATTGATATCGGAGACTACGTATTATTAAAAGATTTGAATCTTGAGGGAACGGTCAATGCGATTGGTCTGAGACTGGTTGAATTACAGTCACTTGATGGGACGATTCACTTTATCCCAAATCGCCATATCACTACTGTCAGTAACTTTTCTCGAGGTGACCGTCGCGTCGTCGTCGATGTGCGGATCAACCCTTCTGAGGACATTGAAGACATCAAACGTTTGATTGATTCCGTCAATCAACAAGTAGCGGAGGAATATTCGTCGTTTATTAAAGTCAATCCATCAATCTTTGGAATGGTCGATTTAGGCAATAGTAATTACGCGATACGAACAACGCTCTATGTCGAAAATGGGAAGCAAGCACAGATTCAACAAGATTTATTAACCAAATCAATATCCATTTTAACTGATGCCGGTTATTCGATTCCAAACACACCGATCACGTTGAAATAACGCAAGAAAACAAGCCATCATCCGGAATCATTCTCCGTGTGGTGGCTTGTTTTCTTGTCCTATTTTTTTAGTACCGTTTTTGGTTCAATCACAAAACGACGATCTAATTCATGAACTAAGTGGTTCACTGATTTTAATATTTCTTTTCGGGTCATAATGCCTTCAAACACATTGTCTTCATTGACAACAGGTAGAAATGAGGCGTCGACTAAAAGGTGTAAAATATCTTCTAATTCTTCTGTCTGCTTCACTTTTGGAACGTTGACTTCCATCACATCTGCAACTGTCAGTCCTTCTAGTAATTGATATTCAAATCCTGTTAGTCCCATCATCTTATTCACAATATTGGCTAAACTAATCAGACCGACTAAGCGATCTTCTGAGTCTAATACCGGAATTTTCGCATAGCCGACTTTCGATAAGACTAATAACGCATGCTCTAACGGATGATTATAGAGCACTGTTGCGACGTTTTCTGCCGGAACAATAAAATTCTCTTGGTTTTCTTTCAATAATTCTTCAGTATATTTGCCTATCAATTGATTCACTCCGATTCGATCTTCTTTATGGTTTGGGGAAAGTAAAGGCTAAATCTGAAATTACCGTAAAATCCTTCCGATAATATTGAACATGAAAGGCCTCTGTTGTACTTTCGATGATACAATAACTCTTTTCTTGAATACTTCCTCTTGGTTGTTCAATACTACCTGGATTCAAGAACAACGTTGGACCGACTTGTTCACAAGCGATTTGGTGGGTATGACCGAACAAAACTAAATCCGCTTGTTCTTCTGCCGCTTTAAAACTTAATGTCTGGAGCCCAAAGCGCACATCATAAAGATGTCCATGTGTGACAAAAATCCGGTCTAGGGGTGTTTCAATCGTTAACGTTTTCGGATACCCACTATCATAGTCACAATTACCCGTGACCTTTTCCACGCCTTCCCATAAGGAATCTTGTGCAGACAATTCTGAATCGCCACAATGGATCATCACGTCGACTGATTGACGATAGTGATTAAATAACGTTTCTAGTACTTCACGATTCCCATGATTATCACTCACTACCAAATATTTCATTCTATTCGTTCCCTTCTAGCCACTGTTGCCACTCATTTTTTAATTTTTTAAGCGCCTTTGCACGATGACTGATGGTATTTTTTTCTTCACTCGAAAGTTCTGCTGCCGTTTTTTCCATCCCTTCGACAACAAATAATGGATCATAACCAAATCCGCCGTCACCACGAGGAATACGACCAATGCGACCATTCCACTGATCTTCTACCACAAGACTTTGCTTTTTAGGAGCCGCAAAGACAAGCGTACAATGGAACTGTGCACCACGTTTTTCGTCAGGAACGTCCGTTAGCTCATACAGTAATTTGGCATTATTAGAAGCGTCATTTTTTTCTTCTCCGGCAAAGCGAGCAGAATAAATACCTGGTAATCCTCCCAAAGCATCCACAGTAAGACCGGAATCATCCGCTAAGACAGGACATTGTAAAATATTGGCAATCGTTTCTGCTTTTAGTCGAGCGTTTTCTTCAAAGGTCTTCCCCGTTTCCTTTACATCAGGTAAATCAGGATAGTCTCTTAACGTTTTGACACGATAGCCGGCTTGAGCAAACATTGCTTCAAACTCTTTTACTTTTCCAAGATTGCCCGTTGCAATCATAATGATTTTGTCTTCATCGATTAATTCTGCTTTTTGTGTGTAAAGTGCTTCTTTTTGTTTCGCAATTAACGCTTGAATCGCGTCTTTTCCAAGCAACAACATTTGATTGAGTTCTTCACCATCAAACGTGGCTTCTTCGCCCGTCCCTTGGATTTCCACAAAACGACCACCTTCTGTCATGACTAAATTCATGTCGACTTTCGCTTGGTGGTCTTCTTCATAATCGAGATCGACTACGCACGTCTGATCGGCTAAAATCCCCACACTAATCGCTGCTAAGTGTTCTTTAATGGGGTCTTGCGCCAGTTCATTGCTTTGGAGTAATTTATCAACCGCCAAACGTAGTGCTACGAAAGCGCCTGTGATACTGGCTGTTCGAGTCCCACCATCTGCTTGTAACACATCACAATCGACAATAATACTTTTTTCACCGAGTAATTCTAAATCGACAACAGAACGCAAAGCACGCCCAATCAATCGTTGAATTTCCATGGTTCGACCGCTGAGTTTCCCTTTACTAGATTCGCGGCGATTACGCGTATTGGTAGCACGAGGCAACATGCTATATTCAGCCGTGACCCATCCAGTCCCTGTTCCTCTTAAAAATGGCGGTACGGATTCTTCGACTGTTGCGGAACAGACCACTTCAGTATCCCCGAAAGAAATGACTACTGAGCCTTCCGGTTGTTTATATACATGCGTATGAATTGCTATTTCTCTTAACTGTTGATTATTTCTACCATCATGTCTCATTTATTCGTCTCCTAATTGAATGTGTTTAGATGCAATGGTTGGGCCTTGCAGCCACTCATTGGCAATCTCATCAAATAATTTGGTTGAACCTGTCGTATAACAAGTTAATTCCCCCGTTTTTGTTGCGTAAAGATTCCCTAATTTGAAATAATCAAGAAGCATGCTGACTTCAGTAATTGTTTCGGCACCAGAATCAATCAATTTGACTTGTCTGCCCATCACATTTTGAATAATTGGACGTAGCAACGGGTAATGCGTACATCCTAAAATTAACGTATCAATTTTTTTGTTTTGCAAGGGTACCAATGTTTCAGCTACCACTTTTTTCGCGATTGGGGATTGATATTGATTGCTTTCAACTAATGGCACAAATTTTGGGCAAGCTAAACTGATGACGTGTGCATTTAAATCTCGACTACGAATCGCTTGTTCATACGATTGGCTTTTGATTGTGCCGAGCGTACCAATGACTCCAATACGCTGGTTTTTCGAAGCTTTGACTGCCCCACGTGTTCCCGGTAAAATCACACCGACAACCGGAATATCCAGTTGTTGGCTAATCTCTTCTAATGCAACAGCCGTCGCCGTATTGCAGGCGATCACTAGCATTTTGATTCCTTTTTTCACTAAAAACCGCGTCATTTGCCACGTATATTCAATGACTTGTTCTGCTGGACGTGCCCCATAAGGACAGCGGGCCGTATCACCTAGGTAAATCATATTTTCGTTGGGGAGTTGCTTCATTGCTTCTTTAATAACGGTTAAACCACCCACACCTGAATCGATAAAACCGATTGGTTCCGTATTCTCCATAAAAAAACTTCCTTTATATTCTTCACTCTATCTTCGTTATTGTCTCCTTTTTTGTCGTATTTTTCAAGTAGTAAGTCTGATTCTTTAGTGAGAATTTAGTTTTGTCATTTCGAACTGAAAATAAAGAAAATCCTGGATAGCAATTGTTTATTCTTGAAAAAAAAGGTAAGATGATAGATAGAATAAAAAAAGAAAAGGTGAACTCTTTGAATACAATCTTAACCGGGGACCGTCCGACTGGACAATTGCATTTCGGGCACTACGTTGGTTCTTTAAAAAAACGTGTCGAAATGCAAGCAGATCCTAATAACGAATTATTTGTCATGGTTGCAGACTTACAAGCCCTAACCGACAATGCAAAAAATCCAGAAAAAGTCGCTGCCAATGTGTTACAAGTGGCTTTAGACTATTTAGCAGTGGGGTTAGATCCCGCTAAATCAACGCTTTTCATTCAATCGCAAATTCCACAATTATCGGAACTCACGATGTATTATCTCAATTTAGTCAGTGTTGCTCGTGTTCGACGCAACCCCACAGTCAAAACCGAAATCGAACAAAAGAATTTTGGAGAAGGTGTTCCTGCTGGCTTCTTCATCTATCCAGTTTCTCAAGCAGCCGATATTACCGCCTTTAAAGCGAACCTTGTTCCAGTTGGCGAAGATCAAAAACCGATGCTTGAACAAGCACAAGAAATTGTGCATAGCTTTAACACGACTTATCAAACAGATCTTTTGGTCACACCAAAAGCCGTCATTCCCCCAAAAGGCTTCGGTCGTTTACCGGGAATTGATGGAAATGGAAAAATGAGTAAATCACTCGGGAACGGGATTTACTTAGCAGATTCTGCGGATATTTTACAAAAGAAAGTCATGAGTATGTACACCGATCCGAATCACATCCGAATTGATGATCCAGGACAAGTGGAAGGCAATATGGTTTTCACTTATCTCGATGTTTTTGGGACCGATAAAGCGCATATCGACGAATTAAAAGCACACTACCGTCGTGGCGGTTTAGGTGATGTCAAAATCAAACGCTATCTAATCGATGTTTTAGAAGCAGAATTTGCTCCTATCAGAGCGCGCCGTGAAGAATTCGCGAAAGACCCAGGCGCTGTGATGGAAATGTTACACCAAGGAAGTCTGAAAGCAGAAAAAGTAGCCGCTGAGACCCTTGCTGAAGTGAAACGCGCAATGGGTATTCAGTATTTTTAATGATCGTCTTAACATAAAAAGCAATAATCATCTTTTTTAGCTGATTGTTGCTTTTTTTCCTTACACAATCGAAAATACGTCAGCGAGTCTATCATTCCTGATTAAAACGTTCTTTCTATCTACAAAATGTTATGGATGAACGCTTCGGCAAAGATTTTCAGTTGAAGCTAGCTGAATGTTTTAGAAGGAAATGATGGTGCTTAAAGAAGGTTAAAAACAAGAGAGTCAAATGATGTTACCGATAGCTTGAATCACTAAAAAACAGGAATGAGTACGTGCTTGTACTCATTCCTGTTTTGATTGTTAACGAATCACGGCACTTAATTCATCCGTTAAACGTTTTGTAACTTTATCCATTGCAAGATTAATTTCTTCATCGGTCAATGTCGCTTCAGGGTTAGCAAACGTTAAACTATAGGCCAAAGATTTATGCCCTTTTTCGATGTTTTCCCCTTGATAGACGTCAAAGATTGTCACATCTGTTAGATATTTCCCTGCAACAGCTTGAATGACTTGAACAATCGCTTGGTTCGTTACGGTTTCTTCCACTAATAAAGCAATGTCACGAGAGACACTTGGGAATTTACTTACTGGTTGATAAACGAAGGTTTTTTCATAAGCAATAATCGCCTCTACGTTTATTTCAGCCACATACGTTTCCGGAATGTCATAAGCTTTGGCTGTCGTTGGATGTACTTGACCAATGAAACCAATATATTGTTCCCCTAAATAAATCGTTGCGGTTCTTCCCGGATGCATTTCTTTAATATCCGTACTCGCTTGATACGTAATGTGATCGACAAGCGACAAACTTTCGAATAAGTGATCAAGCGCACCTTTTAAGTGGAAGTAGTTCACTTTTTCAGCTTTTCCTTGCCAATCTTTTTGGACCCATTCACCTGAAAGTGCGAGTGCCAGATGATTTTCCTCCACAGGTAATTCATTTTTCACTTCGCTTGCTTGGTGGAAGACATTGCCAATTTCATAAAACGCCAGTTGTTGATTTTTACGAGCGACATTATAAGCGACATCATCGAGTAACCCACTAATTAAATTCATGCGTAAGACACTGCGCTCTTCCGTCATCGGCCAATCTAAACGTGTCGGATGGCTTGGAGTGAATAAAAATTCACTTGCCTTTTGCTCTGTAGTTAGCGCGTAACTAATCGCTTCGCTGAGTCCAATTCCTTCAAGGACACTCCGGATTTTACGAGTCATCCGTTGATTTTTCGTTAACGATCCGGCAATTGTTTCACCACTTGGTAATGTTGAAGGTAAATTGTTATAGCCATAAATCCGAGCGACTTCTTCAATCAAGTCTGCTTCGATTTGAATATCCCAACGTCTTGGTGGCACAGTCACACTATAGGTTCCTTCACTGACTGTTGCGGTGAAACCTAATGCTTCAAAAATCTCACTCACGATTTCCTCCGTCAAGGTAGTTCCTAAATAGCCATTGATTCGCTCTAACGTAATTGTGACAGTGACTGCTTGGGCCGTCACTTCTGAGCCAACGACTGCCCCTGTAAGAACTTCTCCTCCTGCAAGAGAGGCAATCATCGCTGCGGCAACATCACACGCTTGGGCAATGGTTGCTTGGTTAATGCCTTTTTCAAAGCGCGCAGAAGATTCGCTTCGTAAATTAAATTGTTTCGACGTACGGCGAACGGATAATGCGTCAAATAAAGCGGCTTCTAGCGCAATCGTCGTCGTTTCTTCCGTCACTTCCGAGTCTAATCCTCCCATAACACCCGCTAACGCGACTGGGACTTGCCCATTCGTTATCACGGTATTTTCAGGTGTTAATTGTCTTTTTTCGCCATCTAATGTGACAAATTCTTCCGCTGCTTTTGCCCGTCGAACGACAATTTCTTGACTACCTAGGCGGTCATAATCAAACGCATGCAACGGTTGGCCAAATAAGATTAACACGTAATTTGTCACGTCTACGACATTATTAATCGGACGAATGCCAGCATTCATCAAACGATTTTGTAACCACTGGGGACTTGGCGCAATCTTAACGTTTTCGATAATACGAATTTGATAAGCTGGCGCATCTTGGTTGTCTTCAACGGTGACTTGAATCTTATCTTTTGCTAGGCGAGGTACTTCCACGAGTGCTTCATCATGAAACTTCGGCTCTTGACGATAAATCGCGCCAACTTCATAAGCCACCCCACGCATGCTTAAAGCGTCTGCTCGGTTTGGCGTAATCGATAGCTCAATGATTGCATCGTCCATATCTAAGTAAGAAAAGACTTCCTCACCCGGAACAGCGTCAGCTGGTAAATATTGAATGCCTTCAGAATACTCTTTTGGAATTACGGAATCGCTATAGCCAATTTCTGCTAATGAACAAATCATACCGTTTGAAACTTCTCCACGGATTTTACCCTTTTTAATTTTGGTATTGCCGACAATTCGAGCGCCTGGCAATGCCACGATTACTTTAATGCCTGCTTTGACATTTGGTGCGCCACACACAATTTGCGAAAGTTCTTCTTCCCCAATATTGACTTGGCAAATATGTAAATGATCAGAGTCAGGATGGTCGACACATTCAATAACTTCCCCTACGATGATTTTCTTTAAGTTTTCAGCTGGCGTTTCGATGCCTTCTACTTCAATTCCCGTAATGGACATCATATCACCGAGTTCTTTTGGTGAAACGCTTGATAAATCTAAATATTCATTTAACCATTTATATGAAACTAACATATGTTCTTATTCCCCCTTAAACTGATGAATGAAACGGATATCATTTTGGTAGAAGTTACGGATGTCATTCACACCATAGCGTAACATGGCAATTCGGTCAGGTCCTAACCCAAAAGCAAACCCTGAATACACACTCGAATCAATACCAGACATTTCTAAGACATTCGGATGTACCATACCCGCGCCGAGTATCTCAATCCATCCAGTTTGCTTACACACATTACACCCTTCTCCGCCACATTTAAAGCAACTCACGTCAACTTCAACAGAGGGCTCTGTAAATGGGAAATAACTTGGGCGTAAGCGGATTTCACGATCTGCACCAAACATCTCTTGCATTAAGACTTCAAGGGTTCCTTTTAAGTCTCCCATTGTAATGTGCTTATCAATGACTAACCCTTCAATTTGGTGGAATTGGTGACTATGGGTTGCATCATCCGTATCACGTCGGAAAACTTTCCCTGGTGAAACCATTCGTAAAGGTCCCTTTGAAAAGTCATGTTGTTCCATCGTCCGTGCTTGAACAGGTGAGGTATGCGTCCGTAACAACACTTCTTCTGTAATGTAAAAAGTATCTTGCATATCACGGGCTGGATGGTCTTTTGGTAAATTCATTCGTTCAAAGTTATAATGATCCCGCTCAACTTCGTATCCTTCAATGACTTGATACCCCATCCCCACAAAGATGTCTTCGATTTCTTCCATAATTTGCGTTAGCACATGACGTGTTCCGATTGGCATTTGTTTGCCAGATAGCGTAACATCTAAACGTTCTTTCGCTAATGCAGCGTCTAACGCACTGGCTTCTAACGCTGATTTTCTCGCTTCAAGGCTTTCTGATAATAAATCACGTATTTCATTGGCAAAACTTCCAACTTTTGGTCGCTCTTCAGCCGATAAGTCTTTCATCCCGCGTAATACTTCTGTAATCGGACCCTTTTTCCCTAAAGTTTCAACTCGAATTTGATTTAACACCGCTAAATCTGTTACTTCTTCAATTTTTGCTAATGTTTGGTCTTTTAACGCTTCTAATTTTTCTTGTAAAGACATGGAAACCCTCCTTAATAAATCATCATAGAAAAGAAAACGACTAAAAAAGAATAAAAAAAACACGAGAAACGTCCTCCTTTATCCAAAGGAACGAATTCTCGTGTTACCATCCTAATTCACAGCTTAAAAAAACTATGCACTTTATTTCTTAACGATTATACTAGATAACCGGCTTATCCCTAAGCAAGCTCCGGAAGTGAACTTCATTTTTCGAATACTTACACTGCTTTCAGTCTATGACAGTGCTCCCTTATTAGTATCAACCAAATTACTCTTTTCCATCGAGGCTTTTTTTTCTATTGAATTACTGCTAGTGTACTAGACTTAATCCCAGAAATCAATAGGGAAGTTCATCAACAAACATGGGAAAAATGGTATTCGTACTTAAAGCAACGAGAAACGTTCGAGTGACAGGCTTGCCTAATGCTTCTTCTAGTGCCTTTTTATATAATCGTAATTGGCCCTGATAATTCGCTTGAAACGCCGCACTATTCCCGTTTATCTTATCCGTTTTAAAATCATATAAGACAATTTCATCTGCATATTCAATGTACCCATCGATCATCCCATGGACTAGTAACTCCGCACCAGGCTCGTCAAAATCTAAATAGACTTCTCGGGCATCTTTAATCATCGAAAAAGGTTGTTCCCGTTTCACTTTCTCCGGATTCGCTAAGATTTCTTTTCCTAAGTCCGTTTCAAAAAACCATAGAATGTCCGTCAATGGAATGTTTTTGGCTAACGCCAATGGTAATTGATGACTCGCGACGAGTTCTTGCAATTTCTGCTTTAAATCAGCTAACGTTGGTTTATTCGTCAAAGGAAGTAATTGCAGTAAAGTATGGGTTGCACTCCCCACGGCTGCGCCATCGATTGCCTGTTCTTGAATAAAGCGAGGCTTTGTCAAACGTTCACTTACGTAACGGTAGTGCTGTCGCTGACTTTGTTCGAATGTACTTTCCCAAGCTAGTTTTGCAATCTCATTTTCATCTGGATCATTATACAGGCGCTTCATTTCCGAAACACTTTGGTAACTGGTCGTCATTGTTGATTTTTTTAACGGATAATCAAATTCCAATAATTGGAAGACCGGTGCTAAATCGACTTCTTGCTCTGCTTTTGTTTCATTACCAGTAGAGGCATCGACTTGAAGAGCTTCGGTTAGTTGCTTAATCCGTGCTTCATCCCACCAATCAATTGAAAAAATGGCTTCATGATGGCGCGGTTTGATCGGATTGACCTCATCGTCAAAGAAAGTTTGCATGAGTGGGTGACGCATGAGTGTCATCCCAATCCAATTCATCAAATTCCCACCAGGAGTAAAACGAATCGGTTGCGCCAATAACCAGGCTTCTTCATTCAAGGACACAGACCATTTCTTATAAGCATCTGCCTGGTCTTTATATGAGCCCACAAGATACAGTTTTTGTTCCGCCCGCGTCAACGCAACGTAAAGTTTGCGCATTTCTTCAGACAAGGCTTTTTCAAGACGCAATTGGCGGATGACCTGATATGGTAGCGTATCGTAGCGCACCCGTTCCTCATCAATATATTGAATCCCTGCGCCTAGCGATTCTTCTAATACAAAGCGTTTGCTTAAATCTTGATTATTAAAACCTTTGTTTAAATCGAGTAGGAAAACAACTGGAAATTCGAGGCCTTTACTCCCGTGAATCGTCATTAATTTCACACAGTCCTCCACCGAATTCACAAAAGGTTGCGCTAAATCTTTTTCTTTTTCTTGAATTTTTTCAATAAAGCGAATGAATTGATACAAACCGCGGAAACTGCTTGATTCATATGCTTCCGCCCGATTCACTAAGGCAATTAGATTCGCATGACGTTGGCCACCAGAAGGCAAGCCAATCACATAATCAAGATAAGCAGTCTCCTCATAGATTTGCCAAAGAAGGGTCGCAATCGATTGTCGACGGGCCATTTCCCGCCAGTCTTCCAGTTGTTTAGCAAACGTTTGTAATCGTTTCGCTAACGGTGTATCTTGCGTTAAAGCCACTAAAAAAGCTTCATAATAGCTACTGTTTTTATTCGCTAGACGAATAGTCGCTAGCTCTTTTTCATTTAATCCCACAATTGGCGAACGTAAAACAGCTGCTAGGGGAATATCTTGATACGGATTATCAATCAGCTGTAAAAGAGCAATGATGATTTGAATTTCAGTCGCTTGAAAGTAATTCTGGGCATCGTTAATCTCGAGTGGAATCGCAAATGTTTGAAAAATATCTAAAATGGTCAAATGATTTTTTCTTGTAGGGGCTAATAACACAATATCACGATACGTAATCGGGCGATCTTGTTTTAATTTCTTATCGTAAATCAAAAATTCCGAATCAATTAATTCTCTGATTTTTAAAGCAACAATATGCAGTTCGCCTTCTGTTTTATCGTCTAATCCCCATTCACCCGAAAGTTCATCGGGATCTTCTATCACTTCGGATCCTTTTTCATAAAGCAATAATTCCGGTGCGAATGATTCGCTTTTTGGAAAATGCGGAAATCCTGGAATAAGTTGTGCAGCTTGATCATACGGGATTTGTCCGAGTTCTTCATCCATTAGTTGTTGAAAAATATAGTTGGTAAAGTGTAACACTTCTGGTCGAGAGCGGAAGTTTTCGGCTAAAATAATGCGGCGCCCATTTTCTTCTTTTTCATACGCTAAGTATTTTTCAATAAATAAAGTCGGATCGGCTAAACGAAAGGCATAAATGGATTGTTTGACGTCCCCTACCATAAATTGATTGCCATGATGATCATCCGCTTGGCGCACCCAAGATAAAATCGCCTCTTGCAAGCGATTGACATCTTGATATTCATCGACTAAGACTTCCTTAAATTGTTGACGATAATAACTGGAGGCTTCGCTACCTTCTCCTGATTCTCCTTGTAAGATTTGCAGCGCATAGTGCTCAAGATCATTAAACTCTAAAACGGCTTTATCTTTTTTCCGTTGTTGTAATTTGTCCATAAAGGCGAGTGTCACTTGCGCCAATTCTTCAACTAAGGGACGCGCTGCCGCCATTAATTCAAGCATTTTTTCTGGTGGGATTGAAAACAGTTCTTTTAAATGATCCAGCCGTGCTTTCACTGCGTCGCGTTGAATTTTAATCGGCTGAGCGACTTCTTTTTCTTCTGCTTTGCGATATCCCGGAAATCTAGCATACGAGAGCGCTGCTAGTAGCTGATAAAACATATCTAACTGATCACTTTCAAGTGCTTGTAATAAGGCAAGTACTTGCTGTTGATCATCTTCAAGCACTGCCACTAATTTATCAAACCCCTGTTGTTGACTAAGCGTCGCTAAACTGACTTGTAATTGCTGCTTGGCATTTTGCAATTGGTGAACAAAAACCGGTTTTAAGTACTCAATATACAAGGGATTTTGACTTAAATCATCGCTTGCTTGATATAAATTGGCTAAATTGGTTAACCAGGCTTTGGGATTCGGACTCGCTTGGGCAAAGCGATGCAAATTCATCACAACATCGGTTAAGCCTTCATCTGAGCGGTCATTTGAAAAATTTTCGGTTAAACGATAAAAAATATCCGATTTTGCTTCATATTTTTCATCACGTAAGGCTTCCCAGACTTCTTCATTCATTAAGAGGCGCTCGGTTTCATCAGACATGAGTCGAAAGACCGGATCGATTCCTAACAAATAATAATAACGGCGAATGACCGCTAAACAAAACGAATGCAACGTCGAGATATGCGCCATTGGTAATAAGGTTAACTGGCGAACGTAGTGATTACGACGCTCAGAATCACTTTCTTGATTGACGGCCGCTTGTAACGCTACTTGAATTCTTTCTTTCATTTCTTGCGCTGCCGCATCGGTAAACGTCACAATTAATAACTCATCAATATTAGTGCCACTTTTTAATTTTTCAATCACCCGCCGAACCAAGACCGTTGTTTTACCCGAACCTGCCGAAGCAGATACTAACAAATGATCGCCTTCGTCAAAAATCGCTTGCCACTGGGTATCAGTGAACGTCTCATTTTGTGGTTTTAAAGGAATCTTACTCATCTTCTTCTCCTCCAATCCGTTTCATAATTTCTTGTTTTTCAAGTTTTTCAATTCGATGATACTGATTTTCTTTTAGCATCACATCAAAATGACAAACACTGCGAAACGGACATAATTCACACGCTCGTTTTTTATCTATAACCTTATAATATGGATTGAGCTTCACTTCTCCTGATAAAATCTGTTGGCCTCCATGCACCAAATTCTTCTCATTGTGTTTACGAAGCCAATCAATTTCTTCTTCTGTATAAAAACGGGCATCATTTTTTTTCGATTTCGTAATGACCTCCTCTTTATTTTTTCTCAAAGGAAACAATACCGAATGCTTCGACGGTTCAATCGATTGATCATAAAGCTCAAATGCCGTTTGATCATCGACAAAAAGACCATTGTATTTAAAGGCTTTTAAGCGCTCTTCTTCCTGCGTTTCTTTTGGATCAATCAAAGGATTATGCACATGGAAATAATACGCTCCAGCGGCTTTAATCTGTTGTTCGCCAATTCCTAAGAGTTGTGTCGCATCTCTTAATGCCACATCGAGATAAGTAATCAATTGCATCGCTAAACCAAAGTAGGCTTCTGTGAGATCAAACTGGCGACTACTTGATTTGTAGTCTATCACTGACAGCCAGAGCGCATCGTTTGCTTCCGCCGTATCAATGCGGTCTATTTTTCCACGAACGTACAAGGTGCTTTGTTCATTTAACGAAAGCTCTAATCCTGGAATGCCGACATTTTTGCCAATTTGACCAAACAAGACTTCCGTTTTTTGTGGGTGCAATGCCGTTTTATCACTTTGCTTATGTAGCGCCCACGTCACACGTTCAATCGTTTTAGCTAATTGATAGCGAATAAATTGCATTCGCGGCGAAGCGTCTAGCACATGGTATTGCTGCAAGCCAAAGACTTCTTTTAAGACGCGGTCGACAAAGTCATTTTTTTGATTTTCGGTCAAAGAAGTCAACTGTTGCCCTTCTTGCAAGACTAAATGTAAAAAGCGATCTAAGACATCATGAAAAAACTCACCGGTTACTAACGCGTTTAAGCCGTAAATTTCGCGTTCTTTCAGACGCAAACCATAATTCGCAAAATACTTGTATTCACATTCATAAAATGTTTCCATCCGAGAAACAGACGTATAGAGGTCTTGCCCATATAAGTCTTGTGCCATGACAGCTGTCAACGGCTGAGGAATATTTTTCTTCACTTGACTGGCTAATACTTTTTTTGCAAGCGGTCCATATGAAGATTGTAATAAGGCTTCTTGTAAGACGCGCCACGGTTTCGGTAACATCGTTTTTTCTTCTTGGACTTGACGATGAATACTATTTAGTTGGCGCACTAGGCCACGATACGAACCAATATGATGCGTGAAAGGACTCGCTAAGGTTAACGTGTCGCGTCTTTGTTCAGGCACGTGACACCACTGAATCAGCCGTCTCACATAAGGCGAAGCTTGGATATTTTGTTTCTCATCTTGATTTTTAGCGTACGTCAAATATACTTTTTGGCTCGCTGATAAGAAGACGCTATAGGCCACAAAAGGTTCATTACGAATCGTGGTTTCATGATGATCGCGAATGAATTGTTCTGGTGGTAAATAAGAATTTAGATACGTCCGTTCATCACTTGACAACAAGGTCTTATTTTCCACTTTGCGCGGGAAGCTTCCTTCGTCAAGCCCAATTGCAAACGTAATTTTACTTTGAAGCGGTCTTGCTAAATCAAGCGGATTAATCTGAATTTGATCAATCGCCGTGGGAATTTTCCCGAATTCTAAATTGGCTAAGCCAGCTGTTAACATATCTTCAAACAAACTGAGTTCAAAGGTTTCTTCTCCGTAAATCTCAACAAACTGATCCAATAACGTCATGAGGGCATCCCACGTTTGTTCGTGATTACGCGCAGCTTCTAAATTCCCACGTTCAACTTCTTGGTTACGCCAAAAAATTAATTGTTGCTCGATTCCGTTATCTACTAGAAATTCATAAAAAAGAGTCACACCTTGCGTCATGGTTTGAGCGTTATTTAAGCGCGTCGCAAACGAAACGATATCCCGACGAAAAGCTCGTCGGACTTGGTTGGTTTCTTCCGTTAATCTTTTGGTATCTTCTAGTTGCTCCGCTTCAAAATCATAGGCGATGAGCTGCCAATCTTGCTCTTTGATCCAGGCATTTCCTTGGAATTGATGAGCTAACGCCACATTTTCGGTTAAATCAAGTTGGCGACGAAACGCATTGCGTCCTTGCTGCCAGTTTTTTTCAGATAGTTGCCAATCGCTCGGAATATAGAGTTCACTACGTAAAAAACGGAAAATATCTTTCAAGCGATAATGATATTTTGGTAGCGCAAATAACCCTTGAACCAATTCGACTAATGGATGCTGATCCATTTTTTTATTTTCATCTAAGTAATAAGGAAGAGCCATTTCTTTAAAAATCGTTGGAATCAACGGATAATACACTTGTGGATTCAACGTTAGTAATTGGATATCACGATAAGCCAAAGGTGTTGGGGTGTGTTTTGAATTTACTACTAAACGCTTAATCTCAACGGCGATTTGTCTTAATTCTTCACTCGGTGTTTGGGCTTGCCAGATTTCAACAAAATCATCGATTCTTTCATTAAGCAGCTCATGCTGTTGCTGGCTTTTTTGCCAATACGACGCTAACGCATGATATCCTGGAGCAACTTCTGTTAAGATTTGGGCTTTTTTATCAAAGTAGACAGGGATTTTTCGTTGCTGCGCAGATGTCTTCAAAAGCTGATACGTTTCTTTTCCCTCATAAAAAAGGTCTAATGGATCCGTCTGATCATTGGGTCGATCCATTAACAAATCAATACAAACATTCGATTTCTCCATTAATACTTGAACGAGTGATTGCTCTTGCGCTGAAAAACTAGAAAAGCCACTAATAATAAATAACGTATTCGTTAACGAACTCTCACCCGTTGAGGAATCGTTATCCAATTCCTGTAAATACTGCGTTAGAAGAGATAATGGTTGGGAAACTTCTAATTCACGCTTCATTAATTCTTGTTCGTAGACCGAAAAAATCAGCTGTAATTCGCGCAACTTCATCTGAACGTCGTTTTCTCGTGGCGCTTTCGTCATCCCCGTTTCTGATGAAGTGAATAAGAAATCCTCTAACTGCACATTCCCAATTTGAAATTCTTGGTATAACTCAAGCAATTGCGCCACAAAACCACCTTGCTCAATTTCTCTGCGATACAGCAGGAGATCTTCTTTTACTTGCGAAAGTACTTTACGCATCAGCAGCAACGCACCTGCTTCGTTGACTTGTTCTTTTCCTAATTTCCCGGTCCTTTGTAGAAAATACCAAGCCAAACGATGAAAACTATAGACTTGGCTATGAATGGTACTAAAATGAACTTGGTTCCGTTTGTTTTTTAAACCACTTAATAGTTCCATTTCTCTTTCAAACTTATTATAGTTTGGCACTAGAAAAAAAACTTCGTGACCTGAAGTTTCTAGCCATGTTGATGCTTGCTCTAAAACGGCCTCGTGGTGATTGGTTTCTCCGCCACCAATGATAAATTGTAAGGTCAAATTGAGCCCTCCTTTTCTTTTTTACGGAAAGCGATTGATTTTATTCGGTGGCCAAAACCGGAATTTGACCTCCCCAATCACTTCTTCTTGTATGACAACACCAAATATGCGACTATCGCGCGAAATTTTCCGATTGTCTCCTAATACAAAATACGCATCATAAGGAATTCTTGTCTCGAATATATCGTCGGTTAAAACCGTGTTTTTAGCTAACGTCGTTTTTAAATCTGCTAAAAAAGGTTCTTCTATTTTCTTCCCATCGACATAAAGAATGTCATTCTCATAACGAATCGTTTCCCCCGGCAAGCCAATAACACGCTTAATTAAGGGTTTATTGGTTTCTTCTTCTCTAAAAACAATAATATCAAATCGGTCTAACTGTCGCCTTTTTAAGACGAATAACCGTTGATTCTCCATTAAATTCGGCACCATCGAATCACCCTTGACGACTACTGGAACAATATAGCGCAGGAAACCGATGAATAACAATAAACACAGAATCACTGGACTCCATTTTATCAACTTTTTACGAAACATCAGGTCTCCCCTTTCTTTTTAGATCCTTATAGTCTAACACAGCTTGGATCATGGTCTTTCGATGAATAAAAAAAGAAAATCCCTGAATCAAATGGAAAGTGACACCCAAAAGATAGATTGTCCGTCTATTTTCGAGGTCGCTACAAATGTGCATTCAGGGTCTTTTTTACGATTGGTTTAAGATAATATCAATAGTTGTCCCTTTTTTCAAACGCTTCGTTAAAAAAGGCAATAGTTCTTCCAATGATTGGTTAAAACGAAAGAGCGGTAAACGCAATCCTTTACGAAAGAAATTAATTTTAATTTCTTTACTTTGAAGATTATGAAGAATGACAACACGGTCAATCTCCTCGTATTGAACCCCCTTATTATCTAGCGAATGAAGGACAATCCGATTTTTAGCCAAGCCGCGATTATTATAAATATAACTTAAAACGACGAGCGCAGAAATCGCACCACGAAAGAGTTCTGCGAATGAACTGGCACTAAGATACATTGAAAAAACAAGCAATGCCGCAAAAATAGGAAAAAAAATACTATTCATTGATTTCCGCTTCGTCACGAAAACCAATTCTTTATGAAGTAAAGTTAAATAAATATATAAGATAAGCGTAAATACACTTAAGAGCAACGTTAAAAAATCCATCGCGATTCATTCCTTTCTAAGCAACTGCCTTCTTGTAGCCCTAGCCAAGTGAAACCGTCCTTCATTCAATCGTTTTTGAACGGATAAAAAAACATGACTGACAAGACTTTCTATCTTCTATTCTATCGTTAAATGAGAAAGATGTAAATGTTTAACCTAGCTAGTCATCTCCACTAATCTTCAAAGATTATCTCTTTTATAAGATATGTAAAATTCAAATTAAAATACGGATAAATCGTACATAACAAGGACATAATTTGTTACAATATAGAAAAAGACAGACAAACAGAATGGGGTCTTCAAAATGCAAAGACGATGGCAAATATTTCAACGTTATCCATTATTACGAGCAACACTTTACTTATTAACAGGGCTACTGGCCTTATTGTATCCGCAGCAATTAACACAATGGTTGATTTATCTGATTGCTATTTACGTCGCATTTTTTGGGATGATCAATATTCTTTCTGGTTTGAGAGAAAAAAGCCGTAGCAATCAATTTGGTTTTGAAATGTACGTAGGACTCTTTTTGGTGGTGATTGCGCTACTCATCTTGGCTTTAGCTAAACCATTATTGACTTTAGCAACCATCTTTTTAGGAATTTTCATTTTAATCAATGGCTTTTTACGTCTATCCCAAGTATTTGAACTTAAAAAAATGAATCAACCTTTCTTATCACTCCTCTTTTATAGCGTGATCCTAATCATTGCGGGCTTCATTTTAATGTTTAATGCGATTACCAGTATCATGACCCTCGTCGGTAGTGTGTTTATTTTTATGGGGCTTTCTGAAATCATTCGATCATTTTCGTTACGTAAATGATACGAAGATAAACGAATAATCTTGAGATAGTATTTTCATGTTTCGTGTAGTATAGTAAGTTTAAGTAAGCGATAAAGAAGGTGAGTACGATGGAAAAAATTTCAAAAGAAACCTGTCATCCAAATGATGTCCCCGTGATATTCATTTATAATCATCAAGATGAAATTATCGGTAAACTATCCATTAATGAATGGAAAGCCCAAAAAAAAGCGGCTCAACTGTTAAATGAGCTTGAAATCAAACTTTACCGCGAAGCGATTAACTATTACACTTCGAATGATTTTGACAAAGCAGAAGATATTTTACTATTTTTAATTTTACAAACGGATTATACTCACTACGAGTATGTAGAACGGCTTGCAAATTTGTATCGTCGCAATCAGCGACACTCGAAAGAAAAAGATATTTTATTAAAAGCGAGAAAAAACATGCTTACATTTGAGGCTACAGAAGGAATTATTCGACGGATTGATAAACGTCTCCTTAGACATGAGACAAGTGATCATACCGCGTCACATTCTTATTTATTGCAATAGGTTCACTAAAAGGAGGACATTATAATATGGGATTAAAATTCCAACGCGAGGATTCACTAGATAAGATGTTCGAAAACTTTGCTTTTTTACCAGAAGAAGAAAAAGAGAATACCACTGAAGAACGAAACAAAGACATTGAGCGCTTTTTAAATCCTCAACCAAAAGAAAACAAACAAAAAACAGAAAATCAAGTCTAGGGCCTTCACCCTTCTTGATTTTCTGTTTTTTTATTTGATTATTCGGCGAATAGTCGTTGCTCAATCGCAGCCCAAGCTTCTTCTTTCCCCATTTTTGTTTCAGAAGAAAACAGGATGAAATCATCGTTATTATCAAAATCAAGTGCTTTTTTAACGATACTTTCGTGTTTATTCCATTTTCCACGGGGAATTTTATCCGCTTTTGTTGCGACCACAATGACAGGAATATCGTAATATTTCAAAAATTGATACATTTGAATATCTTCTTCGCTAGGTTTATGACGTAAATCAACGAGTGAAACGACAGCTCTTAGTTGCTCTCTTGAGGCTAAATACGTTTCAATCATTTTGCCCCATTTTTCTCGTTCTGTTTTGGAAACTTTTGCATACCCATATCCAGGAACATCAACAAAATGTAAGGCATTTTCAATCAAATAAAAGTTTAGCGTTTGCGTCTTTCCAGGTTTTGAAGACGTTCTTGCTAAATTTTTACGATTAATTAATGTGTTGATAAATGATGATTTCCCAACATTTGAGCGGCCTGCTAAGGCGATTTCAGGTAATTGAGTATCAGGATATTGCGCTGGTGAAACAGCACTAATCACAATTTCAGCTGAATGGACGTTCATTTGATTCACTCCTTTTCTCAGACAATTAGCCAGATTGGCAAACACCCAATCTGGCTATCTGTTATCGGTTTATCCGACTTTTTTTTCTTTATAGAAGATTTCTGGTTGCCCTTCTTCTTTAGCTGCTGCTTCGGTAATCACAACTTTTTGCACTTCTTCTTGTGACGGTATTTCAAACATGACGTCCATCATAATATCTTCAATGATAGAACGTAGGCCACGAGCGCCAGTATTTCTTTCAATCGCTTTTGCCGCAATTGCATGCAGTGCTTTTTCTTCAAATTCAAGCGTAGTTTCATCAAGTTCTAGTAATTTTTTGTATTGTTTGACAAGCGCATTTTTCGGTTCGGTTAAAATGCGAACCAAATCATTTTCAGTTAATTTATCTAACGCTGCCATTACTGGTAAGCGACCAATAAATTCAGGGATTAAACCAAATTTTAAAAGGTCTTCCGGAATAATATATTTCATCATACTTTCCTCGTCACCAATTTTTTGGTTATTAGCGCCAAAACCAATCGTTTTTTCACCCATCCGATTTTTCGCGATTGTTTCGATACCATCAAAAGCACCACCAACGATAAATAGAATATTCGTGGTGTCAATTTGAATCATTTCTTGTTGCGGATGTTTCCGTCCCCCTTGAGGCGGTACGGAAGCCACAGTTCCTTCTAAAATTTTCAATAAGGCTTGTTGGACTCCTTCACCAGAGACATCACGTGTAATTGACACGTTCTCACCTTTGCGGGCAATTTTATCAATTTCATCGATATAGATAATGCCTTTTTCAGCACGTTCCACATCATAATCTGCTGCTTGCAATAATTTTAATAAAATGTTCTCAACGTCTTCGCCAACATAGCCAGCCTCTGTTAAGCTTGTCGCATCTGCAATCGCAAACGGCACGTTTAAACTCCGCGCTAATGTTTGAGCTAAGAATGTTTTTCCTGATCCAGTTGGACCAATCAGGCAGATATTACTTTTTTGAAGTTCGACTTCATCTTCTTCCATTTCTGAATTCACGCGTTTATAGTGATTATAAACTGCAACAGATAAAGCGCGTTTTGCGCGATCTTGACCGATTACATATTGATTTAAAATTTCTAACAATTCTTTTGGTTTTGGAACATCCATAAACTCAAAAACTGCTTCTTCATAAAATTCTTCATCAATAATATCTTTGCATAATTCGATACATTCATCACAGATGTAGACACCTGGACCAGCAACGATTTTACGTACTTCTTCTTGTGCTTTTCCACAAAATGAGCAACGTACTGGATCATTTCCTTTTGTATTTTCGTACACGGTGTTCACTCCTTGTTTTTCTTTCTAAAAAATTGTGAAAGAAAAGCTTAATTTAACAATCTTTGCACATTCTATCATAGTTTATTTAAAAGCAAAAGCCTTTGATTCGATTGGCTTAAAGAATTCTAAAGACAACGACGCAATCAATCGTCCCTGTATTCTTCCGTTAGGCCATTATCAATCATAAGAAAAAACTGCCTGAGTACAATCCCTCAGACAGTTTAATGCTTCGTTTAAATTACTCTGCTTCAACAGCTGTAGAAGTGATAATTTCAACGGCTTTTTTCATTGTAATATCATGTTTTAACATGTCTTCTGACAACACACGACGAACTTGCGCTTCTGGCATATTGTAGCTTTCAGCTAATTCTTTGATTTCCGCTTCGATTTCTTCAGCCGTTGCTTCGAAACCTTCTGCTTTAGCAATTGCTTCAATTACTAAGTTTGTTTTTACGCGGTTATCTGCTTCGCCTTCAAATTGTTTATGAAGATCTGCTTCAGTAGAACCTGTTAATTGGTAGTACATTTCAGGAGCGATTCCTTGACGTTGCATGTTGTTTAGGAATTCATCCATTGCACGGTGTACTTCGTCATGAACCATTACGTGTGGTAATTCAACGATTTCTGCATTTTCAACTGCGGCACGAATAGCTGCTTCTTCTACTGCATCTTTCGCTGCTTCTTCTTTGCTGTCTTTAATTTCAGCAAGGAATTTTTCACGTAATGCTGCTAATGTTTCAACAGAATCATCGATATCTTTTGCAAATTCATCATCTAATTCAGGTAATTCTTTTGCTTTTACTTCATGAACGGTTACTTTGAAAGTTGCTTCTTTACCAGCTAAATCTTCTGCTTGGTATTCTTCAGGGAAAGTAACGACTACATCCACGTTTTCGCCTGCTTTTTTACCAATTAATTGATCTTCGAATCCTGGAATAAATGAACCTGAACCTAATTCTAATGAATAGTTCTCGCCTTTTCCACCTTCAAATGCTTCTTCGCCAACGAATCCTTCGTAGTCGATAACAACAGTGTCGCCTTCAACTGCTTCTTCTTCTTTGACAACTAATTCAGCGTGTTGTTTTTGTAAATCAGCTAAACGTGCATCAACATCTGCTTCTGATGCTTCACGATCTTGTTTCGCAACTGTTAAGTTTTTGTATTCGCCTAATTTTACTTCAGGTTTTACAGTAACTTTTGCAGTAATGACCCAATCTTCGCCTTTGTTCATGCTTTTTACATCGATTTCAGGTTGTGATACTGGGTTAATTCCCGCTTCCGCAACTGCTGCATCGTAGTTTGCTGGTAAAACAGCATTTAGAGCATCCTCATACAATGATTCTTCTCCATACATACGATCAAAAACTGTACGGCTAACTTTCCCTTTACGGAAGCCAGGTACGTTTAAGTTTTTCTTTACACGGTTAAAAGCGACCGTTAAGCCTTTTTGAATTTCTTTTTGATCAACAGAAAATGTTAGTACGCCTTCATTAGTGGCTGTTTTTTCCCATTTTGCAGTCATGTGTTTCCCTCCGAATAACTAATAATTTACATATAAAATAACTCTATGCATACCTTTAAATAGTACACTAAGCCGGGTTAAAAGTAAACACGATAAGCATAAAATTCTTGATTAAAACAACTCTTGATAAATTTCACGTAATATTTGTTTTATTTCTTGAATCTCAGGGTATTTTTCAAGCTGTATAGTTGCTTGTTCGTCACCAAACATCGCGCGATATTCCAAATGATAACTTTGTGCCCAATCAGGTATAGCGGTAATTTCTGGCAACACAGGATAGAGTAACGCCAAGTGCGCTTGGGCTTCTAAAGCGATTGCTTCCGCCATTTGTGGATCGTCGTTTTCCCATTTTTCAGCGATTAATTTCAAAAGTAACTGTAATTGAGGAGTTTGTGCTAAAGGTTGTAGCTTTGAAAGATCAATGTCTACTTCTTGATTCGCAATTGTTTTAACAAAAATCGTTTCTTTGACACCACAGCTCAGTAACATTTCGACTAATTTCGGTGACAAAAATGGATTTTGTGACCGAACGAGGTAGGCTCGTGCTAATGAAACAAACCGAGTCAAAGACAGGCGCTTTAACCATTGGTGCCACTGGTTACCTAAAATCGGCAATCGTTGTTGATCCCATAACTGTAATTGAGACTCTTTCACAAGATACGTTTGTTCGCCAATTAAATCTTGCGTGCTTTCCAATAGAAGTAAATCGCGTTGCACCTTTTCATTCGGATATTGTTGCAAAAGACGATGAACGGTTAAATACTGTTCATCTAATAGAAGTAGATGGAGATATTTTTCTAACGTTTGCTCCTGCCCCAAGTACTCTGCTTGATACTCTTCAGCGTAATAGAGCGCTCTTTCAATGTCTCCCAGTAGTCGATACGATTCAACCAACAATTGAACATGATCAAACGTATTGGTTTGTTCATATAACTTTTCAAAATCCTTTTTCGCTGCTAGATAGTCATGGGCCAATAATTTCCGGGTCCCGCTCGCTAGTAATTGTTCTTCTTTTTCTGGGAATGGAATCAACTCAGACACGTCGTTCACCTTTCCTTCTTAGTATAAATGCTTCAATACAATCACTTCTTCAATGGGTCCATCGGCTTTCATTTTAGCCGCTTTTTCTAATAAACTATAGCCCGTAAAAATTTCCCCATTTAATTCATCTTCAATTTGAAAAATTTGTGCTTTTTCTAAAGCAATTGTTTCAGTTAATACTTCTTGAATACTATCCCAACCGGTATCGATAAAGACCTTCGTATCATCCGGTACATTTGCTTCATCTAAACGCTGAATCGCCATTTTTAATTCTTTTAATGTCATTTGATTAAATTCTTGCATCAAAATCCCTCCTGTCTCCTTCATTGTAACGAATATTCCACTAAAAAAATAGAAAAAAGAAAGAAAAAGATTTTTTTTGCACTAGAATAGACGATTCCTTCATCACTAAAAGTCATAAGCGTTTATCTAAGCAAAGCATAAAATACTCCTTGTCCAATCGTTTGAACGATTAAACAAGGAGCGATTTTATCGATGTATCCTCTTCACAAAACATGAAAGAAGCGATTAACGTGCTATCAGAATCAGTCGTCTTGATGACAAGTATTCGATCTAAAAATTCGATACTTCCTTTATTTTTCGAACTGATGATTGCCCTACCAAATCATCTCTTCTAAACCATCAACATCGAGTAATGTCACTTGTTGGCGATTGATTGTTAAATATTTTTTTTCAGCTAATAACTTAAACTTTCTTGATAACGTTTCAGGCGTCGTTCCAAGGAAAGTCGCCAATTCTTTTTTTCTCATAGGTAATGTCAAGTGAGGACCTCCCTCAACTTTAGCTAGGTTCATTAAGTAGGTCGCCAAGCGCTCTTCCACCCGTTCCATCATCAAGAACTGGGATTGTTGTTCTAATGTAGTCATTTTTTGCGCACTAAACATCAATAATTTGAGACTTAGTTGTGGAAATTGTTGCAATAATGCTTGAAAATCGGTTCTTCGAATCATACAAATATCGGTTTGTTGGAGTGCTTCCGCAAATAAATGATGAGAATTAGCACCAAACAGCATATTTTCGCCTTCGTATCCGCCTGGTTCGACGATACGTAATAATTGTTCTTTTCCATTTGAAGACAACTGATACACTTTCATCGAACCACGGGCTACAATGGCTAAGCGATCTTCACTATCAGGCGTGATTATTTGCTCACCTTTTTCAAAAACCTTATGAAAGGCTACTTGGTTAATTAATCGTTGTTCTTCTAGTGCCAAGTGATTAAATAATGGCACAACCGTTACGCATAAATGGTCGCTCAACATTCTTCATCCTCCGTTTTACTTAATTTTTTGACTCAGTACATTAAATCCTATTGACTCGATTGCGCTGCCAATTTCCTCCGCTGATGTTTTGCTAGGATCAATCTCCGCTTTTACTTTACTTGCGTTAAAAAGAACTTTAAACTGCAACACGCCTTCAATTCTCCCCACAGCAGCTTCAATTTTTTGTAAACATGATGGACAAACCAATTCTTCTAATTGTAATATAATTTTTTGCATCCTTTAACACTCCTTCTTCTCTTTTCTTAAGTATACTCATCTTCTTCATCGTTTTACTTGATAGCTATCAAGTTTTTATGAAAGAGATTATTTTTACTTTTTTTTATTTTTCCGCTACAATAATGGTATCATTGTGTAAAGAAGGTTAGGGAATGTCTATCAAACGGTTTGTTCAGTTATTCGTTTTATATTTTTTATCAATTGTTATCGCGGTTCCCCTTACAAATTTATTAAAGGTTAACAATGCTCTCTTGTCTTATTTTATCATTAGTGTGATTGGTTATGTCACATTAACATTACCATTAACGATAATGACAATAAAGAAGGAAAAAAACAAATAAAAGGAAGTGTCTTTATGCCTGAATATGCAGATAATTTCAAAGCAACAGGAATGATTAACGCGTTAATCGAACAGTTCAATCAGCTAGAAAAAGAGTATCCTAACCAACAAGTCATTATTCTAGATGAACATCAACAACGTATCCGTGATATCAAAAAAATTAATTCGGATTTTATTCAACTGACTTTAGATGAAGCGATGCCCACGATTCGTTTTATCCATGCAAATCAATTTAATCTCACGGTAAAAGTAACCTAACTGAAAAAAGGAAGAGATATTCATCAGTCTCTTCCTTTTTTTGTTAGGTCCCCATCAGAACACTGACGGGTGATGGTTTTTGATTGCGTTGTTTTTTCGAATAAATTTTTGTTGCTTGTCCTTTTTTCTTGATGCCCACTTTTATTTTTTGCTTTTCCCCTTCAATTGCGATTTGATACAGTCCTCCTGGCAAATTTTCAAAGATTGCTTTCCCAGAAGCATCCGTCGTTCGAATAAACGGTTGATGATCACGTATCAAAGGTTTTTTCCCCTGTCGATTGTACAATTGAATCGCTTTTTGTGTGTCAGCTGGATCAGAGTTCAATTGAATTGCTAAATCAAAACGGGTTCGACGGAGTGCCTCTTGGCGAATCACTCGAACTAGTAACCACAAACTTAATACAACAATCATGCTCACTCCTGTTAAAATCGCAAACTGCTTGAATCGACGGAAACGATCACCGTTTTGGATGGCTTGTTTGATTTCTGGTGTATAGGGTACTCGTTTACCCGTTACTAATAGCCGATGCGAGTTAATCATATAAGGTGTACAGGTCACGAGTGTCACCAAGTCTTGGTCGTCAATGATTTTTAAGGAGGACGTCTCGTTAGGTTCTACTACCTCACTACTGATGACTTCATACGCCAACGTCTCGCCTAAAACTTCCAACAAAAACAGATCACCGTTGTTTAATTTTGGTAAATTCGTGAACAACTCACGCTCTGGTAACCCTCGATGGGCAGAAATCACGGAATGTGTTCCAGCTCCGCCAACAGGAAAAGACGTACCATTAATCACGGTAGCGCCAACTTCTAATAAATTCGGAGTGGTTGTATCAAAAAGAGGGATTTCAATCGCCAACTTAGGGATATTTACTTGTCCAATCACATGCTTGTCATATTGCTCCTTTGAAAGACGTCCCCCCGCAGTATCTTCAAAAGGATCTGTCGTAAAATGAATCCCTGTTTCCGCTAATTTTCGATTAGCCTCAGCAAGTTGTGCTTGTTGACTGGCGTACTGCTCCTCACTTTTTTTCTGATAGCGTTCCATCCGCACCTGATCCAGATATTGATTTAAAGCGTTAATATAAAACGGATAGAACATGGTTAAACTTCCTACTAAAAATAGGACAATCATCACGATTTTAGAAATAAAGGGATGGTTATTCTTTCTCTTTTTCATGTGACGTCACCTCATTAATGATGTCGATTTGGTTAAATTTAGTTCTTCTCCATAACTTAATTGGACGCGTGATTTTAAAGTAGCGATCATGCAGGAAAAACACTTTCCCTTTTACGGACAATGGCGCACCGCTGCTTCGTACCGCGCGATAGATGCCACCAGGAATTTGTTTAAATGAGACGAGACCATCCTCTTCACTCGTGACCGTGAATGGTTCTTCATTGTCACGAAAAACGGTACGTCCTTTTTTATCCATTAAAACAAATGGCACACCGACTTGTGGTTGATTTTCTTTTAGTAAATAAAAATTGAAGTCATAGCGTTGTTTAATGCTTTGATAATACACGTATTTGCGCCAGATCCAGTAAAAAAATAGTGCGATAAAAAGTGGAATAAGCATCATATAAACTTGAAACCGACGCTTATGATACGTTTGGGTCGTTTGGATTTCTTTTTTTAGTTCTTCTTCTGGAAAAGGCACGCGTTTCCCAGTGACTAATAAGCGATGCGTATTAATCATATATGGTGTACATGTCAAAAGTGTGACCAAATCTTCACCATCTCTGATCTTCAAAGAGTCTATCTCGTGAGGAAGAACTGTTTTAAATGCTTCGATTTGATAAGCTAGCTTTTCTCCTGTAATTTCCACAAAAAAGAAATCCCCTTTTTTTAATTGCTCTAAGTCCGTAAATAGTTTCTGATTGGGAAGACCACTATGACCCGTAATCACAGAATGACTGTTTGGTCCCCCGATTGGGAAAGAAGTGCCTTGTAGGACCGTAGCGCCTTTTTCTAATAAGATTGAATTGGTTTCGCTAAATAATGGTAAACTCACATGAATCGTTGGGATATAGATGGCGCCAATCGTATATTTTTCGAAATAGTCGCTTCCAAGATTTTGGGTATTGTCGACTAAGCTGGTAAAAGGATCTTCGACTAAACCCATTCCTGGTATATTATTCAACTTACCCTCTTCTAGTAAGGCTTGATTTTTTTGTTCAAGTTCTGCTCTTTGCGCCTGGAGTTGCTCTTTATTTTGTTTGTCACTTTTTGCTTGCATCTCTTCGATTCGTATTTGATCATAATAATTATTAATCGCGTCTGCCACAAAAGGATACGAGAAAATGATGGCCCCAGTTAAGAACAAACCAGCCATGACTATCTTTAAAATGAGGTTAATCCGCTCGTCCTTTAGACGTGAATGGGTTTTTTTTTTTGCTTTCATCTCCTCACTCCGTTCTCTGCTTAAAAATGAACGGTAAGATTTGGTAACCTACCATCCCACCGTTCATTTTTAAGCAGTTGAAGTACAAGGGGCTGTACTTCAACAACTTTTTGTATGTCATTTTTGTTAGACTTCCGCTTGTTCTTTTGAACGTTTGAACCAGATATAAGCACCTAGCATCATCATAGAACCGATTGCTAAGAACGCGTAAATCCCAGTTCCACCAGTTGCTGGTAAAAGACCTTTCGGAACGTTTAGAATGGTTTGACGTAATTGTGCTGTTTCGCCGTAACCACCGTAAACGACAGTAAATTCTTGTGGTTCATCTAATAAAACGTAACCGTCTGGCGTCACTGTTTCTTTTAAGAAGTACGTTCCTTGCGTTAAACCAGTAATCTTGATGACGCCATCAGCTGCAGAAGTGACTTCCGTTGCATCTGCTTCATCCGTAACCCAGCCCGCAAAGGCATTCACACCAAGTGCATTCACCGTAAACGTTGCCCACTCCATACCCTCTTCTGTTTCTCTGTAGGCTTTGAATTTCGCGTTTTCTAACGCTTTATCAGTTTGACCATCTTTTTTAATAAATTGTTTACCACCAGTCACCACACCTGGAGGAGGAGTCATCTCAGTGGTTGTAGTACCATTAATAATGATACTCGCATTGTTTTCAATGATGGTATCAGGTACGGCATCTTCGGTTAGTACCATATCGTAAGTAATTACCAATGCATCGCCCGCTAAGGCTTTCACATTAGCACTACCTGGTACTAAGTTAATCGTTAATTCATTTCTTGTCGGCGAAATGGTCACCGTGTAATCTGTCGGAGAAGTTAATCCGGTAACCACTAGATTTTCCGGATCAGCCACGGCCATCCCTGCTCCTGGTGTATCTTTAATCACAAAACTCGTTCTGGTTCCAATGTTAGTTGGAATTTGAATGGTAAGTTTGTAACTTAGCACATCACCAATTTGAACATTCGGATATTCTTTTCCATCAATCGTTACACTGCCAAACGCATCAACATTGGTCATTTCTTTGATATTTTCTGCGCTAACATTCTTTGGATAGACATGAATATCTGTATTTAATTGACCGGCACTGCCCATTGCGGTGTAGATTGGCATTGCTAAAATAAAGGGTGCTGCTTTTTCAATAATGGTTGGACTATCTGGTGTAGTTGTTTCAACAAATAAGTACGCGGCATCTTTACCACTAGAGATTAATGGTAATCCTGTGAACGTTGTTTTTCCACTGGGATCGACTGTTAACTGTTCTGCTTTTGCGACTGGGAAAACGGTAGGTGGTGTCGCATTATGGAGTGCAAGCACGGCATCAATCGCTTCTGCTTGGGTTTTACCAACGATTGCAGCATGATAAGCTACTGTAACATCGTAGACAGTAAATCCTGCCCCAGCTAATGGAGTGCCTCCAAAAGTAGCATCTTCTAAACCAGTATTGACTTTTACTTCAGGCATTTCATCTTCAAAGACGCGTTTATGAACGGTCACATCTGTCGTAGTTGGTGGCGGTGTGGTATCAGCAAATGCACTTATTCCCCCTGCGAATAGCGGAACTAAGAGTAACGTAGCTATCATAATCTTCCAAAGCTTTCTCCCTGTACGCATTGTTGTTTCCTCCCATTTTTTGATTTATTTTTTTGTTCGAATAACCTGTTTACTCGTTCGCCGTCTTTGCCAATAAATAATGACTGAGCCAACGATTAGTATGCCGACAATCCCCATGATACTTTTGGCTTCTCCGGTTTGTGGTAAGCGACCACCCGGAGTCGGTGTTGGTGACGGTTTTGGTTTTTCTTCGCCACCTGTCTGTGGTAAGCGACCACGCAACACATTTTTTGGGTACAGATGAATCGTGTCTAGGAATTGTCCTTCGTTCATCGGATCTTCAACCGGTAAAACAACTAACATCGGAGCAGATTCTTGACGAATCACGCTGTTATTAGGTAGTTTTTCTAAAAACAAAATCGCAGGATTCTGTTCAGCCACTTCACTCAAATCAAGCGTCAAGGTCACCATCCCATTCTCACCTGTTTGTGGATCTTGCGTCGTGGTAATCGTCGTCACTAAGTTTTCCGCTGTCAGTGTCTCTCTTAAGGTATCGGAGTCTGTTTCAAGTATCGCTTGCATCACTTCTTCTATTGTTTTTTGGGCTAATTCGCCTGCAAGATAGGCACTAGCATCATAAACGTCAAAATTGATCCCGTTTATGCCAAATGTTTGAGTGTCATCAATGAGCGCATCATTTGCTTCTGTCACATTTTCTGGTGTAAGTTCTAGACCACTATTAATCTGACTATCAAGAATGCTATTAGGATTCAGAAAGACCCGTTTATGTAACACAAACGTTACTTCTTGTGGAATTTCTGCCGCTTGGGCGCTCCTATGTCCGATTAATCCTAAAGGTGCTAAGAGAAAGATGAATGCCACACTTGCGACTATTTTTCTTAGTGTCATCTCACTTCGCCCCCTTTCGATTACGATACACATAGTAAATTCCAATCACACTTGCGATACTCGCTAAAACGAAGGTTACGATTAGATATTGTTGTGTCCCATTTCCGCCAGTACTAGGCAGTTGTCCTTTTTGGCGATTTTTGACATCAAGCTTAATAATATTGCCTTCTCCTGTAATCACACCTGATTGCGAAACATCATCGACTTTTACGTTACCGTCCAGATCAATCATAATGGTGATTGGATTTTGCAAACCGATATAGCCATCTGGCGTCTGGGTTTCCGTTAACGTATATGTTCCTGGTTTTAGACCCGTGAATTCGAAGAGATTATTCGAGCTCAACAACTCATTTGAATATGGCGGACTTGTCGTCGTACTTTCTAACTTAAACTTGGCTCCGTTAACGGCATTTCCAACAGTATCAAGTTTTTTCACGATTAGTTTAAAGTCCTTCAACCGATTGACCACTTTATTTCCAGTAGGTAAACCATTGACTGACAAAGTGGCATTAGTATCGGAAACCACCAAATTCATCGGATCAATGGGTTCGTATCCTGGTAACGTCAGCGTTTCTTTCACAACGTAAGAACCGATCGGAAGTTGTGTTGGGAAGCTAACTTTACCCGTCGCATCAGAGAGTACTTGTGTTCCAATCGCTGTTGTACCGTTTGCTTTGAATAACGTGAATCCAACCCCCGCTAACGGTGTAGTTCCATCACTTTTCACTTTTGTAAACTCAATCTTCGTCTTCAATAGTTCATTTGTTACTTTTAATGTTTTATTCGTCGAACTAATATTGACAGAAGCAGGAGTATAAACAGGGGCTTTGTACCCCGTCACACGAGTTGGTGTTTCTTTAATGGCATAATCAATTTTTAGACCACTTTCATAGGCTTGGATTCCGGTAAAGGTATAGCTCGTTGTTCCAACTGGTAACGTGATGCTCTTACCAGGGACATCTTCCCAAGTCGTGCCAACTTTTTTCTGTAATTGTAGTGAAATGGATTGGCGTGTCGTCCATGTATTATTATCATCAATCCATTCTTTGGTAACCGGTATATCGAAGGTCGTAGCCTCTTTTTTGACCGATGGAATGGCAAAACCAAATGGATTTGTATATTGATCATCCGCTAAGTAGGTAGGCCCGTTCGCCGGATAGAATTTTCCATCCCGATATTCTTCTTTGAGCGTGACCTCATACTCCACTCGAAAACCATTGAGTTTGGTACTATCTCCAGCTAAAGTCAAATTAGAAAGATTGATTTTATTACCGGTTTTATCAATCACCACATCACTTGCATAAGTTGGATAACTTCCTGACGTGGATGGAATGACAGTCAGTGTTCTTGGAGAGGAACTGAGATTCAATTGTAGCGCAGACGTCTTAACAGTTGCTGCATCCAGCGTGACATAACTACTCATTGGATCAAAGACTTTCGCCTCACGGATTAATGCACTTATATCGATAATTTTTTGTTTAATGTTATTCATGACCGCTGTTAAATCAGACTGACTAGTAGCTGAATATTGTCCCTTAGGCCCTAAAGCAGATAGTATATCTCCTACATTAGAAACATTAAAACCAATGGCATAGCGATCAATATTCGGATAACTTACTGACCGACTGTTAGCATGCGCAATAATCGCATTCCGAGTCGATTGAGGTGTAGCAATACCATCTCCGGTAAATAAGTTAGATCCCGCTGTGAAACGTTCTACCGTAGAAACAGGTTGTGTCCTTGTCATTGCATTACTGGAATTACCTGATGTTTGCCGAATTCCAGTATATGTAGTCGTTGGTGCATAAGTTGGTAGGCCATCCGTTAGAATAATCAAAACTTTTGCAGCATCTGTTCGGGAGTTATAAGCCGGATTAACTAGAAGATCAAGCCCTGCATCCAATCCTAAGAACGTTGGTGTTCCACCTGTAGGTGTTACATTTAAAATAGTATGACTTAGAAAACTTGATGCACTCGTTGTAAATCCAGTATAGTTGCCGACTGTCCCACCAAAGTTCCCAATTTCTCCAAAGGCTGTCCAATTGTTATTCACTTGGGCTCCACCAAAAGAGGCTAGTCCTAAACGCACAGCTCCATCGGCATTGTTAGTACTTCCTAGCAAACCATTTGCAAATGTATTCAATGAATTTTTTAAGACTGTCCAGTTAGAATCTGCCATACTTCCCGACTTATCGACTACGAAGACGACATCAACGTTGCGTCGTGTTTGTAAGTACCCACCAATCATATCCAGTTGCACTTTGAATTTTGTCGGATCACTTGTGGGCATCGCAATTTTCTTCAAATATATATCCTGTGCCGGATTGGTTGTCACTTGGTGTGCATGATAACCTTTATCGAAATTAAGTGGAGTTGTATTCAGAATATTTTTTACAGGAACACCAGAAACGCTATCTGCCGTACTGCCGTAATTGTAATTTTTCACAAATGGACTTGTTAAAGCAGCACTATAATTGTTTGTTCCATGAGTGGGATATTGCCCCCCATCTGGGGTATAGGCAAAGGGATCTGTATAGGATGCTACGGCAAAAGGAGCAATACCTGCGTTATATTGGAAGTTTTGAACAAGATTATCCGCTTCTTTTAACGCTTCCTCGGTACTAGCTGTCTTTTCAAAACTTGAACTTGTTTCACTTGGGGAAGATTCCATTTCGCTCGTTTCTGGCACTTGGCTTTCGACTGTCGTCTCGGACGTTTCCTCACTCGGTGTTACAATTTCTTCTTGAGAGGTGTCCTTCACTTCACTCGAACTCGTAACGGGTGCATCAATTTCGGGTGCAGACAATTCGTGTACATCCGCATCTGGTGTTTGCAAAATATCTTCCGTAATAATCTTTTCTTCTATTACTTCCACTTCTGTTTCGTTGTTAAAGGTAGTGACGACTTCCGAACTGCCGCTACTTTCTTGTGAAGCAAACAATTCTTCTGAGGAAATAGTCTCCTTGACTCTTTCTACTTCTTTAATGATTTCCTCATCGAGTTGAATACGTAAGGCGAGATTCTTTACAGATAAAGCTGTCATCACCACAACGGTTCCTTCTGCGGATGTCTTAAATTCTTCATTCATAAACCAATTATTCTCATTCAAGCGCCAACCATCGATGTGTTCAGGTTGAACGAGCGAAGTATCAACATTTTTTTCTGCTTTTCCTTCATTATCATAAAACTTTAGTTTCAATCGCCGTGCACTATTTTGTGTCGGTGTAGACCATTGATACTGTAGTTCCCAGCGCATTTGATCATTGACTTGTTTCACATTTGTCGTCACTTTTAACGTATCTGTTTGAATAATTGTTTCACGAACTTCATCGGATGATTGTGCATACACGATATATGCCTGCATCAAATTGGGAATCATGCTTGCCAACAACAATATGAATCCAAACCAAACGACTCCTTTACTTCTCATTATCTCCCCTCCTAACCATTATTACTTTTTAATTAAATGATTATTTTATTTTGGATACGGTTTCATTTATGTGGTTCTGTAGCTCTGTAGCTCTCTTTCTCTCATCAAAGAGCGTATTCTTTACTCGATGCATGAAGACGTTTAACAGAGAGAACAATCCACTTTCTTGAGATTAAAAGAAACCGACCACTTAAACACACTCATTGAAATCTAATTAAATTTTATCACTCTCTCATCTTATTTTCATGTTCATCATTTACCTGTCATAAAGCGATTATTTGAACATGTGAAAGGGCTTTTTTTGTAGTATACTGTTCATACATTAGGAGGGATCATGATGAATGTTGAACAATACACTACGGAACCTTTGTTCGGGCTGGATAAAGAATTTTTACTCAAAAACCAATTGTTGCAGATCCTCGATAATTCGTCTAATTACCTAACATTTAAAGAAATCGCACATCACTTCCGAGGTATCAGCATTGATGTACTCCAACAAACATGTCGCAAAATTCAAAGTGATTTTTTAGAATGGTATTCCGTAGAAGAATGTGAGCTAGTCATTCATCCGCAGTTAGGTGCCCGCCTATTACGAAAGAAAATCCCTTTTAAAGCCTTAATAGACGCTTATGCTTGTCAGGAAATATCTTACACGTTACTACAAGAACTTTTTCGTTATCGTGAGCTGATTGCTTCTGATTTTTATGAAAATCAACATGTCAGTGAATCGACTTTGAGACGAAAAATTAAACGAATCAATCAAAGTTTAGCTCACTATAACTTACGGATTACATTTGCCTATAAAATCAAATTAACTGGTTCCGAACTCGCCATTCGTTCCTTTTATTTCTATTTTCTTTTCTTATTTTATCGCCAATTGCCAGCGGTACCCGGTATTGCCGAACAAGGTTTTTTTGAATCCAAGGCAATAAAAATACAAAACCATTTAGGTCTAACGCTCTCTTTAAAAGAGTTAGGTGTCTTTTCACTCATTTATTACGTCCATGAACATGGCGTCCACTCAGGTACACCACTACGTTTAACCGAAAAGGAAAATGAACTTTTCCATCAATTTGATTTTCCGCCTAAACCAAACTTCTTAAATAATTGGTCGTTCAATGATTGGCAATTTTTTTTACTATTTACCATGGCTACCGATCTTTTTGAACAGGACTTTGACATAGCGACAAGAGATGTTTTAGTCCCACTGTTTGTTTTTGAGTCCCTTGCTTGGGGTCAAGCATTTAAGATGGCGTTCGGTCAACTCACTAGTGAAGAACAAGCCCTTGTCCATGAAGCAATCCAAAAGTCCTTGGTTCTGTCCTATTTTATTTCAATCGATGATGAATTTTTCCGCTTATTTCAAGTCATCAACTTCGAAACGTTTCAGCAACAAAATCCACTTTTTTACCAACGCTTCGAACAATTTTGGAATGATTTTCGGTTTAAAGTCCCAGCTTTGGATAGTAGTTCCTTTAAATTTACAAGTTTGATGTTAGCTTCTTACTTTTCCCCGCTCGATACGCAGCTTTACTCTGTTAAAATCGCAGTCTATTCTGAGGTATCCAGTCATTTTAATTACTATTTAGCCAATCGCTTGAAAAGCCAGTTTAAAACAAAATATGATTTTGTTTTTATTACTGATTTCCAACAAGCAGATTTGATTATTACAACCTTTGAATTACCTGCAGAGGAGTGTTATGAAACGCCACAAATTATTATTGATCCGCTTTTAACGAGCAACGATTTACTCCTAATCGATCAGTGGATTGAAAAAATGATTGTGAAAGAGTCAGATTTACTTCTTTCAATGTCAGATATTTGATTTCAATAAAAAAAGATTCAAGCGAGTGTTCTCGCTTGAATCTTTTTGACTAAAATTTAGAGATGTAAGATACTTTCAACCGCTTGTTGCATTTCTGTGACTTCAACGACTTGCGTATGTAAAATTGGCAAATCCGTTAGTTCTTTGACAGCTTGCGGTAACGCAATTCCTGTTAATGCTTCTAGTTGATGGACTAAAGTAAAATCATCCGCCTCTGAAACGCGTCCAGTAATCGCTTCGACAACGGTTCGTGGGAATTTATACGGACTAGCTGTTGAAATCACCACCATTTTTAATGGACTTCCTTGCTCTTCTTGATACTTTGTAGCGACACTTTTAGCGACTGCAGTATGAGGGTCAATCGCATACGCCTCTTCTTTAAAGACGGAAGTAATCGTTTCTTCGACTTCCTTCTCTGTTGCGAATGCGCCGTAAAATTCAGCTAATTCCGCTAACATTGTGGATGAAATTTGGTACTGACCATCGACAAGAAGTGCGTCCATCCATTCTTTCGTTTGTTTCGCATCGGCACCACTCAAATGGTAAATCAGACGTTCCAAGTTACTTGAAACTAAAATGTCCATCGATGGCGATGTGGTTAAGTAGAAAGGACGTTTGCGATTGTACTCGCCTGTTGCAAAGAAATCCGTTAAGACATTATTCGTGTTTGAAGCACAAATCAATTGATTAATCGGCACACCAATTTTCTTAGTGTAATAAGCAGCTAAAATATTCCCAAAATTCCCTGTTGGTACGGAAACGTTGATTGGTTCACCAATGGTAATCTCGTTGCCCTTCACTAGTTGAGCATACGTATAAACATAATAAACAACTTGGGGCAGTAAACGTCCAATATTCATTGAATTCGCAGAAGAAAATTGTTGATTATTTTTAGCTAATTTTTCTTTTAATTCCGCATCATTAAACATTACTTTTACGGCGCTTTGAGCATCGTCAAAATTACCTTTTACCGCAATCACATGGGTATTGGCCCCTTTTTGGGTAACCATTTGTGTCTCTTGAATTTTACTAACGCCTTTTTCAGGATAAAACACAATGATTCGTGTGCCAGGAACATCGGCAAAGCCAGCCATCGCGGCTTTCCCTGTATCGCCAGACGTCGCTGTTAAAATCACGATTTCTTTTTCTACTTGATTTTTTTTAGCAGCCGTTGTCGTTAAATACGGCAAAATAGATAACGCTAAATCTTTGAAGGCAAATGTTGGACCATGAAATAGTTCCAAATAGTAACTATCGCCCTTTTTTTCAAGCGGAGCAATGACCGGATTGTCAAATTTCTCATCGTAAGCACCTGCAACACAGGCTTTAATTTCTTCGGCGGTAAAGTCCGTTAGAAATGCTTGTAAAATGAATTCTGCTACTTCTTGATACGTTTGGGTAGCCAGTTTCGCAAAGTCCAAATGTAAATCTGGAAATTGCGTCGGGACATAGAGACCTCCGTCTGTAGCGAGTCCTTGTAAAATCGCTTCTGAAGCCGTCACAATATTTTTTTCATCTCGTGTACTTTGATATAATAGAGGCATCATTTCAACTCCTTAGAATTTTTCTTATTAATTTCATTATTCTATCATTTTTCATTCTAAAGAACTAGTCATTTTTTTATTCTGCGATTTTCCGCAGTAAGTAGTCATCTAATTCTTCAAGCATTTTCTTTGGCATCGTGGAAGGAATCGGACAAACTTCCGCTTCAATCACACGACTAGCAAACGCTTGGATAAATTCAACGGTCTGATTAAAGCTTTCGACACTAATAAAATCAATCACGTCTTTCTTAGAATGGATTTGGGCACCTCCTACAACAGCCCCTCGCGCAAACGTAATGGCAGGTACTCCACCGTCGGCAAAAGGCGTCGAGTCACTTGGATAAACCCCTGTTGATGTTTTAATGGCGAAATTTAACTCTTTTGCAACAAAATCAATATAGTGAGTAATGGCTTCTTCACCCGTCACACAAGCAATATCCTTTCCTAACACGACACCAAGCATATCTAAATTAATATTTAATTTATACTGATCGATTGTCTCTTGATGTGCTTTCACGTACTGTGTTGCACCAATCAATCCACGTTCTTCCGTACCTAACCAAAGAAATTTCAACGTTCTTTTCGGTTTCTTTTGACTAAAGTATTTTAAGAAATCTAACACAGCGAGTGCACCTGTCGCGTTATCATAGACGCCTTTAGAATGGCGAACGGAATCGTAGTGTCCAGAAAAACAAATGATTTCATCCTCGATATCACCCGGTAATGTGACGACAAGATTGTGTGAAGTGCGCGTACTTTCTTTTGCGTTAACCGTTAGTCTTACTGTCGTAGGATTCAATCTGACAAGTGTCTGAGCATCATGAATACTCATCGTGACACCAGGTATTTTCCCTAATTCTTGCAACTTCGGCCGTAAGTAACGATCTTCTACTTCGATTTCTGTATCATAAACACTTCCGTTAAAGGTAATAAAACCTACCGCACCGGCTTGAATAATTTTTTTATACGAGTCATAGCGCAACGCCCCATTAAATAAAACGATTTTGCCTTTCATTTGACTTAAACTAATCTCATCTAAATCTTGCCCGTAATAAAAAGGCGCTTCTAAGCCTTTTGTGACACCTGCCATTCCAACACCCGTGACTTCAAAGCTTTGATTTTGAGGTGCGGTGATTTCAAAAGTAGCCGTGACTTCTTCAGGAAATTCAATTTCAAACGGCTCGAGCGTCGCATTCAAACCCATTTTCTCAATTTCCTCTTTGATAATCATCGCCGCACGGTACTCTTCCTTTGAACCGGCAATCCGTTCAAAAGATAATTTTTCTAAAAGTGCTAAATTTTCCAATACTTGACACTCCCTACTTCTATTCTTACATTTTAGTATACCTTTCTTGTGGACTAGAAACAAACCAAAAAAATATGCTATAGTAGAAAAAAGAATCGCTTTGGAGGTGCTTGACTTGTTAAGCTTAAAAGAAAAAATTATTCAAAAAAGCAAAGAATTAGGAATTGATAAAATTGGCTTTGCGACGGCTGAACCCTTTGATCATTTAAAAGAGTCCTTAATGGAACAAAAAGAAAAAGGCTTTACTTCGGGATTCGAACATCAAAATATTGACGAGCGTCTGTATCCCGAGTTAACGTTTGAACAACCCAAAAGCATTATCTCGATTGCCTTAGCGTATCCGAATAAATTCCACGGGGAAGTCCCGCGCGATGTGAAGCGTGGTCAATTTGCCCGAGCTTCATGGGGGGAAGACTATCACTCGATTTTGCAAGATCGACTCAAAAAGTTGGTTGCTTATATCGAAAGTGAAGCAAGTTCCGAAGAAGAAAAAAACAAATGGCGTTTTTCACCGCAAGTCGATACTGGAGAATATGTCGATGTGGCTGTCGCCCAACGCGCAGGGTTAGGCTTCATTGGACTGAATGGTTTATTGATTACCAAAGAATTTGGCTCTTTCGTTTACCTCGGTGAAATTACGACCAATATTCAATTTGAACCTGACGAACCGGTCCCAAATGGCTGTGGTGATTGCACGCGTTGTATTACCGCTTGTCCAACGAAAGCCCTCTTAGGGGATGGTCGAATGAACGCCAAGCTATGTCTGTCTTATCAAACGCAGACCAAAGGAATGATGCCGCGTGAGTTTCGTAAAAAAACACGAAATGTGCTCTACGGATGTGATATTTGTCAGCTTGTTTGTCCCTATAATCAAGGAATTGATTCTCACTTTCATCCAGAAATGGAACCTATCGTCGACGAAGTTTTTCCAAAGCTTGAACCGATTTTAACGCTTTCTAATCGAGAATTTAAAGCGCAATTTGGACGACTTGCCGGATCGTGGCGTGGTAAAAAACCACTCCAAAGAAATGCGCTGATTGCCTTAGCCAATTTGGGCGGTCGGGAATCACTACCAGCCATCATTAACTGTCTAGACGATCCACGGCCAGTCATTCGTGGGACAGCCGTTTGGGCAATCACTGAACTGACCAAACGCGATCCAAAAGAAACGATTGGATTATTCGAACAATTACAAGTCAAAGAAACCGATCCAGAAGTCTTGCTCGAAATTACTGAAGCATTTGAGACCTTTAAAAATCCACGACGGAAATAAATAAAGGTACATCAAAAGTTTTTTTCTTCTAAGAAACGAATACGAAATCCAAACAAATAGTACTACGAATTTCTCTAAAAGCACAAATCTTGATTACTCGTGGGTAGCACTAAGAGAGGCTATGACTGTTGTCATAGCCTCTTCTTTTGGTTATTTTTGTTATTCATGAGACGTTGAAAGACCGGTGCTAGCAGAATATAAAAACCAAAATTCCCTAATCCGTGCAACGTATCAAATGAAAGACCTGCAAGGTAATACGCCCAAAAATTAGTCAACCCGTAAATTTGCGTATCAATCACCGCTAAAACGAAGCCGTAGAGATAACCTGCCAGCAAACTATAAATCGCCTGAATCCAAATAAAACGATTGAAAAAGGGAACGGAATTTAACAAACAAGCGAATAAAAGAATCAGGGAAAAACCTATAATTTGCGAAAAAGTCCAGATTCCCATCCCTAAATAAAAATTCGTAATCAAAAGCGAAAGTACAGTGACGATCACACCTCGTGAAAAGCCAAAATGCAAGGCAATCATAATCAGTAGCGCCGTCATCGGTTGTACATTCGGAATAAATTGAAACATTAAGCGCCCCACCACACAAGCAGCTGTCAGCAATGATAAAAAAGCAATCTCTTGCGTCGTAAAGGGTCTGATCGTATTTCCTCTCATAATCCTCCTCCTTCTAAAAAAGATAGCACATCTTATCAAAAGAAGAAAGTAAGAAAAAAGACAACGATTATGAAAGCTCTTTCTTTGTGTAATTACCATTTTCTTGATAGAATACAAGTGTACCATGAATTTATTTTGAAGGAGGAAATAATGATGCCTGATTCTACAGAACGCTTAAATAAATTGGCGGAAGAAACAAGAGAAGAACGTCCTTTTGCAAAATTAGATAAGATGGAAAAAGAACTAAATTTAGATGAATCACCTGATGTCGACTTAGAAGATGCGGAAGTGAATCCTGAACACCCTAAGAAAAAAGTCTTTCTTGATGAGGAAGCAATCATTGAATTAACTGCGACACAACAACAAGCAAAATTTAATAATCAACCCCCGCGGTAATCTTTTTTTATCCGCCTAGTCATATTACCAATGCCATTTTTAAGTATTGATAACAGATATCACTTTCTGTTATCAATACTTTTTTTATTAGCCTTATTCTTCTATCCTTAATCTTCTTAAGAAAATGGTTTAAAAGTCTATAAAATAACTTTTTTATTTTAACAAGTAATCAAGACTTCTAAATACAATCAGTTACTTAAACTATTACTCGAGTAGCCGATACTTTAAGTGAATCGCATCATATGCTATTAATTTTAACTATAAAGGTGGTTATATCGTTTTGCTTCGAATGACAAAAGATGTCTGGCTAAAAATTGATTTATTAGAATTACTAGATAACCATACGGGGGCACTTTATTTTCATGAAATACTTGTTGCCTTCCCACAAATCAGTCTTTCAACACTTCAAAAAAAATGTCATGAATTGCAACAAGAAATTAAGAATTGTTACCTACAAGAAGAAGTACAACTAATTATTGATCGTCGAAACGGAATTGAACTAATCCGTGAAACAACCACTCTCCAAAAAATAATAGAGCGTCTTATTACTAAAGAGCTTCCCTATCAAATTAGTCAAAAATTTATTTATGAGAATGTACTCAATACTGAAGAGTTATGTGAGCAATTCGCGATTAGCCACTCTCACATGCGCCGGAAAATCGCGGTAATCAACGGTTTTATTAATGACTATGACCTACACATTACCGTTTCAAATCAAATAAAGTTATTTGGTAGTGAAAAAAGAAGACGTTCGCTGCTAATTGCGATGGTGTCATTAGCGCATCGACAAATTTCGACGATTGCATGGATCGATAATTCAATTTTTTATTTAAAACAAGCAAAAAAAATCATGGATTATCTACAGCTTCCCGTTAGTTACCATTATTTAGAAACCATTGCTATCATTTCATTTGTGAATGAACAAGCAATCAAACGTTCCCGGAAAATTCTTTTTCAAAAAGAAGAAAAAGTCCTACTTCAAGCGATTCAGTTTCCTAAAAAACCTTATTTTCTATTACATTGGGAGGAAAATGACTGGATATTTTTGCTATTGAGTATTCACAGTATTCCTTTTTCACCTGCTCCATTTTCAATCGAAGAGTCTTTTAAACGTTCTTTTCGGACAAATGCGCTGTACTTGAACTGGAGAATTCTTTTTCAGACCTATTTTTCTCCTTTACAAAAAGAACAAGAGGATCTTCTCCACTATGAATTACTCCGTGAGTATGTAACCTTGAATCTTTTAAAAGTGAATGACACTTTTTCCAATACGTATACCTTAAGTATTTTAAAGACATTAGAAGTGTCTTATCCTCGCTATTTTCAAGTGTTTTCAACTTTTTGGCAAGGATACACCCAGTGCCATCCTTTGTTTAATCTACTACACGCTCAAGTGAATGCCTTATTTATTTGTGAAACTTTTGTACCATGGAATCATTATTTGCCCCAAGTCAGCCTGTTTATTGATACGTATCTAATGCCCAAACTCGAAAAATGGATGACTTTTAAAACCGCAAGTACCTTATCTAAAAAATACCGAATAACTTTTACACAAAACCAAGAAAACGCTGATTTTATTATCACAACGTATCATGATACTCATTTTTTTAAAAAAGAAAAAATCATTTTAGTAGAACCGACTTTTTCCGCGAATGACTTGACGATCATCGAAAAAAGACTCGATGCTTTTTATCAATAAGCATCGAGTCTTTTCTTTTTTATATTTTTTGTTCTAAGGCCTGTAACAACGCCTCTTTGTCAGAAACAATTTCACCATTTAACTTGATGAGACCGGTTGTATAAAGATTTAAATAATGGAATTGATTTTCAGCAATTTCATTTAAAGCCGCAATTTTTTTAGGATGTGTTCCTCCTTGTTGACGAGAATCCGTATATAACCCAATAATCGGAATCCTTTTCGCATAAGCTACTCCGATTTCAGAAGCCACACCTGGATCGATGGCTAAACCATCTAAAACAGCAATCATTAATTGACTTTCGAGAATTTTATTCGTGTCTGCCAGAGCGATCATTTCGCTATTAGCATAAGCTGTTTTGTCATTAATCGCTAAATTTTCTTGTGGGAGATAGATTGCTAATTGTGGATAAGCTTTACGAATTTCCTCAACAATAAAGGTATTATACAATCGTTCGCTTTCGGCAAACATCGGTGCTGCAAAATAAATATTCATCTTTTTTCTCCTTCATGTCCCCATTTTTTAAAAGGTCTTTTAATCGTCAGATAAGTCTTTCATTAAAAGTAGTCACTGAAATATGGCGTGTTATCAGGAATAATCTCTTCTAATATCCGCAACGTACTTTTACTCGTTTGAATCCTCTCGACAAGTGACAAATAAGCTGCCCTACGATAATTCATTAATAAACAAGTGAGCGTTTGAATATCAAGATGTACCGCTTCACCAATTGCCTCACGAAGAACTTCTACTTGATTCGTTTCTTCATCCCAACGCAATCCAAAAACACCACGATTCCACTCCGCTAACGGATCAGAGACAACAAAATGAAACGAACTTTTAAAAGACTTAAACGGAAAGACTTTTAAGAATTCTTCCACATCGACAATTCGAGCCATGTAATACGGTTCAATCGTTTCTTTAATTTTACTATCTTCAAGTAAGAAAGATAATGGTTCGTTTTTATAAATATCACCTTCAATGCGATAAACCATCGAAAAATGAGCCCCAATAAAATTCCATAGCCCATTTCTTGCCTCTTGGTTTAAATAAAACATTTCTTTCACGTGAAAAACTTCTTCGGCTACCCAATAAAAAAGAACCCCTTTTGCAACACCTGATGCATCATAATAAACAGCTGCAGTTCGTTCTTCTTCATTTTCATAACGCCAATATTCTTCCCAGTGGAAATCCGTTCGACTTAAAGCACCGTGATTTTTTTCGGCAAATTGCTGATAAACGTGGATAACATCTACATGATCAACGACATGTCTTTCAACTGTTCCTGAAACGTTCACGTGTTTCGGTAACTGGGTATCGCGAATGCTAAATGATAATTTATCCGACATGATTTCCCATCCTTTAGCCCGATAATAAGGAATACTATACGGATATAAATAAGAAATCCATTGTTTCTCCGCACGCATACTCTCTAAAGCCACTTTCACCAGTTCCAGGATTAATCCTTGTCTAGCATATTCCGGATAGGTACCCACGCCGGTGATGCCGCCCATTTTGTATTGTTTCCCATGGATATTCACTTCACACGGATAAATGGCAATTTGTGAAATCAACTGATCTTGATCAAACCAACCAAAAACTTTGGAATACAATAAAATTGGTTTTTTAGATTTGATCATTTCTCTCTTATCAGCATAACCACTCTCTTCAATATCGGATTCTGTAATTTGGAAAACATAACTTAATAATTCGTTAAATTGATTGAGATCTTTTTCTTCTAAGACTCTAATTTCTAATCCTTCAGCAAATTTTCGCTCCATCTACGTTCACTCCATTGATACTTTTTTTATAGTATAACAAAAACTCCATCAATTGTTTATCTTTTTCAAACGAATGTTATAACAAAAGGCTTTTATTCTCATTCTTTCGTTGGTATAATGAAAGAGCTGACTAATAGAAATGAGGAATAAATGAATGACTACTTTAGATGAAATGAAAAAACGCCAGCAGTTGATTCGAAACTTTTCGATTATTGCTCATATTGACCATGGAAAGTCTACACTAGCAGACCGTATTTTGGAACAAACCGCTACTGTGACTTCGCGTGAAATGCAAGCGCAACTGCTTGATTCCATGGATTTAGAAAGAGAACGTGGTATTACGATCAAATTAAATGCGGTCGAACTTAATTATACTGCAAAAGACGGAGAAACGTATACATTCCACTTAATCGATACCCCCGGACACGTCGACTTTACCTACGAAGTTTCTCGTAGTTTAGCTGCCTGTGAAGGAGCGATTTTAGTCGTTGATGCTGCGCAAGGGATTGAGGCACAGACTTTAGCGAACGTTTACCTCGCGTTAGACAACGACTTGGAAATTTTACCAGTCATTAATAAAATCGATTTACCTGCGGCTGATCCTGAAAGAGTCAGAAAAGAAATTGAAGATGTGATTGGACTTGATGCTAGTGAAGCAGTATTAGCCAGTGCTAAAGCCGGTATTGGAATTGAAGAAATTTTGGAACAAATTGTTGAAAAAGTTCCTGCCCCTTCCGGAGACGTTGATGCGCCTTTAAAAGCTTTAATCTTCGACTCTATCTATGATGCTTATCGTGGTGTTGTCTTAAATATTCGTGTCATTGATGGTGTCGTCCGACCAGGTGATAAAATTCAATTGATGAGTAACGGCAAAACGTTTGATGTGACAGAAGTTGGTGTCTTTTCACCAAAAGCCGTTGAGCGTGACTACTTAATGGTTGGTGACGTGGGTTATGTCACAGCTGCAATTAAAACGATTAAAGATACTCAAGTCGGTGATACCGTTACACTTGCCAATAATCCCGCAGAAAAAGCACTCGAAGGGTATCGTAAAATGACGCCAATGGTTTATTGTGGTCTCTATCCTATCGATAACTCACGATACAATGATCTGAGAGAAGCACTTGAAAAACTACAATTAAACGATGCGGCGTTACAATTTGAACCAGAGTCTTCTCAAGCACTTGGATTTGGTTTCCGCTGTGGTTTCTTAGGTCTGTTGCATATGGATGTTATCCAAGAACGCTTAGAGCGTGAGTTTAATTTAGATATGATTACGACTGCCCCGTCCGTTGTCTATCATGTCAACTTAACCGATGGAAGCACGGTCGTCGTTGATAACCCTGCTGAATTCCCGGATCCAGTACGCATTGAAAACGTGGAAGAACCTTACGTTAAAGCCCAAATCATGGTGCCAAATGAGTACGTCGGTGCTGTAATGGAACTCGCTCAAAGAAAACGTGGCGATTTTGTTACAATGGATTACCTCGATGAATTTCGTGTCAATGTTATCTACGATATTCCATTATCTGAAATCGTTTATGACTTCTTTGATAAATTAAAGTCCAGTACAAAAGGATATGCGTCACTTGATTATGAAATTTCTGGCTATCGTCCAAGTAATTTAGTCAAGATGGATATCTTGTTAAATGCCGAAAAAGTCGATGCGTTAAGTTTTATCGTTCACCGTAACTTCTCCTTCGAACGAGGAAAAGCAATCGTTGAAAAACTAAGAAAACTAATCCCGCGTCAACAATTTGAAGTACCTATCCAAGCAGCCATTGGACAAAAAATTGTTGCTCGTTCAGACATTAAAGCATTACGTAAAAACGTGCTAGCAAAATGTTATGGCGGAGACGTCTCTCGTAAACGTAAATTATTAGAAAAACAAAAACAAGGGAAAAAACGAATGAAACAAATCGGTTCAGTAGAAGTCCCTCAAGATGCCTTCATGGCCGTTCTGAAAATGGATGACGATGCCTAGGCTTTCGTATCAACGTTTGTTTGAAAGTGATTGGAAACAGTTTGTCACTCTCACTTGTTTTGCCGCCATTTTGCCATCCTATTTTTTGTGTAATAACAACCGAAAATAATGGCTACTAATTTTAAAGAAAAAGAAACTGCAAAGATTTCCAGGTTATTTCAGCTAATTTCTTTATGACTAAACTAAATAAAAATAAAAGAAGCGATTTCTAATACAATCGCTTCTTTTATTTTAGTGATTTTCACTCTTTTATTCTTTCATCGTAAGCGAACGATATCTAGGAGGCTATTATGGAAAATTTATTTTTATTATTAACGATAGCAAGTATGGGAGGAATTGGCTATGGTTTTTTTCAAAGCCTCACGAATAAGCTGATAAAAAATAAAACAGTTAAAAAAGATGCTAAGAAAATTATTTTAGCCTCAAGCGCTGCATTCATTATTGGAATTATTGGTTTTGGCATAAATATGCCTCCTTCAGAAAGTTTGACAGATGACACGAATGAACAAATTGCAGCTGAATCAACTTCTGAATCTGACGAATTAGACACCCTCGAACAACAAAAAATCGAGGCTGAATCTTTAGCCCTCTCCCAAAAAAATGAGCAAGCGAGATTCGATTCAGAGCTCCAAGATTTAAGAGCGACGCTCGCCGATTTAGAATATGACGGTACACAAACCATCGAAATAAACGACAACGAGCCTATCTTCGGCCCTCTCGACCTTTCATTAGAAAACGGCAGTTGGGAAACGTATGGAGAGCTTGATAAGTTAAATCGTGCTACATCTGCCGAAGCGATGTTAAATCAAGATTTAATGCCTACTGAAAAACGTGGGGACATTTCGAATGTCGAGCCTACTGGATGGAAAAACAAGAAATTAGGTAAGAGTTATTTATACAATCGCTCTCACCTCATCGGCTTTGCTCTTTCTGGCGAAAACGACAATTGGAAGAATCTTATTACAGCTACTACTCAGTTAAATAATCCTGAAATGCTCCGTCATGAAATGGATATTAAATACTACCTAGAACAAGATAAAAACAATTACGTCCGCTACTCTGTCACTCCTATATTTAAAGATAATGAACTGTTAGCTCGTGGTGTTCATTTAATGGCAAAATCCGTCAATGATGATACGATTCGCTTTAACGTGTATATCTTCAATATTCAAGACGACGTTGAATTAAATTATGCTGACGGATCAAGCGTCACGGAAGAAGAAATAGCTGAGAAAGATCGTATTGCTACTGAAAAAGCGGATCAAGATCGCATTGCTGCCGAGGATGCTAGTGTACAAGCTGAACAAATAGAAGCTACTACTCAATCACAAGAAACGCAGTATGTTGATGCGAATGACCAAGGAACTATTAAAGGCTCCAATTCTGGAATTTATCATCTTCCAGGAAGTACGTATTATCATAAAACAACAAATGTGGCTCAATGGTTTAAAACCATTAGTGAAGCAGAAAACGCAGGCTATAGAGCGCCTAAAAGATAATCTACTTCCCCTTCCCAAGTAAAATCTATCGTTTGCTTATTGACCAATCATTCGAAAAGGGAAATGACTCCATCAAACGATTGCCTCGCTTATTTCAACGAACAACAATAAAAGAATCTCTCTGCCGTAGAAAATGTATCATTTTCTACGGCTTTTTTCTGTCTTCTAAAGATTTAATTATTTGTTCCCCTTCACAAACAGAACAAACGTTCGTATAATTAGTGTAATAAGCGAACGAAAGGAGAACAATCGATGTATTTTAATTATGATGATGAGCCTCGAAGTGATTATCTTTGTATTGATTGTCGATCTTTTTATGCAAGTTGTGAAGCTGTGCTACGTGGACTCAATCCGTTAGAAACGATGCTTGTAGTGATGAGTGGTGGTGATCGCCCAGGGGGATTAATTTTATCTGCTTCCCCTAAAGCAAAGGAAGTTCTCGGAATTTCCAACGTCACTCGACGATTCGAATTACCTGATCATCCGGATTTAATCATCGCCCCTCCTCAAATGCAAAAATATATTGAGATGAACTTACAAATGATGGAAACCATCACACAGTACGTCCCGGTCGAAGATATGCATGTCTACTCCATCGACGAATTATTTATTCGCTATGATTATGTCAAAAAACTCTATCATCACACTGATGTGAAACTTTTTGCACTAGCGATCATGCGTCAAATTTTAAAAAAAACGGGTATTCCTACGGCAATCGGTATTGGAGACAACATGTTACTCGCAAAGCTTGCATTAGATAATGCGGCCAAAAAAAATGCAAATGCTATCGCGGAATGGCGCTATGAGACAATCGCACAAACCGTTTGGAAAATAAAAGAGTTAAGCGATTTTTGGGGTATTGGTCATCAAACAAAAAAACGACTACTCGATAAAGGCATTCGAACCGTTGAGGAACTTGCGCATTATAATCCTTATCTATTGAAACAATCGATGGGTGCGCTGGGTGTGCAACTCCATGCTCATGCAAATGGAATTGATCGCAGCCAAATTGGAGACATCTATCAGCCAAGTGACAAAAGTTTGAGTCATTCACAGATTTTATTAACTGATTATGATAATCGTTCAACAATTAAAGTCATTATTCAAGAAATGAGTGATTTAGTGGCCTCGCGCTTAAGACAATCACATGTTAAAACAGAGTGTCTTTACTTAAGTATTGGGTATTCTAAAACAGAACGTGAAAAAGGATTTTCAAAACATTTAAAGATTCCAGCAACGAATGATCAAAAAGAAATGACGCACTACCTTTTTTATTTGTTTGATTCCTCGTATCAAATAGGAAAACCAGTAAGACAAGTGAGCGTGGGATGCACGAAGCTCGTTCAAGATATCAGTCTTCAACTTGATCTGTTTACGGATCCATACGAGCAACTCAATCAAGCAAAACTCAATCATTTACAAGATAAAATCAGAGAAAAATATGGATTTAGTAGCTTAATGTATGCTAGCTCATTACTAGAAGGTGCCACCGCTAAGAGTCGTGCCACAAAAATTGGCGGCCACTAACCGTTAAAAATATTAATTATTAGGAGGTTTTCACATGAATTATGGCAAGAATTATACCGATCGGGGAATCATGAAGTGGGCTGGAATGTATCTAGCCGAACATACGGCACAGTTAGAAGCGTTTCAAAAAAAGGAACATACACTTGTTACACAAAAAAAACAAATGAGTAGCCTTGAAATCGATGAGATCGTAGCCTGTGCTGTTTTAAAAAATGTAGCAGTCTGTATTCAAAAAGAAGCCCGCGATCTCAATGGTCATTATTATCCTGATGTTATTGGGAAAATCCAAGGATATGATAATCGCGGACTCTTCATTAATGCTGAAAAAGTGGATTTCGATGAAATACGCCACATCAACATCCAGGCAGCCATCAAATGGTTTGAGTAGCCCAAAAATAGCTTCCATTTTTTTCAATTCACTCTCACCTTTCGTCAAATTCATTGCGTTGGTAGTTTTCATTCGCCTTTTTTTCAAGTATAATAGGTTGTTAGGTGATGAAGTAAAAATACGGAGGTACGACATTTGAAAAAAATTAAAGTCAATTGGAATGAATGGATTATTCGTTTTGTCTTTTTAATGCTAGTTATTATTGGCTATCGCGTAGTGACAAACTACAAAGAAATCTTAGGGGCACTACAAAACTTTGTAAGTGTTCTTTCGCCTTTCATATTAGGATTTGCCTTGGCTTATTTGTTAAACGGCGCACAAGAGCGAATCAAAGCTTTATTAGCGAAATCTAACAATCAATTTATCAAAAAAAATAAACACGGATTGAGTGTTCTCTTGTTATACATTGTGTTGATCCTCCTTCTGTTCTTAGCGTTGAACTATATGATTCCGCTACTTATTAGTAATATCATTGATTTGATGGGATTACTCCCAACGTTTATCAATTACTTAATTGATCTAGCCTCGAAAATCCAAATTAATGGATTAGAAAAACTATTTTCAATTGATGATCTGATCGCTTCGCTTTTAGGTGCGTTCTCTTTAGAAAAAATGTTGAATCAATGGACGCAATCATTAGCTTCAATTGGCCAATTATCACTTGGTCTCTCATCACTTGTCTTAAATGGTTTTCTAACATTCGTTATCTCAATCTATGTGCTGGTTTTTAAAGAATCCATTCTAGATTTCACGAATCGTTTTTTTGGTAAGTTATTACCGGAAAAAGCCTTTAGTAGTAGTAAATATTGGATTCATACGACAAATAAAGTCTTTTACAAGTTTATTACTTCTCAATTTTTAGATGCTTGTATTATTGCCTTTTTATCGTCGATTATTCTGAGTGTTTTAGGCGTCCCGTTTGCCATTACCTTAGGAATCGTTTTAGGTGTTTCGAATATGATTCCTTACTTTGGATCGATTTTCGCTTCAATCTTTGTAGCAATCGTTACACTCTTTACAAGTGGCCCTAGTTTAGCATTTGCCGTGTTAATTGCATTAACGATCCTTCAACAAATTGATGGTAATGTTATTGGCCCCCGGATTATGGCCGGCGCGTTGAATTTAAATCCGATTATCATCATTATTTCTATCACGATTGGTGGGGCGTACTTTGGTATTTTAGGAATGTTTCTTGCCGTTCCAATCGCAGCCATTATCAAAATCATCACAATGAATTGGTTAGGTGAAGATACAACTCCGATTATCGAGTCTCCGATCGAAGTCGAAACGACAGATATCAATGACGGCATATAATTCCTACTCTTTTATTTCGATTACTAGGTAATTGCTACACACAATAAAAAAGACTCGCTAGAAACAAATATATTTCCAGCGAGTCTTTTTTTGTGTACTTCTATTTCGTTCTTTGTTCATGTTTAATCGCGTTATTCTTCTTCTACCGGTCGATTTTCAAATACTAATTGGTCATTTAATAATTCTATCGTCACTTCCGTCTTAGGCATCACGCGACCAGAGACGATTTCTCGAGCCAACGGTGTTTCCACTTCTTTCGTAATGAAACGTCTAAGCGGTCGCGCACCATACGCAGGTTCATAAGAATTCTCCGCTAACCACGTTTTGGCTGCATCCGAAATAGTTAAATAGATTTCTTGTTGAGCAAGACGTGTTGCTAAGTGACTAATAATCTTCTCAACGATTCCTTTTACATCTTCTAAGCTTAGTGGCGTAAATAAAATGGTATCGTCAATCCGATTTAAGAATTCAGGTTTGAAGTGTCCACGTAACGTTTGCAACACTTGCTCTTCCACTTCTTCAGAAATATGCCCTTGCGCAGTTACGCCTGACAATAAGAGTTGGGAACCGATGTTACTTGTCATAATCAATACGGTATTTTTAAAGTCAACTACGCGACCTTTTGAATCCGTTAAGCGTCCATCATCGAGTACTTGTAATAACAAATTAAAGACATCTGGATGGGCTTTTTCAATTTCATCGAGTAAGACAATCGTATAAGGATTGCGGCGTACTGCTTCTGTAAGCTGTCCACCTTCTTCGTAGCCAATATATCCTGGAGGTGCTCCGACTAAACGAGAAACCGCATGTTTTTCCATGTACTCACTCATATCAATTCGGACCATATGATTTTCAGCATCGAATAGATTTTCCGCTAACGCTTTAGCGAGTTCCGTTTTCCCAACCCCAGTAGGTCCTAAGAATAAGAACGAACCTAGCGGACGATTCGGATCTTGTAAACCTGCTCGTGAGCGAATCACGGCATCACTCACTGCATTCACGGCTTCATCTTGACCGATTACTCGTTGGTGAAGTGTCTCATTTAACTTCATCAGTTTTTCCCGTTCACCTTCTACGAGTTTTGTAACGGGGATACCGGTCAGACGACCAACGACTACTGCAATTTCATTTTCCGTTACAGATTCTTGGACCATTTTCCCTTGTTCGAGTTGATTTTTTCGTTCTAGCTCAGCTAATTCCTTTTCTAATTGCGGAATTGTGCCATGACGTAGAACCGCCGCTCTTTCTAAATCGTAATTGTTTTCCGCATCTTCTAATTCATGTTTCGCTTTGTCAATTTCTGCTCGTTTATTGGATAAGACATTGACTTCTTCTTTTTCAGTTTCCCACTGCATCTTCATTTGATTGGCTTCTTCTCGTAATTCAGCTAACTCTTCTTGAAGAACCCCTAATCTTTTTTTAGAAGCATCATCGGACTCTTTCTTCAAAGCGGCTTCTTCAATTTCCAATTGCATCAAACGACGAATCACTTGATCTAACTCTGTTGGCATGGAGTTCATTTCCACTCGAATTGTCGCCGATGCTTCATCCATCAAATCAATGGCTTTATCAGGTAAAAAGCGGTCGGTAATATAACGATCAGATAACACGGCAGCCGCAACTAAGGCGTTGTCATGAATGTTTACGCCATGATGAATTTCAAAACGTTCTTTCAGTCCACGTAAAATCGAAATCGTATCTTCGACCGTTGGCTCTTGAACGAGTACTTTTTGGAAACGACGTTCGAGCGCTTTATCTGATTCCATGTATTCACGGTATTCATCGAGCGTCGTTGCGCCAATCGTATGCAATTCTCCTCGGGCAAGCATTGGTTTGAGAATATTCCCAGCATCCATACTACCTTCCGTTTTTCCAGCTCCTACGATTGTATGAATTTCATCAATAAATAAAATAATACGACCTTCTGATTTTTTGACTTCTTGTAAGACCGCTTTTAGTCTTTCTTCAAATTCTCCACGGAATTTCGCACCGGCAATTAACGAGCCCATGTCTAATGAAAAAATGGTTTTATCTTTTAAATTCTCTGGTACGTCTTTACGAACAATTCGTTGTGCCAGACCCTCAACAATGGCCGTTTTACCGACCCCTGGTTCCCCAATTAAAACCGGATTATTTTTTGTTTTCCGGGTTAGAATTCGAATCACATCTCGAATCTCTTCATCACGTCCGATAATTGGATCCATCTTACCATTTTTCACAAGTTGAACTAAATCAACACCGTATTTTTCAAGCGCTTTGTATTGTTCTTCTTGATTTTGTGATGTCACACGATCCCCTCCTCGAATTTCTTCAATATTTTTACGTAATTCTTTTTCAGTTATTCCTCGTTGTTTTAAATATTTCGTTAAGACATAATTTTTTAATTGCATTAAGGCTAAGACAACGATTTCCGTTGATAAATACTCGTCACCAAACGCATTTTTTAGTTGATCGGCTTCATTAAACAATTGAAATAAATTTTGACTCATCGATTGCCCGTATTGGACATTCCCACCAGAAACAGTTGGTCGACGATCGAGTTCTTTGTCGATTTCGGTTTCAAAAGCATCCACATCGACACCTGCATCTGCATAGAAGTTACGAGCAAATTGGTTTGGTTGCATAAAAATTTTCCATAAATGAACGATATCAATTTCTTGATGATGACGGGTAATCGCGACTTGTTGCGCTTCAGACAGTGCACTTTGTAAAGTGGTAGTCATTTTTTCAATATTCATTTAGTTGTTCCTCCCATCTTGAAGTTTTAACTTCATTTATTATTATAATCAATTGGTCAACATTGGTCAAATAAAAACCTTTTTAAATAATCGCTATTGAAGAAGGCACTATAATCATTTCAATGTTGTAAAAAAAATGAAAAAATAGAGTAAAAAGAGCATCCACCTTCTCTTTTTACTCTATTTTTTTAGCTCACGCTTGATGAACCCATTCGTTGAAACGACATAGATTAGGCCTACTAAAAACGGAATCAAGAATGTCGCGTAACGATACAGTAACAACGAAGACGCCGCATCGACAGTTCCAACTAACGCTCTAAAAACAACTAGATAGGCAAAATCAAATGAACCGATACCAGCCGGCGTAGGAATAACACCCGCAATCACGGTGACAAAGCTAATTAAACCAATCGTCCAGAAAATATTTATTTCCGGATAATCACTGACTAAACAGGCATACGGAATAATAAACCACGCGAGAATTTTCACGATACTCCAAAAATAGACTTTATACAGTACCGTTTTATTTTGCATCGTTTCGTGTAACATTCGTCTTAAGGCATTAATTTGGATATTTCCTCGATCAACTACAGCACGTGCTTTGTCATTTTTTAAAAAACGATTGCACAAACTCATTAATCCAATTTGCAATTTGATTGATAAGGCCGCCAAAAGGAGTCCTCCAGAGAGTGCCGCATTAATCAGTATACTCATAATCAATACCCAGAAAAAACTAGGCGACGTGGCATATAATTCTCTAAAACTCAAACTTAACGCGATTATAGCAATGGTAAGTGTCGAAATCTTAAAAAAAATAAATCGTAAAATCGCAACGCCAACACCTTGAGAAACCGTCATTTGTTTACGATGATAAAAATTAATTTCTGCAAAAATCGTTCCTGTACCAAATGTAATCAGTCGGTAAAAAGCCGTATAACAGGAAGCCATCATGCCATTCCAGGTCGTAAAGGTTTGAGAGAATGGTGCAACGGTTTCTTTGAGCATCTTCCCTTCTAAAAATAAATAACCCATTCCTAAGCTTGTCACAATAATCAAAAGACGCAGACTCGTTTGACCTAATTGCTGAAAAATATCTCCAAAAGAAGCACGTAGATAATAGGCGATAAATGCTAAAAAAATGAGTAATATGAGTACTTTTACTAAAAATTTCATCGTATTTGTTGTCTTATTTGATGTTGCCAAATCGCCACTTCCTTCTTGGTCAGTCATTCTTATCATACCATTTTTAGAGGAGGTGTACAGAAAAAAAACCATTATTTATGCGAAAATAATGGTTTTTTCGTAAGCGACAGGTGCCTTATCGTGAAAAGCTGAAAAAGGGAATCTAATCAGGCTATTGTGCAGGTAACTTAAAGTTAAAGAAAAGATGAAATATATTTATTTCGCATTCAATTCTGCTATTTTTACAATAACCTCAGTTGCTTTTTCCATCGATTCTAACGCAACAAACTCAAAGCGGCCATGCATATTTTCGCCACCCGCAAAAATATTTGGTGTAGGAATTCCCATGAAAGAAATTTTCGAACCATCTGTTCCACCGCGGACGGGTTCAATAATTGGGGTAATTCCTAATTCAATCATCGCATTTTTAGCCAGTTCTACAATGCTCATGTCTTTTTCAATGACTTCTTTCATATTGTAATAGTTATCTTCTAACGTCATTTGGACACGTTCTTCGCTAAAACGAGCATTGATTTGAGATTGAATGGTGCGGACAAGTTCCTTGCGTGCTTGGAATTTTTCACGGTCATGATCACGAATAATAATGGATAATTTTGCTTCTTCTGGATTTCCTTCAAAGCTCATCAAATGGAAAAATCCTTCTGATCCTTCGGTTTTTTCAGGAACTTCATCAGCCGGCAAGGCATTGTTAAATTCAATTCCTAATAAGACTGCATTGATCAGCGTATCTTTGGCCGTGCCAGGATGAACGTTTTTACCGTAAATGGTAATATCCGCTTGGGCAGCATTAAACGTCTCGTACTGCAATTCGCCCACGGGACCGCCATCCATCGTATAAGCAAAATCAACCGCAAATTGCGCGACGTCAAATTTATCCGCGCCCACACCAATTTCTTCATCAGGACCAAAAGCAACCTTAATTTCACCATGTTTGATTTCAGGGTTTGCAAGTAAGACTTCCATGGCCGTCATGATTTCTGCAATCCCCGATTTATCATCTGCTCCAAGTAACGTGGAGCCATCCGTTGTAATTAGTGTCTGTCCTTGATAATTTTTTAAGTTAGGGAAATCCTCAATATTTAACGTGTATTTCCCTTGTGCATCTAACGAAATCGTTGACTCACCATCGTAATTTTCGACGATTTTTGGTTGAACGTTCACTGCATTAAAATCAGCCGTGTCTAAATGGGCAATAAAGCCAATCGAAGGGACTTTCTTGTCAGTGTTTGCAGGTAACGTTGCCGTTAAAAAACCATTCGCTTCATTGTAAAAAACATCCGACATGCCTAATTCTTCTAATTCTTTTTTTAGAATCATCGCAAAATCGACTTGTGATTGCGTTGATGGTGTCGTCTTGCTCGTTGGATCTGATTGCGTTTCAATTTGAACATAACGTAAAAAACGGGGTAATAAATTGTCATATTTCATTTTACTTTTTCTCCTCATCTATCATCTATCTTGGAAAGGATTCGTATTCGTCCGGGAAGGAATAATCGCAACATCCCATTCTTCTGTTTTTTTCCATTTTTCTAATATTTCTACTACTTTAGGGACACAAAGCACTTCAATATGGTGTCCAGGATCAATCACAGTCAACCCTGCAGCTTGCATATCATGAGCTGTATGATAGTAGACGTCCCCGGTAAGATAAACATCTGCTCGGTGTTTTAAAGCATCAACATAAAACTTCTCACCTGAACCACCACAAATAGCAATGCGCTTAATGTGTTTTTTAGGATTCGTTGGTTCGATTACGCGTAGTGTCTCTAAATCAAAGCAACGTTTTACTTTCTCAACAAAATCATCAAGCGACATGGCTTCTTTTAACGAACCTACTCGTCCGACGCCATAAGTCTGCGGCGGATTGTGTAAAGAGAGGATATCATAAGCAGGTTCTTCATAAGGATGAACCGCAAGCATCGCTTCTATCACTTGACGTTCAATCGTTTCAGGATAGATGACTTCAATTCTTTCTTCAGAAACTTCTTCCGGTTGATGCGCTACGCCAATGGTCGGGTCTGCCGACTCAGTAGGTGTAAAGCGTCCAATACCGGACATGGAATAACTCGTATGATGGTATTCGCCTTGTGATCCTGCTCCCGCATCGCCCAATGCTTGTCGCATCGTATGAGCATTATCTTTTGGTGTAAACACGACTAATTTGCGCAAAGCCACTTCATGCGTTTTTGTTAGATAATGATCGACTTCCACTCCTAAAGCTTCACAAAACCAATCATTTAAGCCATTTTGAGCAATATCCATATTCGTATGTGCTGCATAAACCGCAATGTCATGCTTAATCAAATCCAAATACATTTTAGTTTGCGGATTTTCAGGCGTCAAGCGCTGAATCGGACGAAAAATTGGCGGATGTTTTGCAATAATGAGATCGACTTGCTTTTCGATTGCTTCTGCAACGACTTCTGGACGAACGTCTAAGGTAACCATGATACGCTCAATATTGCGATCAAGCTCTCCAATATGTAATCCAACCGGATCGCCTTCTTCTGCCAACCATAAAGGGAAACGCGTTTCGAAACGACGAATCACTTCTAAGCCATTCACCATTATGCTAAGACCTCCTCGATCCATTGTAATTGTTCTTTGACTTCTGCTATTTTTTCCAGAGGTAATTCTTGCGCTTTTGTTAATTCTTTGAGCACGCGTTGTTTATTCGTTAACTCTTTTTGCCATTTTTGTAAGAAAATAAGCGATCGCTCCTTTAATAAAATCGGTCCAAAAAACAACTCTTTCTTTGAATACGACAAGTTACGATCACTGGGAATCGCTACAATGATTTCATAAATTTTTTGATTTTCTTCTAGTATTTCTTCATGACGAATTTCATAGTCATTTCGTATCAACCAGTTTCGCAACGTTGCTTCACCCACATTGGGTTGTAAAATCAAGGTTTCATTACCTGTTAGTTGTCCTTGTTGTTTACCATTTTCTAATATGTTGCGAATCAAGGCGCCACCCATTCCAGCAATGGAAATCGCATCAATCTGATCTTCTGCATGGATTGCCGCGAGACCATCTGCTAACCGAACAATAATCTGATTTTCTAAGCCGTTTTTTGCTACTTGTTTCTTTGCCGATTCATATGGCCCTCTAACGACTTCTCCCGCAACGGCAAAAGGAATTTGCTGCTTTAATACTAAGTAAGTAGGTAAATAAGCATGATCGGAACCGATATCCGCTAAACGTGCACCGAGTGGAACTTGTTTTCCGACTTGCATTAACCTTGATGATAAAACTTGTTCATTCACTAAAAAAACAACCTCCAAAATAAAATGATAAGAGAGTTGCGACAGGAAATCGTCGCAACTCTTAAAAAGAAATTACTTCACTAATTCCACCGAAAGAATTGAATTCCCTGGAATTTGCGGTGGGATGGACATGGTCATGATCGCTGGGTGATCCAACGATACTTTCAGTTTATCGCCCGCTTTTAGATCATTAAAATCAAAATCCAGTGTTGTAGGATCAACATTAATTGCCACCCCGTCATTAAACGAAGTCGTCGCATTTTCGGAATCTTGCACGGCTTCTACATCGGTTAGTAAAATTTGGACAGCTGATTCTTGTGTTTCTAATTCTGTTACACTTTCAACCGTTGCTGTAAAAATGGTCACGATTTCTTCCTCCTTCGTTGTAGACATGCTATTGCTACTTTCAACCATCGACTCACTCTGAGTCGATTCGGTATTTGTTGTTGTTGTACAGGCACCTAGTAACATCACTGAAAATAAGATTAAACTACCATTGATTATTTTTTTCATACTGTGTTGATCCTCCTCATGATTGATTTCGGCGATTTTTACCGGTCATTTCAATTTCTTTTGTTAAATAACGAATGCGCTCCATAATTCGCTTCGCTTTTAGTGGTTCTTCTTCTCCACGTTGTGTCACGGATAGATGGCGTTCTAATTCTAACATGGTGAAATTGGAGGAAAAGAAAGTAGGCAATTGTTCTTGCATACGATGTTGCAAGATGACACCGAATACTTCATCGCGAATCCAGCTACTCATCGCATCCGCCCCAATATCATCTAACATTAAAACGGGCGCATTTTTAATCTCATTGAGTTTTTCGCCTACTAAATCTTTGCCAATTGCTTGCTTCATTTCCACTGCAAAAGTCGGAAAATGCAGGAGGGTTGTTGAATACCCCGCTTCTGCTAAGTCACGCGCAATCGCACCTAATAAGTAGGTTTTGCCAATGCCAAAACTTCCGACAAGATATAACCCTTTGTGAAATTGTTTCGGATTTGCCGTATAGGACTCAATAAAATCAATACTCGCCATTAAGGCTTCACCGCGTCCTGTCGTGCCTTCGTAATTACTAATCCGTGCATCTTGAATATCTTTTGGCATATTAACAGCATGAATTCGATTTCGGACTTCTTCTTGATGTTTCCGTGCTAATAAGTCTTGGGTCGGGACATACGTAACATCGATTGAATGGAAATTCAAGATTAATTGCGGTTCGTAACCAGGGGCAATCATCCGTTGATCTTGCGCATCGAATTTTCGTTTTTCTTGCACGAATTCGTATAATTTTGCATAACTTTTTTCAATATCCATTTCCGTCAAATAGTCTTTGTTTTCGTCGATAAAGCTTTTCACTTCAGGATTGGCTAGGACTTCTGCCATCATCTCTTGAAAACGCGCACGATAATTGCGTTGGTCAATCAGCTTATTTAATTCTCTTCCGACATTTTCCATTAACTTTCACCTTCTTTGCGTTTTAAATAGGCTTGCAAGCGCTGATTAATTTCAGCTTGTTTTTCGGGGTTTTCTTCTGTCACTTTTGGCTTGATGGCCCAATCTGGCAACGTTTCTTTGCGAATCGGTGGGCGCGAATAATTATTGGGACGTGTATTTTTCACTTGTTCGCGAGCTGCTTGTTTTTCTTTTGATTCTTTCACAAATTCTCGCGCATATTGAATAGCTGTTTCAGGACTTTGAAACCCTTTTTCAGACCAATTCGTCGCAATCGTATTCACAAAATTCGGTTGCAATGTACTATTGTCTTGGATAACTAAGACGTAGTGAATCAAAATATTAATCACTGAGTTTGGTAATGGGCTTCGTTCAACTAACGATTTCAACAACCATTTTTCACTGTCCGTCACATAACTCTTCTTTTCCACTTTAATTGCTTCTAAAAAATCATACGGTGCCGTTTTTTCGCTCAGTTTAATTAATTGAATATCTTTTTCAGAGTAACCCGTTTGACGAAGTAAATTAAATCGACGCACATCTGCTTCTTCACTAACCGGCTGCATGCTTGGTCTTTGAAATGTCGTTTGGTGCTTTCTTTCGACAAATTGTTTGAGTTGTCTAGCATCAACCAGTCCTGTATCAAGTGCGACGACTTGGACTAATAAATCGTCTACCAGTTCGAGTTCATTATAACCATATAAGTTCGCGTATACGGTCAGTTGTGCTTTAAAATCACTCGTAAAATTCGTTTTTGAAATAAATTTTTTGTTCGCTAGCTCCATTAAGAAATGCCAATCTAGCTGCGTAGAATCCACCTTTAAACCAGATTCTTTTGCTTGTTCGTATTCTTTTGCAACTTTTTCCAATTGATCAGAAGTACGGGAAAATAGATTTAAATCAAGATTCCCATAAACAGTCGTAAAGTTAGCTGTCACTTCTTGATAATCGGCTATATTCATTTTTTTAGGTTTAAAGCGACGGGTTAATTGTTTAAACTTTCGTTCACCTACGGCTTGATGTAGCAAAAAGCTATACGTGACATCTTTTATAAACTTTTGTGGAACGAGTGGTTCTTCTAATTGATAAAGGTACATTTTTCCGAATTCTGGATCCTCTTTTTCAAAAACGGTTAATAGACCCATCCCTTCTAAGCGTTTGCGCGCTTCTAAAAAAGGAGATAACCCGATATTTAAGGCATTTAAACAATCTAAATGGATGAACTCACTTTCGTTTGAGTCCGCTTCATCACCTAAAAACTGAAAATATAAGGCTAACGCTTGGGCCCCAATAATCGGTTGATATAAATAAAGGAGGCCATCCTTGCCTTCTTGTGTCAGAGGGAGCGCTTTGAATACTTGATATATCGTATTTGGTGTTATTTTTTCCCACGTATTAGGCATCTTACTCCTCCTTTACGCGTCATTTTTATCCTTTGCCTTTTCAACGATATCCTGTAATTCCTTTAAGAAAACGGACATGTCTTTGAATTGACGATACACACTTGCAAAACGAATATAGGCAATTTCATCTAAATCAACTAAATATTCCATGACGTATTCCCCAATTAAATTAGTCGGGATTTCACTTTCGCCAGATTCGCGAATTTTACGTTCGACTTGATCGACAATTTTTTCCATTTGATCCATCGTTACCGGACGTTTTTCAGCCGATCGTACGAGTCCACGCAAAACTTTTTCACGATTAAATTCTTCTCGGGTACCGTTTTTCTTAATAACGAGTAAAGGTGTTTCTTCGATTCTTTCAAAAGTGGTAAATCGGAACCCACAATTTTCACATTCTCGACGACGACGAATGGTACGACCATCGTCCGCTTGACGACTATCAACAACTTTGGAATTATTGTGATGACATTTTGGACATTGCATTTTCCCACCTCATTTTCATTTTATTCGAATACTCCAACAAAGAAGTTTTCTATTTAAGGATATTATAACATGATTTCTTCCTATCGCTCTCATTTAATGACAAAAAACTCTAGATACGCTAGAGTTTTTATCGTTTTTTTAAAATGTTAGAACCTAAGTGAATAACGATTTTTTCTTTTCTTTTTCTCAAGAAATAAATTGCTCTTGTTTCAACCAATCCATTACTTGCTTTTTGGTTGCGTCGACGCTTCCTTGATTATCAAAGACGACTGCTGCCTGCTCTTTTTTTCTGTCAATCGGTAATTGACTGCGAATGCGTGCCCATGCTTCATTTTCTGATAACTGATCACGCGCCATTAAACGAGTGAGCTGAACACTTTCTGGCACATAGACGACCGCTACTTGGTCGACCACAGATTCATATTTTCGTTCAAACAGCAGTGGGATATCGACGATGACCAGCGGCGCTTCTTGTTTTTTTTCGGCCACTTGCTGCAAGATCGCCTCGCGTAAGTATGGATCTAGTAATTGATCTAATGCTTCGCGTTTAGGCGGATTTGAAAAGATGATCTCGCCCAATTTTTTGCGATTGAGTTCGCCATTTTCAAAAAGGACTGCCGAACCAAAATGATCCGCAATCGCTGCTAAGGCGGGTTTTCCCGGTTCAACAATCAAGCGCGCAATCTCATCGCCATCGACAATTGGAAATCCTAAAGCACGAAAAATTGACACAACCGTACTTTTCCCAGTCGCAATACCACCTGTCAATCCTAGCACTCGTGTCATCTTCTCACCTCTTTATTTTTTGACAAGTTGGACAAAAATGGGTGCCGCGTTGCGCGACTTTTATTTTTTGGATTGGCGTTTGACATCTAGCACACGGCTGACCGGTTTGACCATAGACCTGAAGCGATACTTGAAATGTCCCTGCTTCTCCTAACGCATTGGCATAGGTTCGAATCGTCGTCCCACCCGCTTCAACCGCTTGACCTAAGACCGCAATGATACTCTCATACAAAAGACTTGTCTCACGCTCGGTAAGTGAACTGGCTAAGCGCTCAGGATGAATACTCGCTAACCACAATGCTTCATCTACATAGATATTGCCTAAGCCAACCACGATTTTTTGATTTAGGAGTAACGGTTTAATTGCCATTGTTTTCTTTTTTAACGCCTCTTGAAAGGCAATCTTATCAAAATCATGACTTAACGGTTCCGGACCTAATTGTTTAATGCCTTTATATTCCGAACTTTGATTTTTAGGAACGAGCGCCATCCGACCAAATTTACGCACATCACGGTATTGTAACTGACTCCCATCTTGCATTTGAAAGATCACGTGCGTATGTTTATCTTGAATAGCCGTTTGTGCGGAAGGGAAATATTCGTATTTCCCTTCCATTCGCAAGTGAGAAACTAAATCAAAGTCCGTTAATTTGAGAATCAAAAACTTTCCGCGTCGTTGTACGCCTATGATTTCTTGACCGCTTAAAAAAGCTTGAAATAGTGGAACTTCCGGTAATTCAATAATTCTTGGCCATAAAACGGTGACAGTATCAATCGTTTTGCCCACGACTAACCGTTCGAGACCTTTTCGAACGGTTTCAACTTCTGGTAATTCAGGCACAGTGCCTTCCTCCTCTTAACCTATTTTGCTTCGTACCATGTCTTACCCCAACTACTGTCCGTCACAAGTGGAACAGTCAATGTAACGGCATTTTCCATAACTTCTTTAACGAGAGCATCAAGTTGGGTCAATTCATTTTCAGGTACTTCAAAGACAAGCTCATCATGAACTTGTAGTAGCATTTTCGCTTCTAATTTTTCTTCTTTTAGACGCTTTTCTAATTGAATCATCGCCATTTTAATAATATCAGCGGCACTTCCTTGAATCGGTGAATTAATGGCTGTTCGTTCCGCAAATGAACGTAAATTAAAGTTCCGTGAATTAATCTCCGGTAAATAGCGACGACGATGGAAAAGCGTTTCAACGTAGCCGGTATCTTTTGCTTCACGCACGATTTCTTGCATGAACGTTTTTACACCCGGATAGCGCTCAAAGTAAGTATCAATGTACTGTTGCGCTTCTTTTCGGGAAATTCCTAAGTTTTGGGATAAGCCATAATCCGAAATCCCATACACAATACCAAAATTGACGGCTTTTGCTTGCCGGCGCATATTGGCAGTCACTTCTTTCGGATCCTCAATGCCAAAAACACGCATGGCGGTGCTTGTATGGATATCTTGCCCTTCAATAAAGGCTTGTTTTAAATGTTCATCATCCGAAATATGAGCCAAGACCCGTAATTCGATTTGAGAATAGTCAGAAGCATAAATTAGCCAATCTTTTTGTTTTGGCACAAACGCTTCGCGAATTCTGCGTCCTTCTTCCAAACGAATCGGAATATTTTGTAAGTTGGGATCGACAGAACTGAGACGTCCCGTTTGGGTCAACGTTTGTACGTAGCGTGTATGAACACGACCGTCCGCTTGAATCATCTTCAATAAGCCTTCAATATAGGTCGATTGAATTTTTGAAATTTGACGATAAATCAAAATGTCATCGACAATGGGGGCTTGTTCTCGTAACTGTTCTAAGACATCGACAGCCGTTGAATAGCCTGTTTTGGTTTTTTTAATGACCGGTAACCCCATTTTTTCAAACAAGATCACGCCTAATTGTTTTGGCGAATTTAAATTAAACGTCTCGCCTGCCATTTCATAAATTTTCGTTTCAATTTCGTGTAATCGTTTGGCAAAATCAACGCGCATGTGTTCGAGACGTTCACTATCAACCGTAATCCCGATAATTTCCATCTCTGCTAAGACTTCTGACAAGGGTAATTCCATTTGATGGAATAACTGATCTTGATTTTTTTCCGCCAGCGCTTCTTCTAATTGATTGGTTAATCCTTTAATCACTTTAATCTTACGTGCTAAGTGTTCAAACATCACCCCGTCTTCTGGGAGTGCTCGTTTCGCGCCTTTTCCGTAAATGGAGACATCTGATTGGATTTCTGTGTACCCATATTGTTGGGCAACCGCAGCCATATCTGTCCCTAAATCATTGGTGTCGAGTAAATAGGCCCCTAATAATACATCAAAGGATACCCCTTTTAAGCGTGTGCCGTGCTTGGCAATCGCCACAATTGTTCGTTTCGCATCATAGACTTCTTTTTTCTGATTGACGTCTTCTAACCACATTTTCATCAGCGGGTCTTGGAGTAACGCGATATTTTTTGAGACATAAACCTTCTCACTCGTTCCCCAAGCCAAGCCCACCATTTCGCTTACGTGATAATTATCATCAAGCATCTCGACATAAAGAGCCGCTTCATTCGGAAACATTTCAGCCGTCACGGTCTCCACTACTTCAAAATCAATGTCTTCCAGTGTTTCGACTTCCTCAACGATATTCAATTTTTCTAAGAAGGTATTAAAATTCATTTCTTTATAAAAAGGAATGAGTTTCTCTAAATCTTTGCCTTCGTATTGTAACTGATTCACATCGACATCGATAGGAGCATTGACTTCAATCGTCGCTAATTTCTTAGAAAGAAAAGCTTGTTCCTTGTCGTTTATCAGATTTTCTTTCATTTTACTTGGCTTTAGAGTATCAATTTGTTCGTAAATCCCTTCAACTGAACCAAATTCTTTTAATAATTTGATGGCTGTTTTTTCACCAATTTTGGTCACACCTGGGATATTATCCGAAGCATCACCAGCTAGCCCTTTCATATCAATGATTTGATTTGGCGTTAACCCGTCATATTTTTCCGCAATAAATGCAGGAGTATACGAATCAATTTCACTGACTCCTTTGACGGTAATATCCACTTTAATATCCTCTGTCGCAAGTTGCGTTAAATCCCGGTCACCCGTTAAAATCACGACGTCAAAAAGAGATTTGTCGACTTGGTGCGCAAGTGTTCCGATAATATCGTCGGCTTCATAATTATCTAGTTCGTAATAAGTAACTCCTAGCGCATTAATTAATTCGCGAATATAAGGCATTTGTTCTTTAAATTCACCAGGTGTCTTCGAACGACCTCCCTTATACGCGTCATACCACTCATGTCGAAAAGTCGTTTTTCCTGCATCAAAAGCGACTAATACATGCGTTGGTTTTTCTTTCGTCATGACATTATCGAACATCGTATGGAACGCATAAATCGCATTCGTGTGTAAGCCATTGTTATTTTTAAAGCGGCTCAAAGAATTGTGTAAGGCAAAAAACGCGCGAAAAGCCACACTGTTGCCATCAATTAATAGTAATTTATTTTTCATTGAATTAAGCTCCTTATTATTTCGTCCCTTCTTATTCTAACAAAGAACGGCCATTTAAGCATTAAGAAAGACTGGGATATTTGTCCGTCCCACATAAATAAAGCGAAAAAATCCCACTTGCCTCTCAATAGTTTTTCAGTTATGCCAAATCCAAAATGGCTGCTTGGGTTTTCTTCGGTAGTTGCTCAAAAACTAGCTGATAAGAGGTTTGGAGCAAGTGGATTAATTCCGTGACTGATAAGTCCGATTCTTCTAAAATCACGGAAATCCAGTGGGTTTTATTGCTATAATATCCAGGCACAATAAAAGCATATTGTTCCTTTAATTGTTCATTGATTTCTGGGCGTCCTTTGACTGTCATCACCCGTTGATTCGCCTTGTTTTTTCCTAATAAACAAAACCCTTTTTGTGCGACTTGAAAATAATCACAATCCCAACTTTCCCGATAAGCAACCGTCGCTCCTGGCCACTCACTGGCTTCTTTTTTCAAACAATCTATCATCTCATTCATTTTTTTCTACCTCCTCTTGTTTTTTCAGTGAAAAAGAGTCCTTTTTCTCAAATATTCTTTGAAAAAAAGGACTCTCATTATTTTTTACTAGTCTTTTCCACCAAAAATTCTTAAAATCGATAAGAATAAGTTGATGAAGTTTAAATATAATTGTAAGGCCATAAACGCCGCAAAGCCTGTATTATCTTGACCTAATGTTCCATAGTAGACGCCGCGAATACGTTGATTATCATACGCGGTTAATCCGATAAAGATAATCACCGTTGCATACGATAAGAAATAATCAACTGCCGCACTACCCATGAAGATATTAAGGACCGTCGCAATAATGACACCCCATAACAATCCAATCGCTGCTCGTCCAACGCCGGATAAATCACGTTTGGTCATCACACCGAAAATCGACATCCCGATGAACGTACCAGCCGCCACGACAAAGGCTTGCGCCACATCTGCTGAAGAGTACATGGATAACGTAATCGATAATACTAACCCCATTAAGAGCGAATACACGATAAAACCGGCAATCGTGAGGGATGGATTATTTTTGGCTTTTGCACTTAATAAAATCACTAAGCCAATTTGAATTAACCAAAGACCGGTCATTCCGAGTGGGAAATTTTGAATAAAGGTCACGACTTCTTCAAAAAAGTAATTCATGGATAAGAATGACGTGAGCGCCGTTAACGCTAAACCTAGGCCAAAAATGCCGTATACTTTTGCATAAAACTGATTTAATCCTTTTGCTTCTACTACTGTTGAATTGTTCATGTAATTCCTCACCTTCTCTATCTATTGTAGGCTATTTACATTCCTACGTTTGTGCTCATTATAATTCTATCAAATTCGCTTCAAAGTGCAAGTCCGAATGACAAAAAGGTAAGAAAACAAACAGATTGTTACCTTACCTTTTTTCATATAAATTATAAGACGTTTCTGGTTGTCGTACTTAATAATTTTTCATAAGCCCGCTCAAATTTTTGGACATCGCCTGCTCCCATGAAAATAATGACCGCATTCTCATGTTCTAATAACGGTGAGACATTTTCTTCTTTAATGACTTGACCACCTTTAGTGATACGATTGCTGAGGTCTTCAATTTTAACAGACCCTTGCGTTTCACGAGCCGAACCAAAAATGTCACATAAATAGACACGGTCCGCTAGATCAAGTGCGGCACTGAATTCATCCATTAACGCAATCGTCCGCGTAAAAGTATGTGGTTGGAACACGGCAATAATTTCTTTTTCTGGATATTTTTGACGTGCGCCATCAATCGTTGCAATGATTTCAGCAGGATGATGGGCATAATCATCGACAATCGTCATATCAGCCATTACTTTTTCACTAAAGCGACGTTTCACGCCTTTAAAGGTCAGCATTTCGCGCGCTACTTCCGCCATTGGTAACCCTTCTAAGTAACAAAGTGCGATCACGCTTAATGCATTGTTGATATTGTGTTGACCATAAGCAGGTGACACAAAATGCCCAATCTTTTCGCCACGGAAATAAACATCAAACGCTGACCCGTCCGTCGTGCGTTTAATATTTCGAGCTTGAAAATCATCTGCTTCTTCAACGCCGTAATAATAGACCGGAACGTCGACTGTTAACTGGCGTAAATGGGCATCTTCGCCAAAGGCAATAATCCCTTTTTTGACTTTTTCTCCCATTGATTGAAAAGCAGAGAAGACATCTTCAATACTCTCATAGTAATCAGGATGATCAAAGTCAATATTTAACATAATGGCATAATCGGGTGAGTAAGCTAAGAAATGACGGCGATATTCACAGGCTTCAAACGCAAAGAATTCCGCCGAATCATTTCCACTACCAGTCCCATCCCCAATCAAATAACTAGTCGGACGAATACCCGAAAGCACGTGGGCTAATAGACCGGTGGTACTTGTTTTCCCGTGCGATCCGGTTACGCCAATACTGGTGAAATTTTGAATCAATTGAGCTAAAAAGTCATGGTAACGAATGATTTCGAGTCCTAATTCACGCGCACGAACCACTTCTTCATGTGTATCAGGAAAAGCATTTCCTGCAATAATTGTTAAGCCTTCAGTAATATTTTCGGGACTAAAAACCATTAAAGGAATCCCGGCTTTTTCTAAATCTCTTTGTGTGAAGAAATATTCTTCGACATCAGAGCCTTGCACTTTGAAGCCTTTTTCATGTAGAACGAGCGCAAGTGAACTCATTCCAGAACCTTTGATTCCAATAAAGTGATACGTTGTATTTTTATGATTAATCATTCATTATTTCCTCTTTTCCAGGGCAGATCATAATCTATTGTATTTCTAAGAACGATGATAATTATCTTACAAAACGGATGAAATAGCAACGATATTACTAAAATTCCAATGAAAAGATTGGTTTCTTTAGACTTTTTTAGGAGGTAACATCGTTAAGCTAATCCGGCCTTTAGCAAGCTCAACTTTTTCCACCCAGACCGTCACAATATCCCCCACTGCCACGACATCTTTCGGGTGTTTGACAAAGCGTTGACTGAGTTTGGATAAGTGGACGAGTCCATCTTGTTTCACCCCAATATCAACAAACGCCCCAAAATCAATCACGTTTCGAATCGTTCCTTTTAACTCCATCCCGACTTGCAAATCTTCCATCGATAAGACATCAGTTCGCAGTAAAGGTGCGGGCATCGAATCACGCATATCTCGACCTGGTTGCAATAGCGCATGGATAATATCTTTAATTGTTTCTTCCCCAACACCCAAATCATTGGCCAGTGTCGCTGGATGCAATGATTTTAGCTTTGCAATCGTTTCTTCTTTTCCAAGATCGTTTAACCCAACATTAATTTTTGCTAGGATATCCTTCGTCACTTGATAACTCTCCGGGTGAATCCCCGTGTTATCTAAAATATTCTTCCCACCAGGAATCCGTAAAAAACCAATCGCTTGTTCGTAGGCTTTTGGACCTAAACGTGGAACTTTTTTCAGTTGATTGCGCTGGATGAACGCCCCATTTTCTTCACGATACGCAAAAATATTTTGTGCCGTCGTTTTGTTCAATCCCGCCACATGAACAAGTAATTGTGGACTAGCAGTATTGACGTCAACACCGACTTGGTTTACGACCGTTTCCACCACAAAATCCAGTTGTTCGCTTAATCGTTTTTGGGCGACATCATGTTGGTACTGACCAACGCCGACCGCTTTTGGTTCGATTTTGACCAATTCTGCTAACGGATCTTGCAGACGGCGGCCGATGCTAATCGCACTACGTTCTTCGACTTGAAGTTGCGGAAATTCCTGACGAGCCACGTCACTTGCTGAATAAACAGACGCTCCTGCTTCATTGACAATCACAAAGAAAATCTCACGTTTCATTTTCTTTAATTGTTCTGCGACAAACAGTTCCGATTCTCGACTAGCAGTCCCATTGCCAATTGCGACCATATCCACTTGATATTTTTCTAACAATTGCATAAAAATCTCCTGGGATTCTTTATGACGTTTTTCAGAAGAGGCATGCGGGTAAATAACCGTGGTATTCAGTAATTTCCCTGTCTCATCGACAATGGCAAGCTTACACCCTGTCCGATACGCCGGATCAAATCCTAACACCACTTTACCTTTTAAGGGCGATTGTAACAAGAGATGGCGCAAGTTTTCGCCAAAGATAGCAATCGCTTGTTCATCGGCTTCTTCTGTTAACGCATTCCGGATTTCACGTTCAACGGAAGGCGCGATAAAACGTTTATACGCATCTTGATACGCCGCAACCACTAACGGTGCCACAAGCGAGTCTGCCTCTTTAATCAACTGACGATGAAAATAGCGTTCAATCAATGTCTCATCGACGACTAACTGAACTTTTAAAATCCCCTCTTTTTCGCCGCGATTCGTCGCTAGAATCCGATGAGAGACCATTTTGGGAATGGGTTCTGAAAAATCATAGTACATTTCGTAGACTTTTTTCTCATCTTTTTCAGCATCTTTGACCTGACTGACATATTGTCCTTTTTTAGTCGTGTATTCTCGAATCCATGTCCGAAATTCAGCTGAATCACTGATTTGTTCCGCTAAAATTTCATGCACGCCGGCTAAAACATCTTCTGTCGTTAAAAGATCTTCTGTTAGATATTTTTCTAACTCCGATTGGATCTCACATTTTGGAAAAGTCATGAACCAATCAGCCAGTGGTTCTAATCCTTGCTCCTTGGCAATCGTTGCTTTCGTCCGTCGTTTTTGTTTGTACGGCCGATACAAGTCTTCAATTTCTTGTAACTTATGTGCTTTTTGAAGACGTTTCGCCAAATCTTCCGTTAACTTCCCTTGTTCGTCGATGATACGCAGAACTTCTTCCTTACGCTTTTCTAAATTTTCTAAATAATGATAACGTTCTTCAATTTCCCGAATTTGAACCTCATCTAACGCATTCGTCATTTCTTTGCGGTAACGGGCAATAAACGGCACGGTATTCCCATCATGCAATAACTCTAGTACTTTCGTAATCTGAGGCAGACGATACTGCGTTAATTCTTTTGCCAGTAATTGAATCACTGGATTTTGTGTCTCGACTGTCATAACATCACTCTTTCTTTCAAAAGTCCGGTTTCCACGGCCCTTTCATATTTTGATATTCAATATCTTGAATCAAACGCTCTGGATTAAAAATCACACCATGAACAGAACCGCCAAAAATCGCTCCGCCATCTATTCCGATTTTATCATCCGAAAACCATAGATCTGTTGTCTGGCCATCGCCATGTAAACTCGGGGTAATCGTGTGTCCAAAAACAATGACTTTCCCAGTGTGATTCTTTCCATTCAAAAAAGGTTCCCGAATCCAAATGAAATCACGTAAACTCGTTTGATGCCAATCGGCCTTCGTTAAATCAATTCCTGCATGAACAAACACATACTTTTCCCACTCGTAGTAGTAAGGCAAGTCGGTTAAAAATTGGATTAATTCCTTGTAACGCGAACGAATCATTAGCGCAATTTCCGTCGGTGAATATTCTTGTGTTGCCCCAGGATGGAGCAAACTATTGACGGTCTCTTTGCCACCATTCAACCAATACCTCTCCGCAATTTCTTCTGGGTCTTGCAAAAACTGTAAAAGATATTGTTCATGATTGCCCCGCAAGTAAATACACCCTTGTTTTTGGACCAGTTCCATTCCTAACAATAAGCATTCTTTACTCCGAGGTCCGCGGTCATTTAAGTCGCCTATTAAGACCAACTGATGCAACATAGGATCAAAGTCACGTAAAAGTTGTTGGAATAAATCGAGTTGTCCATGAATGTCGCTAATTACATACACAAGTGATTTCATGAGAATCCTCCTTTATGCATAAGAAAAATCCATCCTATTCGCTTTGAATAAGATGAATCTTCCAAATTATTCTGCTATTTCGCCTGTAACTGCAAAGTAATTTCCATCGAGATCTGCAAAATTAAACACATATTTATCCGTCAGTTGAATGAGTTCACCAACTTGAACATGATTAGCTTGCATTTTTTTGTATAACGCAAAAATGTCTTCCGTGAAAAACATCAAGGACGGTGCGTTCGTTGCGACTTCTGGTGAATGACGTTCAATAAACTCACGATCATACAGCACAAAATGAACCGCCGCACCCTTACTTATTGCGAGCTCAACGACCAATGTACCATCCATTTCTTGCTCTTCAATCAAACAAAAATCTAAAGCTAACCAAAAATCACGCGCTTTTGCGACGTCATCGACATAAACCATTAATTGAATATTCGTTGAAAACATAAATTATTCCTTTTCCTGACTAAAATTTAAGTTAATACCCGGTTGATCCGTTACGATTTCTGTTACTTCATACGTTAAACGTTGTAGCATATCAAATAATGGTGCCACCAATTCATTTGCTTCTTCTTGTGTCAAATCTTCTTGTTTTGCCACTTGACGATTAATAAAGTGATTAATTTGACCAATCGCACCACTGACGATAAAGTCTGGAAAAACCACTTCAAATTGTAAACGTCCAGCTAAAATACTATTTTCTTTTGGATAATTTTCATCCGGCGCAGGAAATGGTGCAAACCCCACATTAATTTTTGTTTTTGCTTCTTTTTTAGGATCGCGCATATCAAAATGATACGCCTCTACGATTGGTTGCTGTCTTTTAATTTCCAATTTTTTCACACTCCTCAAAGAAAATTATACCATAAAAAAACACTTTGAAAACGGAAACTTCAGGTCTTTGGGGATTTTGAGTGTTTTCTTCTATGCGTGTACTTTTTCGCTGCAAATCAATTGCCATAAACCTTTTCGCCGACTATCTATTGATAATAGCATTGCGAATCATTCCGGTCTTTTTCTATAACCGTACCCATTCCTAACTCTGGCTTTCCTTCTTAAATGGATTTACAAACAGGACTAAAATCATTTGACACCCGAAAATGATACTAGGATACAAGAAAGAATGTCCTATCGGCGTGAGGGGTTTCAACCAACTATTCGGAGGGGCTCCGATAATCAGAAATAATAGGAACCCTAAAATCACAGAGATGGCATAACACTGAAATAGCATGCGGAACATCACACGATTCTTTTTATTCCACATCAAAAATACCGTGATTGTTGGAACAAATAACAGTGGATATAACAACAGGCTCGGTGAAGACAACCGAAGAATTTGATGGTATTCAAGTAAAATAAAGATGACACCAAGCGGTAAACAATTCAGCATGATGCCCAGTTTCTTTTTCATTTGCAACACCTACCCTTTCCAATTTCCCATCGCATCTGTTTGATTCATACATTATCAGAAACTTCGCTAAAAATCCAGAAACAACCAAACTCACCGCGCTCGCTACGATTGGCTATAGAGGGATTGAATATCTTTAATGAAGATTCAAATAGATAGCCATTTTTTAGACAAATACGCATTCTTTTTCTAAAACGAGTCAATTGACCTAGAAAGCGATTTCATGCAATAATGGGTTGATAGAATAATAGTAGAAAAGAGGAAACGAAATGACAGCCATGGTCTTTGTTAATTTCCCCGTTACGGACTTGTCACGTTCAATTGAATTTTACACTGCCTTAGGTTTTAAACAAAACAAGGAATTTTCTAACGACGAAGCCGCTGCGATGATGTGGGACGACACTTTCTGGATTATGCTTCTCACCCATGATTTTTATCGGAAATTTTTGAAAAACAAAGAGATCGCGGATACACAAAAAGTAAGTGCTGCTTTAATTTCGTTTAGTCTCGACAGTATAGCAGCAGTCAAAGCGTTTGGGGCAACCGCCGAAAAACACGGTGGAACCGTTCACCATGTTGAAATGGGGATGCCTGAAAGTATGATGTACGGACTAGAAGTACAGGATTTAGACGGCAACTGTTTAGAACCATCATGGATGAAAATGGATTAAAGTCGCCATTCATTGCCTTCGATTCAATAAAAAATACGTTCTATTCGCCTAGAAAATTGATTTAGGCGAATAGAACGTATTTTAATTATTTGAATTCAAGTTCGATCAAGTTTAGCTGTACTAATACTCCATAATGATCACTCACAATTGGCGTTTCATGACCATCAAAAATCACGCGGTATTCCAAAACGTGCCAATCATGCGAGTGAAAGAGGTAATCAATTCTTAATTTTTCAGTATTTTCTTCCCAACCGTCAATCGTTTCTTCGACCGTGAAAGAGCCCTTTTTATGGATCGCGGTGACATACGCATCTTGATAAGTGCTAGTGACTAAAGCATATCCTTCCTCTTCCAAATGGGCGGGACTATTGAAATCCCCCAGAAAAAGAGTTGGCAGGTCTTTTGTTTCGAGTTTTTCTAAGGTTTGTTGCCATTCAAATGCAAAGCCTGAATCTTTTGTTTGCTCCCACCAGGAATAATGACAAACGCAAACCATAATTGAACCTTGCGGGCAAGTAATTTTGGCTGCTAGTTGTTTTCTTCGGCGGTAATTGGTGAGCTCCGCAATGTTTGAGACTAAGATTCCTTTTGGATCGATTGGATATCTGGATAAGATTGCTTCTCCTTCATGATACCGATCATACCCAATATGGCTACAAACCCAACTCCAATAATAATTCACTCCGAGCTCTCTTAATCGTGAAACTAATAAAAATGCAAAGTTATCTTCTTTCATACTGATTTCACTTTCAGCACATTGATAATAGTCATCGATCATAGCGTCTGGACTTTCTATTAATTGGTTCACCTCTTGCAATCCGATAATATCGACTTCTTCTTTCAAGAGATATTGGGCGATTTGTTCAAGTTTTTCGAGCGGCGCTGCTTCTAGCCAGCTATGTGTATTTAAAGTCAACACTTTCATGTTGCTACTCCTCCTCTATAATAATCGTTTACGTCGCCTTGATTTTCGTCACGGCAAGAAGAATTGCCAGCGACAAAACGCTCGCTGGCAATTCAACCCTTTTACTATTAAATGGTAATCGTACCCACTGTTGTATTTACTGTTGTTGCACCGGTTTTTTCAAGTTTAAACTGATCAATCGCTGCACTATTTGTAAAGACGACAACCACAGTTGTACCTTTACCAGCTGCTCGCACTTTTTCCCAATCTGCTTCAGCAATTTTGGTTCCTTGTTCAATATGATCGCCTTCTTTTACAAAGACATCAAACGCTTGGTCAGTCATTTCGACAGTATCAAGTCCCATATGAACCAAGACTTCAATGCCATCTTCCGTCACCATACCAATCGCATGTTTCGTTGGAAAAACAGCTGTCACTGTGCCAGAAAGCGGTGCTACCACGATCGTTCCTGTTGGTTCAACTGCAAACCCTTCACCCATCATTTTTTGAGAGAAGACCTGGTCATTGACTGCTTCAATCGCGATAACCGTTCCATCAACAACAGAAGTAAAAGAACGTTTTTCACCGATAAAATTCGTTGTTTCAGACGCCTTCGCCACGTCTTCTGATGAACGTTGACGTTCAGGAATGGTCATGCCTGAATCTAAGACGTCTTGAATATCTGATTTTAAGACATCTGCTTTCGGACCGTAAATCGCTTGAATGCCATTATCTTTCACAATCAGTCCCATCGCACCGGTTTTTTTCCATTCATTTTCTGAAGCGACTTGTTGACTATCTTTAACCGAAATTCTTAAACGTGTCATACAAGCATCGACATCCGAAATATTTTCTTTGCCACCTAATAAGCCAATAATATCAAAGACTTGTTGATTACCAGCCGTTTCAGTTCCGACTTGTTGCTCATCGGTTGATGCTTCAATCTCGTAATTGCCATTTCTTCCAGGTGTCGCAAAATTAAATTTCTTAATCATAAACATTGTTAAGAAATAAGTAAAGACTCCAAAAACAATCGTCACAATCACAAAATTAATTAAATCGCCCGCAATTCCAGCTTTAATAATAATCGGTGTTCTTGTCAGAAGTTCGATATTACCAAAAGAATGCACTCTTAAGTTAATCAAATCTGCCATCGCAAACGACAATCCTTGAATCACGGAATACACAACGTAAAGTGGGACTGCTGCAAACATGAACATGAACTCAAGTGGCTCTGTAACTCCTGTTAAAAAGACTGCTAATGCGGCAGATAAATACATGGATTTGTACTGTGCGCGTTTATCGCTATCAACACTACGGTACATCGCAAACGCGAGTCCCATCAAAGTACCAGAAGCTCCGATCATTTGTCCAACTTTAAAACGAGCCGGAGTCCAATTTGATAACACATAACCATATTGATCTAAATTCGAACCATCATTTAAATTCACTAAATCAGTTGCCCACGCTAACCATAAAGGATCTTGCCCATAAACAATTGTTCCTGCTTGTGCACCAGATAAAATTTCATACGTGCCACCGAGTTGCGTATAGTTGATTGGAATCGTCAACATATGATGTAAGCCAAATGGTAACAGCAATCGTTCTAATGTTCCATATAAGAACGGTGCCAAAATTGGAGCAGAATCTTGTGATTGTGCAATCCACAAACCAAAATTATTAATCCCTGATTGAATGACTGGCCATATAATTGCTAGACCAAGAGAAACGATAACTGACCATAAAATCACTACGAATGGAACAAAGCGCTTTCCATTGAAAAACGAGAGTGCTTCAGGTAATTTTCGATAATTATAGTATTTGTTAAAAGCCATCGCCCCAACAAAACCGGCAATAATTCCGACAAACACACCCATATTTAAAGCAGGTGCTTCTAAAACACTTGTAAAAAAGCCTTTAACCATAATTTTTGTTCCAAACAACGTGTGGGTATAAGCTTCTTCATTCGCTAACATATCACTCGTCACGCCAAATAACGCGCCGGTAATTCGATTAATCAGTACGAACGAAATCCCCGCCGCAAATGCACCACCTGCTTTGTCTTTCGCCCAACTTCCACCAATCGCTAATGCAAATAATAAGTGCAAATTCCCAATAATTGCCCAACCAATACTTTCAACAACACTTCCTGTTGTCACTAAAAAACCTAAATCCTGATTGATTAACGGGATCGTTTTCCCAATACTAATCATCAAACCCGCTGCTGGCATCACAGCGACTACCACCATTAAAGCCTTTCCGAACTTTTGCCAAAACTCAAAATTAAATATTTTCTTCATTCGTTTTCCCTCCTGTTTTTACGCAAACGATTTCCTTGAATGATTATAGACGTAAAATGCTGATATGTAAACATCATTTTTTTTATTCTTTTAAATAAAAGACAAAAATTCTTTGCACAAAGCTATTGTTTTCGCAACCGGTTGCGTGTATGATAGCAATATAGATAAAATTTTTTGAGGAGGAATTTCAATTGGAACATTTGAAACGATTATTTGATATTGATCCATGGAAATTAACAACGACAACATTACACAAGGACGACTTCAGACTGCAAGAATCACTCACAAGTATCGGAAATGGTTATATGGGGATGCGCGGAAACTTTGAAGAAAGTTATAGTGGTGATCACCATCAAGGAACCTATCTTGCAGGAGTTTGGTATCCAGACAAAACGCGTGTTGGTTGGTGGAAAAATGGTTATCCAGAATATTTTGGAAAAGTAATCAACGCCATGAACTTTATTGCAATGGATATCTATGTCAATGATACGAAAATTGATTTAGCAACGCAACCAATTGAAGATTTCTACCAAGAATTAAATATGCAAGACGGGATTCTTTCACGTCAATTCAAGATAACAGTAGATGGATTGACCATCAACTGTCGCTTCTCCCGCTTTTTAAGTATCACCACAAAAGAATTAGCCGTGATTCAATTTAAGGCAGAAGTCCTAGCTGGAGAAGGTACGGTCAAAGTGGTTTCTCGACTGGATAACAATGTTCAAAATGAAGATAGTAACTATGATGATCGCTTCTGGGAAACAACGGATGCCGTTGACAATGATACTGCACTCTTCGTGACTGCTCGGACGATTCCAAATAATTTTGGGATTGAACAATTTACCGTGACTGGCTTAATGGAAAACCAGACAGCAAATGACGTCGTTCGTTCGAGCGAAAAATCATCATTAGCAACAGCTGAAACACTCGTATTCACTGTCAAACAAGGTGACACGATTGCCGTTGATAAAAAAGTGATTCTTGTGACAAGTCGTGACGTTGCCGCAAATGAGCAACTAGCAACAGCACAAGCTTTAATGGACGAAACAAATCAACAGTCGATTGCTGAATTAACACAAGCACATCAACAAGCTTGGGCGCAACGTTGGGCACTCGCAGATGTCGTCATTGAAGGCGATCATGAAGCGCAACAAGGGATTCGCTTTAATCTCTTCCAATTGTTCTCAACTTACTATGGAGAAGATGAGCGCTTGAATATCGGACCAAAAGGCTTTACCGGCGAAAAATACGGCGGTGCTACCTACTGGGATACAGAAGCCTACGCTGTCCCACTTTACTTAGCATTAACCGATTCTGAAGTAACGAAAAACTTATTGAAATACCGTCACAACCAATTACCACAAGCACAACATAATGCCCGTCAACAAGGATTAGCCGGTGCGCTCTATCCGATGGTAACCTTCACAGGTGTTGAGTGTCATAATGAGTGGGAAATCACCTTTGAAGAAATCCACCGTAATGGCGCGATTGCTTACGCGATTTACAACTATACGAATTATACAGGCGATACTTCATACATTAAAAACGAAGGATTAGAAGTCTTAGTTGAAATTGCACGCTTTTGGGCGGACCGTGTTCATTACTCCAAACGCAATGACCGTTATATGATTCATGGTGTAACTGGTCCTAATGAATACGAAAATAATATCAACAATAACTGGTATACAAACTATATCGCAACTTGGGTCTTAAAATATACCTTAGAAAACTATCGCGCGTTTCAATCTGAAGCAACTGTAACGCTTGAAGCGGCTGAATTAACGAAATGGGAAGATATTATCGCCAAAATGTACTTCCCTGTCGACAATGAACTGGGGATTTTTGTCCAACACGATACGTTCTTAGACAAAGAATTACTACCGACAACAGCACTTTCAGCCTCTGACGTGCCATTAAATCAAAATTGGTCGTGGGATCGCATTCTCCGTTCATGCTTCATTAAGCAAGCCGACGTTTTACAAGGAATTTATTTCTTTGGCGATCAGTTTACAACGGAAGAAAAACAACGCAACTTTGATTTCTATGAGCCAATGACCGTTCATGAATCTTCCCTATCCCCTTCAATTCACGCCGTTCTTGCAGCTGAATTAGGAATGGAAGAAAAAGCGGTAGAAATGTACCAACGAACTGCTCGTTTAGACTTAGATAACTACAATAACGATACCGAAGATGGCCTTCATATCACATCAATGACTGGTAGTTGGTTAGCGATTGTTCAAGGTTTCGCTCAAATGAAAACTTTTGATGAGCAACTAAGCTTCGCGCCATTTTTACCAAAATCTTGGGACAAATATGCCTTCCACATCAACTATCGTAATCGTCAACTCCATATTAACATCGACAAAGAATGGGTGACTATTACATTAAAATCGGGTGATGCCTTAGCATTAACCATTTATGGCGAAGAACACGAATTAACCGATACTGTACAAATCGCATTAAAAAAATAAAAATGAATCCCAAATAGCGTGAGTTGCTATTTGGGATTTTCGAAAGGAAGTTTACGATGTTTAAAGGTGTACTATTTGATTTAGATGGTGTTATTACGGATACCGCAGAATATCATTACCATGCATGGAAGAAATTAGCCGATGGACTTGGCATCTCGATTGATCGAGCGTTCAACGAATCGTTAAAAGGTGTCAGCCGTGAAGATTCACTGCGTTTAATTCTTGCACACGGTAAAAAACAAGCAGAGATTCCTGCAGCACAATTTGCCCAACTTGCTAAAGAAAAAAACGATCATTATGTTGAACTGATCGAACGATTTTCCGAAAAAGATATTTATCCTGGTATTTTATCACTACTCCAAACATTAAAAGAAAATAAGATTAAGATTGCCCTTGCTTCTGCAAGTAAAAATGGACCAATGCTTTTAGAAAAAATGGGACTGACCTCGCTTTTTGACGCCATTGCAGATCCCGCAGCTGTGGCTAGCGGCAAACCCGCTCCCGATATTTTCCTAGAAGCAGCCAGACTTATTGATGTTCCTATTACAGAATGTCTTGGAATCGAAGACGCCCTTGCAGGCATTCAAGCGATTAAAACGAGCGGTGCAACGCCCGTTGGTGTGGGCCGCGCGGAAGATTTAGGTGACGATATTCCATTAGTTCCTTCAACCGAAGCCTTAACGTTTGATTACCTTAAAGACGTGTGGGAAAACCGTTGAGTCCGATCGTTTCGGTTCACCATGACCCTCAAACAAAAATCGATTTTATTACGTTAAGCAATGGCTGTTTGTCGGCGACGTTTCTTAATTTCGGCGCTCGCTTCTATGCGTTTTTCACGCCTGACAAATATGGAAAATCAGAAAATATTTGTTTAAGCTTAGCAACGCCGCAAGATATCTTAAATGATCCGGCCCAATTTGGCGCGTTTATCGGACCTGTTGCCGGTCGTATAAAAGAGGCACGATGGCAAGACGTTCATCTGGAGAAAAATCACGGATCGCATCATATCCACGGTGGCAGCCAAGGTTGGTCGAATCAGTTTTGGGAATATGCGTTTACGACAACAGATGGACATGCAGAAGTCACTTTTTCTTTAAACGATGAGCATTCGGGTTATCCAGGACCAATTGCCGTTAAAACGACTTACACGCTCACAACAAAAGCGGTCATCATGAAAACCACTTGTACAACAAAGAAGAAAACGATTGTCAATCCAACAAATCATGTTTATTTTAATCTTTCAGGAAATACCAAAGAAGATATCACGAAGCATCAGCTACAAATTCAAGCTGCTGAAAGACTGGAATTAGACGGCGAACAACTTCCTACGGGAAAAATGCTACCCGTCAAAGGTACTGGATATGATTTCCAAGAACCAACCTTCCTTGACGAAGTACTCACGACACTAGAAAACGGGCTTGATGATGCGTATTGCTTAAAGCAGATACAACCTGCCATCGTTCTCACCCATCCCACGAGTGGCCGTCAACTAAGGATTCATACCAATCGCCAAGCAGTCGTCGTCTTTTCGACTACGGGTTTTGATTTACTACTTCCATTAAGCGAGCAACAAACCATGCGTTCACAATTAGGGATTGCTTTAGAAACACAAGAGCTTCCCGATGTGATCAACCATCCTCATTTCGGCGCAATCGAACTTTTGCCAGGGGAACAAAAAGTCTTTCAAACGACTTACGAAATTGAGTTGCAACACGATTAATAAACAACCTCCCAACAACGAGTGTTCATCGCGTTATTGGGAGGTTGTTTTGATTCTCTCTATCACGTGGTATTGACATAATCTCGCCACTTATGCAGCAGTTTGTTACGTTTACATTTACATCAAAAAATTAAGACATCACTTGTCTTTATGGCATCATTCATTATTTTCTAAATAATCAATCGCATCTTTTACTGTTTTTACCGGAACAAGAACCATTTCAGTATCGAGTTCTTCTAATACTTGTTTCGCTTCTTCATAATTCGATAAAATTCCTGGATACTCTTCTTTCATCTCAGCCGTGATTTCATCATCAGGTGCAAAGAAGATATCAATTCCTGCGGCTACCGCACCGGCGATTTTCTTGTCAATCCCACCAATTCGACCGATTGTTCCATCTAAGTTCATCGTTCCTGTCCCTGCAATATCACGACCTTGGCGTAAATCATTGCCTGTTAATTGGTCATAAATTTGGAGAGTAAACATCATCCCAGCAGACGGTCCCCCGATATTTTCAACATGAAACTCAATTGATTCATCGGAAGAAATGGCCGTATGATCGATTAACGTAATCCCTATACCTGCTTTTTTATTGGTTGGCAGTTCCATTAATTCACCCGTCGCTTCTTTTTCTGCGCCATCATGTAAAAACGTAATCGTCACCGTATCACCGACTTTTTGGCTTTGGACATATTCCATGAACTCAGGCGAACTTTCAAATTGTTTCCCATCGACTTTTGTGACCGTATCGCCAATACTAATTTGATGATAAAAATTCGAATTAGGATCCACATTCATCACATAAACGCCTTTAAATTCAAACTCAAACGGTTTATTTGCGAGGGTTAACGCTTGTTCAATGGCACTATTTTGGGAAGATTCCATATAATATTGTTGCATTTGATTATACTCTTCTCCTGTTGCATCGCCAAATAATTCTTTTTCACTTAATAAATCAGCAAACGGCTCAAACTTCGATTTAAGCGCCTGAAAGACCGTCGCCTGATAAATCGCCACAGAGGTCAACGAGTACGATCCCTCAGCCTCATCTTGCTCGCCATTGACCGTTACTAACTCATTTAAATGCGTCGGAACTCCTGGACGTTCGATATAATACGGAATTGGCACAAGAATGCTTGCAGCTACAATTATTGCTAAGATCGTTAAGAGTATCGGCTTGACCGATCGTTTATTTTTATTCATTCATCTCACGCTTCTTTTCCATCATCATTTGATAGACGTTTTCGGGTAGATAGGCTTTAACATCGCCTCCAAATAACATCACTTCTTTAATTAAACTCGAGCTAATATGGCTGTACTGTGACGTTGCAAGCAAAAAGATGGTTTCAATTTCCTCATCTAAATGTTGATTCATCTCCATAATTTCTCTTTCATACTCGTAATCTTTCACACTACGAATCCCACGTAATAAAAATTGTGCCCCTAAGCGTTTCGCCGCTGTCACAGTTAATTCTGTTTCTTGCGAGACAACCGTCACATTGGGGATCGCTGCCACTGCATCGGTTACCAGTTGGACCTTTTCTTCGGTGGTAAAAAACGATTGCTTTTGACTATTAATAAAGACACCGACAATTAATTCATCGACTAACTTTGCCCCGCGACGAATCGTTTCTAAATGTCCCATCGTAAAGGGATCAAAACTTCCTGGAAATAACGCAATTTTTTTCAAAATTATTCCTCGTTTCTATAAATGGTCACAGCAGAAAAACCATAGACTTGATGACGGGTTTGCTGTAACGTTCCGATTGTTTCGGGCAAGATAACTTTTTTATCCGTTTCACAGACGATTCGCGCATCTTTTGTTAAGAGTCCTAGTTTCAGCATTTGAGTGAGTTGATCGACGATTGCTTGGTCAGCATACGGCGGATCTAAAAACACAAGATCAAAGACGTTTTGCTCAGCTGCAAATCGATGCAGCAACTTATTTGCATCGCCTTTAATTGCAGCGAATTTATTTGGTTCTTTCGTAATCGCAATGTTTTCTTGAATGACTTTGATTGCTTGGTAATGACGGTCCACACATATCGCATAGTCCATCCCTCTTGAGACAGCTTCAATCGCTAAACTTCCACTGCCTGAAAAAAGATCAAGCACCGTACCACCATCAAAATACGGGCCAATCATATTAAAAATCGATTCTTTTACTTTATCACTCGTGGGTCTTGTATTGTCACCATTCAGACTTTTTAATTTTCGACCACGATAATTACCAGATATTACGCGCATATTTTCACTCCTACAGAAATAAACCACTTTTTCTTCTTAAACAGTATAGCGATGACAAAATTTCGAGCATCTACTCCGCTGTTGCTAAGAGGAAAAAGTGGTATTTATCTTTTATTCACTTACAGATGTTCGGCTAAGCGGATTTCAGGTATTTGTACATCACTTTCAAAATCAGGTTCATCTTCCTCTTGAAAAGCAGCTTTCGTGCCAATTTTATCCGCAAAATTCATTTCGATATCTGGTCGATGAGAAACATCTACTTCCCGGACAAAATGAAGTTTATTGATTTTTTCAAGTGTCGCTTCGACATCTTCCTCGTTGACATACAGTACAACATATTTCATTTTACTAGAAACAAAATGAATTAATCCAAAACGACGTAAATTTTTTAATTGTCGTAAACTATAGACCCAAACGATTAACCCTCTTCTTTTTTGTATCACAAACTCATCCATGATGACAACCTCCCCCACAACTTGATTTTGATTCAAAAAATGGATTCCCAGTATTGACAATCACTTTCTCTGAAAAAGTTGCAGCAACTTTTAAAATAATTTCATCTAAAATCCCTTGCAGTTGCGTTTCACTTAAGCGAAACTCCGCAACTTTCGGATGCAAATCTAAGGCTCGTTTCGTCTTTCTCAACGCACGTTGGCGCTCCCGATAATCTGGCGCATGTTTTCCGTAAGCACTGATTTTGTCAAATGCTTCTTTTTTGAGAGTGAAATCTTGACGGAGGGTTGCAACTTCTTGATCTTGATACATGTCGATTTTATTAAGAATGTACTGTTGAAAAGAATTACTTTCAATCAGTCGCTCAACCACTCGTTGAACTTGATCTTCTATCGCAAAAAAATGATCATTATATATCAAGGCTGCTCACTACTTTCTGTCGGTTGATTGATTTCTTGAAATAAGACTAACATATTTTCTTTCGAAAAGGCAACACCAATTGCTTCGGACTCATCATAAAAAAGGCGGGATACGAGGTAAGGGTTACTATACCAAGATAATAGCGTAAAAATCGGATCATAAACTGGCATTTCAAAATGAGCAAATGTCTTCTCTTCATCCAGTTCTTCGACTAACGTTCGCACCTCTTGATTCGTGAGTACCCAATTTTGATTCAATTCTTGCCGCTGGATTCGTTGAAACGAACGCAAACGTTCGGTTGAAAGGTAATCTTCCTGATTAATTAAAAAGTCTGTCAAGAGCGCTTGGGTTTCTCGTTGCAAAGCAAGTGAAGTTGAATAGGCAGGAAAATCATAACTTCGTCTGAGTTGTTGCATTAAGTAACGACTCGTTTCACTTTTCTGATCATCAATAGTAATCCAATCAGCCGCCTTTTCCGCCACAAAAAATTGTGGTTGACCCTCTGTTAGCACATACGGCGCAAGCTTTAACAATGTTTCCGTATCTAAATACATCAAACTATAAAGACCACTCCGTTTGTCTTGATGATCAAAAAATAAAATGGCATAACTACCATTATCAAAAGCGACAAGTGGACGATAATTAATATCATCTTCCATCAATTCCAAACTATAGGTTTCTCCGCCATATTCAACACTTACAATCGGTGAAATAACCGTATAGGTCGTCAACTCTTCTAAGCTCATCTGATACTCAAAAGGGCCAATATCCATCGAGGTTTCTCCCAGCACTTTAATACTGGTGATTCGTTGATCGATCGTTGTAACTTCCATAAAGGCATCTGCATCCATTCGAAATTGATGACTGAAAAAACCAAATCCTGAATCGGTTACTGATTGCGCTTCTCCGTAGAGAGTGGTAAAAGCTTTCATCGGTTGTCCAATCCACTGCGCAATTCCTTGCGTTGGGATTGATTCAAGATTTAAAGAGGTAGGCGGTGGACTTTGTAGCGGGAGTTCTTGTCCATCATTCGGACTTATTTGATAAGACCAAATAGGTTCCATATAAACAATCACCAAACTGATTAGGAACAATCCGAAAAACAATAGTCCTCGTCGCATCAAGTTACGCGCCTCCTCTTCTTTCATTTTTTACTATTTTTCTTTTACTTCCATTAATAAATCACCTGAAGCAATTGGTTCCCCAGCTGACACATGGATGCGTTCAACGACGCCATCAAAACGAGCTTCAATCGCAGTCTCCATCTTCATCGCTTCCGTCACAAGTAGCGTTTCGCCACGTTTTACTTTATCCCCTTTGCTTACAAGGACTTCTAGCACAGAGCCTGACATGGTTGCTCCAATATGTTCTTTATTCGTCGGTTCTGCTTTGCGTTTCGCTTGAACCTGACTCTTAATTGAACTATCTTTGACTAACACTTCACGACGTTGACCATTTAAGTTAAAGAAGACGTTTCGGTTTCCTTCAATATCGGGTTCACCAATCTCATCTAAGCGAATAATTAATACTTTTCCTTTTTCGATTTCAACATCGATTCGCTCACCTAAACGCATTCCATAAAAGAATGTTGGTGTATCGAGTACTTTGACATCAGCAAAGCTTTCATACGCTTTGCGGTACGTTAAGAAGACTTCAGGGTACATTAAGTAACTTAACACTTCTTCTTTCTTCGGTTCATAGCCAATTAAATCGGTTAGTTCTTGTTTCACTTCTTCAAAGTCGATTGGCGCTGCTAGTGACCCAGGACGGACAGTATATGCTTCACGATCTTTTAAAATAATTTTTTGTAATTTCTCTGGGAAGCCACCAACTGGTTGACCTAAATCGCCACGGAATAAGCTAATCACGGAATCAGGGAAACTCATTTCATGTCCACGCGCATAAATATCTTCTTCAGTAATATCATTTTGTACCATAAAGAGTGCCATATCGCCGACAACTTTAGAAGAAGGCGTTACCTTCACAATATCACCAAACATCATATTCACTTCGCGGTACATATTTTTAATCTCATCCCAACGCTCGCCTAAACCAACTGCTTTGGCTTGTTGTTGCAAGTTCGAGTATTGACCACCTGGCATTTCATGTAAGTACACTTCTGTTTGTGGCGCATTTAAGCCATTTTCAAAAGGTGCGTAGTATTGACGAACATCTTCCCAATAATGATTCAATTTTTGAACTTTTTTAATGTCAACATCTGGAACACGATTTCCATTAACGAGTGCAAAATACAAACTACTTAAGCTTGGTTGACTCGTGTTACTACTCATCGCACTCATCGCCACGTCGACGATATCGACACCAGCTGTTACAGCTGCTGAATACGTAATAATCCCATTACCACTTGTATCGTGTGTATGTAAATGAATTGGAATATCAATCGCAGACTTCAATTCGCTGATTAAACGATAAGATGCTTGAGGCATTAATAATCCCGCCATATCTTTAATCGCAATCGTGTGAGCTCCTAGTGCTTGTAATTCTTTTGCCATATCGATGTAATATTGCACATTATATTTCGCACGACTTGGATCATTAATATCACCAGTATAACAAATCGCCGCTTCTGCAATCTTACCGGCATCACGAACCGCTTGAATACTTTTTTCCATTTGAGGAATCCAGTTTAAGCTATCGAAAATACGGAAAACGTCAATTCCTTGACTTGCTGCTTCATTAATAAATTCCACAATCACGTTATCTGGATAATTAGAATAACCAACCGCATTTGAACCACGGAATAACATTTGTAGTAACGTATTTGGCATTTTTTTACGTAGTAGTCGTAATCTTTCCCATGGATCTTCTGTTAGGAAGCGATAAGAGACATCAAACGTTGCGCCGCCCCACATTTCGCTTGAGAAAAGTTGTGGAATCGCTTGTTCTGTTTGAGTCGCAATTTTCGCAAAGTCCGTTGTCCGGACACGAGTTGCTAAAATACTTTGATGCGCGTCCCGGAATGTCGTATCCGTCAATAAGACATTTTTTTGTTCTTTAATCCACTCCGTTACTGCATCCGCACCTTTTGTATCTAAAATATTTTTAGCCGTCACGATAGAAGTCGGTAACGTCTCTAACACTTTTGGTACACGAGGTAAATCAAAATGTTTCTTGCGTTGTTTTTCGATACCCGGGAAGCCATTTACCGTAATCTCAGCAATATATTTCATCGTTTTGTTTCCGCGGTCTCTCGTCCGGGGGAACTCAAATAACTCAGGAGTCGTATCAATAAAGGTCGTTGCTGCATTTCCTGAACGGAATGTCGGATGTTTCACCACGTTACGCATAAACGGAATATTCGTTTCAACACCACGAATTCGGAATTCTTTTAAGCAACGTTCCATTTTACCAATGGCTTGTTCAAAGGTTGCGCCGTGCGTACATACTTTTACTAAGAGGGAATCAAAGTAAGGAGTAACGACTGCACCTGCGTAAGCATTTCCGACGTCTAATCGAACGCCAAAACCACCTGGTGAACGGTATGTATCAATTTTTCCAGTGTCTGGCATAAATTGATTTAAGGGGTCTTCCGTTGTGATCCGGCATTGAATTGCTGAACCTTCAAACGTTAATTGATCTTGTGTTGGAATCCCGATTTCTTTATGTAAGTCTTTGCCTTGCGCAATTAAAATTTGGCTTGTCACAATATCGATATCCGTAATCATTTCTGTGATGGTATGCTCTACTTGAACACGAGGATTTACTTCAATAAAGTAAAATTGATCGCCTTCAACTAAGAATTCTACCGTTCCAGCATTCACGTAACCAACATGACGCATTAATTGAACTGCCGCGTTACAAATTTCTGCACGTTGGTCATCGTCCATTGAAATACAAGGGGCAACTTCCACGACTTTTTGGTGACGACGTTGAACAGAACAATCACGTTCAAACAAATGAATCACATTACCATGAGCATCTCCTAAAATTTGAACTTCAATATGTTTTGGTTGCGCAATATATTTTTCAACATAGACTTCATCGCTACCAAAAGCGGCTTTTGCTTCACTTTTCGCTCGTTCGTAACCTTCTCTTGCTTCTTCTTCATTGTGGGCCACACGCATTCCACGTCCGCCACCACCAAGAGCCGCTTTAATCATAATCGGATAACCTGATTGATTCGCAAATGCTAAAATATCATCAACTGTTTCGATTGGATCTTCGGAACCCGGAATCGATTGGATGCCCGCTGCAATTGCCGCTTCTTTCGCTTTGATTTTGTCGCCGAAAATATCTAAATGATACGGTGTTGGACCGATGAAGATAATGCCTTCTTCTTCACAACGTTTAGCAAATTCTAAATTTTCTGATAGAAAACCGTAACCCGGGTGAATCGCTTCTGCCCCTGATTCTTTGGCAATTCGAATAATATCTTCAATATCTAAATAAGCATCAATCGGGCGTTTTCCTTTACCAACAACATACGCCTCATCTGCTTTAAAACGATGCACAGAATATTCATCTTCTTGTGCGTACACCGCTACTGTTTTAATATTTAACTCTGAACACGCTCGAAAGACTCGTGTTGCAATTTCTCCTCGGTTTGCGACTAATACTTTTTTCATCTAACCACTCCTCTTTTATCTTTAAATCAATTGATATTGTTTTCTTCTTTCATCCGCGCTGATATTTAATACAAAGCCGATACAAATCGAAAACATCAATAAGCTTGATCCACCCTGACTAATAAATGGGAACGTAATCCCCGTCAATGGAATGATTCCAGTAATGCCTCCTAAATTAACGAAGACTGAAACTAAAAATAATACGCCAATACCCAAACACATCATGCTATTAAACGGGTCATTTGCTCGTATGCCAATCAACAAAATACGGGCAATTAAATAAAAAAGCAGACCTAAAATAGCGATGGCGGCAATTAAACCTAACTCTTCCACGACAATTGCAAAAGCAAAATCGGTATGAGCAAACTTTAAAAAGCCATTTTTTTGAATACTGTTTCCTAAGCCACGTCCGAATAACCCGCCATTGAACATTGCGTAGTATCCTTGAATAAGCTGATGACCTAAATCATACTCATACTCAAAAGGATTACGGAAGGCCGCAAAGCGATCTGCAACGTGACCTGGGACTAACGCTTTCCCAATACCATTGACAAACCAAACTACAACCACACTACCTACCACGGATAGTGCACCTGTTAGGATAGTTAAGCGGAAATTGACACCACTTGTTAAAAGAACGACCATCACCAACAAAACGATAATCGCTGCATTCCCATAATCGGGGTAGATTCCTAATAGAATAATTTGAAACACGATAGCAGCAAGAGAACCTTTAATCGTATGAAACAATTGTCCCTCGTGCACATTGTTTTGATTATTAGACAAAATAACAGCTAAAAACCAAACAACAATGATTTTTAAAAACTCGGCTGGTTGAATCGTACCAACTCCGGGAATGGGAATCCATCCCCAGCTACCATTCACCTTATTAAAGAAAAAAGCAAGGATTAACAGCACGGTAATGATAACCATCGCCGTTATGACTAAACTTTTTTGCTTAATGAAATTTAATTTCATTTTATAAATAATCGTAATGACAATTAAACTGACAATCCAAAAGGCTAACTGCGAAATGGCACTCTTCGCCGTGTTTTCACCTATTACAAGTTGGACATAGGTCGTCGTACTATAGACCATCATCAGCCCGATGACACTAAGAATCAAGTAAGGAATTAAGATTCCTAAATCTAATAAATGATGCTTTTTTAGTTTCCCTGGCAAGGCTAAACCTCCTTACCTATTTCTTTTTCTTTTCTTTCGGAAAAGACTTCGTGATACATCCTGTCCAAATCACGTTCTAAATCACTCAATAATTGTTGACCTTCGGTATTTGTAATGGCTTCTAGAGAGATTGCAAAGGCAATCTGACGCGACAAACCATACATTTGCGTATCAACAACTTCTTCAAAAGCTTTACAGTGAGCGATACAAAGCGTATTTTTTTGATTTTTAATCAAAAGACGAATCCGATTTGCTTCTTCCTCGAGGATCGACCTCGCCTTATTTTCGGAAGATGATGTCATTTCAATACCCTCCTTTTATCTATTCGTTTCATTATTATAGCACAAACTTTTTGTTTATTCCTTGGAACTTTTCAAGAAAAATGATTTTTATCATTCGTGAAACAAAGATAAAATATGAAACAAATTTTTGCGTAATTACTAAATCTCGTTTTTCGAAAAGCTTGTCTATCAACCTTTCACTTAATTCTAAAAGAAGTTACCCACAAAAAAAGCGGAATGCTTCTTTTTCGCTATCGATTTCCCTCAAAAAACCGTGATGTTTCGCCCAGGCTAAAGCCGAACATTGCAAGCTCGTATCACTTGTTTTTTGTTTCATTCTTTCGTGATGATTGAAGACAACTTATCTACTAAGTAAATAATGACACATTCGCTTTCAATCATCACCAAAAAAGGCCTATAAAAAAGGAGAAAACCCTTGTGAGGTTCTCTCCTTTTTTATTTATTAAAGCATCAACTAGTTTATTCTGATTTTTTCTTTTTCTTCGTTGCTTTTTCACGTTCCGCTTTGTTTAAGATTTGTTTACGTAAACGGATGTTTTGTGGTGTTACTTCACAGTACTCATCTTCGTTTAAGAACTCTAATGATTCTTCTAACGTTAAACGACGTGGTTTTTTGATAACTGATGTTTGGTCTTTATTTGCTGAACGAACGTTCGACATTTGTTTCGCTTTTGTAATGTTAACAGTTAAGTCATTCTCACGAGAGTGTTCCCCAACGATCATGCCTTCGTACACTTCTGTTGTTGGCTCCACAAAAATGGTTCCACGTTCTTCAATACTCATAATAGAATATGTTGTCGCTTTACCAGTGTCAATCGATACTAAAGCTCCTTGACGACGTCCGCCTAATTGTTGTTGGATCATCGGTAAATATTGATCGAACGTGTGGTGGAAAATACCATAACCACGTGTCAATGATAAGAACTCTGTCGTATAACCGATTAAGCCACGAGCTGGCGCTAAGAAAATAATCCGTACTTGACCGTTTCCTGTATTAATCATATCTTGCATTTCTGCTTTACGATTTCCTAAAGATTCAATAACCGAACCTAAGTATTCTTCTGGCGTATCGATTTGAACACGTTCAAATGGTTCACATTTCACGCCATCAATTTCACGTTGAATCACTTCTGGACGAGAAACTTGTAATTCATAACCTTCACGACGCATGTTTTCAATTAAAATAGATAAGTGAAGTTCACCACGACCAGAAACAATCCAAGAATCCGGACCGATTGGTTCAATGCGTAGAGAAACGTCTGTTTGCAATTCTGCCATTAAACGATCTTCAATTTTACGAGACGTTACGAATTTTCCTTCACGACCAGCAAATGGTGAGTTATTAATAAGGAATGTCATTTGTAGTGTTGGTTCGTCAATATGTAAGATTGGAAGTGCTTCCTGATGGTCAGCCGGTGTAACGGTTTCCCCAACGAAGATATCTTCCATTCCTGAAACGGCAATTAAATCCCCTGCACTCGCTTCTTGAATTTCGACACGGTCGAATCCTAAGAAACCAAGTAATTTTGTGACGCGGAAGTTTTTCACAGTTCCGTCAAGTTTAATTAATGACACTTGATCGCCGACACGAATAGTTCCACGGAAAACGCGACCAATTCCGATACGACCAACGTAGTCATTATAATCAAGTAATGATACTTGGAATTGTAATGGCTCGTCGCTATTATCAATAGGCGCTGGGATATGTTCTAAAATAGTATCAAACACATGGCTCATTGTTTTTTCTTGGTCTTCTGGGTTATCAGATAAACTAGATGTACCGTTTAAAGCAGACGCATAAATCACTGGGAAATCTAATTGATCGTCTTCAGCACCTAGTTCGATAAATAATTCTAATACTTCATCGACAACATGAGCCGGACGCGCAGACGGTTTATCAATCTTATTGATAACGACGATTGGCGTAACTCCTTGTTCCAATGCTTTTTTTAATACGAAACGGGTTTGTGGCATTGTACCTTCATAAGAATCGACGACTAAAATAACACCGTCAACCATTTTCATGATTCGTTCAACTTCTCCACCAAAATCGGCATGTCCAGGGGTATCTAAGATATTAATACGAGCATCTTTATAGTCCACGGCGGTGTTTTTCGCTAAAATGGTAATTCCACGCTCTTGTTCAAGCGCGTTTGAATCCATTGATTTCGCTTCCCCGCGTTTATTTGCTAAATCTGATTGATTTAACAATTCATCCACGAGTGTTGTTTTTCCATGGTCTACGTGGGCAATAATCGCAACGTTGCGAAGGTTATTTCTGTATTTCAATTAAGTTTGCTCCTTTTTTCTTTTGGCATTACATTCGACGAGTAATTATAACAAAAAAACTTTCTGAAATATAGTGAAAAGTTTTCAAATTTGAAAAAAAAACAGATTATCCCCACGGAAGATCAACTGAAAGCCCTTCCGACAGTTTTTTATGTGCTTCTCTTTCGATTAATCGGTGTTTGCGACGTTCTTCATAACCGGCACAAACATTCATTTCTTCTTCTGTTTCTGGTAGGACTTGTGGTAGCACAAAGATTTTTTCTTCATTCATATGGGATGCAATTGCCACAAACGTCATAAAACTCGTTGCGGCCAAATAACGTTCTCCTGTAACGAGGTTTTCGCCAATGACTTTGACGAAGACTTCCATTGATTTGCGATGCACTCCCGAAATATAGGTCTCAATACACACGGAATGATTCGAATGAAGGGGTTTTAAAAAATTCAATTGATCTAATGAAGCAGTCACCGCACCTCTGCGACAATGACGACTCACAGAAATCGATGCAGCATCATCGATTAACGTCATTAATTTTCCACCAAATAAAAAGCCAAAAGGATTTAAATCAAACGGGAAAATCCGGTGTGTTTGAATGACTCTTGAGTCGCGACAAAATTTTACCTCTGTCATCTTATCTCTCCTCCAACGATTATTTAGAGCGCTACATTTTATAATAAGCATTATAAAAACAGTAGTCAAGGAAAAACGTACGTCTTTGCCTTGACTACTGTTTACTTTAATATTTTCTAAAACGTTGGTATCTGGCTTCCAGGAGTTCCGGAAGCTCTTTACTGGAAAGTTCCTTCAACTTATAAATCAGATCAGCCTTCAAGCGTTTCACGATGGCTGCTTGCGTCAAGGGCTCGCCACGGAACGTCTCAGGAATGACACGTTCAATGACGCCCAATTCTTTTAATTCACGTGCCGTGATTTTCATCAACTCAGCAGCTTCTACACTTCGACTACCGTCTTTCCATAAAATAGAAGCAAAGCCTTCAGGTGATAAAATCGCGTAAATGGAGTGTTCTAACATCCACACTTCATCGCCCAAAGCTAAGGCTAAGGCGCCACCACTACCGCCTTCTCCAATAATAATCGCAATAATTGGCACTTTCAAATCGGACATTTCGAGGAGATTTTTCGCGATTGCTTCACCCTCGCCACGTTCTTCTGCGCCAATCCCACAAAATGCGCCGGCTGTATTGATAAACGTGATGACAGGCCGCTGAAACTTCTCTGCTTGTTTCATTAAGCGTAACGCCTTACGATACCCTTCCGGATGCGGTGAACCAAAGTTACGCCGTAAATTTTCGGGCAAATTCCGTCCTTTTTGAATCCCAATCACCGTCACGGGTTTATTGTCTAATAATGCGACGCCTCCAACGACAGCCTCATCGTCAGAAAATAAGCGATCACCATGAAATTCCTGGTACTCATCAAATATTTTTTCAAAATAATCCAAGGCAGTCAACCGATCCTTTGAACGCGCGATTTGAACAATTTCATGTGCTGTTCTAGTCATGATTTTTCCACCCTTTCATTGTGTGTATGTTGATTAGATCTAAAATCCGTTGTCGCAACTGGGTTCTAGGTACGATTTGATCGACAAAGCCATGTTCGAGTAAAAATTCCGCTTTTTGAAAGTCTTCTGGCAACTCTTGCTTAATCGTTTGTTCAATGACACGACGTCCGGCAAAACCGATTAATGCTTGCGGTTCAGCCAAAATAATATCGCCTTCCATCGCAAAACTAGCTGTCACACCGCCTGTTGTCGGATCCGTTAAGACCGTCAAATAAAACAAACCAGCTTGGTGATGACGTTTGACCGCCGCCGAGATTTTCGCCATTTGCATCAATGAAAAAATCCCTTCTTGCATCCGAGCCCCACCGGAAGCCGTAAAAATCACGACCGGTAGTTGTTGTTCGAGTGCTTTTTCAAAAAGACGCGTAATTTTTTCACCCACGATGGTTCCCATGCTTCCCATAATGAAATGTGAATCCATAATACCAAGCGCAATCGCGTGACTGCCAATCGTCGCTTCCCCCGTCAAAACAGCTTCGTGTAACCCTGTTTTTTCTTGCATCTGACTTACTTTCTCTAAGTAACCAGGGAAGTCTAATGGATCCTTTGTCTGAATATCCGTGTCCCATTCTGTAAAACTATTGTCATCCACCGTCAAGGCGAGTCGTTCCCGTGCCGTAATGCGAAAATTATAGCCACAGTTTGGACAAATCTTTTCAGCACCCATTTCTTTGGTGTACAAGGTATGTTTACAACTCGGACATTTCGCCCACATGTCATCCGGAACGAATGGCCCTTCTGTCGGTGTTTCATCGCGATTTGGACGAATTCGGATATAGTTTTTTTTCTTTTTAAATAAAGCCATAACACGACCTCCTCCTAGTTTTCAGGCGTCCAATTCGGCAAAAATTCCTCTTGTAAAAAGGCAGTCGTATAGTCGCCGGCAATTACTTTAGGATCACTGATTAAATCCAACTGGAACTCAACATTCGTCGTCACACCGTCTGTTACAAATTCCCCGAGCGCACGTTGCATTTTCATTAACGCTTCAAAGCGCGTCTCTGCATGCACGATGACTTTGGCAATCATCGAATCGTAAAATGGCGGAATCGTGTATCCTGAGTACATCGCACTATCGACACGTAATCCCATACCGCCACCAGGTAAAAACAAGTTCGTAATCTTACCTGGAGAAGGCGCAAAGTTAAAGGCCGGATTTTCAGCGTTAATACGACACTCGATCGCATGTCCAGAAATGTTAATCTCCGACTGTTGGATGTTCAGCGGTTCCCCACTTGCTATCTCTAATTGCTTTTGCACAAGATCAATCCCGGTTACCATCTCTGTAATCGGATGCTCCACTTGAATGCGGGTATTCATTTCCATGAAATAAAAGTCCCCCGACTCATCCATTAAAAACTCGATTGTTCCGGCATTACGGTAATCAACGGCTTTGGCCGCACGGACCGCCGCGTCTCCGATTGCTTGACGTTTCGTGTGATCGATTGCGACTGACGGTGCTTCTTCTAAAACTTTTTGATTATTTCTTTGTAAGGAGCAATCCCGTTCGCCTAAGTGAATCACATGGCCAAAGTGGTCCCCTAAAATTTGGACTTCGATATGACGCGCTGGATAAATGATTTTTTCAATATACATCTCATCATTTCCAAAAGCCGCTTTTGCTTCTTGCTGAGCAGAAGCAAAATGTTGCGGTAATTCTTCTTTTGAGAGCACTTTACGAATTCCTTTACCACCACCGCCGGCTGCTGCTTTTAGCATCACGGGATATCCGATGTCATTGGCAATCGTCAAGGCTTCTTCAACGGTCGATAATGCGCCGTCGCTTCCTGGAATTACCGGGACACCCGCTTCAATCATTAAACGGCGTGCATTAATTTTATTGCCCATATCATCAATTGTTTGACTTTTTGGGCCAATAAAGACAATATTGCACTCTTCGCACATCGCTGCAAAACGACTGTTTTCAGATAAAAAACCAAATCCTGGATGAATCGCTTCAGCCTTTGTCACAATGGCGGCACTTAAAATTTGTTGGACGTTTAAATAAGAATCGGCTGCTTTCGCCGGTCCAATACAAATGGCTTCATCTGCTAATTCTGTATGGAGCGCATCTTTATCTGCTTCTGAATAAACCGCGACTGTTTGAATTCCGAGTTCGCGACACGCGCGAATAATTCGAACAGCGATTTCACCACGGTTTGCAATTAATATTTTTGAAAACATAGGTCACCTATCCAATCATGAACGTTAATTCTGCTTCGGCAACTTTCTTGCCATCCACACGAGCGATTCCTTTGCCAATTCCAGCAGAAGATTTCACTTTAATAATTTCGACTTCTAAAATCAGTGTATCACCCGGTGTCACTTTTTGTCGGAATTTTGCTTTGTCAATCCCACCAAAATACGCTGTTTTCCCACGGAATTGTTCTAAAGATAATAAAGCAACCGCTCCTGCTTGGGCCATCGCTTCAACAATTAGCACACCTGGCATCACTGGTTCATGAGGAAAATGACCTTGAAAGAACGGCTCATTGATTGTGACATTTTTCTTAGCAATGACTTTCTCGCCATCAATGAGTTCCTCCACACGGTCGATTAACAACATCGGATAGCGATGTGGAATAATTTCTTTAATTTGTTGAATGTTTAATTGTGTCATGTTATGCTTCCTCCTTCACACGGAATAATGGTTGATTGAATTCAATCACTTGTTCATTTTCAATCAGAACAGCCACGATTTCACCGGTTACATCACTTGTAATTTCGTTCATGACTTTCATCGCTTCAATGATACACACCACTTCACCTTTAGTTACTTTATCGCCAACTTTTTTAAAGTTTGGTTTGTCCGGAGAAGGTTGTAAATAAGCAACACCCACGAGCGGTGACACAATATTTTTACCCGCAACTTCTTCTACTGGCGCCTTTTCTACCGCAACAGGTGCTTCAGTAGCGACTTGGACTGGTGTTTGTACAGTTGCTGCTGCCTCGTTCCCTACGGATGAAGCAACAGGCATTTGAGCCGCTGGTGCCGAAGAGGTTAATTGACTTCTTGACATCGTATTTTTATTTAAATAAAGTTCAAAGCCACCATCTTTTAAATGAAATTCCATTAAATTGGATTGTCCGACTAAGTGTAACAGTTCAATAAGTTCTTTTTGTTCCATAACGATGATTAAGCCTCCCAACGTTTCATTAAAATAACCGCATTATGGCCACCAAAACCTAATGAGTTACTCATTGCATACGTTAATTTTGTTTCGATACTGTCATTGATAACGAGATTTAAATCAATCTCAGGATCTTTTTCCGTCACATTGATGGTCGGTGGGATAAATTGGTGTTGCAACGCAAGTAAAGATGCAATCGCCTCAACGCCTCCAGCTGCCCCTAATAAATGACCTGTCATTGATTTCGTACTGCTGACATACGCGCCTTTGTAGTCCTCGCCTAAACCATATTTGATCGACGTTCCTTCCGCACTATCATTAGCCGGCGTACTTGTTCCATGAGCATTAATATAGCCAATCTCACTTGATTGAACACCTGCTTCTGCCATCGCTAGTTTCATCGCTTTTCCTGCACCCGAACCATCAGGATTTGGTGCGGTCATATGATAAGCATCACAGTTTGCGCCGTAACCGACAACTTCTCCTAAAATATTCGCGCCACGAGCCAGAGCATGATCCAGTGATTCCATCACAAAAATCCCTGCGCCTTCTCCCATGACAAAACCACTACGATTTTTATCAAATGGAGTGGAAGCTTTATCGGGATCTGTTGCTGTCGTAAGTGCCGTAAGTGAAGCAAAACCGGCAATGCCGATTTCACAAATCGTTGCTTCTGAACCACCCGCTAAAATGACATCTGAATAGCCGTGTTTAATATTACGGAATGCTTCTCCAATTGAATGCGTTCCTGAAGCACAAGCCGTTACGGTCGTTGTACAGATTCCTTTCGCGCCGACACGAAGCGCAATATTCCCAGCTACCATATTGACAATGGACATTGGAACAAACATTGGAGATACGCGGGCTGCTCCCCGGTCATTCATTCGTGTGACTTGATCTTGAATTGTTGGTAATCCGCCAATTCCTGATCCAACCATCACGCCTAAGCGATCCGCATCCATTTGATCAGCCGTTAGATTTGCCATCTCAAGTGCTTCTAATGCAGCATAAATACCAAAAATCGAAAACATATCCATGCGTTTCGTGTCTTTTTTCTTAAAGTATTTTTCTAACGGAAAATCTTTGACTTCTCCTGCTACCGAAATCCCTGTAGCTGTTGCATCAAATTTCGTAATCGGGCCAATCCCATTTTTTCCTTCTTTTAAGCTTGCTAAAAATTCTTCTGGTGTATTGCCAATCGGAGATGTCACTCCGTAACCTGTAATTACTACTCGATTCATCTTTTGTTCCCCTTTCTTATCCGTGCATCACTAAGCCGCCATCAACATTGATGACTTGACCGGTAATATATGGATTCTTCGCTAAGAAAATGGCCGTTTGCGCAACATCTTCAACTTGACCAAAGCGTTGTAATGGAATATTTTGTGTGACTTGTTCTTTCACTTTATCTGATAATACGTCCGTCATATCGGTTTGAATAAATCCAGGTGCAATCGCGTTACACGTAATCCCACGCGGTGCTACTTCTCTGGCAACGGATTTTGTAAACCCAACCACTCCTGCTTTACTTGCCGCATAGTTTGCTTGACCGACATTGCCAATTAAGCCTGACACGCTCGATAAATTAATGATGGCCCCTTCACGTTGTTTCAACATTTTTTTCAAGACTTGTTGCGTCATGTTAAAGGTTCCCACTAAATTAATTTTCAAGATTTGATCAAATTCTTCTGGTTTCATTCGTAGCATCAATTTATCATTCGTAATCCCTGCATTATTGATTAAAATCGTAATAGGACCGAGCTTTTCTTGGGTTTCTTGAATCATTCTGCCCGCTTCTTCAAAGTCAGAAATATCACCTGACACCCCAATACATTGCACGCCAAATGCTTCAATTTCCGCAATGAGTTCTGCTGAAATCGCACTACGACCATTTAAGACAATATTCGCGCCTTCTTGTGCAAAAGCTTTTGCGATTGCTAAACCAATTCCACGCGTACTTCCTGTGATGAAAGTTACTTTTCCTTTTAAATCCATCATAGCCTCCTAAGCCAAAACCTTTAACGTATCAGCCAGTGTCTGACTGTCTTCTAAACGAGTAACCGTCATGGTTTTATCAATTTTTTTCATAAAGCCGCTCAACACTTTGCCAGGTCCAATTTCTACGACTTGTTCCACCCCTAAATCTTTTAAGGTAGCAATACTTTCATAAAAACGAACCGGTGACATGACTTGCTTTTCTAACAATTCTTTTACTTGATCCTCTTGCATGACTTGCGCCGTTGTATTGCTAATAACCGGTATCGTCATTGGTTGAAAGGAAACAGTGTCCAACTCGCGCTTTAATTTTTCTGCAGCGGGTTTTAAAAGAGCCGTGTGAAAGGGACCACTGACATTCAATGGAATCATCCGTTTCGCTCCTGCTTCGGTCAAATAAGCCATCGCTTGCTCAACTGCCGCCACTTCACCGCCAATCACGATTTGTTGTGGCGTATTATAATTTGCTGGTGACACAATTCCGATAGCACTGGCTTTTTGACAAGCTTCTTCGATAACCTCAATCGGCGTATTCATAACTGCAACCATCTTTCCCGTTCCTTGTGGCGCAGCAGTCGCCATAAAAGCGCCACGTTTGGCTACGAGTGTTACTGCCGTTTTAAAATCAAGGGCACCGCTGGCTACTAGTGCAGAATATTCTCCTAAGCTGAGACCCGCGACAACATCGGCTTGATACCCTTTTTCTTGTAACAAACGCCAAAAAGCAATACTAACCGTTAAAATCGCCGGTTGCGTATATTCTGTTTGATTTAAACGTTCATTTTCAGTAAAACAGAGTTCGGCAACATCATACCCTAAAGCGTGACTTGCTTCTTCAAAAGTCGCACGGACAATTGGTTCTTGTTCATAAAGCTCTTGCCCCATCCCAACGTACTGTGCGCCTTGACCACTAAATAAAAAAGCTCTTTTCATTTCAATCTCCTTTAGGATTTCTGAAGACTTCGTTGATTTTTAAATATGTATTCGAATGGATTCAACGTTTCTTCATTGATTATGGCTAAAAGGAAAGGCCAGGCTTTTGGCCCAGCCTTTACGATTATGCTTGTTGTTTTTCTACGTATTTAACTAAATCTTCAACAGTTGTAATACCGTCTTCTGTTTCGATTTTCACATCGAATTCATCTTCAATTTCGTTGATGATTTGGAATAAATCTAAGCTATCCGCTTCTAAATCCTCTTGGATGTTTGTTGTTAATTTTACTTCTTCCACTTCTTTACCTAATTCTTCTGCAATAATTCCTTGAATTTTTTCGAATACCATTTAAAATTCCTCCAATATTATATGTTTTTATTTTTTTAAATTTATATGTCTACAAGTTTAGAGTGTCAGTAACACGGATGCCCATGTTAAGCCGCCACCAAAACCTGAAAGAACCACTGTTTGATTGTCTCCCAATACGATTGTTCCTGCTGCGACTGCTTCATCTAATAAAATCGGAATCGTAGCTGCAGAAGTATTGCCGTATTTTTCAACGTTTTGTAAAAATTTTGAGCGATCGATTTGCAACTTGCGCGCAATCTTATCTAAGATCCGTGAATTTGCTTGATGCAAAAGAAAGTAATCAATCTGCTCTTTTTCACCTTCGATTAATGCTGCGAGGCTTTGAACCACATCTCTTGTCGCAAAGTCAAAAATATCACGACCGATCATGGATAAGCAGGCATTTTGCGGAGGTTGAGCGTGACCGTACGGATTGTTATGAGCGTTCACATAGCCTGATGTCAATGACATCGCGCGTGACCCATCTGCGTGAATGCTTTCTTTTAGCAAGTGTTGTTGTTCAACAGGCTCGAGTAACACGCCTCCTGCCCCATCACCGAATAAAACGGCAGTTGAACGATCTTGCCAATCTAAGACTTTGGAAATCACTTCGCCGCCAATCACAAGTCCTTTACCTGAACCTGTCCGAATCAATTTTTCACCCATCGATAACGCGTAAACAAATCCCGCACAAGCAGCACTAAGATCAAATGCCAAGGCGTTTGTTGCCCCTATTGCACCTTGTACAAGACAAGCAACTGACGGTGAATGATAATCCGGTGACATCGTAGCAACGATAATAAACGAAATTTCTTCTGGTTTCGTTTGACTCTTCGCTAGTAAACGATTGGCAACTTCAATACATAAATCTGACGTATTTTCCGTTGTGACAATATGGCGTTCTTTGATGCCTGTTCGCGAATAAATCCATTCATCGCTTGTATCCATAATTTGTGCTAATTGATCGTTTGTGACGATTTGTTCAGGCACATAACTCGCTGTTGCTGTAATTTTACCAAATTTCATCATTCGTATACTCTCACTTATATTCTTGTAAGAAATGATGAAGATTCCCTAATGCTTTTAACAAAGCAGCAGCTTCATCTTTCTCCATATCTACCAAGATTGCTTCAATCATTTGACGATGAAAGCTTTGATGGACACGATACAATAATTTTCCTTTTTTCGTCAACGATAATTTGACAACTCGTCGATCGTCTTCACTACGAATGCGTTCAACATAGTCTTTTTTCACCAAACGGTTAACAGCAGTGGTTAAAGTGCCGACAGTTATTGAAAGTTCTTTCGCAACTTCAGAAGTGGTTTTCTTACGATACATCCCAATCGCTTCGAGTGTATGCATTTCAGTAATCGTTAAATCATTAAAACGGGATTTCCTTAGTTCTGATTCTTCGATAACCAAAATATCATTAAAAACCTCTACTAATAAATCGTTGATCCTTTCAAAATCAGGTCGCATGTTTACCATCACCATCCAATTAGTTTGATAGTCAAATCGTTTGACAATCAAACTATAATTTAAAATCATGTTAATTGCAAGTATATTTTTAAAATTGTCTCTTTTTTTTAGAATTTATTTCGTTTTTTTTACTTTTTTATTTTGAAAATCAAACCATTCAACAACCTCATTTGCCCATCATTTGATGTCTTTCATTAACCAAAATATTCGCTCAAAGTATATCACAACATTAGGTACAGCGCTTATCGATTCGACGATGAGTCAAGCTCGTAGTTAAGAGACAACAGGCTGCCTGATGAACCCTTAAACCGCTGTCTCTTACTCTACTAGTCTCTTGGTTTCTTTTGAAAAAAGCTCAACGAAAGATTCGTCGAGGTCTCAACCACTTTTAGTAGTTCAAAGCCTTGCTTTAAATAAAAGCGAACGGCTGGTTGATTTTGACTTCCTGTCATCACCACCACTTTGCGGTGGACATGGCGCTCTACCTCTTGAAGAAGCGCTCGAGCAATCTGTTGACCAAAAAATGCAGGGTGAACAAATAAACGATGAATATCAATAACCTCATCTTTTATGCAATACCCTAAGACACCAACTAGGACACCCTCTTTTTCATATCCAATAAACACTTCGTCGCACGTTTGAAACGCCTCAAAGGTCTCTTGTAAAGGCGGAATGTCACGCGTACCTAAATAAGTTGCTTCCACGCTATAAGCGAGCTGTTGGAGCTCGTAAACAGCTTTCGCTTGAGCGATATTGTTTAAATCGATTTGGCGAATCAAATCCAGCCCCTCCTCTATTAAAAAAAACTGAAAAGAAATGAATGAATCATTTCCTTTCAGTTTTTCTTATTGAATTAAATCGTAAATTTCAATCGCTACCATGTCGATGTTATCGAACTGGTAAGGTTGTTTTGTTTGGCTATCCGTTAATTCGAATGTTTCAGTTGAATGATCATAACTTACGATACATTGTTCTACGCCTTCTTTTTCAAAACGTCGAATTTGTACCTCATTATCTTGTGCTTCAATCATCGCTTCTAAGCGTTTGATGATTGCTACTAGCTGAGAATGTTTCATCACTAGACCTCCTTTTCTCACTTCTGTTACATTGTAACAAAAGAGGAGCTTTCTTGTATAGATTTTTAACCAATTTTTCGCACTTTTTTAGCTATTCTTCATTTTCAGCGATAAAAAAAAGGCGTTTTTTAACGAAAATTCTCTTTTTATGACGATTTATAAAATGCGAAGATAGCTTTTCTGTAAATAATCGATAACATTTTTTTACATCTGTTTTTTTTGATTCAAAAAACACTTAATTGAAAAGCGTTTACTTCAATTAAGTGTTTGACTATTTTATTTCCACCAAAGTTTAATTAGCGCTTGGGTACCGTCATTTTCGTAGCCTTCATTTGCGAGTTTTTCGTATAATTCTTTCGCAAGTGCCGTACCGGGTAACGCAATCTGTTGTTTTTCAGCTTCATCCAAAGCTATTTTTAAATCTTTGATAAAATGTTTAACGAAAAAACCTGGACTAAAATCGTTTTGTAAAATTCTTGGAGAATAGTTACTCATCGACCAGTTCGCTGCGGCGCCACCAGAGAGTGTTTCCAGAACTTTTTCTAGCTCTAAGCCGGTCGCTTTCGCATATACGAGCATTTCTGTCATACCAGTCATTGTTCCAGCAATCATAATCTGATTGGCCATTTTTGTGTGCTGCCCTTTACCAGCTGAGCCATGAAGCATACAGACTTTCGCAAAGTGTTTAAAAAGCGGGAGTACTTGTTGATACGTCGCTTCTTCTCCACCAACCATGACCGTTAACGTTCCATTCCTCGCTCCTAAGTCACCACCAGAAACCGGCGCATCTAGGCTATTCGCATTGTTAGCACGAGCAGTCGCATAAATTGCCTCAGCCAGTGTTGGTGTACTTGTCGTCAGATCAACGAACGTTTTACCTGCGATGTCTGCTGCAAATAATCCAGTATGCTCGTCAAAGTACGTCATTTCGACGTCAGACGGATAGCCGACCATCGTAAAAACGACTTCACTCGCCGCCGCAACCTCTTTTGGGGTATCCACCCAATCCGCTCCACGCGCCATTAAATCGGTTGCTTTACTCTTCGTCCGCGTATAAAGCGTGACATGATGACCCGCATCTAGCAAGTGTCCCACGATTGAATGCCCCATCACACCAATACCGATAAATCCAATCTTCAAAGTAATTCCTCCTCCGCATACGTCTTCTTACTTCGTTTTGGCGATAATTTAAACGTCCGCAATTTAGTTTTTATTTTACTTTCATTGATTTTTTTGTTTTCTGCCGCAGTGACATAATAAACCATCATTTCTTGATAAAATTTCAACATCGAATGACCAAAACATTCTGCTGAAATTTCGTACATTTTTTGCTCTAAAACCGCTTCATCTACCGGAATCGCACTTTCGATATAGTGCAGTAAACAAGGAACGAAATCCTCTTCTTGCTGATACGTTACACCTAGTGAAGGGTCGCTAATCAAATGATCCAAATAGGCATTCCCCGCAACGACCATCTGCAAACGCGAAGCCATGGCCTCCGTATACGTTAATCCTTGTGTTTCTGAAGTGGAGGCACTCACAAAGTAATCAGCGGTGTGATAATAATCAGCCACTTTATTACTTGCGATTTCGCCAACAAAGATCACATAAGTAGTGAGATTTTTTTCTTTCACGATTGTTTCGAGCATCTCACGGTAAGGTCCATCGCCGACAATCATTAATCGCACTTCCGGCCGAGCAGCAATAATTTCAGGTAAAGCCTCCAAAATCAGATGAATTTTCTTTTCGTAAGATAAGCGACTCAAAGAAAGTAAGACGATATTTTCTTCGGTTAACGCCCATTTTTCGCGCAATTCTTGTCTGATTTGTGGCGCCAAATCGGTCTGTTGGAAATTTTCAAATTTGATCCCAGTAGGTATGATGCGCATCGGTGCGATCGCGCCATACCCTCTTAAAGTATCGACCACTCGTTGACTCGGACAGACAACACCCGTGCTATGATCCACAAATTGACGAGAAAGGTATTTGACATGCCCGGGACGCACGACCTTTCCTTTTGCGATGTAATGGATATAATCTTCGTACATCGTGTGATACGTGTGAATCACGGGGATTTCTAGCCGTTTACCGACCCATTTCCCTAATAAACCCGCCCCGAATTCTGTATGCGTATGAATTAAATCCAGTTCTAATTCTTTTGCGGTTAAATACGCAAACCACATACCTCGAACGACAATCCTTCGTTCTTTAAACGAAATAAAAGGCACACTTGGCATCCGGATAATATTGACTTCTTCTTTTGACGCCTTAGGATCGGTCGTCGTAAAGATATACACTTCATGTCCATAACGTTCTAACTGCTCTTTCAACGTTTGAATTGAGGTTGCTACGCCGCTTACTTGAGGTAAGTAGGTATCTGTAAAAAAACCAATTTTCATTTTTTTCCTCCAAACTCCCTTGTTAGTTTCCAAGAACTTTTTCATAAACTGATTTTAGTTGTTGACCAATTGCTTGAATACTCTTCCCCTGAGCTGTTTGCCAGCCGTTTTCACGCAAATCAATGGCTTTTTTTTCAATAATCTGCTCAATTTGATTGCAAAAATCTTCATTCGTCCGTCCCATATAGGCATTCTCACCTGGCACTAACCATCCATCATAAACGGGAATTTCGCGGACTAAGACGTGTTGTCGACTTGCTAAGGCTTCTAACACCACAATCCCTTCCGTTTCTTCATAAGAAGGAAAAAAGAATAAATCCGCGTTTGTATACGCCCCTTCAATAATATCGCCTTTAATATATCCAGGAAAAATGACATTATCCGGATGATCTCCTTGGATAATCGCACGAATCTTCTTAGGAATGGTATAAAGCGGCGTATGACCGAACCAGATGAACGTATATTCTGGGAACCGGCGCGCCACTTCAACAAAATCAACGAGCCCTTTTCGTTCAAAGTACAGCCCTACTGAAATAATCACTTTTTTATCGGGCGGTAATTGAAAATAATCCCGGAATTGTTTTTCTTTTTCGACGTTTCGGTTAAATCTCGTTAAATCAATCCCGTTTGAGATTGCCTCGATTGGCTGCTCAATGCCATAACCTTCGATGACTTTTTTAGAATACAACGTTGGGGTGATGATAAAATCCGCAGAAGAATAGAGTCGAACTAAATGTTTTTTATAAATTGCTGAAACTTGATTGGACCCGATAAAAGAGTTCCGAAAATCTTCTTCCGTCGAATGCGCGTGATAGATGACTTTTTTGTCGGCTCTTTTAGCTTTACGAACCATCCGCTGACTATTTAAGCCATATGTATTAATATGAAGAATATCATAATCCAACTCATTTTCATCGGTGCTATATGGCACACCAGCACTCTCTAACGCTTTTTTTTGATGATCAAAAGCGCGACCGATTCCTGATTTAGATAATAACTGTTGACCTTCGAAATAAATAAGGACTTTCATGGAAGACTCCTTCCTTTCTTTTTTTACTCCTTCAGTATAGCATAGCTAATTCAAATGAAAACCATCCCCGAGTCTGATTTTAACTGCTTTGACGATAAAAATGTAGCGTAAAGCAAATAACAAAAATCGATGCTATTATATTTTTTCCAACATATTTACATCTGCAGTGTTATTTTATCACATAAAAAAATAAGTTAGAACCTTAACCTCTTCAGATTAAGATTCTAACTTATCATCTAGTAGGATTACCCTACGTATTCTTGCATTAATTCAAGTACTTCTTCCATTGTGTCACATTCTGTTAACGCGCGATCTGCTAATTCTTTCATTTTACTTGTGTCTAATGTTTTCATTAAGCTACGCGTTTTAAGAATTGAAGTGGCACTCATTGAGAACTCATCAAGACCGATTCCCATTAACAATGGTACTGCTGTTTGATCGCCTGCCATTTCGCCACACATTCCAGCCCATTTACCTTCAGCATGCGCTGCATCAACAACGTTTTTAACTAAACGTAAAATTGATGGGTTATATGGTTGGTATAGGTAAGAAACTTGTTCGTTCATTCGGTCAGCGGCCATCGTATATTGAATCAAGTCGTTGGTTCCAATACTGAAGAAGTCAACTTCTTTTGCAAAACGATCGGCTAAAATAGCAGCCGCAGGAATTTCAATCATGATCCCAACTTGAATGGTTTCTGATACTGCAACGCCTTCAGCGATTAATTTTGCTTTTTCTTCGTCATACATTTTCTTAGCTGCACGGAATTCTTTTAATGTTGCCACCATTGGGAACATAATACGTAAGTTTCCATGAACAGATGCACGTAGTAATGCACGTAATTGTGTACGGAACATTCCTTCTCCTAATGTTGAAAGACTGATACGTAAAGCACGATAACCTAAGAATGGATTCATTTCATGTGGAAGTTTCAAGTATGGTAACTCTTTATCCCCACCAATATCCATTGTACGAACGACAACTGGTTTCCCAGCCATACCTTCTAGGACTTCTTTATAAGCTTCAAATTGAGCGTCTTCTGTTGGGAAATCGGATGAATCCATGTATAAGAATTCAGTACGGTATAAACCAACGCCTTCGCCACCATTATTATGAACACCCGTTAAATCTTTTGGTGTCCCAATATTTGCAGCTAACTCAAAGTGTTTGCCATCAGCAGTCACTGTTTCAGCATGTTTTAATTTTTCCCACTCTGCTTTTTGGGCAGCGTAAGCTTCACCAGCTTGAATGAAGTTTGCTTTTTGTTCTTCTGTTGGATGAACAATCACATCTCCTTCAATTCCGTTAACAGCTAAGATATCGCCTGCTTTCACTTTAGCAGTGATTTCACCAGTTCCAACAATTGCTGGAATTTCCAATGAACGAGCCATAATCGCAGAATGTGAAGTACGTCCACCAATATCCGTTACAAAAGCTTTAACGAAGTTACGGTCTAATTGTGCAGTATCACTCGGAGTTAAATCGTGAGCAACCACAATTACTTCTTCGTTAATCATTGCTGGGTTAGGTAACGTTACTTGCAATAAGTGAGCTAAAACGCGTTTTGCGACGTCGCGGATATCCGCTGCTCTTTCTTGCATGTAGGCATTATCTTCCATTGATTCGAACATACCGATATACATATCAGTCACTTCTTTTAATGCATGTTCTGCATTAACTTTGTTGTCTGAAATGCTTTGTTTAATTTGACCGACCATTTCTGGATCGCTTAAGACCATTAAGTGCGCATCAAATACTTGTGCCTCTTCTTCGCCTAAGTTTTCAGCTGCTTTGTTACGAATTAATTGTAATTCGTCAGAGGATTTGCTTAACGCATCATCCAAACGAGCAGTTTCAGCAGAAACGTCTTTGATTGTTACTTTTGTAAAGGATAAGTCAGGTTGGACTAATAGATATGCTTTTGCAACAGCTACTCCATCACTCGCAGCAATTCCTTTTAGCATTTCAACCATTAGTTAGACAATCCTTCCTTTTGCATTGTTTCTGCAATAGCAGCGATTGCTTCTGCTTCGTCAGTTCCTTCAGCAGTGATTGTTACGTCAGATCCTTGACCAACGCCTAAAGACATTACGCCCATGATTGATTTAAGGTTTACTGATTTACCTTTGTACTCTAAGTTAATATCAGAGTTAAATTTGCTCGCTGTTTGTACTAATAATGTTGCAGGACGTGCGTGAATTCCAGTCTCTGCGATTACATTGAAATCTTTCTTTTCCATATGTATCAATCTCCTTCATGTTTTGAATTGTTTTTTGAGAGTTGCTTTTAGTCCTTCGGTATAATCGACGACTAAAAATACCCTTTCAGTTGTTAAGGTTACCATTTTTTTAGAAGTTAGACAACTACTTTTGTAACAATTACTAAGAAATAACGACTTTATTTGGTCAACTTGACAAAGCGATAGATAATTTGGCCATTCAATCCAGCTTCACCCACGATTTCTACCCGATTTTCTGTTTGCATCCAGGCTTCACGAAAGGTCATAAAATCTTCCCGTTTGACAATAATTTCCTCAAGTTCTCCTGTTTTTAGTAAGTTGATTGCTTCTATATAATGATTGATTTCCATCATACACCCATTCCCTCTCTTATTTCTACTTTTGCGCCTATCTATTTTAACATGACACTTACAAAAATGTGTGAATAAACAAAATACTTGCAGATATTTCGAAACATTGTATAATAAAAACACGAAGGTCAACAAAGGTCAGAGTTGCCATTTGTCTTTTGTTCCTTGCTTAAAAATTCAACGATAACAGAAAGGTCGTGGACAATCATGCGCTGTCAAAATTGTGATCAAAACGAAGCTACCATTCATTTGTACGCTAACGTTGGTGGACATAGAAAACAAATTGACTATTGTCAAAATTGTTACCAAAAAATGAAAAATCAAATGTCCAACACAGTCAATAACGGACCAAAAGATCCTTTTGGTTTTAATAACTTAGATGAACTATTCAAACAACTTTCACAACAAATGCAACAAGCGAATAACCAAGAACCACAATCATCGCCTACCCAGTCTGGTGGTGGAAATAACTTCTTTAATGGAGGCAATCGTCCAAATCATCCGCAACAAGGAGGATTGTTAGCCGAGTTTGGTACCAACATCACCCAACAAGCACGAGACGGTAAGATTGATCCTGTGATCGGTCGCGATGATGAAGTCATTCGCTTAATCGAAATATTGAATCGTCGAACAAAAAATAATCCGGTGCTGATTGGCGAACCAGGCGTTGGTAAAACAGCAGTAGTCGAAGGATTTGCCCAACAAATTGTGGATGGTGCTGTTCCACAAAAATTAAGAAATAAAGAAGTCATTCGTTTAGACGTCGCTTCCCTTGTTCAAGGAACAGGAATTCGCGGACAATTTGAGGAACGGATGCAAAAATTAATCGAGGAAGTCAAAGCACAAGATAATATTATCTTATTTATTGACGAGGTTCATGAAATTGTGGGTGCTGGAAATGCGGGAGATGGTAACTTAGATGCCGGTAATATTCTAAAACCAGCACTAGCAAGAGGCGAACTTCAAATGGTCGGGGCAACGACGTTAAATGAGTATCGCATTATCGAAAAAGATCCTGCACTTGAGCGTCGGATGCAGCCTGTAAGAGTTGACGAGCCAACAGTAGAAGAAACGATTGCCATCTTAAAAGGACTGCAATCACGTTATGAAGATTACCATCACGTAAAATATACGGATGAAGCCATTGAAGCTGCTGCTACGCTCTCCCATCGCTACATTCAAGATCGTTTTTTACCCGACAAAGCCATTGATTTACTGGATGAATCCGGCTCTAAGAAAAATTTAACGATTCAAACAGTCGATCCACATGTCATCGAAAAACGCTTAGCGGATGCACAAGAGCAAAAAATAAAAGCTTCTCAGGAAGAAGATTTTGAAAAAGCAGCCTATTACCGTGATCAAATTGTGAAGCTCGAAAAAATGAAAGAACACCAAATGACCGATGAAGAAACACCGGTCATCACGGAAAAAACGATGGAAGAAATCGTTGAAGCTCGGACTGGAATCCCAGTGGGTGAACTAAAAGAAAAAGAGCAAACGCAATTAAAAAATCTTGCTGCCGATCTAAAAAAACAAGTCATTGGCCAAGACGAAGCCATTGATAAAGTTGCTAAAGCTATTCGTCGTAATCGTGTGGGCCTTGGCAATCAAAATCGACCAATTGGTTCTTTCCTCTTTGTGGGACCTACAGGTGTCGGTAAAACAGAGTTAGCGAAGCAATTAGCCAATGAAATGTTCGGTTCACCAGATGCCATGATTCGCTTTGATATGTCTGAGTACATGGAAAAACATAGTACATCAAAATTAATCGGTTCGCCCCCAGGTTATGTGGGTTATGAAGAAGCAGGTCAGTTAACAGAACAAGTCCGTCGCAATCCTTATAGCTTGATTTTATTAGATGAAGTCGAAAAAGCGCATCCAGATGTATTACACATGTTCCTGCAAATTCTAGAAGACGGACGACTAACCGATGCGAAAGGTCGCACAGTCAGCTTCAAGGATTCGTTAATTATCATGACAAGTAACGCAGGTACCCGCAATGTCGAAGCGAGCGTCGGTTTTGCTGCGACACGCGAAGGAATCACTCGTTCGATCATGAATCAATTACACCATTATTTTGCGCCAGAATTTTTAAATCGCTTTGATGGGATTATTGAATTCAAAGCACTTAAAAAAGAAGAGCTCCTTTCAATTGTTTCGTTAATGATTCGCGATGTCAATGATCAAATCAACCATCAGAAACTTTCAATTGACGTCTCACATGAAGTATTAGAAAAACTCGTAGAATTAGGATATGATCCTGCAATGGGTGCTCGGCCACTTCGTCGAACGATTCAAGAACAAATTGAAGACGGCATTGCCGAATATTTCTTAGATCATCCTGAAACGCATGAACTAAAAGCCACTTTAAATGATGAAGCAGAAATTGTCATTTTACCAGTGACTGTCGAAGAAAACTCAATTGAAGTCACACCTTAATTCACGCGCCATCGCAACCATTATTCTTTCAATAGGAAGGAATAATGGTTGTTTTTTGTTTCATTCCCACCATTTCAAAAGTTTTTTGACTTTTCAGTGTTTTTTCCTTTCTTTATTGGGCAAAAATAATTATACTTAACTAAACAAAGGAAAATGAGGTGATTCAAATGCGACTTATCAATGTAACCAATAGTTATTCACGTCTGGTTCTTCAGCAATTAGAAAATACGGATGCCGAATTAGTAAAAGTGTATACCTCAGGAAGTATCACGATTATTTATACAGCAGCCCCTTTACACAATGAAATTGTGATGGTGAGTAAAAAACGTGCGATTAAACCAGAAGAAATTAATGAAGTAAAGGCGTATTTTTTAGATAAACTGTCTGAAAGTGAATATATCGAAGAAAACATTTCGATAATTGAAAGTCCGAGTTTAGTTGAAATTTCCATTCCTAAACATCCAAAAGAAAGAAAAAACCGAGCATACGGCTAATTTGACGTTGTTGGTAAGAAATTGACGTTAGGCCCTCATGCATTCGTGAGTGTTTAACGTCAGTTTTTTTAACCAAAAATCCATCTTAGGGCGGATTTTTGGTTAGCGTATTCCTGTTATACTTAACGTACCCAAAATAAGTAAAAAAGGAATTGTGAAAATAATGAAGAAAAAAACATGGATCACGCTCGGATTAATGAGTCTATCAGCAGCTGTTTTAGTCGGCTGTACGACAACGACAGATAATACAACCAATCAAAGCTCTACCACGATAACGAGCACAACAACGAGCGAAGGAAACACCAGTCTCGATTCGACAGAAAATGCGATGACGACGATGTCTTGGCAAGACGCTGTTGCTGTTTTTCAAGAAAAATTTCCAGAGACTTCGATTACAAGTATTTCATTCGATACGTCTTTTGGAAAATGGTATTATGACATCGAAGGGATTAACGACACAACCGAATTCGAGTTACGTATCGACCCGGCAACTGGGGAGACGAGTCGTGAAGAACAACAAACACTCGACAAAGATGAGCAAAACGCCGCTTACCGCGAAAGTGAAGCCTTAGATTTAGAGGGTGTCATTTCGATTGAGGAAGCTTCACAAATTGCTTTAGATGCTGTCGGTTCAGGTGAAGTAACTGATTTGGATTTAGAAAGAGAATTATCAGTCACTTACTGGAAAGTCACCATAGAAGATGGCCGTAAAGAGTTTGAAGTTTCCATTGATGCACGGACAAAAGAAGTATTAACGACTGAACGAGACGACTAACAAAAGAAACCCTCAGGAAAAATAAAATTCCTAAGGGTTTCTTTTTCTATTCTACGATCAAAATAGCTAATAGCTAATTCATCGTCTTTTTACTTCGACGAAAATACTTTTTGGAGAAATGAACTAAACATTTTTTTGTTCAATTAATACGCAATCTTCCATTTTATAAACGCGATCACTCCATTTTAACATTCGAGGATCATGCGTGACCATGACTGTTGCCTTTTCTTTCTCGTGAGCTTCTTTCGCAAGTAACTCCACCACATTATACGCATGTTCCGTATCAAGACTTGCTGTTGGTTCATCTGCTAACATGAGGCTTGGTTGGTTGAAAAGCGCACGCCCGATAGCCACCCGTTGACGCTCACCGCCCGATAAATCACTTGGAAAACTTTTCTTTAAATGATCAATCCCTAAAGAAGTTAACAAAGTATCGATATCTTTTTTCGATACGGCTTCTTTTTTAACTTGACCGACTAAATAAAATTGGTCTTCAATCGTTAAAAACGGAATTAAATTTGAACTTTGTAAAATAAAACCAATTTCTTGAAAGCGTAGTTTAGCTCTTTCTTTTTCGGATACATTGGTAAAATCAATTCCATTAATGTGGATTGTCCCACTACTTGGTGATTGTAATCCGCCAGCTAGCGTTAAAAAGGTACTTTTTCCTGAACCAGAAGGACCAATAATACTAATAAATTCCCCTGGCGAAGCAGTAAAGTTCAATTGATTTAGCGCTGTGACTTGCTTGCTTCCTGTCCCAAAGGTTTTGGTGATATTTGTCATATTTAAACTATACGTCATGCTTTCTATCCTCCTATTGCTTGAATGGGGTCAACTTTTGTTACTGTCAAGGTCGAAAATAGACCACCGATAATCGCGACTAGAACGAGTACGGCCCCATAGATTGTCCAAAGACCTAAATCAACGGCAAATGGCATCCCGCTTGGCAAGACAAAACTTAATCCATAACTGACAAGTCCTGCCAATGTCGCGCCAATGATTCCCACAAAAAATGATTGGGCAATAATTGACTTCGCGATAAACCATGTGCTAATCCCTTGAACTTTCATTACGCCAAAAAGAGCTGTCTTTTGAAGCGTAATGACATACATAAAAATCCCAATGACTGCCGCAGCAATCACAAATAAGAAATAAATCATCGCGTTTAACGTCAAGTTTTGTTCGGCATAGCCTGGTAATTGCGCAATAAACTCTTCCGTACTTAACGATTGAAAAGCCTTATTCTCAATAATAGGATCCGTTTCTTCCGTTAAAATAGCGTTCATTGGATAATTCGTTTGAGCAGCTAAAAAATCAGATCCGAACTTCGTTTCCACTACTGCTTTAATCGAGCCATACATCACAGGTGTGACAACATAAGACGTTTTGGGGAATATTCCTGTCACGATGACTTCGACCCCTTGGCTACCAATGGTAATCGTATCGCCAATCGCCAGACCCGCATCTGCGAGTGCTTGCGAAATAATCACTTCATTTTTTTCGTTAAATGATTTTCCTTCTGTTAGTTCTGGTAAGAAAAATGCCTCCGGTTGGGTGCCGAAAAAGGAAAGATTCTCTTTCTCCCCTCCAATTTCAACCGAACCACTGTACAAAGCCAAAGGTGCTTTTTCAGAAGTTTTCACTTCAGAAAGATCATCAATGGTCAATTGCGATGCCGCTAAAACACCGTTACTCTCCTCTGAAAGAACAATCCGTCCGGCATCCCAACGATCAATTACCTCACTGAATTCAGTGGCTAACCCATTGGCTAAACCGGATAGTAAAAACACGACAAAACTAATTAAAAACATAATACCAATAATTAACGCGTAACGTAATTTGGCATATTTCATTTCCTTGATTGCTAAAAACAAATCAATCTCCTCCTACTATTATTACAAAGTGACATTTTGTCACTTTGTTACAATTAAAAAAGAAACGAATAGATATCGCGGTGAGCCCTGAGACTCCCTCTTTCGCTTCTTATTAAATGTCTAAAAAATGTTTGATGACGCATGATAGGAGGCCGTTACTTTCTGCAGGAGACTCTGTTAACGAGCAACAACTCCGTGGACTAACCACTTCACTTTATAATGGTAATCTTCGAGTAATGCTTCACTCGTCCAATCATTCACGATAAAATCACTTAACGAACCCATGACTAATTCCATCATAAAATACAAAAAACTACTCGCTTCATTTGTCGATATAATCTGAAACTGATTGTATCGTAAGATGGTCAACCATTGTGTCATCATCGAATTCGTTTCGTCCATTTCAATTCGTTTCATTGTCCGACCGTACTCAGAAGATGTCAATAATTTCAATGCTTTCCAATAAGTATCCGACGTATCGAGCGCACTACACCAGAGAAGATAACGTTCAATCCCTTTAAAAAAATCTGATTGAAATTCTTGGATATACGCCAAAATGTCTTGATGAATAATCAACGAATGCTTCTTGATAATGTAACGATAAGCATCTTCTAAATCATCAAAATACTTATAAAAAGCACCCCGAGACATTCCCATTTGATCAACAATTTGCGAAACTTTCACTTGGCTAATTGACTGTGCATAAAATGTTTGAAGCAAAATATCATCAATTACCGCTTGTTTACTCTTAGGTAAATTAAGAAATGTTTCTTTCGGCATCCAATCTCCTCCTATCAACCAATGAAGCACTTGATTATAGTAGCACACGAGTGACATTTTGTCACTTTATTTCGATTAACACTTATTAAAAATGGTGACATCGATAGATAAAATAAATGATTTTTTAGAATTTAGACAGGAAGAATGCTGTAACTATTTTTCGGCAAACATCAAAAGACTATTCATAGATTAAGCCCCTTTCTAACTGAGTCAAGGAAAAATATCGCATTATTTTTGAATAAGCGTTCTCCTTCAAATTAAGTTTGTTAAAAAGAATAACGAATCGTGTCATCATCTACATAAAATCACTAAAATTATTTTATTTTCATTCTACTGCCAACCATCATCTGGACGTGTTGGTTCATTCACTTTTAAGTCATCCTCATTAAAATTCACAATATTTTTTGCGACGAAACACTTATCTAATCTAAAATCACGACTTTTCAAGAATGTTTCCTGTATAATTAGATTGAAAATAAAAAATAAGGAGGTTATTTATGGAAGCTTTTATTTCAAATCAACATTCAGTTGTTTTATTTCTCTTGTTTATCATTTTCCTAGTGATTTTATCAAAGTCAACCGATATCCTCATTGACCGTGCCGTTGATATTTCTCACGAATTCGGCATCTCACAAATCATTATCGGTGCGACCATCGTTTCAATTGGAACGTCTCTTCCAGAATTATCGACCTCTATTGTCGCTATTCTTAAAGGAACTTCTGATTTTGCTCTTGGAAATGCGTTGGGATCTGTGATTACCAATACAGCTCTCGTATTAGGGGTAGGCGCATTAGCTGGTTCAATCCCCGTCCCAAGTTCGATTGCTAGCCGCTTATTTTTCTTAATCGCGTCCTTATTCATTTTAATATTCGCCAGTATTGAGACCTTTAATCTCCAGTTCTTGAGTTCATACGGGCAACTCCAACCAATGATTGGAATTTTCTTTCTTGTGACCGTTCCATTTTTTCTATTATCTTCTTTTATTCAAAAAGGCAAGCGGACCAAATCGAAAGCTCCACAGGAAAAACAGCCAATAAATAAAAAAGTTCTAATGATCCAAATCACCGTTATTTTGCTTAGTGCGATTGCTGTTGCACTAAGCGCTACATCTTTGGTCACGACCGTTTCGGAAATGGCCTTTCGTTTGGGAATTTCTGAAGCTATTATCGCAGGAACCATTGTCGCACTCGGCACAAGTTTACCAGAATTATCAACCACGTTTACTGCTGCCAGAAAAGGACACGGTAGTTTGGCGATGGGCAATGTCCTAGGAGCAAATGTCCTGAATATCCTATTAGTATTAGGTGTGTCCATTGCGATGAGCCCAAATGGAATTTCGGTCCCTCCAATTTTTTACCAAATCCATTTTCCAGTCGCGCTAGCGCTAATTGGTTTACTTACCTACTTTATTTTTAATACCAAAAAACATGAAATTAGTAAAAATGAAGGAAAAGTACTGATCAGTATTTATTTACTATACATGGGGATCAGTTTCATTCTTTAATAATGCTATATTTTGATACAAAAAACGACGCTAAGAAATGCCATTTGCGTTGAAAAAAACAACAAACAATTAAGCTGAGCACTTATTGTTTGTTGTTTTTCATTTTTGTAGCGTCATTTTTAATTTAAATTTGTCAGTTGAATCCCTTTTGGAAGGTGATAGATCGTTGGCTCTTGGCTACTTAATGCGTCTTCTGTGAGTGCAATCGTGACGATTCGGTTTGAATCGTGGTTGTTTAAATAATAAATTTTCTCCGTCGTATTCAAGATGGCACGATATTGCGTATAATCATCGGCCCCATCGTCTTTGATATTGACACCTTTTGGAATCGTCACATTTCCTAAGATGTGCATGATATTCATCACACCTTCATCTGTGGTGCTTGCTTGACGCGTATATTGTAATAAATAAGCAGCTCTCACAAAACGCTCTGGACTCGTATAGCCTCCTGGTAACCCAAATGTTCCAGATCCTTGTCCAAAAGGCGACGCTGCATATTCTCCCACAGTTTTTTGTTTAAAGTTATGTGGTTGTAAACCAATATAATTGTTGAGATTTTTAATGTGCCACTCAAGTTCTGGGCTATTAGCCATCACATGAATGGGGTTTTCTTTAATTTTTAGTGCTTGTCCATCTGGTTCGATAACAATCGTGTTCCCACTTTCGTCTGTCAAAATATAATGAAGTGGCAGGATAATTCCTAGTAAGTCATTCTCTTTTGAGACAATCGCTACTTCGGAGAGACGTTCTTTTAATTCTTCCAAACTTGAAATTTCACCTAAAATCCAAGAGATAATCTCATGTGGTGCTAAATTGATTTTACCTTCAACTGGCTTAGATTCATATTTCGCTTCATTTGGAAAGTATAACTCCGCAATCGCTAAGCCTTTTTCGTTCACTCCATCTGCAAATAAGAAATTCTCCATCTTGCGACCTGTTCCGACATAGCCGTACTTCGTCGCAATTTCCCCACCTAATTCAAGTTGCCAGTGATAACCACGCGGAATAATAATTGGTTGTCCATGTAATTCAAAACCAAAATCCATTGTTCGCGCTAAAAAATTAATCCCATTTTCTGTTTGATACCGAATGCTTGTACACATTTTATCAACCCCTTATTGGTTTGTTAGTGACACGATTGTTGATTTTCATTGTTTCTTCATACTAGTTAAATCATAACAAAATCAATTAAGGAATGCGCTTGTAAATTACCTTCAAACCAGATGGCCAGCAAGGAATCAAGCGTTTTTTCATCATTTTCGTTCAATTCAAAAATCATTCGTTCACCTCTTACATTCAATGTATTTACCTAGAAATGTTGATTTGTCGCTATGATACAAATTGTAGCATGCAAATTCTAGCCATTCCAGTAATCGCTTCTTTCTTTTTTGCTTCTTTTTAAGCATAATGAAATGGAGGTGAGAAAATGACTATTGGAAAACGAATCAAAGAAGAACGATTAGCTAAGAAATGGACTCAAGAGCAGTTAGCCGTCAAACTTAACGTCTCTCGTTCGACGGTTTCTAGTTGGGAAGTTGAACGAAATTATCCGGACTTAGAAACGATTATTGCGATTAGCGACTTATTTGGCCAATCACTCGATCAACTATTAAGGGAGGATCCTGAAATGATTACGAAAAAAGATCGAAAAGTTAAAAACGAAAAAGTTTATTTTAGATTATTAGGACTTATTGGAATCTGTTTCCTCATTTTTATTGGAAACTACGTTATCAAAATCACAGAAAACAGCCACTATCAGGCAAATCTGAAAGACGCCGGTTGGACAAAAATACAAGATGCTTATATTTTGGAAGAGGACGATCACTATTACTGGGCAACACTCCCACCTGTAGGGTCCTTTCAACCAAATGATTCCATCGCACTTTTGGCCGCAACCAACCCGGAAGATTATTCAGAATGCACGTTACAGTTAGAATTTGATCAATCGCTCGGTCTATCCTTTACAACAACAGACGAAATGGATCTCCCGCATTCTTTTTTTGTGACGATCGATGAAAAAGGACAGCTAACAGGTGACTATTCGATATGGTCAAGTGAAGAACTTACGCTCATCAATGATTATCTAACTGACAATCAACACGCGGTCCAAGAATTAATCGACGATATTTTTACAAAAAAACAACAAATACAAGCATCATAAAAAAACGTGACTTACACAAGTCACGTTTTTTTAATCATCGCTAATCTGGACGCCTAAGAATTGAATAAAAACACTTGCTTGTAACGGACTAATGATCGCACCTTTTAATTGTTCGATGGAAACGCGCAAAGAATCAAAATAACTTTTCGAAAAATCGACATCTTTTAATCGCGTATCTAAAAAATCAGCGTCATTCATGTCACAACGAACAAACTTCAACCCTTTTTTTATTTTGACGCTTTGAAAAGACGATTCGATTAAATTCGTATCGGTAAAGGTACACGTTTCAATCGTCGAATCATTGATATTTACATAATTTGCTTTAGAATCAATTACTTTCGTGTTTTTCCAATGATTATGATAAAAATTTGTCCCTGTCAACTGGCAAGTATGAAAGGTGCATCGATAAAACACACTATGATCAAAGGTCGCATTTGCGAAATGAATATTCACAAAATGGCAATCCAACCACTCACTATCTTCAAAGACTTGTTGTTGAAATTCACATCGTTCAAAGGTCACATCTGAAAATCGCAAAGAATCTCCATCTTCGCCAGCCATTAAGTGGCAATTCTTATAGTAGCCACCCGTTTCGACCTCATCCATTGTTAATGTCTTGTGTTCAATCATCCTGACTTTCTTCCCTTTCATCAACGTATTTTGTGTGGGGTAATGCATGATTTGAGAAGATAATTTCTAGCAAAGAACACCCTCAAAAAGAGCTTTCCTCTATCCTTTATTCAAAAACCCTTCCTAAGAATGACGATTCTCAGGAAGGGTTTAGCAAGGAATCACGATTAACCAGTTTGTTTAAGACTCGTTCAATCGTTTCCTTCAATTTTCTTACATCAAACTCTTCAATTCAACTTCTGGATATTTATCCGCAAACCAACGCATCGCAAATTGATTTTCGAATAAGAATAGTGGTTGGTCGAAGCGATCGCGTGCTAAGATGTTTCGACTTGAGCTCATTTTTTCGTCCAAATCTTTTGGATCAATCCAGCGAGCAATCTTGCTGCCCATCGGTGTCATGACGACTTCTGAATTGTATTCATTTAACATCCGGTGTTGGAATACTTCAAATTGTAATTGTCCAACAGCACCCAGGATATATTCTTCCGTTAAGTAGGTTTTATATAACTGAATAGCCCCTTCTTGCACGAGTTGATAAATCCCTTTGTGGAAAGATTTTTGCTTCATGACATTTTTCGCCGAAACTTTCATAAACAATTCTGGCGTAAATGACGGTAAATCTTCAAAAGAAACATTTAATTTTCCTTCAAAAATAGTATCGCCAATTTGATAATTACCGGTATCGTAAACTCCAATAATATCACCCGCGACAGCTTCTTGGATATTTTCACGGGCATCGGCCATAAATTGCGTGACGTTACTTAATTTCATTTTTTTCTTCGTACGCTCTAATGTGACGTCCATTCCGCGTTCAAATGTCCCAGAACAAACGCGGACAAACGCAATACGATCACGATGGGCCGGATTCATATTGGCTTGAATTTTAAAGACAAAGCCAGAAAAATTCTCTTCGTAAGGACTTAACGTTTCACCATTTTCCAACTCATGAGCGTAAGGCGCATGGGCAAATTGTAAAAAGGTTTCTAAAAAGGTTTGAACGCCAAAGTTCGTCAAGGCTGACCCAAAAAAGACGGGTGTTTGTTCGCCACGATCGACTTTTGCCGGATCAAATTCATCGCCAGCTTCCGTCAAGAGTTCGACTTCATCTAACACTTGGCGATAAATACTATTTTTCGTTAAGGGATGATCACTTGGGATTTCACCGTTTTCATCTAACGGTAAATACGCTTCGCCACCATAATTTTCAGGACGATAAAATTCAATGCGCTTATTGTAAATATCATATAAGCCTTCCAGTCCTTTACCCATTCCAAGCGGCCAGTTCATTGGATAAGATTCAATATCTAAGAGCTCTTCTAACTCTTCTAATAGTTCAAGCGGATCGCGGCCATCACGATCGAGTTTGTTAATAAACGTAAAAATCGGAATGCCACGACGTTTGACAACTTGGAATAATTTCTTTGTTTGAGCCTCAATCCCTTTGGCACTATCAATCACCATGACGGCACTATCGACGGCCATTAACGTACGATACGTATCTTCCGAGAAATCCTCATGTCCCGGAGTATCCAAAATGTTGACCCGTTTTCCCTCGTAATCAAATTGCATCACCGAACTAGTAACAGAAATTCCACGTTGTTTTTCAATTTCCATCCAGTCAGAAGTCGCAAAGTTCCCTGTTTTTTTCCCTTTAACCGTTCCTGCTTGGCGAATGGCGCCACCAAAGTATAATAATTTTTCAGTAATTGTTGTTTTTCCCGCATCCGGGTGAGAAATAATCGCAAATGTTCGGCGACTATCAACCTGTTGTTTTAAATTTGGGTTTTTCATATAGTATTAATAATCCTTTCTATCCTTCACAAGCGTTCATTCTTGAACGCTTCCTTCGTTACACATTTCAACTCAATTAGTTTACCATGAATTTAACTTCTGAAAAAGAGCACGTCTTAAAAAAAAAGCTTATGAAGGGCTTCATAAGCTTTTGGTTTATCTTCTAGGCTCATCGTCATCAAAATCTTTTCGGAAGAATCGTCTTTCTTCTTCCGGCTCTACTTCAGTGTTTTCTGGATTTCGAACCTCCACGTGAATTCTTAGGACACGTGAACCTTCCACTTCTTCGGTCGTTAAAATAAAATTATCGACTTCAAAAGGAATCTTTTTGTTCTCATCAGGAATGACGCCGAGTGCCGTAATTAAATAACCAGCCATGGTATCAACATCTGACATATGTAAATTCGCATTAAAGACAGTATTGAATTCATCAATCAACATTCTACCTTGAATAATGTATTCATTCTCGTTAATGACTTCATACAAGGTTTCCACTTCATCCGATTCATCGTCGATTTCACCGACAATTTCTTCTAACAAATCTTCTAACGTAACGAGACCGACGACACCGCCGTATTCGTCTAGTAAAACAGCCATTTGATTTTGTGTTTTCTTTAATTCGTAAAGCAAATCGTCAATAAAGACGGTTTCTGGGACAAATAAAGGCTCTTGCATCAAAGGTAATAATTGCAAATTATCAAAGCCCACTTCATAAGCGGCTTTTAGTAACGTTTTTGTATGTAAAATACCAATAATTTTATCTTTATCCTCGTTATATACCGGAATTCGTGAATAACTTTCGGATAGAATACGTTGTAAGTTCTCTTTGACATCACTGTGGATATCAATCATAAAGGCATCCGTTCTTGGGACCATCACTTCCCGTGCGACTTTCGTGTCTAAAGAGAAAATTCCTTGTAACATCTCGAGTTCGTCTTCTTCGAACACGCCTTCGTTGGCTAACATGTAGCGCATTTCATCGCGGGTCATTTTAGAATCTTCATCATCGAAGGTCATTGGGGTAATTCTAGACAACAAATTCGTCGAAGCAGACAATAACCAGACGAAAGGTTTCGTAATCACTTCAAGCACACGAATCACACCAGAAGTAAACATCGCCACTTCTTCCGATTTATTCATGGCAATTCGTTTTGGATAAAGCTCACCAAAAACAATTGACACATACGTTAAGATAGCTAAGACGATAAACGTCGCCATACTTCTTGCAGCGGTACTTGTTCCAATATAAGGTGCCAAGCGTGCCGCTAAGCTATCCGCTAAAGATGCTCCGGATAGGATGTTCACTAACGTAATTCCAACTTGAATAGTTGATAAGAAATTAGTTGGGTTCTCTAAGATTTTTAAGATTTTTTTGGCTTTTTTGTCACCATCTTCTGCCTTTTGTTCGATTCGATTTTTGTTAATCGAAACAACCGCAATTTCTGATGCAGCTAAAAAGGCGTTGACGAGTGTTAAAACCACTAGTAATAAAATTTGCGCGAGTAGCGACTGACTATCGGGGTCAGGATTCATAGTTTGTTTCTCTCCTTGTTCTTCTCATATTAATAAAAAAGTGTGGAAATATCCACGAGAGAATCGTATCATAAAGCGCGTTTCTTTGCAATCAAAAAACGTGAACGTCTACTATAATAAAAGGATAACGACATTCATTTATTTACGCTCAATAATTTAACAGGTATAATTGAGGGTAGAGGTGAAATAAATGGAAATTAAGATGACAACCGATTTGACCAACCAAGTGTATCTTGACGCACTCAGCATTCGCTATACGGTCTTTGTTGATGAGCAACAGGTCCCAAAAGCGTTAGAAGTTGATGAAGATGAGGCTGCAGCGATTCACTTTGTTCTTTATGAAGAGGATCAACCCTTGGCTACTTTGCGATTATTACCGCTCAGTCATTCTCAAGTCAAGCTTCAGCGGATGGCCGTTCAACAAGATGCGCGTCAAAAGAGTTTAGGGAAACAGTTGATATTATTTGCAGAAAATTATGCTAACGAACAAGGGTATCAGACGATTACTTTAGGTGCCCAACAAACGGCGATTCCTTTCTACGAGAAAATCGGCTATCAACCACAAGGCGAGCCGTTTATGGATGCTGGTATTCCCCACATCACGATGCACAAAACGATTTAACGCAGAAAATCAAAAAGACTGGACGATTTGGTCCAGTCTTTTTTCCTATTTTTGTGACAATTGCTTGTAGCGCTCGTACCATATATCGATGTATCCTTGGGAAAATGGGCCTTTTCCATTATTGATCCAATCGACTAAAATTTTGACATTTTCTTTTAAGATATAATCAATGTCATCGGGATAACCCATGATTTTGCTATGCAATTCATACTCATCCACATCTAACAAACGCTTCTCTCCATCAGGGAAAACCTTAATATCCAAATCGTAGTCAATGTACTTTAGTGCTTCTTCATCCAGTAAATAGGGTGAACCGAGATTACAATAATAAGAAACGCCTTTTTCTCGAATCATTGCGATGACATTAAACCAATATTTTTTGTGGAAATACACAATCGCGGGTTCACGTGTAACCCAGCGTCTGCCATCTGACTCCGTTACTAATGTATGATCATTAACGCCAATCATCGAATATTCACTGGTTTTTAAGACCATGGTATCACGCCACGTGCGATGCAATTTGCCATCATGTTTGTAGCTTTGAATGCTGACAAACTCTCCTTCTTTTGGAACGCGCATAGCAACCCTTCCCTCAGCGAACAAACGCAATTGTTTGGGTGTTAATCACACCGACCTCGTAAACATTATAGCAATAAAAAACGCTCTTGCCTAGAAATCTTTCGGAACTTTATCATTTTCAGACCATTGTTGGACTAATTTTTGTTGAATCTTAGGAAAGACAAGGCTCGAAAAGGCCTCTTTTGCTAACCAACGACTGTTTTCAACTTGTAATGGTCGTTGTGTTCTGCCATAAAAAAGTAAAAGATGCCAACGTAAATGACTAAAGACATGTTTGACTTCCCCTAAATGACGTTTTTGCCAAGTCACGGGATACGTGTCAAAAATAGCTAACATCGGATCTTCGGCCACTAAATCCAACGTGCCTTGAATGGTTTCTTTAGCATACTGCGTTTTATAGGCGAGATACGTTTCCTTGGAGACTTCTTCTAACGGGAAATGCCACATTTTTGCGAGCAAGCCTTTTTCCGGTCGTTGCATCAATAGAAATTCTTTTTGGTCATTTTCGATAACAGCCGCGACGTAATAAACATCTTTCGGCGGTTCTTTTTTTGTTTTAACCGGATAGGCGAGCTGCGTGCCTGTTTGATAGGCCTGACAAAAGTCTTTTAAAGGACAGTTTAAACAATCTGGACTCGTTGGCGTACAAATGCTCGAGCCTAAATCCATAAAGGCTTGATTCATATCCCCCGGCGCTTCTTCCGAGATCACCTCACGAAAGGCTTGTTCAAAAATAGTACGACTACTTGGTTTGGCGATATCAGCATCAATTCCAAAAAGCCGGCTTCCCACACGCATTAAATTGCCATCAATTGCCGGTTCAGGTAGTTGAAAAGCAATACTACCAATCGCTGCGGCTGTGTATGGACCAATGCCTTTTAACGTACGGATGGCTTCCATCGTTTCGGGAAACTGCCCGTCGTAATCATTCATTACTTGTTGTGCGGCAACTTTCAAATTTCGCGCGCGTGAATAATACCCTAGTCCTTCCCAGACTTTTAAAAGACTTTGTTCGTCCGCTTCCGCCAACGCCTCAATCGTGGGATATTGCTCAATAAAGCGGTAATAATACCCGATCACTGTATCAACGCGTGTTTGTTGGAGCATAATTTCTGAAATCCAAATGTAATAAGGATTATTCGTCCCACGCCATGGTAGTGTTCGCTTATGTTGGTAGTACCAGTTCAAAAACGTTTCTTTAAATGCCATAATTTCTAACGTTTCCCACTGTTTTAAGTATTCATTCTTCATCCGTAACTTCCTCATCAATAAACTGTTGGATTTGATCCATCGCAAATCCTTTTTGATATAACTGATTTTTTATTTTTTGAACACGTGGTCGATAGGCTAATCGTTGATGGCGACGTAATGCTTTGTGACCTTCTTTGACCAGATTATCCCACTCAGATTCTTCGTCTTTTTCTTGGGGGAGTTCACCCAAAACAAATTGAATCACTTCAGCACCGAAACCTTTTTGCATCAACGTCGAGCGAACTTTATTGAGGTTCTCACGATGACTTCGGCTATGGTTTTTGTTCCAGATTTTCTCAGCAGCTTTTAGCGCGACGTCATTTTGCGTCTCTTCTGAATACAAGTCTAATGCTTGTAAAATAAAGTCTTCAGGGATCCCCTTTTGCTTTAGCTGTTGGGATAAATGAAAGGGTCCCTTATCACTCATCCGAATTTGCGTGCGAACATAGCTTTGAGCAAAGACCAAATCATCGATCAAACGGAGTTCTTTTAGACGCTCAATCACGCGCTGTGCATCTTGCGCCGAAATTTCTTTCTTCTTTAAATATTGCAACATTTCAAGTTCGCTGCGCAACTGATAACTGACATAGTTATAGGCCATTTGTAACCCCATATCAAATCCCGCACTGCTTTTTAATTCCTCAAAAAGTTCTGGTGTAATTTCGGTTCCTTTTAATAAACGGTAGCGAACAAGTAAATCTTCTGAGACCTTCACTTTTTCACCCGTTTCAAACGTTACCGTATAAAAATTATTTTTTCCGACTTTAATTTGTTTAATAATCATCTTATTCACTCCTTAAATAGCCATCTTCTAGTCTAACATACTTTTACAAAAGTACTTAAAACTATGCTAAAATAAAGAAAAAAAGAAAACAGATTGAGGCAAAAAAATGAACAACCCCGTACAACTAAAAATCGATCAAACATTACAAATTAAAATTAAACGCTTAGGTATTAACGGTGAAGGCATTGGGTATCACAAACGACTCATTATCTTTGTCCCACGTGTCTTACCTGGTGAAGAAGTACAAGTGCGTGTCACCAAGGCTTCTCCACGGTATGCCGAAGCTGAACTCATCAAAATCATCAAACAAAGTCCCGATCGCATCACGCCACCGTGCGAGGTTTACGACCGTTGTGGTGGTTGCCAGCTTCAACATTTAGCCTATCCGAAACAACTTGATTTCAAAAAAGATTTATTGAAACAAGCACTAGAGAAATTTAAACCCTTGGATTATAAAAATTACGCCTTAAAAGAAACGATTGGCATGGAAGATCCTTGGCATTACCGGAACAAAGCACAGTTCCAGTTTCAATTTAATCCAACAAGCCAAAAAACTGAAGCTGGGCTTTACGAAATGAATTCTCATCGCCTCGTAGCGATTGATAACTGTCTGGTGCAAGAAGAAATCACACAAAGCGTCATGAATGCGGTGGTCGAACTGGTTAACGCTTATGAGATCCCCATTTATAATGAACAGCAAAATAGTGGGATTTTACGAACAGTGATGGTGCGCGTCGGAATTGAAACAAAACAAGTGCAAGTCGTTTTTATTACTTCAACGCCAAAATTCCCACGAAAAAATGCGATTATTCGTGAACTCAATGAGCGTTTCCCACAAGTTGTTTCAATTATGCAAAACGTCCAAAACAAAAAAACGTCTCTTGTGATGGGCGATGAGACGATTCATCTTTGGGGTAAAACAGCCATTGAGGAAACTATGAATGACTTAACCTTTGAATTATCCGCACGAGCGTTCTTCCAACTGAATCCAAAACAAACAAAAGTCTTATATGACGAAGCACGCAAAGCGCTGGATTTAAGTCAGAATGAAACCGTTGTGGATGCTTATTGTGGTGTGGGAACCATTGGACTGAGTCTTGCACATCTTGCAAAAGAAGTTCGTGGTATGGATATTATCCCGCAAGCCATTGATGATGCACGAGCGAACGCCTTGCGTAAAGGATTTACCAATACCCATTATGAAGTTGGAACGGCCGAGGAATTACTACCGACTTGGTTAAATCAAGGCTTTAAACCCGATGCGATTGTCGTCGATCCGCCAAGAACGGGCTTAGGCGAGCCTTTGTTAAAGGCACTCACTCAGTTCCCAGCCAAAAAACTAGTTTATGTTTCTTGTAACGTTTCGACTTTAGCCCGTGATTTGCAAGTCTTAGCCAAAACGTATCAGATCGATTACTTACAGTCGGTAGATATGTTCCCACAAACGGCTCGCTGTGAAGTCGTTGTGAAATTAACGAAAAAATAATTCAATTAGCCGAGCCCCCAAATGATCGAAATCATTTGGGGGCTCTTTAACAGTATCGGGCACGTTATGCGACTGCATGGAATGAAAAACGAATGCCATTTAAAAAACATTTCGGATGATAGACAATGATTCATGGCTTCTCGTGAAAAAAGTCTGATTCTCCCCAAATACCATAGAAGCGCGAGTAAGATAAAAAATCAATCTTACTCGCGCTTGTATCATGTTTGTGATGGTGCTCAAAAATAAGGCTTAAAGTAAGAAGAGACAGCTACTTTTAATCATTTATGGAACATAATCGAGTGCATCCATTAATTGTTCATGCGTAAAACCATACATATACGCATCATTATAATCATTTGCTTGATAAATAACTGCAGCGTCATAAACATTCACGACATCACCAGCTTCATCATAGACGCCATTGGCTTGCTGTTTTTCGTTCTTCTCTTTTTCAAACATAACCACCAACTCCATTTCTTGTCTATTTGCTACTTTCATTATACCAGAAAAACGCGTGCATTTGAAAGCGTTTCACTTGCCGACCTCTCGCATTATCCTTATCAGCGATTTTTTTTGAAAAAATGAACATAAATATTGTGACCAGTCCTATGTCCATGTATAATTTAAATGAATGGCATGATATTGATGGTCGGACTCGTGATGTTTTGCCTGTTTGCCACAGAAGTAGTCCGTTACATTTTTTTATTTGTGTTATCACTTTAAGATTGGGGGTCACTTATGCAACAACAAGAAAAGCATACTATTAGTAGCGAAAGAGAGCTCTCGGAGCATTCTAAATATGGTTTATTAATCGGATTTGCCTTATTTATGGGTGGTATCGGCTTTTTATTTAACACTCCGCAAGAAATATGGGAAGGAAATGTAACCATCTTAACCTCCCCGGCAAACTTACTAACCGATTATATGGCTCTGACAAGTGTCGGTGCGACGTTAGTGAACGTATCGCTAATGACACTGCAGTCACTTTGGATTGTCCGAATGGCGGATGCTAAAATCAATGGTCCGGTCATCGCCGGTATTTTAACGATTGCAGGCTTTGCTTTTTTCGGTAAGAACTTATTTAATTCCATTCCTATTAGCATTGGCGCTTTTGCATATGCAAAAGTCACACACGCTCCGATTCACAAGTCTTTACTAGCCGCACTTTTTGGAACAGCCTTAGCCCCTTTAGTGAGCGAGTTATCTTTTAACTTAGGCATCGCTCAACCATACGGCATCCTACTAGGGATCGCTGCCGGCTTTATCTCTGGCTTTTCAATTCCTCCTTTAGCCAATCACTTCGTCACCTTCACAAGAGGATTCAGCCTCTATAATGTCGGTTTCACATGCGGTATCATCGGGACTGTCTTTATTTCCTTAATCCGTAACTTTGGGTACGGTATCGAAAACGTCAATATTCTGGCTAGTGGTTATAACCGACCATTTATCATCATCTTGAGTATATTATTTAGTGTGATGCTATTACTTGGACTCTGGTTAAACCGTTGGACATTCCATGGTTTGAATCGCATTTTACGTCATTCAGGTCAATTGTCAACCGATTATTTAGAACTTGGTGGCTTAGGGGCAACCTTGATTAATATGGGTTTCCTCGGTTTTATGGCACTCGGATATATTCTTTTGATGGGTGGCGAAATCAACGGTCCTGTCCTTGGGGGCATTTTTACGGTTATCGGTTTTGGCGCATTTGGTAAAAATATCAAAAACGTTCTGCCGATTTTAATTGGTGTCACGCTGATGGGCCGAATCAATTATCACGATAGTCAGTCAACGTTAGTCTTAATTTCAGCGTTATTTGGTACGACCTTAGCACCACTGGCGGGTCGTTACGGAACGGCTGCGGGTATCTTAGCTGGTGCGATGCACTTAACGCTCGTGATGAATATCGGTTATTTACACGGAGGCGTCAATCTTTATAATAATGGGTTTTCTGGAGGTCTTGTCGCGGCCATTTTAGTGCCAATTCTAGAAGCCCTTCATCTGCACCGGACAAATCAGCGTGCGTTACGTGGCGCTGTCAACCCAGCAGATGAGGTTGAAGTCGATTCAGGAAAATAGCTGAATCAATTAGCTACCTCTAAAGAAGGAGACGTTATGAGAGCAAGCGTAGTGATTCTTGATAAGAGTCGAAAGTATCTGATTTTAATTAAACGAGTCAAAGAAAATAGACAGCCGGAAAATGACCATTTTTCCCGAATTTGATTTCGATTTAGTCAATCAAGTGATTAACCCAATCGCGACACGAAAGCTTTTATGATGATCATTCACGTTGTTCGTCAACGATTGAAGCAACCAAAAAAGCCGCCAGAAGATGCGTTCTTCTGACGGCTTTTTAGTGTACCTGATACTTTGGTTGTCTAGGCGACGGTGCGTTTAAAACATGTCAAACAATGACAGCTGATTTTCATCAGGCAGGTCTTTTAAGACGCCGTTTTCGGTCATGTAATCGATCAGTGTTTTCGAAACTTTTCCGCGATTGGCTAAATCTTCTTTTGATAAAAACGGTCCGTCTTTGCGGGCTTTAACGATTTGGTGCGCCACATTGGCCCCAAGACTCGGAACAGCACGAAAAGGCGCAATCAATTTGTTGCCTTCAATAATAAAGTTTTCGGCATCTGATTTGTACAAATCGATCATGCCAAATTCATAGCCACGCTCCAACATTTCATTCGCTAATTCAAGCACCGTTAATAAGTTTTTCTCTTTCGTAGAGGCATCCATTCCTTTTTGATTAATCTCATTGATGGCCTCTTTCACGGCATCTTTACCTTTTGACATCGCGACTAAATCAAAATCAGAAGCACGCACTGAAAAGTAAGCACAGTAATATAAAATTGGGAAATAGACTTTGAAATAAGCCACTCGTAACGCCATGAGGACATACGCTGCCGCATGGGCTTTCGGGAACATGTATTTGATTTTCAAACAAGAATCGATGTACCATTCCGGCACATTGTGTTTGCGCATTTCCGCTTGCCACTCTTCCGGTATCCCTTTTCCTTTACGAACACCTTCCATAATATTAAAGGCAATCCCATCGTCCAGACCGGCATGCATTAAGTAAACCATAATATCATCCCGACAACCAATCACATTGGCTAAATCGGCTGTTCCGTTACGAATCAATTCTTCCGCATTTCCAAGCCACACATCCGTTCCATGTGACAGACCCGAAATTTGTAACAATTCCGCAAACGTTGACGGATGGGTTTGATCAAGCATCCCACGAACGAAACGTGTCCCAAACTCGGGAATTCCAAGCGTACCGGTTTTGGAGAAGATCTGTTCAGGCGTCACTCCTAAAACGTCCGTCCCTTCAAAAATACGCATCACTTCAGGATCATCGGTCGGAATCGTAATGGGATCAATTCCGGATAAGTCTTGTAACATGCGGATGACGGTCGGGTCATCATGTCCTAAAATATCAAGTTTTAAAATATTATCATGAATCGAATGGAAATCAAAATGGGTCGTCTTCCATTCTGACTGTAGGTCATCCGCTGGGTATTGGATTGGCGTAAAGTCATAGACATCCATATAGTCCGGAATAACGATAATTCCACCTGGATGCTGTCCAGTCGTTCGCCGTACGCCTGTCGAACCTTTGGCGAGTCGATCGATCTCAGCCGAACGTAGATGTAAATTATTATCACGCTCGTACCCTTTCACATAGCCATAAGCCGTCTTATCAGCGACCGTACCAATGGTTCCAGCCCGAAACACATAGTCTTCTCCAAACAGTTCCTTCGTGTAGTTATGCGCTTGAGGTTGATACTCACCCGAGAAGTTTAAATCGATATCGGGTACTTTATCCCCATGGAACCCTAAAAAGGTTTCAAACGGAATATCATGACCGTCTTTCGTTAGGCGTGTGCCACACTCCGGACACGCTTTTTCGGGCATATCAAAACCAGAACCATACGAGCCATCTTCATAAAACTCGGAATACTGGCATTTTGGACAATGGTAATGCGGCGCTAGTGGATTCACCTCCGTAATTCCCGTCATCGTTGCCACGAAACTGGAACCAACCGAACCCCGCGAACCTACCAAATATCCATCCGCATTGCTTTTATGGACGAGTTTTTGCGAGATTAAATAAATCACCGAGAATCCATTACCGATAATCGAATTCAATTCTTTTTCCAAACGTTTTTCAACGATATCTGGCAACGGATCGCCGTAAAGTTCTTTCGCTCGGTTATAACTTAAATCCGTAATCTCTTGTTCAGAACCAGGAATTTTTGGCGTATATAAGTCATCTTTCACTGGAACAACGTTGTCACAGCGATCCGCAATTAAATTGGGATTGGTCACGACAATTTCTTCTGCTAAGTCGCTTCCTAAAAATTGAAAGGCTGTTAACATTTCATCAGTCGTTCGAAAATGGACTTTTGGTAAGGAATGACGATTTAACGCATTGGCATGCCCCATCGAATTGACGAGTATTTTACGATAAATCGCATCTTCTTCATTTAAGTAATGCACATTTCCAGTCGCAACTACGGGTTTATCTAGCTCTTTTCCAATGCGGACAAGATTTGCGATAATCTCTTCCAAATCTTTTTCACTATCGACCAATTCTTGTTCAATTAGTGGCGCATAGACTTCTTTAGGCATGACTTCGATATAGTCATAGAAATAGGCTTTTTCTTTGGCTGCTTCATACCCTTTTTGCATCATCGCAACGAAGACTTCGCCTTTATCACACGCTGTTCCAATTAAAAGACCTTCTCTAAGTTTCGTCAATTCCGTCCGAGGGATACGCGGCACTTTTCCGTGAAAATACGTAATATTGGATAATGAGATCAGTTTGAATAAGTTTTTAAGCCCCGTTTGTGTTTGAGCTAAAATCGTCGCATGAAACGGTCGCGCTGCTTTGATTGATTCTGCACTCCCAACATGACGATTCAAATCCTCGTGTAAATACATTTGATGCGACTCCATCGCTTCTTTGACAAAAATCCAGGCTAAATGCCCGGTCGCTTCCGCATCATAAATCGCACGGTGATGTTGGGTTAACCCGACACCAAAACGTTTGGTTAAGACACCGAGTCCAAAACGTTTAAAATCAGGATATAAAAAACGTGCCAATTCTAACGTATCAATGACTGGATTCTCCGCTTCTGGTAATCCGTGACGCTTATAGGCCATATTTAAAAAGGCCATATCAAAAGAGGCATTATGCGCCACTAAAATACAATCTTTTGAGAACTCACGAAAAGCGCGCAAGACTTCTGCTTCACTTTTTGATCCTCGAACCATTTCGTCGGTAATCCCCGTTAGTTCAATCGTTGTTTTCGATAACGCATGTCCTGGATCCAGAAACTCTTCAAAGGTTTGTTCCACATTTCCTTTATTCATTTTGACAGCGGCTAGTTCAATGATTTTGTTGTAAACGGCGGATAATCCCGTCGTCTCCACGTCAAAAACGACATAATTGGCATCGGTCAACGTGACTGGTTGAGGATTGTAAGCAACCTCTACCCCATCATCGACAATATTCGCTTCCACGCCATAGAGAATTTTGACGCCAGCTTTTTTACCTGCTTGATGGGCGTCCGGGAATGCCTGTGCTCCTCCATGATCGGTAATCGCAATCGCTTTATGCCCCCATTTACCCGCTTGTGCCACCAAATCACCAATATGATTCGTCGCATCCATTGTACTCATATTCGAGTGCAAATGCAGCTCGACTCTTTTTTGACCTTCTGGCGCATAATCTTTACGACTTTCATGTGTAACTTCCATTAAATCTTGGGCGTTCATAACCAAATCACGCATAAACGTGTCTTCTTGAACACTGCCTCGAACTTTTAGCCAAGAACCTTTCTTAATCGCTTCAAAGACTTGTTCATCCTTTTCACCATTCGAAAATTTCTTCACGATAAAGGAGGACGTATAGTCGGTCATCTTAATAATTAAGATTTTACGTTTCGAACGTAACTCACGGACCTCTACGTCAAAGATATACCCTTGAATCGTGACCCGTCGTTCTTCTTCTAAAATATTGGCCATTGGCATCACCAATTCATCGGCCGGAATAGTGCGTCCTAACATAATCGGGCCACTTAATGCAGGTGTTTCTTTTTTCCGTTTTTCATTCGACGCAATGGCTTGTGCGGCTTGTTCCATGTATTGTGCTTCTTGTTGTTGTTGACGCTCCGCTAATTCTTTTAAATCGACCTCAACTTGGGCTTCATTGACTTGCGGCACAATACGAAACTTTTGAAAGCCGAAATGTTGGTAGTTTTCTTCAATTGATGGCAAGTATTGCTGTTGTAAAATACTACTAACCGCTTCATTTGTCACCGATAACAAAACTTTTTTATTGTTTAACACAGGTAACTGCGTTTTTAATACTTGTTGAACGAGTGGCGTATCACAGGATTCATTGGCTAATGCGAATAACCAATATTCTTGTAATAACGCTTCTGACCATCCATCTTCTCGCGTTTGAATTTTCATCGAGACTTCCGCGATTTCCTTAAACGCCATCATCAAATGTTGCTGAAAGGTTTGATATAAGGCGGCTGGTAAAATTCGATCAAATTCTAAGGTAAAGTCCCATTTTTTTGATTTTTTATGGACCAACACTTGAACAATTTCGCCAGTCTGAATCAACGGATGATTCTTAACATCCTCAGTGACGTTCATTTGATCTAGCAAGATTTTAAACTTCTCTTTATTTTTCGACAAGATGTTTTCACCCTTTTCTTTTCGCTTAAAACAGTATACAATCTTTTGCATGAAAAAGTCTAGGAAGCCTTATTAAGAGGTTTCCCAGACTGCTCCTTTATTCCGCTGAATAAAATAAAATATTTAAGGTATCGACCAATTCTTCTTTCCGAACTTCGATTACCGCTTCTGTCGCTCGGATTTTGACTTCGAGAATCCCTTCAACGGCTTTCTTTCCAATCGTAATTTCAATCGGACAACCAATAAAGGCTGCTTCATTTTGTTTTTCTTCTAAAGGTAAGTTTCGATCATCGATTAAAATTTGAAACTCCTCTGCCATCATCGCATTGACGGCTTCCACCAACTCCTGTTGATAAGAATCTGTTAAATCTGTTGGAATCAGGTGCAAGTCAAATGGTGCGACCTCTTCTGGCCAAATAATCCCTGATTCTGTGCGATGTTGCTGCGCAATCATCAAAAATAAGCGGCTTAAATCGAGTTGATAGTGCCCAATATGAAAAGGAATCGTCGCTTTTTCCTCTTCCGGAAGAGTTTGATTCTTTTTATACAATTGACCGATTTTTACCCCTTTTTTGAAAGTCAGAACTCCTTGACCATCTGGTGAGGGATCCCCTTCTTTAACAAAACAAAAGTCAGCAAATGCAACATTGGGAAAATCTCTTAGCGGATTGATATTCTCGTAGTATTCTTGTTCAGAATGTGGCGCAATCATTTTCGTATTCGTCAAAAATTCGACTTCTAAATCACCTAAATACGTCACTTCTTGCGGCAAATTCCAAACATCGAGCATTTCACGCGCTTGTCCAAAGTATTTTTCAATTTCTTTTGGTTTCACTTGAACAACCTTTTGTTTAAAGAAATTGGTTACTTTTGCCAAATTCAACTGATCTTCTTGCCGTAAAAATAAGACAATCGGTTGCTTTCCTGCGCGTAAAAAATAAGATTTGAGCCATTGTCCCTGTGCTTCTTCTATATTTTCAGCGAACGTTTTTTTGACTAATGGTAAATAGGAAGCATGCGATTTTTTACCTGAGCATAAACGAGTTGCCACTTCTATCTTTGCACGATAGTCACTTTCAGAAGAAGCACAATATTGTTCATCCCCCTCAAGACTATCGGCGATGATTTCTTTTGTATCTTGTTGATTCGTTTCTTTATTTAGCGCAATCACACTTTGAAATTGGAGATCACAACGCGCTAAAATCCGTCCAAATAATTGTTCGTAGCGATGATAATTTTCGCTTAAACTCACGCTCGTTTCGTGAAATGAGAATGCGTCTAAGTAGGTTGACTCAAAATTCGTCAAAAAATGCCCCGCCTTTTTTTGATTGGCAATCAGAGCGGTCTGAATCTGATACAGTTGCATGGATGTATTATTTTGTAAATTTTCAGGTTCCTTCAATAAAAGAGTACTTAAATATTCCTCCGCATGAAGCGAAGATTGAACCGGTAACTGAAATTCAACGGCGGATAGTTTTTCCAATTCTTCGGTGACGATGTTCTTAATATTTTCAATGACGCGCATCGCTAATGGTAAAAACACATATTGGTTATCTTGAAAAGAACCGAGAAAACCAGATTTGACTAGAAATCGCTGACTTGCCTCAGTAATTTCCTCCCCTAACATCCGTTGTAAATCAGGTATTAACAGATTTGACTGTTTCATTTTTTTCTCCTTTACCAACTACCCTCTACTTTTAAAAGAAAAAGCGTTGGATATCATTCCAAGTAACAAACACCATCAATAACATTAAAAATCCAAAACCAATGATGGAAATTAACCCTTCTTTTTCTTGACTTAACGGTTTCCCCCGAACACCTTCAATCAAGTTTAACAATAATTTACCACCGTCGAGCCCTGGGATTGGAATTAAATTAAAGATCCCTAAGTTCATTGAAATCATCGCCATCAATGAAATTACTGTCATCACACCACGGCTCGCCGCTTGAGAAGATAACTCATAAATCGCGACTGGACCTCCAAGTTGATTCACGTCAAAATTAAAAATAATATTCCGTAAAGCGACTAGGATTTGAGTGAAGCTCGAAATACTTTGATTAAATGCCCCTACTACTTTATCGACAAAACCTGTTTTCATCGGCGCTTCGATACCAACTTGTCCGTAGGTCTGACCGTCTTCTTCAATGATAATAGGCTGAACTTGAAATTCTTTTGATTGCCCTTCTCGCTCAACAACCATCTTTAGTTCTTCTGTCGCATGACTTTGAATATAGGCGCGCACGTCAGTCCACGTTGCGACTGATTCTTCGTTAATCGATACAATCTTATCGCCGCCTTGCATGCCTGCCACAGCAGCCGGTGCATCTGGCACAACGCCACTAATCACAGTGGAATTCATATCCACGACACCACCTTGGGCAAACACAATCACTAAAAATAAGACAAAAGCTAAGATGAAATTGTTCATTGGACCCGCAAAATTGGTTAACGCCCGCTGCCATAATTTCGCTGACTGGAATTGCACATTTCTTGGCGCAATTCGAATTTCCGTGCCGTCTTCTTCAATGATAAAGGCCTTAGGATCGACGGAATACGTGATTGTTTCACTTTCATCCCCATTAATAAAGCCAGTAATCGTTAAATTATCGACTAAATCATGTCTTGCCACTTCCATTGGTATGGCATTCGCTAGTTGTACTTTTTTACTTGTATTAATTTTTGTCACGACGCCATTTTCATCTAGCAACAATGAGATCGGTGTCCCTGGTTTCATTTCCTCTTCTTCTTCATAACCAGCCATTCGAACATAGCCACCAATTGGTAACGCGCGAATCGTGTAGGCTGTCCCATCTTTGCCTTGATGACTAAAGATTTTTGGCCCCATTCCAATCGCAAACTCGCGGACTAAAATCCCAGCTCTTTTTGCAAAATAAAAATGTCCTAACTCATGGATAACTACGACCACAGAGAAGACAATGATGAACGTTAAAATCGTCTTCATTTATTTTCCTCGCTTTCTATTCCATTCTTATTATCTGTCTCAAAAAATATAGAAGTATCCTTATTATTTTATCACATCTGACTAATTACACAATTGTTCTAGCGCATTGTAACGAGAACGTAACGTTTAGGGCCAAAAAAATAAATATAATTTGTTATTTTTACTATTTGACATCCTTCAGTATACCGTTCATGATTGCAAATACCTCAAAAACGTCTCTTCGTTGCACCAAAAAAAAGAACCCTAAACGCATAACGTCTCTGATTCTCTTTATTTTGAATATGAATGATTAAAAAATACCAAAAAGATGCATCATTGGAAAAACAAATAACATGCTGTCAAAGCGATCTAAAATACCGCCATGTCCTGGTAAGATAATGCCGGAATCTTTCACGCCGTAATGACGTTTAAAGGCTGACTCGACTAAATCGCCGAATTGACCAATAATCGAAAAAATCACGGTCATTAAAATTAACGTCAGTGAAGGATAACCAAAATACGTGATGGCAGGAAAGGCAATTAAGTAGATAATCGCAATGACTACTGCACTTAAGATTCCTCCTAAGGCACCTTCAACGGTTTTATTCGGGGAAATTTCTGGCCATAATTTTCGTTTGCCGTATTCTCGTCCGACCATGTAAGCGCCAATATCTGTTGCCCAAACAATCAGAAGACCAAAGAACAATACAACCAGGCTTTCCGCACGGGCACTCGCAAAGCTGCCAAATCCCATCCCGACGTATAAACTTGTAATGACAGGAAACGCCGCTTCGTCAATCGTATACATATTCTTCGATAATACCGAAATTCCTAAGAGGATTAATACGACAAAATAATACAAAGCAAATTTATCGGTTTTCTCTGGTAAAAAAGTAAACCAAGGATCTCTTGGGAGCGCCAAAATTATCGCGCCAATGATTGCCAGCACCCCTTCAAAGCTAATGACTGTCAATCCTTTCATCCGGAAAAGTTCGTAGACCCCTACCCCAGCTAACGCTGCCGAAAGTAATCCTACTGAAATACCAAAGAAATCAAAGTAGATAATCGGGATAAAAAAAGCTAAAGCAACTACGGCTGTTATCACACGTTGTCTCATTTATTTGCCTCCTTTTTGTTTGATGCCGCCAAAGCGACGATCACGATTTTGAAAACTGGCAATGGCTGATTCGAGCGCTTGTTCATCGAAATCTGGCCACAATGCCTTCGTAAACACTAATTCACTATAAGCAATTTGCCATAGTAAAAAGTTACTGATACGTTCTTCACCACTCGTGCGAATCATTAATGAAGGATCGCGTAATTCTTCGGATAGAAAACCGGTCATTAAATGTTTTTCAAACATTTTCTCATCCAGTGATTCAATGGGAAGATTCTTTTCAGCTAGTTCTTCATACAAGGATTTCATCGCCGTCACCATCTCGGCACGGCTCCCATAATTAAGGGCAAAGTTCAAAATCAATCCCGTATTTTCTTTTGTCTCTTCCATCGCACGGCGTACCGCTTCTTGCGTATGCTCCGGCAAAAACTCTTGATAGCCCATCACATTGACTTGAACATTTTCTTTTTTCAACTCTGGAACAAACGTATCGAAAAAATCAACCGGTAGTTGCATTAAAAAATCGACTTCTTCGGTTGGTCGTTTCCAATTTTCAGTTGAAAACGCATATAACGTCAAAACTTTGACCCCGATTTTTGAGGCATGCATCGTTATTTTCTTAACGACCTCCATCCCTTCTTTGTGTCCTGCAACGCGAGGTAAGCGTCTATTTTGCGCCCAGCGTCCATTGCCATCCATAATGATTGCGATGTGTTTGGGAATGGGTAATTCGGTCGAGAATGTATACTCATTTTCTTCCGGAACATATTTCTTTTTCTGCGGTAAAAAACGCAACATACTACGCCCTCCTTTTTATTATTTCAGAAAGTCATCTAGGTTATTATAGCAATAATTCACTTCATTGCCTACGAAAAATGCAAAGTTCCTATGGATTTTACCTTTTCGCTTACCTTTTAGAAGGCGATTTTGCACAATTTTAATGAATCATGTGACAAAAAAAGAGTTGATAACAAGCACAAATGCCGTTCATCAACTCTTTTATTCATCTTTTTGCTTAGATATCTAATAGCTCTTTTTCTTTTTCAGCAGCAATCGCATCTAATTTTTTCACAAATTCATCTGTCAACGCTTGTACATCTTTTTCGTATACTTTTAATTCGTCTTCAGAAATTTCACTTGCTTTTTCTTGTTTTTTGAAAGCATCAATGGCATCACGACGGGCACTACGAACACCGACTTTTGCATTTTCAGCAATTTTTTTCACTTCTTTAGCTAATTCTTTCCGACGTTCTTCTGTTAATTGCGGAAGCACTAAACGGATAACGGAACCATCATTTGATGGATTGATTCCTAAGTCTGACGCAAGAATTGCTTTTTCAATTTCACCTAAAATTGTTTTGTCAAATGGTGTAATCATTAACACACGCGCTTCTGGAATAGTGATAGAAGCCATTTGATTTAATGGTGTTGGTGCACCATAGTAAACAACAGAGATACGATCTAATAAACTAGCATTCGCACGACCTGCACGAATTTGACCAAGTTCGCGTTGTAAACCGTCTGCTGATTTTTGCATTTTTGCTTTTGTTTCAGTTAAAATTGCATTTGCCATGATTATTTCCCCCTTACGGTTGTTCCAATATTTTCTCCCATAATTGCTCGTTGAATGTTTCCTGGTTCGTTTAAGTTGAAGACAACTAACGGAATATCGTTATCCATACTTAATGAACTTGCCGTTGAATCCATGACTTGTAAGCCTTTAGCAATTACATCTAAATGAGTTAACTCATCAAATTTCACTGCTTTTGCATCGAGTTTTGGATCAGCAGAGTAAACGCCATCGACATTATTTTTAGCCATTAGGATGACATCGGCATTAATTTCAGCGGCTCTTAAGGCTGCCGTTGTATCTGTTGAGAAGTACGGATTCCCTGTTCCACCTGCGAAGATAACAACGCGACCTTTTTCAAGATGGCGTTCAGCACGACGACGAATGTAAGGTTCAGCAATTTGACGCATTTCAATTGATGTTTGAACACGCGTTGGAACGCCTGCATTTTCTAAGGTATCTTGAAGTGCTAAAGCATTCATTACGGTTGCTAACATGCCCATATAATCGGCTTGTGCACGTTCCATCCCCATTTGAGCACCGATTTGTCCACGCCAAATGTTACCACCACCGACAACAATCGCCAACTCTACACCTAAATCATGAACTGCTTTTAATTCTTTGACAAATTCTTGAATGGTTGGCGGGTTGATGCCAAATCCTTCGTTTCCAGCTAAAGCTTCACCGCTTAATTTTAAAATAACGCGTTGGTATTTTGGTTTTGACATAATAATTCCTCCGTAAATTCTCTAGTCCTATTGTAGCACAATCGCCCGTAGATATCAGTTATTTTGTAAATTTCCCTAAAAAAAGGGAGCGCATAAATATGCGTTCCCGATCTATTCAAATTCAAAAATTATTTTTTGATTTGGCTCATTACTTCTTCCGCAAAGTTTTCTTCACGTTTTTCGATACCTTCGCCAACTTCAAAACGGACAAATGATTTCACAGTTGCGCCTTTAGCTGCAACATATTTTGCCACTGTTGTATCTGGATCTTTAACGAATGGTTGGTCAACTAATGAAATTTCAGCTTTAAATTTGCTTAAGCGGCCGATAACCATTTTTTCAACGATATTCGCTGGTTTACCTTCGTTTAATGCTTGTTCTGTTAAGATATTTTTTTCGTGCTCTAATTCAGCAGCAGGAATTTGAGATTCGTCAACATAACGAGGGTTGATCGCTGCCACGTGCATTGCAACGTCTTTTGCGACTGCTTCGTCGTTTGTTCCTTCTAAAACAGCTAATACTGCAATACGTCCGCCCATATGTAAGTAGCCACCAAATGCATCTGCATCTGTTTTTTCGATTACTTCAAAGCGACGGAAGTTAATTCTTTCGCCGATAACTTGGTTTGCTTCGATTAATGTTTCAGCAACTGTTCCTTTTGATGCTGGTAAAGCCATCGCTGCATCCATATCAGCAGGTTTGTGCTCTGCCACGATTGTTGCTAATTCTTGAACTAAATCTTGGAACATTTCGTTTTTCGCAACGAAGTCTGTTTCTGAGTTTACTTCAACGATTGCTGCAGTGTTACCGTTAGTTGCCACAGCTGCTAATCCTTCAGCTGCAATACGGTCGCTCTTGCTACCAGCTTTTGCCATGCCTTTTTCACGTAAAAAGTCGATTGCTTTTTCCATGTCGCCTTCTACGGCTACTAATGCTTTTTTCGCGTCCATCATACCAACGCCTGTTTTATCACGTAATTCTTTTACTAATTTAGCTGCAATTTGAGTCATGTTCTCATTTCCTCCTGAATGGTTAGTATTATATTATTAGCGCTTGTTTAAAAAAAGCTGTTTCAAAGGTTTTTAAAGGCTGGACGCCTAGCCTCTGAAACAGCTCGCTTCGTTACGAATTACTCAGCTGAAGCGTTGTTTCCTTCAACTACATCAACAATTTCTTCAATTGAAGTTGCAGTTTCAACAGTTGCTTCAGTTGCAAAATCTTCTGCAACCACTTCGTCTTGACCTTGGTTTGCTTCGATAAATGCATCAGCCATTTTTGCAGTGATTAATTTAACTGCACGAATTGCATCGTCATTTGAAGGGATAACTACGTCGATCTCATCTGGATCACAGTTAGTATCAACCATCGCTACGATTGGGATATTAAGTTTGCGCGCTTCTTGAATTGCAATACGCTCTTTACGGGGGTCAACCACGTACATTACGTCTGGAATTCTAGGCATATCAGCGATTCCACCTAAGAATTTTTCTAAGCGGTCACGTTCTTTGTTTAAGCCAGCAACTTCTTTTTTAGGAAGTAATTCGAAAGTTCCGTCTTCTTCCATTTTGTTGATTGATTTTAAGCGTGAAATACGTTTTTGGATTGTTTCCCAGTTAGTCAACGTTCCGCCTAACCAACGGTGGTTAACGAAGTATTGACCTGAACGGATCGCTTCTTCTTTGATTGCTTCTTGAGCTTGTTTTTTAGTACCTACGAAAAGCGCGATTCCGCCTTCGTCTGCAACGTTTTTCATGTATTCGTAAGCTGCATCAACTAATTTAACTGTTTTTTGTAAATCGATGATGTAGATTCCGTTTCTTTCTGTGAAGATATATTTCTTCATTTTTGGGTTCCAGCGACGAGTTTGGTGACCAAAGTGTACACCAGCTTCTAGTAACTGTTTCATTGAGATTACTGCCATTGTTTGTTGCCTCCATTTGGTTTTTGTATTTCCTCTTAGCTGTTTCAACTCTCAATAGAACTGAAAAATTCAGCACCACTATTGAAATCACAGATAATGTGGATTCAGTCAAGGCTCTTGATGAGCACTCAACCTTTAATAGTATAACTACTTTCATTGAAAATTACAAGTGATTTACTTATTTTTTTAATGCGTATTCCATTTTCGGGATTTTTCAGCTGTCGTTTCCCTTGATGTTCGTTAATAAATCACTTGTAGTAACACCAAAATCACAAAAAGATAGCCCACGATCGAATAAACTAAACTACTTGTCGCAAATGTTTCATCTGCTCCATAACCTTTTGCCAAAATCGGCATCGAGTTTTGTACAGGCATCGCGGATTGTAAAATAAAGACGTTGAGCATAAGTGTTGGCACGGGGATTACTTTGGATAATAAAATAATCACGAGTGGACTAACGAGGTAACGACCAACCAGAACGCCTATCGTATCTTTGTCTAACGTTAAATTTTTAAGGCCGGTTTGATAAATAATAATGCCGATCACAAATAACGATAAGGGCGTTGTGAGCTGACTTAGATAATGCGCAAAGTCGCGCAGTGGCGCCGCTAAAGGGATTTCTAACAACATCCAACATAAGCCAATAAAAAAACCAAGTAACGCCGGAGAGAGTAACTTTCGAACGATAAAACGAAACGAAAATGACGGGGGCGTGTGATGTGCAGTTAAATTATCGCGCTGAATCAAGTAGATTCCGATTGTAAAAAAGAACGTCGTATTACAAATATAATAAAGGAGTGCATAGGGAATCGCTTTTTCCCCAAAGACGGCAATATTCACGGGCAATCCCATAAAAATCGTATTGGAAGCTGTAAACATCACCTTAAAAGCCCCTTGTCGCCCGATTGGGACTCTGATGAGTTTCGCATAACCAATACTGATCAAATAGGTAATCACAATTGATAATGCCGGTAATAAAATCCCGCGAAATAATTCTAAAAATTCGGCTTTCGTAAACCGTTCTGTCATATTCAAAAACATGTTCAATGGTAAGGCAATATTCAAAACCAATTTGGAAAAAACGTCGGCAATATGGTTGTCAAACCATTTTCGCCACGTGAGCACATAACCCACGAGCATCACCGCAAAAATCACTAAAATATTTAAGTATGCTTCTAACAAACCCTGCCTCCTCTTCCTTTTTGTTCTATTCTATCATGCTTTTACGGGTGTTACCACGACTTGGGTCATCAAAAATACGCCTTTATTCCTTCAACGAATTATTTCTAGGAATTATGAATCATTTTTGATATGATAGAGGCGAATCTAACCGAAGGAGGAACCCACTTGAAAAAAAGTGAACGCCATGCCATTATTGAACATTTAATTCGTACCCATGTGATTCATACGCAAGAAGAGTTACTCGCACTTTTAAAAGAAAATGGCGTAACTGCGACCCAAGCCACGATTTCGCGCGATATTCGTGATCTTAAAATCGTCAAATCCATTGACGCGTCAGGTCGAGCTTCTTTTCAACAACTTCAATCAGAATCACCTGACGTCCAATCCGAAACGCAACATCTCAGTCAATTAACCCAAGATGTGGTGACTAAGATCGACCGGGTACAATTCATGACCATTTTACATACGATTCCCAATAACGCGCCGATCTTAGCTGCGGCCATCGACGAAGTGACGATGAAAGAAAAAGTCTGTACCTTAGCAGGATTTGATACTGTCGCTGTTATCTCGCCGGATGAAGCATCCGCAATTATTCTCGAAACATTTTTTAAACAGAATCTTAACTAAAAATGCGCCACCACAAAGACCGCTCAAAGATTCTTGACATACTAAAACAGCTCGTCTCTTTCAATTTGATCGAGGCGAGCTGTTTTGGTGATTAGTAAGAGAAGTCCGCTAGTACATTTTGATGTTTGAGTATGCGACTACTACGTATATGTCGATAATCGGTGGCATAACACAACGCCTCACGATACGTCCGAAACTGTTTTTGTTTCGTCCCATCTGCAATTGTCATCGCAATCACTAAATAAATCATCCGCTCCCCACATTCCCTTCTGACAACCTTACGTTTAACATCGATTCATAGGCTGTTACTCTCCTTATCGTCCGAATGCAGTCGGATTCAAGAGACGAAGCCAAAAAAACGCCCCACTTCTTGCATCTTGTGCAAGAAATGGAACGAATGCGAATTACTTGGGTGCTTACATTTTTTCTGGTGCGTGTAAACCAAGAAGACGTAAATCTTCTTTTAATAAGACCGTCACCGCATAAACTAACGCTAGACGTGCTTCTTTTTCTTGGTCATCGACTAAGATTTTGGTATTTGCATAGTATTTATTAAAGACTTGTGCCAATTTAATCGCATGTTTGGCAATGACAGATGGTTCGTATTTTTCAGCCGCTTGTAAAATGACTTCTGGATAACGTTGAATGTGTTTCAAGACTTCCCAGCTACCTTCATCGTTTAAGCGATATTCTTTTGCTTCATCCAATTGGAAGTCCGCTTTCGTTAAAATACTCATCGCCCGTGCATGTGCGTATTGAACGTATGGTCCGGTTTCGCCTTCAAAACGAACGACTTCTTCTAAGGTAAAGTCAAAGCTATTCAAACGATCATTTTTCAAGTCGTGGAAAATAACGGCACCAACACCAACTTGTCTTGCGACTTCTTCTTTGTTTTCTAAATCAGGATTTTTTTCACTGATTTGTTTATTCGCTAACGCAATCGCTTCATTCAAGACTTCTTCTAATAAGACAATTTTCCCTTGACGCGTAGACAATTTCTTGCCGTCTTTTGTGATTAAGCCAAATGGGATGTGGTGCATATCGTTTGACCAGTCAAAGCCCATCTCAAGTAAAACGGCTTTTAGTTGTTTAAAGTGATAGCTTTGCTCATTTCCCACTACATAAAGTGATTTGGCAAATTGATACGTGCGCTTACGGTATAACGCCGCTGCCATATCACGCGTAATGTATAACGTTGCCCCATCGGATTTACGGATTAATGCTGGATTTAAATCATAACTTGTTAAATCAACAATTTCCGCTCCTTGACTCATCGATAATAAGTGTTTTTCTTCTAATAGTTCCACCACTTCATCCATTTTGTCGTTATAAAAAGCTTCGCCATTCAATGAATCAAACGAGACTTCTAACATATCGTAGATTTTATTAAACTCTTTCATAGACTCGTCACGGAACCATTTCCACAAACGCATCGCTTCGGCTTCGCCTTCTTCAAGTTGTTTGAACCAAGCACGTGCTTCGTCATTTAACGCGTCATTTTCTTCCGCTTCTTCATGGAAACGCACGTATAATTTCAATAATTCGGCAATCGGTTCTTGTTGGAGCGCTTCTTCACTACCCCATTTTTTGTACGCCACAATCAGTTTTCCAAATTGGGTACCCCAGTCGCCTAAGTGGTTGATGCGAATCGGTTGGTAGCCAATTTTTTCTAAAATAAAACCAATCGAGTTCCCAATCACAGTCGAACGTAAATGCCCCATTGAAATCGGTTTGGCAATGTTGGGTGAAGACATATCAATTGGTACAGCGCCTTGATTGCCAATTGAAGCATCGCCATAATGATTTTTTTCTTTAATCACTTGTCCTAAAACGGCTTGTGTCACGGCGCCTTTATCCATAAAGAAGTTTAAGTACGGACCGACCACTTCAATTTTCTCAAAATTCGCACCGTCGATTTTTTCCGCTAAGTCTTGGGCAATTTGTTGTGGTGCTTTGCGATAAGCTTTTGCTAAACCAAATGCCGGAAAAGCGACGTCCCCATGGTCAACTGATTTTGGTGTTTCTAAAAATCGTAAAATTTGTTCAAGTGTTAGATCCTCTTTTACAACGTCATAGATTGCTTTTGCAACAATGTTTTGATTATTCATTTATCTTCCTCCTATAAAATAATAATAAAAAAATCCCTAGTGTTAAAAAACACTAGAGACGAGATTTCCCGCGGTACCACTCTGTTTGTTCGACAATCGAACCGACTTTATCTGATAACGGTAGATACCGTTTGCTAAGCAAATATTCTCAAGTGCGCTTCGCTTTTTCTTCTTTATTCGGCTTCCACCTTCCCGAACTCGCTTGAAAATCGTAAAAAGTTACTCTTCTTGATTAGACAATCATTCATTTAATTTTTTAATCAGATGAATTATAACAAATTTCTCCTGATTTAGCTAGTGAATATCCACTAAGCCTGTACTTTATTTGGAAAGACTAAACTCGGATTGGCATTTAAATCCATTTGAGCGAAGTGTTTTTTCCTTAATTCCACGTGAGCTGCCGCACCAATCATCGCGGCATTGTCTCCACATAACGCAAATGGCGGAAAAATTAATTGAACGTCGGGCAAAGATTTTGCCACCGCTTCGTGTAATCCACTGCGCAGTCCTTGATTAGCTGCGACGCCTCCTGCCACAATCAATTGTTTCACCGGATAATTTTTGCACGCGCGAATGGTTTTAGCGACTAATACATCCACCACACTCGCTTGAAAACTCGCGGCTAAATTTTCTAACACGAGTTCTTCCTCTCGTTGTTGCGCGTTATGCACTAAATTAATGAACGAACTCTTCAAACCACTAAAACTAAAATCGAAATTGTCTTCATGGATCATCGCACGAGGAAACGCATACGTGTCTTCTCCTTGATGCGCCAATTGGTCGATTTCTTTCCCACTTGGATAACGCAACCCGAGCACACGTCCGACTTTATCGTACGCTTCACCCGCCGCATCATCACGTGTTTCACCGATAATTTCAAAAGAGCCGTCTTCTGCCATGTAGACAAGTTCCGTGTGACCGCCACTGACTAACAGTGCCATTAACGGGAAGGTCAACGGTTCGACAAAACGCGCGGCATAAATATGACCCGCCATATGATTCACAGGAATTAACGGCAATTGGTGCGCCCAAGCAAAGGCTTTAGCCGCGGCCACGCCAATGAGTAACGCCCCCACGAGTCCTGGTCCTTGTGTCACCGCAACAGCTGTTAATTCAGCGGGCACAACTTGAGCTGTTTTCAACGCTTCTTCAATACATAACGTCATTTCTTCCACGTGATGACGACTCGCCACTTCCGGTACTACACCGCCAAAACGCTGGTGACTCTTAATTTGCGAGGCTACAATGTTACTTAAAATAATCGATCCTTCTTCAATGACCGCCACACTTGTTTCGTCACAACTACTTTCAATTGCTAAAATTAATTCTCTCATTTAGTTTTTATTTCCCTCAATTCTTTCCGCATGATTAGCGCATCTTCAACCGGATGATGATAGTAGTCTTTCCGGCGATAAATCGTTACAAATCCATTTTTTTCATATAATCGCTTGGCTGCTTGATTCGACTGGCGCACTTCTAAAAAAACCGCTACAACTTCCGTGCGTTGTCCTTCTTCAAGTAGCCCTATCAGTAACTGCTGGCCAATCCCTTGCCCTTTTCTATCAGGTGCGACAGCGACGTGCATGATCTCGATTTCATCAAAGAGTTGATGAAACCCCACAAAACCAGCTAGGCGATCGTCCTCTAATGTGAAGATCAAATACTGACTCCATTCATTTTGCAAATCGGCTAAAAATTGCCCGACCTGCCAAGGTGAACCATTGGGGTAACTTTGCTCGGCAAGCTCATACAACGCTTGGGCCAATTCTTCCAAACGATAATCTGTTTTTCTTTTTAACATAAATATTTCACCATATCAATCGCATCTTCATTGTTTTCATTATAATAATTTGGCAAGACCCGGCGCGAAACATAGCCTAAACGCCGATACAACCGTTGCGCATCGCTATTACTTTTACGCACTTCTAGCGACATTGTTTGACAGCGATGGCTTTTTGCGAATATTTCCGCCTCTTGTAATAAAAAGGCGCCAAGTCCCCAACCTTGAAATTTCGGGATAATGGCAATATTCGTAATGTGTCCATCTTCTAAAAAAAGTCGAACTCCCATAAAGCCAATCACTTTTTCCTCGTGAACGACTCCTAAATACAGGTGCGTATAACGCGAATAAAGTTCGGATAAGAACCCACTACGCGTCCATGGCGTTTGACCATCATACGTCAAACGTTGCACTGCTAGTAACTCTTTAATATCCCCTAATTCAAGTTCGCGAATCAAGAACCGTTCTTGCTTAATTTCCAGCCATTGCGGGGTATATTGTAAAGGGGCGTTTGGTAAAAAGAGTGAGCGAAACCAATTACATTTTTTCCACATACCTTTCGTCTCCTACTTCGTTGGTTTCCAACCACTTCTCCTCTGCTTCCACGAGTTTCAAATAAGCAGGTGAAAAACCATGACTATTTTCGACTTTCTTTTCGGTGGCACCTAATAAAGCTAAGACAATCCCATTTGGATAATTCCATTCAACAACCGAGTTAATCGCTGTTTCTCCAAAGGCATTGGCAATTTCGGATTGAAAAACTTGAGTGTCTTCTCCGACAAAATAGACCGCTTGACCGTTTAATTTTTCGAATAAGTCGACTAACGAGAGATGTTGATCTGGCAACACGTTGATTAACTCTCCAGCTTGCCACTGATACGCTCCAGCATAAACGTTTTGGCGACGCGCATTAAAGATTGGGACAATCCACTCTTTACGTCCGCGGCAATTCGCTGCGAGCACTTTTAAACTCGAAACGCCGACAAGCTCGCATGCTAAAGTGGCGGCTAACGTTTTGGCAGTCGTCACGCCAATGCGCAATCCGGTATAAGATCCTGGACCTTGCGCGACCACAATCCGGTCAAAATCACTTGGTTGCAATCCGACTTGTTCGACGAGCGAGACGACTGCAGGCATCAAGGTGACGCTATGATTTTTATTAATCGTGGTTTGTAGTTGTCCGAGTACTTGTTGGTCTTCTGTCACTCCAATAGCTAATGTTTGATTGGAGGTGTCCATTGCTAATATTTTCATGTATTTATTCCCTACCTTCACAGATTCCAATCTATTTTACCACAAAACAAAAAAGAGCAACAGTTTGGATGTATTGGCTTTTTTGAAAGTGTTCAAACCTGCCTGAGCGTGTCGATAAATGAGACGAAGATCAAGCAACCCTACGCGAAATAGTTCAACCAAAAAAACAGGAGCCACCATTTGGCAACACCCAACTTTTCGTGGGCATTGCCAAATAGTAGACTCCTCAATTATTTTATGAATCACGGGTCGATTCACGTAGGATCAATTCTGTTCCGACGGTAATTTTGCGAGGAACAGGGGCTTTTTCTTGAATCAACTCTAAAATCGTTGACACCGCCAGTTCACCCATCCATTCGGTATAGACTTTCACCGTCGTGAGCGCAGGTGTCACATATTTGGCCACACTGACATCATTAAACCCAATCACGGAAATATCTTCCGGAATCCGTAAGCCGTGACCTTGAATCGCACGCATCGCCCCGATTGCCAAGGCATCACTTGAAGCAAAGAACGCAGTCGGATAATCCGTATGGCTTTCCAAATACGTCTTCATCGCGGTATAACCACCCTCAATGGTAAAAGCGCCTTGTAGATGATCTGCTTCGTTGTATAACTTCAAGCGCGTCAGGTATTCCCGAAAGACTAAAAAGCGTGGATCATCAATTTCATGGCGACTCCCCTTCGTGTACTCCATCCCCGAAAGAATCCCAATCCGTTCGTGCTTTTCCTTAATGAACTGATCGATAATCAATTGAACCCCTTGCGAAAAATCAACGACTAAGGAATTAATCCCAAGTGATAAGCCGTCAAAGTCGACAAAAAGCAATTCTTCATTTAACTTTTTGAGCTGTTTCATTTGTGCTTGATCGAATTTCCCGACGGCAATTGTCCCTTGAGTTTCCGTATCAGAGAGTTCACTCATTTGTTCTTTGATTAGACGGATATTTAATTCTTCCGCGCGTTTTTCGATCCCTAAGCGAATCGCTAAATAATACAAATCCGCCAACTCTTCTTCACTGTCATACCACTGGACGAGTCGTAACACCGCTGATTCTCGGCGTTTATTTTTATGTTTCGTATAATTTAATACTTCAGCAATCTCAAACACTTTTTGTTCCGTTTCTTTACTCACAGAGAGATCAGGGTCATAATTTAAGACACGAGAAACGGTTGCGGGCGACACACCCGCTTTTTGTGCAATATCTTTAATTGTTGCCATGGTCTCTCCTTTCTTTGTTGACTATAACTGCGTCACAAATGCATTAAAGGCTGCTTGCCCTTTTTCGTCGCGTTTAAAGACACCAGCATGCTCTAAGACTTGTTTGAAAATCAAGCCAACTTCTTGTTGGACAATCGCTTGGACATTTTCAGCCGTTACGTGATGCGCAGCTTTCATGTTCTCCGCCCACGGCAAGTGATAGTCAGCAATTTCGTTTGCTTCATTGATTAAATATTTTTCGACTTCAACTAATTCTTTTTCAAGTCGTGGCGGTAAAACAGCCAAGCCCATGACTTCGATTAAGCCGATGTTTTCTTTTTTAATATGTTGCACTTCTTGATGCGGATGGAAAATCCCATCTGGATGTTCTGCTGAAACATTATTGTCCCGTAACACCAAATCGATTTCAAATAACTCGCCGCGACGTCGTGCAATCGGTGTAACCGTGTGATGCGGCGTCCCGTCTGGGCTAAAAGCAACAATTTCTAGTTCTGGAACCGAGTACGTTTGCCAACTTACTAAAATCCGTTCAGAGGCATCGACAATCGCTTTTTTATCGGCACTTTGCAAACGGATAACCGACATTGGCCATTTGACAATCCCAGCTGAAACTTGAGGGAAATCAGCCATGTCAAAGGTCGTTTCAATCGGTGCTTTTGCCATCGCAAATTCATACCGTCCACCTTGATAGTGATCGTGGGATAAAATCGATCCACCGACTATCGGTAAATCCGCATTTGACCCTGCAAAATAATGCGGTAAGACATCGACAATTTTAACCAAGCGTTCAAAACTGCTCCGTTCAATTTTCATTGGACGGTGTTCTTCTGATAAGAAAATACAATGCTCATTGTAATACGCATAAGGAGAATACTGGAAGCCCCATGACTCACCATCTAAATTCATGCGAATAATGCGATGATTCGTACGCGCTGGATAATTCGAACGCCCGAGGTACCCTTCATTTTCCATACATAGCATACATTTTGGATAGTCAACCGCCACGACTTGTTTTTGAGCCGCAATTTCTTTTGGATCTTTTTCGGGTTTGGACAAATTAATCGTAATGTCTAACGCGCCATACTCCGTGTCAATTGGAAAGACAATATTTTTGGCGATACCCCGTGTTTTGATGTAGTCATTGCGCTGACATAATTCAAAAAAGTAATCCGTTGCAGTCGCAGGACTCGTCTCATAGTGTTGTGCAAAAAAAGCATTCACAACTGAAGGCGGTGGCGTTAAGAAATCCATTAATTGCCCTTCTAAAATCTCGGTTTCCGCTAAAGTTTCCCCAATCACTTGATTGGCTTTTGCTTTGGCTACGAGCTGATCCATCAACGTAATCGGTTTTTCAGTAACCGGGCGCACTTCAGTTTCCGTCAGGGCGACTTCCCCGATTAATCCTAAGATGCGATTTTGTAAATAAAGACGATCCATCTCCATCCAGCCACCAGACTGAATCGCGCAAGTGGTAAAATCAACAATCATTTGACTGACATTCATTGCATACTCTCCTAGTCTTGATAACCATTTGGATGGCTCACATGCCAATTCCACGCAGTTTCAATAATTTTTTTGACGTCTGTATATTCTGGTTCCCAACCTAAGACTGTCTTCGCTTTTTCACTTGAGGCAACTAAAGAAGCCGGATCTCCCGCACGTCTTGGTGCTACTTTTGCCGCGATTTCTTTGCCAGTCACTTCACGGGCAGCATCTAACATTTCTTTCACCGAATAGCCATTATTACTTCCAAGGTTAAAGACATTGCTGTCATTCCCCGCTTTTAAGTATTCCAATGCTAAAATATGCGCTGCAATTAAATCTTCAACATGGACATAATCACGAATACACGTCCCGTCTGGCGTCGCGTAGTCGTCTCCAAAAATCGCTAACGATTCTCGTTGCCCTAATGCAACTTGTAAAATAATCGGCACTAAATGACTTTCCGGCGTATGATCTTCACCGATTGAAGCATCGCGTTTTGCTCCTGCAACGTTAAAGTAACGCAGAGCCACATACTTCATTCCGTACGCGCCATCACACCACTTCATCATTTTTTCCATTGCTAACTTGCTCTCGCCATACGGATTTTTAGGATTCGTTGGCGTTTGTTCCGTAATCGGACTTTCTTTTGGCTCGCCGTATGTGGCAGCTGTAGAAGAAAAGACGATATGTTTCACGTCATGTTCTTGCATCACTTCTAGTAAAATTTGCATGCCATACACATTATTATTAAAGTACATTAACGGTTTTTCAACGGATTCTCCCACTAAAGAACTCGCCGCAAAATGCATCACACCGTCAATGTCCTCTTTATCAAAAACCGTTGTTAAAAATTCTTTATCCCGCACATCACCTTTATAAAAAACAGCTTTCGGATGAATCGCTTGCTCATGACCGGTTAATAAATTATCAACCACGACCACCTCGTACCCTTTATTCACTAATTGATCGACTGCATGAGAACCGATATAACCGGCTCCTCCTAAGACTAAAATTGACATCTTATTCATCCTTCCTATCTCTTATAATTTTTTTGCGCCATCGCCAATACTTGCTTGATAGATTGCCGTTTCGTAACCAATTTTTTCAACATACTCTTTTGAAACAGTTGCGACGAAATCATCCCAATCACTCGCTTTTACGAGCGCAATCGCACAGCCACCAAAACCAGCACCTGTCATGCGCGCACCTAAAACACTCGGATGTGCTTGTGCCGCTGCGACTAACGTATCTAATTCAATCCCTGTTACCTCATAATCTTCTTTTAGTGACAAGTGAGACGCATTCAGTAATTGGCCAAACGCTGCTAAATCGCCCGCTTGTAACGCTTTTTTCGCTTTTAAAGTTCGTTGATTTTCTGTTACTGCATGTTTGGCACGTTTAATCAGTGTTTCATCTTCAATCAAGGCCGTATTCGCAAAGAATGTTTCTTCGTCTAGCGCACCAAGCGCATCAATCGCCAATTCACTTTGTAAACGACGTAACGCTTCTTCACACTCACTCCGACGCTCGTTATATTTCGAATCCGCTAATTCACGACGTTTATTCGTGTTCATAATCGCCACGACATATTCGCCAAACTCAGCCGGAACCACTTCATATTCTAACGTATTCGTATCTAATAATAAAGCATGGTCTTTTTTACCCATTCCAATCGCAAATTGGTCCATGATACCGGAATTCACACCAATAAACTCATTTTCCACTTGTTTGCCAATTTTCACTAGATCTAACATCTCAATCTTTAAGTCAAATAAATCTTTTAAAATGACGCCTGTTAGTAATTCGATAGAAGCAGAGGAAGAAAGACCCGCACCATTTGGAATCGTGCCGTAATACACCACTTCAAAACCTGAATCAATCACATAACCTGCTTCTTGTAAGAAATGCGTCACTCCTTTTGGATAGTTCGTCCAGTCATGTGCCTTGTCATAAGTTAAATCATCTAGCGAAAACGTGATGATTCCTTTTTCTGGGAAGTTTTCAGAGTAGAGACGAATTTCACGGTCGTCACGTTTTTTGGCTAAACCATAAGTGCCTAACGTAATACTCGCCGGGAAAACATACCCTCCATTATAGTCCGTGTGTTCCCCAATTAAATTAATCCGACCTGGCGCAAAATATTCTCCTGTTGCTGCTTCACTAAATTTTTCTTTAAAAATGGCTTGCAAATCTTTTTCCATTCCCACTACCTCTTTTCTATTTTTATTAGTAAAACTATTATAAAACATTTAGTAAATAAATTCAAATATTTTTATTTTTATTTTTTTAATCATTTTTACTTTGCAAATACGCGACAATAGTTCATAATAAAAAGAGAAAGAAACGAGGTGATAGAACAATGAAAAAATTCGTTACTGGTTTTGTAGTTGGTTCTTTAGTCACAACTGCAGCAACGGTTTGCCTAGTCGCAACCCTTAAAAAAACGGTCATCGATCCAATCGAAGAAAAAGAAGCAAAAATCGATGAAAGCCGCCGCAAAGCACATCGCAAAAGCTTTGCCCGTTAATTCGTTAACGTTAAAAGAAGCCCTGACCTCGCGTCACGGCTTTTTTTGTGTTTTCATTGCGCGAAAAAAAAGAAAAAGCTCTCAGGAAAAATTTCCCAAGAGCTGTTGAGTAATTATTTACACTACTTTTTTCTTTTTCGTTTTACCAGACCATTCTTGATAGCCTTTTTTCAAAATGAAAATATCTTGATAGCCATTTTTACGTAATTTATTTGCTGCACGAACACTTAACGTTGTCGTATTGTCATACAAATAAATCGGCACATCTTTACGAATCCCAGCCATTGATTGCACGAAGGTTGTATAAGGAATATTACGCGCTCCTAAAATGTGACCCGCGTCAAATTCATTTTTTTCACGAACGTCAATGACTTGTGCCTTGCGCATGCCTTCTTTAAATTCTTCTTCGGTAATAATCGTTGCTGAGCGTTTACCCATGAAGTAATAAAACAACCAGTTCACTCCAAAGAACAATAAGATTGCTACTAAAATTACGTTTAACCAAATTAAAAATCCTGACATATTAAATCGACCTTTCTAGTCTTGAAATTGTAATGCAAGAGACCCCGCCCCAATAACACCAGCATCATTGCCTAATTCGGCTAATTTGATAACGGTACTTTCGTTTACTTGCGGGAACGTAAATTGACGGAAGTATTTTTCTACGCGACTACGTAAAAATTCACCCGCTGCACTCACGCCACCACCTAAAACAATACTTGAAGGATTCAAGGTATTCCCTAAGTTTCCACAAGCTAGTCCTAAATAAAAACAAACTTTGTCGACAACCATTAACGCAAAGACATCGCCTTTTGCTGCCAACTCAAACACATCTTTACTCGTAACCGCTTGACCGTCATCAAGATTTGCTTTCAGCTGCGATTCGCCTGCAAATTCTTCTGCTAAGTGACGGGCGACACGCACAACCCCTGTTGCACTAGAAACCGTTTCTAAACAGCCTACTTTGCCACACGTACAAGCAAACCCTTCAGGATCAACCGTAATGTGACCAATTTCACCTGCACAGCCAGCAACACCGTGTAACAACATGTTTTCCATAATAATGCCGCCACCGACACCCGTGCCTAACGTAATAAAGATTACATCTGGATTGTTTTCACCGGCACCTTTCCAACGCTCACCAAGAGCCGCCACGTTGGCATCATTATCTAATGCAAAACGAATGCCGGTTCCTTCTTCGATTTGTTGACGAATCGGTTGTAGCGTTTTCCAGTTCAAGTTGTAAGCGCCAATAACGGTTCCTTCCGCTCGATCAACACTTCCTGGTGTCCCCATTCCGATACCGATAAAATCATCCGCCGTTAAATCGTATAAATCAAGGTGATGATTAATCGACGCAATAATGTCCGGTACAATATGGGTACCCTCATCTAAAATATTTGTTTCAATACTCCATTTTTGTTGAATTTCTCCATCAACTGTTAAAATGGCAAATTTTGCCGTTGTCCCACCTAAATCAATTCCAATTACTTTCTTTGTTGACATTTACAAGTCCTCCCTGCTCAATTCAATCTGGTGTTCTCTTTTTAATATTGCCCATGCTTTTAAGTAAGTTTGTTGTTCAATTAAATGGCTGTCGTATAAATTTTTGATTTCCTGAGACATCAGTTCAATATCATATACACGTTTCCCAACATAAATAATGATCCCAAATCGCTTTAATAATTGCTGGACATCATATAAACTTTCCATTTAAAAACACTTCCTATCATTATACTAATATTTGACTTTTTTTCAATCGCTTTCGTAAAAATAGACAAGGAAGCCACGCGAAAAATTCATTAAATGACTTGATATCTTTTTAAGCCATAAACAATACAAAAGAAAAGTAAAAATAGCAAGATCATCGCAGAAATAATCCGCACATGAATCGAATACGTTTTACCCACTCTCATTGGTAATGCCACAATATTCCCCATCAAAATCCCGCCGATTAAACCACCTAGGTGCCCGTACATATCGATCGTTTGATCAAAGAGACCAAACACGAGATTTAACACGATAAAAAGTGAAAATTGACGGACCATCGCTTGAATTCCGGGATTGTTTTTGAAATGAATGCCTAACACAATAAACGCCCCAAAAATCCCAAAGAGCGATGTACTTGCGCCAGCTGCTTGAACATTCATATCATTAAACGCAAAGCCTAAAACATTCCCCAGCACCCCACTAAGCAAATAAATGAGGAAAAAACGTCCATGGCCATAAATCGCTTCGACTTGTTGCCCCATGTAATACAAAATCACCGAGTTAATCGCAAAATGCATTAAACCATAATGAATAAAAATCGGTGTGACAAAACGCCAGTACTCATGATTAAGTGCAATCAGCGGGCCAAACATTGAGCCACGAAACTCAATCAGTAAACCTGGCAATAAATACGCTAACAAGAAAACCGCTGTTTGAATCGATAAAAAGCCTATCGTCACAAATGGTTGATTTTTTAATTTATTCCAGTTCATTGCGTCGCCTCCTTCATCTTATAAGAATCCGTATAAATCCGCTCCACCGCAACATCTAATGGCTCGTTCGTCCATTCATTATTCAATTGTTCCGCAAAGACCAAACTACACGTCCGCCCTTGGTAATGAGCCAAATAACGATCATAATAGCCGCCACCAAACCCAATCCGATAGCCCTTAGAAGAAAACACCAAGCCAGGCACAACAATCAAATCAATTTCTTCTTTTGTGACAATTAAGTTACTGATCGGCTCTTCCACCCCAAACTGGGTACGTTGATAGACCGTATCCTCATCGACTTCATAAAAAGCTAATTTTCTTTCAGGAAGCGACTTTGGAATCACGACTTTCTTGCCTTGCGAAAGCGCCCGCTGAATTACTTTTCCAGTATCAAATTCAAACTCTAACGCCTTTGTTACCGCAATGGTGTCACTCGTTTTCCATTGTTGCGAAGCAAATAAAAACGTCAAGATTTGCTGTTCTTTCTTCGTTTTTAGCGCCGGATGATTCGCCAGTTTCTTCAAGGCTCGAATGCCTTGTTCACGTAATTGTTTTTTACTCAACATCTTCACACTCCTACTAGGAAATAGTACCGAAAAATCGATTGAATAGCAAACTGATTTCACCATTCTTCCAAAATTTATGACTCAATCCTCGTCAAGTAAAACTACTTAACAAAATTCGCAAAAAGACTAGCTTTTTTACGAAAGTCATGCTATTATATTCAAGTCTGAGAATTGTCTTAGAGAATTCTTTAAGTATGGGAGGGAAAATCATGCGTATTAACATCACTTTAGAATGTACTTCTTGTAAAGAACGTAACTACCTAACAAGCAAAAGCAAACGTAACACTCCGGACCGTTTAGAAAAACAAAAATACTGTCCACGTGAAAGAAAAGTTACTTTACACCGCGAAACAAAATAATCTTTTTAAAATGAGCACCGAATCCTTTGGTAACAATGGGTTTGGTGCTTTTTTGTTTTGGGGAAATGGATTTCCACACGGTTTAGTTTGTAGTGTATTGGCTAAGCATCTTCTTTGTTGAATGTTTGAATAACCGTAGCTTGCACCCTTTTTTTATGCCGCCTCGTCAAGTAGAAGTGCTTGCGAATTTTATTGTTATTTATTTTATATTCATAGTTTGGTAACAAAGATTTCAAATTTCAAACCGTGAAGTCGTTCTTCTATGTTATCCTCTAGTTATCAATATGTATAGAAGAAAATATGAGGAGGCTAGTAATGAAAAAGATTATTTTGTGCTTAGGAATAGTATTATCGTTAGATTTAGCAGGTTGCAGAAATCAAGATGATGGTAAAAATCCTACTGATTCGTCTGAAGTAAATCTAGAATATTCTAAAATTATAGGTTCTACAACCGATGTATCTATTAGTCTTGCAGAAAAAGATGTGCCCGTATCATCGGAAAATAAGGAAACAAACAACATAGTAGGATCATCTGAAAGTACGATTTCTGTAGATACAACCGAACTTACTCATGAACAAGTTATGGAATGGCTCACAGTAATTGCCGACGAATATAAAATCGCAATAGATAGAACTGATCTCGATTATGAGATTGAACCTTTTCCTATTGAAAACCTTCCTTTAAGAGAAACTAACTCTATCTATTACATTACACGATTCAACTCTTATGGAGATATTTTTTACATTTCTAGAATCAATTCATCTGGCAAATTAGAAATAGAGATAAATACACTTAATCCTACAACTCCTGATGGCGGTAGATTTTACATTTATCGTACCATCTCAAGCGAATTTATGGATGTTAGTGGCGTCCAATCTTTTATTAATAGCCGTAATTAATATCTTCAAACCAATAAGCTATTAGATCCAACAAAAAAATCTGGCTATTCCAATCTTATAATAATCATTTGTAAACGTTTTTACAAGTAGTATAATTGACCTAGAAAGTGTGGTGATACAAATGAGCAAGCCAATTAAACCGGGAACTGATAATCAGCAACCTGGGAGATATGAAGAAAGGGGTCCTCGCGGTGGTCAAGTTCCAAAACCAAGAACTGTAGAAATAGACCGCGGTGACCGCCTCCCTCCTACCCAAGAACCTAATAGAACTTGGGTAAAAAAATAATTCAGTAACTTAGGGAGTTCAGCTACTCCCTATTTTTACCTAAGTAGCGTTTTCACATTTAAATAATCGATAACATATTTTCATAATATAATATTTAGTTGTTATCTCCCTCTAAAAGAAAATGCTCAACAAAGTCACGACCGAATTTAGAAATCTTTAATCTATCCTTATCATTGAATTTAACGTCAGACTTAGAAGTTAATTTCTTAACATCTGAAACTTTTTTCTTTCCGTTTATCACGTCATAGAGACCTGAAACGGTCACTTTTTTCTCTTTAATAGCTTGTTCTACGTTCTTATAATCTTTTTCAATTTTATTATCGTATTCATTTTCGAATAATCCCATTCTAATACTACAACAACTATCGTTATGTCGAATCTTTAAATAGTTATTCACCTAATGAATATCGAAAGTTAGCTACATAAAAAAATGCAATCTCATAATAAAGATTGCATCAAATATAAAATATGTTTTTATTTTTATCACTGTCTACTTGACAGGGGTACTTCATATTAAGAGATAAGGTTTTTTGTAAAACAATTAATTGATGTGCTTATTTCAATATATCGTAATCTAAATGGAGTAAAAACGATCAAGCTTCTGAGTCCAAAACTTTAGTGAATCAATCGACATGTAAACGATATGATTACTTTAAATTAAATATACGCGTTTTCCATTTATTTGAAACAATTTTTGACATCACTAATTTTTGTTGTGTAGACAGACTTATTTCATAGAAACAAATAATTTCCAACATAAAATCAAAGCAATGTTTAATATCATGTTTAATCTCATTCATGTCTGATTTTTCATATTCTTTAGTTAATTTTTTTTCTAATAGCGACCGTAAAGTCCCTTCAGGTATAGATTTCAAATGTACTTTATTTGATCTTTCGCTATATATCCGAAAAGTGTTCTCTACTTTATTTTTATTTTCTTCAAAGATCTTTAATTTATCCTTGTTATCTTTCATTGTTCGATAACCTTTGGTAATTGTATCTTCACTTGGATTTTCTAAAAAATAAATTAACTTTAATATATATTCTACACAATTTCGAATAGATACATTGATTGATACCATTTCATTTAACGGAATAAAATACAACAAGTTATTTAAATTATATTCGATAATACTAGTGTACTTGTTTAATTCATCACTACTTGATAAACATTGGCATGCTTTAGATAAACTTAATGTGTTATTGAATATCTCTTTAAATTCTACTGTATCTATATTTTTACTAATTTTAGTATATGGAAAGTAACTATTTAAATACCATCGATAATTCTCAAATTCTTCTTCAATCATTTTCTTCATAATTAAATATTAACCTAGTTGATTAAATATATCATCGAATATATTTTTTTTCTTTCTTTTCTTTTTTTCCACTTCCTCATTTTTGGAATCACTAACATCCATCGTATTATTTGAGTTTTCTTTTTCAAATTGCTCTATGTAATTTTTCATTTTTTCCAATAAATTATTTAATTCTTCTTCGTCTTTTTTCTCTACAATCCTAATTACTCGAGATAAAAGAATTGTTCTACTTTTATAAACATATGGTAGGAAAGTGAAATCAAAATAGTTCATTAATTTTTCTAAATCACTATTTTTAATAGCATATATTTTAGACAAAATTAATGTTGTAAAATATCCATATAATTGATTTTTTATTCGATCTGTATTTTCTTTGTATAATTTATTTTCAATTCTAATTATATTCTCTTTGTAGCTCATCTATTCTTCCCTCCATCTCTTTAAAAATTAATTCCAAACTATTAATTAATCTCTCGTCGTTATGATCACTTATAAAGTAGTTTGGTCTATCAATCAATTTTTTAGAATGTAAAAATCTACCTTCAAAAAAATATACACCTAATTCTTTCATCTTTTTAGTTTCTACAATCATTTCAGCTAAATAATCGGACTCCTCTTTATATCTTGTAAATACTACACCTAAGTTTTTTATAGGTTTATCTTTAAAAAAGACTACGTTTGGTTCTTTTATTGCAGCGACTACTTTTTCTAACATACGTATTCCTAAAACAGAATAAATACCAGGCTCGACAGGCACAAAATAATAATCACTAGGTAACAATGCTGCTATTGTATAAATGGAATAGGTTGGAGGACAATCAATTAATATATAATCATATTTATTTCTTAAATTATGTTCTTCGATAAAATTATAAATTGATTTTTCCATATTAGATGCATTGGCCGACCTCTCTAAGAAAACGGTCGATAAAGTTCCTGGAATGATGTCAAACTCTACACCTCTAGCACTACTTAACGAGTGGATAACCTCTTTTAAATCTAAATTTTTTATAGATGACGACTCAAACAAATTTTGAATAGAAGCTTCCGTAAGTTGCGTTTTACCTGGTTGATCATTCAAATCTTCCTTATGTCTCAGTCAGTATGTTAAGAAAAATGATTGAGTTAAATTTGATTGTGGATCCAAATCAATAAATAGAATTTTCTTTTTTTTACTGTCTGCCATAAAATATCCTAATTCTTTTGTTAATGTTGTTTTCCCAACTCCACCCTTCATATTTATAATTGAAATTACCTTTCCCATACCCTTCAACCTCCAAATTTTATTTGTAATTGAACCTGTATACTTATATTATAAGATACCACATATTTTTTTTTGCTACCATAAGAGAAGAGGTTTAAAAGCTTGCCTAAGATTAATATATAAAGATCGAGTATGAGAATAATCATTAATTATTTATTCGTCCTCTCACACCAACGTACGTACCGATCGGTATACGGCTGTTCCATTTTATACTAAACATGTATGTTGTTATAGTGCTCTACACAAGAGACTAATCCAAATTGGCTTAGTCTTTTATTTGTAATAGTCGTTTTCAGAACCCAAGAATAGGCTATGCGGGTGACACCTTTGCTAGTATGGCTATTTTTATAAGCATTATATTTGTCCATACCTAATTTCATGAGGTTTTTCCGACGATTCTTAGCTGTTTTCCATTTATGCCAGATACACATTCTAATTCATTGCTTGTACCGTCAGATTTTAATATTAATATTCCGTTTTATGTAGTTGCAATGCCACCGTTAATTTGCCAATGTGTTCGCCCGTCAGAAAAATCGCTATTGCGAGCTAGATTAGTTGCTGAATAATCTGACTCTGGCGCCGATTGATAAACGCCACAATCTTGCCAATTCCTTGATACTGCTTCCCAATAATACCAATGTCCATTTTTTTATTAATAAAACACCCTCTTTACCATCAGGGGACTTATTCTGCAAATCTGCAAGTATATCAAAAATTTCTTTTGGACCAGTTTTCATTGCTATATTTTCTAAATACGACAAATTATCATTAATTACTTGTGCTTTTATCTCCCCTGAAACCGACTTAATTACCATATTATCCTCTCCTTTTACCTATTTTTTGCATAAGAAAAAGCCTAGCGATTGCTAGACTTTAGTTTTCTTATAAAAATCATTACCAAAATTATTGCAGAAGATAAGATGCTTAGATATTTTCCAGCTATTATTGCTACAATCCCCCACGCTACTATCCCTAATGCTAAACCGCACAACATTCCAATAAATAATGAGCTAAACACTATTGGTAATTTATTTTTTCTAATAATTAAATATTTCATAAATCCCGGCTTAATGTATTCAATCCAATCTGCTAATCTAGGCTTTCCGTGTAACCTATAGGTATATAATCTTAGAGATTTACGTGTTTCGAATGAAAATTCACTTATAAGCACGTTCAATTTCGAAGTTATTTTTTCTGATTTTTTTACTTCTTTAAATAAAATCAATGGTCTAAATTCTTCTTGGATATTGAATATCGTTTCTTTTAGTTCTCCAACTAAATCTACTAACTCATTTGCTTTTCTCACAGCTTTATGTTCATCACGAGAGTCAGAAAAATACAATTCGAATTGCACTAAATTCTCAATAATTTTAATCGCATTTTTGTTCACTTGCTCAAGTTTCTCAATTTTATTATTTTCTATATATAATAAAGCTTCTTCTTTTGATTTTGTTAAATCCGATTGATTTCCCGATCTAATTTCTTCAAATTTCATAATTAGATCTATATAAGTATTCACTCCTACAGCAATTTCATTTGCACTAGTTACAATTGCTGTAGCGTGTTTTCTCACTTCTTTCTTTATTTCTGCTTCGTTAAGGTAATCAATTTCCTGTTTTTTATTATTCTTTTGCATTTTTACAACAATAATTGAAACCAAGCCAGTAAGAACAGCGACTGTAAAAGAATGGTTAACTATAGCTTTTAATAGTTCTGTCAAATTTATAAACCCCTTTCAAATAGTTTTATATTATTATAAGATAACAACGATAATAAAACTATATAAATCTATGCAATCATCTAGAACTAACTTTACCTTTTGCGATATCTCCTTTTAAAATAAATCCATTATCTCCAGGAAACAGCTTAAAAAAATGCAAATTAGATCTACTAACAATATCTTGACCATTAATCTTTATAGTCTTTTTCTCGGTATCAATTTCAAATGAATAAGTTATTCTTCTTTATTTTTCAAATGCTGAATCAATACACGATTAGTTTCAATAGCTTTCTCTAATCCACGAGAATTAAGTTCTAGTAAAAATTCCAAAAAAAAATATACGTTAGTTTAAATATTAATTTTCTTTCTCCATTTATTTACACCTCTTCTATTGAATAATTTAATATTTTTACATCTCAGACCCAGTAACGATTATAACGTGCTGGGTATATTCTATCACCTATCAAATTTTATAATTCGCATCAATTCAGCATATTTGTTCTTAATGTATTGATATGCATATCCGGTTTCATCCGCAATTGATTCTAATGTCAATCCTTCAACATATTTCAATTAAAAATTTGCTTATTCAATCCATAAAAATTTCCAATCAGCTCAACAATTTCTTTACGTTCTTTCTCTAGCTGTTCAATCCAATTGCTCAAATCCCTGAACACTTCCTTTAATCTTGCTTGCTTTCTTAAAGCTGTTAAAAATTTTGGTATTTAGCAAAAGTCGCCATCGTTATCTCTTGTATAATTGGTCAATAGATACAGTTCTTTTTCATTTAACTTAAGCGACAACTTTATCTCATAAAGCTTAGTTACTAATTTAAGACCTGTATATAAGAAAGATTATTCGAGACTCCCCCATATTTTGGAAGTTGATTGATTCAGTTGATTATTTTTACATATTTTTTATTTGTTATGTACTCCGAATATTTATAAGGCTTATCGCAATAAATTTAAAAACATCTATGACTTTACCACTTGCCATTTGATCATCAATAAAACAATAGCAAAGTATAGTTTAATAGAAACTCATATAATTTATTTAGATATATGAATGAAATTGTGCTATTCATCCATCATATGTTTTTAAGTACTATATCTGTAAGACTATCCACCGAGTCTCCTCACGCCTAATTTCTCGTTATATTAAAAATGATACTGATATTGAAATTAAGTATACATATATTCATAATGATATTTAGGATAATGTGAGGCCAGTTTCCAGTTCCATTATTCGTTAGTATTGAATACAGCGACAATAAGATAGGCATACCTGTTAATTGATAATTCTATTAATTTTGAAATCCAAATAAAATCTGCCATGTTTTACTTGTATGCTATAGTCTATTTCATATCATCACAAAAAGTGATTAAGTCTTATAATGAAGAAGAAAATAGTTTATATCAGTTTATTTATTGCTTTAATAATAAATCTAGTAAAAATGATTTTTGGTCATCATAATAGAAGTTTGACTACTATCACAACCCTTGCTTTACTTTATTTAGTATTCTACGAGAATGGTAAAGAAGAATAGTATATAAATGAATCCAACGAATGATTCTAATTGGCATTTTCCAGTTGTATCAATAACACGTATTAACAAATTAGCAGTAGGGATGTAACCACTATGAAATCCCCCGATTAAGTGAATTCTCACCCAGAAAAAATAGAAACTATAGAAATATGCAAAATCTCCTAGTGAAATCACTCTTCTCATACGAAACGTCTTCAAAATAAACAATATTGGATGTTCTTCCCCCCTTACATCTCCCCCAGCATCTAAGGGATAATAACCCCAAACAAATAGAGAAGAGGGTCATGGTGATGGGATTATTTGATGGATTACTAGGCAATGCAACAGAGGCGAATCATGAGGAAGTGAAGCAAGAATTAGCGAGTGTGCTGATACCAGAAGAAAAAATTAACTTAGCGTTTAAGTTAGTTCGAGATTTGGTTGTCTTTACGGACTATCGCTTGATTGTAGTCGACAAACAAGGTTTTACAGGTAAAAAAGTCGATTACAAAACATTTCCGTATAAAAGCATCTCGCGTTTTAGTGTCGAGACGGCTGGTCATTTTGATTTGGATGCGGAATTAAAGATTTGGGTATCCGGTGCTGCGGAACCGGCACAATATTTACAATTTAAAAAAGATAAGAGTATTACCGAGATTCAACAAGCTTTGGCACTTGCGATTTTAAAATAAAATAAGCTGAGCAACCCTCGATTTGTACTAATACGAGGGTTGTTCAGCTTTTTTTTATAACGGATTAGTCGACTAATGCAACATCGTAAATGGTATAGTCACAGCGGTAAATAAACAAGTACTGGCCATCAATTAATAACCCGGTACTTTTTGGCACATCGGTTTTATATAAAGAAACGTTATTACCGGCATAAGTAGCCAGCGGTGTGCCGTTTTGACTACGGATAAGGATGACTTTTTCTTTCCCATCGAAGGATTGACGGAAATCGTTCACCATCGAATTAATGACGGGAATGCCGCGTTGCGTACTTTCGGCTTCGACTGTTTTTGCATATTCTTCAAAGACATTTTCTAACTGACTTTCGGCAATAATCATCGATGATCCTACGTGATGAATTTCGTTTGATCCCACTGAAATCTTAATAACCGAAGAATCTTTACTTTCGGCATCACTATCAAAGGTAGCATCGCGCTCGATCATCACCGAACGCCCCGTGATTTGATCAATCACTTGGCTATCTTCATCATATGTTTGGATTGTCATCTCTAATCCTTTAAAACTTTCTTCAAATCCTTTGAAATACAATCGAATATCTTGGCAGCCCGCTAAGCCGATGGTTACGGCAACTAAGACGGATGCGAAGATGATTTTTGAGCTACTTTTTTCATTAGAATCCTCCCCTTCTGTTGTTATTCTAGCACGAAATCCGTGAAGTATGACGGGACTTCAGACGGATATTGCGCATTTTTCGAGAAATAATTTCGGCGTCTTAAGAATTTATTAAGCTGCAAAACGTTGATTTATCAATGAATACAGAATTTGTTACTTTCCTTCTAGCGTCTCAGTGAGTCAAAATTGACATTCTTTCAAAAAACGTGCTATACTTACAAAGGAATTTCGTTATTAACCTGTTAAGGGTACCTTTCGTGAAACAAATTGAGAAAGGAGAATGCCATATGACATTCTATAACAACAAATTGGAGTACCGCGTAACACTTGATACTGAATTAAACCTATTCATCGTCTTTGATAAACATGACGAAAATCATTTCGCTACCGGCCGCACCATTGAACAAGCAGTACAAGAATTATCAAAACAAGTATAAGGAGAGCGAGTCTTCCATGGACGAACATTCGAGTACAACAAAATAGCACCTACTGAAATCAAACAGTAGGTGCTATTTTTGTATTGTTTTTTTAATTTTTAGCCTCGAGATCAGACTTGTTTTTAGCAAGCGCTTGGTCAATTGGATATTTCCGAGCATTTTTAACTAACTTTTTGTTAATAAATTCTTCCACATCAAAGTTAAGATTATCGGCCATCATCAACGAATAAACGCTTCTTTTAATCATTCGCGCTTCGTCACGAAACTTGTTAATATCTTGAATAATTCTCTCCTTATTTAACTTATTTTTGTATCGATTGGTTTAGAAAGATCCAATTTTAATCGTTCTCTTTCTTGTTGAATAATATTTTTCACCATTGCAGTATCAGAAATATCGACAGATTGCACTGATTGATCTGAAATATAAGAATGTTTAGCAAAGTTATCAAAAACATTCTGCTTTGTATTTAACATATTCATCATCTGTTCATCAATACTCTTTTCGGTTAATAAACGATAAACAAAAACCGGTCTTGTTTGGCCCATGCGATGCGCTCTAGCAATTGCTTGGGTTTCCAACGAAGGTTTAATTTGTGGTTCACAAAAAACAATAATACTAGCAGATTGAATATTTAAACCAAAGCCGCCTGCCACAATTTGAGATAATAAAACCGTCCCAGCAGGTGCCTTCTCAAAATCGTCTAAGATTTCTTGCCGCTGTTTAGAACTCACACTTCCCGTAATTGGTAAAAGTGTCTGCTCTCCTAGAAAATCAGAGAGTTGTGAAATAACGTTTCGGAAAAAAGAAAAGACAATGATTTTTTCGCCACTTTCTTTTGCGCCCTCACAAATTTCTATTAAGCGTTCTAATTTAGGAGACTTTTCTGGACTGCCACCTAACCAAGCACACCTTCTCATCCGCATAAATTTCCCATCTTCAACTGCCTGTTCATAAGCAATACGTTCTTCTGGACCAAACGTTTCCCATTCTTCATTTTGCGTCAGTGGTGGTAATTCACTTAGCACGTCCTCTTTTTTCCTTCTTAGATAAACCGGCGCAATCGCTTCTCGGTATTTTCCAGGCGATACAAAATAATCTTTACTTTGAATATCCTCTGATATTTTCGGTTGTAGCGTTTTAATTAAAGCAGTCATTTCATCAACGTTATTTTCAATCGCAGTCCCGGTCATGTACATGACATAGGGTGTTTTATCCGCCCACTTATGAACAACAATGGAACGTTTGGCCGATGGATTTTTTACGTAATGAGCTTCATCGTCAACTAAACCCGAGAGCTCAAAACCATCAGCGATTGGTAAACGTTGTAGCGTTTCAAAGGTCGTCACTCCAACTCCCTCATTTTGAATCCAAGTTCTGGTCTCTGCATTTCTTGACGAGCCGTGCAGACGATAAACAGGCAAATCGCTATGTTTTTCAATTTCTCGCTCCCAATTTATGATAATACTCGCTGGACAAACAACTAAAAAATGCGTTTTTCCACGAGCATATAAATCAGCCATAACGCCAATCGATTCAATTGTCTTTCCTAGACCCATCTCATCTCCAATGAGCACCTTCTTTTGAACAAGCGTGTATTTGACAGCAAATGTTTGCCAACCACGTAAAGAAGCTTTTAATTTAGAATAATTAATCTCTTGCTTATTAATTTTTTCTAGAATTTCTTTCGCAATTCCCGAATCGCTGGTAACCTGCGACTGATTAATTCCACCAAACTTTTCAACTAACGCATAAAAACTAGCCGCATTTGATTGAAACCATTCCTTGATTTCATTATCATGTAGTTCTCCTAAGGCAATTTTTGCCATTCTAATTTCATCTGTTAATGCGGGAATTTTCTCTGACATTACTTCTATTGAGTGTTGAATCGCACTAAAATTCTCGCTATTTTTCGACTCAAAATAGCACCATAACAATTCTAAATTCTTTTCAGCATTTTGATATCGAAGAGGAATACGTTTCATTCCTTCCTTAAATTCAAATAACTGGTTAAAGATCGTCTGATTTTCAGTTACCGTATGAATGACTTGAATCAGTTTTTTCTGATCTTGCGAGAGATTGGTGATATCGATTTTAAAAACTGGATTCTCATAAACTTTGATTTTAAAAGCGTCGTAGGCATTTTGAATTAATTGACTCTTTTTAGGCCCAATTCCATCAATCCGTTCAAAACGACCGGAATATCGACTCAGTTCTTTCAAATTTAAAAAGTTGGCGGTTAAGACCTTGCCAGGTAATCCCGGATAAGCAAGCACAAAATCATCAATCGAAAAATGATTGAATTGATTGTCCATGTCATTTTTCATAATCTGACTGCTTAATCTTTGAATATCATGAACAAGTAAATCATATGTTTTTGAAATGGGCTCAAGCTTGTGATTCAAATCAACCACTTGATCAAGTGACTTTGCCAGTGATTGCATATTCGGTAATTTTTCTGGCGCAATGACCGTGACACCTAGTATTTCCTGGTAGATCTCTTGAACCTCATCAAAATGATTTTCAAGCCAGTGATTAACACTTGTCGTGTCCACCTTCACATCAAAGGAGGTTTCATTTATTCTCTCAGATAATTTCTCATCACGGATTTTCTGATTGATTTCAATTAAATTGTAGACTGATTCTATATAGACAGCTTTTTTTGAAGAACTTAAAAAACTTGAACGAATCTTACCCAATGCGCGATTGGGTATCCGCTGTTCTAAATATTTAAATGTCGCAACTTCTTCCAACAACTGCTTACATGCCTCTTGATTCAAGTGGAGCCAATAAGCTTGTTGGATATTTTCGAGTAATTCGGAATTTTCCTCTACTCGAAAAAAATTAAATATTCCAGCTCGATACGGTACGCGATAAGAATTTGTTTGTTTTTCCGGAGTTACTCCAAACGCTTCAGGAATATCATAATCAAACTGATTTAATTGATTGACTAGGCTTTTCATTGTAACAAGAAAATCATTTTTCACATTATCAAAATGATTCTTGTAATCCCTAGCATCTTTTTTAAATTGATGATACTTAGTTAATTCAAGATTCACTGCGACCTTATCAGGGAAATGAGAGCGATTAATCATAGTAACCCTCCTAACTTATTTATTTTTTATGATTTCAAAACCATTTCTTATAAAATGTTTATTCGTCGGATTACCACCTATCAGTTTACTCGTGTCAATTCCTTGGCCTGTAGCAAGATGAACAGTTTAAATACATCGAACTATCTGACATAAAACAATTACACCTGTATTTCTTTATCTAGACTACTCAACGTTTTCCCTTCAACGGTCTTCCAATCAGTTTTCCCATTTGTATTCATTCCTAAAATAAAAGAAGCGGCATATGAAGGACTTTTGAAAAGTACTTCCTCTTGTAAGATACCATTCTCGTTGATGTCCGCTTTTTGTCGCATCATTTTTATACTAGCTGGAATCGCAATTGAATCAATCACTTCAACTTGACTCCCTCTTAACACAACAAATCCTTCGGCCGTTTGCTTACACTGAGCTTCAATTAATTGGTTACTCTTACGGCTCTTTCTTTTCAAGAATAGTAATAGTTCATCCGGTGCCTTTTCAGGTTCCTCTACAGCTCGACTAGAGGGTAATAACGGTTCAAAAAGATTATATCCGAGCGTTCCGATTATAATTTTTGCATAATCAATAAACTCTTCAAGTTCACTTTCTTTTTCTTCAGTTACATTTCCAGGTGTTGGTTCCATGTTATTTTTTACTTGTAAACGATTATTTTTACAAGCTAATGCATAAAATCGATTTTCCAAGTAGCTTATCTCTGTTGGACCAAAAGAGTTATTGGCTGTTGTAAAAATTACAGCCTCGGTCCAATAATCTTTCTCTGAAGATCTTTTATGTTCGGCTATTCGGTTTAATACACCTTCATTATTCTTTCTAGCCCCCGCTTGCCCAATATAAACAATATCTTCATCCGATTCTTCTGCTTTCCCAAACAAAAAATAAACACCAGTCTGAGATAGCAATTTTATATCTTTTGATTGTTCTACTCTTGTACAAGGGATTTTATACGCTACTCCTGTCCAGTTTGCGAGTGTACATTTGATCCGCCCTTTTGGTTCGCCATCAATTAAAAAAACTTGAATGGTCTTTCCTCTTTTAGCCAATGTCCCACCTCTACTCATTATCTTTCTCTCAATGGTAAAATATTTTCTTTCATCATCTCATCTAAATTATTTCGAACTTCTTTCCAATAGCGTAATTTAGAAACGGGTTGTTCCGTATTTTCACGGTAATTCTGATAATCTGAAGTATTTTTTAATTCACTTTCACCGCTTTGCTTATCTTTCTGTAAATTATAGTTAGCGACAACATATGCCAGTGTTTCCTCTTCTACAAACCATTGATTCGAAAATGATGCGACCTTTTCCCGCTCTGCTTCATCTGATAATTGTTCCATCAGCATAGATACATTTTGGTCACGGTATTTTTCGGGATTAAGATGAATATCATCCCATAACGATTTCATTAACGTTGCCAGTATTAAATTATCCTTAGATAGATTTTCAATATAACGATTGACCTCGGTTGCTGCCTTTTCATTTTCTCTTGCAATCAATTCATATTCATCATCACCACTTGGAATGAAGGCTTGGATTAACATCAAAATATATTCATAATTGATTTTTTCTGTTTTGATTGACTCTAATTCATATGCGATATTAATATCAAAATCTGGTCCTGGACCCGGGTATGGATCAGGTCTAATAGCAATTAATGCATTTTTATATTTTCCATGGTAATGTTCAATTTCTTTCTTATCAAAAGCAAATACATCCCCTATCATTGAATCTTCATATTCCCCATAAACTTGAACATTAGAAAAAGTACGGTCAAATTGTTGAAATGCATTGATTTACTTCTCCCTGTTTTATTTCAAATATAGATTACCCACGAATCTCCGCTTCATCAGAAACCTGCTTAAATTTAATATCTGTATCAACTGCTTTAAAGTGTTTCTCACCAGCCAGAATCTTAGCCCGTTCATGAGGACGTAACTGTTCAAAGCTTGTATCACCTTTCGTTTCAACGATGAAGTATAGGTGTTGCTCATCATCTTCTTCATACAGCAAGGCCCAAGCGGTGTGCGAATCTTGAACCAATCTGGCAGCTTAATGTAGAACTTAACATTGTCATCCATTTCAGCCTTACGAGCAAAATCCTTTTCAATGCTCGAATCAGTTACAACATAGTCATAAACAGTCTTTTGTTTACTTTCATCAACTTTAACCGAATTCCCTTTTTCACCGAGGTAAGCATTCAAGGTTTCAGTGCTAAACAGCGTCTGTTCATATTCATCATTTGTACGAGTATATTCAATACCATTCACAATCAATTGATTCTTGATTGCGTTGATAATCTTCGCAGCCTGATTCATATATGACAATGGATTGTTCTTAAAACTATCCAGATTGTTGACTGACTGCAAAATTGCGACGATTGTCTTGCGAGTCAAACTTGTTTCATTTTGCAAGAAAGTAATGATATCTGGCAATTTGTATGCACCACTCGTTGTTGCACGAACACTGCTTTCGCTAGATTCATCAGCCTTCACACCGGCTTGACTCATCTCAACCATCCCCTTCTTGTAAAGGTAGGTCCCCTTGCGAGTCTGGATGGAATCAACTCCGTCAAATGATTCATTTCCTTTTGCAGCAAATTCGATTAATTTGTTTGAATCAAAATGAATCTTATAAGTCGTCTTGTATTTGATTTTGTTCCAAAGTTCTAAAAAGTCATCTGCTAAGGCTTCTTTTACAACCTTGACTTCGACTTTATCCTTGGCATCTTTGATATCAAGACTCTTAACTTTAGATTTAGCAACAACCAAGATCTGTGGCACAACATCAATAAATTCTTCCGGTACTTCAATTTCCTGATCAGTAATCGCTTGTTTCAACTTATCGGTTGCTCGCCCGGATGAATTAATAAATTCTTCCTGTTTGAGGTAGTTGAACAATTGCTCAGATTTTTCTTTGCCAAGAATTTCCATTTCTTCCGTAACTTCATCGTAATGCGTAATAATCGTCGCAAAGCTATCTTTATTAAATACACCAAAGATAACACCATCTTCTTCGTATTCTTTTTGAAGACCTTCAGCAAAATCCTTATAGCTTTCATTTGCCATAACAGTCAGCGTGTTAACAGCAAATCCAGGGACACGTTCACCATCTTTACTCCCTGACTCTTTACATAATCCATTTCTTAGCCTGTTACACTTGAGGCAAAAAGACGTTGAACATGTTCATTGCCATTATCAATTATTTTAGATAATCACCGATCAATCATCCTCATAAAAAAACGCAGTTGACTTCAATACCTTGGGTCTGATACATCGCATTTAATATTTTTCCAATATTCTCTTGCGCAATTTCAATGAATTCTTCTTTGCCAAGAATTTCTTCTTCTATATTTTCCATCACTTTTTTCTGGATGTTTAATCCCTTCATGTTATCATCTTGAATCCAGACAGAGTTTTTGGCTACGTAGTACTCAAAATCCAAACTATAATCGGAATCTTTCATTAATAATTTCACACCTGGTGCTGGCATCGTAATTTCTAGTATTTTGTTCTCTTCGTCGTAGGTATTGGTCGCTTGTGCAAGATCATAGAAAATTTGAGCTTTGAAGTGAAAGACATACAACGATCGTTCTTTTCCGACGGTCAATCCAAATACTCGATGACTCTCTTCTTCATTTAAAATCTTATCGTAATAAATACTGGCGACATCCAGTTCCCCAATTTTTTCGACATTATAGCTCCCAGCTGAAGTCGTGATTTTTGATTTGGCATCAACATAATAAAGTGTACTAAAAAATATCACTCCTGCAAATACAACGAGTCCGACTATCGACAGAATCAATTTCGTCTTCTTTTTCATATTCTTTTTCACATCCGCTCCTCCTTTTCTTTAACCCCTATTATTCTTAAGGTAATTTTAACATATCCGACCTTAAATGACATCGGTCTCCCAAAATTCTTCCTATAAAAAAAGAAGCAACCCAAAGGCGCTTCTTCGTATAGACTATTCTTTTGTCGCCTGTCCTGTCACATAATCAATCGTATAGCCTTCTTGTACGTTATACAAAAAGACGTTGAAGGAAATATCGTTGTCTTCGATGCTCTGGGCTTCCATTTGGACACCACGCGCGACAAGTTCATTGTCTTTGAAATATGGCGTGATGCGATAACGAACGTGATGATTGGTTGTTTTGAGATAGGCCGCGACTTCTTGCTCGTATTTTTTCATCAGCACTTGGTTCATGTACTGGGTACCGGTCATGAGATTCTGCCAGTTATCGTTTTCCCCGGTGAATTGGTAGCCGATGAGGTGCGAGCGATTGTAGAGCATCTCGCCGGAAGTCATTTTCTTTTGTTTCCAACCAGTCGGATAGACGTTCGAAATATTGCCACGTTCTTCAGTCGGCATAAAATCGCGATGCAACATGGCATTGGCCTGGCCAACACGGTTTAAGGTGTCTAGATTCGTGAAGGTTTGCCAATAGCCTTCTTCTAGTGACAGTTCGGCTTGGGTAAACGTTGGTTGATTGTCGTTAATGAATAGGACTGCATTTTCCCCATCAAATGGTGGGACGTTTGACAGTTCTTCCGTTAAGATTGATTGGCCTGGTGTTTCTTGAAAGATATCCCCAATCGTTTCTAAACGATCTGGATCAAATTTACTAAGATCGATTTGGCCGGCTGTTGCGGTAAAAATGAGTAAGGCAACGAGACCAAATAAGAATCCTTTATTTTTTTTACTGAGTTTATTCTTTTTCATTTAAATTATTCTACTTTCTATATTTGCGTTCAGGCGTTCAAAAAAGAAAAAGCCACCCCTCGTAGCGCCTATCTGATGCCTCGCTTTAAAAGGCGATGATCCTCTTTTTTGCTTCAAACCAAAACGTTGAGGCAAAGCAAAAGAATCGCGACTCTTAGCGTTTCACAAGATAGGAGCTTGAACGATGGATAGCCCCTTAATGGTTTAGACGGATTGCTTAAAAGAATTCACCGTATACGTCATCGACTGTTTGTTTAGGATCGATTACGATATAAAGGCTCTTCGTTTTTTCACTGACACGAGTAGATTGGTATTCATTGTCTAATCCTTCAGTTGTTTTATCTTTGTATGGGAAGTAAACCAAATCAGGTGTGCCTGTTTGATAAATGATTTCCATGCGTTCGATATCTTCATATTTTAACGCACGTGAAAACATTCCTAGCTCTAAGCCGCCAAGGTTGATATCGTGTGTTTTAACATGATCGCCTTCTGCATAAATTTCAATTTTGAATCCTTCACAAGGATGAATTTCAACGAATTCGCTTCCTTTGATTCGTCCGAAGCTTGTTGTGATTTGTTTGATCCATAAATCACCAATGTAACGACGGTCAATTGTCCATGTTTCGCCATTACGGAATAAAATTTTTAAAGCTTTCATTTCTCTTGCCATATTGAACGCTCCTCACTGATTTTGTTTATTAAATGTTTACATCTCTAGTTTAACATAACAATCTTTAAGCGTAAACTCGATAACCGTTTAATTCTTTTTTCACAAAGAAACAAGGTGTGACTGCGTCTCTTGCAAGAATTCTAATAGGGCAGCTTGTTCGTTTGCGACCTCCTGATTAATAACAGCTGTTTTGCATGCAAGTAAGGCTTCTTTCAACCAGATGCCGCCTTTTTTGTTGAAGGTTTCCATCAAAATCGTCCCGTTCACAGCCAAATCGGTTAAGGCTTTGATCGGTAATGCATCATACGCGGCGATGAAGTGCGGTGCTTGATTTTCCAAGCCATAGTACGGCAAAAGACTTTCCACAATCGCAATCGTTTCGACTTGTAATTCGTACAATAACATTTGCGTATAAGCTTGCGTTTTGCGCCACTGCAGTCCTTTAAACGCTTGTTGGACACTACGGATAAGCTGATTAGAGCATTTCCAGCCTTTTAAGAAAGAACGAATGGCGTCTGATGGTAAGCCTAATTGGTCAATCAATAAGGTCCACGCTTGAATCTCATTTGTTAACGGCATGCTTGGCAGTTCCGCAAAGCGTTGTAACCCAGCTTTGTGCTCGGCTAATCCAGGACAATAGTGGTAACAATTTGTTTCAACGAGCATTTCGACCCCTAGACGACGGTTTTTGCCTAAAAGTAATTTTACGAACTCGACGGTGATTCGTTCCACTGAAATCTTAGCCAGTAACGCATGATTTTCGATAATCGAGGCTTTCGTCTTTTCTTCTAACGTAAATCCTAGTTGGCTGACAAAACGTAAGCCACGCATCATCCGCAACGCATCTTCATGGAAACGTTCGTAAGGATTCCCGACTGCTCGTAAAACCTGATTGTCTAAATCGTTTAGCCCACCAAATAAATCAACGATGGCACCATCTTCTTTTAAAGCAAAGGCATTGATCGTAAAATCACGGCGCTGCAAATCTTCTTCTAAGGAGCGCACGAACGCAACCTGATCGGGTCTGCGAAAATCTTGATACGTCGATTCTGTTCGAAACGTCGTGATTTCATAACTTTCGTCGCCGTCTAAGACTAGTACCGTCCCGTGTTCAATCCCGATATCAATCGTCCGAGGGAAAATTTGTTTAATCTCAGCTGGAAAGGCACTCGTCGCAATATCAACGTCATGAATGGGTTGACCAAGGAGCACATCCCGCACACTTCCGCCAACGAAGTATCCTTCAAATCCCGCTTCTTCGATTTTTTTAAGCAGAGGAAGTGCTTTTTGATATTCTAATGGTAATTGAGTTAATTTCAAATTGTCACTCCTCATCTTTCGTGCGGCCATCGATTCGTTCAAAACGGTAGTGATCGCGACGCTGAAATTTCGTCATATTTTGTTCAAAGACCGACGTCAAATCAATCTCTAAGGCATTGGCCATAATGATTGTATTAATCAAGACGTCCCCTAGTTCTTCCGCGACACTATTGGGCGCTTCTGTCGCTTTTTTTTGTTTTTCGCCGTACGTATGGTTGACCTCGCGTGCCAACTCCCCGACTTCTTCGGTGATACGAGCCATTAAGGCTAAGGGCGAAAAATACCCGGCTTTAAATTGTTGGATATAATCATCGACTTCTTGTTGCATCGCAGCCAACGTTTGTTGTTCTTCTTGCACTTTCCTCACCTCATTTTCTATAGTATCAAAAGAAGCCTCCCTTGCCTAGAAAAAGTCGATTGCTTAAGCCATTTTCAGCAAAAAGAAAAAGCAACCGTCATTAGGTCGCTTCTTCTTTTTGCCGTAGTAACTCTTTGACTTTCTTCGTTAAGTCATGAAATTGGAGTTGATCGGCTTTTTCAAGTGATTCGTCGATTTGTTGATACAGCCCTTGAAGCTCGTTCTCAATTTCCATTTGATGGAAGAAACGATCGACACGTTCCACAACCGTTGGGTCCATGGAATCATTCCATTTGTGGTACGGATTGTCTTCTAAAACGGCTAAGTATAATTCGTTATTCCACGATTCAGGGAAGATACACTCTAAATAGAGTGGTTTTTGCCAGTTAAAGCGAATTTCATGAAAAATTTGATCACTATCTTGGTATTGTCGCTCGCCTAAAAATAAGGTAATCGATTGGTCAGAAACGGAAGAACTCTTGATTGAGATTCCACGAGGCGTACTTTGTGCTGATTCCACAAAATGCACTTGTTTTAAAATCGTCTCATGCAAGACTAAATAGTTTAAAATCCAGGACACTTCACGACGGGTAAAAAACTCATGTGTAATCAACCACGTTAAAAAACGCTTTTTATCTTGAATATCGATTGCCATCCTTAACGCCTACCTTTCTAGTAAGTCTTCTAAAATGGAGAGAGCTTCTAAATCCCCTGGTTCAAATTGAAGATATGTGGTTAAAATTGTTTTGGCTTCGCGTAAACGGCCTTCTTCTCGTAAAAACAAGCCATATTCTTTTAAGAATTCCGCGTCTTCACTTAATAAATCACTCGCTTCGTCGTAGTATTTTGCAGCAAGATGATAATCTTCTAAATGATAATGGGCTTGTGCTAAGTTCCATAACGCATACGGATGATCCGGATTTTCTAAGCCTTCAATCACTTCGATTGCTTCTTCGTACATTTCTTCATTCAGATACAAGTTACTTAAGATCAGCCGTGTTTCATCTTCTTTTTCGCCGGTTTCAAGGGCGTCAATTAAGAAACGTTCCGCTTTCTCACTATCGTGCAGGCGGTAACTATTTTCAGAGGCAAAGTGATAAAATTCCACTTGATAAGGATTTTGGGCAATTCCTGCTTCAATCACTTCTTGCGCTTCTTCAATGCGTTCTTCTTTTTGCAACGCTTCGGCTAAGTATAAATAAACACCTTGGTATTGTGGATCGAGTTGACGAATCGTTTCGAGCAATGGAATTGCTTTTTCATTTTCGTCGATTTGCAAGTAGACGAATGCTAGTTGGAATAAAGAATCCGGTGTCTCTTTTTCTTGAATGGCCGACTCTAAATACGGTATCGCTGCTTCAAACTGCCCTTGCATACTCAGTAACGCGCCAATACGTTCAATCATTGAAATACCGAGCACTTCTGGAATTTTCGCATCGAGTAACGCTTGATAATAGCCGTGCGCTTCGCCATATTGTTGGTTCGAAAAATACAATTCTGCAAAGGCAAAATCAATCATTGGCTCGTCAGGAAGAAGGGTCTTCGCTTCTTGTAATTTTGCTTCACTGACTTCAGGAATCCCTAAGATTTGATACAAATCCGCGGTTACCAGTAGCGACTGCGGATAATAAGGGTTGTCTTTGTCAATTTTTTCTAACTGTTCAAAAGCTTCTTCGATTTCGTTATTTTCTATCGCGATTTCCGCTAACGGGATCAAGAAAGCCGCCGCTTCTTCGGGTAATCGTTTGATTAACGTCTCATAGACACTGGTTGCTTCTTCCAAAAAGCCAATCGAGAGTAAGACTTCCCCAAGCTCAATCAGCGTCTCGGAATCATCTGTTTTGATTGCTTCGTTCAATTCAATTTGCGCTTGAACCAAATCTTCGTTTTGGATAGCGGCCATCATTTGTTCACTGTGTGTCATCTTTCATAGCTCCTTATAGTTGTTCACATATTTTTTGATAGTTTTCAAACGCTTCGATTAAGCGCTGTTGCGTCACGACTTTTGCCTCTCCTCGTTGCCCAACTTTGCGTAACGTGAGGAGCGTCCCTGCTTCTCCGACTAATGTTAGCACGTTCTCCAAATATTCCGCCATCGAAATTTGCGTCGGGAATTGAATGGGAAAGCCTAAATGTTGGAGCCAGATGAGAAAATTATCGCAGCGAAAGTCCCAAGATTCTTCTACGGCATTCCAGAAAAAATGCATCAAAAACCCTAAAAAACGTTTCATGTTTTCGGAAAGAAAATGGCCATTGGTCGTGAGATAGAAGGCTTCTTCAAAGACGCGACCGTAGGATTCGATTTCCTCGGAAGCTTCTTGATAATAATCGGTCAGTTCTTCGATTAACGCCGTAAAATTGGTGACTTGCAGTTGTTTTTGATTCGGATATTCTTTAAACAACCGCTGCAGTAACGGATAATCACAGACAACAGCCGTCCGAATGAAAACTTGTAAATCAATCAACCGTCCATCTTTTTGTGGCGAGAGCATCGTTTGATCAAGGAAAATATTTTCGGGTAAATTGAGTTGCTTTAAAATCGCCAAACTCGGTTGCCGGCAAATCGTGCGCGCCGCAACGAGTGCTTGGGCGTAACTTTGAAAAGACACGGGAATCACCCAAAACGTACTCTTCAACAAACTCACTTTTTGTAAAAAACCAGTTAATTCGACGACACCGACGTTTCCGATGGCAATGATTAAATACTCTTTTTGAGTCGAAAAACGGTCTAAATAATCTAATAATCCCATCCATTCATCCAAGGTATTAGCATACAGTTGATTGCGACAAATGTACCAATCGACCGTCGTTTCAGCAAAGACGCCTTGAATTTTCTCGAAAAAGTGATCATAATAGCGCTGATTGGTGATGACAATCACCGCCTTGTCCTGATACATTGCCGGTTGGATACTACTGGTCAAAATCTCACCATACGTAATCGTTGTCGCAAGTCCTGCTTGTTGATAGGTCATCTGCATCTTATCACCACCTCGAATCTTGATTGAAAGTCGAACAATCCTTTCGTCGTTCTTTCTCTTCTTAATGATTATAACATAGCGCCTTTCAGAGACCAAAACATGTGCGAGCATTTTATGTTGGGTTCATAGAAAAAAACGCAATCCTATCAGCTTGGATTGCGTTTTTGGTTCAAGCATTGTCTCAGACCACTTCATGTTAGATGGTGACGACTATTTTACCGCTCGTTCGTTGTGATAAAAGACTTCAAAGGCAAAACTGCCGCTATAGTCTGTCTCACCAGCTTTGGTAAACGTAAAGTTTGTGACATTCCAAATTCGTTCAAACGTGCGCACGCCTTCAAGCAATGCTTGCATGTTTCCAGGTTGGGCACTCGTCATTTCGACTTGGTATCGGCTCTTGAAGTAATTGCCATCGATTTCGTCGACAGGCAATGCCGCTTCGACGCGTGAAACACTTGAAATCGTCACGTTTTCCACCGTCGCCAATGCTTCTAAGCGCAACAACTCCGCATTAATTTGTTCCCCTTCTGGTAAGAACTGTTGGGTTTCTTCATACAAACTCTGATAGGTCGCCAGTTCCGTTTCGTCTGGTGGGTAAGTCGCTAACAAGTCTTTTTGCTTGTCGACCACTTGACTCACTTGTTGGGCTTGTTCTCGGACGTCGGTTAAGAAAAAATAATTGCCGTAAAATGCCACTAGCACCAACAGTGACGTTAGGCCAAATACAAGAATAACTGCGAGGCGATTCCATTTTAACATCATGGCTGCACCTCCGCTTTCAGTTGTGCTTCATTTAATTCGACACTGATTTCTGCTTCAAAGGTACTCTCTTCTGCACGGTCAAGACGGATGAAGTTCGTATTCGTCACAAAATCCAAAGCCTGCAAGCGCGTAATGGTCGTTGAAACGTCATCAACCGCTACGTCTTCGAGGACAATCGTCGCTTGTTTGACACCGTCTAGCGTAAACGTGGTAATCCCTTGATTGTCATCCGGCAATTGCGCGATCAAATCACTCGCCACTTGCGCGATCGGAATCTGCAAGGCTTGAAACAGCGGATAATTGGCCGTCAATTGGTCCGTCAAGCGATCGTATTCTTCCATTTGCCGTGAGACACGAATGGCCTCGGCTTCTTGGACGAGCCACTCGCGGTTTGAACGGGCTTGACTGACATAGACATTATACGAAACGGTAAGGTACCCCGCCAATAAGAGTAGCAGTGTCAGAAAAATCCCGACAATGAGGTGGGGCAAGTAATTCGTTTGTTTTTTTTCAAAAAAATTGATTTCAAACATCGGCTCTTACGCCCCTTTCCTTTTTTTCTTTTTGCGAGTGGGTGCTTTCTTTTCTTTCATCGTCAAACCATACAAAGTTAAATACGGCTCTTCAAGCGATTCTACTGGTGAAAAGCGATGGATTGGAAGCGAAAAGCGTTCGTTCAGTCGCTGTTCGACCTGTTCTAAGTGCGGAAAGGTTCCGGTTAGGTAAATCTCTGTAATCCCTGCTTCCCCATTCATCACAGAGTAACGATAAAAGTCCATAAACCGTTCCAAACTATCGATCCGGATCTCCGTTGCATTCGCCACCGTCTCGGTTTCACCGGTCCAGATAAAACGTCCTTCATGGTCGATATCCCACAATTCTGTCAGACGCGAAGCCTTCGAGTAACGAATGAATTTCGGGCGATGTTCATGAAAAACCGTCATAATATTGTGCGTCGGATGCCACTGTAACACCATGCGATGCGATGTTTCATCAAGCTCCGATGCTTGTTGGTGTAACAAAATACGATACAAGCACAACGATGATAAATCCGCAACTTGCGGCGTTAAGCCAACATTTTCAAGCAATTCTTGATACTGATGAATAACCTCACTTGAATACATTAATAACAAAATCGTCTGCGTCGCCTCACCTGGCTCCAAAACTTCAAAATGAAAACTCGTTTGTTTAAATGGTGAGCGAATCAATTGGCTCATATGTAAAGCGAGGTAATCTTTGACTTCTGATTCGGTTAGTTGTCCCGGAACTTGTTCTTCACGCACGATCACAAAGTCTTCGGGTAAAACAACCGACGTCTTCGCCCCGCGCCACTTCCGTTCATTCATCAAAATCTTCAGCCGACTTTCGACTAACGATAGATTGGTGATTTTCCCCTCCGTGACGATTTGAGCATCAAAAATTAGCACGTCTTTTTCAATGATTTGCTGCGACGAAGGATCAACCGCTAGATAGCGAATCATTTTTTCCCCAAATTCAATATAAATATGTGGTTTTTTTCTTAATCTCATGGTTCACCTCCGATAGTTCTCTCTAGTGCTTTTATAAAAAATAAGATAGGTACCACTGAATGATCGCCTCACCGTAATAAAACACGGTAAACGCCGCTAAACCAATCGAGGGCGCAAACGGAATCTTCGTTTTTCTGCCTGTTTTTTTGACTTGTAACACGATCACACCAATCAGTGCCCCGTATAACGTCGCCAAGAAAAAGAGCAACAAAAATGCGAGCGGACCAAATGCAAATCCCAGTAAGGTAAAGTATTTGACATCTCCTAGCCCCATGCCACCTTTTGACAACACGACAATCAGCATCAGCAAGCCAAACGCGACAATCGCCCCAAGCAGTGCATCGCCAAGTGCATCAAGGCGTAACACGAAAAATATTGGACTAAAAAAGAGCAAGATTGCATTCGGAATTTTGCGATACGCGATATCAGAAACCGTGATCGGCATGACCAAACTGATTAGCACCAAGCCAAACAGCAACTCGCGACTCCAACCATAGCGATAAAAGGTATACGCTGCCAAAATTCCTGTCGCAAGCTCCATCGTCGGATAAATCAGCGAGATCGACTCGCCGCACTTGCGACACTTGCCGCGTTGCAAGACATACGACACCACCGGAATCAATTCCGACCACGTCAACGTCCGCTGACACGTGTCACAATAAGACCGATTTTGCGCAAACAACGTCTTTTGCGGTACCCGCAAGCCAACGACATTAAAAAACGAACCAAACACTAACCCATAAATAAAAAAAATCAAGATGATTGATAATGCCATACGCACACTCCTATGCAAGAAGAAAGACCCCAGATGGAGTCTTTCAGGGTATTAGTTGGATGGGTTATTCGTCTTTGGGAACGGCGTCATATTTTAGATTATTTCCATCTTTTGTTATTGTTACAGTGTATTCTTTATCTGGTGCTTTTTCTAAATATCCGTCCTGTACTAACTTTTCAGATGTTATTTTTCCACCTTCAGGTATAGTATTTCCATTATCAAGAACATACATTTGAGCTGCGTCTTCAACTAATTCTTGTTGACGCAACCCTGTGTTATTTTCGGCGTTAGTAATAATATTCCCAATCGCTGGAATGGCAATCGCTAAAATAATCCCCAAAATCACAATTACACCTAGTAGCTCCACCAATGTAAAGCCGTCTTCTTTGTTCCAAATCTTTTTCAGTTTATTTCTCATTTCTATTTCCTTCTTTCTTCTATTTTTTTTAGATTTTCACTCGCTGCAATGGTTATTGTCGCGAAATTATCTACTTCAAGTTGGGTGGTGCTATTGAATTTGTTCGAACAAGCCGAACATTGGAATGACAATCGATAATACAATGAATCCTACGATAACCGATAAAAAGACGATCAGTAGGGGTTCGATTAACGATTGTAACTTTTCAGAAGCTTCTTCAACTTCTTGTTCATAGATATCCGATGCTTTTTTCAGCATCTCATCTAAGGATCCACTTGCTTCGCCGACTTTAATCATTTGAATAATCAAATTCGGGAAAAACCAGTGCGCTTCCATCGGTTTGGCGAGCGACTCGCCTTGTTCAACGTCTTTTTTAGCGGCGAGCAAGACTTCTTCGACGACCCGATTGTCGACGACTTGACTCGTTACGTCAAGTGCTTGCAAGATGGGCACCGAACTATTGAGTAAGGAACTCAAGGTTTGGGTCATCCGTGCTAAGATCGTTTTTTGCAGAAACATCCCAATAATCGGGATTTTCAGCTGTAAGTAATCAAAAGAATACGCCATTTTATCACGCTGACTTAAATAGCGCAGTACAAAGATGATTGCTAACAAAAACACGAGAATCAGCACCCAATATTTTTGAAACCATTGACTGAGTCCAAGCACCATTTGCGTAATTGCCGGCAATTCCGAGCCAAAGGAGGCAAACATTTCACCAAAGATTGGCACGATAAAAATCAGTAAAAAGGCGGTGATGACTAAGGCTAGGACCCCCACGACGATTGGGTACGTCATCGCTGTCGTGACTTTTTGTTTATTGCGGTATTGTTTTTCGTAGTAGTTGGCCATTTGCTCTAAGACTTCTTCTAAGCGACCACTGACTTCGGCGGATTGAATCATTTGGATGAGTAAATTCGGGAATACTGCCGGATGTTTACTCATGGAAACCGAAAGCGGTGAGCCTTCTTGCACTTCTGTCGATAAATCCTCTAAAATCGCTTTAAGCCGAGGATTCGTCGTTTGTTCCGCTAACAAGTCGAGCGACTCCACTAGTAAAATACCGGCACTAATCAGTGTCGCAAATTGCCGCAAGAAAATAATGAAGTCTTTTGGTTTTAAGCCGGAGCGTAAATTAATTTCGGTATTCAAAAAACTATTCAACGGCTCGACTTCAAAGACAATCAAATCCATCATGCCAAGCTCCGCTAAAGCTTCTTTTTTACTCATTGCTTCGATTTTACCGCGCGTGACTTTTCCTTCTTCGGTCTTCGCTTTATAAGCAAATACGGCCAATGCAAGCCCCCCTTTCTCAACTTTTTGCTTTATTCATACGCGAGACGACTGATTTTTTCTTCCAGTATCAAGCGTTGAATGCTCATTTCCATCGTATGCATCCCTTGACTCGCAGACGTTTGCAAGACATTTTTAATCTGATGCATTTTTTCATTGCGAATCAAATTTTTGACCGCACTATTGTTAATCAACATTTCAGTCGCTGCCACCCGTCCCTTTTCGTGAATCGTCGGCAATAAGCGTTGCGACAAAATCCCGAGCAAGACGTTGGCCAACATCATGCGAATTTGATTGCGTTGCTCCGGTGGGAAAACGTCAATCATCCGCTCAATACTACCCGCTGCATCCGACGTGTGTAACGTTCCGAGCACGAGATGCCCTGTTTCAGAAGCGGTAATCGCCGTCGAAATCGTCTCCCAATCGCGTAACTCACCGACTAAAATGACATCTGGGTCTTGCCTCAGACTGGCACGCAAGCCGTTTTTAAAGGAGAGCGTGTCAAAGCCGACTTCGCGTTGTTCGATAATCGATTGTTTATGTGTATGCAAGTATTCAATCGGATCTTCTAGCGTAATAATGTGGCGGTTCATCGTTTGGTTCATATAATCAAGCAAAGCCGCAAGCGTTGTTGACTTTCCGCTTCCAGTTGGTCCCGTGACTAAAAATAAGCCGTGGGGTTTTTCCATCAACGATTTCGTAATTTCTGGAATGCCCAAACTTTCGACACTGGGAATCTTCGTCGTAATAATCCGAAAGGCCAAGGACAACGAATTGCGTTGATAAAACACATTCACTCGAAACCGAGAGATCCCTGAAATCCCATACGAAAAATCTAGTTCGCGATTTTTCTCAAGTGTCTCCCACATTGCTGGCGTTAAAACTTCTTTCACGTAGGCTTTCGTGGTTTCAAACGTTAAAACTTCGCTTTTTTGTGGTAACAGCACACCGTCAATTCGATAAATTGGTGGCGCCCCTGTTACGAGGTGAACATCGGAAGCCTTTTGGTGATAGGCTTCCGTTAATATCTCATCTAATAATCGCATGCTATCCCTCTACCTTATTCATCCGCAGCCGCTACTCGAAGAACTTCTTCCAGTGTCGTTTTGCCTGCTTTGACTTTAATTAAGCCGTCATCAATCAAAAAGCGTGTGCCTTTTTGTCGAATATGCGCTTTTAATTCTTGAATCGTTGCTTTATTCATCATCAGTTGTTTCAATTCTTCATTCATGACAATCAACTCGTGAATCGCCATGCGCCCACGGTACCCCGTTTGACGACAAGCATCGCACCCTTTGCCATAGGTGATGTGTTCAATCGTTTGATGACGTCGTTCAAAAATATCTTTTTCCACTAAGGTTGCCGGTCGCGTTGTCGCACAGTCCTTGCAGACTTTTTTGACCAAGCGTTGCGCCATCACACCACTTAAGGAAGAGACAATCAAATACGACTCGACACCCATGTCTAATAGACGCGGAACGGCTTCAATTGCACTATTCGTATGGAGCGTACTAAAGACTAAGTGACCCGTCAAGGCCGCCCGCACGCTGTTTTCCGCGGTTTCGCGGTCACGGATTTCGCCGACCATAATAATATTCGGGTCTTGACGCAAAATCGAACGTAAGCCCGCCGCAAAGGTTAAGCCAATCGGACTATTCACTTGGACTTGGTTAATTCCTTCCAGTTGATACTCAACCGGATCTTCAATTGTAATAATATTACTATCGACGGTATTTAATTCATTGATCGACCCATAAAGCGTCGAAGTTTTCCCCGAGCCTGTCGGACCCGTTAATAAAATTAAGCCTGAAGGTTGCTTAATTAGTGCTTGGTAATCCTTCAATGTATCCTCTTCTAAGCCAATATCGGACACTTTATTAAAAACATTCGAGCGATCCAAAATCCGAATCACGACTTTTTCGCCATGCACCGTCGGCAAAGTCGAAACCCGTAAATTGACTTTTTTGCCTAAGATATTCGTACTAATCCGCCCATCTTGCGGCAAACGAGATTCCGTCACGTTCACGCCCGCCATGATCTTAATCCGGGCCACTAACGAATTCATCAGCAACTTCGGCAACGGCCGCTCACTACGAAGCACCCCGTCAATCCGGTAACGCACTAACACGTGATGTTCCGTTTGATCCAGATGGATATCGGACGCCTTTAGTGAGACCCCGGTTTCCAGTAACTGATTGAAGACTTTCACCGCTGGGGCATCTTCCCCCTCAATGTATTCAATCGAAACCTCTTCCGAATCATAGAGCCGGTTAATCGTCTGTAATAAGTCATCGCGCGTCGCAATCACCGGGATTACCACATAACCCGTCGAGAATTCTAACTCTTCAATCGCATAAAAGTCAAGCGGATCGTTCATCGCCACAATCAGATGCGAATCTTCCTTTTTGATTGGGAGTAGTAACTTGCTACGAGCGAAATCTTTTTGAATTAAATTCGTTAACGAAATATCAATCGGATACTGATACAAGGAGACACTATCCAATTTCAATTGGATTTCTAAGACATCCAGCAATTGCTTTTCGGTAATAAACCCTTGTTCCACCAACGCATCGCCTAATTTTTGATCCCGTTTCTTTTGTGCCAGCACGTCCTGAATTTGGACTTCTGTCACTAGACCCGCTTCTTTTAATAAATCTCCGAGTTTTTTCTTTCCTGTCGGTTCCATGTATTCACATCCTTTACTGTTCTAAAATTGGTCCACTTTGAAGTAAGTCTTCTAATTTTGGTGTCGTCGCCGGACCACTTGAGAGGCCCGGGAAGCCGGAAGTGTCGATATTTGGGTTGTAGGTGAGGCTGGCACCACCCATTAGGTCAAATTCGTTTGCAATTACTGTACCCTCTATTTTTAAACTTGTAACTGATACTTTTGCAAATGGAGCAATGAGCAACAGATTTGAAATACCTAATCCGTTTGTAAATTTAACCTCTTTATCCCCATTATATAACAGTACACCATTTATGGAAGAACCCCGTTCAAATTGTAATTTAGCTTCTTTAATAATAATATTTCCAGATATTGTCGAATCATCAAAGTGAAATCTACTAGTATCTAAATATATCAAAGTAAGTTTATTAACTGAATCGATAGTATTATCCTTAAAATTTATTTTTGCGTTTTGTCTTATCGTCAAGATATCCTTTACTACAATTGTAACTTTTTTTTCCCCTTTAATCTCAACTTTGTTTCCCACATTTTCCCAACTGTCTAAAAATAATACTGTGTTATCATACATCGGTTCTAAAATCAATGTAGAATTATACCGTGATGATAATGAAGAAATGTATACTTCTTGACTATCAATTTTTAAAGTATGCACTGCGTTATAGTCTATAACAAGTACATCTGCTATTTTTTTTGTATTACTCGATTGTTTAGGAATCTTAATATTCTCAAATAACTTTTCGTATTTTTCCCATTTAATAGTATTAGTATCAAATTCTTTATATTTTACCGTAGTATTATTTGCCTGATTATCAAGCAATTTATCTATAGACGTAGTGTTAGGAAAAAATAATGTTGTATTGTTAAAAACAGGGCCAGAATTTCGAAAAATCACACTCTTTTCTTTATTTGTAGTTGAATATGTGTAAATATCTCCTGTTATTGAATCATTAAATATATCTATTCGACCCTGCGTTATCAACGCCGTCTTATCCGGCAATCCACCTGATCCGCCTTTATCGACCCACGAGACGTCGAATTGTTTTTGGACGGTTCGGGTTTTGCCTCCGACAGAGCCGATGGAAGTTAACGTGTATTTTCGCGGTTCGCTGCTATCAGTAGCGGTGAAGGTTACGTTGGCCTTTGCATCATCGCCGAATTGTTTGTCGAATGAAAAGGGACGTTCTTCATTTAGAAAGAGGGCATCATCTAGTGCCGCATAGAAGTCGCTGCTAGTCGTAGTCGTTGTCGCTTCATATGTCTTCATCACCTCTTGACTGGCTTTTTCATACGCTTTTTTGGCACCGGCTTCGGCGATATAAAAGGCGGAAGTGCCGTCTCGGTTAATGTCACTTAAGCGAAAACTGCCGACGGTTAAAAAACTAATGGACGTGGCTAAAACGGTTAAGACTAAAAAAATCATTAATGTTAAGACGAGGGCGCTACCCTCTTCGTTGGCCCATTCGCTTCTTTTTTTATTCATCTGACTTAACCACCCCTAAAAGAAATCATCGTTTCGTATTTTGTACCGTTTTTGCCGATTAAGACAATGGTGAGACTGCGATTATCTGTTGATTTTGTGGCAGTAAACGTTTGAATATCCTGCGCGATGACGCTGGCTTCTTTCGATCGAAGTTCATCGTCAATCAGTGAAAACGTCACGACACCATCTATTAAAATCGCACCATCTTTGACTTCAACTTGGTTGGCTTTTAAGTTGCGTAACTCGCGGGTCATCGTCGCAAGTCCGATTGTCAGTTCGTTCGATTGACTCGCAATCGCCGCTTGCTTACGGTATTGCTTTTGGCCAAACATATGCGCGGAACCGACTAATGCGATGATAATCGACAACAACGCAAGGACGGCCAGGAGTTCGACCAAGGTAATGCCTGCTTCACTTTTGAAATCAACTCGCCACCATTTATTTTGGGGGCGTGGTGAGCGTGAGGTAGGTTTGCATTTCAGCATAGGCTTTTCCTCCCTTTGTGACTGTGACCTTTGTCAGATAAAGCGTTGTTGTATTGTCTGTCGGTCCGGTAGTTGTCGCCTTAATGGTAAATCCTTCTTCTTGTTTGACAATCAAACCCGTTTTCTCAGATTCCGAATAGGACGTGTATTGTTTCTCAATTTCCGAATAAGACGTGTATTGATTGAGTGTTTCTAAGTGTGCTTGTGCGATGAACGTCGCACGATTGATATCACTGGTTCGATTATTTGTTTTGGCCGCTTGAATAAAAAAAGAAAGAAACGTCGTGACAATCATCGAAATCAGCGCGATCGCGACGAGGACTTCGACTAACGTCATACCCGATTCATCGGACCATCTAATTTTGTTATTTTTTCGTTTCATCACTTTCATCTACTTTTTTCCTTTTTTATGGCACTATTTTTTTGTTCATTTATTAACAATATAAGGTTATTTAAACACGTTTGTGGCGCTCATTCGATACCTTATCTTATTTAGAATATTTATAATTAAATTATAAGCTCGCCCCTATTTGATGTCAACATATGGGGCCTCGTTCGAACAAATTTTGCGAACATTATCGTTGTTATCGATAACATTCTCATTCTCTGTGACCGATTGAACAAAAAATCACAACCAAGAAGACGGTTTCATACTTTTAATTTAGAAATTCACTTGCTTTTTCTGTAAAAAGAACGACTGTCTCAATTCGGAATATTTCCTAAATTGAGACAGTCGTCTATGTTTTTACATCGTGCATGATTACACTAACAAGGTAAATAATGATGGATGTTCATTTAATTTAATGTAATTCGGATCAAAAGCGAGCATCCGGGCAAACAAATCGGGTAAATCCTCTGTTTGTTTAGACAACACACCTAGAATGACCGGCCCGGTACCGCGATTGATTTTCTTCGTATATTCAAAGCGCGTGATGTCATCATTTGGACCGAGAACGTCATTAACAAATTCTTTTAAAGCGCCTGGTCTTTGTGGGAAGTGAATCACAAAATAATTCATTAAGCCTTGATAAATCAGGGCCCGCTCTTCAATTTCCGCCATGCGACTGCTGTCATTGTTTCCGCCACTAATAATGCAAACAACAGTCTTGCCTTTGATTGCCTCGCGCATTTCTTCTAACGCAGCGACACTGAGCGCACCGGCAGGCTCTGCGACAATGGCTTGTTTACTATAAAGTTCCAAAATCGTCACACAAACTTGTCCTTCATCAATCGCAATGAGTTGATCGACAAATGCTTTAGCGTGAACATAATTATGATCCCCGACTTCTTTGACAGCTGCACCATCGACAAACTTATCAATTTGGTCAAGTGCCACCGGATGCCCTGCTTCAAAGGCGGCTTGCATCGACGTCGCCCCTTTTGGCTCGACACCGACGACTTGGGTTTGAGGACTGACGGCTTTGACATAGCGACTCACGCCACTAATTAAGCCTCCGCCACCAATCGCAGACACCACAAAATCAGGCGTCACTTGCAATTTCTGCAAGTCTTCCATGATTTCAAGGGCCACCGTTCCTTGACCGGCGATAATCGCTGGATCATTGAACGGATCGATGAAGGCCATCCCTTGTATGGTTGCATATTCTTTAGCCGCTTGGGCCGATAGATCAAAATTATCACCAACGAGACGAATATCCACCCAATCACCGCCAAAAAAGGCGACTTGAGACACTTTTTGTTGGGGAGTCGTTGTCGGCATAAAAATCGTTGCTTGAATTTCTTTCTCACGACACGTATACGCCACGCCTTGCGCATGGTTGCCTGCACTCGCACAAACAACACCTCGACTTAACTCGAGGGTTGTTCGTTGTTGAATGGCATGATACGCACCACGTAATTTAAACGAGCGCACTTTTTGTAAATCTTCTCTTTTCAAGTACACATTGGCTTGATATTTTTGGGACAAATAAGCATCGTATTGCAAAGGAGTATGCGTGACTGCTCCTTTAAAACTTTCATAAGCTGCTTCAATCTGTTCTTTCGTCACATACTCCAAAAGGTCCACCTCGCTTTACTTACTCTGCTGATTTGACAAACGGCATCATTTTACGTAATTCTTCGCCAACGGTTTCAATTTGGTGTTCTTTACGTGTTTGACGCATTTGTTTGAAGTTCGCAAAGCCATTCGCATTATCATCGACAAAACCTTTCGCGAAGTTCCCATTTTGGATATCGGTTAAGACATCTTTCATGCGATCTTTCACATCGGAAGTAATGACACGTGGCCCAGAAACATAGTCGCCATACTCCGCTGTATTCGAGATTGAATCACGCATTTTACCGAATCCACCTTCATAAATAAGGTCGATGATTAATTTTAATTCATGACATACTTCAAAATAAGCAAGCTCTGGTTGGTAGCCCCCTTCGACTAATGTTTCAAATCCAGCTTCGATTAAACTTGTTAACCCACCACAAAGTACCGCTTGTTCTCCGAATAAATCCGTTTCTGTTTCTTCCTTGAAAGTTGTTTCTAAAACGCCCACACGAGTCGCGCCAATTCCTTTTGCATAAGCTAAGGCTGTTTCTTGCGCTTTACCTGTTGCATCTTGGTAGACCGCATATAACGCTGGTACCGCAAAGCCTTCTGTAAAGGTACGACGCACTAAATGTCCTGGGCTTTTTGGTGCCACTAAGAAGACATCCACATCCGCTGGTGGTGTAATCACGTCAAAATGAACGTTAAAGCCATGGGCAAAGACGAGTGAATTCCCTGCTTCTAAACTTGGAGCAATTTCGTTTTCGTAAAGTGTGCCTTGGATTTCGTCAGGTGCTAAAATCATGATTAAATCTGCTTTCGCTGCAGCTTCTTTCACTGGGAAAACGTCAAAGCCGTCTTCTTTCGCTGCTTGCGCTGATTTTCCTTCACGTAATCCGATGATGACATTGTGGCCGTTATCGCGTAAGTTTTGCGCATGCGCATGTCCTTGTGAACCGTAACCCACGATTGCGATTGTTTTCCCTTTTAATTCATCTGTTGCCACGTTCTCATCATAATATACTTTAACCATTGTCAATTCCTCCAATATGTTTTTGTTTTTATTTTTTCATCTATCCTCGAACGAGTCCGGTAATTCCGGTACGAGCGAGTTGTTTTAACCCATAGGGGCGTAACACTTCAATACAGGCATCAATCTTCTCATGCGTTCCCACAACTTGAATCATAATGCTTTTTTGCGCCACATCGACGATATCTGCTCGAAACGGGGCAATCACTGCCTGAATCTCTGAGCGAATCGCTGTGGGAGCATTGACTTTAATTAACGCCAATTCTCTTTCAATATGAGGGTCTCCTGTAATATCAAGAACTTTTAATACCTCAATTTGTTTATTCAATTGCTTAATGACCCGCTCAGCTTCCGCTAAATCAGAGACATTCACCACAATTGTCATGCGGGACAACTCGAACTGTTCTGTCGCCCCAACGGAAATACTTTCAATATTTACTTGGCGGCGATTTAACACACTCGTCACCCGACTGAGGACACCCGATTTATTCGCCACTAAGGCAACAATCACTCTTCTCATTGGCCCTTCACTCCAATCATTTTATGATTTGGCATCCCAGATGGAATCATCGGTAGCACATGTTCACTACTCGAAACCACCACTTCAATTAATTGCGGACCTTTGTAGGTGAATGCTTCTTCCAGCTCAGCTTCAAACGTCGCCGGATTGCTTAACTTCGTCCCTTTAATGCCATACGCTTCCGCTAATTTAATGAAGTCAGGATGATTCGTAAAGACCGACGCCGAACGACGATTGCCGTGGAAACTTTCTTGCCACTGACGAACCATTCCTAAGGATGAATTATTGATCAAAATAAATTTCACATTCAATTGAAACTCATTCAAAATCGCTAACTCTTGATTCGTCATCTGGAAGCCACCATCGCCCACAAACACAATCACTTCTTTGTCCGGATGCGCAAACTGCACGCCAATCCCAGCTGGAATCCCGTAACCCATTGTTCCTAAGCCACCACTTGTAATGATTTGGCGTCCAAAGTTAAAGGGATAATACTGCGCCACCCACATTTGATGTTGACCCACATCTGTCGCAACATATGCTTGGCCTTTTGTCATTTCACCGATTTTTTCAATCAAGCGTTGTGGCTTAATTTCGTCCGTGTTCTCACGATCAAACGTAAACGGATAGCTGTTCTTGCGTTGTTGACAAAGCTCTTGCCAAAGCGTCATCTGAATCGGTTGATACGGATACGCCAAGAGTTTTTCTAACGCCACTTTCGCGTCGCCGACAATCGGAATATCCGTGTCGATCACTTTGCCGATTTCAGCCGGATCAATATCAATATGGGCAATCGTCGCATGCGGCGCAAACTCAGGCGGACAACTTGCCAAGCGATCGTCAAAGCGACTGCCAATATTTAATAGAAAATCACATTCCGCTAACGCCATATTCGCCGCATAGCTCCCATGCATGCCACCCATTCCTAAAAACTCAGGTGCGCCATTTGGCAAGACCCCTAAACCAAGTAACGTCGAAACCGTCGGGATATGATATTTGTCAACAAACGCTCGGAACAATTCCTCGCCACCAGCCGCCGTCACCCCAGCACCTACTAAAAGGACTGGGCAACTCGCCTTTTGCAATTGCGCCATCAATTTATTGATTTGTCCCTCAGAAGGATTCACATTTGGTTGATAACTTTCGATCTGAATCGGCGCCACTTCACGCACTTGATCCGTCACCGCGAGCGTCATATCCTTCGGCAAATCAATCACCACCGGACCCTTACGTCCCGTCGTCGCAATATGAAACGCTTCTGCCACCGTTTGTTCCAAATCTTCAATACAGCGCACTTGATAATTGTGTTTCGTAATCGGTAAGGTAATTCCTAAGATATCCGCCTCTTGAAAGGCATCCTTGCCAATCACCGGACTCGCCACTTGTCCCGTAATCACGACTAACGGTGTTGAATCCGCCATCGCGTCCGCAATCCCTGTCACCACATTCGTCGCACCCGGACCACTCGTCACTAACACCACACCAGGCTTGCCAGTTGATTTTGCGTATCCTTGCGCCGCATGAACCGCACCTTGCTCATGACGAGTCAAAATATTCGGAATCTCCGCATCATATAACGCATCGTAAATTGGTAAAACGGCTCCACCTGGATAACCAAAGATCATTTCCACGTCCTGTTGTCCCAAACAACGCAACAACAGTTGGGCACCGGAGTACGATTGTTGGGCTTCGTCTTTAATTTGTCTATTCTCCATCAAAATTCCTCCTAATTTTTAAGTAAACAATTCAATCTCTTCTATTTGTGTTGTGGAAATTCTCATCTACCAAAATACAAAATATCGAATAAAAAAAGAGCATCCTTCTATCAATCAGATAGGATACTCTTTTGCGAGAATCCCATTTCGTAACACGAATAGGACTCAAACAAGTGGATTGTAGCTCCCCTGTGTTCTAAGTCCTTTACCTAATAATAATGACTAATAAATATAGGTCATTCGTGAATTGCATCGAAATCGTCTCCTCTTAAATGAATTTGTTTTAATGTCTTTATAATATACAGTTAACTTTATTAAAAGTCAATTAGTTTTGTCAGAATATTTAAAATTTAATGGAGAAATGGAAAAATAGCTTAGAAAACAAGTGTTTAATAGGATTAATCTCGTGGTTTTTACGATGAAGTGAATCAAAAATAGAATAATTAAGGAATAACATGCGATTTAAGTAAAGAAACATTTTTCTTTATAATGGATTAATGAGAATTTTTATCCATAGTGCTAAATCACATTTATATTATTAAGGAACGCCAAATAACCGGATGCGTTAGCACACTACCTACATCCGGTTATGATTATTTATTTTATTCATGGTCTCATAGTAACAAAAGACTGCTTGTTCTTAGTATACATCAAGCAAGCATATTGGTCTGCAAACACAATATTGCGAGGATTATATGACTAATAATAGCTACGGTGCTCTGTGATCGAGCACCGTAGTATTGAAAGCATTAGACACAACATGACTCTAATTTATTTCAATCCGTGCACCCGTGAAGGATGCAACTTGATTAAAGGAAGTATTAATACACAATTAGCAATTTCAATCCATACACCCGCATACAGGATGCAACAAAAACAATTTTTTCATAAACATTGATTGTATCTAATCTCAACTATACTCCTATTATAAAGGATATAATAAAAAATATCTATGAGCACCACAATTCAATCCATGCAGTCTTATAAATTTGTCGTAGTTTAGCATAACAATTTATAATAAAGACTATACGGAGGATGACTAAAGAGTTAAATAAAAAGGTTCCATACATTTATGTAATTAATATTTTTAACTCCCTATCTTTTTACAGTCGATATAATAAAAAAATTTTATGATTTATACGTACTTACTGTTAGGAAGGAGGTTTTAAAATGTATTTCAAGAATAACCTAGGTACAATCTTAACGATGAATAATAAAATACTAATTGAAACATTAGATTATTCAACCACTATCGTAGTTAAAGATATCTTTTTGATAAAAGATATCTTTAACTACGAATGTTACAAATTAATTAAATTAAATGAACTGGCTAAATAATTTAAAATATATCTTTTTTTAAAGCAAATTATTTAGTTAAGCAAGGTAAATAAGAATAGTCATTTATTTTACAATCAAATTTTAGTTGATTATTTGATCAGGCGGTTTATTTTAAAGACGAGCGTAAACACTCAAATTGTCGGTTCCAAAACTGATGATACTTAGTATAACTTGGCCCACAATGGATTATTTATCCAAACACTTTAACAGTAAAAACTTGACTCTCACGACACAGTATCGCGGATGTTGCAAACCACTAAACCTGAAAATACCGAAGGATTCAATCAATTAAATCCACGTTATTTAGACAAATATTTGACCCAGAAGCGATTGATACGATTGTAATTGATTTGGATTTGGCTCTTACGATACATTCGGAAAACAAGAGGAGGTCGATCTCAATAACCATTATCAAAAACTCGATATTCTCCACTCCTGACTTTTGATGCCCATACCGAAGAGATTACTAAAAGAATACCTATGAGCATATAAAAATTTAAAATACTGGCACTTGTAACCGTCAAGTAAAAGTGGGCCATTTTCGCCAAACAAAAATGGGCCAACTCGTATTTATTCATTAAAATTCTTAGTGAAATATAGTACTTCTATATTTCATTCTATAGCTATCTCCGCCTAATTGTATTACTTCAGACCGATGAATCAAACGACCTAATATAGCTGCTGTAGGAGCTGGATCACCAAGCAACTCTCCCCAATCTCCAGGGCCTTTATTAGACGTTAGAAGGATAGAAGATTGATTATACAGCTCGTTTATGGCGATAGATAGAAGATTGGCTTCTCTTCTATCTATCGCCATAAACATTAAATCATCTAGTATGACTAAATTGGCTTCTCGTATTCTTTTTAATCGAAGCCTGGACTTACGTGTCATTTCTTCTGTTTTTAACACATGAATCAATTCTCCCATTGAGATAAAAGCAACCTTATAACCTTCTTGTATCGCTTTTATGCCAATACCTATAGCTAAATGTGTTTTTCCCACGCCAGTGGGGCCTAGAAGAATTAAATTATACAACTGATCAAGCCATGCCAAATCAGTTAACTGATTAAATGACTGCTTTTTTAAAGTAGGTTGTTCTTGAAGGGAGAATTCTTCTAGTGTCTTATAAATAGGAAAAGAAGCCCACTTCAATCTTTTTTCGATTACTTTTTCGCTTCTCCGTTGTTGTTCATACGTCATAACAGAAAGTAAGAACTGGCTATATGATAATTCCTGTGTTTCTGCTTTCTTAATTAACTGAGGTAATGCGTCATAGGACTCAACGAGCCTCACTGCTTTCATTTTACTTTGTAATTCGGTATAAATACTCAATTATTAGTACCTCCTTCTAAAAAGGGAAGATAGGTTTCTAAAGAACGAATCGAAGGTTTTATCTCTAGAATATCGTTTAACTGCTCATCTAACGGCTTAATTTTAGCAGGAGATTCTTCAAACAATTCTATCGGTTCGTGTTGTGCTGACTCTGTTAAAAATCGAATCATATCCTTTAGTTCTGAAGCGCTGAACAGTCTTTTTTCTACACACAATTTTAAACCGCTATTGACGAATATCGAAGGAAAGTGATTCCATTGTTGGTTGACTAGCTGTAATTGATCTCGGATATACCGTGGGTATTTCTTTTTGATTTCTAACATAAAGATTTGAGCTAGGACCTGAGCTTCAAATTTTCCAATAGTAGATTCCATCATTGCAGAAATACCTTTAGTGCGATCTCGCAAGTGGTTCTTATCTTGAATTAGTTTTCCTTTTTCTTTTGAGAGATTATGTTTCCCAAGCGTTTCTCCATTTTCGGAATCATAGATAATCAAACGAGTCTGGTCTATCTTTAACTGAACCACTTTTCCTAAAGCATGATACGTTCCTAGAGGAACAGAATAGCGATTAGAAAGATACAGCACAGTATGTCAAGCGAAAGGTAAAATGTCCTAAATCCTAGGCTCACATTAATGTGACCGCATTTGGTAAAATAAGAATTAAGCTGCTCGTTCAGCTTCATATTCTTCGAGTGTTTTTCCGATGCTGCGATGATATCTTTTGAAAGACTCTAGTTTCCACGGGTGAGATTGTGGGGGAATATACTGGCGTCTTTCTTTTTTTTGCTCTGGAATCGGGTCAAACTCTGTTGAATAGTCGTCATGTTCTTTCAGTCTCCTTGTTGTGTATATTTTTTCAGCGATATTTACATAGATTTCGCCGTTAAAGGATTCGATAACGAGGGCTTTTGATCCGCGTGTAAAGTACTGATCTTCGCTACCCTCCGTCGGTAAATAGTAGTTATTTTGATACCGAATGTGATGCCCACTATCGATTTTTCTATTTGCGACTCGTGCTAATAATAAATTCATCTCTGATTTCGTAGGTGCCTTCTCATAGATTGATTCCTTCGTCTTATTACCAAACTTCCTATTAAATGATTGAATCCATTTTGTTAAAAAATGATTGGCTTCCTCAATAGATTGGATCCCTGCTAATTCTAAATCTACAGGAAGTCGTGATTGAACCGTGCCGTTTAATCGTTCTACACGGCCTTTCGCTTGTGGAATAGAGGAGGTACGAATGTCAATACCGAGTTGATGGCAGGCAAAACCAAATTGCGTGAAGGTATCTTCCTCAACGACTTTCTTGGTTTTGGATTGATAGTCAAAAACGGTTCGTTTATCGGTTAAAAAAGCTAAAGGAATCCCTCGGTTACGGAGGATCTGATGGAGCACATGATAATAGCCATTGAGCGTTTCTTGCGTGTCGAAATACCCACCAACGATATCCCCAGAAGCGTCATCAATCGCTAAGTGAAGATGGGTGACGTCGTTCCCGAACCAATTGTATGAACTGGCATCCATTTGAATCAGCTCTCCTTGGTATTTTTTCCTAGAGCGGCTAGGATGGATTTTTTCGGGTGAAGCCAGTTGATCTTCGGCTCTTGGAAGCAGTGGATTATCAAGCTCTGTCTTTGCTTTCATTGATTGTGCTTTGATTCGAGCTTTTATTTTTTTTCGTGTCTTTCTTTGTGTTTTAGGTGAGATAATATTCGCTAGGTATAAAATATTTCGAATCGTTGTATCGGTGTAACAGATCGCATAATCCTCCTTTAATATTTCAGTAAAGTGCTTCACGTTCGGTTTTATATTAAACTGTTGATAAAGCCCAATGATTTGTTTTTTTACATTCTCTGGTACGGCGTGTATCTGTTTTTTTCCTCTATTACCGTGTGAAAAAACAGCCTTTCCTCCTTCTTGATATTTTTGGATTAAAAGTGGTCCATTATTGTCTGGCGAAAATGGTCTACTTTAGTTTAGCAGTTACAGCACTAAAAAAATCGCGAATAAACTATAAAAAATTAAATCAGATCAATACCTAGTAAGTGTCAATTTTTAGGTAGACTTCAAACCAACGATTAGACAGTTATTGGTTTAATAATTTCTCGTTAAAATCATTTTTAAAGGTAGTTGTTCTGGAATAGAATTTTAAACCAATTAATCTTACGTCATCGTTTTCAGTTGAGACTTCGATGTCTTTTCTTACAGATAGAGAAAGCAAGAAATCTTCTTTCCATTGAACCTGAGGGCGAAAGTGATCCCCTTTTGGTTCAATAAATACTTGATAGGTTAATGATTAATCTTTTAAATACAATAAAAAGTCAGGCATAAATCGTCTTGTTCCATTTATTTCAACAATCTTAACTTGCCATTCATTTCTAATTAAATAAACCTCTTCATATTTAGCTTTCAATTCACTCATAAACTCGTTTATAAAATTAATCAGAGAACTTTCCCAAGAGTTTACGATGGCTTGATTATAGACATACCAATCAAAATGACGCATGGAACGTGGTTATTTGAATTCATCTATATCTTTTACATTTGTATTTATTTTACTGATTTCTACATAGTAATCGTCAATTAGATCAGAAAACGCAACACCCTCGAATAAAGGCGTTCTTTTTCAAGTCTGTTTTTCATGAAAGTTAGCCAAGTCGAATGGTTAAATCGATCATTGTATTTAAAACTATCATTACCAGTATTGTAAGGAGGATCTATTTTCATGCAGATTTTGACACAAAAATAAAAAGCCCTCTCCTGGGCATAACCCCGGAAAAGGCTTGAAATCAATGCGTTTAGAAAGGTGCTCGAACTTGTGATACGCTTTAGATTACTAACGTATTGAGTTTTTTGATTGGAGCGTTGGTGATTAAATCTAACTTGAATACCCTTACATTTATTCAGAAGAAATAATTAAAAAGTATAACTAAAATTAAAAGGTTCAGTGTAGATATGTTTCCTCTAACACCATGTGGTGACATGACAAGATTGATGTCTTGGGGCATTTTGGGTTGTTGCTTGTATGTGGGAACTGTTCTACGACTATTTTTGATATAGCGTTGTTTGTGGGAACAAATCCACATTTATCTCTTTATTATTTTGATTGCAGCACTAGCAATTTTGGGACCATATTTTTTTAAGCCTATAAGTAAAGCTCCTGCCCCAATACCTACACCACCTAGAATGTTAATACCTTCTTTTTGATGCTTTGGACACAATCCAGTTTTGTTCTTTTCATCGGTTATTATTCGACCACATACCTTACAAGTCTTTTCTTTACTCATTTTCTGAATCCTCCAATGAAACAATGTATATCTCTTCTTCAACATCGTCTTTATCGTTTAATCTTAGTTTTTCCATATTTAACTCAATAGTTGGTATCATCTCCGTGGAAAATGTATGCCAACAGTTAATGTTAGTTTTATCATAAGGAAAATAATCATGCATCAATGTTGCAGCGGGCAATCCTTTTTTTGTTAAAGGTTTTGTAAGAAAATCATATACCACATGATGATATTGTTGTAGGACTTCTTTTGAAGCATCACTGTCTCCAATGTACTCCAACAATTGCATTCGGACACCAACATACTTTGTTGCCAACTGTAAGTCATCAGTCAAAAATCTCATATAAGTGTTTAACTGATTACCGAAAGGTTGCAAAAATGGATAGTTCACTTTTTTAGCAAAACTCTTAGATGTAGTATCAATGTTCTGATATATTGCAGCTAAAGCTGTTCTTATTTTCCCATCTGCCTCCCTAACTAAGCGAATCTGTTCATCTTTCGTTTTTCTTGATTTAGATTCTAGAATTAACGACCTTGCATCTAAGAAAGGAACAATAAAGTCACGATCTCTATCCGTTTCAATTTGATACATCTGAAACTCTTGTATATCAGCTAACTTAGCGTAAATTTGCTTCATTTGAAGCTGATTACTTATGCTTCTAACTGTTTCAATATTATCAACTTTTTTAGTGATTTTTTTTAAAGTTATATCTTTTATTCTAACACCATTTTCATCAAGTATAACTGGTCGGAGATTTCCATCTACTTGCTTTGAATCAGCGATACTGTAGAGTTTACTTCCCAATTTTTCATTTATATCATTTGGCAAACTATCAAAATCAGGAATTAACGTAATACCTTGATTCATTATAATATTGGCATGATGAACTACCTCATTAATAATCCCTAAATTACTTACCGGTAAATCACGTACTAGTTTTAAGGATGAGTCTTCCCTTAACTTAATTGCCATTTGCTGAACATATCCATCAAAGAAATCACTCATTTCCATAATATCCCTGCCGTACTTATCTATGTCAGTTTTGAAAATTATTAATGAGTTCTCAGTATCATTTTCTGGTATATTAGGCTCATCTATAATTTCTATTTTATCCCCCACTCATGTCCCCCCCTAGATACAAATTATTGTAGTAATGCTCTGATATGGTTGGATAAGACTTCTTTACGCTTTTCATAGAATACATCAAAATCTTCAAAATCTAATGCTACATCTTTCGGAATCGTAGCTTGCTCCATGAATGCCTGTTTTTGTACTTCATTCATATCATTATAGTAATCAATTAATCTCATATCACTTTTACTGGCATTACTTCTTCCCTCTAATAGATGCAGGTTTGGAAGTCTATTTCTCATTCCACGCCATAATTTCCATTTTTCAATAGTTACTTGGGGTGGTTTATTTGTATCAAATCGAGCGAATGGATGTAAGTGGTCTAACTCATATTTAAAATGTTTATTAGTCCAATCAAGTCCAAGATAATATAAAACTTCTCCAGCAACACGACTACCCTTTTCTTCGTTAAGAATATCTTCTATTTTACCGTCCGTAACACGAAGTTCATTCATTTGATCCAACATTTCCATCGTAATCTCATAGTTAAATTCGTTAATGTTGGTTTTCATTTGTTGCAGCGATAATCACATCCGGAGGTACATTATTCCGGCCACTTTTGAGGTGTCCAGGCAGGGAAGTATCAAAAGAATTTGTTGTTTGAGAATAAGAAGAGAAGATGGCATCGCACAACGAATCATTCGTAACTTTCTGGTTACGAGCTTGATACAATATGTGCATAAGTGTACCAAAACATAATCGTTTCATTGCGATGCCTCCTATTAATTAAAAAAATTTTATAAATCCAATACAATCCCGCCAGCCATCTAATACTACCAATTATGCTTTTATGAATTCCTTTTGTGTGCCAAGAAACTTAATAAACTTTGTGCTGTATCTAAAATTACGTTAGCCTCATCGCCAAACAGTTCTTCAGCCCATATTTTATCGATATCTCTAATTTCGGGATTCTTTAAATTAAGAAATACGATTTCATCTTTTATTTCATTTATTCGATTCCGAGTATTTAAAGAAATCATATCAAGTTGAGGAATAAAAGTGGTATTAATATCAGCAACCTCCATCTTCCTCATCCCTTCTTGGTCTTTAGATGTTACTTCACAAATCAACTGATAAAAAATGGTTGTCATCCAAGTAGACAGCAACAATGCTTCCTCGTAAGTTGACATTGTATATACAACAAAATTAGTTGAAACAAATACCTGTTTTGTAGATAAATACGCTTTACCTGACGTTCTAATGGCACGAGGAACAAGAACAGAATTTTGACCGAACCCATTGCGACTTTCTCTTTGTAGAATTCGTTTCCACTCTTGATGTGTTTTCTCTTGTCTTTGTTGTCTACCTCCACGAGCAGGTAATTGAATATAAGAATCTATAATTTCGTCTATTATTTGTTCATCGTTTGATGTCACGTCCAAAAATTCTGAGTCACCCTCACCGATATCAAGAGTATCTAATCTCGCATTTCTCATTCCAGCTTTAAGAACTACGCCTCTATTTCTAAATTGTCTATACAAATCTTCTCTTGATTTAAAAAACATGATATCGCTGCCACCGTTATTCCCTGCATTACCACGTTTAGGCCTAACTATAAAATCATACTCCCCTAAAGTTCTCATTAATGGAGCAGTCTCGAAGTTCGCCTTAACAAAAGAAATTGCATCAACCATTTCACTATTCAAAGAACGCCAACCATCTGTAATGCTATTTCTCAATTCATCAATCGTTACTTTTTTTGCTACAACACCGGGCATCATTGATGTAAAGTCAACTGTAAATTCATTTGATAAGGATCGTGAAAAACGATGTGTATCTAAATCTGGTATCTTCTCATAACTAGATATTACTTCTATAGAATCACTAGGGTGCATTGCTTTACCTACTAGAACGCAGGTATCCTTAACAACTTCATCAAATATTTCATTACCTGGGTATGTAAAAACTACTCTTAAGCCCAGATTATTAAGAATTAACCTCCTAATTAGCTGTGCTTCATTACCTCGAGCCATTAGATGAGTTTTTGGAAACACACAGGCAATTGTTGTTCCTGGCTTAATTAAGTGAGTTATTAATTCAAGGAAGGGAGCTTCCAAAGGCATTTGGCCAATATTTATACTAGAATTTTCACCCGTCAAAGAGCATATTTTTCTATAAATTTCTTGTTTTCTCTCTACACAATTAATTCCAGCCACAAAAGGCGGATTCATTACAATGATTTTTACATTCTCAAAAAAACTGTTTTCCAAATCAACAATATTACTATTATGTATTTTAGGGGAATTATCACGAGAAACAGTTCTTGCGAAATTTAATCCTAGTCTCAAAGATAATAATTCTAAAAGTCTTGGATTCCAGTCATTTACAAGTATCTGTGTTGGTCTTAAGTTTAGCGTCTCTACTGCTGCACTTACTAAGTTACCACTGCCCGCAGCAGGATCACATAGCAGGTCATTGACATCTAAATTCCCATTAATATATTTTGCTAATTCAGCAACTATTCGCCCTAATTCTAAATCAGTCGGTACCTCTCCTTCATGTTCATGACCTGCGGAAACTATCTGATGCAAAATACCAGAAACAGAATCTCCCGAAATGTTTTGGTTGCCGAAATCATATAGATTGATTAGAGAAGAGTTCTCCACATTAGTTTCATTTTCAAACTTATCTTCAGAGTAATCAAAAATATCTTTAAAATTTACTCTAGCAGCTTCATTACAAATACGTGCAATATTATTGTGAAATACTCTTATATCTGGCAAATCATTTCTGTTTAAAAATGTAAATGCCCCTCGAATGTATTCATAGAGTGATACTGCCAAGTAGCTTTTCCACTTTTTCGGCTGACCTTTAAGTTTTTCCATGTGTTCAGCAAATTCTTCTAAAGTCACTAGGTACTCATAAGTGTTGTTACAATATTCATTAATTCTCTCTTTAAAATATTCCGCTAATTTACTAGTAAATGTTTCTTCATCATCGTCAACAAAACTGCCTATGTTCGAAAGCCCTGGCTTTAGCATTTGCTGAAAAACACGAGGCCTATTTGAATCATATCTGAAAGCAAAAGCATATTCTAAATTAGTAAGGATATAGAAGGGTTTCTCCGATTCGTTAGCATTCATTTGTACATATGACATGGCTTGGAACTGATATCTCGCACTATGGATATCAGAAGGGGTTCTTTTAACTTCAACAACACAGAGATATTTTCCTGTAATGATGTTTTGTATAACGTAATCCATCTCCAGAGAGCCTGTATATTGATGATGTAAAACTCTATATTCGCTTTCTTTTTCAAGTAAGAGAAGAGCACGATTCAATGCTCTCTCACACACAGGATGAAATTTATTTACTTCTGAATCAGAATATGAAATCCACATAAGCTCTCCTCCTAAATGTACTCTTTTAATTTATTGGCAATAATTTCTGCCAATATTGGTGGCACAGCATTTCCTACAATAAGATTTTTACCTTGCTTACTCGATGAAACTAATTTATATGAATCGGGAAAGGATTGTAATCTCAGTGCTTCTCTAACAGTTATTAGACGGTCTGCAGAATAATGTATATTGCACCCAACATTCGGCCTGTTAAAGTAAGTGTTAATTGTATACGATGGTGCATCTGGCCTTAGGCGACCGTAACAAGTTGTGTGTCCGCCATCTCTCTGTAGTCTCTTGATTCTTGCAGAATTCACGTCTGCAGGAATATCCATATAATTTCCGCCAGGCTTAACATGCGAAATGATATATTTATCGAGCTCACTCATCTGAGGAATGAAATGTTCCGTAATTTCACCTTTTCCTCTCATGATTTTTTGATATTCACTTTGAGGTTCAACCAAATATTTTGTTGTCTCTTTTTCATCGCTTACAGCTAAAGGTAAGTCTCCAAGTGCTTCCTCAACACTCACATAACGTTTGAAATTAGAGCCATCTTCACTATGCGTTGCAGCAGGAAATTCAAAAGGCTCTCCGTTCCTCAATCCCACAATAATAACCCTTTTCCTTTTTTGAGGAATCCCGTAATCAGCCGTATTCACTACCTTAGTAGAAATTGAATAGCCTATTTCAATAAAAGCACTTTTTAAGAGTTCAATAACCTTTTCTCCCTTAGCGTTTTTAGCTGAAAGAAGACCTGTTACATTTTCAAAGACAAACGCTTTTGGTTCTATGTGCTCGATAATTTGAATATATCTCCAAACTAATTGGCCCCTCTCATCTTCAACATCCCTTTTACCCGCAAGAGAAAATGATTGACAAGGTGGCCCACCTATAACAACATCTACATGTGGCACAGTTGCCAAGTCAATGGCATTTATGTCTTCACAAATAATGTGGTTCCCGATATTTGCTATGTAAGTCGATACCGCGTTTTTATTATTATCTATAGCCCATTGAATATCAAACCCTGCTTTTTTAAACCCAAGGTCTAACCCTCCACCTCCAGAAAATAGACTTGCGACGCTAATTGCCATTAGTATATCCCTCCAATCTGTGTTTTTTCAGTTCAGTAAACTGATCAGTTATTTCTTCATAACTCATAGTTGAGTAAGAAGAAATAATTGATGTAATCTTTCTAATATAAGAAATATCATTTCCGAATAACAACTTTTCAGACAGCTTACATATTTCCTCTTTATCATGCTGAGAAATCAAAGAGATATCAGGAAACATTAAATCCTCTATATCATAACGCTGTAATTTTAATAATCCTGCACCATACTTCTTACCTGATTTCTCAAGTTGAAAATATGTATAGTAATTGTTGAGCAAACCGAACAATAGCGTTTTATCAATTTTAGGATAAATAACATAAAAATTATCTCTTACTAATGTTCCTTTTTCGTTGTCAATAAACTTCATATCATTTCGTACAAAATAACTGAATAAAATTCCTTTACTATCTATTGGCTTTATAGTATACCAAGGAGAACCCTGTTGTATTTTTTCATATAAAGTTTTTGGCGAGGATTCTTCTAGGATTGATTCTTTCCAGTTAGTAAGATAATCGTTGACTTCATCATTTAATTTGTCATCTATGGATAATGAAAGTAACATATCTACCTCGGCAGTTTCAGTACTAAACCCTTTGATAGATTTAGGGGAGGAGATAATAGGTACAAGCTTTTCTTTAGATACATTTTCTTTAAAACCAGGATTAATAAACATGGCATTAAAGCCAGTTGTCAATCCGCGTCTTACTTGTGCGTACTTCGAGAAATCTGTACTGAAATTCAAATCTTTCTTTTCAACAGGTAGAAGTTTCTTATCAATAAGCTCACCACTTCTTATTTCTAAGTTTCTAAACTGGGGCACAACTGAAGTCTTACCCTTCAACAAATGCAAAATCACAACATCTACTAACGCTTCTTTTTCAAAGACCTCTCCGGAAACATGTATCTGTTGTTTCATAGTACATTGTGAGTAGAGTGTTTTTTCAAAACCTTTACCACTTCGAGTTTTTAGCCAGCTACTCGGAAAGATGACTACCAACTGACCATTATTTTTCAATAATTCAATTGCTTTAAGTATGAAATACATATAGAGATTAGCTGTCTTAGGTAGAGTTTCATAAATCCTATTTTTCCGTAATATTTCTTTTGTGACTCCATATTGCTTTAAATCATCTATTTTTTCTTGTCTTATGTAGGGAGGATTCATAATAACTCCATCGAATTTCATATCACTGTTTAGACTTAAAAAATCTTTATTAAATAAATTGAGTGTCGGATATACCGTTCGTACCTCATTAAAAAGATTCTCATCCAATTCATATCCACTAATATTATTATATCCTTGATACATACAAGCCTTCAGAAATGCACCATCTCCAAAACAAGGATCAAGAATAGAATCATTCTTATCAAGATCAAATAGAGACGCCATATATTTTGCTACAATACTATTTGTAAATACTTGGCCTAAATCCATTTTATATGTTGCCTCTCTTTCTTCGGTCTCACTCAATAGCACTCTTACCACTCTTAACCCAAGCGTCTAACTCAGTACACTTAAACTTCCATTGTTTTCCGATTTTATGTGCGGGTAGCCCTTTGCCTTTACGAATCCAACTGCGCAAGGTTCCTTGCTTAACACCTAAGTATTCAGCAGCCTCATCGATATTTATCCACTTCTCATTCTGCTCTATCATTTCATCACCTCAAGATCAGTCAGTATAGTTTGATACCATCTTATTATACATCTTAGCATAGTTTTCAGTGTTTTTCAATGTGTTTTGTATTGTTTGCTATCGTTTATTGTCACTAAAATTAACATATATCTTGTCAACTCATAATTATTTAGACAACTATCTTATCAACTCATCACATCAATAATTATATCGGCTTATAATTTCTCTAATTCACCAATCTTAGATATTTTCCCTCAAAACAAAAATCCGTGATTATCCTTCTGGCTTAGAACCAGACCTCAAATCACGGAAAGCCTTTATTTACTTATCTTATTAAACTCTTACTTCTCAACTCTTGACATCAATACTACCGTCTCAACTTGGCCCGATAGGCTCATCTTGATGTCTTTAGTGTTTTTTTACATTTATCCGTATGAGGAAACATTTCTATCCTATTTTTGATCATTTTGCTCGTTTGTGGAAACATGTCCACTATGCGTTTCCGTCTAAGGAAACTATTCATGCAATAAATTGAGTGAATTTAAATTATGATACGACCATTTTCTTTTCTCCACTCATATGTATCCCACAAATAGTTAACAAGTGTGATACTACTGCCTACAGCTAATTTAGCGTGACGCACGGTCAACCCTTTATAAGTTGCACTTTTCCCATGACCACTTCCATACGCATTTCTTAGCTCCGCGATATTTCCAGCTACACCGTGAAGATTACCTAGAATTGCTTTAACGGTTCGACTTTCAGATGTACTTTCATCGACGTTATCTGTTGAGATTTCTAAGAACTTCATAGTTGCTTTTACCAACTGACTAACATTCCAATCTTTATTAACAGGTTCCTGACTTGATTCAAGAATTGTTTTGCAACAACTCTCTATAAACTCTTTGGATTTCCCTATTGCCTCGGTTGGATTTTCACTCTGCATTTTAAGCATAATGTCAATCTGAGCAGAAACGTAGTCACTTGAAAACTTCTCTTTTAATGTTTCTCCTGCGTCTGTGAAAGGGGTTATATTGAGTTTTATTCTATCCATTACAGCGCGGCATCTCTTGTAATATGCTTGATACTCCTTATTTAGTATTCCACTATAGGAATCCTCATCGCTATCTATCTCTGATTGATAATACGACTCATAGTATTCAAGTAAGTCGCTTAGTAATTTGATCACTTCATGTTCCTTCGCTTCATTGACATAAGCTGTTAATGATTTCCCTTTTGATAATCCATAGTGTTCACATAAAGGAATTCCAATACTGCTTTGTGTGAACACGTTAAATGAGTCTGTGGAAAAATTAAGAACATACCCAGCTCGATTGAACAAGCTTAGGAAGACACCTTTTTCAATATTTGATATTTTTGCCAAATCTAATTCCCCCAGTCATAGATGGAAGTTATTCCACACCCAAAGCTTTAAATACTGCTTCCTGCGGAGTTGAATAAAATATCAAGCTAAACGCTCCAATAAGATCAGCTGGTACTGTGCCCAGTTCAGCTGCGGAAGTTATCGGAATCAGAACCTTCTTTGTGCACCACTGTCAAGACATACTTGCAGAACGCTAGCCAGCTCCTCAACCTTTTGTATCGTACCACTGATACTTATTTCGCCAAGAACCGCAAGGCTTGAAAGTTATGAAACCATCTTATACCGGGGGATGCGTTCAATTTCGAATTCTTCATAATAAGGAAGATCTGCGAGCGTTGATCCACGTACGATACCACCTTTGTTGAATCCACATATTTCTAAAGTGGCGCTTAGTATAAAAGAGTTCGGTTCAGCAACTCTTCTTAAAAATAGATATTCATCCTCAGACGAATAGGTAATCTGAGGATACATCTCTTCAAGAAAAGTCCAATAACCCTCTTCTTCATCACACTTGTCTAACTGGAATGGCAACACTTTTCTAGACAAAAATTATAAGGTCTGTTTATGACACCATATCCAGTTGCCCTTGACAACGAGCCTTCCTCGGCATGGTTTGTTGTCTGGGAGCTGACCTGAGGCCATCCCATCGGCAGATTACCATACCTCAGCTCATTATCAAGGATTCACTACCTTTCATAACAATTGATCAATAGTGGTACAGAATTTTTTAGTCACCAAGGATGGCTAATTTAAACTTGAAATTTACGATTAAATAATAACTCAATTTTTTCGATCTAAAAAGTACAAACGAAAATAGTTCATTATATTTCCATGGAATTAAAAACCCCATTCTGAATAATACTCCATACATTTAAATGATTTAGTAGGTTTAAATCTATAATCTATCCACAATTTATAATTATTTATTCTCTACCCTCATATCTTTAGATAACTTGCCCTTTCCTTGCCCCTTCACCATCTAAATATAAACAAAAAGAACATTGAAACCCCAAGGTATCAACGTTCTTTTAATCTGTCTATTTCACTGCGTCTTTAAGAGCTTTGCCCGGTTTGAATGCAGGTACTTTGCTTTCAGGGATTTGGATCTCTTCGCCAGTTTGAGGGTTACGTCCTTTACGCGCTGCACGAGAGCGTACTTCGAAGTTACCAAAACCGATTAATTGAACTTTTTCGCCGTTAGCTAAAGCGTCTTGAATTGTTGAGAATACAGCGTCAACTGCTGCAGTCGCGTCTTTTTTTGTTAAGTTTGTTGCTGATGCAACTTTTTCGATTAATTCTGCTTTGTTTGCCATGGATGGTTTCACCTCCTGAAAATTGGTCTATTGAATGACATGTTCGCAAGATTGAGTGGTCCAATCATTGCGAATAAATATTGATTTACCTCATCAATATTCTGTTATAACGTTATCACAAGAACCCTATAATATCAAGGGTTTTAACAATTTAAAGGCTTTTTTTTAGGATAATAAAAATTCCTTTGTCAAATTATCGCAACTATGGTAAAATCTTTATTTTCTTCGACGCGCAATGATTCGAATCGGCGTTCCTTCAAATGTAAAGGCATTGCGGATTTGGTTTTCCAAGAATCGTGCGTAAGAGAAATGCATCAGTTCTTCTTCGTTCACAAAGATTACAAATGCGGGTGGTTTTACCGCAACTTGTGTCGAATAGAAAATCTTCAAGCGACGGCCTTTGTCGGTTGGTGTTGGGTTAATAGCCACGGCGTCCATAATAACATCGTTTAAGACGGATGATGGAATCCGCAAGTTTTGGCTTTCACTCACTCTTTCAATTAATTCAGGGAGCTTATTCAAGCGTTGTCTCGTCACAGCTGAGACAAAAATGATTGGAGCATAGTCTAAGTATTGGAATTCATCGCGAATTTCTTGTTCAAAATCACGCATTGAGTTCGTATCTTTTTTAACTAAATCCCACTTGTTCACAACGATGATCAAGCCACGTCCTGCTTCATGTGCGTAACCAGCAATTCGCTTATCTTGCTCGCGAATTCCTTCTTCGGCATTGATGACGAATAACACAATGTCTGAGCGTTCAATCGCTCGCATCGCCCGCATGACACTATATTTTTCGGTACTTTCGTAAACTTTTCCTCGTTTACGCATCCCGGCAGTATCAATCATGGTGAATTTCTGTCCGTTTTCCCCAACGAAATGGGTATCAACCGCGTCACGTGTGGTTCCTTCGATTTCTGAAACAATCACGCGTTCTTCGCCTAAGATTCCGTTAATCAATGAAGATTTACCAACGTTTGGTCGACCGATTAAACTAAATTTAATCACGCCTTCTTCTTCTGGTTCGATTTCGGTACTAAAATGTCTGATGGCTTCATCTAAGACGTCTCCTAGTCCTAAACCATGACTCCCTGATACAGGGTACGGATCGCCTAATCCTAACGAATAAAATTCATAAATTTCATTCCGCATCTCAGGATTATCGACTTTATTGACCGCCAAAATCACCGGTTTGTTGCTCTTAAATAAAATACGTGCCACTAATTCATCGGCATCGGTTACGCCTTCTTGTCCGCTTCCGACAAAAATGATGACGTCTGCTTCTTCGATTGCGATTTCGGCTTGGTGACGGATTTGATCCATGAATGGTTCATCGCCTAAATCAATCCCACCGGTATCAATAATACTAAATTCTTTGCCTAACCACTCTCCTGTTGCATAAATCCGGTCTCTGGTTACGCCTGGGGTATCTTCCACGATTGAGATACGTTCCCCAGCAATACGATTAAACAGAGTCGATTTCCCTACATTCGGACGGCCGACAATTGCAATTGTTGGATTTGCCATGTTATTCCTCCATTAGTCATTTATTTTTCACTAAAAGTTATCCGATTCACTCAGACAGCTTCACTTGACTTTCAACTAACCTAGTTTACCTAATGAAAAGGAAACTTGCAAGTATTCCCTGTGATAAAACCGCTTTTTTTAATACAAAGAACAAGATTGCGCTTTATTCTTCCTTTATGAGCCTCACTCGACTTTATTTTGACAAGGATAAGATTTGTTGCATACAAAAAGAGTCTGCGATTTCGCACAGACTCTCATTCATTTATTCATTATTATCTTTTAAGGCATCGCCTAAAATATCACCCATCGTAAAACCTGTTGATTCTTCAGGTAACACGTAGGCTTCTTCGATTTCTTTGGCAACTTCGCTCTCCGGTTTTTCTTCGAGGGCTTTAATGCTCAACGCAATTCGATGTTCTTCTGGATGCACTTCTAAGACTTTCACTTGGACTTTATCGCCTTCTGTTAACACTTCATGCGGTGTTGCAATGTGTTTGTGTGAAATTTGCGAAATATGCACAAGTCCTTCAACGCCAGGGAAGACTTCAACGAATGCGCCAAAGCTTGTTAAACGCTTCACGGTTCCTTCTAATGTCGTGCCAACACTTGCTTTGTTTTCGATATCAGACCATGGTCCAGGCAACGTATCTTTGATCGAAAGTGATACGCGATCTTTTAATGGATCAACGGATAAGACTGAGACTTGAACTTTGTCGCCAACAGTTAAGACATCGCTTGGTTTTGCAATGTGTGTATGTGCGATTTCTGAAACGTGAACGAGACCGTCTACGCCACCTAAATCAACGAATGCGCCAAAGTCTGTTAAACGTGCCACCGTTCCTTCAATTTGATCGCCTTCTTTGATAGTTGCGAGTAATTCTTCGCGTTTACCTGCTTTTTCAAGTTCGACAACGGCTTTGTGTGATAAAATTAAACGATTTTCAGATGGTTCAATTTCAATGATTTTGAACGTCATTGTTTGGCCTTTATAACTTTCGAAATCATCGACAAAGTGATCTTCAACCATTGAGGCTGGAACGAAACCACGAACACCCACATCAACGACTAAGCCGCCTTTAACGACGTTCGTTACGGGTGCTTCAATAATTTTTCCTTCTTTAAAATCTATTTCAATCTCTTCCCAAACTTTTTTCGCGTCTAAGCGACGTTTAGATAGTAAATAACTGCCATTTTCTTTATCTTTGCCAATAGTAGAGATAACGACTAAATCTAGGACGTCTCCCACTTTAACAACTTCATTGATATCCTCTACGGGTAAAGTCGATAATTCCTTCGCGGGAATTACGCCTTCAACTCCTGCACCTTCAATCCCTACAATCGCTTGACGGTCTTCAAGGGCTAGTACCTCACCTTTGACAACGTCTCCCACATTTACTTCTTGGAAACTTTCCAATGCGGCTTCCATTGATTCATTTCCAGATTCTACCTGATTGTTTTCAAATTCTGTCATGACAAGCGTCCTCCTAACAACGTTCATTCTAATTTAAAACGGTTCTACCTTAAGTGTATGCTATTCTGAGATAAAAATAAAGCGATTTCTCATCTTTTCATCAAAAAAACTCTTTTCTTTTTCATTTGAAAGAAAAGAGCTCAAAATATCAACGATTTTGGTTATTTTTTTGTGTTTCCACGATTTGTTCGATGACACTTACGACTTCCGAAATACTCAAGCCAGTCGTATCGACTTTCACTGCATCTTCGGCTTGGCGTAAAGGGGATACTTCCCGCGTCGAATCCAGATAGTCTCTTTGTTCAATTTCTTGCTTTAATGTGTCAAAATCGGTCATGATCCCTTTAGCTTGATTTTCCTTAAAGCGACGTTCGGCTCTTTCTAACACACTCGCGACTAAAAAGATTTTGACTTCGGCAGTTGGTAAGACGGCCGTTCCGATATCGCGTCCATCCATGACGACGCCTCCGTTTTTCGCGATTGCTTTTTGCACTTCAACGAGTTTTTCGCGCACTTTTGACCACGCGGATACCTCAGATACCCCGTTGGTGACATCGTTTTGGCGAATCGCCTCCGTGATTTCTTCCCCATTTGCGTAGACTTTTTGACCATCGCTTGTTTGTTCGAACGTAATTGGATAGCGATCAAGCAGTTCCACCAGTTTTTCTTCGTCTGAAAATGGCACGTGATGTTTAATCGCTAAATAGGTCACTCCTCGATACATTGCGCCGGTATCGGTATAAATATAGCCGTAATTTTTGGCTAAAATTTTTGCCACTGTACTTTTGCCTGATGATGCGGGACCATCAATTGCGATATTGATTTCTTTCATGATTTAAACCCCTTGTTTGTGTTTTACGTGAAAAAAAACCGCCGCGACGGTTTTTTAACGAATTCTTAGTTGTTGGCCTGGACTTAAGAAATAGTTATCTGGAGTCATGCCATTTAAACGATAAAGTTCATCCACAGAAATACCGGCACGTGCAGCAACAGCATTTGGACCTTCACCAGATAAAACTTCAATATAATCGCCTTCGGTTGCTTGGTTTTGCTCTGTTTCAGCGTCCGTCGGTGTTTCAGGCGTTGGTGTCACTTCTGTTTCTGGTTTTTCAACAGGAGGTACAACGACTTCTTGTGATTCAACAGTGGAAGATTCTGTACTTGTCTCACTTGTTTCGAGACTAGATGATTCTACTGTTGAAGATTCACTGCTTAATGAGCTCGAGTCAACCGTTGAACTCATTGTTGTCTCTGTTGTTTTTGAGGTTGTTTCTGGATTATTTTTTGTGTATAAAGCCCAGACACCTGCTGAAATGGGAATGGCTACAATTAAGAAAATTAAGATTAATACAGTCGTCAGAAAGGCTGTATTGCTTTTCTTTTTGTTGCGTTTTTGAGAACGACTATAGGTCTCTTCTCCTTCAGTATCGTAGATCGGTTGTTCCCATAATTCGTTTGTTTCTTCTTGATTATCGTTGCGTTTCTTTTTTCTACTCAATATCTTTGCCCTCCTAGTTCTCTTCGCAGTATTATACCATAGGAAAATACTTCCTGTCTTAATAATTTCATAAGCTTTTTTAATCTTTAAACATTCTTTGTAATATTTCTTGCCAGTCTTTTGTTCCCCGTTTTTCTTTTTGACTTGTGGGCGTGCCGAGGTCCATGGTGGCCCCGTGATAATCACAACATTTGGCTGGAAAACGCGTGACGCTTTCGTCTAAAGAGGCGAGCATACGTTGTCTGCGGCAGCCTTGCCAATGGATGTAATCAAGCATTTCGCTTAATTTTTGTTGTTTTAACGTTTCGTTTTTTTTCAAAGAAGTTAAAAAAGTCGTCATCCCTTCAATCGCTCCTTGTTGGCGCCATTTTTCTTGTAAGTCATCTAAAGGGAGTTCGATTTGATGTTCGACTTGATAGGCTAATTCTTGTCGTTTTAGGCGTGTATGTTGTTGAAAGTAATAGTGAATTTGTTCATCGCCTTCTTGATACAGTAAAATGGCATAGCTTTGTTGTTGATCTCTCCCCCCTCGACCAATTTCCTGCATATAATTTTCCATACTATCTGGTAAATCATAATGAATCACCACGCGGATATTACTTTTATTGATCCCCATGCCAAACGCATTGGTCGCAATTAAAAACTGTAATTGTTGTTCTTGAAATTGTTTTTGTAAAAAGGCGCGCTGTTGATAATCCAGCCCACCATGATAATATCCGATAGCATATCTTTCTTTGAGTTCATGATAAAGCATTTCGACGTTTTTTCTGGTAGCACAATAAATAATCGCTGAGCCTTCAATCGTAGCAAGACGATTGGCGAGGCTGTTCTTTTTGTCTTTCGTCTTTTCGACAAATAACGCAATGTTTTCGCGATTGGCCGACTCCCGAAAGAGTTGTGCGTCTTCTTTTAAGAGCAATGTTTGGATATCGCGTTGCACGTCTGCATTCGCCGTTGCGGTCAAGGCTAACGTGACGGGGTTTCCTAGTTGTTGTTTCGCAATCGATAAATTGCGATACTCGGGACGAAAATCAATCCCCCACTGCGAAACACAGTGCGCTTCATCCACGACAAATAAGGCGATTGTTTGTGTTTTTAAGGCGGCTAAGACAGGTGGTTGTAACAACATCTCTGGACTTAAAAATAAAAATTTTAATTGGTGTAATTGTTTTAAGATAAATTCTTTTTCGAACGGTTGCAGCGTCGAATTGAGTGCCACGACTTTTTTTTCACCAAAGGATAACAGGGCGTTGACTTGGTCTTCCATTAACGAAATTAAAGGAGAGACGACAATCACTAAGCCTTCACTTAAATATCCTGTCAATTGATAACAAAGGCTTTTGCCATTTCCGGTAGGTAAAATCCCCAACGTATCCTTTTTTTCAAGCAAGGATTGAATGATTTCTTTTTGATTTTTACGAAAAGTGGGGTATCCAAAATAGTGCTGTAAGGCTTGTTCTAGCATTTCGTCCCTCTTTTCTCTTGAATTTGATATAAGCGTAGTTCAAAAAATGAAATTTCTGGTGGTAAGTGGAGTGTGCGATAAGGATACTGCCATGAATTTGCCGGTAATTGCTGCAAGCGATCGTATTGTTCAGCGCTCAAAAATGCCTGAAACGGGAACTGTTCATCACTGATCGCCCATTCAATCATATGATCATGCAACGTGCCTTGTTTTAACCGTCGCTGCTGACTAATTTGCGCAAGCGTCATCCCTTCTTGGAATCGTTGGATCGATGAAACGGCACTTTTATTGCGGTTTTCGGCAAATAAATCCGCGACAAATTGATACAATAAAAACTCTTGGTGTTGTTCGAGTTCAGAAAAAAATGCGTGAAGGCTATTCGAAACATAAAATTTATCTTGCGGAAAGGCTTGATACGCTTCTGGTAATAATTGAAAAAAGGCCAATCCGTTTTGTTGATGACCGGTAAAGCTTTGGCTGAGGAAGTCCGCTTGTTCTTTTTCGAGTGCCTGCAATAAGACGGTTAATTCTTCATAAATGGTCGCGCGCAGCACCGCTTTATGTTGTCTGACAAAATAGCGCATCCGTGCTAACGAATAAGGCGAACTCTCGATGGGCAGATACTCCTTGCTTTTTCCTAGATAAGAAGCGACTTGTACGAGTAATTGAATCAAGCGCCAGACTTCTTTTTCTTTTTTTCCAAAACGAAAATAATTTAAGTGGGAAAAAGTGGGTGTTTCTTCCTTTGGCTTTTTGGTGGTAATCTCATAATAATGTAGTTCTAAAGGGACAGCTTGCAGCCACCCTTGTTTCGTTAACGTTTGTAATCGTTGTTGAAAGTCGTTTTCACTCAGTTCTGGAAAACTTCTAAAGTACGGCAATAAGTCATTGAAATAGGCATAACATAAAACCGAAGACGTTTGGCGTCCTATCAAGACTTGAAAAAGTGTCGTTGACTTTAGCTTGTGCTTTCGTTGAAATAAAGCTAAAATAAATGCATTCATAGTCATCCTCCAGAAAGTAGTGATTCCATGCCTCAATTATGTAAATTGGAGCCTGAACGTTGTATTGCTTGCGGGCTCTGTGCGGTTTATGCACCGACCATTTTTGATTACGATGAAGAAGGGATTGTCCTCTTCGCCCAAGATCCAAGCGCTCATCAACAGTTTATTCAAAAGAACCAAAAAGAACAAGTCCTTTCTGCTTATAAGAAATGTCCCACACGAGCGATTCTACTTGAAAATTAAGGTTTCTGTCTGTTAAATACGAAAAAAGTGGTCCGTTATTCCCTTTTCAGGTAATGATGGACCACTTTTTTTATCTTTTTATGTTAAAACGATTGGTTTTGACTAAAATGTTGCTTTTTTGCTAACCATGGCAATAATTTGGCATGAAGCGCTAAAAAGACGAGACTCACCATCGTTCCTTTAATTAAGTTGAATGGTAAAATACCAACGACAATATAATTTGCGAGTGACATGCCTAAAAATTGATCGGCCGTTACACCGAAAAACATGAGGTACAGCGGTGTAATCACAAAATAGTTCGCGATGCTTAAAACTAAACTCATGCTTAGCACGCCAGTTATCATTCCTAAAAACTTATTAAGCGGCGATGTTCCTCGACGGAAAATATAATAAATCGGCAAGGTAAAGATTGTTGTTGCGACAAAACTTGCCACATCTCCTACTAAGTTTTGTGGCGATAATCCAGTCGTAATAGTATGTAAGACGGAGCGTAAAAACGCAGTAGCGACTCCAGCCATTGGACCATATAAAAACATACTTAATAACACGGGAATATCACTAAAATCGATTTTTAAAAACGGGAATACTGGTAGAATCGGAAACGCGACGAACTGCATGACCAACCCCATTGCTGCAAACATTGACACTGAAACCATTTTTTGAACTTTGTTACTCATTGTAAATCCTCCTAATTGTTTAGGAAACATCTTCAAACGTCTTTATTCGTCTTGCCACGGTCAACTTGATAAAAAAAGTACCCTATTTTTCTGCGCAGAAAAATAGGGTACTCGATTGATCGTTTTAAGACAACCTAAATACGCCCTATCTTCTTTCATCCAGACTGTACTGTCGGTATTGGAATTTCACCAATTCAGCCACTTTTTCTTGCGGAAAAAGCAGGTCGTGGACTTTAACCACCGGTCGGGAATTTCACCCTGCCCTGAAGACGAACCTTTTTTATTTTTTGTTACAAATCTATTATAACTATATTTGTGAATAAATCAACTAGTTTGTTTGATTTATTTTTTTTGACTACTTTTTGACAATTCCATCAATTGACTTACTTCTTTTTTAGACAACTCGCGGGATTGCCCCGGTCTTAGTTTGTCCAAGTTTAAATGGCCATAACGCTCGCGTTTTAGTTTTTGTACAGGCAGTCCGACTGCTTTTAACATATTTTTCACTTGATGGTTTTTTCCTTCGTGAATCGTTAATTCGACGATACTTGTGCCTGTTTTAATATCATTTGAGATGACAACACATTTGGCAGGGGCCATTTTTTGGCCTTCAATACGAATCCCACGGGTTAACGGTTGTAGTTGTTTGTCATCGGCTTTTCCTTTTACTTTCGCGACGTATACTTTATCGATTTGATATTTTGGATGGGTTAATTTTTGCGAGAATGCGCCATCGTTTGTTAGTAGTAATAATCCAGATGTATCATAATCGAGACGCCCTACAGGATAAATACGCTCAGAAACACTTGGGAAAAAGTCTGTTACAACTTTGCGCCCTTTGTCATCTGAAACAGCCGAGATGACCCCTCTTGGTTTGTAAAATAAATAATAGACAGGCTCTTCTTGATAGATCGGTACATCATCAAAATCGATTTGATCTTTGTGGCTGACTTTTGTGCCAAGTTCTTTTGTGACGACACCGTTAACTTTCACACGTCCGGCTAAAATATATTCTTCCGCTTTCCGTCTTGAAGCAACACCTGCATGTGCCAATACTTTTTGTAATCTTTCCATTATACGTCTCCTCTTAATTGCTTCTCAGCAATTTCTTTTTGAAATTGGTCCAAAAATAAATCTTTTGGCATTTCTTCTGCTAAATCTGCTTCCATTTGTTGAATATCTGGTAATTCGTTCATGGTTTTTAATCCAAAATAATCCATAAAATAAGGGGTAGTGCCGTACAGAATCGGGCGTCCTGGCCCTTCGACACGTCCTTGTTCTTCAATTAATTGTAAACCGACTAAGCGTTGAATCGAACCCGATGATTTGACGCCACGAATGTCTTCAATTTCCATCCGGGTAATGGGTTGTTTGTAGGCAATAATCGCAAGCGTCTCAATGGCCGCTTGTGATAGTCGGTTCGATAGTGGCGACTGCGCATACCTTTTTAAGAGTGGTGCGAGCTCTTTTTTCGTCGTTAAGATAAACTGATTGCCCACTTCTAAAATTTGCAATGCGCGCTGCTGATCTTGTTGATACGTTTCATTTAATTCTTGAATGAACGTATAAACTTGAGCGGTGCTTAATTCGAGTAAATAACTTAATTCTTCTAACGCGATTCCCTCATCGCCTACGACAAAAAGGAGCGCTTCAATTTCGCTTTGTTTATTCATGTAACTCTCCTAATCTACGGCATAGACCATCATTGGTTGGTCATTACCTGCTTGTTCCACACAAACTTTTTGCTTTTTCATTAATTCGAGTAAAGCCAAAAAGGTCATGACGATTTCGCCTTTTGTATACGTCGTTAAAAAAGTCGTTAACGGACGCCCTTCTTTTGGTTTGAGCGCTTGTATTTGGTTTTCTAGCCAACTCATTTTTTCGGTTATCGTCACTTCTTCCGCACTAATGGTGGTTTCTGACGGTGTTTCTTGGCGTTTTTTTTCAAGCATTTGATGAAATGCTAAAAATAAATCGATTGTTGTCAGTTGATTAGCTTTTAAAATAGGTTGTTCTTCACTTTTAAAAGCCCCCACATTCATCGGTTCCTTGGTAAAATATTGACTCCGTTCTTCCGCTTTTTCAGCTAAACATTCGGCTGCATATTTAAATTTTCGATATTCTAACAGTTGCGTCACCAATGTTTCGCGTGGGTCTTCTTGCTCATAGTCTTCTTCAAAATCATAATCACTGGTCATCGTTGGCAGCAATGTTTGACTTTTAATCGCCATTAACGTCGCAGCCATCACCAGATATTCACCGGCAACGCCCAGTTCAAAAGCTTTCATCGCACGAATGTATTTCATATATTGATCGGTCACAGCCGCAATGGGAATATCATAAATGTCAATTTCTAATTTTTGAATTAGATGCAGTAGTAAATCTAACGGCCCTTCAAAGACATCTAATTTAATTTGAATCTCTTGCATCGTCTCATCCTTTTTTCTTTAGGCTCTTGGGAAAAACTGCTTATAGACTTCTGTCATGCGTTTTTTCGTAATGTGGGTATAAATTTGTGTCGTCGAAATATCTGCGTGCCCTAACAATTCTTGCACCGTTCGTAAATCCGCCCCGTTTTCTAACAAATGGGTCGCAAAACTATGACGCAACGTATGAGGGGTGACATTTTTATGGATGCCTGCTTGACGGACTAAGCCTTTCAAATTTTTCCAGATTCCTTGACGGCTCAACCCTTTCCCGTGGCGATTGACAAACAAATGGGTTTCATCGGGTTGTTTAGCGGTTAGAGACGGGCGTGATTGCGCAAGATAGCATTCAATCCACTCAATCGCTAAATCACCGAGTGGGACGATACGCTCTTTGTCGCCTTTTCCGATTGTTTTGAGCAGTCCCATACTCAAATGTAAATCTTCTAAACGCAGTCCGACCAACTCACTCACCCGTAAGCCTGTCGCATATAAGACTTCTAAGATTGCCCGGTCGCGAATGCCTAATATTTCATTCGTATCAGGTGTTTCAATTAACTGTTCCACTTCTGATAAGCTTAAAATATCCGGCAATTTTTGCGCTTTTTTTGGTAATTCAATGTGTTGCATGGGATTATGATCGGTAAAGCGTTCTTGTCTTAAAAACTGGTGAAATTGACGCAAACTCGTGATCATTCGAGCGAGTGTTGCGGGAGATTTTTTTTCTTCTTTTAATTCTTGTAAAAAATCAATGACAATAAAACGATCGACAGCTTGCCAACTCGGTACTTGGTGCAAGGTCAAGTAGGCTAAATACTTTTCCAAATCACGCCGATAATTGGTTTTGGTGTTCTCAGAGAGCCCACGCTCAATCGTTAAATAATGTAAATAGTCGATGATTTGTTCATTCATTTTCTCCACCCCACTCTCAACACCCTATCATACCAAATTTTCGTCGCTTCGAATAGTTCGACAACCAAAAAAGCTGAACTTCTCTGGAAATGAAAAGTTCAGCTTTGATTCAATGCTTGGCAATGTTGGCAAATTCCATGAAACGTTAGACGATGATCTTTGACTAAAAAATGAAAATCTTTTTCGACAATCTTTTCGACGTCCCTTAAAAGATCCTCTTCAATTTCTTCAATGTTTCCACATTCAAGACAGAGTAAATGATGATGAAAATGGGCAGCTCCTTCTTTTCTTAAGTCGTAGCGTGCCACGCCATCATCAAAACTAATTTTATCTACGATTTTAATATCGGTTAAAATTTCTAACGTGCGATACACGGTTGCCAAGCCAATATCAGCATTTTTCTTTTTAACAAAAAAATAAATTTCTTCGGCTGATAAATGGTCCTTTTCATTTTCGAGTAAAACAAGTAAGGTCGCTTCTCGCTGGGGAGTTAACTTAAAACCTGATTCATGTAATTGTTTTTTCGTCTTTTTTAAAGAATCGCTAATCGTCATTGTATCCCCCATCTCTTTATAATGATTCTAATCAATAAATTAATTAACATAAGAATCATTATAAAGTAGCCTTGCGAATTACACAAGGGGAACTAGTCGTTTTTCTTTACTAAACGCGTCACGCCGTCTTGTTGTTCGACTAATCGTTGTTTCATTAAATTTCCCATCGCGCGCTTGAACTGTCCTTTACTAATCCCAAACATTTTTTGGATTTCTTCTGGATCGGATTTATCGGTATAGTTCATTTGATTTTCAGGTGCTCGATTTAAAAAGGCTAACAACATCGCAGCATCATCGCTAATCGCTTCGTGCGCTCGTGGTTTTAACGATAAATTTAACGAGCCATCTGGGCGAATGCCGATTACACGTGCAGCTACTTTTTCACCTAAACGCGGTTCTTGATAACGTTCAGAAGGATGGATAAACCCTAAATGATAATCATCGGTAATCACAAACGTTCCGACTAATTTTAAGCGATAAACCGTTGCGGCGACATCTTTATTTAATAATTCTTCATCCGCTGGTTTCCCTAACGCTTGAAAATATTTTTCATCTGCTAAATTACCCCATAAACGACCTTTTTCATCAACACTTAACGTAATCATCACGTGATCGCCTTTTTTAGGCCACAATTCACGCATCACAGGCAATTCATCCAGTGAAACGGCAACATCTTTGTCTAGTAAGCCAATATTAACAAAGACGCCTAAATCACGTCTAGAGCCAACGACTTCACCTAAACCGTATTGATTTTTGCGAATGGTTGGAATGTTCGTTGTCATACACCATTCTTCTTTTTGGTTTTGATAGCCAAACCCTTCTACTGCGTCACCTAACGCGTGCACGCCCTCTGTTTTTTCTAATCGAAACGTGATGCCATTTTTTTGAACAAAGTATGCTTGTTCATTTTCATCGATAATCAATCCGCTAAAAACGGATGCGACTAATTCATTCATATCTTGTCTCCTCATTCCTTTTATTTCTGAGAATTATCCGACGAGGCGGATAAGCGCTATTGTTATAATACCTGTAATAACGATTTTCATCAAATCTTTTGTGTAATAACCAACAATTAATGTTGGAATACAAGCGAGTGTTTCTTGAATTTTAAGCGTTGGTATTTCTTGATTCTCCACGGAAAGCAAACTTTGTAATAATAAGGCTGCTAAAATACATAATGGCAAATAATCTAAAAATTGACGAAAACGTGGAGAAAACGTGATGTTACGGGAAAAAATAAAGGGTAAGACGCGTGGAAACCAAGTAACGAAGCCACATCCTAAAATTAATAACCAATAGCGTTGATCAATCATTTAAAGACCCTCCAATCAATGAACCGATTAAAGTCGCACCAATTACGGCTAGTTCCGGACTAGTCCACCACATTAAAACATAGACACTGAGAAACACACTCGCTAATACTAGCAATGTTTTTTTCGTACTGCGCTTTAGTTCTGCTTCGGCTTGAAACAAAAAAAGACCTAAAAACATCGCAACTAAAGCAAAATCAAGACCTAAACTCTCAGGATGCGAAATAAAGCGTCCTAAAACGCCGCCTAAGACCGTGGCAACCACCCAGACGGTATAAGCTAACAGATTCAGTCCATTCATCCAAGAGACACTGACAACCCGATTTTGACGTAAATACGTCGTTAAGACTCCGTACGATTCATCCGTCAGTAAAGAACCAATCCCGATGTTCTCCCAGAGCGTTGCTTTTTGAAAATAGGGCGCAACCGATAAACTCATTAAAAAGTGACGTAAATTAATAAAAAAGACCGTCACAATAATCGACGAAATCGGTGCTTGGATCGCAAGCATGCCACAAATAATAAATTGCGCACTACCGGCATACACAATTAATGACATGAGAAAAATTTGTAAAATACTTAACCCGATACCTTTACCGACGACACCCATCGCAAAACCAATCCCCAAATAACCTAAAATTGTCGGAACACAAGCTCTTACGCCATCAGAAAATGTTGGCGCTTGTTCGACTTTTTCCATCAAAAAACCCCCTTTTTTTCGATAAGTGTATACACCATCATATCGAAAAAAAGGAGGAGTCTCAAGTTTTTTTTAATTAGGTCCGTTTCCTTTAAAGAAACCGGTCTTCGCATTGACTGTCACGAGATAAAATGGCAGACTCGATGACGACACGCCACTTAGTAAGCTCGACTTATTGCTCGTTGCATAAAGGTGGTAATAACCTTCCCCATTTTCAATCCGAGCAGGTTCTAAATAAAAACCATTTTCTACTACATAACCACGGCTAATAATCGTACTGATAAATTGTTCATACACACCCGGTGCCCAGACCCATGCTGCGTTATTCACGTCATTAATATCACTTTGACGCGAAGCAATAATCGGTTGGTTATTATTATTCGTCGGTGTTTGAGGGCTCAATACGGCTTGACCTTGGATCGCATTCGCACTTGCTTGTTGTTCAGCCGCAATTCGCGCTGCTTCAGCTTCTTGAGCGGCCATTTCGGCAGCCAGACGTGCGGCTTCCTCGGCTTCGGCTTTTTCACGTGCCACTAATGCCGCTTCAACCGGTTCTAAAGCCGCTATTAAAGTTGCTTTATCTGAAATTTCAAATAACTCGTTGACTTGTTTTTGCGCCGCTTCTACGGTTTTTCTCGTTAAGTCCGCCGAGATTTTCCCATCTTGGTATAAACGCGTCACTTCAGCGACAGCGTCCTTGGCACTTTGAACTTGTTGCAACTGAATATTCCCCAGTTGTACGGCTTCATCCGCTAAATCCCAAAAGGCGCCCTCTTGATTCGGTAATGTCACATCGATGAGTTGCATTTCTTTAATATGAACCGTCCGATCCAATGTGTCCCCAACAATCATTGGTGCTGTAAAATATTGGTTGATGTTCTCAAGCGTCGTCATTTTTTGATAAAGCGCCTGACTGAACGCTTGAACGTCTGCATAATTTTCTTGTTGCTTAAAGGTCGACACCTGTTCCATTAACGGTTTCAGTTGCGCTAATGTTTTTTCGGGTTTGATAAATTGTTGCTGTGCATCAAGATAAAAATCTTGTAATTCCGCGCTTAATTCAGCGAAATCTTGCGTCTGTTGTAACTGTGCTTGTTGCGCTGCTTCTGATTTTTGCTTGGCATCGACATATAACCAGCCACCTCCAGCTGCAAATAAGAGTCCAGCTGCTGTTAAAAGATAGATTTTTTTCTTGTTCGAACTTGAAAGACGGGCTGACTTTGAAACGCGTTGGGCAACTCCCTCTTCTACCTGGACCGTCTCTTCTGGTGTCGCAGAAGGACTTTTAATAGTCGATTCTTCTGTTTTATCTTGATTTTCTTCAAAACGTTGAATCAGGGCAACTGCTTTATCGACTTCGGAAATCGCTTCACTATCATGAACTGGTGCTACTACTTCTGAATCTACCGGACTCGTTATTTCCGCTTCTGCTTCATTTTCTGATTGCGAGGTTGCATCGGTTACGATTGGCGCAATGGTTTCTTCTTTTGATTGTCCCTCTAGTTGTTCTTCTGAGCGTTCTTCTGGTTGCGCTACTTGCTTTTCTTGCTCTTTTTCTGACTCTTGCTTATCGACTTCACCCATAGCCGTTTCATCGACTGTGAAGGCCGCTTCTTTTTTCTCTTTAATCGTCAATTGTTTTTGCTCATGTTGCTTGATTGCCTCTACTAACATTTCTTCAGCATCTGGCGTGCCATCGCGGTGACGGCGCAAATAAGCTTGTAAAATAGGATTATCAGATAGTTCGTCCGTCGTTTCAGGAGAATCTTCCTGTTGCGTCAATGGTTGTTCCTCCGCTTGTTGGATAGGCTGTTGTTCCTCTGTTGACTCCGTCGTTTTTTCAGCCGATTCCTCATCTGATTCTTCAATAACATCCTTAAACTGCTCCATGACTGAACCTAAAGAAACCTCTTGATAATTTGACCAATTAATATTGTCATTCGCATCTTCTATCGGAGGTAACGTTGCTTGATCTTCTTTTATTTGTTTGGAGATATTTTCTTTTAATTCTGAACCGCAATTAGGACAAATCAATTGATCTGTGATGGGTTCAAACTCACAATGAGGACATTTTTTTATCACTTTTTGGACTCCTTTTTATTTCTTCAAAGATAAATTTAACATAGTTTTCAACTTGAGCCAAGATTAATTGAATTACGTTTTTATTAAGTTTATGACTACTCCTACTTATCGGAGATTACTTAGGAGAAATAAAGGTCTTGTTTCACCCAAGGGCTCGGGATTTCCCAATCCCTTCATTCCATAGAGGGAACAGTGAGTACGATAATGACGATTTCTTGTTCTTCAAAGTATTAAAAAAGGGCGACAAATGAGCTTGTCGCACCTTTACGGATGTTATTCTAAGAAATCTTTTAGTTGTTTTGAACGAGAAGGATGACGTAATTTACGTAACGCTTTTGCTTCGATTTGACGAATCCGTTCGCGCGTCACACCAAAGACTTTTCCAACTTCTTCGAGCGTTCTTGTACGGCCATCGTCAATTCCAAAACGTAAGCGTAAGACGTTTTCTTCACGATCAGTTAACGTATCTAACACGTCTTCCAACTGCTCTTTTAATAATTCATACGCCGCATGATCGGCAGGGCTCGTTGCATCTTTATCTTCAATAAAATCACCTAAATGAGAATCGTCTTCTTCTCCGATTGGTGTTTCTAATGAAACAGGCTCTTGTGCAATTTTTAAGATCTCACGCACTTTTTCAGTTGGCAAGTCCATTTCGGCCCCAATTTCTTCTGGCGTCGGTTCTCTTCCTAAATCTTGCAATAACTGTCTTTGGATTCGAATCAATTTGTTAATCGTTTCGACCATATGAACCGGAATACGGATTGTGCGGGCTTGATCGGCAATGGCCCGTGTGATCGCTTGGCGGATCCACCAAGTCGCATACGTAGAAAATTTAAATCCTTTACGGTAATCAAATTTTTCAACGGCTTTCATTAATCCCATATTTCCTTCTTGAATTAAATCTAAAAATTGCATTCCACGACCGACATATCGTTTCGCAATACTTACGACAAGTCGTAAGTTCGCTTCAGCTAGGTCTTGCTTCGCGAGTTGATCGCCTTCTTCAATTTTCAAAGCAAGCTCAACTTCTTCGGCTGCTGTTAAAAGTGGCACACGACCAATTTCTTTTAAATACATGCGGACAGGATCGTTAATTTTTACGCCGGTTGGTGCTGAAAGATCTTCATGGGCAGTGGTTTTTTCTTTTGATTCCACTTTTTCTTCTGATTTCAAACTATAAATCGATGGATCGCCATTTTCATCAACGACACTGATACCCGCGTCTTCGATTTTTTGAATGAGCGTATCCATTGCGTCTGCATCAAGTTCAAATGGTGTCGCGAGTTGGTTAGACAAGTCGTCGTAGACCACTTGACCTTTACTTTTGTTTTCTTTGATAAAATCTTTCACTGCTTGATCGTATCCTACTTTTATTTCTTCTGCCATGAGAGAAATCCCCCTTTTATGTCAAACTGTTACGCTTGCTTTAGTTGTTTCGTTAAGTGAATAATTTCCATTGCTAACTCTAATTCTAATTGTTGATTGCCTTGTTGACTAGCGAGTTGTTGTTGGATTTTCTTTTGTTGAATCGCTTCAACGATTCCCGCTGATTGCAGTAAACGAATCAAATCGTTTGTTTCTTGCTGGCTACTTTCAATTGGCACATTTAAACTCGCAATTTGAATGACTAGTTGCCGTAAATGCTCGTCTTGTAAAAAATCTAAAAAACGTGCGACTTCAAATTCGGCTTCGGTTGCAACATAAGTATCAAATAAAACATATAGCTCTTGATAAATTTCGTGCGGAAAATGAATTGGAAGGCTTTTAAAGCGCTGATTGAATCCTTCTTCATGAAACAAGCGATAGAGTAATAACTCTTCTGCTTTTTCGATTTGTGTCTTTTTTCGTGGTGCGACTGGTCGAACTGGCGTCGCAACGTCTTTTACTACTTGCTGATGTTGCTGCCTTCGTTTTTGTCTTCCTTGTTGCTTCAGTTGCCGCACTTGTTGTTGCAAGACTTCACGACTGATTTGAAACTCCGTCGAAAGTTGGGTTAAATATCGGTCTTGTTCAATTAATGAATCGACTTCAATTAATTCATTTAGCAACACTTCAACGTATTCCAGTTGATCATTTTCATTGGCTAAATTGCGATTTAATCGATGATAAGCCATTTTAAAGGCAAAGACCGTCGCGCGTCCATGATTGGCCAATTGTTGAAAGGCTTCCCCACCATATTTCCTGATATAATCATCCGGATCAAGGCGTTCTGGAAACTGGAGTACAGTGACTTTTAACTGACTGGATTCTTTCAACAATTCAATTCCACGATGAGTCGCTTCCACTCCTGCATTGTCGCCATCATACGCAAAAATCACTTCTTGAGCCATCCGTTCGATCATGGTCACTTGTTGTTGCGTCAGACTTGTTCCCATTGAAGCGATGCCGTTTTGAATACCTGATTGCCAAGCTGCTAACACATCCATAAAGCCTTCAAACAAAAACACTTCGCCTGTTTTGCGAATCGCACCTCGCGCTTTGTCTAGGTTAAATAAGACTTCACGCTTATTAAAGATGGCTGTTTCTGGCGAGTTCAAATACTTCGGTTGATTCTCTGCTGGAAAATCGGGCGTTTCAAACCAACGTCCGGAAAACCCAATTGTTTTGCCTTGCGCGTTGCGAATCGGAAAGACAATTCTTTGATAGAAACGATCAAGCAACTGCCCATCATCGCGAACAACAAATAAACCGGAGTCTGCAAAAAATTCTGCTGATAATTGTTCATTTTTGAATATTTTTTCAAGAAATTCCCGTTGCATCGGTGCAAACCCGATTTGGTACTCGATGATGAGCTCTTCTGTGAGTCCTCGTTTGAGCAAATAATCGAGCGCCTCTTGTCCAGCCGTCGTATGCATCAATAAATGATGATAAATTTCGGCTGCTTTTTCATGCAACGTGATGAGTTGTCTCGTTTTTGAAGATTCACTTTCCGCGGATGATAATTGTTGATACTTGTCATCGATGGGAATGTGCTCGATTTCCGCAATTCGATAAACCGATTCACCAAAACTCAGGCCTTCAATTTCTTCGATAAAGCGAAAGACGTTTCCTCCACGACCGCAACCAAAGCAATAATAAAACTGCTTATCTTCCGCAACTGAAAAAGAAGGTGTCTTCTCATTATGAAACGGACATAAACCGGTATAATTGTGACCGCCAGATTTTTTGAGTTGGACATATTGACCGATAATTTCAACAATATTTGTCCGACTTCGAATATCATCAATCGTTTCTTGTGGAATTTTCGCCACTATTGACTCACCTCCTATCAAAAAATAGCGTTTAGGAGCCTGTCTTTATCGGTAAAAAATCGCACTAATCGGAATCAGTGCGATGTTCAAATAGACATTTTTCTACGTATTCCATTCTAACACAATTCGCAAAAGATTCAAGTACTTTGCACGATGCTCTTGCGAATCTTAAACAGTTATTTCACCAGAGGTTTTCTAAATAATGGAAAAACTGCATCTTTTGCTGATTCCACTTAACAGAAGGCGCGTAAAAGAAATTCCCCCCATTATAATATAAGTAGCCTCCGTTATGAAAAACTGGGAAAAGACGCCAGTAGCGATACTGTTCTTGGTCATGATTCCCAAGTTGCGGGGCTAAATAATCACGGGAATATTCTTCTGCCAGGGTTAAGTCATTCACGCCCCCACGCGATTCCACAAAGTAAATATAATCTAACCCAAAATTATACGCTTGGACGGCTGTCCAAAGATCGACTCCTTGATCTTGTGCTAATGCAATGCTTTCGGCCAAATAAGAAACTCCTTGCGCAATGCTTTCTGACGGGTCACTTGTCCTGCCAGCTTCTCCATAGGCACTTTCAGAGCTTTGCATCGGATCGTTGCCTAACCCTTTTGATTCCGTTAAGATCATACTCAATATCAATTCACGATATTCTGAGATACCGTTTTTTTCTGCTTGTTTCACTACTTCACTTTCTAAAGCCATCACTTGTTGATATTGTTGTTTCGTTCGATAAAAAAAGACAACAGCGCCACAAATAGTGAGTAGAAGGAAAAGAAACAAAGCGGTTTTTAATGGTTTTTTCTTTTTTCTTCGCATGTTTCCTCACTCCTTTTAGTCAAACTTCAGACTACTATTTGCATGACTTCCTGTCTATTAAAAAGAAAAAACGCAAGAAATTTTTAACGTTTTATAAGCGGTTGACGATCTCTTCAACATTCTTAATCGTCACTGACAACGTCCCGTCCGGATGATTTACAAATTCAATGAGATCAGGGTTTCGATAGACGTCAAGCGGAACGATGAGTTCAATGCCATTGGATAATTTCAACTTTTGTTTGCCAAATTTTTTCTCTGAAATTTCTTTGACTTCTTTGACTAACGGTGTTTGTTCGATAACCCCTTTTTCAGTCATTTCTTCTTGAAAAGCCATGCGCGCAGAAACATTTTCTTTAAAGACTTTTTGCGCAATCTCAGTGGTATCTAACGTTCCTGTCTCTTCAATCGTATCGTAAACCGCTTCTTGAATGTTCGCCAACACGTCATAAGTCGGGGTTTCGAATTTCTCACTCATTTTTTTCGCTGCTTTTTTAATCACCGAAAGATGATCATCTAATGAGGGACGAGGGACGGATTCGATCACTTGGGTTGAAAAATAATACCGTTTGTCACCAGAAAATTGGTATTTCTTTTCAATCAACTCATAATCGAGCGTCTTTAAATCAATTGTCATTCCTTCATCTGGTTTTTGCGCTTTACCCGCTAAAATCGCACGATTCAAAATCAAACGATTGGCTAATCCTTCTTCGTTTAAATCCGTAAAATGAGTGTACGCTTCTTTATAATTCACTTTAATAAAAGCGACTTGGGCGAGCGCGTCTTCCTCATATAAGACGATAAAAACATCACTATTTGGTGCATCTTCACTTCCTTGATACATTTGATACCAATGCTTCACAAATGCCTCACTAAACGCAATAAAATCGTCCGTCGCGGTGGCCAACATCCGACTAACGACCGAATCAGCTACTAATCTTCCGGTTTTCGTTTGCGCGCTTGAAAGTTTTTGGATTTTTTTGGTTAAATAATCGCGAATATATTCGGCACTTAGATCAAGTGGTACTTGTGAAAAAACAGGATCGCCTGCTTCACGATCAATTAAATGCAAAATCGCTTGTTTCAAATAAATTTCCATCTTTGTTTCATCCCCTTACCTTCACTAGTATACTCATTTTTACAGAAAATGAACACTAGAAATAAAACGACCATTTTCTTGTTTTTCTTGTTTGTAATGAAGTATGTTATACTAAAAATAGATTCTTAATTGATCAAAAAGGAGGTCCGGTCATGACTATTTCTGAACGCTTAGCCACACTTAGTGAAGAAGTGCGGACAACGTTTCACCCCGATTTTATCTTTCTTGTACATCCTGATTTGGTGCAACACTTTCCTGCTCGTCAGTGGCAAAAAGAGCAATTTCTAGAGGCACTTGCGTCTCGTTTAGGTCCAGATTATACGCTAGACGTATGGGAAGAAAAGGTTATTGCGATTTCTGAAAATAAAGAAATTATCGCGATTTTACCTAAATATCCTTCGCTCCATGCCTTTGAGAGCGAATAACTCTTACATTTCCTTCACTTTACTCATCATTTTTTAATAAAATCATCTTTTTTCATGAAAACATCTTCCCATTCTTGCATTTTTTGCCTATAATTTACCTTGTATCGAAAGGGGATCATCATGAAAAAGAAACAATTAGCAAAATTAAAAAAACAATTTCGTCCTTCCTTTAATAATGCACGGGCATTGCTGTTTAGAGAAATGGAAAAACAAGCAATGGCGATGTACGAATTACCCGTTACAGTTGGGATTAAACTTGAAACGCCCAATGAAATGTCGATTGAATTTTTAGGCGAAACAACGCGTGATCAGATTATTTCTGTGCCATTAGATGAACACTTTAATCTTGTCGTTAAACGAATTCAATCTTCTGAAACAGGATTACTCGAACGCTTTAGTCGTAAATTAGTCAATGAATTTGCGAACTACTGGGGTTTTACGGACGAATCAGCTGTTACTAGCGAGAACGCTCCTACGTCAGCACCAAAGGAAAGTCCTGCAACTGAAGTTGAAGTTGAAATTGAAGCGGCACAAGACATAGAAGTTCCAGCAGCTGCTACTGAAAGCTCTTTTGACGAAGACAGTGCATTCGCTACTTTCAAAGAAGCAATCACGGCTTTTCCAAAATTTGAAGTGATTGAACACTCTGACTCCGTTCAAGTGGTGGAAAAAACGGCTAAAGAAGAACGTTTACTCGCGACGATTTCCACGTCAGAAAATAACGTTTTTACAATTGAACCTGCTTTAGAACGAAAATACAAACTCAAATTAGAGGTCATTCCAGTAATTGAGGCCTTTGCCCAAAGTATTACACCCGCATAAACCGAACAGCCTCAGGTCCTATCGCCTGAGGCTGTTTTTTTGTTTATACGAGCACGATTCCCTGATTTACCAAAGGAACTAGACAACTCAAAAAGAACCACACTAAAAGAACAACGCCTGCTAGCTAGAATTAATCGAGCTGACAGACGTTGTTTTTTTGGTAAAGACCATTTGATTCTTACTCGGAACGCAATGCCGCTAAAATCGCTTTGGCATGTTGCTCATTCATGACACCTTTTTTTAAGGACGTCGCCACCGCAGTGACTTCCTCCCCTTTGGCACCGACACTCAGCGCTAACGAACGCGCCTGCAAAGACATGTGACCTTTTTGAATCCCTTCCGTCACCAACGCACGTAACGCCGCTAAGTTTTGAGCAAGACCTACCGCTGCAATGACTTCTGCTAGTTCTTTAGCCGAAGAGACTTGTAGCAATGCTAATACTGCCTGAGCTTTTGGTAAAACGCGCGTCGCTCCTCCAACCGTTCCAATCGTTACGGGTAAGGTGATTTCTCCTCTTAGTCCATCAGCCGTCACAGTCCACTGGCTTAACCCACGATATTGACCATCTCTAGCAGCGTAAGCATGAGCCGCAGCTGCCATCGCTCGCGTGTCATTGCCAGTTGCTAAAACAAGTGCATCAATACCGTTCATAATCCCTTTATTATGCGTAGTCGCACGATAAGGATCCAGCTGAGCAAACGTCGAAGCTGCCGCGATTTTCATCGCAACTTCTTCCCCATCTCCCCCTTTGGATAAAGCGGAAAAAGGCACAAGGCATGTCGCAGTGACTAAGGATTCTGTCGCGTAATTACTTAAAATACTAAATAAAATCGTTTCATCAAACCACTCACGGAATAAATTCGCAGTACCTTCGAGAATCGTATTCATGATATTGGCGCCCATCGCATCTTTTGTATCAACGATAAAATCAACAGAAAGAAACATTGGATTTTCAACAAAACGACGAATCTGCACTTCGGTTAATCCCCCGCCACGTTGTACAATCGAAGGATAGCTTTCTTTTGCTCGCTGAAAAATTGCTGCTTTGTTGGCTTCAATCGTTTCAACAAGCGTATCTGCTGCTTGAACATTCATGAAGACAATTTGACCTCTGAGCTCTTTTCGATGCATGCTACTCGTAAACCCTTCTGACTGGGCAACCATCTTGGCACCATTACTACACGCAGCTACGACAGACGGTTCTTCCGTCGCCAAAGGAATGACATAGTCTTTTTGATTCACCTTAAAATGACGCACGACCCCTAGCGGAATGGAGACATCACTAATTTGATTTTCAATCAAATGATTCGCCACTTCGTCCGAAAGCGCGGTTTGTTGTAAGGCTTGCAACATGTCTGGTGTGAGTTTCCCTTCAAGGCTTAACTGAGCCAGTCTTTCTTTCGGTGACAACTGATAAAATTTTTTCTCCATCCTTACTGCTCCTTTGTGCGTTCAATCAAAACAGCTAGGCCTAGCCCGCCGCCAATACAAAGAGACGCAATCGCGTAATGCCCTTTGATCCGTTCAAGTTGGTGAAGCACTGTCGTTACAATTCGCGCACCTGTCGCACCGATTGGGTGTCCTAAGGCAACTGCTCCGCCACAAATATTGACTTTTTCAGCCGGTAATTGAAGTTCTTTTTCCACGACAATCGACGTTGCCGCAAAAGCCTCATTAATTTCAAATAAATCAATGTCTTCAGTCGTTAACTGATTGCGCTCAAGCAATTGACGAATGGCCTCAATAGGGGATGTGCCCATCATGCTTGGATCAATTCCGACTTCAGTCACATCACGAATCACACCTAAATAAGTAAGACCTAAATCATCCGCATATTCTTTTGAAGCCAAGATTAAAGCCGACGCACCATCGTTAATCGTCGACGCATTCCCTGCTGTGACACAACCCTCTTCTTTAAAAACGGTTCTTAATTTCGCGAGTTGTTCTAAGGTGGTGCCTCGACGCACACCTTCATCTTGCGTATACGTGACACCATTGACTTCTACTTCGATTATTTCTGCATCAAAGTATCCTGCATCTTGAGCTTTTGCTGCTTTTTCATGCGACTGTAAGGCGAATTCATCTTGCGCTTCACGTGTCACTTGATAAACGTCTGCGACTTTTTCGGCGGTCAACCCCATATGTTTTTCGCTGAAAGCATCGGTTAACCCATCATGGACCAAAATGGATTGGGCTTTCGTTGCTTGATCCGTCTCTTTATCGTAATAATGAAATAAGGGTGCTTGACTCATACTTTCAATTCCACCTACTAAGACGACCTCAGCTTCTCCAAGTTGAATGGTTTGGCGCCCTAAAGCAATCGATTTTAAGCCCGATCCACAGACTTCATTAATCGTTGTTGCCGGAACAGATACCGGTAAGCCACTTTTTAAGGCAATTTGCCGTGCCGGATTTTGACCCGTTCCCGCCTGTAACACATTCCCAAAGATGACTTGTTTCATTTCACTTTTAAGCCCTTCATTTCGGGCGATTAGTTTCTTTGATACTTCCACACCTAACGCTACCGCACTTAAGTCTTTGAATTGCCCACGATACTTGCCAATTGGCGTTCTCAGGGCATCAATAATCACAACGTCTCTCATGTAGACACCTCCAAATTGAACTATAGCATGCCCCACAAAAAAAACAACTCCTCTTTTTAAAATATTAACAAGTTTGGTTGCTTTTTTAATAAACTTTAATTTCTTTCTTTTTCTTTTCAAATATTGTGGAAAATGTGGTAAATTGTATAAGATAGAAATCTAAAGGAGAGTAATACTATATGAACGTTGGTATTGATAAAATAAACTTTTATGTTCCGCCCTATTATGTGGATATGACCGAGCTTGCCCTTGCTCGGAACGTGGACCCAAATAAATTCTTATTGGGAATTGGGCAAGAACAAATGGCTGTGAATCCAAAAACACAAGATATCGTCACTTTTGCCGCCAATGCCGCGAAAAGGATGTTAACTCCTGAAGACTTAGCGACAATCGATATGATTATCGTGGGCACAGAATCGAGCATTGATGAGTCAAAAGCTTCAGCCGTGGTCTTGCACCGTCTACTTGGCGTGCAACCCTTTGCTCGCTCATTTGAAATTAAAGAAGCTTGTTACGGTGCAACTGCCGGATTACAACTGGCTAAAAATCATGTATCTGCAAATCCTACCAGTAAAGTCTTAGTCATCGCGACCGATATTGCCAAATACGGGCTCCAATCTGGTGGCGAACCAACGCAAGGAGCAGGAGCCGTGGCCATGTTAATTAGCCAAAATCCTCGCATCTTGAAGTTAGAAAATGAAACCGTGATGTTAACGCAAGATATCTATGATTTTTGGCGTCCTGTTGGGCATAAATATCCGATGGTGGACGGTCCACTTTCAAATGAGACGTATGTTCAATCATTCCAGAAAGTTTGGACTCGTTACCAAGAAAAATACCAACGTCATTTAACGGATTTTGCTGCCCTTGCTTTTCATATTCCGTATACTAAAATGGGGAAAAAAGCCTTACTCGCTATTTTAGAAAATGAAACGGAAGGCGAACAAACGCGCATGCTGGAACAATATGAAGCGAGCATTACGTATAGCCGCCGCGTTGGGAATCTTTATACCGGTTCTTTATACCTTGGTTTGATTTCGTTACTTGAAAATTCAAACTCACTGCAAGCGAACCAACGGATTGGTCTTTTCAGCTACGGTTCAGGCGCTGTTTGTGAATTGTTTAGTGGCCTTTTAGTAGAAGGTTTTGAAACATATTTAGAAAAAGATGCTCATTTAGCCTTATTAGAAAATCGTCAAGCTTTAAGTATGGCTGACTATGAAACCATGTTTGCTGACGATCTTGATACGTCGATTACGGCCAGTTTTGACGATTTAACGCCCTTCAGTATTCAACATATCGAAAATACGATTCGCGTATACCGGGAATAACCAATAAAAACGACTCCTCCGAAATTCGGAAGAGTCGTTTTTTGGTTTAATGATGAGGATGAAAGTTCTCTCGCTCACGTAAAGGAATTCGTGGTTTTTTTCCAATAACTAAAGGAACGGTCTCACGTTTGATTTCACTATACTCTAAACCAAACCAATTCTCTGGTGAAGTGGTATGTTTTTTGATGAATAGCTTCGTCTGCATGACTTGACGTTCCCAGTGACTTAATTCACTGTCATTTGATAACGATTCTTGAATCAACACAAACTGAAAATCGCCAATTTCACGATTAGGAATGATTGAATACCTTTGTGGTTGTTTTTCTAAGCGTCCATCTTGCATTAAATCTTGAATAATTTGACGTAAATAAACATTCACTTCTTGGCTGACTCGAAACCCTAGGAATAATTGGACTTTCACGACAAAATCAGTCCCCATCGTATCGACCGTAAATTCTTGCGTGTAGGGCTCATCGGTTACCACCACATTCAAGAACCAATAAACTTTCGCTCGTTTTGGTTTCTTATCCAAAATGGAATATAAAAATTGCTTACCAATTAAATCCCCGTCCATCCGTGGAACTAAAAAGACCGCGTTCGTTTGAAATATCGGAACCGTTGGGTCTAGATGCAACTCTTGTAGTTGTGGAATAAAATCTTTAAGATCGACTTCAACCGATTCTCTTTCTTCAATCACATTCCCCCATTGCCAAACACTCATCACAAAGAGAATCATCAATGCCATGATTACCGCAACAAATCCACCGTGGAAAAATTTAGCCGCACTCGAGATAAAGAAAATCGTTTCAATGACGGCAAAGAATGACGTGATGACTATCGCCAACACTTTCGACCGTTTCGATTGAATCAAATAAAAATAAAGTAAAAAAGTCGTCATTAACATTGTAACCGTAATGGATAGTCCGTATGCCGCTTCCATATGCGAGGACGTCCGAAACGTAATCACAATTAAGGAACATGCAATCCATAAAATAAAATTCACAGTTGGAATATAGACTTGTCCAATTGAGGTACCTGGATAAACGAGCTTCAATCGCGGTAGAAAGTGAAGTTTAATCGCTTCAGAAACAAGTGTGAAAGAGCCTGATAGTAACGCTTGAGAAGCAATAATCGCCGCGATTGTCGCAAAGAAAACACCAAAGATCAGCCAAGATTCAGGTAAAATCATAAAAAATGGATTTAAATTTTCAACTTCTGAATATTCCCCGCTGTCAATGGCGCGATTCAACCATGCTGCTTGTCCTAAATAATTAAGGATTAAACAAATTTTGACATACGGCCAACTTAAATGAATATTGCGTTTTCCGACGTGGCCCATGTCTGAGTAAAGCGCCTCTGCTCCCGTGGTTGCTAAGAAAATATTTCCTAAAATCAGAATTCCTAAACGATTTTCAGGATTAAAAAGTAAACGGACCGCATAGATCGGGTTTAACGCACGAATCACGGATAAATCTTGCCCGAAATTCATAATTCCGACCAGACCCAAAAAGCTAAACCAACAAAACATGGCGGGTCCAAAAGCTTTCCCAACAACATCCGTACCAAAACGTTGTAAACCAAATAGCAACAACAAAATTCCTAACGTAATATAAATGATTATCGATTGATCCATTCCGAATAACTGATAAAAGGCTGGAATCCCACGTAATCCTTCAACCGCTGTTGTGACGGTAACCGCTGGCGTTAATACCCCATCAGCTAGCAACGCAGCGCCGCCAATCATCGCTGGAATAATTAAAAACTTGCCATTTTTGCGAACAAGCGTATATAAGGAGAAAATCCCGCCTTCTCCATGATTATCTGCATTTAACGCAATCAAAACATATTTGACCGTCGTAAGAAAGGTCAGTGTCCAAAAAATTAACGAAACGGTCCCGAAGACAAAATTTTTATCAAGCGTCCCGATTCCACCATTCCCTTCGACAATTGCTTTCATTACATATAGCGGGCTTGTACCGATGTCCCCGTAAACAACCCCCATCGCCACTAATAATCCAGCAGCAGATGCTTTCCCCTTTTTATTCATTTCCTTTGCCAATCCTCCAATTTAATGATTCACATTCACTATTTTTAGTTTTTTCGACTAAAATTATCTGGTAATATGACAGACTACCCTTCAGGCGAATGCAATGTATTATGCACTTTTCAAGCATTAGGGTCAACATGAAAAAAATAATCGTAACTTCGCTTTCGATTGGGTTTCGTAATGGATGGAAAATCTGCCAAAACACTCCCGATAAACCATCTGCAATTGGAGAGTTCACCTCTTGATAACACCAAATAATGATAGCTTTCTTACTATTGAAAGAATCTTTCATCCGTGTTAGTACAAAAAATGATTCTCTTGATGGTCTTGATCCTACTAGATTCGCTCAAAAACAATCTGTTTCATGGCTCTATACTAAACCTTTTGCCAAGAAATGAACAGCAATACCACGACTGTCCATTCAGCCTTTCTCTCATCCAAAATTTTCTCCACTCTTTAGTTAGTATGAAGAGAAAATAGAATTTGAACTCATTCACTTCAATTCTTTAGTAAGGACGTTGCCTACAACACTGATTGACTAAGGAGTAATATGACGTTGCTAGGTAGTCTTACACGGAATACAGAGAAAGGGGGAATTCACTTGATAAAATCAATCCGTCTAATCAGTCCCATCACGCTACTATCATATGATTGATTTTGGATTAGTTTAAATTTTTTCCGCTAAAAAATAACAAAAAAACTCTGACTAAGAAAAATATCTTAATCAGAGTTCGACAGTTATAACTGGGGTAGCTGGATTCGAACCAACGCGTGAGGGAGTCAAAGTCCCTTGCCTTACCGCTTGGCTATACCCCAAAGAAAAAAGGCGACTGATGGGTTTCGAACCCACGAATGCCGGAACCACAATCCGGTGCGTTAACCCCTTCGCCACAATCGCCATG